>DATCAT010000001.1:0-20451 GCA_036512455.1 Rhizomicrobium sp.
GCTGTTCCATCTTCGACACCTCGCGCCATGGCATGGACGGCCTCCTCAAGCCAATTCCTGCCTAGTTTGATGTGTCGGCTATGTCCCCGAACACCCGTCGGGTATCTGTCCGGACCAAACATCAAGCCCGGCCATGGTGAGGGAGAGATGGGCGTTAATGCAATGAGATGGCGACTCTACTTCGCCCTTGCCTTCACTTCACCCTCGACCAGCTCGTCGATCGCGTCCTTGCCGTCGGGGCTGTGCAGCCAGGCTTCGGCGGCCTGCAGCGTCTCGAACTGCTTGGGCGCGCGCAACGGCTTGTTGCGGCCCTCGACCGGGATCAGCACCTCGAACGTGCCGGCGAAGCGCACATCCTTGGTTTCGGCGGCGAAAGGCTGCGGCAGTTCGTGCTTCTTCTTGCGCATGGGAACACCTGAAAGGGATGGCGAGCCGGGCTTCTACACTTAAGATGTGGAAATGCCAAACCAATAGGTATTCCAGGGCTCGGGCAGCTGCTCGATCTCGTGGAACCCGTATTTGCGGTAGAACCTGACCGCCCGCGCATTGGCCGGCCCGACGCCCAGATGCGCCGCTTTCACGCCGCGCGCCGCCATCAGCGCCAGCCACGCCGCGATCAGCTTAGCCCCGAGCCCCGCGCCCTGCAGCCTGGGCAGCATGTCGATATGCAGATGTGCAGGGTAAGGCTCCGAAATTCGCCGCGGCGTCCGCGCCGGATGGTGCATCAGATACGCCATGCGCTGGTCGGCGCTCCAGCCCTCGCGCGGTTCGACCGGATCGGCATAGCGCGCCCGCAGCCCCGGCCACCACTCCGCCTCCAGCCGCGTCTCGAACGCGAACGTGTCGTGCGTGCCGATGACATAGCCGCCGACGCCGTCAGCGTCCTCGGCCACCAGCGCCGACCCCGGCTCCAGCACGCCATAAGGCCCGGCATAGATATGCCCGATGATTTCGCGATCGGCATACAGATGCGAAGCATCCGCGCCCGACGCACCCGTCGCCAGACAGATTTTGTAGAGCGCCGGCAGGTCGATGGAACGATAGGGACGGATGGTGGGCATGCCACCTTCATATCATTTGGTGTCATGGCCCGCGAATGCGGGCCACCCAGTTCAGGTCTTGAATTTGTCGAAAGAGAAGGTTGAATTCAATTCTCAACGTCTAACGGGTTGTCACCTAGGTGGCCCGCATTCGCGGGCCATGACAGTTTTTCCTGGGAAAAAGGACAGTACAGCATGCCATCACCATCCATCGCCGAACGCCTCGGCCACGCGCCCGACGCGCGCCTGTTGATCGTCAATTGCGACGACATCGGCTCCAGCCACGCCGCCAATGCCGCGAGCGAAGCCGCGATGCGCCAAGGCCTCGCGACCTCGGCGACGCTGATGGTGCCGTGCCCCTGGGCGCGCGAGGCGGTCGAGCGCTTTCACGATCTCGACGTCGGCATCCATCTGACGCTCACCGCGGAATATCCGGCCTACCGCTGGCGCTCGCTGACCGACGCGCCGAGCCTGCGCGACGCGCAAGGCTATCTGCCGCGCAACTCCGCCGAACTCTGGGCGCAAGCCGACCCGAGCGAAGTCGAAGCCGAATGCCGCGCCCAGATCGACCAGGCGCTCGCCTGGGGTGTCGACATCACTCATCTCGACAACCACATGGGCACGCTGCAGGCGAGCAAGCTCCTGTTCCCGATCTACGTGAAGCTGGCGCGCGAATACAAGCTGCCGCTGCGCATGCTCGGCGCCGGCGCCGATGCCAGCCTGGGCTTCGCCAGCCGCGCCCAGGCCGACGAAGCCCAAATCCTCTATCCCGACCATTTCAGCTTCCACTGGGGCAGCCCGACCGCGAAACTGTTCGACACCTATCTCGCCGCCCCGCGCCCCGGCGTCACCGAAGTCATCCTGCATCCCGTCACCGACGGCGAGGAACTCCACGCCTACGACAAAACCGAAGCCTGGATACGGACGCACGACGCCGCGGTGGGTGTGGACGCCGCGCTGAAAACGAAGCTCGATGCCGCGGGAGTGAAGCGGATCAGCTTCCGCGGATTGCGTGACGCAATGCGTGCGCGCTAACCCTACGCATACGCCGCCTGCTGCACCCATCCCGGCGCCGTGTGCAGCCGCATCGCGTTGCGCGGCCTCAGCCCCGCGCCGCTTTGCCAGCCGCGCATTTCGGCGACGGTCCAGCTGTTGACGTCGGGCCGGCTTTGCAGCGCGAAATAAAGTCCGAGCAGCGCGCCGGTCTGCCCCGCCGCCTCGGGCGCGCGCGCCGCTTCCTGGATGACGAACACCCCGCCCGGTTTCAGCGCCCGCGCCACGCCGCGCGCCAGTTCGCGGTTCTGCCCATCGCAAAGATGATGCGCGAGGTTCGACATGAAGATCAGGTCGTATTGTCCGGCGCCCAGATCGACTTGCGTCACGTCGCCGGCGACATGCACGACGCGCGCCCCCAGCCCTTCGGCCGCCAGCAGCGGCGCCGCCTTGGCGATGGCGTCGGGAAAATCCATCACCTGCGCGTCGAGCCCCGGATGGCGCCGGCAGATCGAGGCCGCGAAATGCCCGTGGCTGCCGCCCAGGTCCAGCATGCGCCGCGCGCCCTGCGGCACCGGCGTGCGCAGCGCCACTTCGCGGCTCGCGATGCCGGCGATGGCGCGCATGCTGCGGTGATAGAGATCGCGCTCGCTGTCCGACATGGTGGCGTGAAAATCGAGCGGCGTGCCCGAGCGGACGAAGTCTTCCAGATGCGTCAGCCAGCCCCATTCGATGCCTTGCAGCAAAATCTTGTCGCGCACCGAATGGGCGCTCGCGGCCAGCAGCCACGTCCGGCTCTTGGCGCAAAGCGCGTAGCAACCGTGCGTCACGGTGAGATAGCCGCACGCCACCAGCGCCTCCAGCAGTAACCGCATCGCGCCGGGATCGCATTTGCAGCGCTCCGCGATACACGCCAGCGCCAGCGGCGCCGCGTCGAGACACTCGAACACCCCCAGCTCCACCCCCGCCATCACCACCCGCGCCAGCGTCGCGCTGACATGAGTCTCGAACAGCGGCACCGGCACAAGGCCCAGCCACAGCCCGAGACGTTCCAGCAACGTCTCAGGCACGACGGCGAGTTTCACGGGCGATCGTTTCGGTTGCGCAGCGCATCAGCGGCTGACCGGAAACGAACGGGAGAGCGACATCGTTCCGGATTCAAAGGCATCCCGCTCCCCACTTACCTTGGCCGGGCTCGACCCGGCCACTCAGCCGGCGAGCGGCGCGCTGGGCTAGAGCCTGGACGAAATTTCGGCGCCTTTCAAAACGCTGCTCACTAATTCAAATCGCTCGTTCAATAGGTGTGTCGTCAGACTGAAGGTGACGTTTCTTGTCTGCATTGGCGATGCGTCAATCCCGCCAGTTTGCATTTTCGCTAGCAGGGCCTCGCGATCTGCGGCGATCGTCCGAAATTCGACATGGCAGTGCGCTGTATGCTTGCGAGGATGAAACCAGCAAAAATTGTGACCGGTTGTGCCAATCGCTATGTGGTGCCTGTTGTAAGTCAGTCTAGGGTGGACGATATCGTTGCCCAGTGCGGCAACAATGCGATCCACTATAGCTAGAAATGACGGATTCGCTTTTCTTTCCCAATATGTGCGGTCGGCACGCTCGACAGGATCAACGTCCGCGACGTCAATTTCCTCGACGACATCGAGAACGGTTATTGGATGAAGAATGACCGAATCGCCGGATTTGAATGCGCTAAGTTTGATCGCGATCAGAGGGACGGCGCGGTTCAGCAGGCGTAAGACGTTGAAAAAGCGCGAAGTTATATTTTCCGCGACGATTACAGCACGATGCTCGAACTGCGGACGCCGTTGGCGCTCGATGTCCCAGTATTCAATCGTTCTGATGATATGACTTTCATCCAGTGCACCCAACATAACTTCTACTTCATAAAAGGTCTCTGCCTCCACGTCTTTCATCAAGAAATCTATGCGGCCGCCGATTGGCTGCCGATGCTCACGGCCGGCGATCTCCAACTCGCCCAGTCCCAACAAAGAGGGGTCCTCTTCAATTCGATCTTGGAGCCATTTTTCATCTAAGCCCATGGATCTCAAATCGACAGGCAGCAATTTTTTGAGTTCGACCATAATACCGTTCCCCTACCGCTTCTTGCGCCCGATCCCCAGCTGCTCGCGCCACAGTTTCGCCGGCACTTCCTCGACCGCGCCTTCCGCGAGATGCCCCAGGTGGAACGGGCCGTATTGCACGCGGATCAGCCGCGCCACTTTCAGGCCGATGCGTTCCATCAGCCGCTTCACTTCGCGGTTCTTGCCTTCTTTCAGCGTCACGCTGGCCCAGGAGTACATGCCCTTGCTGCGCTCGAGGTCGGCGACCACCGGCCCATATGTCACGCCGTCGATGGTGATGCCGGTTGCGAGCTTGTCGAGATCGGCCTGTGTCACCTTGCCGAACAGCCGGGCGCGGTATGTCCGCTGCCAGCCGCTGGCGGGAAGCTCCAGCCGCCGCGCCATGTCGCCGTCATTGGTCAGGAGCAGCAGGCCTTCGGAGTTGAAATCCAGCCGGCCGACCGAAACCACGCGCGGCAGATGCTTGGGCAGGTTGATGAACACGGTGGGACGACCTTGCGGATCCTTGTGCGTGGTCACCAGGCCCGTCGGCTTGTGGTATCGCCACAGCCGCGTCTGCTCCTTCGCCGCGATCGGCTTGCCGTCCACCGTCACCGCGTCGTGGTCGCTCACATTCAGCGCCGGCGAGGTCAGCACCTTGCCGTTCACCGCCACGCGGCCTTCGGCGATCCATTTCTCCGCGTCGCGGCGCGAACACAGCCCGGCGCGCGCCATCGCTTTCGCAATGCGTTCGCCCTTGGGCCCATCCGCCCCTTCGGGGGCGAGGCTTTCCACCTTCTCGGCGTCGGTTCTGGGCGTCCACTTGCCCGTGCTGCTCTTGGCCACTATTGGTCCGATCATGAATGACGACGCTGCCATAGCACTTGCGCTCGCCGAAGCCCAAGCCGCCGCCTTGCGGGGCGAGGTGCCGGTCGGCGCCGTGCTGCTCTCGGCGGACGGCGAGGTCCTGGCCGTCGACGGCAACCGCATCGTCGAGCGCCGCGACCCCACCGCCCATGCCGAAGCGCTGGTCCTGCGCGCCGCCGCCGCGAAGCTCGACAATGAGCGGCTGCTGGGCACGACGCTTTATGTGACGCTGGAGCCTTGCGCCATGTGCGCCGGCGCCATCAGCCTGGCCCGCGTCGCCCGCGTCGTCTTCGCCGCCGAGGACCCCAAGGGCGGCGCCATCCTGCACGGTCCCAAATTCTTCGAGCAGCCCACCTGCCACCACCGCCCGCAAGTCGCCAGAGCCGGCGACGCCGAAGCGGCGGGCGCGCTGCTCAAGGAGTTCTTCCGTATACGGAGGAGTTAGACAAAGGGCATCAAAAAACAAATTGTCATGGCCCGCGAATGCGGGCCACCCAGGTGACGTTTGAGCGGTGTTGAAAATTAAGCGGAGCAGAACTTCGGGCGACGTCGCAAGCGTGAACTGGGTGGCCCGCATTCGCGGGCCATGACAGTTCTATTGGACATCCCCGATATTCACCGCATCGCTCCCTTTCGGCAGCCGCACGATCAGCCCGTCATGCCCGACGCGCACGCCGCTCGGGCGCACGTCGTCGACGCCTTTGAGGAACGCGCGCACCGCGATTCCGTTGGGCAGGATCGGCAGCAGGTGCGTGAACAGCAGCAGCCTGGCATGCGCCAAATTGGCGATCTTCGCCGCGTCGGGCGGGGCGGTGTGATAGCCCGGAATGTCGTGCATGATCTTGGCCGGCCGCGTCCGTCCCGCCGCCAGCATCTCGTCATGCATGATGCCGACCAGCTCTGGCGCCAGGCCTTCATGCACCAGCACGTCGCTGCCCAGCGCCGCATGCGCCAGGTCCTCGTCGTAGATCGTGTCGCCGCTTATTGTGACCGCGCGTCCTGCATAGTCGAAGCGATAGCCGTAAGCCGGATTGGCCGGCTCGTGCTTGACGCGGATCGCGGTCACCGTCAGCCCCAGCGCCGCGAACACCGAAGCCGTCGTCGCGCCCGGCGCGATGACGATCGGCACCGCGACCAGGTCGGCGGCCGCCGGCGGCAGCATCGCCGCACCGTGATGCCTGGTGCGATAGGAATCGTCGATGGCATAAGCCTCGTTGAAGCCCGCCACCACGCGCTCGATGCCCGGCGGACCATAGACCTTCAGCGGGCTCTTGCGCCCCGCGACCCAGCTCTGCAGCCGGATCTCGGCCAGCCCGCCGATATGATCGGAATGCAGATGCGTGATCAGCACGCCGTCGATCTTGTCCATCGGCACTTTCCACAGCTGAAGGTTCCGCGCCGAGTCGACGCCGGCGTCGACCAGATAGAGATGCGAGCCGGCCGCGATCATGGCGCTCGGTCCGGCGCGGCTGACGTCCGGCAGCGGCGTGCCGGTGCCGACCAGCAGCACCGACAGCGTGTCGCTATCCGCCAGCTGCGCATCGCCGCCGCCCACCGCGTGACGCACCGCCATGCGGAACACCCAGGTATCGACCGCGACCGATTGCAGCGCCGCCGCGGCCGCGATGCCGAGCAGCGCCACGACGATCACGAGCCCAAGGAATATGCGTCTCATCTTGGCTTCAGACCTTTCTGCTTCAGCCGCCACAACAGCACGTCGAGCCGGTCCTGCCCGAAGAACGGCTCGCCCTCGAAGGCGCAGGTCGGAACGCCCCAATGACCGCACGCCTGATGCGCCGCCTGGTTCGCCATGATGATCGCTTCGTATTTGTCCGGATCGTCGCCGATCTTCTTGTCCAGCGCCGCCAGGTCGACGCCGGCCCGCGCCGCCGCCTGCGCCAGGTGATCGCCGCTGTTCCAGCCGTCGACCGTGCCGGACCAGATCGTGTGGCTGACCTCTTTGAGGAAGGCGAGGCCGTGCCCAGCTTCCTCGGCCGCGCAGCCCAACCGCGTCAGGCGATGGATGTAGGGCTGGTTCGGCGTCGCCGCCCGCGTCTGCATGTCGACCACGACGGGATCGGGCCGCGGCCAGCGATAGGGCAGGCGGAGCATCTCCGCGAGCCGCATCGTGTCGCGCATCAGATAAGGGATCCACAAGGGATTGACTTGGGAGAAGAATTCACCGGATCGCACCGCCAGCGGATAGACCGGCCGCGCCTTGACCGTCAGGTCGTATTCAGCCTCCATCTCCACCAGCCGCGGTGTCGCGAGATAGGAATAGGGGCTGCGGAACGACCAGAACACATCGATGGACAGCGTCACGCGGAGGTCCTTATTGACGGCGAGCCGCGACACTGCCTAACTCCGAACCGGAACACAAGTTCGCATTCTGGTTGGACCATCATTTCAACCCTCACCATGGCCGGGCTTGGTCCGTAGCGGCAGCGTGCGGACGCCACCCAGCGCGCCCGCGTCTGCGGGCACAAAAGAGTCATTGGCGCGCCGACGCGCGCCTGCTGGGTGGCCGGCTCGGAGGCCGGCCATGGTGAATGTTGGGAAGGAAGAGAAATAGCATGACCCACTACACCATCCATGGCGGCCTCGGCTCGCCCTATTCGATGAAGATGCGCGCCATCCTGCGCTATCGCCGCCTGCCGCACATCTGGAAGCAGATGGACATGGCCGACCGCTCGATCTTCGCCAACGTCAAAGCGCCGGTGATCCCGATCATCCAATTTCCCGACGGCTCCTGGCACAACGATTCCACGCCGATGATCTTCGCGCTGGAGAAGGCGCACAGCGAACGCTCCATCGTGCCGAGCGATCCGGGACAAGCCTTCCTCGCCACCCTGCTCGAAGACATGGCGGACGAGTGGGGCACCAAGGCGATGTTCCACTACCGCTGGTTCCGCGAGCGCGACGCCAAGCAGATGAGCGAGTGGCTGTCCTTCGACCGCCTCGGCGGCCACGGCCGCGATGCCATCCTGAAATCGGCGCAGCAATTTCGCGCCCGCCAGGTGGGCCGCATGCCGATCGTCGGCTGTACGCCGCAAAACGCGCCGATCATCGAAGAGTCCGCCAGGCAAATCCTGGCGCTGTTCGAGGCGCATGTGACGCAGGAGGTGTACCTGTTCGGCTCGCGCCCTTCGCTCGCGGATTTCGGCTGGCTGGGCCAGCTCAGCCAGCTCGCCACCGATCCGACGCCGGACGATCTGATGCGCGAGATCGCGCCCTTCACCTTCCGCTGGCTGATGAATCTCGACGACGCCAGCGGCATCGACGGCGAATGGCGTGATCCCACGGCGGCGCTCTCGCCTGCGATCAAGGGCTTCCTCAAAATGGCCGGCGAGGTCTATTTCCCGTTCCTGCTCGCCAACGCCAGGGCGTTCGAGAAGGGCGAGCCGACGTTCAGCGTCACCTTGCTCGGCCAGACCTATACGCAAGGCTCGTTCCGCTATCAGCAGCGCTGCCTGTGGGACCTGCGCGAGGCCTACAAGAAGCTCGACGCCGCCGGCCGCGAAGGCATCGATCCGGTCCTTAAGGACGCGGGCTGTCTCGAACCGTTGAAGGGCTGATCATGGGCCGCAAGATTCTCTTTATCACCACGGATCAGCAGCGCTGGGATTCGCTCGGCTGCAACGGCAACAAGTTCTGCCGCACGCCGAACATCGATGCGCTGGCGGCGAACGGCGTCAATTACGCGCGCGGCTATAACCAGAACACCGTCTGCATGCCGGCGCGCTCGACCATGCTGACCGGCCAATACGTCCGCAGCCACGGCGTCTTCGCCAACGGCGTGCCGCTGCCCGAAGATGCGCCCAGCTTCGCGCAGTACCTCAAGGACAAGGCCGGCTACAAGACCGCGCTGATCGGCAAGGCGCATTTCGAGCCCGGCTTCGATCCGCAGTTGAAATTCGAGGAGAACCGGCGCCAGCGCGACGGCACCTTCGGCCCCTGGCGCGGCTTCGACTACGCCATCCACGCCATGCACACGGCGAGCTTCGGCGGCCGTCCGGTCGGCCATTACGGCCGCTGGCTGCGGGCGCAGAGCAAGGAGGTGTTCGACGCCTGGCCGCGCCTGCTCAACGCGTCCCCCGGCGGCGATACCGGCGCGCCGGAAACCTCCAATCACCAGATCCCGCGCGCGCTCTATCACACCGACTGGCTCGCCGGCCTGGCGCTCGACTGGCTGGAGAAACTGGACAGCGACGACGACTGGATGCTGTGGCTCAGCTTCCCCGATCCGCACCATCCTTGGGATCCGCCGGCGGCGGAGAACCATCGCGCCAACTGGCGCGACCTGCCGCTGCCCGATGGCTATCCCGGTTCACCCGACGAAATCCGCAAAGTGCTGGCGCGCAAGCCGGCGCATTGGCTCGAATACTACGAGGGCAATTTCATCAACGCCGAAGGCGGGCCGCAGAATTTCCGCCCGCAACAACTCACCCCCGACAACATCCGCGAGATCAACGCCAAGGTCCATGTCATGAACGAGTTGATCGACGATGCGATCGGCAAGGTCATGGCCAAGATCGCCGCCAAGGGCTGGAACGACGATACCGATGTCGTCTTCACGACGGACCACGGCGAGTTGCAGGGCGATTTCGGCCTGGTCTACAAAGGTCCGTTCCACACCGACGCGCTGATGCGCCTGCCGTTCATCTGGCGCCCCGCGCCGAACGCGAAGGTCAAACCCGCGACGGTCCAGCAGCCGGTCGAGCAGGTCGATCTGGCGCCGACCTTCTGCGCCATCGCCGGCATCGCGCCGGCGCCCTGGATGCAGGGCAAGCCCCTGCCGGCGTCGGACGACGGCTCGCGCCAGCGCGCGCTGTGCGAATGGGACAGCCAGTTTCCCGGCTATGGCTTCCACTTCCGCTCCATCGTCCAGGGCGGCTGGTCGCTGACGCGCTACGAACCCTCCACCGCCGGCCAGCCCAACGGACTGGAGACCAACTTCCCCGCCTATGCCGGTTTCGCGACCGACATCCGCTACGACGGCACGGAAGGAGAGCTCTACGATCTCAAAAACGATCCGCGCCAGTTTGAAAATCTTTGGAATGACCCCAGATCAAAAGGGGTGAAGAGCGATCTGATAGCTGACCTCTACGACAATCTGCCCGAGGAGCGCTCGCCCAAGCTGGAAGTGATGGCGCCGGCGTGATTTGATCGGCCAACAATCCGGAGGTTGGCAATGGCAATCATCGTCTATGGCGGCAGCGTTTCGCCCTTCGTGCGCAAGGTGCGCGTCGCGCTGGCGGAGAAGGGCATCGAATACAAGCTCGACCAGGTCAGCCCGTTCAATCCGCCGCCGGAATTCCTCGCCATCAGTCCGCTCAAACGCATCCCCGTGCTGCGCGACACCGATGTGCCGGAGCCCAACACGCTGCCGGACTCCTCCATCATCTGCGACTATCTCGAGCACAAATTTCCCAGGCCCGCGCTCTATCCCGCCGACGCGTTCGAGCGCGCCAGGGCGCTGTGGTACGAGGAATATGCCGACACCGCCATGGCGCCGGCCATCGGCACCGGCCTGTTCTTCGAGCGCATCGTCAAGCGCATGCTGCGCCGCGAGCCCGACGAAGCCCTGTGCCGCAAGACGCTAACCGAAAAGCTGCCCCCCATATTCGACCATCTCGAAGCCGAAATCGGCGCCAAGGAATTCCTCGCCGGCGGCGCCTTCTCCATCGCCGACATCGCCATCGGCACCATGTTCGTCAACTTCGCCCATTGCGGCGAAGCGCTGGACGCCGCGCGTTGGCCGAAACTCGCCGCCTATGTCGCCCGCATCCACGCCCGCCCGTCGTTCAAAGCCCTGATCGACGAGGAAAGCCCCATCATCAAGCGCTTCAGCGGCGCGGCGAAAGGTTGAATTGAGGTTCGAACAATTTTCCCCACTGTCATGGCCCGCGAATGCGGGCCACCCAGGTGACGGTAGGCATCCGGTTTGCAGGTTTGGTGGTCGTCAATTCTTCGATCCGAAAGACATGCCCAACTGGGTGGCCCGCATTCGCGGGCCATGACACCGATGGGATGAATCAATTCAAACAGAACGGCATCTGTCGCCCTGCGGGATCGTGGTTTATCGCCCCAAACTGATGCTTGAAACATCACTTAGAATGTACTAGATGTTATATATAGCATATTGAACATCAAGAGGTTCTCGTTGATCACCGCCGCCCAGATGCGTGCCGCCCGTGCCCTGGCGGGCCTCGACCAGAAGCGGCTCGCCGAATTGTCGGACCTTTCGCTGCCGACGATCCAGCGCATGGAAGCCAGCGACGGCGTTATCCGCAGCAATGTCGACTCGCTGATGAAACTCGCCGGCGCGCTCGACAAGGCCGGCATCGAACTGATCGGCGAAGGCGCGGCCAGCACCGGCCGCGGTCGCGGCGTGCGGCTCAAGGCATCGAACAAGCGCTGACGCGCCGGAAGGATCGCCATGCCGTCCTCGCTGCAACAGCGTCCCAGCTTCGTCGAACTCTTCACGCCCAAGCTCGTCACCATCCTGCGCGAGGGTTATCGCCTGAAGGATCTGCGCGCCGACGCGCTCGCCGGCCTCACCGTCGCCATCGTCGCGCTGCCGCTCTCCATGGCGATCGCCATCGCCTCGGGCGCGACGCCGGCGCAGGGACTTTACGCTGCCATCTTCGGCGGCTTTCTGGTTTCCGCCCTCGGCGGCAGCCGCTTTCAGGTCGGCGGACCGGCTGGCGCCTTCATCGTCCTCGTCGCCGCCAGCATCGCGCGCCACGGCATGGAAGGCTTCCTGCTCGCCACCATGCTCGCCGGCGCGATGCTGATCGCCATCGGCTTCCTGCGGCTGGGCAGCTACATCAAGTTCATTCCCTATCCGGTGACCGTGGGCTTCACCGCCGGCATCGCCATCATCATCTTCGCCAGCCAGCTGCGCGATCTCCTCGGCCTGAGGCTGGCGGGAAAGGAGCCGGGCGATCTGCTTCCCAAGCTTGCGGCCTTCGGCCATGTGCTGGACACGATCAATCCGATGGCGGTCGGCCTCGCGCTCGCGACGATCGTGCTGATCGTCGCCATGCAGCGCCTCAAGCCGCATTGGCCGGGCATGCTGGCCGCCGTCGTCCTGACCGCGGCCGCGACCTGGGCGTTTCATCTGCCGGTCGAGACCATCGGTTCGCGCTTCGGCGGCATACCGGCGGGCTTGCCGCTGCCGTCCTTCCCGGCGCTCTCGCTTGCCGGCATCCAGGCGGTGCTGCCCGACGCGTTGTCCTTCGCCCTGCTGGGCGCGATCGAGTCGCTGCTCTCCGCGGTCGTCGCCGACGCCATGACGGGCCGCCGGCACCGCTCCAATTGCGAATTGGTGGCGCAGGGCTTCGCCAATATCGCTTCCGCGCTGTTCGGCGGCCTGTGCGTCACCGGCACGATCGCGCGCACGGCGACCAATGTCCGCGCCGGGGCGCGCGGCCCCCTGGCCGGCATGTTCCATTCGCTGTTCCTGCTGATCTTCATTCTGGTCGCGGCTCCGCTCGCCCGCTTCATTCCGCTCTCCGCGCTGGGCGGCATCCTGGCGATCGTGGCCTGGAACATGCTCGACAAATACGCCTTCGCCACGCTGGTCCGTTCGTCCTGGGGCGACGCGGTGGTGCTGCTGGCGACTTTCCTCCTGACGATCTTCCGCGATCTGACGACGGGCATCCTCGTTGGTTTCGGCCTCGGCACGCTGCTTTTCCTGCATCGCATGTCCAGTGCGACCGGCATCGCCGGCGATACCTCTTTCGCCGGCGGCGACGAAGCCGACGCCGTCGGCGCCGCGCGCACGCCCTATGACGTGACGCTCGCCACCGATCCCGATCTCGTCGTCTACCGGATAACGGGCGCCTTCTTCTTCGGCTCGGCCACCGCCATCGGCAGCGTGCTCGACCGCCTGGCCGAGCGGCCCAAGACCATGGTGCTGGATTTTTCCGCGGTGCCGTTCCTGGATTCGACCGCCGCCAACACCGTCGAGGGCGCCGCCGCCAAGGCGTCGCGCAACGGCGTGGCCCTGATCGTCACCGGCGCCAATCCGTCCGTCCGTCAGACGCTCCGGGATTACGGCGTGCGCGAGCCCCAGGCCCGCTATGAGGCGTCCATCGCCGCCGCGGTGCAGTCGGCTTCGCGCGCGGCGCCCTGAGCGCGTCGCGTCAGCCGGATCTGTCTTTCTTCTTGCGCCCCCGCCGGTGCGCCACGAACTGGTTGAGCATCTCGACGAGGCCGGAGAACGCCACCGCGAAGTAGAGATAGCCGCGCGGAATGTGGAAATGCGCCGCATCGGCCACCAGCGCCGTGCCGATCAAGAGCAAGAAACTCAGCGCCAGCATCTTCACGGTCGGATGGCGCTCGACGAAATCCCCGACCGGTCCGGACGCCACCAGCATCACCGCCATCGCGATCACCACCGCGGCGATCATGATCGGCAGGTGCTCCGCCATGCCGACCGCCGTCACCACCGAGTCGATGGAAAAGACGATGTCGAACAGCGCGATCTGCACGATCGCCGCCACCAGCGTCGAGGTCGGCGCGTGGTGATGCTCTTCGTACTCCTCCGACATCTCGTGGATTTCACGCGTGCTCTTGGTCAACAGGAAGATGCCGCCGGCGGCGAAGATCATGTCGCGCCAGGAGAACTCCATGCCCCACAGCGCCACCACCGGCTGCGACAGATGGATGATCCAGGAGATGCTGGCCAGGAGCGCGATGCGCATGCCCAGCGCCAGCACCAGGCCGATGCGCCGCGCCGTCGGGCGCTCAGCCACCGCCACCTTGTTGGCGACCACCGCCAGGAAAATGATGTTGTCGATGCCCAGGACGATTTCCAGAACCGCCAGCGTGGCCAGCGCGATCCAGGCGTCGAGGGAGAACAACAGGGCGACCATCGAAAGCTCTTAGAACCAGGACAGAAAAAGGCTTGGAAACAGATATAGCAAAGTCTCGCGCGCCGCGAGCAGGCCGATGCCGGCGCCGATGAACACGTCGCTCAAATAATGCGCCGTCAGCAGCGCCCGCGTCAGCCCCAGCCACAGCGCGATCGTGAACCAGGCAAGCGCCAGCTGCGGCCAGATGCAGGTCGCGATCACCGCGACGCACATGATGGTCAGCGCGTGGCCGGAGGGAAACGAGTTGTAGTCCAGGCGAAACTCGAACCACACGAAGCCATGCAAATTCATCTCGAAATCGTCGCGCGGCCGCCTGCGGCCGACGACGAGCTTGATGCCGTGCAGGATGGCGCTGCCGATGCCCAGGCAGACGCCGAACGCCGTGGCGTAGGTCAGGGCCTCGCGAACCCAGCCGATGTCGCGTCCATAGGCGAGCTCCAGCTGCGCCGCGGCGAAGACGATGGTCGCGGCGATCAGCCAGTGGGCCGCCTTGGCCAGATGCGTCGTGCGTTCCAGGAAGCGCTCGAAGCCCGCGCTCTCGTGATCGTAGAAATAATGCGCCGCCCGCCGGTCGAAGGGGAGGCTCGCGGCACCGATGGCAATGAGGATCAGGCCCGCCCAAAGCAGCATGGACGCTGCTTGCCGCGCCGGGCCCGCCCTGTCAACGTTGCGTGCCATCCTTGAGGTCGAGGACCATGAGCAACCCCGACAACAGCATCCTGAAAGTCCGCCGCTCCATCCACATCGCAGCGGAGCCGGCGCGCGTATGGCAGGAGTTCACGACGAAGCCACGCATGGACGGCTGGTGGGGCAGGATCCGCGACAAGCCCGTCGCGGGCCAGCCCAACGGCCAGCACCTGCGCGTCTACGAGCCCGGTCTCGGCGGCCGCATCGAGATGGAAGTGGACATGGACGGCGAACCCGCCCGCTATGGCGGGACGATCAAGACCTTCGACGAGTCCCGCGACTTCACCTTCGAAAACGACTGGCTCCCCAACACCGGCTGGAAGTCACCGACCTACATAACGCTGCGCCTGACGCCCGCGCTCGGCGGCACAGTGGTCGAACTCTACCACCACGGCTTCGAACATACCGGCGGCGACGTCGCGGCCGAACACGCGGGATATGAGCAGGGGTGGGGGATGTTGCAGCTCACCAGCTTGAAAGCGATCGTCGAAGCCGCATAAAAGCTCGCGAGCTGCCACGATCAGCTCCCCGCAATTGCCCGGAGGCTCAGGCAACGGCAGCCTGCGGCTTTGCATTGATGACCTGCTGGACTCTGCTGATCGCCGTCACCCAGGCGGCGGTGTCGTTACACACCCAGCGGATCAAATTCAGGATGTCTTGAAATTTATCGGACGGTGATCGGTCATAGATTGGCTTATGATGAGCTATTCTGTTTCTCCAACGCCGGACCTTCTCGATGAGGTCGTGCAGATCATCGCGCGCCGTGGGACTGGCTGGGGCTTGCGGGAAGTTATGACCAATGCCTCGCTTCCATATTAAGCGGTCAAATCGCTTCGTCGTAAGGTGTTCCCAGAAACCGAAGCTCAGGGCAGAACATATCTGGTGCGCTGCATCCGGCTGCGCACCATTGTCCGCGACACAAGCAGCCAGTTCGTCTCGAAACTTCGGAGCGAGAAGCTTAAGAAAGGTGGGGTTCTCAAACCAGCGATCCTTAAGCCAGAACAGGAGGGCGTTGTGGATCGCATTTCGACTGACGATTTCAGCCATTTGCAAAGGCAAATAGAACGCCTCGCAAAGGGCGCAATTCCACATATAAAATTTGAAGAGTTCGCCAAGGTCGTTGCTGCCTGCGACCGCTGCGTATCTGGCAAGCCGTTGCTTTTGCAGAGCGTTTTCAATAGCCTGGAACTGCGCTACCTCAGGGACGTTTGGTAGTTGCATGTTAAGGGCTCAATCCTTACATTGCGCGTGTGTGCTGCGGACAGGTTGAGCCAAGACGCTCCCCTCCCGTGGACAAGATCAGAGGGCGGGCCTTAATCGGCGCCGCCCTCATTTTTTCCAGACCATTTCATCCAACATCTTCCAGTATTTCGTTGATCTGGCAGCGCGGAATCCTGGAAAAATATTTTCAACTAGGGGTTGAAATCTTCTTTTATGTTCCCTATTTGTCCCAAGTAACTTTAGGAGGATGCCGATGATCGATATCGGGACGTTGCTACGGGCTATGGCCCACTAAAGCCGCGCCAACGCAGACATACAGGTCCGGCGCCGGCTTGCGTGCGCCTGGGCGGAAATGGGATCGCCAGCGGCCGTCGACGGACCGCCCCGCGCGAGACCGGCTTCGCGAAGGACCGAGGGGTTCGTAACAGGTGCTTGTCGGTTGGCCGGATATGGCCGGCCGCTGGCCAGCCTTTCTTGCCGGCATAAACTCCGTCGTCGCGGCCGCGATGGCGGAGTTTGGCCATCTGGGACGCGGTCAACGCGGTCATTAAGCCGCTGGCGAGCCGCTACGCCTGCGCGCTACAGTCCGCCCCGCTAGATATTGAACACACGGAGGACGCAATGGATTTCGACTATTCCCCGCGCCAGCGGCAGTGGATGAGCAAAGTGGGCGACTTCATGCAGGCCCATGTCTATCCCGCCGAAGCGGTCTACGCCAAACAGATGGAAGAGGCGCGCGCCAAGGGCAATCCCTGGATCGTCGTGCCCATCGTCGAAGACCTCAAGAAGAAAGCCAAGGCGCAGGGCCTGTGGAACTTCTTCCTCAACGAGAGCGAACACGGCGCCGGCCTGACCAACCTCGAATACGCGCCGCTGGCCGAGATCATGGGCAAGGTCGGCTTCGCTTCCGAAGTGTTCAACTGCTCGGCGCCCGACACCGGCAACATGGAAGTGCTGGAGCGCTATGGCAGCCCCTATCAGCAGGACAAGTGGCTCAAGCCCTTGCTGGCGGGCGAAATCCGCTCCGCCTTCCTGATGACCGAGCCGGCCGTCGCCTCGTCCGACGCCGCCAACATCGCCACCCACATCGAGCGCAAGGGCGATCACTACGTCATCAACGGCCGCAAATGGTGGTCGTCGGGCGTCGGCGATCCGCGCTGCAAGCTGCTCATCGTCATGGGCAAGACCAATCCCGAAGGCGGCCGCCACAGCGCCCAGTCGCAGATCTTCGTCGAGGCCGACGCGCCGGGCGTCAAGATCCTGCGCATGCTGCCGGTGTTCGGCTATGACGACGCGCCGCACGGCCACGGCGAAGTCGAGCTCAAGGATGTCAAGGTGCCGGTCGACAACATGATCCTCGGCGAAGGCCGCGGCTTCGAGATCGCGCAAGGGCGTCTCGGACCGGGCCGCATCCATCACTGCATGCGCACCATCGGCGTCGCGGAGCGCGCGCTGGAGATCATGTGCAAGCGCCTGCTCACCCGCGAGGCGTTCGGCAAGAAGATCTACGAGCACTCGGTGTGGGAGCAGCGCGTCGCCGAAGCCCGCATCAACATCGACATGTGCCGTCTGCTCACGCTCAAGGCCGCCGACATGATGGACAAGGTCGGCAACAAGGTCGCGCGCAGCGAGATCGCCGAGATCAAGGTCGCCGCGCCACGCATGGCGCTGAAGATCATCGACGACGCCATCCAGGCCTGGGGCGGCGCCGGCGTGACCTCCGATCCCGGTCTCGCCCGCATGTATGCCAGCCAGCGCACCCTGCGCCTGGCCGACGGTCCGGACGAAGTCCATTGCCGCACCATCGCGCGCCTGGAATTCGGCAAGCACGCCGAAATGCCCAAGCGCGTCGCCGCGGAATAGAAGCGACCGCAACAGGGCGGCTGGATGGTGGAGCCCGTCCGGCCGCTCTTGTTTTGTGCAACGAACAATGGGGGAAACGAAATGGCCTTGACGTTCTATCAATCCGACTTGTCGCCCTATGCGACGCGCGTGCGCATCCTGGCCGACGCCAAGGGCATCAAGCTCGACTGCGTCGCGCCGGTCGGCGGTGGCCTGAAGTCCGCCGAATATCTGAAAATCAATCCGCTCGGCAAGCTGCCGGTACTGATCCTCGACGGCGAGGCGCTGCCGGAGTCCGAAACGATCTGCGAATATCTCGAAGACTCGCATCCCTCGCCGACGCTGCGTCCCGTCGATCCGCAGTCGCGCGCCAAGGTGCGCCTGTTGTCGCGCATGGGCGATCTCTACATCGCGCCGCAACTGACCAAATTGTTTCCGATGATGAACCCCAAGGCGCGCGACGCCGCGGTGGTCGACCAGGCGTTCAAGGACCTGGAAACCGCGTCGTCGCAGATCGGCCATTTCCTGGAAGGGCCCGACTACGCCGTCGGCAACCGTCTCAGCCTGGCGGACTGCACGCTGGCGCCGCTGCTGTTCTTCGTCGAGGTGCTGCTGGCGCCGACCTTCGGCAAGCCCAGCCCGCTGACCGGCAAGATGCGCACTTATTACGACGGCGTGTCGAAAGACAGCCACGTCGCCAAGGGCCTCAAGGAAATGCAGGCCGTCCTCGCCGAACGCCAGAAGGCCGCGGCGGCCGCTGCCGCGAAAGCCTAAGCCACCGCTCTGGCCATCGCGCTGAGCGGAAACGTCACGCTCACTTCGGTGCCGGCGCCTTCGGTGCTCGAAATCGTCATCGCGCCGCCGTGCCGTTCCGCCAGCGCCCGCACCAGCGCCAGGCCCAGCCCGGTGCCGGACTTGGCCAGCATCGGATCGCCGCACACCTGCTCGAACGGCTGGCCGAGCCGGGCGATCTCGCTGGCCGGAATGCCGATGCCGTTGTCGCGAACCTGGATGCGCGCGACGTCGCCGTCGTTCGCCGCGCACACGCGCACATGGCCGCCGGCAGGCGTGAACTTGATCGCGTTGCTGACCAGATTGATGATCACCTGCTTGACGGCGCGCCGATCGGCCAGCAGCGAGGGCAGGTCCTTGTCGGCTTCGACGCTGAGTTCGACGCCGCCCGATGTGGCGCGCTCGCGCAGCAGCCGCACCGCGTCCTCGATCGTGCCCGCCAGGTCGACGCGTTCGAGATTGAGTTCGAGCTTGCCCGCCTCGATCTTGGCCATGTCCAGCATGTCCGAGATCAGGTCGAGCAGCAGCTGCCCGGAATCGTAGATCAGCGTCGCATAATCCACATAGCGCGGATCGCCCAAGGGGCCGAACAGTCCCTGCCGCATCAGGTCGGTGAAGCCGATGATGGCGTTGAGCGGCGTGCGCAGCTCGTGGCTCATATTCGCCAGGAACGCCGACTTCGCCCGATTGGCGGCCTCGGCGCGCTCCTGCGCCGCTTTCATCCCCAACTCGTGCTCCTTGCGCAGCGTGACGTCACGCGCGACGCTGATATAACCGAGATAGGTTCCGTCCGCGCCGTAGCGGGCCCGCGTCACGACCTCCAGCCAGACATAGTGTCCGTCGCGATGCCGCAGGCGATAGGTCACGATCAGCGTCTCGCGGCTCTTGTGCGGCAGTTCGATGCCGCGCAGCTGCTCCAGGTCGTCGGGATGGACGAAGTTCATCCACTTTCCGTTCTCGATTTCGGACGGCGTGCGGTCCATGACGCGGCTGATCGCGTCGGAGGCGAAGAGGATCTTGCGGTCGGGCCCGAACAGCAGGATGACGTCCGACCCTTCCGTCGTCATCACCTTGTACATCTCGTGCGCTTTCTTGCGCGCCGCTTCGGCCTCGACCCGCGCCGTCACGTCGCGCGACACGCTGATGACGTTCAGGGGCTCGCGCGTTTCGGGATCGAACACGGTGCGGATCGTGGTCTCGAGCCACAGATGATGGCCCTTGGCATGCCGGATGCGCCAGGTCGCGACCACGATGTCGCCATCGACCGGGCGCAGCGTCATCTTGGCGGCTTCCACGGCGTCGTCGGGATGAACCAGGTTCTTGTAGCCGCCGTCGCGAATCTCGTCCGCCGAGCGGCCGATCAGCCGTTCCAGTGCGTTCGAGCAGAACAGCATTTTCGAATCCGGCGAATACAGGATGATGATGTCGCCGGATTCCTCGGTCATCAGCCGGTACATCGCCTGCGCCTTCGCCTGCGCTTCCTCGGCGCGGACCTGGCGCGTCATGTCGTGACAGACGCCCAGCACGGCGCTGACGCGGCCGTCGTCGCCGAGCTGGACTTCGCCCTGCGTGTCGACGATCTGCGTCGCCCGTTCGGGATCGCGCGAATAGGTGCGATAGGAAAAGGGCGAACGCGTCCGGATCGCCGTCGCGATGGCGGTCTCGATGGTGACGCGGCTCTCCGGCGTCATCTGCTGGAACAGCCACTCGGCGTCGGGCCGGCGCTGATTGGGATCTTCGCCCAGCAGCCGGTACATGCCCGGCGACCAGTAATAGGCGTTGTCGCCCAGGTCGAGGCGCCAATAGCCGAAATGCGCGGCGCGTTCGGCGAGCTCCAGATGCGTGCGGAAGCGTTTTACACGCGCCATGCGGCGTGCCAGTTCCTCCTCCTCGCTCATGGCGCTCCCCGAACGCGGACCAAAGCCGCAGTCGGTCACGATAGCGCCGGCAGGGTTAAGCAACGCTTGCGCGAGGTGCGGGCGTTCCATTTCCTAACGAGGGTTTAAGACCTTACTTTCCTCCCCCGTTGTTACGGGGGAGGGGGACCGCGAA
>DATCAT010000002.1:0-16231 GCA_036512455.1 Rhizomicrobium sp.
ACCGGATGGGCACCAATGCCGGTAACGCGAATGCGGGAACGATTACGACTCTCAGCCCGGCGCTTCAGTAAAAGCCTGGCCGACGACCACTGAAAGCCGCCGGACTGCACACGCAGTCCGGCGGTTTTTCTTTGACGGCGCTGCCGGGCAGGCCCCAGGCGTCCTGGCTTCAGGGTTTTGCACGCCGCCGCTCCAGCGCGGCCAGTTGCGCGGCAATATTGCGCTGGTTGATTTGCAGGAATTTCGGATCCGGGGTGAGCGTTTCGCCACGATAGGCGTGCGGAAACGGCAGCGCCGGCGTAGGGACGGCCAAAAAGGCGCACAGTTCCTTCCAGCCGTGACCAAGCTCCCAGCAAACGTCCAATAGGACGTCCGGGCCGCCTTGGCCGGCAAAAAACGCACGCACCGCCGAATTGTGCCGTTCGTAGAAGGCGATGTGTTCGGCCTCGTAGCCGTGCGGATAGTCGTAGCCGTACACCAGCCGGTCCGAATGGCTCAGCGGATTTGTGCGCAGACTGTGCGCCTTCAGGCTGTCCAGCCAAATCTGCGGCGAGGCCCTGGTCGTCAGGATGAAGCGGGCGGTCTTTCCATAGCGCTCGAACAATTCGCGGTACAGGAGCGGATAAGGCCAATCCTCGAAGGAATCGTACAGATCGACGACCTCCAGCACGCTAGCGATGTCGCCCCGCTTGTAGGCTTTCAGGAGATCTCTGCGGAAGCCAAGATGCTTGAAGCCGAGGGCTTGGAAGCAGACGCCAAGGGTGGTCGTCCCGGTCTTGTTGAGTCCTATTCCGAAGATCTTCGTAACCGCGGTCGCCATGTGCCCTGCTCGCGTGTTTCCCAGATCGCCGATCACGTTCCGTCCGACACGATCAGAAATTCGCGTTCCGTCAAGTATTGCAAGAACGCCTCGGTGTTCGCGACGCAGACCTCCTCGTCAACGTCAAATTCGCTCATCAGCGCGTCGATGAGCGATGCGAATGTCCGCGGCTTGGCGAGCAGGGTCCAGACACGGGCGCCGATCTCGTCGAGTTCGAGACAGGTTTGGGTCGCGGTGCGCGTCAGAACCGCCTCGCCCGAGACCTCGGCAAGGAGAATGTCGGTGTTTTGCCGGAATATCGGCTCGGACTGGCGCACCGCGATGATCTCGTCCAAATTCCGTATCGACGTCATATCGCCACATCCGCGGACGGATGCAAAGCAGGCCATGAAATATCCTCCCAGCACGCCACCGCGCCAAGACAAAGTCGCCCTGCCGCTCGACGGTCCGGTTCCGGGCATACCTGGAGCGTCGATGCGGCGGGTCGCGAGCTTGCCGGACGCGCTTGCCGGCGGCGTCAGGGTCGGTCCTTACGCCCAGGCTAGGCCCGGCGCCCTCCTTCTCTGTGTACCGGAGGTGGCGCGTTATCTCGTCCGCGACGGCAACTCGATCGAAATCGCGGTCGAACCTGGTGCCGATCCCAGTGCGGTGCTGCTCTATCTTCACGGCGGCGCGCGGGGCGCCCTGACGCATCAGCGGGGGGAACTTCCCTTGCATGCGGCCACATTGGTGCCGCCGGGCGCCGATTATGGTGTCGCGATCTGCGGTGTGTCCGGCGCCGGCAAATCGACCCTGGCGGCCGAACTGGTTCGACGGGGTTGGTCGCTTCTCGCCGACGACATGACCCGAGTGACAGCCGAGGCCCAGGGGATCATGGCTTGGCCGGGAGACGGTGTGATCAAGCTGTGGCAGGACGCCTGCGAGCGGTCCGGCCTCGACGTTTCGGAACTGCCGCGAGTACGCGAGGATGTCGATAAATTCTTCTGGACCGTACCGGTCCTGAGCGGACCGGTGCCGCTGCGCGCAATCGTGGAACTCAGCCCGGCCGGCGCCTTCTCACGGGTCGATGAGTCGGGTGCGGGACGCCTGGCGCTCATTTCCGAAAATACGTTCCGCCGGCCGCACATCGCGGCCTTGGGTCGGATGAAAGAGCATGTGCGAATCGTGGCGCAGGTGGCTGGCGCGTGCCGCGTTACGCGTCTTCAAGGGACCCGATCAATACCGCTTGCAGAACTGGCGGATCGAGTGACAGCGACACATTGGTAGTTCGCCAACGCAAAGAGCCCGCGCGACAAGCGCCGCGCGGGACCAACTAGATACCTAACAGGCAGCAAGGACCGCGTTTAGGACTGGCAAATTCCGTGATCGCCACCACCGCCGACCTGATTCTTCGTGACGCTCGGAACGGCGCGCGTACGGGCCTGAGGAGCATGCCAAGGTTGTTTCGCAACCGATTCCGACTTTTCGTTAACCATCGAAACAGGAGCTTCGTCGCGCATTTTCATGTCCAAACTTCCCCAAAAGAAATCACGTAAAGGACGCTATCATTGAGCCACAACTCAGTCAATCAGATGTGGAAATGTCCCTTATCTGCGTGTGAACAAGAGCTCAGTGAAATATTCGTGCGCTTGTGTCGGATCGTTCATGTCATGTCGCAGCGGTGCTGACGAACAACCCAACATCGAGCGCGCGGTCGACGGTTATGGCATCAACGCGGTTGCCGCGCGCCTCGCACACTCTGTCGACCTTGTTTTTCAGCAGGTCGATATCGACGATGCCGCGAAACGCGGCGGACGCGGCGACGGTCTCCAGCGCTTGGCGATAGGCTTTCGAATGCGCCGCGATGATGGCCTCCACTTCGGACATTTGTTCGCCCCTCGTCCGACGAAACCGAATAATATCTGGAACACGCCCGGCGCCCATGGCGCGCGCCAGGCCGCGCCCGCGATTGCCCACGGTCAGCGCATCGAGCGGATATCCCAGCAGACACTCGATCAGGTGCCGGTCGGCCAGCGGGTCGCGCGTCTCCATATTCCACTGTGGCAGAGGGTCGGCGAGCCAGACTTTGGCGGGTGAGGTGGCAAACGCGATCTGACGGGCGCGGGTGGTTCCGGAAGCAAAGGGCTCCGTCAGCGCCTCCGCGTGGCTGGCTTGGAAAGCCTGGGTGAGCACATGCCGGCCCGCGCGGTCCTCGCCGCCACGCAGGCGCTGGAACAACGCCCGCCCGCGCTCGCCGGCGAACTCCCGGACCACGGCGCGCCAAACCGCTCGGCCGCCATCTTCGGCCTCGTTGGCGGCGAGCTGCAGCGCGGCGCCCCAGCGCAGCTTACGAAACAACACGCCGAAGGCTCCATCTCCGGTCTGACTCGCCGTCGCGTTGCCTTTGGCACCGATAAGCACGACCCGGGCACCACCGCGGGCAGCGGCTTCATAGATGCGTCCCAACCAGATGTGGTTGGCGCTGTTGCGGACCGGCGTCCGCGAGCGGGCGTGAAAAGCGGGAACGACGTCGAGCGTGCAAAGGCCGCCCGGCGACACCAATTGCAAGTCGATATTGTCATGCATTTGGGCGAGCGCCTGTGCGTAGGAAGAGTCGTCGCTTTCCCATCCCGGCAATGGCCGGCAAGGAAGGCCCGGCTCGGGAACGGCGGTATAGGCGTGAAGCCGGCGTCCGCTCTCTTTGAGCTGCAGGGCCGCGGTAGCCGTGATGAGCGTGGAATCCAGTCCGCCGCTCACGGTTGCCGCGACGCCGCCCGACGTGCGCAGACAAGCCTTCACCGCCCGGTCGAATATCTCTCTGGCGTGCAGCACATAATCCCGGCTATCGCGGAATCGGGTTCGAATTTGCGTGTCCGGATTCCACCACCGTCTTGTGCGAAGAACGCCGCCTTCCAGCGAAAGTTGATGTCCGCCCGTCAACGAGGCGACATGGCGATAGGATGTCTTGCCCGGTTCGATCCTGGGCGCGATGAGAAAGCCCAGCGCGTCGAAATCGAGGTCGCGCGGCACCTCGGGATGCGCGAGAAGGGCGGCCAATTGCGTGGCAAGAACAAGTTTCCCCGCGAATTGCGCATAGTACAATCGCACCGATCCAAAATGGTCGACCGCGGCGGCGACGCGCCCGCTGTCGCGATGCCAGGCGACGAACGCATAGTCACCGCTGAGTTGCTGCACGCAGTCCTCGCCCCAGCGGCGATAGGCCAGGTGCAGCACATCGGAATCGGCAAGCATCGTCCGCTGCGCCGCCGCCAGGCCGAGGCGATCGAGGATCTCGTCGCGATTGCCGATGCGGGCCTGGGCGGCGAAGATAAGATCGTCGTGAACGAGGGGCTGGCGATCGAAGACATCCTCGGGAAGTATGCCGGTGACACCGGCCGCGACGGCGGCCCGCCCGTGTTCGTCGTGCCAGATCCCCGCCTGCGTGGCACCGCCGCGCAGCGCGCCGGCCATGCCGGCGATGACGGGAAGGCTTGCGCCTCCCTGCGGATCGATGATGAGCGCGAACATGAAAAATCTGTCTCCTTACAGGCTACTTCAACGCGGGTTGCCCAACCCGTCCTGGAACGTGCCTAGCCGTGACCTTGGTTACCCGGACTGGACGACATGCCGCGCAACCAGCGCCAGCGAAAGCGTGCACCCATAGCCCGAATCATATCGGCCATGAGAAGCAATGGCGCCAGCGGAAACACCAGAACAGCGAAGTGCCTGTCAATGGAATAGACCATGTTGTCGGGAAGCACCGGCCAGTAGCGCAGCCAGGCCCAACTTCGAAATAGCCGCCGCCGTCGCATGGGCGGCATTGGGCCGGGACGCCGCGCCGCGGGCGTGCGTTCCGCAAGCCGCTGCAAATCTTCGGGCAGCGGTCCGGTCGGTGTTTCGGCATACCACCAGCCGTGATGATGCACGGCGCCGGTGCGAGCGCGTTCGAGAAAATACGGATATTTCGCCCGGGCATCGCCGAGCTCGGCGTGGGAGACACGGCCCAGCTTGCTTTCCAGACGCGCGCCCGGATCGACGGCCACGAAATGGCGGCCTGCCTGCGGCAACAGGGGCGCATCAAGCACCAAGCGCCGGAAAGCGTAAGGCGAGTGGAGCTGAGCAGAAGCATCCGAGTCGTCCACGATGTCGCGGTGACGCACGGCAATTCCAGAATGGCCATGCCAATGTGCATCGAGCGCGTCCCAATCGCCTGGACGAATGCGGTCGGCTTCGAAGGCGAAGGCCGCATCGAGCGGCGGACAGCAAGGCGACCGCGGTCCGATTTGGTCCAGATATTCATAATGCCGCGTCATGGCGAGCCGGTGCGGGCCGTCGAGTCCATGCGTTCTCAGGCGTTCAAGCAACGAGCGGCTGACGATCTCGTCGGAGTCCAGAAGCAACACGATGTCATCGGGGCGGGCATCGGCGAGTCCCAGCAGGATCGCGTTGCGCTGGAAGGCCTGACGGTCCCAGCTCGTGCGGGACGGACCGCCAAGCCCGTTCAAGGCGACCGGCAATATCTTCGCGGCGGCCCAGGCGAAGCGCTCGCGGTTCGCGGAATACATGAGCGGCTTGCGCTCGCCGCGAAAGGTCTCGGCTGCCTCCACCAGCACGAAGCGGTCCACCAGATCGAAGGTCTCGCGCAGCCGGTGTTCGAGGAGATCGAGTTCGCCGTCGAACAGAAACGTGTCGTAAATACGAACCGTCTGGGATTCCGACACGGTCACGCCCCATCTTTCTTGCAGAAGATGACGTCGTTAAACACGATGCCGGACAGGTGCCGATTGTCGAGACCGAAAATCGGATGGCGGTGATCTTCGTTCGTCATCGCCAGACCTCAGGCATTGCTGCCGCTGGCACGGCGCAGGAAATGGCCCGTGGACACGGCCCTGAGCAGAGCGCTGCGGTATAGTCGCATGACTCGGTCCGTTTCCCAGCCGCCTTGCGGCCAATCTTCGACCAGGGCCTTTAGCCGTGCGAGGTCGATAGCCTCCGCTGCGGGGCCGCAATCCTCCAGCCTGGCGACCTCTTCGCGCAGCGAGCCGTGTGCGGCGGTCAAACCTTCGTGCCAGTCCACGGCCTGATAGCCCTTTCGGCGCGTGCCGATCACTTCGGGTGCCAGCCGTCCGGCGAAGGCGCGTCGTGCCAGGGCTTTGGTCTCGCCGTCCAAAAGGAGTTGTTCCTCCGGTACCGCGAGGCAAAATTCGATCAAACGCCTGTCGGCCGTGGGATCGCGCTGGTCCAGCCCCCAGCCGGCAAGTGTACCCGCGCGGTAATTGCCCAGATCGACGCGGCGCAAGACCCAAAGCCGCGTCTCAAAGCCGTCCTTGCGGGGACGATAGCTGAGGTCGAGCGCCCGGGCGCGTGCGCGCGATTGCATATCGAGCTCGGCCAGGCGTTTGGGATTGATGGCCGAATAGGATTGAACGTCGACGGCTCGGTCTTCCACCACCTTGTTGATCCAGCGCCACAGCGGCAGCGGCGTATAGGGCCCGAACGTGGCGCTGAGCACGCCCAGCGTCCGCATATGGCCCTTGCGTACGACCTTGGTGCCCTCACGGGCCCATTTGAACCAGCGGCCGGTGCGCATCAATTGCGGCAGCAGGGTCTCGCCGCCATAGCTGATGCTCATATTTCCCATCTGGCCGGTCAGCATGACCGTGAGCTTGCGGGCCTGGGCGGCGTCGTTGATGGCGTTCGACCAGGTCGCGTTGCATAGGTTCAGCACCGGACGGTCGTAGAGGAAGAAATTGCGGTCGAGATTGGCGAGCGGCGAGCGGTCGCCGCCACGGATCCGCACATGCTCCATGTTGGAATAGAGCGCAGCGGTGCGCGCCGCGATGGGACCTTCGTCGCCATGACGGCCATGCGGTGTCGGCCCGTCATAACCCTGGCGCGGTACCGCAGTGAAAGCGACGACCTTGCCGCCAGTCCGCGCCATCTGGATGGCGGCACTGCTCGCGACGGCGGAACTGTCGAAGCCGGAACTCAGATGCGCCCCGACCGTCTCGCCGGCGCCGCGCAATTGCGAGCGGACGGCCTGGTCGAAATGGCCGCGCAAGGCCTCGGCATATTCCTCGGGCCCGGCAAGCTTGATGAGCTTGCGCTGCGGTTCCCAATGGCGCCGCGATGTGAGCCCCGCTGCCGTGACGGCGACGCAGCAGCCCGCTTCGACCCGCTCGATATTCTTGAAGAAGGACTGCGGCCCGGACTCCGGAAGCAGGGCCAGATGTTCGGCGACGCGCTCCTCGTCGGGCTGGCGCGGAATTTCCGGCAATGCATGAAGGCCCTTGGGCATGGATGCGAATGCCAGGAAGGACTTGCCGCGATGGTAGTGCAGCGGGCGCATGCCGAGCGGATCGCGCGCCAGCACCAGGCGCTGCGCGCTCCTGTCCCACAACGCGAACGCGTAGTCGCCCACCAGGTGGTCGAAGCAGTCGTCCTGCCAACGCTCCCAGGCCGCGAGCAGCACGGCAGAATCGGCGAGCACGCGGGCGCGGTCCGGCGGAATTTGAAGCGTACCGATCAGTTCGTCGCGATTGTCCAGGCGGACGTCGGCGATCAAGATGTAGCGGCCGTCACCGCCGGCGAGCGGTTGATTGTCGTATGAGTCCTCCGGCAGCGAGCGGAACAGCCGGCGTCCCACGCAGATGGACCCCATATCCCATTGGGCTTCGTCGTGCGGACCGTAGATCGATTGCACCGTCAGCATGCGGGCGCAGGAAAGTCCGGCATCGGGCTTGCCGTCGAAATTCCACATCCCAGCGAGCGCGGACATCTCAGCCGATCGCCTTCTCGACCGCGTCGGCAAGCGCCCGCACGCCGAGCGAGCGATCCGCCGGCAGGCGAAACATATCGACCGCCGAGGCGGTCTGCGCAACGATTCGCACATGCTCGCGCTGCATTCCAAGCGGAAGTATTTGGCTGGGACGGTAGGTGTTGCGGGTGAGGAGCGCCATCTTGTCGCCGGCCGACATCGCGGCGTCCACGTCCTTCAGCGTCAGCTCGACGATCCAGCCGAGCGCGATCGGCTGGTCGCGCGAAGGAACGCGCACGTAGAATTTCTCCATGCTCCGCGTCACGCGTTCCAGCGCCGCCGTATCGAGGCCGGTGTTTTCGCAGGCATCCTTCCACAATTTGATGGAGTCGCGGCTCGGCCAGGCGACCGGGCGGGTTCCGTTCCAGGTGACGCGTGTCGTGTCGTCGGCCACCAGGGTCCAGCCGCGCCGGCTCAATTCGGCGGCCAGCGTCGATTTGCCGGCGCCGGAGCGGCCGCAAATCGCCAGCGCCGCGTCCCGGCCCGGCGGCACCAACGTTGCGGCATGCAGGGGCAGTTCGCCGCGTTGGTGAATGAGGGCGCCGCGCGCAGTGCCATTCAGGAACAGCGTCACCGCGCCCCTGTCGGCGTCGGCGTCCGGGGTAAATTCGATGGTCGATCCGTCGCGCGCCAGAAAGCTGCCGATCCCCGGCATGACCAACAGCAGGTGCCCCGGCTGCGCCTGTGCATGCTGTCCGGCAGGCCGGCCGTCCGGCAACTGCGACGGCAGTTGCGCCACCCGGCATATCGTCGCTCCGGGCATGCCGGGAACGGGTTCTGGCAATTCCATCGCGCTTGCTTAACGGACTTGACGTCGACAGGAAAGTTAATCGAAGCATTCGAGCAGGAACGAATGTCGCGTGGCGTTGCCCGGATCGCAGGTGCGGTATAGGCTCCGAAAAATCGGGCTCAGGATCATGACGAACGCAAATCCCACCACCAGCCTCTACGCGCGGACCGGCGACGTCATCGAAGCCGATGTCGGCGGCGAAGTCGTATTGCTGCATACGCAGAACTGGCAATATTTCGAATTCGACAAGGTCGGCGCGGCGATCTGGAACCTTTTGGACGCGCCGAGCAGTCTGGATTCGCTGGTCGCATCGCTGACGGCGAAATTCGACGTTGACGAACTCCAGTGCCGGCAAGAGACCAAGGCTTTTCTCGACGAAATGGTCGCGCAAGGTCTCGTCACAGCCGGCAATGGCTGACACGGCCGATCGTCCCGCCGCGAGCCCACCTTCCGCCGGCATTGCACCGGTAGGATCGCTTGGTGTTCAACGCCGGCCAGTCTCAATTTTCCGGATCCTGCGGCGGTTCGTTCGTCTGCCGGGCGGCCGCCGACTGTTGGTCGTCGAGGCGGTCTTGTGGCTGGGCTTGTCGCGTATCGCCCTGTTGTTCGTGCCTTTTCGCGTGCTCGCGGCGCGCTTCGGAACCCTGACGCCGTCCGGCAAAGCCGATGTCGGGCGGCAGAACGGCTTGAGCGAGGAGCAGTCGGCGTTGGCGCTGGCCGTCGGCTGGTCCGTGACCAGGGCCGCGCGCTATGTGCCGTTTCGCGCCGTCTGCCTGCCGCAAGCCATCGCGGCGCAGGCGATGCTCAACCGCCGCCGCATCGCCAGCGTGATGCATTTTGGCGTCGCCAAGCTGCCGGATGAGGGGCTTTCGGCGCATGCTTGGCTGGATGCCGGACGGATCGAAGTCACCGGCTATCCCATCGGACCCGAATTCGTCGAAGTTGCACGGTTCGAGTAACGGCCCGGCCGGACAGCGGGGCTGTCGTGTTTTACGGCAGTCTCGTCAATCCGCCAGTTGAGGGATGGGCGGCACGCCTTCGAGCAGTCTGCCATCCTCCATGCGCAGAACGTCGTCGCAAAGCGCGAGACTTTCGGCGCGGTGGGCGATCATGACGATCGTCGGGCGCGGACGGATCGCCAGAAGCCGCTCCAGTAGGGCGCGTTCGCCGTCGACGTCGATGGCATTGGTGGCTTCATCCATGACCAGCAGCCTGGGCTGGCGCAAGAGCGCGCGCGCCAGGGCGATACGCTGGCGTTCGCCGCCGGAAACCAGACTGCCGCGCTCGCCCACGACGGCATCCAGTCCTCCCGCCATGCGTCGCACGATCTCGTCGGCGCCGGCCAGCGTCAGCGCGTCCCACATGTCGGGTTCGCTGGCGGCGGGCCTGGCCCAGCGCAGATTGCGCCGGACGCTGTCGTGAAACAGGAAGGGGTCCTGCGAGATGTAGCTGAGTTGGGCGCGCCAGCTCGCCAGCATCGTTTCATCCAGCGGGCTACCGCCCACCAGAATCCGCCCATTTTGGGGTTGCAGCAAGCCCACGAGCAGATCCGCAAGCGTCGTTTTTCCCGCGCCGGAGGTTCCGGCGATGCCGATAAACGTTCCGGACGGGATGCGCAGACTGGCCTCGCGCACGCCATGCAAGTCCGAATCATCCGTATGCGGATGGAGAAAGCTCACGCGATCCAGAACGATCGGACCGCCCGGAACGTCGTGTCCGGCGACGTCGCGTGCCGGCGCCATCGGACGCAGTTCGGTGAGCAGCTGGACGATCGTTTCATAGGCCGGCAGTCCCTGCGCCAGTTGCTGAAATCCCTGCTGGACCTGCATCGCCGGACCGCTCATGCGGGCGATGACCAGGAGGAAGGCGATCAGCACGGCCGCCTCCAGGTGCAGAACGCCGTAACCGACCATCACGACCACGGCGCCGACCAGTGCGGAGAACGTGGTGAGGACGGTACGGGTGCCCGACTGCTGCCGGATATTGCGGATTTGTCGGGTCGTCAGCGCACGCAAGGTTTCCTGGAATTCCGTCACGAAGGCGCCCTGCAGATCCTGGCTCAGCGCCAGCTTCAAGCCGTTAAGAAATTGCGACGCCGTGTCGATGAGCGAGAGATTGGCGGTGCTGACATACTGCCCCAGCGCCCGCGCCCGCCGCAGCACCGGAATCATCCCAAAACCACCCGCGAGCAACAGGGCAAGAGAGAGCAGCGCCAGGCGCGGCGAGAGTACAAAGGTCAGAATGCACTGCGCGACGAGCACGACGATGGCGATGTTGGCTTGCAGAAGATAATGCGCCGCGCCGGAGATGCGCTGAATGTCGCTGCTCATCACGCTGATGATTCTGGCATGGCGCAGGCGCAGGACCTGGTTCCATCCCGCGGCGGCAAGGGTGCCGGCGATTTGTCCGCGCAGATGTTCGACGAACTCGATTTGAAGACTCTGTACGATATTGTCGCGCCGCCAGATGACGATGCCCCGAATCACCATCAGTGCGGCAAACCCCCCGAGCAGAAGCGACAAGCGTCCCAACGGCGTTGTGATAGCGGCGGCGGCAAAGAGGCGGCCTATGACCCTCGAAAGTTCGCCATGGCGCGCACCGTTGCCGATCACCAGTCCGAGCAACGGGACGAGGAGGATGATGCCGAAGCTCTCGAACGCCGCGCCCAAGGCGATATAGAGCGCGGCGAACACGCCTCTGCGCCCGGAGAATTGCGCGAGGTCTCGCAACAGCGCCAAAAGCGCGCGGCTGCCGGTGCGTGGCGTTGCTGGGTCTGTATCCGTGGCCATGTAAAAGAGCGGTCCGAAGCGGGGCGGCCTCATCCTAGCAGGCACGATGTCGATGGCGAGCGCAGGCTTTTTGCGCCCAAATTCGATGGCAGCGGTGCATAGGTTTTTCTAGGCGAATCGACCGCCGAAATGCTACCTAACGGACTTGGAATTTGGTCCCTCCGGGACCCCCGATCAAGGAACCGGTTTTGAGCGATTCACCCCCCGCCAGCGGCGCACCGCCGGGCGGCACCAGCATCAGTCCGATCGCCATCGAAGACGAGCTGAAACGCTCCTATCTCGACTATGCGATGAGCGTCATCGTGCAGCGCGCGCTGCCCGATGTGCGCGATGGGCTCAAGCCCGTGCATCGCCGCATCCTCTTTTCGATGCATGAAAACGGCTATGACTGGAACAAGCCGTACCGCAAATCGGCGCGCGTCGTCGGCGACGTGATCGGCAAATACCACCCGCACGGCGACCAATCGATCTACGACGCGCTGGTGCGCATGGCGCAGGATTTCTCCATGCGCGTGCCGCTGATCGACGGCCAGGGCAATTTCGGTTCGGTCGACGGCGATATGCCGGCCGCCATGCGCTACACCGAAGTGCGCCGAGCCAAGATCGCGCATGCCCTGACCGAGGACCTCGACAAGGACACGGTCGAGTGGATGGACAATTACGACGGCACCGAACGCCAGCCGACCGTCTTTCCCTCCCGCTTCCCCAACCTGCTGGTCAACGGTTCCAGCGGCATCGCGGTCGGCATGGCGACCAATGTTCCGCCGCACAATCTGGGCGAGGTCATCACCGCCTGCCTCGCCTATCTCGACGATCCCTCGATCAACATGGAAGCGCTGACCGAGATCGTGCCGGGGCCGGATTTTCCGACCGGCGCGCTGATCATCGGTAAGCAGGCGGCGCGCGCCGCGCTGGCCCGCGGCCGCGGCTCGATCCTGATGCGTGCCCGCTGCCATATCGAGGAGCTGCGCAAGGACCGCGAGGCCATCATCGTCACCGAACTGCCTTACCAGGTGAACAAGGCGCGCATGCAGGAGAAGATCGCCGACCTGATCCGCGAGAAGCGCATCGAAGGCATCTCGGACATCCGCGATGAAAGCGACCGCAGCGGCATGCGCGTGGTGATCGAGCTCAAGCGCGACGCCTCGTCCGAGGTGGTGCTGAACCAGCTCTACCGCTTCGCCGATCTGCAGACGAGCTTCGGCGTCAACATGCTGGCGCTCAATTCCGGCCGCCCCGAGCAGATGAACCTGAAGGCGATGATCGGCGCCTTCGCGGCCTTCCGGGAAGAGGTCGTCACCCGCCGCACCCGCTTCGAGCTCACCAAGGCGCGCGACCGCGGCCACACGCTGGTAGGCCTCGCCATCGCCGTGGCCAATATCGACGACGTCATCGCGCTGATCCGCGCGGCGCCGGACGCCGCGACGGCGCGCGAGCAGCTGATGGCACGCGACTGGCCGGCGCGCGAGGTCGCGCCGCTGGTGCTCCTGATCGCCGATCCGCGACACATCATGCAGTCCGACGGCACGATTCGGCTGTCCGACGATCAGGCGCGCGCCATCCTCGATCTGCGTTTGCAGCGGTTGACGGCGCTGGGGCGGGACGAACTCGGCGAAGAGGTCAAAAAACTCGCCACCGCCATCGCCGACTATCTGGATATCCTGCGTTCGCGCCCGCGCGTGCTGCAGATCGTGCGCACCGAATTGGAGGAAATCCGCGACGAATTCGCGACCCCGCGCAAGACCGAACTGGTGGACGCCGAGATCGAGGTCGAGGATGAAGCGCTGATCGAGCGCGAGGACGTGGCCGTCACCGTCACCCATGCCGGTTACATCAAGCGTACGCCGCTGGACGAGTATCGCGTGCAGGGCCGTGGCGGCAAGGGCCGCTCCGGCATGGCGACGCGCGACGAGGATTTCGTCAATTTCATCTTCGTCGCCTCGACGCATGCGCCGCTGGTGTTCTTTTCCTCCACCGGCATGGCCTACAAGCTGAAAGTCTGGCGCCTGCCCGAAGCCCGCATCCAGGGCAAGGGCAAGGCGATGGTCAACCTCTTGCCGCTGCAGGAGGGCGAGAAGGTCACAACCATCCTGCCGCTGCCCGAGGATGAGGCGCAGTGGGAAAAACTGAATGTGGTGTTCGCCACCAAGTCGGGCGACGTCCGGCGCAACGAGTTGTCGGATTTCGCCAGCATCAACCGCAACGGCAAGATCGCCATGAAATTGGAGGCCGGCGACGGCATCGTCGGCGTCCAGGTCTGCACCGACCAGGACGACGTGCTGCTGACCACCAAGAACGGCAAATGCATCCGCTTCGCCTTGACCGACGTGCGCGTCTTCAAGGGCCGCGAATCCACCGGCGTGCGCGGCATCAAGCTGGCGGCAGGCGACGAAGTGGTGAGCTTGACGCTGTTGCGGCATTCCGATGCCAGCACGGCGGAGGCCCGGGCCTATCTCAAGCAGGCGGGCGCCGCGCGCCGCACCGAACTGGGCGAGGAGGCGGGTCCCGCCGAGGAGGTCGCCGACGACGAGGAGACTGTCGAGGAGGCCGCTTTGACGACGGCCCGCTACGCCGAATTGGGCGCCAAGGAGCAGTTCGTGTTGGTGGCGTCGGAGAACGGCTTCGGCAAGCGCTCCAGCTCCTATGAATTCCGCGTCACCGGCCGGGGCGGTTCGGGCATCGTGGCCATGGCGATGACGAAGAAAAACAGCGGCATCGTCGCGTCTTTCCCGGTCGAGGAATCCGATCATCTGATGCTGATCACCGATCAGGGCCAGACCATTCGCGTGCCAGTGGCGAGCATTCGCGTCGCCGGACGTGCTACACAGGGCGTCACGCTGTTCCGGGTGGAAGAGGGCGAGCGCGTCGTCTCGGTCGAGCGGATCGAAGACGTGTCGGACGACGGGAGCGAATAACGTGGCGCAAGTCGGAAAGATCGAGATTTCTAAGAAGCCCCGCGTTGGTCTTTATCCGGGAACCTTCGATCCGGTCACGCTGGGCCATCTCGATATCGTCAAGCGCGCTGTCAAGCTGGTCGACCATCTCGTCATCGGGGTTGCGACCAACGCCTCGAAGTCGCCGCTGTTCACCATCGACGAGCGGGTCGACATGATCCGCCACGAAGCGGCGCTGCTGGCCGAAGGCCGCGCCACGATCGAGGTCGTCAAATTCGACAAGAAACTTCAGGTCAAGTTCGCCGAAGAAGTGGGGGCCAGCGTCATCGTGCGCGGCTTGCGCGCCGTGTCCGACTTTGAATATGAATTCCAGATGGTGGCGATGAACCAGCGCCTGAATATGGAAATCGAGACGGTGTTCCTGATGGCCGATCCGCGCCATCAGGCCATCGCCTCGCGGCTGGTCAAGGAAATCGCCATGCTGGGCGGCGAGGTCAAGGCTTTCACGAGCCCCTACGTCGCCGATCTTCTCATCAAACGCTGCAAGGAGCAGGCATAGTGGCACGCGACAAGGAAAACACTCTCATTCTCGAAACCAAAAACGGCAAGGTGGTGATCGCGCTGCGGCCCGATCTCGCGCCGGGCCATGTGGCGCGCTACAAGGAGTTGGCGCGCAAGGGCTTCTATGACGGCGTCGTGTTCCACCGCGTCATTCCCGATTTCATGGCGCAAACCGGCGATCCGACCGGTACGGGTTCCGGCGGCTCCGACCTGCCCGACCTGAAGGCGGAGTTCTCGGCCGAAAAGCACAAGCGCGGCACGGTATCGGCGGCGCGCACCAACAATCCCAACAGCGCCAACAGCCAGTTCTTCATCTGCTTCGCGGACGCTCCCTGGCTCGACCGGCAATACTCGGTCTGGGGCCAGGTGGTCGAAGGCATGGAGCATGTCGATGCCATCAAGAAGGGCGACGGCAGCAGTGGTTCGGTCAGCGGCACGCCCGACAAGATCGTGAAGCTGCGCGTGGAAGCAGACAGCTAGCAAAGCTCTCGGAGGCGCTCGGTACTACGCCGCGACCTCCTGGATCGCGGTTACGACGTCATGGACGACGGCGCGGACGAGGGCTTCGTCGTCGCCCTCGGCCATGACGCGGATGACGGGCTCGGTGCCGGACTTGCGCACCAAGAGGCGGCCCGAGCCGTTGAGGCGGGCCTCGCCGTCCTTGATGCATTCGGCGACGCGGGCGTGGGCCAGCGGCGAGCCCTTGGCGAAGCGCACGCTTTCGAGCACCTGCGGCATGGCTTCGAACAGATGCGCCGCCTCCGACGCCGGCTTGCCCTCGGCGGCCAGCACGGCCAGGACCTGCAGCGCCGCGATCAGCCCGTCGCCGGTCGGCGAGAAGTCGCTGAGCACGATATGGCCGGACTGCTCGCCGCCGATGTTGAAGCCGCCCTTGTGCATCTGCTCCAGGACATAGCGGTCGCCGACCTGGGCGCGGGCCAGCTTCAGATCGAGGGTCTTAAGGTAGCGGTCCAGGCCGGCATTGGACATCACCGTGCCGACCACGCCGCCGCCCTTCAGCTTGCCGCTGCCGGACCAGGAGCGGGCCAAGAGGGCCAGGATCTGGTCGCCGTCGATGATGCGGCCGTTCTCGTCGCACATCACGACGCGGTCGGCATCACCGTCCAGCGCGATCCCGAAATTGGCCCGCATCTCGCGCACCTTCTGCGACATCGCGCCCGGCGCGGTCGAGCCGCAGCCCGAATTGATGTTGAAGCCGTCCGGCGCAACGCCGATGGGGATGACCTCGGCGCCCAGTTCCCACAAGGCCTCGGGCGCCACCTTGTAGGAGGCGCCGTTGGCGCAATCGACGACGATGCGCAGGCCCTCCAGAGTCAGGGCGCGCGGGAAGGTGCGCTTGGCGAACTCGATGTAGCGCGCCTGGCTGTCGTCGATGCGCTTGGCGCGGCCCAGCTTGGGCGAGGTCGCCAGGCCGTGCTCGATGCCGTTGTCCATCAACGCCTCGATGGCGGCCTCGTGCGCGTCGGACAGCTTGCGCCCGTCGGGGCCGAAGAACTTGATGCCGTTGTCCTGGTACTGGTTGTGCGAGGCGGTGATCATCACGCCGATGTCGGCGCGCAG
>DATCAT010000003.1:0-3405 GCA_036512455.1 Rhizomicrobium sp.
CAGCCTATCTCGACGCCGACCTGGAGACACTCGTCTGGACGCGCGGCCGCGATTTTCCCATCGCCTGGCTCAACACCCGCATGAAATGCATCCGCTGCGTAATTGCTCACCCCCTATGACGTTGGCAGTGGCGTGCCGGCAAGTGTGAGGCGGATGGCTTTGAGGGCGCCGATTTCGCGGCGGCGTGCTGTTTCGATGACGGAACGGATGTCGGCATAGAGGCGGGCGCCCCACTCGGTGCGAAAGCCGTTGGTGATTTTTCGGAAAGTGACGCAGGGGCGCAGCGCCCGCTCCGATCCGTTGTTGGTCGGCGGGATCGCCCGATTGGTGACGAAGACGAACAGATGGCGGCGGATTTTCTTGATCGCGCGCTGCAGTTTGACGCCAGCCGCATGCGTCGGCGTCTGGCGCATGATGTCGTCGAGGCGGGCCTCCAGGCGCGCGGCGTAGGTTTTCAGCGTCGCATCGGCGAGCCGGTCCCGTCGTCGGCCGATCCGGCAGGCGCGGCCCAGGAGATGGCGCAGACCGGGCGCGAAGATGCGCTCGCCCTCGTCGATGGCGTATTGCACGTCGCGGATGAGATGGGCGAGGCAGACCTGGTTTTCCTTTGCCGCCCAGCCCATCTGGGCGCCGTAGCGGTCGGACACCCAGAAGTCGGGCCGAAACTCGCCGAGAAAGGTCGAAACCACACACTTGCCACGCGAAGGTTCGACTTTGAAGACGGCGCTGTCTTGATGGTGGAACACCCACAGCCACCAGTTCCGTTTGCCGACCCGCAGTCCGGTCTCATCTGATTGCACGACGGTTCCCGACATCAGACGGGCGCAGATGCGGCTCGCCTGGCGGGCGAAGGCGTCACGGGCGGCGTCCAGTACGTTGACCAGCGCGCCCTCGCTAATGGAAAGGCCGAGAAGATCGGACAGGAGCCGCGCCAGACGCTCGAAGGCAATGCCTTGCGTGAAGCGCAGGTAGACGACGAGGGCGCGCAGGTTCGGCCCGAACGGCGAGCCGGGCTCCATCCCGTCCGGCGGCGCGGCCTTGAACGTCTTCGCGCAACACGGGCAGGTTCCGCCATGCAGCGTGACGCGCGTCACCTCCGGCACGATCGCGGGAACTTCGATGTGGTCATAGGCTTCACACGCCATCTGCGGCACGCTAGAGACGGCTGCGCTACAGTGCTGGCAAGAAGACGCCATCACGTCGCGCCGCGTGGTCGGATTTGGATGCAGCGGCCGGTGCGCGCCGGGATGCGCCTTGCGCGGGCTCTTGCTGTCGGACCCGACAGCAGCTTCTTCCGACGGCTTGTGTCCCTGCGAGGGCGGAGTACTCGAATTGCCCGGCGTCTTTGGTGGCAGACCGAGCTTGGCTTCGAGTGCCGCAACACGCGTCGTCAGCATCTCGACTTGCCGGGTCAGTGCGGCAATCGTTTCCGCCTGCGACAGAACCAGGCGGATCAATGTTTCCTTGTCGAGCGATTCAACCGCTTCACGATTCATCCACAGCTTGAATCAGCCCGGCCGTCTCTTGTCAAAATCGCCCGCCCCGCCGACAAGCGACCTGACCTGAAAACGGGGGGTGTGGATCGGCGTGCAATAGGGGCTCTGACGCAAACTCGATGACGATTGGCCGGTTCACGCCGCGCCGATAAGTCTTGCCTGGAGCAGGTCGAGCTTTGCTCGGCCGTACATCTGCCGCTTCACTAGCTTGAGCTTGGTGATCTGCCCCTCCGTCTGGCCGTTCGACCAAGGCTCGGTGATAGCGGCGCGAACGGCGGCTTTGTCCTTGGTGATGCCCGTGGCAAGCGACGCGATCAGGCTTGCGCTGGCGTCGGCGATCCACGGATCGAGGTCGGCGACAACCGTCGTGCGGATCATCGAATGGAACCTGTCGATCAGGCTGCGTGCTTCGACCAACACGGGCAGGCCCGCTTCGATAGCAGCGATGGTTATGGTGTCGGCCTTGCTCAGATGATCCCGGGCCGCGGTCATCAACCGAGCGATCGTTCTGGCGGAAGGCACCTTGTGCAGCTGCTGATCGGAAGCCGACTCGGCCCGCCGACGCCGTGTCGCCCACTCACCGACAACGCGCTGTGATCCCCGGAAGCCTCGGGCGTTCAGCTGCCGCCACAGTCCGGCTCCGTTGCGGCAGCCCGACGCCCCATTGTTCGTCCAGGAAGGGAAGATAGGCCTCGAGCGAGCTCTGCCGCACGCGGAACACATCGGTTCTCTCGCCGCGGATAACCTGACGGACGAGCTTCCGGCTATGACCCGTGCGGCGGACGATCTCCTTGATGGGAATCCCCTCGCTGGCGAGCTTCATGATCGCGGCATTCGTCTCCTCACGCCGCAGGTGTCCTTGATATTGCAGCTTCTCGGCGGCGGTGAGCAAATCCGGATTGATCGTGTTGGCGCCGATCGCGGTACGGATCGAGCGCATGGATTTGCGCACCGCATCGAGGAAGGCCGCACTCGCGTTTTCCATGAGATGCCAGCGATCGGCGACCTGGATCGCGTGTGGCAGTGCCCTTGCGGTCGCCTCGCCATAGCCCCCGCCGCGGTCTCGTGAGACGATCCCAATCTCCGGATGATCGGCGAGCCACGCCTCGACGGTAGCAATCTCTCGATCGGCCAGGAGCGCCACGATCCGCCGTCGCTCCAGGTCGCAGACGATCGTGCCGTAGCGGTGGTTCCTGCGCCAGGCCCAGTCATCGATGCCGACCACATTCAGCTGATCGTCAGGCAGGCTCGCTCGTCGCCGCACGACCCGCAGCAGCGTGTCGTTGCTGACAGGGAGCATCAGCCGCTTGGCGAAGCCTGCCGCCGGTCTGCCGCCGAGGGCTAACCCTAGATGATGGACGATGCATTCCAGCCGCGTCGTCCGCCGTGACCGGACCGCAAGCACGGTGTCACCGAAGCGCTCGGCGAAGATCCGCCTTCGGCAATGCGGCGCGCTGCAGACAAAACGACGCGTGACAACGCGAAGGTGAATCCTTCGACCGGAACACGGCAGATCCGACACCTGCCGGATGTAACGGCTATGGATGCGCCGCGACCGAGCTCCGCATAGTGGGCAAGCGGCCACACTGGCTTCGGACCGGGCGGTCATGACGATCGTTTCGTCGGCACGCCTCACGCTCTCCACGGCGAGCCCGCGGGGGACAAGGGACGAAATCCGAAACCTGGTGGGCATGGCGCTGATTCCTTCTGGAAAACAGCGCCAATCCGCCAAGCAACTTCATCGAGATTGAGTCAGAGTCCTTATTCCATGCCGATTCACACCCAGGTCGGCCAGCTTTCGTTCGACTTGGTTCCCGATGGCGGCACGATCATGTGGCCCACCGATGTTCCCTCGGCCACCTACATCATCGAGGCGATCAAGGGCTTCAACCGGTACTTCACCGAGCAC
>DATCAT010000004.1:0-29453 GCA_036512455.1 Rhizomicrobium sp.
CGAGCGCTTCATCGCAAGTCCGTTCGTGGCGGGCGACCGTCTGTACAAGACCGGGGACCTGGCGCGCTACCTTCCGGACGGGAACATCGAGTTCCTGGGCCGCAACGACGATCAGGTGAAGATCCGCGGCTTCCGCATCGAGCTGGGCGAGATCGAGGCGACGCTCATCGAGCATCCCAGCGTGCGCGAGGCCGTGGTCACCGCCCGCGCGGACAGCGCCGGCGACAAGCGCCTGGCAGCCTACTACGTGTCGGCTGATGAGGAGGTCGGAGCCGCGGCGCTTCGGGCGCATCTGGCGGCCAAGCTGCCCGACTACATGGTGCCGGCCGCCTATGTGAGGCTTCAGACCCTGCCGCTGACCCCCAACGGCAAGCTCGACCGCAGAGCCCTGCCGGCGCCTGAGGGCGACGCCTTCGCAAGGGCATCCTACGAGCCGCCCCAGGGCGAGGTCGAAGAGACCCTGGCCGCCATCTGGGCCGAACTGCTCAGCCTCGAGAAGATCAGCCGCCACGACAACTTCTTCGAACTCGGCGGCCATTCCCTCCTGGCTGTGCGTATGATCAACGGCGCCAAGGCGTTGGGCCTGGAGATGACGTTGCTAGATCTCTTCGAGATGCCCGTATTGCATGATCTGGCCAGTGGCGTCGCGACCGCAAATTTCCGCATTCGGGGGACGGTCGCCATTCCGGTGCGCCGATCGGGCGCCAAGGATCCCATCTTCTTCGTCCCACACGGCCTGGGAGATATCCACTACGTGTCCAACCTGGCGCGACACATCAACGTCGACCGTCCAATTTATGGCCTCCCATGGCCATCGTTCCAGGAGACTCCGGTTCTCACCATGGAAGCCTTGGCAGCGCGAATGGTATTGATGATCCAGGCCATCCAGCCGCAAGGCCCCTACTGTCTTGCCGGCTACTCCGCCGGTGGGATTTTGGCCTACGCCATCGCACAGTATTTCCTTAGCATCGACGAAACCGTGTCGTTCGTTGGCCTCATCGATGTGGCCTCACCGGCAATGGCCTGGCGGCTGGCCGATGAACTCACCCCCGCCACGAACGTTCGCGAACTCTCGCTCGACGCCCTGGTCGAAGAGGCCCATCGTCTCGGGGAATTGCCTGAGTGGGTAGATGCTCAGTGCATGCAACAAGCCCATCACTTCCGTGAACTCATCAAGCAATACCAGGCGCCGTCTCTGTCTCTGGCGATTCATCAGTTCCGGGCGAACAAACGCACCCCCGACGGGCTGAGTTCGACTTTGGGGTGGGAGGCCGTGCTGCCGACGGCCTCGATCAATGTGGTCCCAATTCCAGGCGATCATCTTTCCTTGATGGAGGATGCGGTCAATCGAGCCCAACTGGGCACCAGTTTCTCCGAAGCGTTACGAGCGACGGCAGCTTCCCCGTGTTCCTATCGTGCCGTGTTCGCCCCCCTGGTAGCGTTGCATATCGCTCAACGCAGCCAGGCTCCCCTCTTCTGCGTTCCTGGCGCTGGCGCAAGTATCACCACATTCGTCGCATTGGCCAATGCTCTCGGCGACGGTCGCTCGATCTACGGACTACAACCGCGCGGGATGGAACTCGCCGATGTCCCTCACGGTAGTGTGGAAGCCGCCGCCCGGTTCAACCTGCAGGCTATTGACCAATTAACGGCCGCTGGCCCCGTGCACCTCCTAGGCCACTCCTACGGAGGCCTAGTGGCGTTTGAAATGGCCAGGCAGCTCGTCGAGTTCGGCCGCGAGGTGGCTTCGATGACCTTGGTGGATAGTGTCCTCCCAACCGAAGAGTCCGCTGCAGTGCTGGATGTGGAGAACCATCTAATTCTGCGCGAGTTTACCGAAGCTCACGAGCTTGCATTCTCTACCGCGCTGGATGTCGATGAGCAGACGCTCGCCTCCGGCAAGTTCGAGCCCTTCGTCGTCGCGTTACACGGGGCGCTCCTCAGAGCGAAGTGCGTGCCGGCTCGAAGCACCGCCACAATGTTGCTAGGCCCGCTGGCGGTCTTCGCGGCAGCGCGCCGCGCTGCGTACCGGCCCGGCAGCCTCTACCAAGGAAGCGTCCGCCTCATCCTGGCCAAAGAGCCGCTGCGCGGCGCGTCGGATCACTTGGCGGAACAGGAGGCAATGGTTGCTGCGTGGAGGTCACATGCCGCTGAACTCGACGTCTGCGTGGTGCCAGGAAATCACTTCTCAATCCTGCGATCGCCGCAAGTCCGTACGCTGGCCGAATGTTGGAAAGGGCGCCTTGTTTGATTGCACCATGGGTCAAACCCCAAGACCCTCTACAAGGAGCGCGACCGCCTCGAGCACTTCTTCAGTCGCCTCAAACACTGGCGACGCATCGCCGTCTGCTACGACAAACTCGCCGCCGCCTTCAAGGGCTTCGTCAAGTTCGCCTGCATCATGCTCTGACCCAGATGACCAAATCGTCCCTACGACCCAGCGGGAGGCTAGGCGAATTCAGCCAAAGAGCCATTCGCGCGAACCGTTGAGGCGGCTCGCCCTCATACCGGCGCCGCGGCACTGGGAAATGAAGGCGTCGGACTCCTGCATCTGAATGCTCTCGGGCGCATATTCGAGGCCCAGCAGGTAGCGGGCCCATGGCTCCATTCCCATGGCATAGACGCAGACCTCAGCGCTCGGCAGATGCTGAATGATGTCCCAAGCCCGTTTGTTATTGGCGCCGCTCGCTCTTCGTGTCAGGTCGGCGGCGCGTGGGATCGGCTTGGTCATCATCGGCGCGTAGGACCAACTTGCGGGGGCCCCATGGCATTCCATCCCGAGGAAAAGCAGGTCTGCCGGGGGGACGAACGGCGCGAGCCGACCATAGAGGCCCGGGTCGACCCCTTCTGAATCGACGAGCAAGACGAAACTTCGGTCCTTCAGGCTGACGGCGACCGCCTGTTTAGCGCCGATGTCGAGGCCGCAATGCTCGCCAGAGAAAGGAAGGGACAGAATCCACCCGCCCGGGATCGGGATTCGATCCAACGGCTCAACGACGCGAATATTCTCGTAACCCAGCTCTCGCATGATCAGTTGCAGGCTGGGATCGACGATGTTCCCTTTCTGATTTCCCGGGATCACGATCTGCTTTGCTCGTCGTCGAAGCTGAAGAAGCACCTCTGGAAGCAGATGATCGGGATGGGCGTGCGAAATCACGATGTAGTCAATCTCATCCGGCAGATCATCAAAAGTCAGAGTTTCGGGGGTGTTACGCTCCAGTGCCAGCAGTGGATCGACTAGGATAGACACCTCGGCGGTCTGCAGGAGCACGCAGGCATGGCCGAAGTAACGGACTCGCACCCCTTGCCCATGATAGGCAGGTTCTCGGCGCTGCGGGCGTTCGTGCGTGAGCCAGGTCTCCAGCTTCCGCCAGCCTTCCTCTCCGGCCGCAGCAAGGCTCATGTCTCGTATCGCGCCAAGCGAGACGCCCTGGTGTTTCAGGGCCGAGAGCAGGTCGATCCTCGGATCGCGGAACGAGAGCCGGAACTCAATCCGGTCCGCCGCGGGCAGATTGGGCGTGCTGATGAACATCTCCCGCAGCCGATCTGGCACGCGGTGCGCCATGATCGAATGGGTCCGGGCATAGTCCAGACCGCCTGCATACAGTAGCGGCTCGATCAGTCGAATTAGCGCGTAGTGATTCGAATCGTAGACGATCTCCAAAAGCCCCGAAATCTCACTGGGTAGGTCTTCGTAGAATCGGTCAAGACAGGCGGCGTCGGCACCAACCTGCAGTTTCTCGTCCAGTGCACGGTAGGAGTGGGCAAATGCCAGCAGGCCAGCTGCGCGGTCGCGGGTCGTGTCGAGCAAGCATCGGACCTCGTCCAGCCTCTCACGAGGCACGTTTATGAAGGGGCCACCGAGCATATTCGGATCGCGGGACGCTACTTCGTGGACACGTGGATTCCGCAGAAACGATTCCAGCATGGGAACGAAACGAAAGGCCAGGTTAAAGGCCAGCTGCGCCGGCGCAACAAGGTTCGGATAAGCGTACCAACCGCAACAGAGGGGCTCGAGTTTGACGTCCGACGGGAGATACACTTGGGTGCGAAGATCGGCCTCGGAGTCTCCCCTTGTGCGGGTGCTGAGGTTCATCAAAGTCTCCCTGGCGCTTCCCAAGTCTAGCCGCCCGCTCACTCAGCGCAACATTTGTTAGGCGCCACATTGCGAAAAGCAGTGTCTGGATAGATGACGCGGGGCGATGGGCGCCGCCGGGGTGCGTGCCGGAAGCCCAGTTCGGCCAGGATAGCCGCATGATGTCGTTGGCGAGGACCTTCGTGGCGAGCCGGGGTGCCTCAAGGATTCGGGGCCTTTGCGTCATCGAGACCGAGGCCGCCGGCCGGGACCCAGCATCGGGAGCGTCGCTTCGCCAAGGACACCTCACGCGCCTGTGGAGACGTGACGATCACGCGGTTCGCGGCAGCCTCCCCATGTCACTAACGCGTCGTGATCAATCGCATGCTCGAGAGCCTTTGCTTCACCCTGAGTGAACGTAGAATGTAGCGCAGGTGATTATACTGAAGGTCGTGGATGTAATGGCCCGCGGCGGTGACGAAGATATCCAAGAAGCGGCAGCCGGCTCTCATTAGCGCAGTCCGGCTTACTTCCGGTGTAGCGACGTTGTCGTATTCACCCACAATAAGCACGAGTTCACACGTCAGCTTCTGAAGATCTTCCAGAGCGTCATGGGCTTCGTCCTCCACCTGACGAACGGCGTAGTGGAGCAACGACTCCGGCTGAGACATCGGCGCCGCGATCAGAGACGCTGCGTCTCTCGCGGGAAGACTCATGAAATGCGCAACATCACTGCCTTTGGCGCTCGGTGGGTCAAGGACATGACGAGCGATGATCTGGGACATCACGGAAGCCAACTCGGGACGCGTTGCGACTCTATGCAACAACTCGCTCATCGTCCTCCCATAGGCACAGCTGACGTCCTCAAATCTCGGCGACCCATGAAAAGTCGGCGAAAGCAAGATGAGCCGTTCGACAAGTCGCGGAGCGCGGCGCGCCAGCGACACCCCAACCCTGCAACCATTGCTCCACGTCAGCACCGTACAAGGCCGGCCGTACTCGGCGATCAAGGTTGCAACAGCTTCAGCATCGCCGAACACCGAGCCAGGCTCACTTTGCCCGCCGTCAAGGGGATCTCGACAGTTCAACTGGGGAGCGATCACCTGGAATCCCAGGGAAGAGTCCGAGAGAAGACGGCTCCAGATGCGTAACGGCACACCCCCAGCGTTGATGAGCACCATCAGCGGACCACTGCCGCATCCCTGGAGATAGCGAAGACCGGTTGCCCCACATTTTTGCTCGACCGTCTCTGCCAATTGCCGCTGCGGCATAGGAATGGCATGGAGATCCTGCCCGGTAGCGCAGCTAACCGCAGCGTCGAGGGCTGAAAGGGATAGCCATGCGCCGATCGGGCTAGAGGCCGAAGAGAATTCAAACCGTCCCCTGCCGCCAAGCTCCCTGACCAAAGCAGCCTCAGCCAACTCACCGATGGCGTGCGAGCGTGCGAGCAATGGCGCTTCAGGGCGATCGTCCAGAGAGATGTCGCGGATTCGCGGCACGGTCAGGACCCGTTCTGCGAAAAAGCCCGGCCTGCGTCGCTCCTGTTCCTCTGCAGCAGCTTTGATAAGCGCCGCTACTTGGTCACTCGCTTGATCAACAGCCAAATCGATCACCTTTAGCAGCTGCTACCGAGGCGGTTCTCGCAATGGTTGCTTTGTCAAGCTAAGCAGTTCCGCGACGTTGCGAGGCGATCCCACCTCGGCAATGGAGTCTAGGTTTAGCCCCACGCTGATTTCCAGCTCCGCAAGCATGGTAATGAGCCCGATCGAGTCGATTCCCAAATCAACGAACGGCGTGTGCAACCCGACGCCCCCCTCTAAACCGGTGCGCCGCGCAATCTGCGCCATCACTTCCTGGTAAACGTCTTCCGTTTTCATGTCTTTGCCTGAGCAATCTCGGATCCGATGGAGAAGTTGTAGCGGCGGGGCTCGCGCGTGATGGCTTGCGAAAGCAGCGAAATCATCGCGCGGTCGTTCGCCTTACGGGTACTCGTCAGGATCAATTCGTGCGATGCGGCCAAATAGGTTGGTACCATGTAGCTTGGCAACAGCTTCTTCACTCCACTCCTAAGTTCCTGCAAGTCGATGACATCATGCCCGTGCGCAATTGCGGCGATCTGTTGCTCGCCGCCGACCTCGACTACGTGCAAGACGGCGTAGTTGACTGACGGCTGCTGCAGAAGCGCGTTACGAATCTCATTTAGATTAATCCTCCGCCCCCTGATCTTCACTTCGGCATCGCGGCGACCGACAAAGCAGTAATTGCCATCGTCATCTATTCTAAAGCGATCTCCGGTTATGTAAAATTCCGCTCCCCCAATCAGCACCATGGAAGCCGCAGTCTCTACTTCATCGCGCCAATAACCCGACATCAACTGAGGCCCTGATACCGCGAGCACGCCAGTATCACCCGCAGCCACCTCCGTTTGAAGGTCGTCACCCAAGAGCACCGCAGAATGGCCCGGGAATGGGCGCCCGACGGGATATGGGCTGGCTCGCAGCGGTTCCGGGGCTAAAACCTCATAGGCCATGCAGATCGAATTGGCCTCTGTTGGGCCGTAACCATACAGCATTCTTAGGCCGGGCAAGCCGGTCATCCACCTGTTCATCAGCTTCGGATCGCAAGTCTCGCCACCGGTCTGCACCAGCCGAAGATCGGAATTGTGAAGGGACTCGATAGCTCCAGGTCCGCTGGAGATCAGCTGCAAAACCGACGAAACGGCAATCAGATGAGTGATCCTCTGTCGCCGCAGCAGAGAAGTGATCAGCGACGAGAGAAATACGTCCGCGTGCATCACGACTGTAGCACCGAAGAAAAGAGGTAAGAAGGTATCTTGTATGCTTACGTCGAAGTGAAACGGCCCGTTGTTCAGGCTGCGCGCCCCGGGCGCGAACTGAAGAAAGCGGTTGTGATTGAGGAAGTAGGCGACGACGCTCCCGTGCGACAGCTGCACACCTTTCGGGCGACCCGTCGAGCCAGAAGTGTGAATAATGATGGCAGTTGCATCGCTTGGCGCCCGGTGCCGGAAGGGCTCACCTGCTGCGTCCAACTGAGCGATTTCCTCATAGCTGAGCCCAGCGAGGCCTCTCGGAAGGACATGGCGGGTCAAATTTTCGGCGCTCGAGATCACAAGCCTTGGTTCAAGAGACTGGAGCATACCTCCAAGCCGATCCACTCCATCCGCGGTGTCAAGCGGGGCGTAGATCGCGCCGCATTTCCATATTGCGACGGCGGCAATGACGATCTCCGGAGCCTTGCTGGCGACTATGGCCACCCGGTCCCCAGGAAGCACCGCAAATTCGCGCCTTAGTCGTCCCGCCAGAAAGTCTGACATGCTTTCCAGTTCGGCGAAGCAATACCGCCGTTGGGGGCTGACCAGAGCGTCTGACCGAGGAGCGGCCCGAAGGCCCAGCTGGAACAAGTCACCGAGCATCCTCATGTTCTGATCTCCTTAACTTCTCCGGCTTTGCTTCACGACACACTTCGTGTGAGCCATCTCCGAGCTATCATAGTCGATCATAACCAAGCTCTGACGGACTCTGATCCGTGCGAGACCCCGGTTCAAGTCGCCCTTCCGCGTCAAATGAGTTTGAAAAGTTGAACGCCACCACCGTAGGCCCGTGACTGTGTAGGTGCTCGAGTCTGGCGCTGGCCTCGCTCCAAGTCGGAACGTGCTGTGCGTCGACCCACCACATAGCGTAAGACGGCCAAGTCGGTCGGCGGAACCAACGGGCCCGGTTCTGTAAGGCTTGGAGATGGAGACCGCTAGTGGCAAAGTTTCGCACTGACGTCACATCGCGCCAGATCGAAAGTGTAGAGGCCCTAGTATCCGTGAGCGTGGTGCGTCCGCCGTCATAGAATGAAGGGACTGCAAACACTCCCCACGGACCCCAGTCGCGTTCAAAGTTTGTGAGGTCGTGGCGCGCATCTATTTCGACGGCGCGGGCAATGAATCCTTGCGCGTTTTCCGCCTCGCGGAACACGTCCGGGGTCCGGTCTTCGAAGCCTTTGACTTCGGGACTCCCATACGGGGCCTTCATTATCGCGAAGGTCGTGAATGCCAAGCGCCGATTGGTCATAGGCATAGCTCTCCAATGCACACCGTATGGCAGCGCCCCCCAAGACGCAGCTCCAAGCCGCTACGGCCACGTTCCACTTCAATCGCGATCTCCCCATCGCGTCCCAGCTCTCTTCCCTGCCGCAAGTGAAAGGTGCGTGGCGCCGTGCCGTTCAATACCAAATGGGCAACAATAGCGCCCGCACATGAGCCGCAGACGGGATCCTCGGGAATTCCCGCGGCCGGCGCGAACGTCCGAAGGCGGAAGTCGATCCCCCCACTTGAGCGAGCGAACGCCGTGAGGCCCACTGCCCCCACGCTCTGCGCCAAGTCCGTGATCTTGCCGGCGTCTGGCGTGATGAGGGACAGATCCGCTTCATCATCGAGTTCGGCCAGCAGCCATGCAGGTCCGGTGCGCGCCACCGGGAACCCGCCGATCGCGAACCGTGAGGGGGCTAGACCTATCGCCGAGCCTACTTCCGCAGCTGAGACGTGGGTAGCGCGGCTTTGCGGCCGTGGGAGGTCAAGCCAATAGAGTGAATGAGCCGCAACCGCTCTGCGGCAGACCGTCAGCAAGCCCGCATCGCACTCCTGGATTATCCGTTCAGAATTCCCGTGACGTTCTGCGTGAGCGTGTGCCGCAGCCAACGCAGCGTGCCCGGCGAACGGAATTTCTCTGCGCACAGTGAAGGTGCGAGTCTTGCAATCGGCGGCCTGATTTGAGGCAGGAAGCAAAAACACTGTCTCGGAAAGGTTGAGGAAACTCGCGATGCGCTGCATGTCTCCATTCGATAGGTCCTGGCCGCCCAGAACGATGGCCGCGGGATTGCCCAGGAGGCGTTCCCGAGAGAACACATCAATCAGACGCAACTCCAGCGAGCGGGACACGTCAGGCACGCTGCGACTCCCGGTCCATTAACCTCTCGGCGGAGAGCATAGAGATGTTGATCGTTCGGCTCTCGCCCAGCACGATTAGTTCGGCAATCGCTTCGCCAAGTGCAGGCGCCAATTTGAAAGCCCCGCCGTTGTCACCGCCGGCGAGGTAGACGCCTTGGCATCCGGGGAGGGCGCCCACGACAGGCAACCCATCCGGAGTCCGCATGTACATCCCCTGCCATACCCCCCGGCAAGGGCTCCATCGAGACGCGCGAAATCGACGAGCGAGGAGTTCAGCATATGCGCGGGCAAGGCCAGATGGACCTTCATCACCAAACTCATCCGGATCCACACCCGTTTGGCCTCCGATTTCGGCCCCCACCATGATTCCTCCGTCGCTCGACGGCCGGAACCACGCCTCCAGGATGTGGTCGAGCACCGCAGCACTTGCCCCACAAGAATCGATTTCTCCAGGCGCGAAAACGGCGAGACGGGAAAGGTGTGGCGTCAAACCCAAGCCGTGGCAGATAGGCTCGACGAGACTATTCGCCCAGGCCCCGGGCACAAGCAAAGCGCTGCCACACTTGTGCAATCCCTCGCTCGTCCGGACACCGCGACAGATGCCTGCGCAGACGTCCAACCCTAGAACACCGACACCAAATCTAAAATTTACGCCCGCCGCGATAGTGGCGCGGTAAAGACTTCCCAAGGCTTTTGCAGGTTCACAATACCCGCCGGCTGCCTCGAACGCCGCGCTTGTCACCCCGTCCGTGCTTAGTCCCGAGCACAGCGTCGCGGCCTCTTCGGGTGAAATAAGCTCAACACCCACACCCCAGGCGCGCTGACGTGCGACACGCGCCCTCATTGCGGCAGCACTGCGGCCCCCAGCCAACTCAAGGAGGCCCGAAGCAACAAAGCCGTTCTCACCACCAATTGCGTCGCGCCACTCCCGGAATACTTGAAGCGACCTCATCGCCAGCAGCGATTCCACTTCGGTCTCGCAATTGCTTCGAATGAGGGCACCACTTCGACCGGACGCGCCGGCTCCTACCGACCGCGCCTCGAAGACTCTCACCTGCCCAACGCCGAGGCGCTTGAGGTGCAATGCTGCGAATAAGCCCACGACGCCGGCCCCCACAATAACGACGTCATCAAGGGCAGTGCAGCCGCTCAAGCAAACTCCTTTCGCTCACAGAGTTCCTCGACAACGCCCCTTATTTCCTGCAGCGCGAAATTCAATTCCGAGATCTCGATGTTCAACGGAGGCAGAAACTTGAGCGTCTGCCCCGACACCCCACAGGTTTCGGCAATTATGTTGCGCCCGAATAGTTGCTGCGAGGCCGCTGCCGCGAGCTCCGCTCGGTTGAACTCCAGCCCCGTTATGAGTCCGCGGCCCTTCTTCTTCAGTTGATCCGGCGCCCCAGCCTCCAACTGGGCAAGCGTTTGACCAAAGGCAACAGCGCGAGTCTGGATCGCGCTTTCAAAGCAATTGTCTGACCAGAAGATGTCTAGCGCCGCCTTGGCTCCGACAAAGGCAAGGTTATTTCCGCGGAAAGTGCCTGTATGCTCCCCAGGCTCCCAGACGTCCAAGTCCGGACGCATTAGAACGAGCGAGAATGGCGTGCCGAAGCCGCTCAACGACTTTGACAGCAGAACCATTTCCGGCACGACGCCCATCTGCTCGAAGCTAAAAAATCGGCCCGTCCGCCCACACCCGGCCTGGATGTCGTCGACAATTAGCAGAACGCCATTGGCACGGCAGAGTTCTGCGAGACGTTGGAGCCAACGCCCACTGACACAGTCGAGACCACCGTCTCCCTGCACAAGTTCAATTATTGCCGCAGCCGGCCGTTCGGCCATCGGTAGGCTACAAAGCGCGGCCTCGATCGCTTTGATCGTGTCGACCTCAGGCCCGAGCGCTGACTCATAAGGCCAGAAAACCACGTTGCCGAGCGGCACCCCCGCCGCCGCCCGGGCGCGTGCATTGCTCGAAAGAGCTAACGCACCAAGCGACATGCCATGGTATCCGTTGGTAAAAGCGGCTACCGTGTGCCGACCAGTCACCTTTCGCGCCAGCTTCAGCGCCGCTTCTACAGCGTTTGCGCCCGTAGTATTGGGAAACTGCACTTTATACTCGAGTTTCCGCTCCTTTAAGATGACCCTTTCAAAGGTATCAAGGAAGTCCGCCTTCGCGGTCGTGTAGAAATCCAATGACTGAATGACGCCGTCACCAAGTATATAGTCAACCAGTCGGCGCATAATGGCAGGCTCGTTGTGACCATAGTTGAGCGCACCCGCCCCAGTCAGCAAGTCAAGAAATTTTCGCCCATCCGGCGTGAATAACCAGCTACCGCGTCCAGAAGAGAAGATCTCCGGAAAATGACGACAGTACAACCGGACGTTCGATTCCAGTCTTTCGAAGAGCTCTGAAGTCGAACCGTCGCGCATTGATCCCCCCCGCCAATTATGGATTGGCCAGAGCCGAGTTTCTGAATCCCAACTCTTCTTCATAGCCGGGAGTAACGACCGTTCGGAGAGTCTTTACAATATCAGACGCTCGCAGCGAGATCAGACTGAAGGATCCCGCATCGCCAAATCCGTGGCTACTTTCACAGAGACCATTAAGAAAAACAGGCGGTGAGCCGGGGGCTTCGATACGAAAGTCGCGCCGGACCAATAGCGCATCGCGACCGCAGAGCAATTCTTCCTCTGCGCTCCTCAGCACGGGAGGGCATATCTCCTTGCCATCTCCAAGGCCAAGATCCAGAAACCCTGTAGCAAGTATTATAGCATCCACGTTTACGGTTTTGGTCGTTTCAATAACCCGTTGCCGGATGTCTACGTCAAACGACTCAGCCCTTGCGGCCAGCGATAGAATTTCGGTGTTGTTGTGAAGATGGAATCTATTCTTGCCCTGAAGCCGCTCTTCGTAAATTCTCGTGTAGAGGCTTCTTAATACGTCGATGTCTGCTGCGCTGTAATTTGTGGACCGCAGATCACGATAGAGCTCCTCGCGATGCCGCGGGCTCGCGGAATAGTAGTAGTCGACAAATTCCGGGAAATAGACATGGTCACTGAATGGGCTCGTATCCTTTTGCCTCATACTGAACGCGCGATGCACTGCATGAATCTCAAGCTCGGGAAACCGGGACAGGAGGTCGAGATGGACCTCCACCGCGCTCTGACTTCCTCCGAGCACGAGAACCGACCTGAGGCCACCGAGTTGTTGCAGAGCCTCGATAGAAGGCAGGTAGTCAATGAGATGAAATACCCGCGCTCCAAGATGCGGCCTAAGAGCTTTGGGAATGTTGGGACTACGCCCGGTGCCTACGATGATTGCGCTCGCCGAGATATCCCCCTTGGCAGTGACCACGCGCCAGCGTCTTCGAGTGGGCTCAATGCGGACGTCTAGAGCGCACGCGTCGTAGTCCACCAGCGCGGCAAAATGCGATGCCGCCCATTGCACATAGCGGCTGTACTCGGCACGAAGAGGGTAAGCTAGCCCCACATTGAGATATTCAAGTAACCGGCCGGCTTCCGACAGATAGTTGACAAAAGTATACTCGCTGCGGGGATTTCTCAGAGTGACTAGATCTCTGAGAGGGTTGTTCTGAATATCCGACCCACTGAGGAGCATGCCTGGTTGCCAGGCGGGCCCTGACCTGGACTCGATAAAGCGTAGATCGAGACCAAGTCGCTCCTCCTCAGCGGCGATGGCGAGCGCAATGTTCGCAGGACCGAACCCGATGCCTAGGACGTCACAATGGAGACAGCGCCCGTCCCGCGATATCATGACGTAAGGTCCATAGCGAGTGGCGGAGACGGCCATCTCACGGGACCATCACTGAGGACTTCCCAGAGTCTCTGCGCCGCGCTTGGAACAATTGGCCAAGCTCCAATTGCCAAGCCGCGGGCCAAAGACGTTAACGTCTCTCTGTCCTCGGTGCATTGGAGCGCGGCCTGTACACCGGTGGCCAACGTCTGGGCAGCGAGCCTCAGGCTGGGAATCGGCCCTCCATAAGCGGCTTCAAAGCGTCGAAGTAACGCCGTGGATTGGGGCGTATCTACAATGTCTTCGCGTCCTTCACACGACACCTTACTGATGAGTTCCGCCCAAGGCTGTTCGAATTCTTCATGCACGACGGCGTCAAACGCATCATTGCTAAAAGATATTCGTTGGTTCTCTGGGTTGTTCCTGCAGAGGAAATAACGAAGCGCATCCGAGTTTGTGGTTTTCAGAAAGTCGCGACCCCAGATCACATTTCCCTGGCTGGTGGAAAATTTGGTTCTGCCAAGCTCGCAAAACTCGTTCGAACGCAGGGCTGTCGGCATCATTGCCGGAAGTCCGCACCGTCGAGCGACCAAAGCCAGGCCGAGATGCAGAATCGCATAGTAAAAGGAGTTATCGAATCCGAAGTACTGGATATAATTGGTCGGCTCTTGTTGTTGTTCGATCCATGCGCCGCCCAACCCGCGCTTTGCAGCCGCCTTGTTGAGCCAATAATAGTGGCCTGGCAACATTTCCACCCACGGGTTCAACACGAGGCCCGAAGAGGCTGGGAATGGAGCCTGAATTCCCCAACTGGAGGGAAACGTGATCGGGATTGAGGGGAGGCGTCGGGCGAGAAGCTCCTTCACGAGGCGTTGGAGCCCGGGCCGAAACTGGCCACTGAATTCGTCCAGAACCACCATCAGTTGTGACCGACAAGTCTCCAGATCGAAGGAGTAACCTGTGACTGACCGGAATTCGATGCGACTTGCTTGCGACCCTGTTACATAGCGATTGTGGAGATCGAGTGGCTCATTCGGGTGACCACATTCCTCGCAAATGTTGCCTTTGGTTGGCGAGAGACAGGTTGGACACAAGCCGCTGATATAGGACTCAAAGAGGTATCGTCCTTTGGAAACGTCAAACGGTATCTGGACCGAGCGACGCTCTAGGACGCCGGACTGATAGAGTTTGCGAAACCACTCTTGAACGTATTGCGCATACGCATCATCCGGGCGTCCAAAGACGTCAAACTCAATCCCCGCAGCGGCAAGCGTGCTGCTGATGGCTTTGAAGCTGCCATCAACCAGTTCCGGAGCCTCCACCCCTTGTCGCTCAGCGCTTGTAATGACGTAAGATTGGTTCGTATCAATGCTTAGTGCGGTCAAAGCTGGACAGCCGTGCAGCAGCAGGTACCGTCGCGTCACGTCCGCTCCCAAATAGGGGCCCGACAGATGCCCCAAATGAAGATCGCCGTTGGGGGTAGGGGGCGGTGCGACGATCACGGTAGACACGAGTCCAGTCATGAAATGTCTTCCGACGCAGCAGATGCCGGGATACGCTGCATGACCGCAGCAAGAGCCAACATGCGCTCGTTTGCTTCTGGGCTGCCCCAAAAGATCGTCAGGAAATCCAGCTTCGCGGTCGAGGATCCGTTCACGACGGAGTGCATCGAGCCGCGTGGCAGATAGATTACGTCCCCCGGCCCGATGGCTTCGCTGACGCCGTCAACGACGATGGTGCCCTCACCTTCGAGGATTATGAAAGTCTCCTCCTCGTCGTGGCAGTGCATCGTCGTAGCCTCTCGCGGACGAACAGACGCGATCGCGCTCCCCCACAGGGGATCGGCGACACCCTGCCAAGGATAGAGGCGCCTCAGATCGCTGCCATACTCATAGTTCACGACCGCACTTGATCGACGCGAAATCAGCACCACAGGCACCTCCCTCGTGGATTCAGACGACGATACCCCCCGATGCCGGCGGCATTGCGCCTCATCTCCCGAAGTCACCGCGCTCTATTGCGAGGACCTAGTCTACAGGTTGAACAAGACTTGCGTTTTGGGTCTTGGTCAAGCGGGTAGCGGAGCCATGCGATGTGCGCGGCTTCGAGCGAAGTCGCGGACCTGGAGAACCGAATGCGCCAGTCACTGGAGGCCTTCGGCATCAAGCTCGGGGCTCGGGCGCGGTGCTCCAGCTTCGCCGAGCGGGTGCGCGCGGCGGTGGGCCCACGATGCCTTCCTCGAGGCGATTAGCAAGCCCCTGCTGCGCGCCTGGTCGGTGCTCCTGATGAAGCAGCACAACCAGCTGCATGGCCTGCTCGTGAAGGTGGTAGGCCGGGACGAGCTCTGCCACCGCTCATGGCCATACCGGGCGTCGGCCCGGTGACGGCGACCTTCAAGGCGGCCGTGGACGGCGGTTTCGCTGCTCAGCGCCTTGAATCGCTGCCGAAAAGTGGGCCAGACGGGCCGTCACGCCTCGCCGCGACAAAGGCTTGCATCCGCCGGCAAGCGTCTTTGGCGCGTGAGCCGCGCGCGCGTCTCCTGGTCCGGAGGGATGCCACCAGGCGTTGTTTGCGATAGCTTGAAGGTTCTATGAGCGGGGGGACGGCATGCGTTTGGGGCGGCTTTTCTCGGGGATAGTCTTGATCTTGTCCACGGCGGCGGCGCAGGGCGCGCCGCTCGAAGCCTATGGACAATTGCCGACCCTCGACAATCTGGCGATCTCGCCCGACGGCAAGAACCTGGCGTTCTCGACCGACGTCGACGGCAAGCGCACCGTCCTGATCCACTCCTTCGCCGACAACAAGATCATCGCGGGGCTCAAGACCGGTACGCAGAAACTGCGCGATCTGTCCTGGGCCGACAACGATCACCTCCTGATCACGCAATCGACCACCGCGGCCGCGATCGGCGTGATCGCGCCGCGCAGCGAATATTATTTGACTCAGAGCTTCAGCCTGACCACCAAGCAGCAGACCGGGTTTCCCAGCGGCGTCGAAGATTCCATGAACGTCGTGCTGCGGGCGCCGCAATGCCGCACCGTCGACGGCCACCGGATCGTATTTCTCGTCGGCGTGACTTTCGTGAACAACAACGGCGTGCCGGCGCTGTTCTCTTTCAATCTGGAGTCCAATCACACCAAATTGGTCGAACGCGGCACGAAATATACCGACAACTGGCTGCTCGACCAGAACGGCCGCATCCTCGGCACGACCGAATACGACGACAAGGAACGGCGCTGGAGTCTGCACATCCGTCACGGCAGCGACTCGACCGAGGTGTTCACCACCACCGCGCCGATCGAATCCCCTTACGTGCTGGGCGTCGGGCCGGACGGAACCTCGCTCATCTTCATGGTTCCCCAGAACGGCGAGATCGTCCAGAAACGGCTCAACCTGGCGGACGACAGCTGGCTGGCGCCACTCGATCTCGGCAGGAACCCGGCCGGCGTCGTCCGCGATCCGGTCAGCGACCGGATCATCGGCACGGTGCGGCTCGGCGTCGCGACGAGTTACGTCTTCTTCGATCAGGCCGATCAGGCGGCGTGGAACGGTGTGGTGCAGGCGTTTCCCGGCGAGAACGTCCAGCTGGTGTCCTCGAGCGACGACCGCAGGACCGTCGTGGTGCGGGTGGACGGCGCCAAGGACGGCGCGATCTATCATCTGGTGGATATGAACGCCCACCGGGCCAGCCCGATCGGTCCGGTCTATCAGGGGATCGCGGCCGGCGACGTGGCGGCGGTCAAGCTCATTCGCTACCAGGCCGCCGACGGACGCTGGATACCGGCCTATCTGACGCTGCCGAACAATCGCGCGCCCAAAGGCCTGCCGCTGATCGTCTTGCCGCATGGCGGCCCGGCCGCACGCGACATGCCCGAGTTCGACTGGTGGTCGCAGGCGCTGGCCTCGCGCGGCTATGCCGTGCTGCAGCCCCAATTCCGCGGCTCCGACGGCTTCGGCTGGGAGCATCTGGCCGCCGGCTTCGGCGAGTGGGGCCGCAAGATGCAGACCGACCTGTCCGACGGCGTGCGCTTCCTCGCCGCCGACGGCACGATCGATGCCAAGCGCGTCTGCATCGCCGGCGCGAGCTATGGCGGCTATGCGGCGCTGGCAGGGCCGACCCTGGACCCCGGCATCTATCGCTGCGCCGTGTCGGTCTCGGGCGTCTCCGATCCGCACGACATGCTGGAATGGCAGCTCGACCGCGCCCACACCTCGGACAACCGCGCGCTCCGGTTCTGGACGCGCTTCATGGGCGCCCAGAACATCGACGATCCCAAGCTGCAGGAGATTTCCCCGCTTGCGCATGCGGCCAGCGTCGGCATCCCGATCCTGCTGATCCACGGTAAGGACGACACCGTCGTGCCGATCGATCAGAGCGAGGAGATGGAGCGGGCGCTGCGCCGCGCCGGCAAGACCGTGACCTTCATCACGCTGGACGGCGAGGACCATTGGCTGTCGAAATCGGTGACGCGCCTGCAGATGCTGCAGGCGACGGTCGCGTTCCTGGAGGCGAACAACCCGCCGAACTAGACGGTCAGACGTTAACGGCCGTTCATACATTTCGGCTGGCTTCCTCGTTAACCGGCAGTGAATGTGTCCGGCTCTATCCTTCCGCGTTCATGCCGGGGTGCGTACACGCATGCGAAGTCAGCGGAAAATCGCGCTGCGCGATTCACTTTTGTCCAGGTATTCGGACTCTCTGGGCGAGATGATGATGCGCAGGCGCAACGAGCAGGCGATGAAGGCGGCGCGCGCCGAATCCGATCTCGCCAGCCGCACCAAGTCGGCCTTCCTCGCGACCGTGAGCCACGAGCTGCGCACGCCGCTCAATTCCATCATCGGATTTTCCGACGTGATCGTGGCGCAGAAGGGCACCGACGCGAAAAGCGCCGAATACGCGGTGCACATCGCCAAGTCCGGACGGCGCCTGCTGGAGGTCGTCTCCGACATTCTCGACATCTCCAAGATCGAAAGCGGTACCTTCGTCCTCAACCGGCAGCCCGCCAATCTCGGCGAGATCGTCGAGGCCGCCGTCGAGGTCATGCACGACCCCATCGCGGCCAAGGGCCAGACGCTGGATGTGCGCGTGCCGCGCGATCTGCCGATGCTCGAACTCGATTTCAAGCGCATCAAGCAGGTGCTGGTGAACCTGTTGTCGAACGCCAACAAATTCACGCCCGAGCGCGGCCGCATCATCCTGGTCGCCAAGCGCAATCCGGACGGCGGCGCCACCGTCGCCGTCGCCGACACCGGCATCGGCATGTCGCCCGAACAGATCGCCGTCGCACTCAAGCCGTTCGGCCAGGTCCAGGGGCATTTGGCGCGCACGCAGGAAGGCACCGGCCTCGGCCTGCCGATCGCGCGCGGCCTTGCCCGCCAGCACGGCGGCGAGCTGCATCTGGAGAGCCAGCCGGGCGCCGGCACGACCGTCTTTCTGACCTTACCTTCCGACCAGAAGAGCACTGCGCCATGAACCAGGTCTTCCGCCCGCCGCAACCAGCAAGTCCTCCTCGGCCGGCTCCGCCGGCGGGGGCACCCGCCAAGGAACGCCGCGGCGTGCCGGCGAGCCCGCCGGTGCAGATCGCCCATGTCGTCTCGGTCGCCGGCAGCCATGCCGTCGCCGTTCTCGAACGCCATTCGCAAGGCGCGGTGGCCGCCAAGGATCCGCGCGTGCAGATCGGCGCCCTGGTCAAGATCATCACGCCGGGCTCGGCGGTGATGGGCCTGGTGTCGGCCGTGACTTCGCCGATGCCGACGGTCGATGGGCATGAGGAGATTGGCCTGATCGAGATCAATCTCGCCGGCGAAGTTGCCGTCGACGAGACGACGCGGCGCCTGACCTTCCGGCGCGGCGTCTCGGCGCTGCCCAGCATCGGCGATCCGGTGCTGTTCGCCGACCGCCACGACCTGACGCGCGTCTACGCGCCGCCGGCCATCGCCAGCATCAAGGTCGGCACGCTGTTCCAGGATCCGAGCGTGCCGGCGCGGCTTCTGACCGACGACCTGCTGGCCAAGCATTTCATCGTCGTGGGCTCGACCGGCTCGGGCAAATCCTGCGCCCTGACGGCGATCCTGCAGCGCATGCTCTACGAGCACGCCGGCGCGCATGTCGTCATCCTGGACGTGCACAACGAATATTCCACCGCCTTCGAAGGCATGGTGGAACTGGTCAATCTGAATAATTTCAACCTGCCGTTCTGGCTGCTGAACTTCGCCGAATTGTCGGCGGCGCTGACCAGCAAGGACGCCCACCAGGACGCCGAGAACGAAATCCTCAGCGAGGCGGTGGTCTATGCCAAGCGGCGCTATTCCGAAGCCGCCGCGGGCCGCGCCCGCAAGCCGGCCGAGGCCGGCGGCCACACGATCAGCGTCGACACGCCGACACCGTTCCGCCTGTCCGACGTCACCGCCTATATCGACGACCGGCTGGGCAAGCTCGAGCGCACGCATCTGACGTTGCCCTACCGCCGGCTGAAGACGCAGATCGAGTCGTTGGTCGCCGACCAGCGCTACAATTTCATGTTCGGCAGCCTGACCATCCAGGACACGATGACGGACGTGCTGAGCCGACTGTTCCGCATCCCGAACGAAGGGCGGCCCATCACGGTGGTGGACCTCTCCACGGCGCCGCCGGAAATCCTCGACGTCATCATCTCGGTGATCTCGCGCCTCGCCTTCGACCTGGCGGTGTGGAGCAACGGCGCGGTGCCGATGCTGCTGGTCTGCGAAGAGGCGCACCGCTACGCGCCGGCCGGGCAGGACGTCAATTTCGCGCCAACCCGCCAGGCGCTGTCGCGCATCGCCAAGGAGGGGCGCAAATATTCGCTGTCGCTGGCCCTCGTCACGCAGCGGCCGTCGGACCTCGATCCCAACATCCTGTCGCAATGCGGCACGGCGGTCGCCTTGCGCCTGTCCAGCGAGCGCGACCAACAGGTGATCCGCGCCAACACCTATGAAGGCATGATCGACCTGCTCGATTTCCTGCCGCTGCTCGGCGACCGCGAGGCCATCGTGCTGGGCCAAGGCACCTCGATGCCGATGCGCATCAAGTTCGACGTCCTGGGGCGCGGCGCGGTGCCCAAGAACATGAACGCCGGCTTCTCCAAGTCCTGGAAGACGCAGAAGCTGGAGCGCGCCTCGCTCGACGCCATCGTGACGCGCTGGCGCCAGGGCGGGCGGGAGTAGGGCTAGCTATACTAGATGTAGTGGGTCCGGCCGCTCCGGCTACATCGTACTGTTTTCGACTTCTTCAAAGCGCAGCGCGGTCGATCGCCCTTCGGCAATATAATTGTTCGCAAAAAATCCGCAGGGGGGGTGGGGGTAGTGCCTCCCGGCCAACAGTGCGGCAGCGCGTTCCGCAGCCGCACGCCAATATACCTCTAAGCTGCCGCCATGAAAATAGCGCGACGGCCATGACGATGCGATCGCTGCTTATCGGAATCGCCGTCGCTTTTCTTTTCCTGACACCGGCGGGCGCGCAAGGCGATGCGGCACAACACGGCAAAACGACGACCACGCCGCCCGCCCAGATGGCCCAACAAGAACCCCGTTCGGCTCCCGCCGGTTTGCTGGCTGTGCTGACGGATCCGAGCTTGGCGCCGATCGTGCTGACCTTGATCCTGCTGATCCTGGCGCTCGTCGCACCGTTCTATTTTCTCCCCGCGCTCATCGCCTATCACCGTGTGCATCCGAAGACCCGCGCGGTCTTCTTCGTCAATCTGCTGCTCGGCTGGACCGTCCTGGGCTGGATCGGCGCGCTGGTCTGGGCGGTGCGCGGCTCCAATCCCTATCCGCATTTTGCCGCCCAGCGCAGTTGATCGCCCCCCAACGCCGTTCCACAGTCACGCCAGACAATCCGGAGGTCTCTCATGAAGCTCTACTACGCGCCCGGCGCCTGCTCGCTGTCGCCGCATATCGTCGCCGAGGAAGCGGGCATCGCGCTGGAATACGAAAAGGTCGACCTGAAGAGCCACAAGACCGCCGCCGGCGCTGACTTCTACGCCATCAATCCCAAGGGCTATGTCCCGGCGCTGCTGCTCGACGACGGCTCGCTGCTGAGCGAGGGGCCGGCGATCGTGCAGTATCTCGCGGACCTGAAGCCGGCGGCGAACCTCATACCGCCGAACGGATCGGCCGCGCGCTACCATGTGCTGGAATGGCTGGCCTACATCAATTCGGAGATGCACAAGACCTTTACGCCGCTGTTCGGCCCAAGCTCCGACGAGGTCAAGGTCGATGCGCGGGCCAAGCTCGCCAAGCGCTTCGCCTATGTCGACGCGCAGCTTGCCGGCAAGAGCTATCTGGTCGGGGAACAGTTCAGCGTCGCCGACGCCTATCTGTTCGTGATGACGAGCTGGGCGATCTTCCAGAAAATCGAAGTGCCCACCAACGTCGCCGCGTTCCGCGCCCGCGTCACGGCGCGCCCCGCCGTCCACGCCGCGCTCAAAGCAGAAGGCCTCATCGCATGAAGGTTTGGGAAATCCAGAACGCCTACGGCATCGACAATCTGAACGAGGCCGACAAGCCCGAACCCAGACCGGGTCCGGGCGAGATCGTGGTGGCGATGAAAGCGGCGTCGCTGAACTATCGCGACCTGCTGACGGTGATCGGCTATGGCGGCGGCTATCCCCTGCCGCTGATCCCGTTCTCGGACGGCGCCGGAACCGTTGCCGCGGTGGGCGCCGGCGTCAGCCGTGTCGCCGTCGGCGACAAGGTCTGCCCGCTGTTCTTCCAGTCCTGGCTGTCGGGGCCGGTGACGGCGGAGAGCCGCAACCGGGCGCTGGGCGGGCCGCTGTCCGGCGTGCTGCAGCAGAAGATGCTGCTGAGCGCAGACGGCGTTGCGAAATTTCCGGCGCATCTCAGCTTCGAGGAAGCCGCCACCCTGCCCTGCGCCGGCCTGACCGCCTGGCGCGCGGTGACGATCGAGGCCCCGGTGGGGCCGGGCGACACGGTGCTGGTGCAGGGCACCGGCGGGGTCTCGATCTTCGCGCTGCAATTCGCCAAGGCGCGCGGCGCCACCGTGATCGCGACCTCGTCGAGCGACGAGAAACTGGAACGCGCCAAGGCGCTCGGCGCCGACCACGTCATCAACTACAAGACGACGCCCGATTGGGGCCGGGCGGCGCGCGAGCTGACCGGCGGCAAGGGCGTCGACGTCGTGGTCGAGGTCGGCGGCGAGAACACGCTGAACCAGTCCTTCGACGCGGCCCGGGTCGGCGGCAGCATCGTCGTCATCGGCGTGCTGGGTGGCTTCTCCAGCCCGGTGATGATCCCCATCGTGTTCGGCAAGAATCTGCACATCCACGGCATCTCGGTCGGCAGCAGAGAGCAGTTCGACGACATGGCGGCGCATATCGCGACGTGGCAGCTGAAGCCGGTGGTCGACAAGGTCTTCGCCTTCGACCGGCTGCGCGAGGCACTGCGGCTGATGCAAGCCGGCGGGCATTTCGGCAAGATCGTGGTGTCCATTTGACGACGAGCCGGCGCGCGATCCTGGGATCGGCGCTGGCGCTGGGCGCGGCGGCGCTGCCGCTGCGTGCCGCCGAGCCATCGCCCTGGGATCGCGTGCCGGAGATCCTGGCGCGCATCAGGCCGCCGGTTTTTCCCCGCAGGGATTTTCGGGTCACCGATTACGGCGCGGGGTCTGTCAGCCTGACCGACGATACGCCGGCCTTCGCGGCCGCCATCGCGGCCTGTCACGCCAGCGGCGGCGGCCGCGTCGTGGCGCCGGCCGGCCACTACGTCACGGGTCCGCTGCACCTGAAGAGCAACGTCAACCTGCACCTGGAAAAAGGCGCGACGATCCTGTTCTCGACCGCGACTAACGCCTACCTGCCGCTGGTCTTCACGCGCTGGGAAGGCGTCGAGCTGATGAATTATTCGCCGCTGATCTACGCACTGGATTGCGAGAATGTCGCCATCACCGGCAAGGGCACGCTGGACGGCGGCGCCAGCGCCACGCAGTGGTGGCCGTGGAAGGGCAAGCCGGCTTTCGGCTGGCGCGCGGGCATGCCCAGCCAGGAAGCGGCGCGCAACCGGCTGTTCGCCATGGCCGAGCGCGGCGTGCCGGTGGCGCAGAGAATTTTCGGCGACCTTTGCTACCTGCGGCCGAGTTTCATCCAGCCCTATCGCTGCCGCAACGTGCTGATCGAGGGCGTCACCATCCGCAACGCGCCGATGTGGGAAGTGCATCCGGTGCTGTGCAGCAACGTCACCGTGCGCGGCCTGACCATCGACAGCGCCGGGCCCAACACCGACGGCTGCGATCCGGAGAGCTGCCGCGACGTGCTGATCGAGGACTGTTTCTTCAATACGGGCGACGACTGCATCGCCATCAAGTCGGGCCGCAACGCCGACGGGCGGCGGGTGAATGTCGCGTCGCAGAACATCGTCATCCGCAATTGCCGCATGAAGAACGGCCACGGCGCGGTCACCATCGGCAGCGAGATTTCCGGCGGCGTGCACAACGTCTTTGCCGAAAGGTGCACCATGAGCAGCCCTGCCCTGGTCCACGCCCTGCGCATCAAGAACAACGCCATGCGCGGCGGCGTGCTGGAGCATCTGTATTTCCGCGACATGGCGGTGGGCCAGGTGGCGCATGCGGTGCTGAGCATCGACGAGAATTACGAGGAAGGGCCCAACGGCCCGTTCACGCCCATCGTGCGCGATGTGCGGGTCGAGCGCGTGGTCAGCGCAAAGAGCGCCTTCGCCATCGACGCGCAGGGCTATGCCAACGCGCCGATCCGGGACGTGCTGCTGAAGGATTGCGACTTCAAGAACGTCGCCGGCGGCAGCATCGTGAAGAACGTGCGCGGGCTGAGGTTCGAGCACGTCACGATCAACGGCAAGCCGGTGCGGGCGCCGATATAAAAAAGAAAAACCTCTCCCGAGGTGTTCAGGACGGCGTGGCCGTACGTTTGCCGGTCGTTGTCCGCAACCACCGCATCGGTCCCTGGACGGTCACCCGTTGATACCCTGCCTCGCCCGGTTGATCGAAACGCAGGGTTATCTCCGGATCGTCGACGAATTCAAACTCGTTCGGAGCGGCGGGCGCATAGCGGCTGTGCGGCGCCGGAAACGGGACGGTAAGCGCTCCGTCATGCGCCACGATGGTCCATGGCCCCAAGTCCAGCTGATACTGTCCCGCACAACGCCCGAGGTCGTCCGCGGCGATGGCTATGCGTGGACGCGCGGGGGCGTCGGGCAGATCGAGCGCCCGGCGCGCGAGAGCCAGGTGGGCGCGTTCGACCGGGAAATTTTCCAGATTGGAGAGGACGACGACGGCGAGGTCATCCTCCTTAAAATGGCTCATCATCGCCACGAAACCGTTGATGCCGCCCGCGTGCATGATTGCGGTCCGGTCCCTGAATTTCAAATTCATGAGACCGAAACCGTATTCGCTCAACGACCCGTCATTGAGGCGCGCCGGCGCGATCATCGCGGCATAAGATTGTGCCGATACGACCTGGCCGCTGCGAAGCGCATGTGTCCACGTCAGGAGGTCGCCCACGGTTGAGCCCAATCCGCCTGCTGCATGGGGAAGCGTCATCGACATCGTGCGGGCGTTCTCGATGCCTTTGGCGCCGACACGGTAGCCTCTGGCCCGCTTGGCGATGATCGGCTCGTCGTAGAGATACCGGGTCTGCCGCATGCGCAGCGGCCGGAAAATCCGCTCCAGCAGGAACGCCCTGTAAGTCATGCCGGACAAGGCTTCGATGACGGCGCCGAGGAGCACGTAGCCCGAATTGGAGTAGACGTAGCGCTCTCCCGGAGCGAAGTCCGGCGGCAGATCCTTGAACAGCCCGATCACCTCGGCCAGCGTCAGGTCCGTCCGCTCCGGAAAGGTGGGCAGGGCGTTGAAGTTCTTGATCCCGGAGGTGTGGTTCAGCAGGTGCCGGATCGTGACGCGACGTTCCGGGGCGGGATAGTCGGCGAGCACCGATTGGATGGTATCGTCGAGAGCAAGCTTGCCGTCTTCCACCAGAAGCATGATCGCGGCCGCCGTGAACTGCTTGGTGATCGAACCGATGCGAAAGACGGTGTCCGGGGAGATCGTGGCCCCCCACTCGACATCGGCAAGACCAAAGCCGGCGAGGTATGGCGCTTGATCGCCTTGGCGCACGCCCATGGCGGCGCCGGGACCCCCACGGTCGACCAGGCCCTCCATCACGGCTTCGAACTTGCTGTTCACGGCACCGCCGGCAGCAGCGGCGGCTTGCCTTCGCGCTCCACCGTGATGCTGGTGGCGACCAGGAGGCTGGTTGCATCCGTCGCGGCGCTGGCCGAGACGATGGCGCCGGGCAGCAGCAAAGACGTGTCGCCTTGCGTCGTCGAGACGATGGGCACGCCGCGCGCGACGATGAGTTCGGCGGCGCCGGCGCAGCCGAAGCCGCCAGGCGCGGCACGGCCGGTGCAATTGGGATCGCCCGCCGCGCCGGCACCATGGAAACTGAGCTTCAGCGTGCCGCCGCCGGGTGCCGGCGTGACCGCGTCCACCGTCGCGTTGGTGACGGTGCGCAGCGGATTGGCCTCCATCGGATAGAGCCCCTCGCCCGTGCCGTGCAGGCCGGGCGGAAAAATCCGCACGCCCTGCGCCCGCAGCTTGCCGTCGGCGCCGGGAATCGAGGTGGCGCCGATGAAATCGCCGGGATGGATGTCGGCCAGGCTCAGCATCCGGCCGCGCGCGATGCGCGTCGTGGGCTGCAGCCCGAGCACGATGGTCTTGCCGCTGTCGGCCTTCACGGTCAGATACTGGCCGTCGAAGGATTTGACGACGCCATGGAGGCGCAGCGGCGGCGTATCGCCCAACGCCAAAGAGGACAGAAGCGCGCCGGCCGTCAGACCCAGAAGAGCGGCGCGCTTCATCGCCATCAATGCCTCGGTTTCATGAACTTCAGGATGAACTGGTCCGTGTGATGCCGGATCGAGGGATCGAACACAAGCTTGTCGCGCGGATCCTTCGGGTTGCGCAGCACCCGGCTCTCGCCCACCAGCTTGAAGCCGGCGGCCAGCACTTCCTTTTTCACCACCGCTTCATCGATGCGATGCGTCGTGTTGGTGGAGGCCAGGCCCGAACCGTCCGGGGCTGCGTGATCCAGCACGATATACAGGCCGCCCGGCTTCAGGACGTTGAAGATCGCCTTGTTGATGACGGCCAAGTCCGCCGGCGCCATGAAGGGGTCGTGCATGTCGTGATAGTTCTGCGCCGTCCACACGACGTCGAGCGATTCGGGCGCCGTCAGGCTGTTGGCCCGCACATGGATCACCGAGACGTTGGCATAGGCGGCGAACTGCTTCTTGGGGTCGCTGCCCGGGAAGCGCTTCTGGATCATCGGATCGAGTTCGCTCGGCGTGAAGGCGTAGACATAGCCCTTGTCGCCCACGACCTTGGCGAAGATGTGCGTGAAATAGCCGCCGCCGGGCATCACATCCATGACGCGGCTGCCGGGCTTGATGCCGGCGAAGGCGATCATGTCGGCCGGCAGGCGCGCGGCGTCGAGGTCCCGTTCGGTGGTTGGGCGCCCGCTATCGGCAAGCGCGGCAGTGACATAGGCCGGCGCCGCCGGCTTGTGGGCACCGTAGGCCGCGGTGGCGGCCAGCGCCGCCGTCAGCGCGGCGGCCAAAATTCCATTGCGTATCATGGTGAGCGTTCCCTCGTTTGAAGTGGCGGCAGATTAGCCGTCCGCACGCCACGATGCACCAGCGCGTTTGCGCACGCCGGCATCACGTGGCGGTGAGTTTTACAGCAAAAAGTCAGGCCTTCAGGGCGCCGCGGATCAGGGCGCGGCTGAGGCGATTGGCGAATCCGGACGGCCGGTCCAAGCCCATCCGCGCCAATGCGTCGCTCTCGCCCGGCGCAAGCCCGGCCCATGCAAAGCGGGCCAGTTGGAGGGGCGACGCGTCTTTCAGGCGTTCGAGCGCGGGCAGCAGGCGCTGTTCGACCGGCGTGAAATCGCTGCCGAAGGGATAGTCGGGCAGCGACGCCTTCAGCGGCGTCAGCGCGGCGGCGATGCGTTCGGGATGGTTGTCGCGATGCGCGGCCGGAATCTCGTAGGTCGAGGCGATCTTGCCGGCCGCTTTCGCGCGCCGCAGCAACTCGTCCTGGAAACGGGAATCGGTGATCGCCAGCATCGCGGCCACCACATGCTCGTCGCTTTTCCCGCGCAGATCGGCGATGCCGTATTCGCTGACCACGATATCGCGCAAATGGCGCGGAATGGTGGTATGGCCATAGGACCAGCGCACATTGGACTGCACCTTCCGGCCGGCGCCGCGCGTCGCGTTGATGGCGAGGATCGAACGGGCGCCGGGCAGCGCAAAGGCCTGGTCGACGAAATTGAACTGGCCTCCGACGCCGCTGACGACGCGGCCGTCCTCCAACCCGTCGGAGACGATGGCGCCCAGCGCCGTCGCCATCATCGCATTGTTGACGAAGCGCGCTTTTACGCGCGCGGCTTTCTTGCCGGTCTCGTCGCCATAGAGCTGGTTGGTGAAGCTGATGCGCTTCATCTGGATGCGGGCGAGATCGTCCGGCGCCATCTCGCGCAGCCGGCGGTAGAAGGATTTCGGCCCGACGAAGAAGCCGCCATGGACCAGCACGCCGTCGACGGCGCGTTTGAGGATGCCGGCGTCGATCAGTTCAAGGAAACCGTCGACCAGCATCTCGCTGACGCCGTAGAGACCCGCCGCGAACGGCGTGCGCTCCTCGATTTCGAGCGGCGGCGCGGCGCCGGTGAGGCGCGTCACGGCTTCGCAGAAGGCGGCGTTGCGGCGATGGCGCAGGATCATGGCGTGCACCGCGGCGTCGCCCTCCTCGCCGATGCCGATCTGCAAGGTGCCGCCGTCGGCGATCAGCCGCGCGATGTTGAGGCCGATGGCATGTTCGGTCAGCGACAGGGGCTGTTTGGGCGGCGCGAACAGCGGAAAATCCGTATGCGGACCATCCAGGACATGGCTGAAGGCGTCGGCCGGCAGATCGCCGTCGCCCGGCATGAAGGGCAGTTCGGAATTGACCTGGCCGAGCAAGAGGAATTTCGCCCGGCCTGCCTTTTGCGCGTCGAGCAGGTCGAGCGTCAGGTCGGTATTGCAACTGAGGCTGTAGCGATCGGCTTTCTTCGCCACCAATTGCGCGATGACGTTGACGCCGCGCGCCAGCAGATAATCGGCGGCGTGGGTGTAGTTGGCGGAAATGTAGCTGCGCTGCGCCGCCGGGCTGCTCAGCCAGCGGCCGGCGAGGAAAAAGAACTCGTCGACCCGCACGTTCGGCGGCAGCGCGCCCTTATGCGCCGCGACGGCATAGTCCAGCGATGGATAGCCGCCCAGCAGCCGTTCGGAAATCGGGCCGCTGAAGCGCCTTTCCAGATCGCTTTTCGCCACCGGCGCTTCCAGCGTCAGGGCCGTGAAGATGTGCAGATCGAGCGTCTTGTCCTCGGCGGCGCGGCGATACAGCGCGTTGGCGATGTGGTTGGCCTTGCCCAGGCCGAGCGGCAGGCCGAGCACGATCCTGCGCCCCACCTGGGCGATGACGGCGTCGGCGATTGCGTCGGGGTCGGTGAATTGCGCGGGCATCTGTTCTTGTTCGAAGCGCCTGGGTAGCCGAATATAGACGCAATGAGCGGCCCGGCGCACCTCCCCGACAGCCAAGACGTCGTCGCCTCGCTCCACGGCATGGGGCTGATCGGCGACGGCGAGCAATTCGGCATCGCGCAACTGTCCGGCGGCGTGTCGTGCGACGTGTATCTGGTCGCGGTGAAGCGGCGCCCGCCCATCGTGGTGAAACGGGCGCTGGCCAAGCTGCGCGTGGCGGCGGAGTGGCGCGCGCCGCTGGAGCGGGCGGCGACCGAAGTCGCCTGGCTGAAGCTGGTGGCCGCGATCGAACCGCACTGGGTGCCGAAAATCCTGGGCGAGGATCGCGCGGCGCATCTTTTCGCCATGGAATATTTCCCGCCTGAGACTTTCCCGGTGTGGAAGGCGGAACTGGCGGCCGGACGGATCGATGTCGGCTTCGCGGCGCGGGTCGGCGCGGCGCTCGCCCGCATCCATGCCGCGACGGCGGGCCGCGCGGACCTCGCGGCGGCCTTCGCCAACGACGCGCAATTCCTGGCGCTGCGCCTGGAGCCTTACCTGCTGTTCACGGCGCAGCGGCATGCGAATTTGGCGCAGGCCATCCGTGACGAGGTCGGCCGCATCGCCGCTTCGCGCATCGCTTTGATGCAGGGCGATATCAGCCCGAAGAACATCCTGTGCGGCAAGGAGGGGCCGGTCTTCCTCGACGCCGAGACGGCGTGTTACGGCGATCCCGCCTTCGACCTCGCCTTCTGTCTCAATCACTTCCTGCTCAAGAGCGTCTGGCGGCCACAATGGACCGCCGACTATGCGCGCGCCTTCGCCGCGATGAAGGATGCCTATCTCACTGGCGTCACCTGGGAGAGAGCCGCCGAGATCGACCGCCGCACGGCGCGGCTGCTGCCGATGCTGCTGCTGGCGCGCGTCGACGGCAAATCGCCGGTGGAATATCTCACCGACGCGGGCGACAAGGCGTTCGTCCGCGCCGCCGCGATGCAGACGATCGTCGAGCCGGCGCTGAATCTGGCGCAGTTGGCGGAGACGTATTTCGCGGTCGCGGGGCAGAGGTGAATCTTTCCTCCCCCGTTGTTACGGGGGAGGTGGATTGC
>DATCAT010000005.1:0-58302 GCA_036512455.1 Rhizomicrobium sp.
CTATCCGGTGATCGACCAGACGATCGAGATCGACATCGCGGAAAAGGACGTGCGCATCGACGTCTACCGCGCCTCGGGCGCAGGCGGGCAGCACGTCAACAAGACCGAGAGTGCCGTGCGCATCACCCATCTGCCGACCGGCATTGCGGTGGCGTGCCAGACGGAACGCTCGCAGCACCAGAACCGCGCCAATTGCTGGGAGATGCTCAAGTCGCGGCTCTACGAAATCGAGTTGAAGAAGAAGCAGGACGAGACCGGCGCCTTCATCGGCGAGAAATCGGAGATCGGCTGGGGCCACCAGATCCGCTCCTATGTGCTGCAGCCCTATCAGTTGGTCAAGGACCTGCGCACCGGCGTCGAAAGCCGCAGCCCCGACGACGTGCTAGACGGCGACATCGACCCCTTCATGGCCGCCGCCCTGGCCCAGGCCGTCGGCGGCAAGGCGAAAGAGAAGATCGAGGATTTGGAGTAAATATCCTCTCCCGCACTTCGCGGGAGAGGACGGTTCGCGTAGCGAACCAGGTGAGGGGACGTGTTGGCGAGAAGACTTACCCTCACCTGACCGTCGCTTCGCGCCGGTCTTCCTCTCCCGCGAAGGGCGGGAGAGGACAAGATCGTTTCTAAAACCTCACCGCGCTCACGCGCGTGCCCGGCAGGTATCCCGCTTCACGGTCGTCTTCCCAGCGCGCCGAAATGGTCGCGAACACTGCGATGACGGCGCCGAACAGCAGCGCCAGTGCCGTCCACAGGCTGGCATAGGACGCGGCCTTGCGTGCCGCTTCGGCGGCCGTGACTTCGTCATGACGGATGCGCGCCTCGACATCGCTGACGCGGTCCTGCGCCGCGCCCAGCGAAAGCCCGGTGTCCTGCGCGATCAGGCGCGCCAGTTGGGTGTGATCCTCGGATGTCAGATGTCCGCCATTCGCCATCCCGACGGTCAGGATGCGTCCCGCTTCGGCCTTGTCCGCGGCGATGCTGCGCGGCGCCGTCAGCGTCACCGGCGTTGCGGCGGATGCGGTTCCGGTACTCGCCGTGTTGTCCATGAACAGGGGGTTGGAGCCGGTGCTCGGCGCCGCGGCTTTGGGCACGCGTGCCGTGGCAGGCTCCGGCTTGTCGCCGTCGCCGGGCGTCATGAACGTCGATCCGGTGCTCACGGGCGCCGTGCTGCCGTCCGTCGCCGTGCCGGTGTCGGCCTGCGCGAATTGGCGCCAGGCAAGGGACGCTTGAACCGAACTCTGCGGCCCGCGAAACAAGGTGTCGACCCAATAGGAGGTGACGGTGGATGCAACGCCGTCATTGCGCGCGCCGCCGGTGCCGGTGGCGGCCAGCGCGCCGTCGACCGCGTTGGTCGTCGAGCCGGCTACCAGCAGCGACAGCGCGACGAGCATTGCGGTCGCCACCACGGCCAGTGCCCAGGCCACAAGGCCGTGCATTCCGGCCCGTATTTCTTCTTCGCGGTCGGTTTCCAGGGCCGGGCCGATCAAGCGGCCGACGATGTGTCCGCCGGCGGCGAAGCCGAACGCCTGCGCGGTCAGGAAATAGATGGCGCCCAGGGTCAGGAACGTGGTTGCGCCGGCCGCGGTCGCGTGCCGGACCGTCACCAGCGACAGACCCACGCCGGAGCCCAAGGTCAGCAGGAACAATGTCACAGCCGTGGCCACGAATGCGCCGGCGAGCACGGCGCTCCAGGAAAAACGCCGCGGCGTCTCTCCATCGCTGACGATGGTCGTGGTGTCGTCGTTGAGCACGGTCGTGACGGGCATGAAAGGACTCCCCAAGCGGATCGGCCCGATCATCGAGCTACCCGTCCAACGTTCGGGCAGGGAACCTCGTTCCGTATGTGCTGCAATTTCGCGCAAAAAGGTCAATCGGCGTGCGGCGCGGAACTCTTTGTTCCTTTCGGGGATTACCAGCCTGACTTCCACACGAGGACCACCATGCGTTCCGGATTGCTTTGGCTGATCGGCGTGCCGATCCCGATCATCATCATCCTGTGGCTCGTGACCGGCCACGCCTGAACCCGGCACAAACAAAAGCCCCGCCTCGGAAGGTCCGAAGCGGGGCTTGTTTTTTCGCTGATAGGACGATCAGGCGTTCGATTTGAGCGGCGCGAAGCTCGACGGTGCGGCCGGCCGGCTGGTGTCGGTCGCCAGCGGACGCGTCACCATCGAGGAGATCGCCGACGGTGTGTTGGACGGCGCTCCGGGGCCGGGACCCGCGGAAGCCGGTGCGGCAGGCGTGGCGCGCATCTCGGTCGTCTTCTTGGCGACGTCTTCGGCCAGGGGATTGTCGGCGTGGCGGCAATTGCCTTCGAAGAAGGCGCCGGTCTCCACCGCGAAGGCTTCGTGCAGGATGTTGCCTTCGACATGGCTGGTCGAGCACAGCAGGACCTTGCGCGCCCTGATGCTGCCGTGGACACGGCCGCGGATGGTGACTTCCTCGGCCAGGATTTCGCCGTTGATATAGGCTTTGTCGCCGATCACGAGGCCAGCCGAGTGCACGTCGCCGTCGACGCGGCCGTCGATCTGGATATCGCCGGTCGAGGTCAGCGTGCCGGTGACGATCAGGTCGGCGCTGATGATGGAGGGGGCGGAAGAGCGGGCGGCGCGCTTGGCCGGGGGAGCATTGGCGGCGGCGGGAGGAGTCTCTTTCTTACTCGAAAACATGTCGGCCAGCCTCGATAAAGGTACTCGGATTTCTCACGACGTCGTCGTACCAGACCTCGTAATGCACGTGCGGTCCGGTGCTGCGCCCCGTCGATCCGAGTCTTCCGATGGGCGAGCCTTTGCCTACCTTAGACCCTACGCGAACAAGAATCGATGACATATGGCCGTAGCGCGTATGAATTCCGAAACCATGGTCAATTTCGACCATATTTCCGTAACCGCCGCGATCACCTGCGAAAACCACCGTGCCCGGCGCGGTGGCCGCGATCGTCGAGCCCCAGGGGCCGGCGAAGTCGATGCCCGGATGGAAGGAATAGCGTCCGGTAAACGGATCGATGCGGGCGCCGAAGCCGCTGGTGCGCTCAAATTGCGCGCCCGAGACCGGAATGGTCAGCGGGATATGGCGCATCGCCGACAGCAGCGTGTTCATCTGGTCGAGTACGGCGGAGGCGCGCAGGAAGGCGTTCGAGAAGGCGGCGTCCGCGATGCCTTCGATATGCATCGACTGCAGCGGCCATTCCGGCCCGCCGACGCCTTCGACGGCGGAGAGGCGGCGGGTGTAGTCGTCGGGATTGATGCCGGTGTGGCGGATGACGTTCTGGATCTTGGCGACGCCGTCGGCGACCTCGAACTGCGTGCGCGACATCAGCTGGGTCTCGATGGTGCCGATTTTGGCGACGCGGGTGGTCTGCTCGGCCAGCACGCGCAGCGCCGGATGCTGGATGAAATTCGTCGCGGCGGGGGCCTGCGCGCGCGGCGCGCCGAACAGCAGGCCGGCGAGGTGGCCGACGGCGCCGCCGATGTCCAGGAAGCTCGCCTTGGTCGGCTTGGCGGTGCGCGGCTGCGGCGCCGGCGGCTGCGGCAGGATCGAAAGCTCGGAGGAGCCCGCAGCGTCGATCGGCGCGGCGCTGGGCGGTGGTGCGCCTTCGATGGAGTCGCTGGGTGCGCCGCCGTCGCCGGTGTCTGTCGGCGCCGCGGCGCCGGGATCGACGCCGGTGCGGACGGTGACGTTGGCCAGGCCCGCCAGCGTGGTGTCGACCTGCCGCTTGCGGTCGAGGAATTTCATGATGGTGTTTTGCTTGAGCTGGAGCTCGTCGGCGGTCGACTTGAAGCGGTCTTCCGCCGAAACCAGGGCGCCGTTCAACTCGTCATAGGAAAGCTGCAGGTCGGCGACGCGATTTTCATAGGCCGACTGCATCTGCTGATAGCGGCGGTCCTTCGCCGAGATGATGCGGTCCTTGAAGATCACGTTGACGGTGGCGAACGCCACCCAGCCGAGGAAGATCAGAGACAGCCCGGCAAGCGTCGCCTGCAGCGTCGCGCCGAAGGTGAAGAACTGCACCCGGCCGTCGCTGCGAATATAGATCTGGCGCTCCGGAAACGTCTCATGGAGCCAAGCCCAGACGCGCTCGACGAGCGTCCCTGCCATGCCAACTTTTCCCTTGCTTGCGTCTTTTGCGCCAAACCCAACCGGGCGCATTTCACTTACTTGCCGGCGTCGAATCAAGCTCTTACCCCAGAAAAACGACCCCGAGGTTAATCTTGGGCCGGTCGTGTTCTTTGGCAGGTGGGGCTTCATGTGAGGGTTTTTACCGCGGCCAGCACGGCCTCGACATGGCCCTGCACCTTCACTTTACGCCATACACTGTGGATAACGCCCTTGGCGTCGACCAGAAAAGTCGCCCGTTCCATGCCCATATATTTCCTGCCGTACAACGTTTTCTCTCCCCAGACCCCGTAATCCTGGGCTGTCAGCGTCTCCGGATCGGAGGCGAGGGCGATCTTAAGCTTGTATTTGACCTTGAACCGGTCGTGGCTTGCCGTGCTGTCCTTGGAGATGCCGATGACCGGCACGTCCCCGAATTTCTTTCGGCTGTCCGAAAAACCGATGGCTTCCTTGGTGCAACCCGTCGTGTCGTCCTTCGGATAAAAGTACAGAACGAAGGGGTGCCCTTTCAGCGCCGAGAGCGTTACTTCACCGTTGCCGTCGGTAGCAAGACGGAACTTCGGGGCCTTGTCGCCGGGTTTAAGTTCCATTGGCTCTCCAAGGGGCGATTTGGGCGTTTACCGCGGACTTAACTATAAGCCATAAGCTGATACCCGATCCTGGACCGGGGGCCAAGCTTGGAGCCCGATTCGTCCGCAAATTTGGGGGGTTAGAGGTGCGCGTCCGTTGGCCCAAGACCCCTTAAGCGACCGGATCGCCGGCGCGAGGAACAAGACGGCAAGCATGACACTGGCCGAAGCCTGGAACGCGTCTTTCGTGGGGCGCTACGTGAAGTCGCACCACATCAGCCGCACCGCCTTGGCCGGCGCGGCGCTGGGTGTTGCCATCCTGTTCTTTGTGGTGGGCGCGGGCTTGCGCCTTCTGGTCGGCCCGATCTCGCTCGGCCCGCTCTCGGGACAGATTTCCGACGCCCTGGCCCAGGCCCTGCCGGGCATCACGGTCAAATACGATCAGGCCGCCGTCGAATGGTCGCGCGACCAGGGCCGGGTCAATCTCGTCGTGCTGGGCGCGCGGGTCTTCGACACCAAGGGCCGCATCATCGCCCAGGCGCCGCAGATGGACATCGATCTGGCAGCCCAGCCCTTCATCCAGGGCAAGATCGTGGTGACCCGCATCACGCTGGTCGGCGTGCAGCTGACGCTGGTTCGCAATGTCGACGGTACCTTGCGGCTCGGAGTCGAGCATGACGACAGCCAGCGCGACATCATCAGCCGCATCACCGACGCCATCAACAAGAACAGTTCCAGCGCCTCGTCGCTCGAGGCTTTCGCCATCCGCGACGCGCGCGTGGCGTTCATGGACGAGACCACGGGTATGTTCCTGATCGCGCCCAAGGCCGATGTCCGCATCGCGACGTCGGGTGGAAATCTGATCGCCTCGCTGGTCGCCGATGTCGAGGTCTCGGGCCGCGCCGCGCATATTGCCGGCGAGATCACGCTGCCGCCGCGCGAAGGTCCGGTGGCCGGTAGCATCAAGGTGACGGGCCTGGATCTGGCGGCCCTGGGGCGCAACGCCAAGATGTTCCGTTTCCTGCGCAGCGTGGCGATGATCGCCGACTTCTCGTCCAGTTTTTCGATTCTCGGCACGCATCTGCTCAGCGCCGATTTCGCGGTGGGCGCCAGCGGCAGCGCGGTGCTGGTCGGTATCCGCAAGGCGGTGCATGTCGCGATGCTGCATCTGGCCGGCCGCTACGACCGCGCCAAGACGCGCATCTCGCTGCAGGACGCCTCGCTCGATTCGGATCAATTGCGCGCCCATGTCGTGGGCGGCATGAACCTGATCTACGATTCCACCGGTGCCATCGCGCGTCTCGGCGTCGATCTGACGGCCGACAAGACCGCGCTCGCCATGCCGGGCACGTTCGGCCAACCGGTCTTCGTGCCGCTGGCCTCGCTGCACGGCAGCTATGTGCCGTCGACCCATGACATCCTGATCGACAGCCTGCAGACCACCGGCGGCGCGCTGGTACTGGCGACCTCCGGCCGGATCACGCTGATCGACAATCAGTCGCCGGTGCTGGAGCTGAAAGGGCGGATCGAGCCGTTGGCAGTGCGCGATCTCCTGCATTACTGGCCGCTCGACATCGGCATCGGCGCGCGCGAATGGATCGACGCCAACTTCTTCTCCGGCAGTCTGGGGCCGATCGTCTTCGAGACGCATCTGCCCGCCGGGGCGCTCGACCAGCCCGCCATTCCGGATGGCGCGCTGCTGATGACCTTTCCGATCACCAACGCGGAATTGAGCTACATCCGCGGCCTGACCCATATGAGCGCCGTCTACGGTAACGCGAGATTGACCGGCAACACCTTCGCCGCCGAGGTGACGCGCGGCCGCATCGGACCGCTGGCCATGAGCCGGGGTCATGCCGTCATCCCCGATCTCGGCGCGCCAGATGCGCCGGGCGAAATCACCGCCCATATCGACGGCTCGATGACCGATATCCTCAAGCTCACCGACATGAAGCCGCTGAATTACGCCACCCGCTTCGGCCTCGATCCCGACTCGACGATGGGCAAGGCCGGCGTCGACCTCGACTTCCACGTTCCGATGCGGCGCAATTTGAACGTCAACGACATCGGCATCTCCATCAAGGCGGTCGCCAGCGGCTTCGGCATTTCGCTCAGCAAGAAGACCCGTCTGGCGGACGGCGCGGTCAGCTTCGATATCGACAACAAGCATTTGCATGCCTTCGGCGCCGTCGGCCTGGCCACGTCCCGCCTGAACGTCGATTGGGTGGAGGACTTCCGAACCACCGGCGCGGTCACCACTAGGATCGACATCAAAGGCCCGGTCGATCAGGCGGCCCGCGAGATGCTGGGCCTGGGCGGCGTCAGCGATTATCTCAAGGGCCCGGTCGGCATCACGGGCACGCTCACCGGACGTCGCGGCCAGCTGACCGCTGCGGACATGGTGCTCGATTTGACGCCGGCGACGCTGTCGCTGGACCTGGTCGGCATCAACAAACCGGCCGGCTTTCCGGCTTCGGCGCACGCCATCGCCGTCTTCGGTCCGCACAGCGCCATCCAGTCCGAGACCATGACCATCACCGGGCCGAGCCTGCAGGCCTCCATGGCGCTCAATTTCAAACCCGACGGCACCTTGGTGTCGTTGAATGCACCGTCCGTGCGCTCCGGCGCCTCCAACGATTTTTCGTTCAACCTGACGCGCGGCGCTACGGGCGTCGATATTTCGGTCAAGGGCCGGTCGCTGGACGGAACCCAGATCGCCCGGCGCGGCAGCGGCACCGGCCCCGGCCCCGGCAAGGCTGCCGCCCGTCCGGACTCGACGTTCGACGAGCCCTTCCACATCAACGCGAAGCTGGACCGCGTGGTGTTGCGCAACAACGTCGCCATCGCGCCCTTTGCGCTCGACGTCGCGGGAATCGCGGACCGTCCGATGACCATGACGCTGAGCGGCAGGCTTGCGAAATCTGGCACGCTGTCGGGCAGCATCGCGCCGTCCGGCGCGGACCGCCGTCTCACGCTGTCGACCAGCGACACAGGGACGTTGGCGCGCGGTCTGTTCGGTTTCGCCAGCATGAAGGGCGGCCGGTTGGAGTTGTCGGCCACGCTGCATGGTTCGGGCCGGGTCCTGGCCGCGGACGACGACGCCGCGGACGACTACGAAGGCATCGCCGACCTGAAGGATTTCCGGTTGCTCAACCAGCCTTTCCTGGCGCGCCTGTTCAGCGCCGGCTCGCTGATCGGCTTCGGCAATCTGTTGCAGGGCGGCGGCATCGAGGTCGATCATCTAAAGGTGCCGTTCAGCGCCAACAACGGCGTGCTCGCGATCCACACCGCGCGCGCCACCGGTCCCGCGATCGGCATCAGCGCCGAAGGCTATATCGACCGGCCCAAGAACGAGATCGCGCTCAAGGGCACGCTGGTGCCGCTGTTCGGCCTCAACAGCGTGCTCGGATACATTCCGCTGCTGGGCAATCTGCTGATTTCCAAGCCGGGCGAGGGCATCATCGGCATGACCTACACCGTCAGCGGCAACGCCGACGAGCCGAAGGTCAGCGTCAATCCGCTGTCGCTCGTGACCCCGGGCATCTTCCGCCGCATCTTCGAAGGCAAGATGCCGAACGCCGCCAACGCGCCGTCGAACGCGCCGCCGGCCGCGGTCGTCGTCACGCCGGAAAATCCGGGCATGAAGCCGGTGGTCGTTGATCCACCGAAGCCATAACAAAAAAATTGTCATCCCCGGCGAGCGAGCGCAGCGAGCGAGGGAAGGGGACCCAGGATAAGCCGCATCCTCGCAGCTACAGAACTATGTACCGCTAAACCATTCGTCACTGTCCAGATGTCTTATCGTGGGTCCCCTTCCCCTCACGCCGCTTCGCGGCGTTCGGCCGGGGATGACAATGGAGCGCGAAGTAAAGCCGCTATGCCGGCTTCAACAGCATGTGCTTCTTACGCCCGATTGATAGCTTGACCACTCCATTGCGGAAATCAGCTTTGGTGATCATGTAGGCCGGATCGCTGATGGCGATGTCGTTTATACGAAATCCACCACCCTCCATGAAGCGACGCGCTTCGCTAAGAGAGGAAACGAGTCCGCTTTCCTTCGCAAACTCGGTTGCCGCTTTGCCGTACCTGAAGTCCCATCGCGTGATATGAGTCGGCAATCCTTCCGCCGCCTCGCCTTCCTCGAACGTCCGCCGCGCCGTTTCCGCCGCTTCGTTGGCCGCCGCGCGGTCGTGCAGCACCGCCGTCGCCTCGGTCGCCAGGATCTTCTTGGCGTCGTTCAACTCGGCGCCTTGCAGCGCTTCGAGCCGCGCGATCTCGGGCAGCGGCAGGTCGGTGAACAGCCGCAGGAACTTGCCGACGTCGCCGTCCTCGGTGTTGCGCCAGAACTGCCAGTAATCGTAGACGCCGAGCATGTCCTTGTTGAGCCAGACCGCGCCCGCCACGCTCTTGCCCATCTTGGCGCCGGATGCGGTGGTGATCAGCGGCGTCGACAGCGCGAAGAGCTGCGCCCCCGCCATGCGGCGGCCCAGATCGATGCCGGAGACGACGTTGCCCCACTGGTCCGAGCCGCAGGATTGCAGCCGGCAGCCATAGCGCTTGTAGAGCTCGACATAGTCGTAGGCCTGCATGATCGAATAATTGAACTCGAGGAACGACATCGGCTGCTCGCGCTCGAGGCGGAGCTTGACGCTGTCCATCGTCAGCATGCGGTTGACGGAGAAATGCCTGCCGACCTCGCGCAGGAAGGGAATGTATTCGAGGTGGTCGAGCCATTCGGCATTGTCCACCATGATCGCGTCGCTCGGCTGGTTGCCGAACTTCAGCAGGTGCTTGACGCCGGCGAGCATGCTGGTCTTGTTCTTGTCGATCTGCTCGGGCGTCAGCAGCAGCCGCATCTCGTCCTTGCCGGAGGGATCGCCGGCCTTGGTCGTGCCGCCGCCCATCAGGAGGATCGGCCGGTGGCCCGCCTGCTGCAGCCGGCGCAGCGTCATCAGTTGCACCAGATTGCCGATATGCATGCTCGAGGCGGTGCAGTCGAAGCCGATATAGGCCGTCACCCGCTCGCTGCGGAACATCTCGTCCAGTTCCTGCCAGGGCTCGGAGCATGCATAAAAGGCGCCGCGCTCCACGAAAGTGCGGAGGAATTCGGAGCGGAAATTCGGCGCGGACGGCATGTTATACACTCGGTTCGAAGGGCAGGGTGTCTAGCACGAATGGCGCAAACTCTAAAAGTCATAGGTCTTATGAGCGGAACGTCGCTCGATGGCGTCGATGCGGCCCTGCTCGAAACCGACGGCGAGGACGTCGTCCGCGCCGGCCCGGCGCTGGGGCTTGCCTATGAGCCGCAGATGCGTGCCCTGCTGCGCCAGGCGCTGGACGATGCTCAAACCGTGGCCGCGGGCGCGCCGGTGCCGTACGCCATCCGCGACGCCGAACGCCGCCTGACCGAAGTCCACGCCAACGCGGTTGAGGCGTTGCTCAAGAAGGTGGGCCTCGTCCCGCGCCAGGTGTCCCTGATCGGCTTCCACGGCCAGACCATCCTGCACAAACAAGACAGGCGCTGGACCTGGCAGCTGGGAGACGGCGCGCTCCTTGCGCGGCTCACCGGCATCGATGTGGTCAACGATTTCCGCTCCGCCGACGTGAAGGCGGGCGGCCATGGCGCGCCGTTGGTGCCGCTTTATCACGCCGCGCTGATCCGCAAGGCGGCGCTCTACGATCTTCCGGTCGTGCTGGTGAATATCGGCGGCGTCGCCAACGTCACCTATATCGGCAAGGATGAAATCCTTGCCTTCGATACCGGACCCGGCAACGCGCCGATCGACGACTGGATGCAGCGCCACAGCGGCCGGCCGGTCGACGACAATGGCGACGTCGCGCGCACCGGCAAGGTCGACGACGTGGCGCTGAACGCGATGCTGGCGAACGAGTTCTTCGACATCCGTCCGCCCAAATCGCTCGACCGCCTGGATTTCGGCACGCGTGCCGTGGAGGGCCTGTCGCCGGAGGACGGCGCCGCCACGCTCACTGCCTTCACCGCGGCCGCCATCGCCAAAGCGCGCGAGCATTTTCCCGGCATGCCCAATACCTGGATCGTCTGCGGCGGCGGACGTCACAACAAGACGCTGATGGACGCGTTGCGCGCCCGCGTCAACGCGCCGGTGCTCGCCGCCGAAGACGCCGGCTGGAACGGTGACTTCATCGAGGCGGAGGCCTTCGCCTATCTCGCGGTACGTTCGGTGAAGGGCTTGCCGCTCAGCCTACCGTCGACGACCGGCGTGCGCGAACCGATGACGGGCGGAAAGCTTCACCGCGCACGATCCTGAGTAAAGTTCCGGCGTGACCGGCGAATTACATCGCCGATAGCTAAAATCCGGCGGTCATCCGTTACGGTTTGAAGAGGCCTTCGAGCGCGATCATGGCGTCGTGAAAGCGAAGGAGGCTCGCATGGACGTTCACCGCTCGGATGGTCCGATGACGGAATACGAAAGCGCGCTAAGCGGCATGGTCCGGGTGCTGCTGGAGGTCGTGATCGACATGGGCGCGCCCAGGGCGCAACTCGCCAAGGAATTCAAGACGCTCAAGGACAGCGCGAAAATCCAGGGCGAACACGCCGCGGCGGCGACGATCGAGATCACGATGCGCAACGCGGGCTTGCGCTAGAATTCGGCGCACCGCCCGCGCCGGATTGCGCTATGGCGTCACGCCGTCATTGCCGATCTCGTCGGCGAGGCCGACATCGCGCTGTTCCGCCTTGGCGATGTCCGCGTCGCCTAAGACGCTGTCGCCCAGGCGACGCTCGGCCACGCCGCGCAGGAAGAGGGCGAACCAGTATTTGGGAAATCTGTCGAGGGTCGCATCGAAGTCGGCGGCGGCTTCCTTGAAGCGGCCCAGTTTCAAATTCACGAGGCCGCGGACACTGGAATAAGCGGCGGTTCGCCTGGGATCGAGTTCGATCGCCTTGTCGCAGTCCGCCAGCGCGAGGTCGAGTTCGCGTCCCGCCAGGGTGCGCATGCGGCAGCGATTGAGGTGGGCGTCCGCCTCATCCGCGGAAATGGCGTTCACCTCGTCCGCGTCCTTCATCGCGTCGTCGAGCCGCCCTGTGACGGCATAGATACCGCCTCGCTCCGCCAGCGCCAGCGTGCGGCCGTTGGAGCTGCCGGACTTGCTACGGAAAAAGCTGTTGCTGAAGCGATCGATGAGCAGGTTTGCCGTGGCCAGAGCCTGCGCGAAGTCATGCTCGCGCTCGTAGAGCCTCATGAGCAGAAACTGAGCTTCCACGCCGGTGCCGGTGCCGGTCGAGAGCGCCCTGGTGCAAGCCGCGATTCGCTCGTCGGTGGCGCGACGGCCGTCGACGCAATGTTCAAAAGAGGCGTGATCGCCGTTGAGCATCTGCGCCGTCGCCGATGTCGAAAACAGTGCGGTAAGGGCGAGCCCGGCAAGACCAAGAGAAATTCTCATATTCGTCCCCGTCACGGAGCGGCCAGGCGTCAGCGCCCTTCGCGCGGCTTGCTCATCATATTGTGCACGTAACCCTCGACCGCTTCCACGACTTCGCTCTCATGCTTGTCGAAGAAGTGGTTGGCGCCTTCGATCTTGTCGTAGGTGATCTTGATGCCCTTCTGCGCGGTCAGACGGTCGACCAGCTTCTGCACGTCGGGTTCCGGCACGACCTGGTCCTTGGTGCCGTGCACGATCAGGCCGCTGGCCGGGCAGGGCGCCAGGAACGCGAAGTCGTACATGCTGGCCGGCGGCGCGATGGAGACGAAGCCGGTGATCTCCGGCCGGCGCATCAGGAGTTGCATGCCGATCCAGGCGCCGAAGGAAATGCCGCAGACCCAGACATTGGTCGGATTGGGATAGAGCGTGTTCATCCAGTCCAGGATCGCGGCCGCGTCGGACAATTCGCCCGAGCCGGAATCGAAAGTTCCCTGGCTGCGCCCGACGCCGCGGAAATTGAACCGCACCGTGGTGCAGCCGAGCCGGTGGAACATGTGAAACAGGTCGTAGACCAGCGGATTGTTCATCGTGCCGCCGAACTGCGGATGCGGATGCAGCACCAGCGCCATGGGCGCTCCCGGCGCCTTTTGGCGCTGGTAACGGGCTTCGATGCGTCCGGCGGGACCGGGCAGGATGATATCAGGCATGGGATCCGTCGGATGAAGGGCTGAAGGGCGTCGATTTAGCAGCGGAACAGTGGGACTTTCTGGCTCCGAATAACCCAGAAATCAGCAGGGTATTCAAGGCGTTGCAGCTATGTCGGAGGTGCGCCACGCGAATACTTGACCAATCTAGTGGGGAAATCTATATCCGGCTGGAAGATTCCAAGCGCGGCGGCCCTGTTCTTACACCGACCAGGCCCCTCAAAAGCAAGGCAAAACGCGCTTCGCCGAAGGAGATAAGTCATGCGTCTCAGTACCAAGGGTCGTTACGCCGTCATGGCCATGGCCGATCTGGCCCAGCACGAAGCCGCCAACAAGCCGGTTTCGCTGGCCGATATCGCCCAGCGCCAGGAGATTTCCCTGTCCTATCTGGAACAGCTGTTCGCCAAGCTGCGCCGCAACGGCCTGGTCAAGAGCGTGCGCGGCCCGGGCGGCGGCTACCGCCTCAGCCGGCCGGCCAACGATCTGCGCATCGCCGACGTCATCGTCGCGGTCGACGAGCCGATCGCCGCCACGCGCTGCAAACCCGGCAGCGCCAAGGGCTGCACCGGCCAGGGCGCGCGCTGCGTTACCCACGATCTGTGGGAGGAACTCGGCCGCCAGATTCATGTCTTCCTGTCGTCGGTCTCGCTCGCCGACGTGGTGGAGAAACGCGTCCTCGGCCGCAGCCAGCCCACCTCGGCGGCGAACAGCATCGCGCCGCGCGAAGCGGCCTGACCGACATCAGCACACCGGCCATGGCTTATCTGGATCACAATGCGACATCGCCGTTGCGCCCCGCGGCGCGGGTCGCGATGGATCGCGCACTGGCTGCCGGCGGCAATCCATCGTCCGTACACGGAGCAGGCCGCGCGGCGCGCGCCTTGATGGAACGCGCCCGCGCCCAGGTGGCGGCGCTCGCCGGCGCGCCAGCCAACAATGTGATCTTCACCAGCGGCGGCACCGAAGCGAACGCGCTGGCTCTGTTCGGCGCGGTCCAGGGCGCCGCCGAAGCGGGGCAGCGCATCACACGCCTGTTCGTCTCGGCCATCGAGCATGACTCGGTTCTGGCCAACGCCGCCGCCGTCGCCGAACGCGGGCCGGGCGTGCGTCTTGAGACCGTTCCCGTCACCGCTGATGGTTGCGTCGATCTTGAAGCCCTGCGCGTTCTGCTGCGCGAAGGCAAAGGCCGCGCGCTCGTCGCCGTGATGGCCGCGAACAACGAAACCGGAGTTATCCAGCCGCTCGCGGAAATCCGCGCGCTGCTCGCCGAACACCAAGCCTATCTCTTCGTCGACGCTGTCCAGGCCGCCGGCAAGATCGCGCTGGAAGGACAAGCCGACTATATCTCGCTCTCGGCGCACAAGCTCGGCGGGCCGCAGGGCGTTGGCGCGCTGATCGTCCGTGAGGGCGTCCCGTTGTCCGCGACGATCCTCGGCGGCGGCCAGGAACGCGGCCACCGCGCCGGCACCGAGAACGTCGCCGGCATCGCCGGCTTCGGCGCGGCAGCACAAGCAGCATCGCCGATGTCGTCGCTGCTGCGCGATCGTTTTGAATCCGAACTGAAGTCAATCGCACCGGATTCGATCGTCTTCGGCGCCAATGCGCCGCGCCTGTCCAACACGTCGAATTTCGCATTGCCAAACGTCACGGCCGAAACCGCCGTCATGGCACTCGATCTCGACGGCGTCATGGTCAGCTCCGGCTCGGCCTGTTCGTCCGGCAAGGTCAAGCCCTCTCATGTCCTGCGCGCCATGGGCGTGTCGGAAGCGCTGGCGCAGTCCGCCTTGCGCGTCAGTTTCGGCTGGAATTCCACCGACGCCGATGTCGACGCGGCCATCGCCGCCCTGTCCAAGCTCGTGGCGCGCGTCGCGCGAAAGGCCGCCTGATGTCCGCCGCGCCCGATACCAAGAAACAGGTCGCCGAGATCGGCGAGAAGTACAAATACGGCTTCGTCACCGACATCGAGATGGAGCGCGCGCCCAAGGGGCTGAACGAAGACACCGTCAAATACATCTCAGCCAAGAAGGGTGAGCCGGACTGGATGCTCGCATGGCGCCTGGGCGCCTTCGCGCGCTGGAAGGAGATGCGCGAGCCCAATTGGGCCCGCGTCCACTACCAGAAGATCGACTACCAGAACGCCTATTACTACGCCGCGCCCAAGAACACCCCATTGAAGCAGAGCCTCGACGAAGTCGATCCCAAGCTCTTGGAGACCTACAAGAAGCTCGGCATTCCGCTGCATGAGCAGATGGCGCTTGCCGGCGTCGCGGTCGACGCGGTGTTCGACAGTGTGTCGGTGGCGACGACCTTCAAGGCCAAGCTCAACGAAGCCGGCGTGATCTTCTGCCCGATCTCCGAAGCCATCCGCGATTATCCCGACATGGTGAAGAAATATCTCGGCACCGTCGTGCCGGTGACCGACAATTTCTTCGCCACGCTGAACTCGGCGGTGTTCTCCGACGGCACCTTCGTCTACGTCCCCAAGGGCGTGCGCTGCCCGATGGAGCTGTCGACCTATTTCCGCATCAACGCGTCGGAGACCGGCCAGTTCGAGCGCACGCTGATCATCGCCGACGAAGGCTCCTACGTCTCGTACCTGGAAGGCTGCACCGCGCCCAAGCGCGACGAGAACCAGCTCCACGCCGCCGTCGTCGAACTCGTGGCGCTGGAAGGCGCCGAGATCAAATACTCCACCGTGCAGAACTGGTATCCCGGCGACGAGAACGGCCTGGGCGGCATCTACAATTTCGTCACCAAGCGTGGCGATTGCCGCGGCGACCGCTCCAAGATTTCCTGGACCCAGGTCGAAACCGGCTCGGCCATCACCTGGAAATATCCCAGCTGCATCCTGCGCGGCGACGACACGGTCGGCGAGTTCTACTCCATCGCCATCGCCAACAATTTCCAGCAGGCCGACACCGGCACCAAGATGATCCATCTGGGCAGGAACACGCGCTCGCGGATCATCTCGAAAGGCATCAGCGCCGGCCGCGCCAACAACACCTATCGCGGTCTCGTCAGCGTGCATCCCAAGGCGTCGAACGCGCGCAACTACACCCAATGCGACTCGCTGCTGATCGGCGGCAAGTGCGGCGCCCACACCGTGCCGTACATCGAAGCGCGCAACCCGACCGCCAAGATCGAACACGAAGCGACCACCTCCAAGATCGCCGAGGACCAGCTGTTCTATTGCCTGCAGCGCGGCATCGGCCAGGAAGAAGCCGTGGCGCTGATCGTCAACGGCTTCTGCAAGGAAGTCCTGCAGCAGCTCCCCATGGAATTCGCCGTCGAAGCGCAGAAGCTCGTCGGCATCAGTTTGGAAGGCAGCGTCGGTTAGTCATGCTCGAGATCAAGAACCTTCACGTCGCCGTCGCCGGCAAGGAAATCCTCAAAGGGCTGACGCTGTCCATTTCGGCGGGGCAGGTGCATGCCATCATGGGGCCGAACGGCTCGGGCAAGTCGACGCTTTCTTATGTCCTGGCCGGTCGCGCCGGTTACGAGATCACGCAAGGCACGATCCGCTACAACGACGAAGACCTGAACGCGCTGGCGCCGGAAGAACGCGCCGCAAAGGGCGTGTTTCTCGCCATGCAATATCCGGTCGAGATCCCCGGCGTCACGACGCTCAACTTCCTCAAGACCGCTCTCAACGCCCAGCGCCGCGCCCGGGGCGAAAGCGCGCTCGACGCCATGAGCGTGCTCAAGCTGGTGCGCAAGAAGGCCGGCGTGCTGAAGATCAGCGAAGAGATGCTCAAGCGCGCCCTCAATGTCGGCTTCTCCGGCGGCGAGAAGAAGCGGCTGGAAATCCTCCAGATGGCGCTGTTCGAGCCCAAGCTCGCCATCCTCGACGAAACCGATTCCGGCCTCGACATCGATGCGCTGAAACTGGTGGCCGAGGGCGTCAACGCCTTGCGCGCGCCCGACCGCGCCATGCTGGTCATCACGCATTACCAGCGCCTGCTCGAATACATCGTGCCCGATCGCATCCATGTCCTGGCCGGCGGCCGCATCGTCGCCGAGGGCGGCAAGGAGTTGGCGCACGAACTCGAAGCCAAGGGCTACGAACACATCGTGGGCAAGGCGGCATGAGCAAGGCTGTCTCCCTGATCGACACGCGTCGCGCCGAAGCGGAAACCCGCTTCCGCACCCTCGGCGTGCCGCATCGCCGGATCGAAGAATGGAAATACTCCGACCTGCGTTCGGTGCTCGACGGCGCGAACGACGCTGCCCCGACCGCCAAATGGGAAATCGCCGCCCTTCCTGATGGTGTTGAACTCTCCGACTTGGCCGTTCTCCCGGCCGCTCCCGACTGGGTCGTGAAGGCTTTCGGCACGGTCTCGGCGTCCGACGCGATGTCCTCCGCGTCGCTGGCCGAAGCCCGTCGCGGTTTCGCGTTGCGCGTCCCGCGCGGCAAAGCCGTCGCCGATGTGTTGAACTTGGCGCTCTCGGGCGCTGGTCCGTTGCGCGCCCTCATCGTGCTGGAGGAATCGGCGTCGCTGACGCTGGTGGAAACGGTCACCGGCCCGGCCGGTTTCGCCAATATCGGTATCGAGATCGTTCTCGGCGCCAATGCCCAGCTTACCCATATCCGCTCGTCGGTGGCTGCAGCCGAAACCGTGCAGGTCGAGGAAGTGGCCGTCAAAGTCGCACGCGACGCACTCTACAAGGCGCATTTCTTCAATGGCGGCGCCAAGCTGTCGCGATTGGAACTGCGGATCGTGCTCGCCGGCGAGAATGCCAGCGCACACCTCTCGGGCGTCTCGGTGCTGGGCGGCGCGGCGCATGCCGACGTCACCACGCACATCACGCACGCCGTCGGCAACACCCAAAGCACGCAGCTCTTCAAGCATGTCGCCGGCGGCAGGGCCCGCGCAGTCTATCAGGGCAAGATCACGGTTGCCGAAGGCGCCGACAAATCCGACAGCCGCCAGACCGCCAAGGCGCTGCTGCTGGGGCTGCGCGCCGAAGCCGATCTCAAGCCGGAACTGGAAATCTTCGCCGACGACGTCAAATGCGCCCATGGCGCCGCGGTCGGCGATCTCGATGCCGATTCCCTGTTCTACCTGCGCGCCCGCGGCATTCCGGAGAGCGAAGCCCGCAACATGCTGCTGCGCGCCTTCCTCGAAGAAGCCGTCGCCGAGATCGCCGACGAAGCCATCCGCGCCGCCGTCTGGCATGCGGTCGAAGACGCCTTGCCGCGAGCCATGACACCATGACCGCGCAAGGTAAAATCGATACCGCGTTCGATCCGATGGCCGCGCGGGTCGACTTTCCGATCCTGTCCAAACAGATCTACGGCAAGCCGCTGGTCTATCTCGACAATGGCGCCTCGGCGCAGAAGCCGCGTCAGGTCCTGGATGCGATGCGCGATTTCGCGTCGAGCGAATATGCCAACGTCCATCGCGGCGTACACTATCTGTCGGCCGCCGCCACCGACCGCTACGAAGCCGCGCGCCGCACGGTGCAAAAATTCCTCAACGCCGGCAGCGAGGACGAAATCGTCTTCACCAAGGGCGGCACCGAAGCCATCAATCTTGTCGCCTATTCCTACCTGATGCCGCGCATCCAGCCGGGCGACGAGATCGTCCTGACCGTGATGGAACATCACTCCAACATCGTGCCCTGGCATTTCCTGCGCGAGCGCAACGGCGCGGTGCTCAAATGGGTCGATGTTCGCGACGACGGCAGCCTCGACATCGAGGCGCTCGACGCCGCCATCGGGCCGAAGACCAAACTCGTCGCCGTGGCGCACATTTCGAACGTGCTCGGCACGCTGACGCCGCTGAAGGAAATCGCCGCCCGCGCCCACGCCAAGGGCGTGCCGGTGCTGGCCGATGGCTGCCAGGGCGCGGTCCACGAGATCGTCGACGTCCGCGACCTCGACGTCGATTTCTACGCGCTCACCGGCCACAAGCTCTACGGCCCCACCGGCATCGGCGTGCTCTACGCCAAGAAGGCGCATCTCAAGGCCATGCGCCCGTTCAACGGCGGCGGCGAGATGATCCGCGAGGTCACCCGCGACGCTGTCACCTATGCCGATCCGCCGGCCCGTTTCGAGGCCGGCACGCCGCCGATCATCGAAAGCGTCGGCCTGGCCGCCGCGCTCGACTATATGAATTCCTTCGATCGCGTCGCAGTGAAGGCGCACGAACACGATCTTCTCACCTATGCCCGCGAAGGCGTGCGCCAGTTCAACTGGCTGCGCGTCATCGGCGATGCGCCCGGCAAGGCGTCCATCCTGTCCTTCGAGGCCGACGGCATGCATGCCCACGACCTTGCCACCATCCTCGACCGCGAGGGCGTCGCCGTCCGCGCCGGCCATCATTGCGCCCAGCCGCTGATGGAGCGCTTCGGCGTCGCCTCCACCACCCGCGCTTCTTTCGCGCTCTACAACACGCGCCAGGAGGTCGACGTCATGCTCGCCGCCCTCGCCAAGGCGCGAAAGATATTGGGTTAGCGCGATGGACGATTCCCTGCGCGAGCTTTACCAGGAGGTGATCCTCGATCACTCCAAGCACCCGCGCCATTTCGGCAAGCTGGAGCATCCCACCCATACGGGTCAGGGCTACAACCCGCTCTGCGGCGACCGCGTCACAGTCAATCTCTTGGTCGACAAGGACGGCCGCATCGCCGATGTCAAATTCGAAGGCAAGGGCTGCGCCATCAGCCAGGCGTCGGCCTCGCTGATGACCGACATGATCGCCGGCCGCACGGTCGCGCAAGCCGAGAAGCTGATGGGCGGCTTCATCAATCTGGTGAAGGGCGAGACGGTCAAGGGCCTAGACGAAGACGACCGCGAACGGCTCGACGTCATGGCCGGCGTCTCGGCGTTTCCCATGCGCGTGAAATGCGCCACGCTCGCCTGGCACACCATGAAATCAGCCCTGGAGGGCGGCGACGCCGCCGCAAGCCCATGAACGCCGAACCCCTGAAAGCCGACATCAACGCCACGGGTTCGGGCCTAAGTGCCGGGGAACTTGAGGATTTCACGCAGAAGCTGGTGGCCGCCCTGAAGAGCGTTTACGACCCCGAAATCCCGGTGGACATATACGAACTCGGCCTTATCTATAAGGTGGACGTCGCGGACAACAAGGACGTCGCCGTGGACATGACGCTGACCGCGCCGGGCTGCCCGGTGGCCGGCGAAATGCCCGGCATGGTCAAGGATGCATTGCTGGGCGTCGAAGGCATCGGCGAGGTCACGGTGAACATGACCTTCGAACCGCCCTGGACGCCCGAACGCATGAGCGAAGAAGCGAAACTCGAACTGAACATGTATTGATCATGAGCACGACGCAAACAACGACTCCCAAGCCCCGCCGCGAGCGCCCCAAAGCCGTCAAGCTGACGGATGCGGCGGCGCAGCGCATTCGCGACATCATGGCGGATGCGCAAGGCAAGTATCAGGGCGTCCGCGTCGGCGTGACCAATGGCGGCTGCGCCGGCATGAGCTACACGATGGACTACGCCGAGGACGTCAGGCCGCTCGACGAGATCGTCGAGGACAAGGGCGTGAAGATCTTCATCGAACCCAAGGCGATCCTCTTCCTGATCGGCACCGAGATGGATTTCGTCACCGAAAAGCTCGGCGCCCGCTTCGTCTTCAACAACCCGAACCAGACTGCCGCCTGCGGCTGCGGCGAAAGCGTCTCGATCACGCCGGCGAAGGACGCTGCACATTAGAGAACGCAATTTGAACGTTTCTCTTCCCCATTTCCGTCATTGCCCGGTTTGTCCGGGCAACCTATTTTTCTGCTCCATGAGAAAATTGGGTCGCCCGCATAGTCCCAGCGACAGCGTCGGGACGGGCGATGACGGTTTGTGATGATGCCGGCCAAGTCGGACCCCCATCGCTTCGATGATCTGTTTTCCGAATTCGGCCCGATCCGGCTCCGCCGCTTCTTCGGCGGCGAGGGCATCTATGCCGATGATGTGATGATCGGCATGGTGTTCGACGACATCGTCTATTTCAAGACCGACGAAGAGACCGCCCTGGCCTTCAAGGCCGCGAAGACCAAGCCTTTCTCCTTCTACAAGAGCAAGGAATTGATCGTCACCACCTGGTTCGCGTTGCCCGACCGGCTCTACGACGATCCGGACGAACTCGCCCGCTAGGCCCGCGACGCGCACAGGGTCGCTCTCGCCTCCCCGACGGCAAAGAAAAAGGCGCGCAAGGCTGCAAAGCCCGCGCGCCCGCGCAAGATGCGTTGATTTAGATCACCACAGATGGACGCGGCTCTCCGGCGCCAGATACATCTTGTCGCCCGGCTTGACGCCGAACGCCGCATACCATGCATCGACATTGCGCGTCGGTCCCACCGTGCGGAAATGCGGCGGGCTGTGCGGATTGGTCAGCACCTGCTGGCGCATCGCGCCGTCGCGATACTTGCCGCGCCACACCTGCGCGAAGCCCAAGTAGAAGCGCTGGTCGCCGGTGAAGCCGTCCAGCACCGGCGCCGGTTTGCCGTTCAGCGAGGTGTGATAGGCCTGCAGCGCGATGGCGACGCCCGACAGGTCGCCGATATTCTCGCCCATCGTCAGCTTGCCGTTGACATGCAGTCCCGGCAGTCCCTCATAAGTGTCGTATTGCGCGCCCAGCATCGAGACGCGTTGCTCGAACGCGGCGCGGTCCGCGTCGGTCCACCAGCTTTCCAGGTTTCCGGCGCCGGTGTATTTGCTGCCCTGGTCGTCGAAGCCGTGACCGATCTCGTGTCCGATCACCACGCCGATGCCGCCATAGTTCACCGCGTCGTCGGCGTTGGGATCGAAGAACGGCGGCTGCAGGATCGCGGCCGGGAAGAAGATCGAGTTGAGGGACTGCGTGTAATAGGCGTTGACCGTCGGCGGCGTCATGTTCCACTCGTCGCGCACCACCGGCTGGTCGATGCGATTCAGGCGGTACTGCCACTCGAACACGCCGGCGCGCTCGACGTCGCCGATCAGATCGTCCTTCCTGATGACGAGACCGGAGAAGTCACGCCACTTGTCGGGATAGCCGATATGCGGCGTGAAGGCGTGCAGCTTGTCGAGCGCCTTCTGCCGCGTCACGTCGCTCATCCAGGTGATCTTGCGGATGTCGGCGTCATAGGCCTTCACGATGCTCGCCACCAGCGCGTCGGCCTTCGCCTTGGTCTCGGGCGGGAAATATTTGGCGACGTAGAGCTTGCCGAAGGGATGCGGCAGCGTGTCGTCGATCAGGGCGACGGCGCGGGTGTCGCGCGGCAGTTGCTGCGCCTGTCCGCCGATGACCTTGCCGTAGAAGTCGAAGTCGGCATCGTCGATCGCTTTCGGCAGATAGCTGGCCATGGCGTGGATGTAGTGGACGGTCAGATAGTCGCGCCACACCGCCACCGGGGTCTTGGCGAAGATCTGCGCCAATTGCGGGAAGGCGGTGTTCTCGCGCACGATCACCTTGCGGCTCGCGTCGATGCCCTGCACCTTGAAGAAGGCGGTCCAGTTGAAGCCCGGCGCGAAGGTCTGCATGTCGGCGACCATCATCGGATTGTAGGTCTTGTCCGCGTTGCGGCGCTCGGCGGGGGTCCAGTGCGCCTTGGCGATGCTTTCTTCCAGCGCATAGACCGCCGCGGCGCGCGCCTCGGCATCGGTCGCGCCGCTGAAGGCGAGCATCTGCGCCAGGTACGTCTTGTAGGCGTTGCGCGTGGTCGCCAGCGCCGGATCGTCCATCTTCAGATAATAGTCGCGGTTCGGCATGCCCAGGCCCGATTGCGTCGCCGTCACGACATAGGCGTGGGAGTTCTTGGCGTCGACGCCGACACCGTCGCCTGCGATGCTGGCTGCGGGCATGGACGGATCGCCCATCAGCGTGGCGACGTCGTCCGCCGTCTTGAGCGCCGCGATGCGCGCCAGGTCCGGCTTGATGGCGCCAAGGCCGCGCGCCTCGATGCCGGCGGTATCCATGAAGGCGTCGTAGAGATCGCGGATCTGCTTTTCTTCCGGGCTGAGTGTCGCGGGGTCGCGCGCCGCCAGATCGGCGATCAGCGCCTTCATCCGGTTCTCGCTCAGGATGCGCAGGTCCTGGAACGAGCCGGTGCTGGTGCGGTCGGCCGGAATCTCGGTGTTCTTGAACCAGGTGCCGTTGGCGTATTCGAAGAAGTCGTCGCCCGGCTTCACGCTGCGGTCCATGCCCGCCAGGTCGAAGCCCCAGGCGCCGATCGCGGCCTTGGGCGGCGTCGCCGCGACGGCGATGCAGGCGGTTGCGGCAAGGCCGGCGAGAGCAAATGCAAACGTCTTCATGGCTTTTATCCCTTCGCTACGCAGCAATTCACCACACCGGCACGCGCTTGTCCGGCGGCAGATAGTACTTGTCGCCCGGCTTGACATCGAACGCGGCATACCAGCCATCCGTGTTGCGCACCACGCCGTTGACCCGGAATTCGGACGGCGAATGCGGGTTGGACAGCACCTGGGCGCGGATCTGCTTGTCGCGATGCCGTTCGCGCCAGCTCTGCGCATAGGCGATGTAGAAGCGCTGGTCGCCGGTCAGCCCGTCCAGCACCGGCGCCGGCTTGCCGCCGAGCGAGATGTGATAGGCCTTGAGCGCGATCACCAGGCCGGCGATGTCGGCGACGTTCTCGCCCAGCGTCAGCCTGCCGTTGATGTGCAGGCCGGGCAGCGGCTGATACTGGTCGTATTGCGCCGCGATGGCGCTGGTGCGCGCCTGGAAGTTCTTCAGGTCCTCGGGCGCGAACCAGTTCTGCAATATGCCGCGTGCGTTGTACTTGGCGCCCTGGTCGTCGAAGGAATGGCTGAGTTCGTGCCCGATCGTGGCGCCGATCTCGCCGTAATTCACCGCGTCGTCGGCGTTGGGATCGAAATAGGGCGGCTGCAGGATGCCGGCCGGAAACACGACTTCATTCAGGTTGGGATTGTTGTAGGCGTTGTTGGTCGGCGGCGTCATGCCCCACTCGGTGCGCACGACGGGATCGTCGATGCGCCTCAGCTCGCGGTTCCATTCGAACACCGCCGCGGCCTTGACGCTCTTGACGAGATCGCCGCGATCGATGGCAAGCGCCGAATAGTCGCGGAACTTGTCGGGATAACCGATCTTCAGCATCGTGGCATGCAGCTTTTCCAGTGCCTTGGCGCGCGTCGGCGGCGTCATCCAGGCCAGCGTGCGGATGTCGGCGTCGTAGGCTGCGATCAGGTTCTTGACCAGCTGCAGCGCCTTGGCTTTCGCGTCGGCCGGGAAGTATCGGGAGACATAAAGATGGCCGAGCGCTTCGCCCATCGAATTGTCGAGCAGCCTGATGCCGCGCGTCGGCCGTTCCAGCTGCGCCGTCTTGCCGCTCAGCGCCGTGCCGTAAAAGGCAAAGTCGGTGTCGTCGACCTTCTTGGGCAGGAACGCCGCGAAGTGATGCAGATAGCGCGTCGTCATGTAATCGCGCCAGACCTCGATCGGCGTCGCCGCGAAGACCTTTGCCAGGTTCGGGAACGCTGTGTTCTCGGCCACGATCACCTTGCGCGCACCGTCCTTTTCGGGGATGCCGGCCGCCTTGAACAGCGCGTCCCAGTCGAAGCCGGGCGCGAGTTTCTTCAGGTCCGCGACCGACATTGGATTGTAGATCTTGTCGGCGTCGCGGCGGTCGGCGGCGGGCCAACTGGCCTTCGCCAGCGCGGCTTCCAGCGCGTAAATCTTTTCCGCCCGCGCGGCGGCGTCGGGCACGCCGGCGATGGTCAGCATCTGGGCCAGGTACGCCTTGTAGGCTGTCTGCGTCGCGACGATTTCCTTGTCGGTCTTCAGATAGTAGTCGCGATCCGGCATCCCGAGGCCGGATTGGTACAGGTTGATCGAATAGACGTCGGAATTCTTGTCGTCGACGCCGATGTAGAAGCCGAACGGCCCGTCCAGGCCGAGCGCCGGATCGCCGATCCCGCGCGCGACGTCGCTGAGCGTTTTGTAGGCGGCGATCGCCGCCAAGTCCTTCTGCGCCGGCCCCAGGCCGCTGGCTTCGATCTGCCTGGTGTCCATATAGGCGTTGTAAAGGTCGCGCAGCTTGCGCCCCTCCGCCGTCAGCTTGTCGTCCGGCGTCTTGGCGAGATCGGAGACCAGGCCCTTCAGCCGCGCTTCGTTCTGCAGATCCAGTTCAAGGTTGACGCCCGAATAGGTGCGGTCCGCCGGGATCGTGTCGTGCTTGACCCAGTTGCCGTTGGCATAGGCGAAGAAGTCGTCGCCCGGCTTCACGCTCTTGTCGATATAGCTGAGATCGACGCCCCACGGCTTGACGGCTGGGCTGCCGGCAAGGGCCGCGCCGCAGACCGCGATGGTTGCCGCGCCGAGCAGAAGGATGCTGCGTTTCATGACTGGGTCCTCGCAAGAGAAAGAAAAAGTGCCGCCGGAGAAGGTCGCTCTCCGACGGCACGGTCAATTTACCAAAGGTGCACGCGCTGTTCCGGCGCGAGGTAGTACTTGTCGCCCGGCTTGGCGCCGAACGCGTCGTACCACGCATCGACATTGCGCACCGCGCTGATGACGCGGAAATTGCCCGGCGCGTGCTCGTTCGACATCACCTGCGTGCGCAGGGCGGCGTCGCGGTACTTCGAACGCCAGATCTGCCCGTAGGACAGGAAGAAGCGCTGATCGCCCGTGAAGCCGTCCAGCACCGGCGCCGGCTTGCCGTTCAGCGACAGGTGATAGGCCTTCAGCGCGATCGAGATGCCCGCCAGGTCGGCGATGTCCTCGCCCAGCGTGTTGCGGCCGATGACATGCAGGCCGGGCAGCGCCTCATAGGTGTCGAACTGGTTCGACAGCGCCGTCGTGCGGGCGGCGAAGTTCTTGTTGTCGTCCGCCGTCCACCAGTCGCGCAGCACGCCGTCGCCGTCATACTTCGCGCCCTGGTCGTCGAAGCCGTGGCTGATCTCGTGCCCGATCACCGCGCCGATGCCGCCATAGTTCACGGCGTCGTCTGCGTTGGCGTCGAAGAACGGCGCTTGCAGGATGGCGGCCGGGAAGACGACCTCGTTGAACGACGGATTGTAATAGGCGTTGATGGTCGGCGGCGTCATGCCCCACTCGTTCTTGTCGACCGGATCGTCCAGCCGCTTGAGTTCGCGGTGCACCTCGAACGCCACGCCGGCCTGCGCGTCGGCGAGCAGTTGGCCCGGAACGACGCTGTAGGCCGAATAGTCGATCCACTTGTCCGGATAGCCGATATGCGGCGTGAACTTGTGCAGCTTCTCCAGCGCCTTCTGGCGCGTCGCTTCCGACATCCAGGGCAGGGTGCGGATATCGGCGTCATAGGCCTTGAGCAGATTGTTGACGAGCTCCTCGGCCTTCTTCTTGGCCTCCGGCGGGAAATATTTGGCGACATAAATCTTGCCGAACGCCTCGCCCAGCAGGTTGTCGAGCAGGTGCACGCCGCGGGTCGCGCGGTCGAGCTGCTGCGACTGTCCGCCCAGCACCTTGCCGTAGAAGTCGAAGTCGGTGTCGTCGAACGCCTTGGGCAGATAGGCGGCGACCGTGTGCAGATAATGCACCGTCAGATAGTCGCGCCACACCGCCACCGGCGTCTCGGCGAAGATTTTCGCCAGCACCGGGAAGGCGGACTTCTGCGTCACGACGACGACGCGCTCGCCCTTGGGTCCCTTCAGCGGGATGCCCGCCTCGGTCAGAAACGCCTTCCAGCGGAATTCCGGCGCCAGCTTCTCCACGTCCGAGACCGTCATCGGATTGTAGGTCTTGTCCTCGTCGCGGTTCTCCGCGCGGGTCCAGTGCGCGGCCGCGATCTTGGCTTCGACGGCGAAGATCGCCTCGGCGCGCTTGTCGGTGTCGGTGAGCCCGGCCAGCGTCAGCATCTGCGAGAGATACTTCTTGTAGGCGTCGCGCGCCGTCGCCAGCGCGGCGTCGTCCTTCAGGTAATAGTCGCGGTCGGGCATGCCCAGGCCGCCCTGGCTCAGGACCACCGAATAGGCGTTGGGATCCTTCTCGTCGACGCCGACGCCGAGATTGAAGACGCTCTGCGTCGCCAGTTTGGTCGACGCCATGGCCCGCGCCACGTCGTCGAGGGTCTTGATATGGGCGATCGTCGCCAGGTCGGCCTGCGCCGGCCCCAGGCTGTTGGCTTCGATCTGCGCCGTGTTGGTGTAGGCTTCATACAGGTCACGCAGCTTCTTTTCTTCCGGCGAAAGCTGGTCGTAAGGCTTGGCTTGCAACGCGCCGACCATGTCCTTCATTCGCTTCTCGCTGAGGATGCGCAGCAATTGGAAGGCGCCGATGCTGCTGCGCTCGGGCGGGATCTCGGTCGTCTTCACCCAGCTGCCGTTGACGAAGGAGAAGAAGTCGTCGCCGGGCTTGACGCTGTGGTCCATCGCCGTCAGGTCGACGCCCCAGGCGCCCAGTTCGGGCTTGGCCGGCGTGTCGCTCGCGGCTAGGGCGCAGGTGACGCTGAAAGCGCCCGCCAACAGGATAAGGCTGCGTCGCATGGTTCGAACTCTCCGTGTGATGGATTGGGCGGTGGCTCACGGCCCGGTCATGAAACTGACAGCAATAGGTCAGGAGTTCGCGAGCCCATGCAAGTCACGGACGCGCGAGTTAACCACCATTAATGTCGTTGCCGGTTATGTCCCCTGGAACTTGGCGGGGCGCTTTTGCAGAAAGGCGGTGACGCCTTCCATGAAATCTTGTGTCTTTCCAGCCCGTTCCTGGCTGATCCGCTCCAGGTCGAGCTGTTCCTCATAGGTGTTGTGCGGGCTCGCCCAGTACAGGGCGCGAGTCACGGCCAGGGACGAAGGCCCGTTGGCCAGCTGCTCGGCCAGCTTCATGGCCTCCGCCATCAGTTCATTGTCGCCGGCGACGCGGTTGATCAGGCCCCACTCCAAGGCCTTCTCGGCCGGCAGACGTTCGGCCAGCAGCGACAGCTCCTTGGCCCGCGCCAGTCCGATCAGGCGCGGCAGCAGCCAGGTCGAGCCGCCGTCCGGCACCAGCCCGATGCGCGTGAAGGCCTGGAGGAAATAAGCCGAGCGCGCAGCGACGACGAGGTCGCCCATCAGCGCGATGCTCATGCCGACGCCGGCCGCGGCGCCGTTGACCGCCGTCACGAAGGGAATAGACAGATCGCGCAAGCGGCGCAGGAAGGGATGATAGACCGTCTCCAGCGAATGGCCGACGCCGGTCTCTTCGCCGCTGCCGCGCTCGGCGAGGTTGGCGCCGGAGCAGAAGCCGCGGCCCTCGCCGGTCAGGATCATGGCGCGAAAGCCGTTGTCCTTGTTCTCGATGAAGTTCAGCGCCGCGGCCGCGCCCTTGACCAGCTTGGTGCCGGCCGCGTTCATCGCCTCGGGATGATTGAGCGTCAGCACCGCCACCCTGTCGTGCGCCGTCACATAAGCCCTGTCGAAATCCGTGCGCATGGTCGTCTCCGCGATGTTGTCTGAGGTGACAATAGGCGGTGAACGCGGTCGCGTCATCTGCTCACACGCAAATGGAAGGCTCCGAAACTTTCCCTACGGGTATGGTTCAATCCCAATGAACCCTCCCCCCCGCTACGCAGGGGCGAGGGAGGAATATGGAATTACGCTGCATCAATCTCGATATTCGCCGCCCGCGGATCGTTTTCGCCGATCACGCAGTTCCGCCCGGCATGCTTGGCGCGATACAGGCACATGTCGGCGCGCTGGATCAGCGCCGCGGAGGATTCTCCGCCGCTCAATTCGGCGACGCCGATCGAGATCGTGATCGAGCCCAGGATATCGCCGGTCGATTTCTTGACCAGCTTCTTGCTCTGGACGTTGGCGCGGATCTGCTCAGCCAGCTTGATCGCGTCGTCGACGCCGGCGCGGCGCACGATCACGGCGAATTCCTCGCCGCCATAGCGCGCGGCGGTATCGCGGCCCTTGGTGTTCTCCGAGATGCAGCCGGCGACCAGCTTGAGGACATGATCGCCCGTCTGGTGCCCCCAGCTGTCGTTGAACGATTTGAAGCGGTCGATGTCGCACATGAACAGCGACAGCTTCTCGCCGCTCAGCTTGGCTTCGGCCATCGCGGTCTGCAGCTCGTTGTCGAATGCCTTGCGGTTGGCGATGCCGGTGAGCGGATCGGTGAGGCTTTCCTTGCGCACATTGTCGAGCTGGACGCGCAATTCGCCGACCTGGGCCGAGGATTGCTGCAGCTCCTGTTCGAGCGTCTTGGCGCGGCTCTCCATCGTCTTGGTCGCCGACACCAGGTTGCCGACCAGACGGCGCAGACTCTCCGGCGATTGGTTGTCGTCGAGCTCGCCATGCGCCGCCGACAGGGTGTTGCCGTAGTCGACCGCGTGGCGGCCGGCTTCTTCCAATTTGGCGATGGTCTCGTTGAGCGAGGCGGTGACGGTTTCGCCGATCGACTCGACGGCCCGCTCGGTGCGGTCGCGGGCAAAACAGCGCTCGCGCAATTCCTGCAGGATCGCCGGCGTGAACGTCCGGCGCGCCGCGATCATGTCGCCGATGATGCGCGCGACTCCCGGATTCTCGCCGGCGGAATAGGTGTAGAACAGTTCGTAATTGTCCGGTGTGGGCGCGACGTCGCACTCGCCCATCAGCGCAAGTGCCGTCTTCGCCAGGGCCTGTTCCCGTTCGCTACGCAACCCCTGCTCCACCACAAATGCCCGGGCCCGCTTTGGGCTTGTCCTTATGTAGACAGTTGGATCGTAAAAAACTGTTAAGGACGGCCATTGAAGACGGTACCGCCGAGCGCTTAGATGGACGAAATATCAGCCGTCAGCCGTGAAAGACCCCAAAATGAGTGATGCCGCCGCCGATCCGGTCAGCCAGATGCGCCGCGTGCTCGACAAGCAACGGGCGGCGCATCTCAAGGACGGCGCCCCGAGCGCCGAAAAGCGTATCGAATGGCTCGACCGTGCCATCGGGCTTTTGGTCGGCCACAAGGACGCCATCGCCGACGCGCTGCGCGAGGATTTCGGCCACCGCTCGGTGCAGTCCTCGCTGTTCACCGACGTCTCCGGCTCGATCGGCCCGCTCAAGCATGCCAAGGCGCACCTCAAGGGTTGGATGAAGCGGGAGAAGCGCAAGGTCTCGCCCGCCATCCTCGGCCTGTTCGGCGCCCGCGCCTATATCGAGTATCAGCCCAAGGGGGTGGTCGGCGTGATCTCGCCGTGGAATTTTCCCTTCAATCTCACCTTCACGCCGCTGGCCGGCATCTTCGCCGCCGGCAACCGCGCGATGATCAAGCCGTCGGAGTTCACGCCGCGCAGCTCCGAGCTGATGGCGCGCATGTTCCGCTCGGCCTTCGACGAAAGCGAAGTCGCGGTCTTCACCGGCGGGCCGGATGTCGGCGCGGCTTTCTCGCGACTGCCCTTCGACCACCTGCTGTTCACCGGCGCCACCTCGGTCGCCTATCACGTCATGAAGGCCGCGGCCGAGAATCTCGTGCCGACCACGCTCGAGCTCGGCGGCAAGTCGCCCGTCATCGTCGGCGACAGCGCCGATATGAGCCTCACCGCAAAGCGCGTCATGATGGGCAAAACCATGAACGCCGGCCAGATTTGTCTGGCGCCCGACTATGTGATGGTGCCCGAGGGCAAGGCGCGCGAATTCGTGCACCAGGCGGCCAGCGCCATCGCCACCATGTTCCCGACGCTCAAGGACAACCCCGACTACACCTCGGTGGTGAACCAGCGCCACTTCGACCGCCTGCAGGGCTATCTCGACGACGCGCGCGCCAAGGGCGCCGAGATCGTCGAGCTCAATCCGGCCAAGGAGGATTTCCGTCAGCAGCCCTATCACAAGATTCCGCCGACGCTGGTGCTCAATCCCACCGACGACATGGCGATCATGAAGGACGAGATTTTCGGGCCGCTGCTGCCGGTCAAGACCTACGCCAATGTCGACGAAGCCATCGGCTACGTGAACGCCCACAGCCGCCCGCTCGGCCTCTACTATTTCGGCGCCGACAATGCCGAGCAGGAAAAGGTGCTGACGCGCACCACCTCGGGCGGCGTCAGCGTCAACGACGTCATCATGCATGTGGCGATGGAAGATCTGCCGTTCGGCGGCATCGGCCCTTCCGGCATGGGCAGCTATCACGGCATCGACGGCTTTAGAACCTTCAGCCACGCCAAATCGGTGTTCCAGCAGGTCGGCCGCGACCTCACCGCGATGATGCGCCCGCCCTACGGCGCCGGTATCCAGAAAATGCTGGACGGAGCGATCAAGAGGTGAAACTTAAGCCGCCGTCCAGCCGCCATCCATCGAGATGTTCGCGCCGGTGATATTCTTCGCAGCATCCGAGCACAGGAACACCGCGAGCGCGGCGACTTCCTCGACCGTCACGAACGCCTTCGTCGGTTGCGCCGCCAGCAGCACATCGTTCATGACCTGCTCCTTGCTCATGCCCCGCGCCTTCATCGTGTCGGGAATTTGTTTCTCCACCAGCGGCGTCCAGACATAGCCGGGACTGATGCAGTTGACGGTGATGCCGTGCGTCGCAGTTTCCAGCGCGATGGTCTTGGTCAGGCCCGCGATGGCGTGCTTGGCCGAGACATAGGCCGACTTGAACGGACTGGCGACGAGGCTGTGCGCCGATGCCGTCGAGATGATGCGGCCCCATTTGCGCTTTTTCATGCCCGGCACCGCTGCGCGCATGCACAGGAATGCCGACGTCAGATTGATGGCGATGATCTGGTTCCACTTTTCGACTGGAAAATCCTCGACCGGCGCGACGAACTGGATGCCGGCGTTGCACACCAGGATATCCACCGCGCCAAACGTCTTTTCGGCCAGCGCGACCATGGCCGCGACTTCGTCGGGCTTGGTCATGTCGGCAGGCGAGTAGATCGCCCGGACGCCGAACTCGGATTCGATGCCGACGCGCGCCGTCTCGATCTCGCCCGCCTCGCCGAAGCCGTTGAGCAGCACGTTGGCGCCTTCCTTGGCGAAGGCGCGGACATAAGCCAAGCCGATGCCGCTGGTGGAGCCGGTGACGACGGCGGATTTTCCCTTGAGAGACATTGCAAAACTCCTTTTTAGCCGCCGCGCGCCCAGCCCAGGACTTCCAGCGCGGCGTTCGCGGCCTGGACGCCGCCATTGGCGTCGAACACATCGTCTTCCACCGCCCACACGGCGCTCAGCACGCCATGCGCGAAGCACCAGCGCAGCAGGCGCTCCGAATCGAGGCCCAGCCGCGTCGCGACGATATGCACGCGCCGCTCGATATGCTTGGCCTCGCAGAATTCCCGCGTCGGATTGTGCAGGAAGGAGGCGGCCTCGAATTCCAGTTCGCCGACATTGCCCTTGGGATCGATCACCAGCCAGCCGCGTTGCGCGTCCTTGAGCATGTTGGCGTGATGCAGGTCGCGATGCAGCAGGAAGCGTCGCGGCCCCTGGCTCTCGCAGAGTTCGAAGAACACTTTTTTGCCGTGCTCGAACAGCGCGCGCGTCAGCACGGCGTGTTCGGGATAGGGCTTGGTGAAACTGCGGCCGCAGCGAAAGAGGTCCGGCCATCCTTCGGGCGCCGGCGTCACATGCAGCGCCGCGACCGTCTCGCACCAGATGTTCGTCGCGCGGTCGTCGTCGCCCACCAGTTCGGTCAGCGGCGTACCGGGCCTGGCGCGTTCCATCACGATGCCCGTCTCGTCGCCTTCATGGACGCGGGCGGCCCGATCGCCCCAATGACGCAGGATCGCCGCGCTCCGCGTCTCGTCGCTGTTCTGCTTGAACACCTTCAACAAGGCCGGCTGGTCGCCATGTTTCACGAACGCCAGCCACGAGCTGTGCGTCTCGAACGGCTCGCCATCCAGCGTCAATCGCCACTTCGCGAGATGAGCCTGCAGATGCTCGAGCCTGCTCACCCTTCGGCGTCGGCCTTCTTGGGCAGGTTCACCGGGCGGAACAGGAAGGCCGGCAGCTCGTGCTTCTCCGGCTTGACCGGCGCGGCGTCGTTCTTGCGGTCGTGGCTGGCGCGATGTTGCTGCTCGCGCGGCTTGTGCGGCGGCTTGCCGTGCTGCGGCGGATGTTGCGGCTTGTCGCGGCGCGGCTCGTGCTTGCGCTCCTGGCGGTGCGCGGGCTGTTCCGCGCGAACGGCGGGCTGCTCGACCGCCGCCGCGGCTATGGGCGCTTCGACGACGGCCGTCGGCTCCATCGGCGCGACATGGTCATGGAATTTGTCGGGCCGGAACTTGTCGCGGCGGTTCTTCTGGTCCCGGCTGCCGCGTCCGCCGCGGCCGCGCTCGCCGTCGCGTCGCGGCTTGATGTCTTCGCGCACTTCGAGATTTTCCATCGTCTTGCGCGGGATTGTCGTCTTGATCAGCCGCTCGATGGCGTCGACCTGGCGGTCGTCGCGCGGCGTCGCCAGCATGTAGGTGTGGCCCGATCGTCCGGCGCGGCCGGTGCGGCCGATGCGGTGAACATAGTCGTCCGGATGATAAGGCACGTCGAAGTTGAAGATGTGGCTGACGGCCGGGATGTCGAGGCCGCGCGCGGCGACGTCGCTGGCGACCAGGATCTTCAGCTCGCCGGCGCGGAAACTGTCGAGCGTCTTGGTGCGCAGCGACTGGTCCAGATCGCCATGCAGCGGCGAGGCCTGGAAGCCGTGCTTGACGAGCGACTTCGCCACCACGTCGACATCGCGCTTGCGGTTGCAGAACACGATGGCGTTTTTCAGCGTCGGCTCGGCCTCGCGGATCAGCCGGCGCAACGCCTCGCGCTTGGCCCAGTCGTTGGCGGGGACGCCCACGATCTCCTGCACGATGTTCGCGGCCGCGGTCGCGGGGCGGGAGACTTCCACCCGCACCGGATTATGCAGGAACTGCTCGGTCAGGCGCTGGATTTCCGGCGGCATGGTCGCCGAATAGAACAATGTCTGGCGCGTGAACGGGATCAGCTTGCAGATGCGCTCGACGTCGGGAATGAACCCCATGTCGAGCATGCGGTCGGCTTCGTCGATCACCAGGATGTTGACCTGGCTCAGCATCAGCTTGCCGCGCTCGAAATGATCGAGCAAGCGGCCCGGCGTCGCGATCAGCACGTCGACGCCGCGATCCAGTTTCTTGTCCTGGTCGTCGAACGACACGCCGCCGATCAGCAGCGCCATCGAAAGCTTGTTGTACTTGCCGTATTTCTCGAAGCTCTCGGCGACCTGTGCCGCCAGTTCGCGTGTCGGCTCCAGGATGAGCGAGCGCGGCATGCGCGCCTTGGCCCTGCCGCGCGCCAGCATCTCGATCATCGGCAGCGTGAACGACGCCGTCTTGCCGGTGCCGGTCTGGGCGATGCCGATGATGTCGCGCCGCTGCAGCACATGGGGGATGCCCTGCGCCTGGATCGGAGTGGGGATCGTGTAGCCGCTCTCCGCGACCGCCTTCAGCACCTCGGGCGAAAGCCCAAGCGTGTCGAAGCTGGCGGGTGGCGGACTGGATTCAACCAAAGAAGCAGGGGATTCAAGTACTTCTTCAATACCGGCTTCCGCGCCGGTGCTCGTCTCGATGCTCGTCTTACGCTCCTGGTGGGGCGCATCCGAGCGCCCTAAAGTCGTCGGCCCAAATTGGCGACAGACTCATATGTGCACTGCAACATAAACAAAACTGGCATTTTGTCAAATCTGACCGCCCGGCGAGCATGGAGTCAGCCGCTGTCGAGCCCGCTGGATTGTTACCGGGCGACAGTGGTGAATACACTCCGGCTCGGTTTCTGGTTTGCGCGAATGCAGTAAAGTCAAATTTGGGGAACGATTGCTGACGCGCAACTCAAATCGTCAGCTCGATTGTTGGGGGGGACATGACACCGGAAGAACAGGCCCAAGCACTCTCGAACGCAGTTATCGCTGTGACCAACTCTGTGGGCGCACTAACGAACAAAGTGGATTCGCTGAGCAACAAGATCGAGTTTCAGCAGCTTCAGGATGCCAAGAAGCCGGATGCCCCCGTACCGTGGTGGGAATTTCTCACCAAATTTCTCGGACTGCCGGCGGTCGTTCTAGGCCTGGTTCTGACCTTCACTCAGATACTCTCGGGATCCAAAACGGAAGCAACATCCACAGTCTTGAGCAATGCGCAGACGGCAAGTGCCAATGCGGACGCCAATAAGCTCAACGCCGAGACTCTGAAGCTCAAGCTGGAAATTGATGACCTGACTCGCAAACAGGCTACAGGACACAAGCTGACCGAGACAGATGCGGATCGATTGCTGACAAAGGTGCAGGATGTTCTGACACACCCACCCGCGATATCCCAACCCTTTCGGATTATATGGAAGTACATTGCAATATCGTTGTTCCTCATCGGCTTGGGGCTGGTGTTTCAGGTGATCTACACCGTCTGGGCGACCCTCATAAATTCGGTCGAAAATTGGCTCTACAATTCATTGAAAGTTGATTGGACGTCGGAGGAATCCGACGATGATCGCAAAAAGAACCAAGAGCGACAAAAGCGCTATGAGAAATTGAGGAAGATCTGGCGCTATGCGGTCGGGTTCATCAGTCCGCTTCCGTCGGTTCTGGATTGGGCGATCCGTTTGAGCGTATTTGTGGCCGTTGCGTTGCCGCTGTTTGATGAGACTGCCGCCAGTTTAGGCAGCAACATTCGATCGTCTCAGATCATAAGAGCAGCTCGAGGAATCGATGTGGTGGGCGCAATCGGCGCATTGAAGAATGTCGTACTCGATCAAACGCCTGGGCCCAAAGCCGTCGGTCATCGCTGATAGCGCGACGGAATGGGCCAGTTCGAATGTTAAAGTCAGGCATTTGAGACGAGCATTGTGGCGATGGTTCACGGAACTTTGCTGCGACAGCTGATCGGCCTCGCTATCGCCTTCGTCGGGCTGACGGGGTTGTACTGGCTCATCGCGCGCTTCTGGCCGTCGGTGCCGGGGCAGAAGATCTTCCGCCGCGGCTTCTGGACCGACTGCGTCTACTGGCTGTGGACGCCCATCGTCACCAAAGCCGTCACGCCGGTCGCCATCGCCATCGCGGTGCTGCCGCTGATCGCGATCTTCGGCCTGCATTTCAAGACGCTGGCGCAGGGCCACGGCTTTCTCAGCCACCAGCCGCTCTGGCTGCAAGGCATCGAGGTTTTCATTGTCGGCGACTTCTTCGGCTATTGGCAGCACCGCATGTTCCACCGCACGCGGCTGTGGCCGTTCCACGCCGTGCATCACTCGTCGCGCGAGCTGGACTGGCTGTCCTCGGTGCGGCTGCATCCGGTCAACGACATCGGCGCCAAGCTGATTCAGGCCGTGCCGCTCGTGGCGCTCGGCTTCAATCTCACCACCGTCGCGTTCTACGCGCCGTTCGTCACGTTCTACGCCATCATGGTGCATGCCAATGTCAGCTGGGACCTCGGCCCCCTGCGCACCGTCTTCGTCAGCCCGGCCTTCCATCGCTGGCACCACACCAAGGCCGAAGAGGGCCAGGACAAGAATTTCGCCGGCGGCCTGCCGCTGTGGGACATTCTGTTCGGCACCTTCTACATGCCGCACCGCCAGCCCGAAGTATTCGGCATCGACGATCCCATGCCGGATGGCTTCATCGGCCAGATGATCCAACCTTTCCGGGGGCGCCAGCCGCTGGCCGCGCCGACGCTTCCTTTGGAGGCCTAGCCCCTCGACAAGCCGCTTCGCCCGCGCGACGCTGGCCAAAGTGCGGGGGAGGGAATTCATGGAACCGGGCAATACGCGCGCGCTGCTGCGCCTCGCCGTTCTGGCGCTGGTCGCGCTGGGCATTTTTCTTCTCGGCCGCACCTTCAACGGCATGCCCGATCCGCGCGGCCTCGATGCGGCCCCGACCGAGTTCTCCGCCGCACGTGCCTCTGCAACGCTCGGCCGCCTGCTCGGGCCCGAGATTCCCCACCCCGTCTCCAGCGCCGCGAATGCCGCCGTGCGCGACCGCGTCCGCGCCGAATTCGCCAGCCTCGGTGTGAAGACCGCCGTGTATCGCGCGCTCGGCTGCAACGGCCGGCCGAAATACGGCTTCTTCGCTTGCGGCACGGCCGAAGACATCATCGCCGAAGTCGCGCCGGGCGAAGGCAAGGCCATCGTCCTGATGGCGCATTACGATTCCGTGCCGGCCGGCCCCGGCGCCTCCGACGATCAATCGGGCGTCGCCACGGTTCTGGAATCGGTTCGCGCCCTCAAGGCGCGCGGCATCAAATCGGTCCACCCGATTATCGCGCTGATCACCGACGGCGAGGAAGCGGGCCTGCTCGGCGCCGCGTCGGCTCTCGACAATCGCGCGTTCAAGGCGCGCGTCGGCGTCGTCGTCAATGTCGAGGCGCGTGGCAACCAGGGCCCGAGCCTTCTGTTCCAGACCAGCACCGGCGACGGCCGGCTGGTCGATCTCTACGCCCACAACGTTCCGGAACTGGCGACCAGTTCGCTGTTCGCAGTGATCTACAAATTGCTGCCCAACGACACCGACCTGACCGTGTTTCTCAACCAGGGCTTCACCGGATTCAACTTCGCCTTCAGCGGTAACGTCGCGCACTATCACACGCCGCTCGACACCCGCGCCCATCTCAGCCTTTCGACGCTGCAGCAGCACGGCGACAACATGCTGGGCGTCGCGACCGGCTTGATGCACACCGATTTCGCGCAACTCGGCGGTAGCGACGACATCTACCTCACCGTGTTCGGCCATTTCCTGCCGCGCCTGCCGGCGAGCTGGGCCCTGCCGCTCGCCATCGTGGCGTTCCTGATCCTGATCGCGGCCGCTTGGGCGTCGCGCGGCGAAGTGCTCGGCATCGGCCGCCGGCTGGCGGCGTTTTCCATTCCGCTCGCCGCGCTCCTGGGCAGCGCCGCCTTCGGCTGGGTCCTGCATGAAGTGGCGTCGCTGGTCTCCGGCCAGCCCGATCCGTCCTACGCCTTTCCGCTGATGCTGCGCATCGCGCTCGGGCTCGGCGTCGCGGCGGTCATCGTCCTGATTTCGCGGCTGGCGAGCGCGCGGATGACGGCGCTGTCGGTCTGGCTCTGGATGTCGGCGCTGGCCATCGTCACCGCCGCGCTGCTGCCCGGTTTCAGCCCCTATTTCCTGTTCCCCGTCCTGGTCGCGTCAGTTCTGCTTGTTGCGCAATCGCGCCTGGCCGGCGCTTGGAGCGGTGGCGCAGGTGAGCTCGCCATTTTTCTCGCGGCGTTATCGCCATTGATCATCTGGCTCGGACTTTCCTCGTCCGGCGAGAGCGTGATGGGCCTCGCGCTGCATCCGCTGTTCACGGTGCCGGTGGCCTCCGGCGCCATGACGCTGCTGCCGCTGCTGGCGGCGCGGCCCTTGAGCCGGCAGACCTGGCTGATAACATCGTCGCTCGGGGCCTCGGCAGCCGTCATCGTCGCCGTGATCGCGGGACTGCAGCCGGCGTACAGCTCCATCTCGCCGCAGCGCCTGAATATCGACTTCGTCGACGACCACATCTCAGGCAAGGCGCTATGGGCGATCGACACCCAGGCGCCGCTGCCGAAACCGTTCCGTGCCGCCATGCCGTTCTCGGACAAGCGCGAACAGGCCTCGCCGATTCTATTCCAGCCTTCCTATGTCGCGCCCGCCGGTGCGACGCGCTTCGCCGCGCCGGCGGCGGCCATCGCAAGCGCCCCGGACGGCGCCGGCCGCCGTGTGACATTGACGCTGCGAGGCTCGAACAGCGCCAACCGCATGTTCGTCGTGGTTCCCAACGGCTCCGGCCTCAGCCGCATCGAGATCGCGGGCAAGGCCTTCGTTCCGGCCAAGGACTCGCTCAACCCCGTCGGCACCATCTTCGGCTGCGTCACCGACGATTGCCGCGGCATGAGCGTCACGCTCAGCTTCGACTCCAAAAGGCCCGTGGACATTTGGCTCGGCGAGCAGCGCTACGGCCTGCCGCCGGACGGCGCCAAGCTGGTGCAAGCCCGTCCCAACACCACGATCCCGTCGCAGAACGGCGACACGACGATCGTGTTCGGGACGTTGCGGCTGCCTTAAACGTCCACTGCCGTCACGAATTGTGCGTTTTCCTGGATGTACTGGAAGCGCAGTTCGGGCTTCTTGCCCATCAGCTGTTCGACGATGCTCTCGGTCTGCTTGCGCTCGCTGTCGGCGATCTCGACGCGCACCAGGATGCGGCTGCCGGGCTTCATCGTGGTCTCTTTGAGTTGCGCCGGCATCATCTCGCCCAGGCCCTTGAAGCGCCCGACATCGACCTTGGCCGTGCCCTTGAACACCGTCTTGAGCAAAAGCTCGCGATGCGCGTCGTCGCGGGCATATTCCGATTTCGCGCCCTGCGTCATGCGGTAGAGCGGCGGCATGGCGAGGAAGAGGTGGCCCTCGGTGATGAGCTGCGGAATTTCGCGGTAGAAGAACGTCAGCAGCAGCGACGCGATATGGGCGCCGTCGACGTCGGCGTCGGTCATCACGATGACGCGCTCATAGCGCAGATCGGCCTCGCGATATTTGCTGCCCGTGCCGCAGCCCAGCGCCTGCACCAGGTCGGCCAGTTCCTTGTTCTGTTGCAGCTTGCCTTCCGCGGCGCTGGCGACGTTGAGGATCTTGCCGCGCAACGGCAGCACTGCCTGGGTGGCGCGGTCGCGGGCCTGCTTGGCCGAGCCGCCGGCGCTGTCGCCCTCGACCAGGAAAATCTCGGTGCCGTCGCGGCCGTCGCGGGTGCAGTCGGAGAGCTTGCCCGGCAGCCGCAGCTTGCGAGTCGCCGATTTGCGCGCCGTTTCTTTTTCCTGGCGCTTCTTCAGGCGGTCTTCGGCCTGCTCGATGACGAAGTCGAGAAGCTTGTCGGCTTCCTGCGGACTCTCCGCCAGCCAGTGATCGAAATGATCCTTCATCACGGTTTCGACCAGGCGCTGCGCGTCGGGCGACGACAGCCTGTCCTTGGTCTGGCCCTGGAATTCCGGCTCGCGGATGAACACCGACAGCACCGCGCAGGCCGCCGCCATCACGTCTTCGGCGGTGACGAGCGACGTCTTCTTGTTGTTCATGCGCTCGCCATGGCTGCGCAGCGCCCTTGTCAGCGCGGTGCGCAATCCCTGCTCATGGGTGCCGCCTTGGGCCGTCGGGATGGTGTTGCAGAACGAATGCACGAAGGGATCGATCTGCGGCGTCCACACCACGGCCCACTCGACCGCGCCTTTACCATCCTTGTTCTCGATGCGCCCGGTAAAGTCGCGCTGCGTCACCGTCCGGTTGTTGCCGACTTCCGCTTTGAGGAAATCCTGGATGCCGCCGGGAAATTTGAGCACCTCTTCGGCCGGCGTATCGCCCTTGATCAGCGAAGGATCGCACTTCCAGCGGATCTCGACGCCGCGAAACAGATAGGCCTTCGACTTGGCCATGCGATACAGCATGGCCGGCGAGAAATGATTGTCCTTGCCGAAAATTTGCGAGTCGGGGTGGAACGAGACGATGGTGCCGCGCCGGTTCACCGCGCCCATGTCCTTCAGCTTGCTCACCGCCTTGCCGCGCTCGAAGCGCATCCTGTGGCTCTTCTTGTCGCGCGCCACGTCGACTTCCATCCACTCGGACAGGGCGTTGACCACCGAGGCGCCGACGCCGTGCAAGCCGCCGGAGGTGTCATAGACCTTGCCGCCGAACTTTCCCCCCGCATGCAGCGTGGTCATGATGACTTCCAGCGCCGACTTGTTCTTGAATTTGGGGTGCGGGTCGATCGGGATGCCGCGGCCGTTGTCGCGGATCGTCAGGATGTCGCCGGCGAGAAGTTCCATTTCGATGCGGTTGGCGAAGCCGGCGACGGCCTCGTCCATCGAATTGTCCATGATTTCCGCCGCCAGATGGTTGAGCGCGCGTTCGTCCGTGCCGCCGATATACATGCCCGGCCGCCGGCGGACCGGCTCCAGCCCCTCCAGGACTTCGATGTCCTTGGCCGTGTAGGCCTTGGACGAGGACGTATCGTTATTGTCGAAAAGATCCGGTGCTTTGGCCATGTGCCGACGAATGAGGGTTGGCGCGCGATTCGCACGCAAGTGACCATGCTAGCGATTTATTCCGGCCGCGAAATGGCCTCGTGGCGTCGCGGCGGCGTTTACGTTCCGTTAGGGATCGAAGCGCCGGCGGATGCCGCGGTAGCGAACGGCTAACCTTTACAGGTCTCAGAAAATTTTAAGAACCGTTCCGTACTATCCCTCACGGTGCCGCAGTGGCGGAACCGTCAGGCAGGGGTGACGCGTGGGTTTCGGACAACAGCTGAGAGTGAGGCGCAGCGCCGACGTGCGCGTGCTGAACGCACAGCTCGACCTCGTCGCGTCCGCCATGCGCACGACCCGCTTCACCTCGCCGCTGTGGGCGCTGGCGCTGGCCTGGCTGGGCTCCAACAGTTTCGGCTATCTCGGCAATCGCCCCTTCGAGCAGGCGATTCTGCTGCCCTGCATCGTTTCGATCACGATGTTCCTGGCGTCCAACATCGTCTCCTTCTACCAGATGACCACCGCCGGTCAGACCGACTACGAGGCCGTGCGCCCGTGGTTCGCGCGCATGACGGTGCTGCAGGTCGCCATCAGCACGATCTGGGGCCTGGTACCCTGGCTGCTCTGGGATCCGTCCAGCGAGATCAATCACATCTTCCTCGCCGGCGCGACCATCGCCATGCTGTCGACGCTGATGGTCAGCCGCGCCACGCATATGGACATGTTTATCGCGTGCCTCGCGCCCATCTCGGCCGTCGCGGCGCTACGCTTTGCCTTCGGCGGTTCGATGCTCGACTACGGCACCGCGCTCGTTATTCCCGCCTACGCCGCGCAGCTCTTCTTCGACGGACGCCGCCTGGCGCGCCGGGTCGACGAGGACGCCCGCCTGCGCTTCCAGGTCGAGGATCTGGCGCGCGAACTGGAAGAGACCCGCGACGAAGCCCTGCGCAAGCGCTTCGAAGCCGAAACCGCCAACGCCTCGAAGACCGCCTTCCTCGCCAATATGAGCCACGAGCTGCGCACCCCGCTCAATGCCATCCTCGGCTTCTCCGAAATCATCGCCCAGGAATGTTTCGGCCCGGTCGGCTCGCAGCGCTACAAGGAATATGCCGGCGACATCCATTCCTCGGGCGCCCACCTGCTCAGCCTGATCAACGACCTGCTCGACGTCGCCAAGATCGAGGCCGGCAAGATGGAGATCATGCCGCATCCGCTGGACGCCAAGCGCACCTTCGACATCGCGCTCAAGCTGATCGGCGCCAAGGCCCGCGAACGCCAGCAGACGCTGGCCATCGAGATCGATCCAACCTGTCCGCCGCTCTACGCCGACGAGCGCGCCCTCAAGCAGATCCTGATCAACCTGTGTTCCAACGCCGTGAAGTTCACGCCGGAAGGCGGCAAGATCACCGTCCGCGCCGAACTGGCGCGCTGCGGCGGCTTCCAGATCTCGGTGCAGGACAACGGCCCCGGCATCCCGCGCGAGAAACTCGACAAGATCTTCACGCCCTTCAGCCAGGTCGACAACCGCTACGACCGCCAGGCGGGCGGCACCGGCCTCGGCCTTGCCTTGGTACGCGGCCTCGCCGAACTGCATGGCGGCCGCGCCTGGCTCGAAAGCGAACCCGGCAAGGGCTGCTGCGCCTATGTCGTGCTCCCCACCGCCCTGCCGGACGAGCAGACCGCGGCGGCCTAAGCTGCCGCTTTCGGATCGATATCGGTGAACAGCATGCTGGGGTGCACGCGTAGATAGGCCGCGAGCAGGCCCTGCGCCCGCTCGGGCACAGGCAGCTGTAATCCTGTCCATGACGCGATATCGGCTGGCGGCGTGCCCGTTGCCGTCGAGATGGCCTCGGGCGCGATGTTCTGCTTGGCGAGTTCGCCCGCCAGCCCTGTGCCCCAGCGCGTACGCTGCGGTCCGTTCTCCAGCTTGAAGGTGCGCTCGCCGACCTCGCGCATCCAAGCGGTCACGCGCTCGCATAGAAAGCCCGCCGTGATCCCGAGGAACGAGATCAGATAGGGGCTCATATTGCTGTCGACCTTGCCCGAGGTGGATTGCGACAGTGTCAGCACGCCGGCGGAAGCAAAGAAGAACAGCGCCAGCGCGACGGCGGCGCCGAGACCTATGCGATAGAGCATTTCGTGCGCGCGCACGTCCTCGCGCTCAATCACCAGCTGCCGCGCCAGATAAATCAGACTTCCCAGCATTCCCATGAACACCGCCAGCAGCAGCACCAGCACCGGATTGGGAATCAGCACGATGCCGAACAGCGTCTTGCCGACCAGCGCCTCGAAGGTGCGAAAATCCTCGACCACGGTGCGATAGGACTCGTTGCCCAGACGCGCCGCGCCGACCAGCTTGGGCACGTCGGCGAAAGCGGCCTTGCTGTTGAGCAGCGATTTGCGCAATTTGTCGGCGTCGCGCCACTTGTCCCGCGCCTGATAGAACGCCTCCATGGCCGGCTCGATATCGATTTCGATGCCGTGCAGATAGCGCGTCAGCATGTCCACGGTGACGGTCGCCTTGTCGGCGCCGGCGATCACCTTCTGCTTGTAGAGATCGACGCGATCGTTGAGGCGCAGCATGTTCTCTTCAAGATCGCCGATCACGGGCAACAGCGTGTCGGCGGATGGCACTTCGGGATGCTGCGTCACATGAATGCGAATGACGCGCACCACCGTCTCGAGCGATGCGTCCATGGTCGTGTCATAGGCGGCCATCTTCTCTTCGAGGTCTGCCAGCATGCGGTTGTGCTCGGCCTGCTGTGCGTCCAGGTCGTTGAGCGTCTGGATGTCGAGCCGCACCTGGCCGACCGTCGCGGTGACCGAATCGTCGACGTCCGCCGCGACGGCGCGCTGCAGATTGAGCGCCGAGATCAGCAGCAGGATGACCCCGAAGACGACGGTGAACGCGATCAGCAGCAGACCCGCGCCGAAGCCGCCGCGCATTGTTTTGGCGACAGCAACCAAACGTTGCGGTTTTTGCGCTGTATTGGCGGCGCTGATGTCTGTCACGGTGCCCCCGGCCAAATATTCAACGGCGAGGACTATTGCGCGGCCCGAAGGATAGGGCAAATCGCTTGCCTTCGAGCCCAAAAAAGGAAGAGGGGCGCGGGTTCAGACCCGCGCCCCTCATTGTCTCTCAATTGCGTGCCGGCTCAGACGCTATAATACATCTTGAACTCGACCGGATGGGGCGTGTGCTCGAAATTGTACACTTCGCCCATCTTCAGCTCGATATAGGAATCGATGAAGTCGTCGCTGAAGACGCCGCCCTTCTTCAGGAACGAGCGGTCCTTGTCGAGACGCTCGGGCGGTTCTTCGTCCAGCGGTTTGCCAGAATTCTTCGATGTGTATATATTCGTAATTGAATACACATCGGAGCGGCAATGCGGACCAATATCGAAATCAACGACACGCTTTTGTCCCGCGCTATGGCGGCATCGGGATTGGCGACCAAGCGGGCCACGGTGGAGGAAGGTTTGCGTCTGCTGGTGCGGGTGCGCAAGCAGGCGAAGGCATTGGCGGACCTCAAGGGGTTGGGATGGGAAGGCGATCTTGATGAGATGCGCCAAGGCCGCCGGTGATCCTGGTCGACAGTTCCGTCTGGATCGCGCACCTGCGGGGCCGGACCACTTCGGCCACTGTCAGGCTTGAAGCCGCGGCGGCGCGGGAGCCTCTCTTGATCGGCGATCTCATCCTGCTGGAAGTCCTTCAGGGCGCGCGCGATGACGCGCACGCCACGCGCATTGAACGGGCCTTGCGCCGCTACGCCATCGTGCCGCTTCTGGGCGCCGATCTGGCGCCAAAGGCGGCGCGCAACTACCGCAGGCTGCGGGAGCTTGGCATCACCGTCCGCAAGACGGCCGATATTATCATCGGCACGTTCTGCATCGAACATCGTCACACGTTGCTGCACGACGATCGGGACTTTGCGCCGATGCAGGCGCATCTGGGGCTCAAGGTCGCATGATAATTCACGGATTGCTCCCAATGCTGTTTTTGATGGCCCAAGCAAGAAGGGCGCGGCCCTGCAGCCGCGCCCCTGGTTACGTTGCAACGTGGTCGGATCAGACCGAATAATACATCTTGAACTCGACCGGATGGGGCGTGTGCTCGAACTGGTAGACTTCGCCCATCTTCAGCTCGATATAGCTGTCGATGAAGTCGTCGCTGAAGACGCCGCCCTTCTTCAGGAACGAGCGGTCCTTGTCGAGATTCTCCAGCGCCTCGCGCAGGCTGCCGCACACTGTCGGCACCTGCTTGAGTTCCTCCGGCGGCAGGGCGTAGAGATCCTTGTCCATCGGATCGCCGGGATGGATCTTGTTCTCGATGCCGTCCAGGCCCGCCATCAGCATCGACGCGTAAGCCAGATACGGATTGGCGCCCGGATCGGGGAAGCGCACTTCGACGCGTTTGCCGTTGGGCGAGGCCGAGAACGGAATGCGGCACGACGCCGAACGGTTGCGCGACGAATAGGCCAGAAGCACCGGCGCCTCGAAGCCGGGGATCAGCCGCTTGTATGAGTTCGTCAGCGGGTTGGTGAAGGCGTTGAGCGCCTTGGCATGCTTGATGATGCCGCCGATGTAATACAGGCAGGTGTCCGACAAATCGGCATAGCCTGAGCCCGCGAACAAGGGCTTGCCGCCCTTCCAGATCGACTGGTGCACATGCATGCCCGAACCGTTGTCGCCGTAGATCGGCTTGGGCATGAAGGTCGCCGACTTGCCGTACGCCGCCGCCACCTGGTGGATCACATATTTGTAGATCTGCATGTAGTCGCCGCACTTGGTCAGCGTATTGAAGCGGAAGCCGAGCTCATGCTGCGCGGTGGCGACTTCGTGGTGATGCTTTTCCGGCTGGATGCCCATGTCGCCCATGATGGCCAGCATCTCGCCGCGCATGTCCTGCGCGCTGTCCACCGGCGGCACCGGGAAATAGCCGCCCTTGACGCCGGGGCGATGGCCGAGATTGCCCTGTTCGTATTCGGTGCCGGTGTTGTAGGCGCCCTCGATGGAGTCGACGTAGTAATAGCCCTTGTTCATCCCGACTTCGAAGCGCACGTCGTCGAAGATGAAGAACTCCGCTTCCGGCCCGAAATAGGTCGTGTCGCCGACGCCCGACGAGTTGACGTACTTCTCCGCCGCCTTGGCGATGGAGCGCGGGCAGCGGCCGTAGCGCTGTCCGGTGGTCGGCTCGACCACGTCGCAGATCAGCACCAGCGTCGTCTGCGCGAAGAACGGATCGATGACGGCGGTGTCGAGGTCCGGCACCAGCGTCATATCGGACTCGTTGATTGCCTTCCATCCTGCGATAGAAGAACCATCGAACATCGTGCCGTGGGTGAGGAAATCCTCGTCGACCATGGAGAGGTCGAACGTCACGTGCTGCCACTTGCCGCGCGGGTCGGTGAACCGCACATCGACGAACTTGACCTCCTTGGCCTTGATCATCGAAAGAATGCTTGCCGGACTGTTTGCCATGGTCTTAACGCTTCCCCTTCAAGAAGTTGAACTTACCCAACGAATGGATTCTCTTAGATGGCGTCCGCGCCGGTCTCGCCGGTGCGGATGCGGATGGCTTCCTCGACATTGAGGACGAATATCTTGCCGTCGCCGATGCGGCCCGTGCGCGCAGCCTTCTGGATGGCGTCCACCGAGGCTTCCAGCCGCGCTTCATCCACAACGATCTCGATTTTCACCTTGGGCAGGAAATCGACGACATATTCGGCGCCGCGATACAGCTCGGTATGGCCCTTCTGCCGCCCGAAGCCCTTGGCCTCGGTCACGGTGATGCCCTGAACCCCAACCTCCTGCAGCGCCTCCTTCACTTCATCCAGCTTGAACGGCTTGATGATGGCTTCGATCTTCTTCATGCATGTCTCCCCGGCGGTTTGGACACACCGCGCCGTTAACGATTTAGCAGGATATGTGCCGGTTTCCTGTCCTAGATTCCCATTGTTTTCCAATGGGTTGCGAATCCGCGGCTTTTGGTGCTCGAGCGACTGCCGATAATTCGACCAAATGGCCTAATAACTAGGCAGCAACTGAAGCGGTGCGGTAGCCGATTTGGTCGTGGGCCTACTCCCGGCGCAGCGGGATGAAGATGTCCGTAATGAGCGCGTTGGACGGCGTGTCGAATGGATTGTTTCGGTAGATTTCGAGCGAAGGCCGGTCATCGGGCACATAGCCGCTACCCGGAAACCATTCGCCGTAGAGCTTCTCGAACGCACCGGGGATGCCGTCGTGTGAACCGATTAGGCGGTGGCAGACATACTTGCCGCCCGCGATCTCCAGCCGCTCGGCGTCGCCCGGCGCGGGGATCGGCTTGTCCCACAGAATCCCGGCGTAGTAGCGCATCGCATCTGCGGACTCGTCGTCGCCATAGCATATACCCATCGCCTCCTTGGTCTCGCCGGCAATGCCGTTGGCAATCTGCCACTGCCAAAGGCGCGCATAAGTCTTGCCGACCTCCCGCATCGGGCCGCTGTGCCGAAAAGCCCAGGCTGTGACGGGCGCCCGTTCGACGATCTCTGTCTTCATCGCGGATTCGCCTTGCTGCAATCGGTTCGTCGCGGCACCGGTGACCATGTCGGAGAAGCGCAAGCCGCGCGCCCGAAAGTCGCTTGGCGAGATGCCGGTTTCGCGGCGAAAGGCGCGTGCGAAAGTCTGCGCGCTCTCGTAACCCGCATCCAATGCGATTTCCGTGACCTCGGAGTCGCTCGCCGCAAGCCGGAGCGCGGCTCGCGCTAGCCGCGCTCGCTGTGCCGTTTCGATTACGCTCTCACCCACCATGGCGCGATAGACTCGGTGGAAGTGAAAGCGCGACAGGTTGGCAACGGCCGCCAGCTCGTCCAGGCGATAGGTGCGCGCGGGTTCGTCCGCAATCGTGTTCATCACCCGCGCGATGCGGTCGCGATAGTTGGTCTCGGTCGTCGGTTTCATGCGCCAACCTTAGCGCGCCGCTGGCCGCTCCGCGTTGCCGAAGTTGCGGATTTTGCCCCTACCCCCCGTGCCGCAGCACCATGCCCGCCCGCGCGCCACCCGGTCAGTTGGGCAATTACAAATGGCGCCGCTAGCCGATCAGGGTGCGCGCCTTGGTCCGAATCTCGGCAATTTCGGCCGCCGTCGCCTTGCCTCTTCTGCGTGCCCTGCGCGCGTGCCAGTCGAAACTTTTGATCTGGTCGGCGAGCGCGACGCTGGCCGGTTGGCCGGACAATTTCACCTCGAAGGGATAGCCTTTGATGCTGGTCGTGGTTGGGCAGCAAAGCAACAAGCCCACCCGCCCGTTGTAACTTGCCGGACTGAGCACAACTGCGGGCCGATGTTTCGATTGCTCGTGCCCAGCCTGCGGGTCGAAGTCTATCCAGACGATGTCGCCAGCATCGGGAATGTAAGCCACTACAATATCTCTTTGCCGACCGGCTTTCCGAAGTCGACTTCGCCATGCAGGTTTTCGTCCGTAATCCCGGCCAGCAAAGTGTCGAGATCGAAGGCTGGCGCGCGCACAGGCTCGATAATGATGCGCCCGCGTTCTTCGCGCACATCCACGGCTTGATCGAGACGAACCTTGGCTGCTTCCATGACGGCCGCAGGAATGCGCACCGAAGCGCTATTGCCCCATTTCTTCACCGTCACGCGCATGGCTGTCTCTGTATCGACATTGTCGATACTAGCACGTCCTGAAGGCTGGCCTCAAGGCCGGTCTGGTGTGCGTACTCACCGCCCATGCCGCAACACCATCCCCGCCCGCGCGCCAGTGCTCTCGTCGTTGCGCACGTTCACCTGCCCGTTGACCAGCGTGGCGTGATAACCGCGGGCGCGCTGCGTGAAGTGCGGCGCGCCGCCCGGGAAGTTGTGCACGATGTGCGGCTGCAGCTGCGTCACGCGTTCGAGGTCGAAGACGTTGACGTCGGCGCGCTTGCCGACGGCGAGCACGCCGCGATCCTTCAGCCCCATCACCCGCGCGCCGTCCGAGGTCATGCGCTGGATGCCTTGCGCCAGCGAATAGACCTTCTTCTCCTTGATCCAGTATTTCAGCGTGAAGGTCGCCCAGTCGGCATCGATGATCTGGCTGACATGCGCGCCGGCGTCGCCCAGGCTCGGCAGCACGTTCTTGGTGGCGCCGAACAGCGCGCCCAGCTCGTCCATGTCGGCGCAGAACAGGCGGAAGTTGAACAGCGCGCGGCCGTCGGTCTCGCGCGATAGCCGCAGGAAATATTCCACGAAACTCTCGCCGCGCACCGCCATTTGATCGCGCACGCTTTGGTTGCGCGGCGCGGTCAGGTTCGGGGTCTCCGCGTCGCCGATGTAATAGGTATGCTCCATCGGGATGCGCGTATCGCCCTCGGCGATCAGCTTGGCCGCCGTCGCCGGATCCTTGATCGCCGCGACGCGGCCTTTCAGGTCCAGCGCCCGCACCGTCTCCCAGGTCTCGCCCTTGAACGGCAGGCTGCATTGCAGCCCGAACATGAAGCCCGTGCCCTTGACCTGGCAGATCGCGGTCAGGTCGCGGCCTTCGGCCAGCTTGTCGAGACCTTCGGCCGATTTCAGCCCCGCGCCCTTGTCGGCGCCGACGCCGTAGGAGAACAGCACGCGGCTGCCCGACTGGTCGGCGATGGCTTTGAGGACGTCGCCCGTCGCGCCGACCGCCTGCATCAGTCCGCCCCGCGCCGCGACCGCCTTGCCGATCTCGACCAGCTCCGAAGGATCGGCGAACGTCCCGGGAATCGAACGTCCGTCCGGCGCCTTGTGCGGCGCGAAGCGGTTGGTCGAGAACCCGACAGCGCCCTCATCGACCGCCTTGGCGACGATCGCCGCCATCTCCTTCTTTTCCGCGTCGCTCGCATCTTCCGCGAACGAACGATCGCCCATCACGTAGTAACGCACGGCGCTATGGCCGACCATGCCGGCAATGTTGAGGCCGGGGCGCAGCTTCTCGACCGCGTTGAGATAGTCGCCGTAATTCTCCCACGTCCACGGCAAGCCGCTCATGATCGCCTGGCGCGGAATGTCCTCCACCGACTCCATCATGCTGGCGAGGAATTCGCGATCCTGCGGCTTGCACGGCGCGAAGGTCACGCCGCAATTGCCCATCAGCGCCGTCGTCACGCCATGCCAGCTGATCGGCGTCAGATCCGGATCCCAGCCGATCTGCGCGTCCAGATGCGTGTGCAGGTCGATGAAGCCCGGCGAGACGGTCAGCCCGTCGGCATCGATCTCCTCTTTGCCCTTGGCCGCTATTCTGCCGATTTCGGCGATGCGCCCGCCGGCGATGCCGACATCGGCGCTGAACGGCTCGCCACCGGTGCCGTCGACCACGGTGCCGCCGCGGATCACGATGTCATGCGTCATAGGTCTTCTCCTGTTGCGAATATCTTTAGTCGTAGAGCCCGCGCGGGCTCTTGTTCATCAGCGCGTAATCCGGCCCTTCGGGCCCCCAGCCATAGGGCGCGCGCTGGCCCAGGAGCGTCGCGAAGCGTTCGTCGTTGGCATGCCGCGCCACCAGATCCTTCGGCACCGCGCGGCCATGCTGCTCCTGCGTCTGCACGAACTGGCGGCAGAAATAGGCGGCGAGGTTGATGCGCGCGCCGGGCAGCTCGCGGCGGAAGCCGCCATGCCAGGTATTGCCATGCCACACCACCGCGTCGCCCGGCTCGATGGTCATCGCGATCGCATTCGGCGGATCGATCCACTCCGCCGCTTCCAGCGTCACGTCCTTCGACTCCCGGCGCGGCCGGAAATTCTCCGCCAGTGTCGGCTGGCGCAGCAGCTTGTGGCTGCCCGGCACCATCGCCAGCGCGCCGGCTTCCTTCGAATAGGGCGTCAGCGCGTAGTTGACGTTGGCGACATAAGACGTGCTCGAATACGGCGCCGGCGTGCCGTTGCCGTTGTCCGAATGCAGCATCAGCGGAAGGCCGCCCGGCACGCGGAAATGGCAGCCCATGCTCGACAGCAGGCAACTCTCGCCCAGCAGATAGGTGACGAGCGCCAGCGGCCTCGGCTCCATCAAAATCTCTTCGAACACCGTGTCGTCGTAAAGCAGATGGGGAATGTAGGTCATGCCCCTCAGCTTCGAGCCGTCCTCGCCCGCGACGTCGATGCCGCTTTTGCCGGTGAAGCGTTCGGTGCTCCTGATGATCGCCTCCTTGGCTCGCGCCACCGTCGCCGGCGCCAGCACGCCCTTCAGCGTGGTGTAGCCCTGCGTCTCCAGCTCGAGCAGATTGCGCTCGAGTCCCAGTGCACGGACGCCCTCGAGAATTCGCTCCAGCGCCTGTGACGACGGCGGCGACTTGCTCTGCGCGACCAGGGCCATGAATCTCTCCCGATTGTCCGGCACGCTCTGACGGCGGCTCACTCCGCAATGATCCCGCGCCAAGGCCTAAATGTCGAGCTATTGAAAAGCGACCTTCCGCCAGCGAAGCTGCGGCCATGCCCAATCCCGTCTTCGCGTCGCTGCCGACTACGATTTTCACGCACATGTCCGCGCTGGCGGTCGAGCATGCGGCGATCAATCTCGGCCAGGGTTTCCCGGACGAAGATGGCCCGCTTGCCGTCAGGGAAGCCGCCGCGCGCGCGCTGATAGACGGTCCCAACCAATACCCGCCGATGAAGGGCCGGGTGGAGTTGCGCCGCGCCGTCGCCGGCCACGCCAGGCGATTCTACGGCCTTGCCTTCGATGCCGAGACGCAGGTTCTCGTCACCTCCGGCGCCACCGAAGCGCTCACCGCCTCGATCATGGGCCTGGTGGGGCAGGGCGACGAGATCGTCCTGATCGAGCCTTCCTACGACTGCTACCGCCCCATCGCGCAAGCCGTCGGCGCTATCGTCAAGAGCGTGAAGCTGTCGCCGCCGCGCTGGCGTCTGACCGAAGCCGATCTGCGCGCCGTCATCGGCCCGAAGACGGCGGCCGTCCTGATCAACACACCGCTCAATCCCATCGGCCGCGTCTTCGATTCCGAGGAACTCGAGACCCTGGCCCGCGTCGTGAAGGAAACGGACGCCGTCGTCATCTGCGACGAGGTCTATGAGCATCTGGTCTTCGACGGCAAAGTCGTTCCGCCGCTGATCGCGCTCCCCGGCATGGCGGAGCGCTGCGTCCGCATCGGCTCGGCCGGCAAGATGTTCTCGTTGACCAGCTGGAAGGTCGGCTGGGTCACCGGCCCCGCGAAGCTGGTCGATATCGTGACCAAGGCGCACCAGTTCATCACCTTTACCACGCCGACTGCGCTGCAGCTCGGTGTCGCCTACGGCCTCGAACAGCAGATCGATTTCACGCTCGGTCTCACGATGGAGCTGCAAGCCAAGCGCGACAAGCTCGCCCAAGGCATTGCCAGGCTCGGCTTCGACGTGCTGCCCTGCGAAGGCACCTACTTCCTCACCGCGTCCATCAAGAACCTGACCAACGAACCCGACCGCGCCTTCTGTGAGCGCCTAGTAAGGGAAGCCAAGGTTGCGCTCATCCCGCTCAGCGTCTTCTTCCAGGACGGCAAGCCCGACCACATGGTCCGCTTCGCCTTCTGCAAGAAGCACGAAGTAATCCACGAAGCGGTCACGCGGCTGGAACGGTATTCGCATATGCGTTAGTATTCGAAATTGATGACGAGTCAAATTCACCTTCGCACTGGCTCCGTATTGAGGCGCAAATGTGGCTTCGGGGATTTCTATGGCGGACGTTTGCGACCGAAGTCGTTTTTGCGATCATGTTTGGTATGCTGAATCACATGGCGGGTGGTGAGACGATAAATTTTTTTTGAACCTGGTCGTAGTTCGGTGTTTGCGTATGCAACAGCACTGGCGGCTACTATTGCTGTAACGCTCGCTTTTTTTAATTTTTTTGCAGTAGTTATCGTATCCATTTGGGATTCTTACGAATGACCACCCTCGACCCCGCACCCTATCCTCGTCGGCGGCACGCAGTTCACGAAGCGCACGGCGAAGACCGACATCCACTCCAGCCTCTCGCCCATCGCCATGCTCGCCAAGTTTGCCACCGACGCCATCGCTCTCAGCGCCGCGATGTGCTAGAATCCGATCATGACGCGATATAGCGATATCATCACCCAAGAGCCTGGCAAGCGTGGCGGTCGTCCCGTCATCCGCGGCATGCGCATTGCGGTTTCGGACATTCTGGGTTGGCTCGCGGCAGGTATGTCGCACGCTGAAATCATCGCGGACTATCCGGAACTCACTGAGGACGACATCCGCGCGGCGCTGGCCTATGCCGCTGACCGTGAGCGTCGCATCGTCACTGCGTGAAGGTCCTCTTCGATCAGAATCTGAGCCATCGGCTTTGCGCCTTATTGGCAGACGTCTTTCCGGGTGCCGAACAGGTCCGCCGCGCCGCTCTCGATGGAGCGACGGACGGCGCAATCTGGGCATTCGCGGCCCGCGAAGGTTTCACCATCGTCACGCTCGACGCCGACTTTGCCGACATCGCGGCCTTGCGGGGCGCGCCGCCGAAAGTCATATGGCTGCGCTGCGGCAATCAGCCGACGGCGTTCGTTGCGCGTCTGCTGCCTGACCGTGCGGCACTGATTGTGGGCTTCTTGGAGGACAGCGACGCCGCGTGCCTCGAGCTATATTAGACTGCCTCGGTCTTTTGGCCGAGTTGTTTCCGTCACGTCATACGCTTTGCAGTGGCGCGCGCCCATGCTGTCATCCGCTTCGCCTTCTGCAAGACGCACGCGGTGATTGAAGACGCGCTGACGCGCCTCCAACGTCACTTCGAGAGTTGAAGCGTCCTACAGCGTCGACCACGCCCAGCCGGTGATGTGCCAGCCGGTGGCGCCCTTGGCCGTCGAGAACGTGAACAGCCCCTTCTCGGTCATCGGCTTGCCCTTGAGCTTGAAGATCAGCGTCGCCGGTGCCACGCCATAGCCGGACGTCGCGTTCACGTTCTTGAACGAGACGGGCGACAAGGCAATGTGGAAATCCGTCACGCCGCCGGCCTTGAACGAGGCGCCGAGATCGCCTGCCCAACCGGCGAACGAGTTCCAGATATGCGGCCCGAACTCGTCGATGATGGTCACCGACGGCGCATAGGTCGCCGCCGCCTTGGCCGCGTTGCCGGCGTTCATCGCGTCGATGAATTGCGCGAACGGCGCCAGGGCCGGATCGGCGACCGGCGCGGCCTGCGCGCCCGCAGCCAGGATTGCGCACATTGCTACGGCATAAAGGATCGATTTCATCTCGGCTTTCCCCCTCGACTGATGGTCGCGCACGTTAGGTCCGTCCCGGTGGCGCGACAAGAACGATCCAATCGTGCCCCTGCGGCACTCTCCCCTAAGCCTTCGGAATGCCTATGATGAGGCCATGACAGATCAAATCGACCCCCGCACCCCCATCCTCGTCGGCGGCGCGCAATTCACGCAACGCACGGCCAAGAGCAACATCAAGGACAGTCTCAATCCGATCGAGATGCTGGCGAAGGTCTCCAAAGACGCCATCGCCGACAGCGGCGCGGCGAATCTCGCCGCCGCCATCGACACGGTTTGCGTCGTGCGCTTCACGGCGGATTCACCGGGCGACCAGGGCCGCCTGCCCAAGCGCATGTTCCGCAACCCGCCGCACAGTCTCGCGAGCAGACTTGGTGCGAAACCGCGCCGCATGCTCCTGTCCGCGACCGGCGGCAACACGCCGCAATGGCTGGTCAACCGCACGGCGGAGGAGATCGCGAACGGCGAATGCGACGTCGCACTCTTGGCCGGCGCCGAATACATCGCCTCGATGCTGGGCGCGATGAAGCAGGGCATCGATCTGGGCTGGGCCAACGGTCCGGATGTCGATCCCGGCGACGATCCGGTCGAGATCGGCGAGCAGCGTCCCGGCACCACCGATTACGAGCGCCGCCACGGCCTGGCGTTTCCGGTCAACGTCTATCCGCTGTTCGAGAACGGCTTGCGCGGCATGAAGCGCCGCAGCCCGGCCGAGCATCTGACATGGCTCGGCGAATTCTTCTCGCCCTACACCAGGATCGCGTCGGAGAATCCATATTCCTGGTTTCCGACCTATCGCACGCCGGCCGAAATCTCGACGCCGTCGGAGAAGAACCGCTTCGTCGGCTTTCCCTACACCAAATATCTCAATGCCGTGATCGAGGTCGACATGGCCGCCGCCGTGGTGATGACCTCAGTCGCCAAGGCGCGCGAGCTCGGCATCCCGGAAAACAAATGGGTTTTCCTGCATGGCTGCGGTGACGCCGCCGACATCTGGAACGTCTCCGAGCGCGTCAACTTCCACTCCTCGCCCGCGATCCGCGCCATCGGCAAGCGCGCCTTCGCCATGGCCGATATCGACGTCGGCGACATCTCGTATATCGACCTGTATTCCTGCTTCCCCAGCGCGGTGGAGATCGGCGCCCAGGAGCTCGGCATCGCCACCGACGATCCGCGCGGCCTCACCATCACCGGCGGCCTGCCGTATTTCGGCGGTCCGGGAAACAACTACGTCATGCATTCCATCGTGCAGATGGCCGACAAGGTCCGCAAAACGCCCGGCAAGTTCGGCCTCGTCACCGCCAATGGCTGGTATGTCACCAAGCACTCGGCCGGTATCTATTCGACAAAGCCGACCGGCGGAAAGTGGCAGCGCGACGATCCCAAGTCCTACCAGAAAGACATCGACGCGATGGCGCATCCCACCGTCGTCGAAAAACCAAATGGCGCGGCGACGGTGGAAACCTATACCGTCGTGCTGGACCGCCGCGGCAAACGCTTCGGCATCGTCGTCGGCAGATTGGAGAACGGCACCCGCTTCCTCGCCCACACCCCCGACGACGACGCCACGCTGGACTGGATGATGCGCGAGGAAATCCTCGGCAAGCACGGCACGGTGACGCCGGGGGACGTGACGAATTTGTTCAGATTTGCGTAAACGTGAACCCTCGCCCCCGCGAAGCGGGGGAGAGGGTCCGGCAGCGGCCGCCGCCGGACGGTGAGGGGGTGTCGGAAGTCAGAGCGCAAGCGTCAAAGTAGGATGGAACTGCAAATACAGATGTAATTCTAATTTTCGCGCTGATCACTGCATCACCACACCCTCACCCCGCCCTCTCTCCCACTACGTGGGGCGAGGGAGAAAAATGGGAGCAACCCATGTCCCAAGACTGGTCTCAGGTCGTCAACGATCTCCAATCGCTCCTCAAACTCCGCTCCATCCCTTTCGCCATGAAGTTGTTCGAGCGGCGCGCCGACATGGAGGCGATCGATCGCATCCGCCGCCCGGCCCAGGTCCACACGCTCGACCAGATCGTCGGCCAGGCCTCGCGGCTCGGCTGGACCGTCGGCATCACGTCCGAAAATCTCGTCGGCGATCAGTGCCGCGCCGTCGTCGGCCTCGGCAATGCCAAGACGGACGCCTGGATGAGCGGTGCGCACATGAAAGGCGTCTGGTTCTCGACCCTGGAGGACGCCGGCGCGCACCAGGCGGCGATGAACTGCGTCCCCGACGGCCAATATGAAGCGCTCGCCGTCGGCCCGCTCGCCACCGGCAAGCTCGATCCGCCCGACATCGCGCTGTTCTACGCCACGCCCGGCGCCATGATCTATTTCATCAACGGATTGCAATGGTCCGGCTACAAGCGCTTCGACTGGAGCGTGGTCGGCGAATCCGCCTGCGCCGATTCCTGGGGCCGCGCGCTGACCATGCGCACGCCAAGTCTTTCCATCCCCTGTTTCGCCGAGCGCCGCTATGGCGGCGTGCTCGACGAAGAGATGCTGATGGCGACGCCGCCCGAACATCTGATCAAGGCGATCGACGGCATGAAGGCCCTCGCCAAGAACGGCTTCCGCTACCCCTTCGCGCAATACGGCGTGCAACAGGACGTCCGCGCCGGGATGGCGGTGAGTTATCCGGAGCGAAAATAAGCACCGCTGTCATCCCCGGCGAGCCGCGCACTTCGCGCGGCGAGGGACCCCTTAGCGACAGCGTAAGGGGACCCAGGCGGTTGGATCGCGCCCGGTCTATCCGCCTGGGCCCCCTTCCCCTCGTATCGCTTCGCGATACTCGGCCGGGGGTGACAACTGAGTTTGATCGCGAACACCGTGAATCTTTTTCATATCGCCACCGGCTCGAAATGCGAGAACTGCTCGTGCGCTTCCGCCAGGCTTGCCAGCGTCGTCGTCTCCGCCACCGTTTCCAGCGCTTCCCAGATCGCGGCGACCTCGGGATGCTCGTGCGCGCGCTTGACGATCTCCTCCGACCGCCACTCGAACACTTCGATGATCGTGCGGTCGGCGGCGCGCACCACGATCGGCGCGCGGTCGGTGATGAGCTCGAGCTTGCGCAGCGTCGGACAATGCCGCGCGACGAGCTTCAACAGCTCCGCTTCCCTACCCGGATGCGGCCGATACAGCGCGAACACCACCATCGGTTTCGACATTCGTTTTCTCCTTCGCTTCGAACCAGTTCAGCCAGCCGCCGGCCACCGCGTTGAGCCGTCCGACGTTCAGCACATATATCCACTCGCGTCCCTGGCGCTCGACGCGCACCAGTCCGGCGTCCAGCAGCACGCGCAGGTGCCGGCTGGTCGTCGGCCAGCTGCAGGAAAAGCGCGCCGCGATGGCGCCCGCCGACACCCGCCCGCCGCGCGCGTTGAGCACGATCAGAATGTGCCGCCGCGAGGCATGCGCCAGGGCGCTGAACACGGCGTCGATCTCGTCCAGTTCCTGGAGGGCACGGGTCATTCTCAACAATTAGCACATTTGCTAAATGAAGAAAATAAATCATCGTGCCCCCCTTGAAGTCTCTGGATCAAATTCCTATCTCGGCCGGTGTGAACCGCAGCCACCGGACAAGTCGGTTCGCAGGCGGGCGAAATGGACAAGGGGGAGGGGGTATCGATTTTTGCGCGAACAATTATGTTGCCGAAGGATCAACGCAGCTGCAGCAATTCAAGGAACGCTCCGGCGCGAAATCGCCGTCCGCTATCCATGACGTTTTGCTTTTCATATCAGCCGGTTAGTTTGAAGCCGAGGGAGTTGAACCGCGATTTTTGCATGAGGGGGTGGCCCCCCGGTCCGGCGAATGTGAAACGTTAGGGCTTCGCAATTTCAGGAAAGCACCATGCCCCGCATTTTCATGGTCCGTCACGGACGCGCCGCCGCCGGCTTCGGCGAAGACATGGACCCCGGCCTGGACGATCTCGGCCGCTCGCAGGCTGAGGCCGCCGCCGAACGCCTCAAGGCCCTCGGCCCCCGGCTCATTCTCTCCAGCCCGCTCAAACGCGCGCAGGAAACCGCGATCCCGCTCGCCAAAATCTGGGCCAGGACGCCGGTGATCGAACATGCCGTCGCCGAAATTCCCTCGCCCAGCGGCATGAGCCTCGAGGAGCGTGTCGTCTGGCTGCGCAAGCTGATGGCCGGCTCGTGGCGCGATGTGACGCCGGAGCTCGCCCAATGGCGCGAGGCCTGTATCGCGACCGTCGCGGGTTTGAAAGAAAACGCCGTGATCTTCTCGCACTACGTCGCGATCAACGTCGTATTCGGCGCCGCGACCGCCGACGACCGCGTCGTCGCCTTCTCGCCCGAGAACTGCTCGATCACGTCGTTCGACAATGAAGGCGGCAAGCTGCGCCTCCTGGACAAGGGGAGCGAGGCATCGCTTACGCGGGTGAACTAACTCATCTTCAATTGTCATGGCCCGCGAATGCGGGCCACCCAGTTGAAGCATCCTGCGAAGGCGACAGTTCCGGGC
>DATCAT010000006.1:0-11809 GCA_036512455.1 Rhizomicrobium sp.
CGTGGCCGCCATGATCGCCTACCTGCTCCTGCGCATCGCGGCGCGAGACAACCTCGTCAAAATACCCATCATCCGCTTCGCCGAACTCCTCGCCGCAAGGCTCTTCACCAGGAATGCCATCGCCCGAATCGACAAACCGCCTGAAGTCCATCCCGCAGCCGCTAGGCCCAAGTTCTCCAGCGATCAGTTGGTGTTCCGATATGCTTAAACTTTCCCCGGACAGCCCTGCCTTCGGGGGAGAGGGTTGAGTCAACGGACCGTCTCCGTCCGCTTCAGCCTGGCCTGCGCCGCCGTCAGATCGTCGCCGAGCCCCATTCTCTTCAAATCCGGCCGCACCACTTCGATCGGATCGCGCAGATCGTCGACATAGCCCAGCGCATAGGCGCCGCGCCGGTAGCCCATCAATTTCAACAAATCGACGGGCAGGGTGCGCGCGATCTCGATCGGCACCGACAGATACTGGTTCTCCTCCTGCCGCAGCCAGGACAGATTGTAGGTGATGTTGATGCCGGTGCGCGTGGCGTTCGAGTTGTTGGCGCCGCCGCCGTGATAGACGCTGCCAGTGTAGAGCAGCACCGAACCCTTGCTCATCTCGGCGGCCACGCTGTCTTCGTGTGTCAGCTTCAGCTTGTCGGAGAAATGATTGCTGCCCGGCACCACGCGCGTCGCGCCGTTTTCCTCGGTGAAATCGCTCAGCGCCCAGATCGTGTTGCACTGGACTTCGAACCCGCTGGGGAAGGCGAAGAAATCGAACGCCCACTGGTCGCGGTGGATCGGCTGCGCCGGTTCGCCCGGTCCGATGGCGATGACCTGCGTCAGGTGCAGCTGAAAGCTGGTGGCGTGCTCAAGCAGTTTCTTCGTGGTCCCCAGGACAAACGGATTCATCACCAGGTCGCGGCAGGTCTGCGAGCGGGCGACCAGGCCGCCGGTGCGCTTGGTGCGCCGGCCGGAAAAATCGTCGGGCCCGAACGGCGTCGCGTCGGTCCACGGTTTCAGTTCCGCCGCCGCCGCGTCCATCACCTCAGGCGACACCAGCCGGTCGACGATCACCGCGCCGTCTTTGCTGAGCGCGGCGACGGCCTCGTCCGGCGAAGCGGAGGCGGAAAGATGCTGAAGAGCCATGGCGCGGATACTCCCTGACGGGGAAACCCTACCATGGCGGCACGGCCCGCGGCAGCGCCTACTCGTCGTCGAGATTCATCTCGTGGTGGCGCCGCCCGGCCGGCGCCGTGTCGTCGCTGTCCGCGATGGCGGCATGATGCGCGTGCGTCCAGGAAACCGTGCCTGGCGTTTCCTCGCCGTTCCTGGCCTCGCGCGGCCCCTCCGGCGTGCAGCTGCGGTAGCCCACGGCGATGGTTGTGGGCAGGTCATCGCTCGCGCCGGAGAGCTGGTCGGCGTCGCGGGCCCAGGTGAAGGCGTCCTCGGCGCCGGCGCAGAACCCCTCGGGATCGTGGATGCTGCGCAGCGACGCCGCATTGGCAAGCTCGGTCTTGAACAGGTCGTAGCCCGCGCCGCCGCGCCCGCTGCGCTGCACGAAGAAGGATTTGAGCTGCGCGTCGGACGCCATCAGCTCGCCGCGATGCGAAATCACAAAACGATTGTAGCTTCTCGCCTCCTGACAGCTATACCCCGCCACCATCAGGTTCTGCTGCAGCGCCGCCAGGCGCAGCGCCGCCATGTCCGCCGGTGCGATGCACGCCGCGCCTTGCGCATTTGCCGTCATCGCGCCCGCCGCCAGCAGTGCGGCTCCAACTCTCACCGTCATCCGCATGGAAAATACTCCCCTGTTTGTCTATTGGGCGCGCGCCAGCGATGCCCGCACGCAGCGCCCGGCGGCGGGCTCGAATTGATCCAGATGCGCGGCCACTTCGCCCGCGCCGCCGCGGCATCCCACCCAGCGGAAGGCATGCTCGCTGCCGCGCGCGCCCAGGCTGGTATCGGCGAACAGGGCGCCGAAGCCGTTGGCGGAGACGCTGCCCATCACACCCGCGCCGTCGACGCGGCACGCCGTCATGTCGTCCGCGCCGCGCACCAGGCAATAGGCGAACTGCACGCTGTAGCCGCAGTGATTGCGAAAACCCCAATAGGCGCCGTCGCTGTCGACCTTGAGGCAGTTGGAGGCGATGCGCTCGTCGCGCGGCACGGCGTCTTCTGCCGTCGGCACCACGCCGCTGTCGGAAACCGGCGCAGTGGCGTCGATCGGATGCACATGCGAGTCGCGTACCGGAACGTTCAGCAGCCCGCCGGCCGTCGAGGCGTTGGCCGCTGCCTGCAATTCCGGCGGCACCGGCAAGGCTGCTGTTTGCAGGCGGGGCTTGCCGCTTGTGCCGGGCGCATGGGCGGCGGCCGGCGCTTCGCGCGCCGCGCAGGCTGAATTCGAAGGCGCCGCGACGCCCACGCGCACGCCCAACTGCCGCGCATAGGCGGCGACCGCCGCCTTGCGGTCTTCGGCACTGAAGCTATGGCCTTGCGGATACCAGACGGTGCAGGTCGCATCACCCGCCGCCGTCTTCGACAGGATGAAGAGTCCGCCTTCGCCGTTCAGCGCCACGATCTCGCTGTGGCCGTCGGCGAATTGCGCGTCGAGGCCGCTCGGCGTCAGGCGGAACAGTCCGATGATCTGCGCGCCGCCAGGGCCCGCCGTCACCGAACCCATGCCGTTGCCCAGCAGGTTGAACGCCGCCGTCTGCGGCGTGCCGTCCGCTGGCGTGATCGTGCGCACGAAGCTCTGGTCTTTGGGCGTCAGCGCGAGGCTCGAGCCGTCGATCGCTTTCAGCGTCTGGCCGCCAAGCGCGGCCAGCCCTTGCGGCGTCGCCGGCGCCGCATGCGCGGGCGGCGCGACCGCTGCCGTGTCCGGCTGCCGCTTGCCGTCGACGAACAGCGCCGCGAATTGCGTGCCGTCCTGGCGCGTGACGGTGCCGCGTCCGTCGGGCTTGTCGTTATGCCAGGCGCCGTCATATTTCCGGCCGTCGGCCCAGATCTGGACGCCGTGGCCCTCGGCCTTGCCGCCCGACCATTCGCCGTCATAGCGATCGCCATTCGCCCATACCACCGTGCCGTGGCCGTTGAGCTGGCCGTCTTTCCAGGTGCCGCTGAAGCGGTCGCCCTGCGCGTCGACCAGGACGCCGGCGCCATTGGGCTGGTTGTCGTTGGTCTCGCCGCGATAGTGCGATCCGTCCGGCAGTTCGATGTCGCGCTCGCGCGCCGGCGCGCCCGTCGCCATTGCCACGACGAAAAGCGCCGCCAGCGCCGTCTTGCTCCGCCACCCCATATGCCCTGCCGCCAACGCGCGGTCCCTTCGTTGCCCGAAAAAACGCTAAATGCGCAGGCGCCGCGTCCGCAACCGAAGAACGCGGCCTTGCCCAACGATGTGTTACCGGCCGCCACAAATTTGTCCGTATACGAATCGCTTGCGGTTGCGGAAGTTCCGCGCGTTCCGGATCTGGAACTTTCATCGCCTTGCATTTTTGCGGTGTGCGTAAGTCCGGCTTAACGCTCGGCGGCACTTCGACTTGGTTCGCCGTCGCTTGTCGGTTCAGATCGTCACGTCGAAGCGAAGGGGAGAATGGCAATGCGAAAATGTCTGTTGGGCGTCTCGGCGTTTCTGCTGCTGGCATCGGGCGCCTACGCTGCGTCGAGCATGACGGCGCCGCCGAAACTCGCGGCGGTTGCTTCCAGCGAAAGTCGGCCGCCCGCCGCGATTCAAGTCGGTCTGACGACCGAAACGTCGGCAATCTCGCCTGGACAGATCGCCGACTGCGCCAATCTCGCCGCGCTACGCGCCCTCGATGCCAGGTCGGCCGGCTCGGGCTTCGACGTCCAGCGCCGCGTGCTGAGCGTCACATTCGTCCTGTGTCTCGCCGGCCAGGGCAATGCGATGACTCGGTAGACTATTCTTCTACGCTTGCCCTCGGCCGGGATTTTCGGAAAGTGCGTCCTCCGGCAGCACGTTGGTGATCAGCACGACGACGAATGACACGATACCCGCCGCCGCGAGGTAGAGCGCGGGCGCCAGCGGATCGTGCGTGGCGCCGATCAGGGCGACCGCCACCATGGGCACCGTGCCGCCGAACACGGCTTGCGCCAGGTTCTGTCCGAACGACAGCGCGGTGCAGCGCACATGCTTGGGCAGCGCTTCGACCATGAAGGCCGGCACCGCGGCCGAGATGCCCGCTTGCAGCAACGCCAGCACGGCCTGTCCGCCGATAATGGCGGCGATCGATCCATGACTGATGAGCACATAGAGCGGCCAGGACAACAAGGCGAAGCCGATCGTCGACAGAAGCAGGACGGCCTTGGCGCCGATGCGGTCGGCGAGCGCACCGGCCAGCGGCAGCAGCGGCAGTTGCAGCGCCAGTCCCAGGCAGTTCAGCGCCAGGGCCTCGGCATGCGAAATGTGCGCGTATTGCACCAGCCAGGTGCTGAGATAGACGAAATTCAGATAGAAGCCGATGCCCAGCGTCAGGATGATGCCGATGATTTTCAGGATCGTGCGCCATTGGGTTTTGAACGCCGTGACGACCGGCGAATGGCGCGCCTCGGCGATGCCGACGATCGCGGCATCCGGCGGCAGGCGCCGGCGGACGTAAAGCACGACACCGCCGATCGCCAGCCCGAAGAGGAACGCGGCGCGCCAGCCCCAACTGGCGATCGCGTCGGCCGGCAGATAGAAGGTGATGGCCGCGCCGACCGCCGAACCCAGCAGCATGCCGCCGACGGCGCCGAAGGGCGCGAAACTGCCGACCAGCCCGCGGCGCGTGCGCTGTGCGCCCTCCACCAGCAGCACCATCGAGGTGGTGAACTCGCCGCCCACCGCCAGACCCTGGCAAAGCCGCAGCAGCACCAGCAGCGCCGGCGCAAAGAGTCCGATTTGCGCATGGGTGGGCAGAAGGCCGATCAGCATGGTCGGCACCGCCATCATCAGCACCGACGCCATCAAGGCGCGCTTGCGCCCACTCTTGTCGCCGATATGGCCGAAGATCAGCGCGCCGAGCGGCCGGCCGAGGAAACCGATGGCGAAGACCGCGAAAGAGGCGATCAACGAGACCATCGGATCGTGCGCCGGAAAGAACTGCGTGCCGATGGTCGCGGCGAAAAATCCGTAAGTGCCGAAATCGTACCATTCCATGACATTGCCGGCGAGGCCGGCGATGACGATGCGGCGCTCGGCGGCGCGGATCTGCTTGTTCATCGCCTGGGCGGTATGGGCGATCTCCGCGCCGATCAGATCCATGCCGCGCAGCTGACCGATCCGCGACGAGGCTTCGGCCAGGGTCGCGGGCTTCAAAATGTGTTTGAACATGCCGCAGGCATCGGCGAGCGCGACCAGCGCGACGTCGTGGTGGCCGGGCAGTTCCTCGTTGAACAGAAGTTCGAGGATGCGCCGCTTGCACTCGCGCCGTTCCTCGCCGTGCTCGACGGGATAGCGGCGCTCTTGCAGGACCCACAGATAGAGGTGCTCCTCCTGGGCCAGGATGCCGCGCGCGCACAGCGTGCCGAGCGCGTCGCTGCGCAACTGCATGGCCCGGGGCATCAGCCGCGCGATCCAGTCCTTGGGGTGCAAGGGCTCTGGCTCGGCCGCGATATCGGCGAGCAGCATGTCCAGCATGGCCGAGCCCGTCGGGCTCGCGTCGGCGATCGAGAGGCGTTCGAGGCTGGTCTCGATCCTGCCGCGAAGCTCCAGGTCCATCAGCGCGGCGCCGGCGAGCCCGCAATGAAGCGAGGTTTCCGGAATCCGGCTGAACTGGCCGCCCTCGTCCTCGAGGGCAAGCAGCAGGAATTCCTCAACCAGGCTGATGGTCATGATGATCTTGTGGCGATGACCGACCGCTGTCGTCGGTCACGCCGCCCCCCGGCTTGCTCCAATCGGATCATAGAGTCACGGGCCGGCGGCGGCCGCAACACCGGCGCCTGGCCGCGTCTCCTGGGCGACGCGTGCCTTATGGCTCAACCAATCGTGGCGGCGTAGCTCTGAACGCCCTTTGCGCCGGACACGGCATATATCCCCATCAGGACGTTCTCATGCACCGTGTTGCCGGTGGTGACCACGCTGCTCGGATAGGCGAACGGAAGCCAGCTTGCTTCGCTGAACGAGCCGTCGGCGCGCACGGATATAGAGGCCAGCAGCGCCATGCCGGCATGCGGGCTGAGAGCGGCGAGGTTGAAGCCGGCCGGCGTCGCGGTGACGCCCTCGAAATGGGTGACGAGCGACGGCTGATTCAAGGCGCTGTAGAACTTCAGATTGGTGAAGGCCCCGGTCTCGGAATCGTAATTGACGACGTATCCCTTGTTGACGCCGCCGCCGTCCTGGCTGCCGCCGACGATCACATAGGAGGGCCCGCCAATCCGGTTCTGCCAGATGCCATAGGCCGTGGTCAGGCTGGCCGTGCCGCCGAAATCGAAGATGGTCCAGGTCTTCTTCGCGATGTTGTAGACGAAGGCGTTGGCCGACGCCGGCGTCTTCTGCAGATCGTAATTGCCGACGACCAGGTCGCCCATGGTGCTGTGCGCCAGCGTGTTTTCGACGATCTTGCCGCCGACCGCGCTGCTGGGGACGTCGATCTGCGTCCAGATGCCGCCGCCGGCCGGCGGACCCTGATAGAGCAGGCCGTGATTGCGCGTGCCGCTGTCGTCATACGTATAACAGCCGACTGCCCGGACGTTGCCGGCGCCGAGACTGGGATTGAAGGCGAATGTATCAGGACCGTAAAACGTCGCGCCCGAAATGCTCTGGCCGGAGATTGAGGGTGTGAGAATGTGTACGCCACCGGGATTTGTCGGCGACACCGGTCCGACATAGAGCAGCGGGCTTTGCACGCCGCCGACGACGGACGTACCGCTCAGCAGGACGTCCGGGCCGCCCATGCCGCGAACGCCGGTGACGAATTGATCGGAGCCGAGGATCGTGGTGGCGGTAACTTGCGGCTGTGCCGGCTTTGTCGCCATGATGTTCGGCTCCCGCGTGTCGAAGTATTCACGAAAGTATTAGCGCGATTCCGTCCAAAAGTCGCAAGTGAATATCGAAAAATCGGCCGGCTTCGACAGCAGCACTGCGCGGAATATTGCCGGCGCTTACGCCACCAGATCCGGATACAGGTTCCCCAGCGCCTGCCGCGCCCGCACCTGTTCGCCGACCACCATCTGCGCCGCGTTGCGCAGTTCGTGGCGGCTTTCGCCGCTACGCGTTTTCTGCGTGAAGCCGCGCGCCGCCGCCGTCACCGCGATCAGGCCGAGGCCTCCGGCCGCGCCGGCGATGTCCTGCGCCAGCCGGCTGGCGTCGTCCCATTTCTCCGCCGCGCAGGCCTCCGCCAGCCCGCTGCACAGAAGTTCGGCGTTCTCGATATAGGATTGCAGAATGCTGAGCAGCGAGGTGAGGCCCACCGATTTTTCCAGCGCCGCGAACGCGTCGGCATCGATCGGCGCCAGGCTCTCCGGTTCGGCCGGTGCGGCCTTTTCCGCCTGCGGCTTGCTGCGTTCGTGCAAGGCGGCGAGCACCGAGTAAAGCTCCTGCGCCGATGCCGGCCAGCGCAGCACTTCGCTCGCCGTCACCGGCGCGCGTTCGCCGCGCGTCAGGAGCGCCAGCACCGGCGCGCTCACGCCGGGCGCCGCCGCCCAATTGTCGGCGTCCGAGGCGCTGACGATCAGCGCGTCGAACGGCGCCCGCGCCGATTGCGCGATGGCGTCGGGCAGGCTCGCCGCGCCGCTGATGTGGTTGCCGAACGGCTCGAGATAGCGCGCGATCTGCGCGTCGATCCCCGCGTCGCGCGTGAACACCAGGAAATTGTGCTTCGACGGCGGCACCGCGGAGTCGGGCGGCGGCATGTCGGCATCGGCGTGGGCGTAGTCGGCCGCCGCCGACAACGGGATGCGGAACCAGAAGCTCGAGCCTTCGCCGGGCACGCTGTCGAAGCCGACTTCGCCCTTGGCGGTCTCGACGATGCGTTTGACCACCGCCAGGCCCAGCCCCATGCCCTGCTGGCGCCGCGCATAGGACGCGTCGCCCGGCGTGAACGGCTTGAACAGGCTCGGCCCGATCTCGCGCAGCACGCCCTGGCCGGTATCGCTGACCGAGAAGCGCACGGCCTCGCCGTCCTGCTCGGCGCGGATTTCCACGCCGCCGCGTTCGGTGAATTTCAGCGCGTTGTCGACCAGCTTGAGCAGCGCCTGGCGCAGCCTGCGTCCGTCGACCGCGACATGCGGCAGGTGGGCGGACGCCGTCACCGTCAGGCGCAGGCGCTTTTCCCAGGCCCGCGGCTGCAGCAGCCGTCCCACCGCGCGCGCCGCCTGTCCCGGATCGCTGTCCTCGTCCGCCAGATCGTCATTGTCGTCGCGCGCCAGCGCGATGACGTCGTCGAGCAGCATCTGCAGGCCCTTGCCCGCTTCCAGCATCACCTTCACATGGTCGCGGTGCGGCTTGTCCAGTTCGGCGCGGTCGAGCAATTGCGTCATGCCGAGCAGCGCGTTCAGCGGCGTGCGCAGCTCGTGGCTGATATTGGCGATGAAGGAGGATTTGACGCGCCCGCTGGCTTGGGCGGCATCCCGCGCGGCCTCGACTTCCTTCTTCTCGCGGCTCAGCCGCGCCACCAGGCCGACATTCTCCAGCTTGAGGAAGATGCTCTCGTCCAAAAGCCGCGCCATGCCGTTGCAATAGGTGAACAGCACGCCGCCGAACAGCGTCACCAGCACCGCCGTCAGGACCTGATACAGCCCGCCGGCCAGCAGCAGCACCACGACCAGCGGCCCCAGCGAAAACAGCGCGTGCATCAGATAGGCCGGGCGATAGGCCGAGCGCGCGATGAATTCCGTCGCCGTCATGCCGAGGAAGGCGAGCGCCAGATAGGCTTGCGCCGGAAACGAGTCCGGCACGAACCAGAACATCACGCCCACGCCCCACGTCGCGCCGGCGATCGCCGACACGAAGGTGTAGCGCCAGGCCCAGAATTTGGGATCGTCGGACGGGTTGCGCCGCTTGTAGGCGGAGGTCAGCTGTTCGGCCGCGATCACCACCGCGATCTGCAGCAGCAGCGGCATCAGCGGCAGCCAGCCGGGCTCGCGTCCCGCGAACAGAGTCGCCGGAATGCACAGAGCTGCGAAGGGCAGCGAAAGATAGTGGCGGCCGAGCGCGAACAGGATGTCGATGCGGCCTGCGAACACCGCGCTCCTGTCGTGCCCGTCCCCCTGGTTCCCGGTCATTGACGCCTTCCGCCTCAAAGCCTAGCTTCGGCGCCCTTTCCCAACGATTAAGCGTGAGCAATTCCAATGCCTTCCGGCGTTCAGACCCCCTTGCGGCCCGACCTTGGCGCGGCCGCGCGCGCCTGGCCGTTCGAGGAGGCGCGCAAGCTCGTCGCCCGCCTCGAAAAACGCCGCGCTGCCGGGCAAAACGTCGACGAGATCGTGTTCGAGACCGGCTATGGCCCGAGCGGCTTGCCCCATATCGGCACGTTCGGCGAAGTCGCGCGCACCACCTGGGTGCGAAACGCCTTCAACACGATGAGCGATGTTAAGACGCGCTTAATCGCGATCAGCGACGACATGGACGGGTTGCGCCGGGTTCCCGACAACCTGCCGCAACCGGAGATGCTCGCCGCCAATCTCGGCAAGCCGCTGACCTCGGTGCCAGATCCCTTCGGCACGCATCCAAGCTACGGCCATCACATGAACGCGCGGCTGCGCGCCTTCCTGGACACCTTCGGCTTCGATTACGACTTCCGCAGCGCGACCGAGATGTACAAGTCCGGCATCTACGACGCGGCGTTGCTGCGCGTGCTGGCCAACTACGACAAGGTGATGGAAGTCATGCTGCCGACGCTGGGCGAGGAGCGCCAGCAGACCTATTCGCCGTTCCTGCCGCTGTCGCCGCGTTCCGGAAAAGTCCTGCTGGCCAAAGTTGTCGGCCATGACGTCGCCAAGGGTACCATCACCTATGTCGAGGAAGACGGCAGCGAAGAAACCGTTCCCGTCACCGGCGGCCATTGCAAGCTGCAATGGAAGCCCGACTTCGGCATGCGCTGGGCCGCGCTGGGCATCGACTATGAAATGTACGGCAAGGAGCATCTGCCCTCGGTGCCGCTCTACAACGCGATTTGCAAGATCGCCGGCGGCGTGCCGCCCGAACAGTTCATGTTCGAACTCTTCCTCGACGAGACCGGCCAGAAAATCTCCAAGTCCAAGGGCAACGGCCTGACCATCGACGAATGGCTGACCTACGCGCCGGCCGAGAGTCTGGCGCTTTACATGTTCCAGAAGCCGCGCGTCGCCAAGCGCCTCTATTTCGACGTCATCCCCAAGGCGGTGGACGACTACATCGCGCTGCTCGAAGCCTACCACTCCAACCAGATGAGCGAGGCCGAGCGCCTCGAGAGTCCGGTCTGGCACATCCATGCCGGACATCCGCCGGCCGAGCGCTATCCGGTCAGCTTCGCGCTGCTTTTGACGCTCGTCACCGCCTCGAACGCGCACAATCGCGACGTGTTGTGGGGCTTCATCCGCTCCTACGCGCCGCATGCCTCGCCTGCGGGCAATCCGGGCCTCGATCGCCTGGCCGATTTCGCGCTGCGCTATTTCGAGGACTTCGTGAAGCCGACCAAGCGTTACCGCGCGCCCAGCGACAAGGAACGCGCCGCGCTCGCCGATCTGGCAAGCCGCTTCAAGGCGATGCCGGGCGAGCGCGACGCCGAGACCGTGCAGAACGTGGTCTACGCCGTCGGCAAGGAGCACGGCTTCGAGCCCCTGCGCGACTGGTTCAAGGCGCTTTACGAAGTCCTGTTCGGCCAAAGCGCCGGCCCGCGCTTCGGCTCCTTCGCCGCCCTGTTCGGCGCCAAGGAAACCGCCGATTTGATCCGCCGCGCGCTGGCGGGTGAATTCGCGGGCGCAGCGTGAAAGCTCCGTTATCATCCCCGGCGAGCGCTGCGCAGCAGCGCGAGGGAAGGGGACCCAGGCGGATAGGCTGGAGACGGTCTCACCACCTGGGTCCCCTTCCCTCGCCGCGCGAAGTGCGCGGCTCGCCGGGGATGACAGCGGTGATGGTGTTTCTATGCACCCTCGCGGCATCCCCCGCCTTCGCCGCGCCCACCCCCTATGATATCTACGCCGCCGGCCATTACGCCGACGCGATCAAGGCCGGCACGGCCGCCGGCACCGCATCCGGTTTTCTCGTCGCGACGCGCGCCGCGCTGGCCGACGCCACGACGCGCCGCGCGACGTGCCTGGATTGTCTGCGGCGCGCCGAGAGCTTCGCGCGCAAGGCCACCGCGCTCGATCCCCATCTCGCCGACGCGCATGTCTATCTTGCCGTGGCGATGGGCTACGAGGCGCGCATCGTCGGGCCGGTCTGGGCGCGGGCGCACAACTATCCGGGCCAGGCGAAAGACGAACTCGACGCCGCGCTCGCCATCGATCCGAAGGATCCCTGGGCGCTGGCGGCGCTCGGCGGCTGGAACGTTGAGATCGTGCGCACCGGCGGCGACTATCTGGCGAGCTGGCTCTACGACGCCACCGTCGACAAGGGCCTCGCTGTCTTCGCCGCCGCCTTCAAGGTGGCGCCCGACAATCTCGCCATCCGCTATCAGTACGCCCTGTCGCTCAGCGGCTACGATGCAGATCGCTTTGCCAAAGAGATCAAGGACGCCTTCGCCCGCATCGCCAAACTCAAACCCGCGACCGCCTACGAAGCGCTCGCCCGCGCCCGCGCCGCCGAGCTCTCGATCCTGCTCGCCAAATCCGACCGCGCGAGCTTCGACGCCAAGGTGCACGCGTATCAAGGATATCCGTAGCGCATCTTCTTTCCTCCCCCGTTGTTACGGGGGAGGGG
>DATCAT010000007.1:0-43213 GCA_036512455.1 Rhizomicrobium sp.
CGGGGGAGGAGAGATTACTTCGCCGTCTCGAGCTGGCGCTCTTTGTCGGCCGCCTTCACCGGTTTGACGGCGACATCGGCCGCCGTGCCCAGCGCGCGGGTCCAGGCGGCGAATTCGAGCGCGATGCCGTCGGGATCGAAGAAATAGATCGAGCGCACGAAGGTCGTGGGCGTGATCTCGATGCTGGCCTGCATCGGCGAATCGTCATGGCTGATGACGCGGCTGGCCTTGATGCCCTTGGCGACGAGCTTCTCATAATAAGCGTCGATCTTGTCGGCCGGCACGTTGATGGCGACATGGTTCATCGATCCGTGGGCGGACGGTCCCGGCAGCATGCCGGGCGTGGCCGAGGCGATGCCGGGCGCGGCCTGCGGCGCATTGGGGAACCAGAAGAAGGCCAGGCTGTCGCCATTGCCCAGATCGAAGAAGAAATGCTGGCCCATGCCATTGGGCAGTTCGATGGTCTTGATCAGCGGCATGCCGAGCACATTGGTGTAAAAGTCCACGGTGCGCGCCATGTCCTTGCACACCAGCGCCAGATGATTGACGCCCTGCAGGTCGAATTCTTTGTTGCTCATGGCCAACTCCCGTTCGGACGGCGTCACGCTAACACGCGCCGCCAAGCTCAGAAATAGGTCCGCACCACGAGTTGGAACTGGGTTTCGGTCTGTTGCGGCGCGTCGCCGTCGACGCTGCGCTGGGCGCGGCTGTCGTCGATCAGCAGATATTCGGCGCTCAGCCGCAGCCAGCGCCGCGGCACCCAGCTTGCCGTGACGTCAAAGGCGTGGCCGTCCTCGCTCAAGAGCGATGGGGCGAGCGCCGCGGTGCGCGTGCGGGTCTGGAACAGATCGGCGCGCGCCGCCAGCCACCAATCGTCGAGGTCCCAGCCGGCCAGGACATAGGCGGCGTTGAAATCGGTGGCGGTGAACGCCGCCGCCGAGGGGCGGATGAGGGTGCTGCCGCTGACCGCCTGGGACAGCAGCGTGACCGCGCCGATCTGCTGGCGAAAGCCCAGATCCCAGAATGCCGTGTGCCAGGCGCGCGGCCGCGCCGGATCGGCCTGGTTGTCGTAGCGCATGAGTTCGAAGCCGGTCTTGCCGTCGATCTCGTAGGAGAGGTCCAGATACCAGCCCGGCGTGTCGTCGATCTCTCGGAACAGATGCGTCGTCAGCGGCGGGCTGCGATGCGCGGCGATCGCCATCGCGTCGGGCAGGCGCGATGTCTCGAACAGCCCGCCGGCGCGATCGTCGAAATTCCAGCCACGGTCGGCGATCAAGACGCCGGCGGTGTCGTTGAAGCCGAACAGCGCGCCGATCAGCGTCACATCGTTGCCGTTCGAGTGCCATTCCAGCGTGCCTTCGGCGCCGACGGTTCTAAGTTCGCTGCCGACCCAGGAATTGATCGCCGACGGCGTCACCGTCCAGAACGACGACCAGCCGACCTGCTCGTTCTCCAGACTGAGCGGGGCGAAAAACGCGCCGGCGCGCGCCGACCAGCGCCATTGCGTGTTCGAGGACGGCGCGTAGCGGACATATCCTTCCAGCAGATCGAGCGCCGGACCGTATTCGGCGTTGAAGCGCGCATCGGCCTGCGCGCTCCAGTCGTCTTCATCGATCCGTGCTTCGCCGACCAGATCGCCCAATTTGAAATTCGCATCGTCCTCGCCGAAGCGCAGCTTGCCCAGGCCGCCGTCGAGATAGGCGTCCTGTGCCGGCGGCGCGACCAGGCGCACATCGCCGTAACCTGTGAAGTGAAACTCCGCCGCGTCACTGACACCGGTGACAAGAAACAGGGCTGTCCAAATGATTGCGGCGCGCAAGTTCATGGTCCGGTGAAACTAGCAGGAAACGCGGCAAAACTCCGCTCTCCGCCGGCGAAGCATTAACGCGGCTGGCCTTGCGTATAACCACCTATTAACACCGCGGGCTTATTCTTTACGCCATAAGAAGGGGCACGCGGCTGACGCCATGTCGCAAACGACCGTCGAAACCACCGCACAGGAAAATCCCGCGCATTTCGTCCATCCGACGTGCGTCTTCCTGCGCGCCTATTGGGAGAGCAAGCGCGGCGACCGCGCGATGCCGTCGCGCGCCGACATTTCGCCGTCGCAGCTGAAAGAGCATCTCGGCTGGGTGATGATCCTGGAGGTGCTGCCGGGGCTGCGCGATTTCCGCTATCGCCTGATCGGCACGCTGGTGACGCAATATTTCTCGTCGGACTCGACGGGCCGCACCGTCATGGAAGCGTTCGAGCCGAGCGGCGAAGCGGTGGCGAAAAGCGTGAACTCCGTCTTCCGCAAAGTGGCGCGCGACAGGATCGTCATGCGCACCGCCGGCGACGCGGGCTGGCTGGCCGAAGGCATGGAGGAATTCGAGGCGATCTACCTGCCGTTGTCCGACGACGGCGAGAACGTGACGCACATCCTGCACGCCTTCGTCTGCGACCGCGACCGCATGCTGCTGGCCCGCCAGATCGCGCGCCTCAACGGCGGCAAGATCCTCGCCCCGCCACCGCCGAAGGTGGCGTGAGACGACGCACTCTCACGGATGGCTTGCCGTCGCTTTCGCCAAAAGCGCGATGGTCCAGTTGGCCGGATCGTCCTGGATCGTGCCATGGCCGGGGATGGTGAATTTCGGCGACGGATAATGCTTCTGCACATTGCGCACGGTTGCCGCCCAATCGGAAACGACGGAATCGGCGACGTTGCCCAGCCCGCCGCTGGTTACCGACTTCAGAAGACAACCGCCGAAGAGAACCTCCTGGAACGGCAACCACGCCACGATGTTGTCGCGCGTGTGACCCGCGCCGGGAAAGAACAATTCGCAATCGCCGTTCAAAGCATGGGGCGCCGCCGCGAAATCCGTTATCGGCTCCGGCACCGGCATCTGGTGTTCGCGCGCCAATTGACATGTCAGCGGGTAGGCTAGCGTGCGGATCCCATGCTTCTTCAGGCCCTCGATCCCACCGGTGCGGTCGTTGTGAAAATGCGTGGCGACGGCGAGCGCGATTGGGCTGGCAAGATTTTGCTCCGACCACTGCAGCAGCAATTCCGCCTGATCGGGTGCATAGCCGGTGTCGATCAACAGGCTGCCGGCGGCGCGCTCGACGATAAGACCATTGGCGGGAAAGACATAACCCGCGAGAACACCGGTCGTTGAGTGAAGCCAAAGCCGCGGCGCAATCTTCGCGACCCAGACCGTTTGCCCGATGCGGCGCATCGGATCGACGCCCAGTTCCAGCAGGTTCGGCAAACCCACCGGACCGAGCGCGCCCACGCTCGCCGCCGACGTTGCGGCGAAGGCCTGCGTTGTGGCACACGCGCAGCAGGCGCAGAGCGCTCCGGTCAGGAACACGCGTTTGGTCAAACGACTGTGAGACATCGCAGAACCTCATGCGCCGCCACACCGAGGCGGCATACGGAAAAACCACGACACCATCCTACGGCCGCAAGACCGGCCGCGGTATGCTCGAATTCCGCCAGCCCTGTTCCGCTCATCGCTTGAGGTGGCCGTCCCGGTCCGCTAGCAATGATGCCCCCGGGGAGGGTTCGTTCATGGCCGATGAAGCGCCGCGCGTCACGCGGATGGGGCTGGTGCTGTCGGCGTCGGCGGCCGGCACGGTGTTCGAGTGGTACGACTTCTTCATCTTCGGCTCGCTGCTGTCGATCATCTCGCGGCACTTCTTCGCCGGCGCCGGCGAGACCCAGGGCTATATCTTCGCGCTGCTGACCTTCGCCGTCGGCTTCTTCGTGCGGCCGTTCGGCGGGCTGGTGTTCGGCTATTTCGGCGACCGCACGGGGCGCAAGCGCACCTTCCTGTTCACCATCGTCATCATGGGCCTGGCGACATTTGCCATCGGCCTGCTGCCCGATACGAATTCGATCGGCGATCTTGCGCCCTACCTGCTGATCGCATTGCGCATAGCCCAAGGCTTCGCGGTGGGCGGCGAATATGGCGGGGCTGCGGTCTATGTCGCCGAGCACGCCGATCCCAAGAAGCGCGGCGCGGCGACGGGCTGGATCCAGGTCGCCGCGACGGTGGGCTTGTTCCTGGCGCTCAGCATCATCCTGATCGTACGCACCACGCTGGGCGAGGACGCGTTCGGCGCCTGGGGCTGGCGCATCCCGTTCCTGGTCTCGCTGGTGCTGCTCGTGATCTCCGTCTGGATCCGCCTCAAGCTCGATGAGTCGCCGGCGTTCCAGGAGCTGAAGCGCGCCGGCACGACCGCGCGCGCGCCGCTGTCGGAGGCGTTCCTGCGCTGGCGCAATTTGCGCATCGTCTTCGTGGTGCTGATCGGCTTGCTGATGGGCCAGGGCGTCGTCTGGTACACGGCGCAGTTCTACACCCAGTTCTTCCTCGAACGCGTGGTCAAGGTCGAGCCGCGCATGGTCAACCTGTTGATCCTGAGCGTCACGGTGCTCAGCGCCTTGCTGCACATCTTCTTCGCGCGGCTCTCCGACCGGGTGGGGCGCAAGCCGATCATGCTGTTCGGTCTGGGGCTGGCCGCCGTGATGCTGGTGCCGGGCTTTCAGTGGCTCACCTATGCCGTCAATCCCGGCCTGACCGAGGCCATCGCGCGGGCGCCGGTGAGCGTGCTGGCGGCGCCGGCCGATTGCTCGCTGCAGTTCGATCCGGTGGGCAAGGCGAAATTCGCCAGCTCCTGCGACATCGCCAAGAGCACGCTGGCCAATCTCGGCGTGCCCTATACCAACGAGGCCACCAGCCCGGGCGAGCTGGCGCGCATCCGCATCGGCACCCAGACGCTGAGCAGCATCGACGGCAGCGTGCTGGCGCCGTCGGCGCTGACCGTCGCGCAAAAGAATTTCTCGGCCGAGGTCAAGACGGCGCTGACCGCGGCCGGCTATCCCGCCAGCGCCGACACCAGCCGCATCGACGTGCCGCTGGCGCTCGCCGTCTTGCTGATCTTCGTGATCGCGGCGGCGGCGCTCTACGGGCCGCAGGCGGCGGCGCTGGTCGAGCTGTTCCCGACCCGCATCCGCTATTCGGCGCTGTCGCTGCCCTATCATGTCGGCGTCGGCTGGTTCGGCGGCTTCCTGCCGCCGCTCGCCTTCGCCATCGTGGCGGCTACGGGCAATCTCTACGCCGGCCTGTGGTACCCGGTGAGCATCGCCGCGATCGGCTTCGTCGTGACGCTGCTGTTCCTGCCGGAGACCAAGGGACGGGATATCAACGGGTAGCTACGACCACATCATCGATGTCATCCCCGGCGAGCGAAGCGCAGCGTAGCGAGGGAAGGGGACCTAGGATGAGCCACATCTCCGTGGTCGAAGGAGGTATCATTTTCAACATCATCCAGGATTTCTCATCCTGGGTCCCCTTCCCTCGCCGCGCGAAGGACGCGGCTCGCCGGGGATGACAGTGTGTTTTGTGGTGACGTGCGGCTACGAGCTTTTCACGTCCAGCGGCACGCCGGCTTCGCTTTTGCTCGAGTGGATCACCAGCGAGCTTTTCACGCTGGCGACGTTCTTTTCCGACGTCAAGGTCTCCGTGATAAAGCGCTGGAAGCTGGAGAGATCGGTGGCGACGCATTTGAGCAGGAAGTCGACCTCGCCCGAAAGCATGTAGCACTCGCGCACCTGCGGCCAGGAGCGCACGCGCTCCTCGAAATGCTTGAGGTCGCCGTCGTGCTGGCTGGAGAGGCCGACGAAGACATAGGCCGTGACCTCGAAGCCCAGCGCCTTGGCGTCCAGGTCGGCGTGATAGCCCTGGATGAAACCGGTCTTCTCCAGTGCCCGCATGCGGCGCAGACATGGCGGCGCTGTAATTTTGGCCCGGCGCGACAGTTCCACATTGGTGATGCGGCCATTGGCCTGCAGCTCGGCCAGGATGCGTAAATCGATTGAATCGAGCTTGTGATGCTCCACGGCGGAACCTTTGGTGAGCGGAAACAGCCGCATTTAACCCTGTCGGGCCTCCCAGCGCAATAATATTTCTACACTCTGAAAGTTCCGGTTTCCGATTCGCCATCCGCCACCCCTAAAGTTGCGGAAGGCCCATCCAACCCCCTGTCGCAAAAGTGCAATCGGCGCTGCTTGACGTTTGCGCCGCCGCTTCCGATATCAGATGCATCAAGCCAAGGGTGTGGGGCTTTCCAAGGTGCGGGACCGAACGGCCTGCGCCCGCGGGCATCTCGCTCCTTCGAGTCGGAGCCGTCATGTCCCATTCCAAGATCATCATCCTGGGCAGCGGTCCGGCCGGCTGCACCGCCGCGATCTATGCGGCGCGCGCCATGCTCGAGCCGATGCTGATCGCCGGCATCCAGCCGGGCGGCCAGCTGACCATCACCACAGAAGTGGAAAACTATCCGGGCTTCGCCGACGTCATCCAAGGGCCCTGGCTGATGGAGCAGATGCAGGCGCAGGCCGAACATGTCGGCACCAAGCTGGTGCAGGACACGATCACGGCCGTCGATCTTTCGCGCCGGCCGTTCACGCTGACCGCCGACAGCGGCACGCAATACGCCGCCGACACGCTGGTGATCGCCACCGGCGCATCGGCCAACTGGCTGGGCCTGCCGTCTGAAAGTAAATTCCAGGGCTTCGGCGTCAGCGCCTGCGCCACCTGCGACGGATTTTTCTTCCGCGGCAAGAACGTCGCCGTGGTCGGCGGCGGCAACACGGCGGCCGAGGAGGCGCTTTTCCTGACCAATTTCGCCGAGAAGGTGACGCTGATCCATCGCCGCGATTTCCTGCGCGCCGACAAGACCAACCAGATGCGTCTGGCCAACAACAAGAAGGTGGACATCCTCTACGACACCGAAGTCGTCGAAGTAGAGGGCACGGAAAATCCCAAGGGCGTCACCGGCGTCAAGCTGCGCAACACGGTGACGGGCTCGACGCGCGACCTGGCGGTCGACGGGCTCTTCGTCGCCATCGGTCATTCGCCGGCGACCGAGCTGTTCAAGGGCCAATTGGAGATGGACGAGACCGGCTACATCAAGACCGCAGCCGACTCGACGCATACCAGCGTGGCCGGCGTGTTCGCGGCCGGAGACGTCAAGGACAAGATATTCCGCCAGGCGGTGACCGCCGCCGGCATGGGCTGCATGGCGGCGCTGGAAGCCGAGCGTTTCCTGGCGGGCGGACATTGAGTTTGGTGGTAATGAACAGTCACGAAGATTGCATTGCGCCAAGAGGGTAGCGACCGCATGAGAGCGGCGCGAAACAGGTAGCGACGATGGACTGGGACAAGCTTCGCATCTTTCACGCGGTCGCCTCGGCGGGGAGTTTCACCCATGCCGGGCAGATGCTGACTCTCAGCCAGTCGGCGGTCAGCCGCCAGATCAGCGCGCTTGAGGAAGAGATCACCACGCCTCTGTTCCAGCGCCACGCCCGCGGCCTGACGCTGACCGACGAAGGCGAGATGCTGTATGCGGCCGTCACCGACGTGCTGGCGCGGCTGGCGCAGGCCGAAGAGGCGCTCAAGAACGTGCGTGAGGCGCCGCGCGGGGCGTTGAAGATCACCTCCAGCCACGGCATCGGCACCTATTGGCTGGTGCCCAGGCTCGATGATTTTCTCAAGGAATATCCCGAGGTCGAGGTCCATCTGGTGATGGAGGACCGCGAGCTCGACCTGGCGCAGCGCGAGGCCGATCTCGCCATTCGCATGCGCGCGCCGGTGCAGGCTGATTTGATCCAGCGCAAGCTGTTCACCGTGCACTACCACATGTACGCGACGCAGAAATATCTCGACCAGCGCGGCACGCCGAAGTCGCTGGACGAACTGGCCGATCACACCATCGTCGCCTATGGCGAGACGGCGGCGCCGGAGATTCGCGAGATCAACTGGCTCTTGGAGCAGACCCGGCGCAGGTTAGCCGGTCGGGGCCGCACGGTGCGCATCAACAACGTGACCGGCATTCTTTGCGCGACAGAAGCCAGCGTCGGCATCGCCGCGGTGCCGGACTATGTCGCCGCCGAGCGGCCGCACCTGATCCGTGTCCTGCCCGACGTGCCGGGCCCGAGCTTCGATGTCCATCTGGTCTATGCCGATGCCCTGCGCCAATCCAAGCGCGTGGCCGCCTTCCGCGACTTTTTGGTGCGCGCCTCGAAAGATTGGAAATTCTGAGCGATTTTCCGATTCGCACCTCTTGAAGCGGCGAGATTGTTCCCCAAATCAGGAAGACCGCCGGCCGTCCCCCCCATTTTGGCCGGTGGTGCGGTTCTTTGCCCCCAAAGCATTGGACCGGCGCGGGCCTTGCGGCCCGCGCATCCCAAGCAATGACTAGCGCCGGGGCGCCAACGCGCTCCGGCGTTTTTTTGTCCGGAGCTTTTCCACAACGTTCTGCGTAGTATCTAGGCTCCCCAACAGCAGCGGAAATTGCCATGCGCCTCGACGATCTTCGCCCGACCGAGAATGTCGACGACCAGCGCGGCCGCTTCGGCGGCTATGGACCGCATTTGGCGGTCGGCGGCGGCGGCCTGGGTCTGGTCGGCATCGTGGTGATCTCGCTGCTGTTCGGGGTCGATCCGAACCAGTTGCTCAATGGCAACAGCGGCGCGCCGACGGAGCAGACCCAAGGCGGCACGGGCCCGCGCAGCGACGACGCGGCCTACCAGTTCTCGCGCAAGATCGTCGGCTCGGCCGAGGACGTGTGGACGCCGATCCTGCGCGCCAGGGGCGTCGCGTTCACGCCGGCGACGATCACGGTCTATGACAGCGAGACGGCGACGGGCTGCGGCGACGGCCAGTCCTCGGCCGGTCCATTCTATTGCCCGGCCGATAGCCACATCTATCTCGACCTGTCGTTCTTCAACGAGCTGGCGGAAAAATTCGGCGCGCCCGGCGAGTTCGCCCAGGCCTATGTCATCGCGCACGAATACGGCCATCATATCCAGAACCTGCTGGGCACGATGAACGCGCACGACACCTCGTCGGAAGGCGCGGCCGGCTCATCCGTGCGCACGGAGTTGCAGGCCGATTGCTACGCCGGCGTCTGGGCCTGGCATGCCAACGCGCAGTTCCACATCCTGCAGAACGGCGACGTCGAAGGCGGGCTGCGCGCCGCCGCGTCGGTCGGCGACGACACGCTGGAAAAACAGGCCCAGGGCTACGTGGTGCCGGACAGCTTCACGCACGGCACCAGCGCGCAACGCGCCAGATGGTTCCGGCGCGGCCTGGCGCATGGCGACATCGACAGTTGCGATACATTTTCGGCGAGCGAATTGTAACGCGACCTAGGCTGAGATCTCGACCTCGCGGCGCACGGTCTTGCCATGTTCGCGTTCGGCGATCGCGAGATCGTAGTTGGACTGCATCCGAATCCACAGGTCCGGACCCGTCCCCAGATAGCGGCCTAGGCGGAGGGCCGTTTCCGCGCTAATGGCACGCCGACCGGCCACAATTTCCGAAATGCGATTGGCTGGCACGCGTAGCTTCAAAGCCAATGCCTGGGCGGAAAGACCGCGAACTTCCATTTCGCGACCCAGGATGCCACCGGGATGAACCGGCGGGAGCAATCCGCGCCTAATGATAGTCGACGATTTCGACGTCATACGCATCTCCATCTGCGAAACGAAAACAAATACGCCACGGCCCGTTCACGGTAATTGCCCATTGCCCTTTACGAACGCCCTTCAGCGGGTGAAGCCCCACGCTCTTGAGCGGCGCGATTTCAGACAAGGACACCAAGTCGTCCAGCATGGTGAGAGATTCTCGCGCCCATGTTTCGTCCAGGCCGGAAAATTTCGACTTTCCGCCCTCGGCGAATTTTCGCGTCGCGCTGTTCGCCCATGACCGGATCATGTACGTGCAACGTAGTACGCGGCGCGTATGGCGTCAATCGGAGAGAATGGGCGGGACGGCGCTGCCTTCGCCGTCCCGCGCCCCCTCGGTTCACGCCGCCTTGGCCGTGGCGACGATCTGGTCGGCGACCTTGCCGGTCAGTTCGGCGAGGTGGTCGAAGGCCGCTTCGAAGGTGCCGACGCCCTGGGTCAGGGACCTGAGATCGATGATCAGGTCCGACAGCTCGGCGAGCGGCATCTGCGCCTCGACCGTGTCCCAGCCTTTCCATCCCGCGCGCGCGTCGAAGCCCATCAGCTGGCCGCGCCGGCCGCTGACCACGGCATTGACCTTGGCGGTCGAGTCGCTGGGCACGTGGATCTTCACATGCATGATCGACTCCAGGAGCACCGGCGAGCAGTTCGGCATGCCTTCGGTCATGGCGAGGCGCGCCGCGGTCTGGAACGCCGCGTCGGACGAATCCACGGCGTGATAGGAGCCGTCGACCAGCGCCACCGCCACGTCGACGACCGGAAAGCCGAGCGGTCCGCTCTTCAGATAGTCGACGATGCCCTTCTCCACCGAGGGGATGAAGTTGCGCGGCACCACGCCGCCCTTGATCTTGTCCTCGAAGACAAAGCCCGAGCCGCGCGGCAAGGGGCGGATTTCGAGCTGGACGTCGCCGAATTGGCCGTGACCGCCGCTCTGGCGCTTGTGCCGGCCGTGCTGCGCCGCGGCTTTGCGGATCGTCTCCTTGTACGGCATGCGCGAGGGATGGGCGTTGAGCTTGAGGCCGTATTTGCTCTGCAGCTTTTCGATCGCGACCTTGAGATGAATCTCGCCCTGCCCGATCAGCGCCATCTCCTGCAGTTCGGCGTTCTGCTCGAAGATCAGCGAGGGATCCTCCTCGCGCAATTTGGCGATGGCGGCGGTCAGCTTGACCTCGTCCTTGCGGTCGGCTGCTTCGATGGCGAGGCGATAGACCGGCGTCAGCTGTTCGATGGCGAGCTTGGCGAGCTTCGCCTTGCCGGTGGTCAGCGTCTCGCCCGTGACGACGCCTTCGAGACGGCCGAGCGCGACCGTGTCGCCGGCCGCCGCGTCGGCCAGCTTGGTCTGCGCCTCGCCCTTGAGCGCGAAGATTCCGCCGACGCGCGCTTCACCGCCGTCCTGGCGGCGCAGCAGGGCGCCGTCCTTCAGCGTGCCGGACAGCACACGGCCGAGGCTGAGCTTGCCGCCATGGCTGGAGTGATAGGTTTTCAAAATCTGCACGACGGCGTCGCCGCCGACCGGCAGACCCAGGCGCGCCGCCGCCGCCGAGACGTCGGGCACTTCGTGGCGCAGCGCCTTCAGGAGGCGCCGGATGCCGTTGTCGCCTTCGGCCGAGCCGATCAGCACCGGCACGACGAGACCTTGCGCCAGTTCCTTGGCCAGATCGTCGAACACTTCCTCCTTGGGCGGCTCGACGTCGGAGAGCAGCTCTTCCATCAGGTGCTCGTCGTAGTCGGCGAGCTTTTCCAACATCGCGAAGCGGGCTTCCTTCTCGCGGTCCTTGTCGGTGATGTCGACCAGCTCGCTGGCGGCATGCGGGCGGTAATTGTAGGCGCGCTCCAGCGCCAGATCGACGAAGCCGGTGACGGCGTCGTTCTCCCAGATCGGGATCTGGCGCAGCAGCAGCGGCGTGCCGCTGGCGTCCTGCAACATCGTCAGCAGGGCGCGCAGGGAGCCGCTGGCCTTGTCGATCTTGTTGACGAACAGGAAGTGCGGGATTTTCAAGTCGCCGAGACGCTTCAGATAGGGTTGCAGCATCTGCAGCTTGGCGGGCTCGGGCTCGCACACCACGATGGCGGCGTCGACGCCGGGCAGCACGTTCAGCGCGTCGGCGAGAAACTCGATCGAGCCGGGACAATCCAGGAAGGTGAAATTCTGTTCCATGTAGCGCGTCGTCGCGGCGTTCACTTCGACGCTCATCTGGCGGGCACGCGCCTCGAGGCTGCTATCGCCCACCGTGTTCTTCAACACCACCGAACCTTTTCTTTGCACCGCGCCCGTGATGGAAAGGATGCTCTCCAGCAGCGTGGTCTTGCCGCTGCCATAAGGTCCCACCACGGCCACGGTGCGTGGTCCTCTGCCGCTTTGTTGTCCTGACATTATGCGCCTCCTGTGGGCCTGCTTGGTGGCAGGTCCTTTGGGTTGGTCGCGCAACTTGCGGTCAAGCGAAGGTGCTTGACCTGTTGCGCACCCTTTTGGCGGGCGCGCAACTTACGTTGCGCTTTGGGCGCGGCGGGCGTGCATCCCGATGGATCGGGTCGCGTCACGCGCCCCACTTCGATGGCAAGATGGTCGCGCCGCCCCGGTGCGAACGCAAGGTGCGAAACGGCAAATTTGCCGGTAATATGAATCGTTACTTGGGGGCATTGCATGTGCGAACACCATGAAACCTTGAGCCGCCGCGGCTTTGCCGGCCTGTTTCTGGGCGCGGCCGGGCTCGCCGCCTTTCCGTTCTAGACCCGGCAGCACAAGGGCGTGATGCTGCAGGTGCAGGCGATGCTGAAACGCAAGCACCCCGATCTGACGTCGGAGTATTACCTGATGGCGCTCGACGGCACGGCGGAGCGGATCATCTAGCGTGACGTTTTACGCTCCCGCTGAGGGCGGTGGATTTCTAAAGAAACACACGCGCGCTCAGTTGGAATTGCGTGTCGTTGCGCTGGACGGGCGCGCCTTCCAGCACGCGCTCGCTGCGGCGGCTGTCGATGTTCAGGACTTCGGCGCTCAGGCGCAGCCACTCCCGCGCGCTCCAGGACAGCGCGGCGGTGAGGGCGTGACCGTCTTCGTTGAAGATCGGTCCATCGGCGTTGCGGGTGTTGAAGGCTTCGATGCGGCCCGAGACGCGCCAGTCGTCGATATCGTAGCTGGCCAGCAGGAAAGCCGAATCGAAATCGGTGGTGTAGAGGTCGCCCGTGCCGTCGCCGATCGCCGTGTCGCCGGCAAAGCCCTGCGCCAGAAGCGTGACGCCGGCCAGCCGCGTCTTGAGCGCGACGCTCCAGAAGCGCGTCAGCCAGGAGGAGTCGCGCGAGGTATAGGCGTTGGGATCGGCATTGTTGTCGTAGCGCAGAACCGTCACCTGGCCGAGCCCGCTGACGTCAGCGCGCAAGCCGGCATACCAGCCGACCTGACCGTCGATATTCTCGAACAGTCCGGTGCGTCCGGGCGGCGTGCCGCCGAACAGCCGGACCGTGGCGTCGGGCAGGCGCAGGCGTTCGAACAGGCCGGTGGGCCGGTCGTCGAGCGCCCAGCCGCGATCGGCCATCACCGTGCCGGCCGGCTCGTTGCAGCAGAACAGCGCGCCGATGGCCGAGAGTGTGCCCCAATCGGTGTGGCGCACCAGCGTGCCTTCGCCGCCGATGGTGCGCAGTTCCTCGCCGACCCAGCTGTTGATGGCGGACGGCGTCAGCGTGTAGGGGCTGGTCCAGCCCAGATCGTCGTTCTCCACCGAGACCGGCGGAAAGAACGCGCCGGCCTTCACCGACCAGCGCCAGTCGCCGGACGCCGCCGGCCGCCACGTCAGATAGGTTTCGAGGACGTCGATGCCGCTGGGCTGTTTGGGCTCAAGACGCAGCACGCCGACGGCATGCAGCTCGTCCGTGATACTCAGCGTTCCCTGCGCCACCGCTTCGACAAGACGCAGATTCGGCGTCGGCTGGTCCGCGCCGAAGCGGAATTTGCCCAGGCCGCCGTCGAGCCAGCTCTTCTCGCCGGGGGGTAGGACGAGACGCGCGTCGACATAGGCGTCGACGGAGAAATCCATCGCCTTCGCGTCCGCCGCCGGCAGGAGCAAAATGCCCGCCAGCGCAAGCCAGCTCATGCGCATCATGCGCCGACTTTCGCGCCGCGCCCGTTAAGGACAGGTTTGGATTTGGTGAAGGGATGGTAAAGACTCGCTCTTTACTGCGTACGAACGTTCCCGCCACCGTGGTCCGGGACCCGCCGGAGACAACGCGCATGCCCCACCTCGTCCCACCGCCTGAGACCAAGGAATTGCGGCTCGCGATTCTTGGCGACGACATCGCGCTGTGGGATCGGCCGGGGGCGGGATTGCCCATCGTCCTGATCCACGGCAACACGACGTCGAAGGAAGTCTTCCGCGCGCTGTTTGAAACCGCTGGTCTGGCGGGCCATCGGCTGATCGCGCTCGACCTGCCCGGCTGCGGCGACTCGAGCGACGCGCGCGCGCCCGACGAAACCTACACGCTGCCGGGGCTCGGCGCCGTCATCACGGACGCGGTGAAGGCGCTCGGCCTGGCGCGCTACATGCTGGTCGGCTGGTCGCTCGGCGGCCATATCGCGATCGAGGCCATTCTGCATGGCGCATCGCCCGACGGCATCGTCCTGACCGGAACCCCGCCCTGCGGACCCGATCCGGCGGAGATCGCCGCCACCTTTCTGCCGGCGCCCGGCAGCGAAGTCATGTCGCTGGAGCATCCGACGCCGGAGCAGTTCGCCGCCTTTCTCAAGACCGTCTACGCGCCGCTGACGCCGAGTGTGGCGATGGCCGAGGCCGCCGCGCGCGCCGATGGCCGCCTGCGCAAACGCTTCTTCGAATTCGTCTTCACGCATCCCGAGCTTGAGCCGCAGCGCACCACGGTCGCGAGATGGCCGCGCCCCATCGCGCTCGTGCAAGGCCGCGACGAGCCGTTCTTCGATCCGGCGAAGGTCGAGCAACTGGCGTTCGGAAACCTGTGGCGCGGCGGAACGCAATGGATCGAGGGCGCCGGCCACGCACCGTTCGTCAGCCATCCGGACGCGTATGCGCGTGTGCTGAAGGAATTCGCCGACGACGTGGCGTAAACGCTAGCGCAAATTCCCGCAGAACCGCTGTATCCGCCGGCAGGCTTCTTCCAGCGCCTTGTTCGAGGTCGCGTAGGAGATGCGGAAGAAGGGCGAGGCGCCGAACGCCGCGCCGTGGACCACGGCGACGCCTTCGGCTTCCAGGAGTTCGTTCGCGAAGTCGGCATCGGTCGCGATGGTCTTGCCGGCCTGCGTTTTCTTGCCGATCAGCTTCTTCACCGAGGGATAGACATAGAACGCGCCTTCGGGCTTGGGACATTCGATGCCGCTGGCCTGGTTGAGCATCGAGACCACGAGGTCGCGGCGCTCCTCGAAGATCTTCTGGAATTTCGGGATGAAATCCTGCGTGCCGTTCAGGGCCTCGACGCTGGCCCATTGGCTGATCGACGAGGCGTTGGAGGCCGATTGCGATTGCAGCTTGGACATCGCCCTGATGAGCGTCTCGGGCCCGGCGCAATAGCCGATGCGCCAGCCGGTCATCGAATAGGCCTTGGAGACGCCGTTCATCGTCAGCGTGCGGTCGTAGAGGCGCGGCTCGACCTCGGCGATGGTCGAGAATTTGAAGCCGCCATAGATCAGGTGCTCGTACATGTCGTCGGTCAGCGTCCACACCTGCGGATGCCTGAGCAGGACATCGGTCAACGCTTTCAGCTGCGCCGCCGAATAGCAGGCGCCGGTCGGGTTGGAGGGCTGGTTGAAGATCAGCCATTTGGTCTTCGGCGTGATCGCCGCTTCCAGCGCCTTGGGCGTCAGGCGAAAGCCATCCTCGATCCTGGCCTCGACGATCACCGGCTTGCCGCCGCCGAGCAGGACGATGTCGGGATAGCTCACCCAATAGGGCGCGACGCAGATCACTTCATCGCCCGGATTGAGCGTCGCCAGCAAGGCGTTGTAGACGATCGCCTTGCCGCCCGGCGAAACGAAGGTCTGCGCCACCGTGTAATCGAGATTGTTCTCGCGCTTGAATTTCCGGGCGATCGCGGCGCGCAATTCGGGAATGCCTTCGACAGCGGTGTATTTGGTCTCGCCGCGTCGGATGGCGGCGATGGCCGCTTCCTTGATGTTCTCGGGCGTGTCGTGATCGGGCTCGCCGGCGGCCAAGCCGATGACGTCGCGCCCGGCGGCCTTCAGGTCGCGCGCCTTCTGCGTCGCCGCGATGGTCGGCGATGGCTGGATGCGGTTCAGCGACTCGGCAAGAAAGCCGGCGGGAAGCGGTTTGGCTACGGCGTGCGACATGGACCCTGACTTTGCGAACGAGGCGATGACGTATCAACCGGCGGGCGGGCGGCACAAGCAAAAACACGCCGGCGCGGCGCCTGACGGGCCGGTATGACGGTTTATCATCCCGAAAACATCCCTATCCTGTTGCGGCTGATTCGAGGCTATCGCGGATATGCGACCGCTCCTGGCGCTGCTGTTGGGCGTTCTTGTGCTGAGCTCCTGTTCGAAGGCGCCGCCGCCGGTCGGGCGCTGGGAAGGCACCTATGAGTCCGGCGACACCTTCATCGCCGCGAGGCTGGAGATCGCGCCGGGCCCCCAGGTGCGCATCAGCGCGCCCGACGTCACCGATTCCAGCGTCACCAGCGAGGACGACCGCGTCACCCTGCGCCAGAACATGGCCGCCCGCCTCGCCGGCGGCTGGGGCGAGATCGCGCCCCGGACGATGGATTTCGACGGCACGACCTTCCGCAAGCCGGGCGGCATCGCGCCGCAGATCGAATGGGATGCCGGCGCCAAGGCGATGACGCTCTACGTCTATCTCGGTACCCATCCGGCGATCAAAATGCCGCTCAAGCCCGTCAGCGACTTCAGCGACGATCCCTGGCCGCATTAGCGCGACTGGACTGAAGTTGAACCTCTAAACTCACCATGGCCGGGCTTGACCCGGCCACCCAGCCGGCGCGTCAGCGCCGCAATAAAAGAGTCATAAGCACGCGGACGCGCGCTTGCTGGGTGGCCGGCTCGGAGGCCGGCCATGGTGAGGTGGGGGAGTAAGCGCCGTTGACCGAACGACAAAATTCACCGCCACGCCTTCACCGCGCGCAGTACCGGCCGATGAACGATATCGCGTCGGCGTCATTTCAGGAACGAGAAATACGCCGCCAGCACCAGGCAGCCGAACGCGGCCAGATGATTCCAGCGCAGCGCCTCGCCGAGAAAGAGCACCGAGAACAGCGCGAAGACGAGCAGCGTCGCGATCTCCTGGATCGTCTTGAGCTGAGCCGCCGTATAGACCTGATGGCCGTAATGGTTCGCCGGCACCGCCAGGCAATATTCGAAGAACGCGATGCCCCAGCCCGCGAGCACCAATTGCCACAGCGGCGTGTGCGGAAAGCGGAATTGCCCGTACCAGGCGAACGTCATGAAGACGTTGGAGACCACTAGAAGCAGAATCGGATTGAGCATTGGCCAGGTCATGAAATCTCTCTCCCGCTTGGAGGCGCGATTGTGCCGAATACTGCGATTTACACTGTCCCCATCATGGACGACTCAGGCGCGAAAATGCCATGCTGACACCGTTCGCAAGCCAAGGAGGCTGCCATGAACATTCGCATTCTATCGGCACTTGCTGCAGGCGCGGCGATGTTTTGCGCGCCGGCCCACGCCGCCGTGACCGTCATCGGCTCGGGCCCGGCGGAGATTTGCTATCACGGCGCCGAGTCGGGATCTTCGCCGTTCGACGACGTCAAATATTGCAACGAGGCGCTCTCCGGCATCCTGTCGGTGGCCGACCGCGCCGCGACCTATGTCAATCGCGGCGTGCTCCGGCTCGCCATGAACAACTATGACGCGGCGGCAGCCGACTTCGACGCCGGGCTCGCGATCAATGCCGGTCTCGGCGAAGCCTATGTCGACCGCGGTGCGGCGCTGATCGCCAAGAAGCGCTTTGCCGAGGCGCTCGCCGACATCAGCAAGGGCCTGGCGCTCGGCACCAAGGAGCCGCAGAACGCCTATTTCGATCGCGCCATCGCGAACGAAGCGATGGGCAATATCCAGGCGGCCTATGAAGACTATCGCCAGGCGCTGACGCTGGAGCCCGGCTTCACCGCCGCCAGCCAGGAACTGACGCGCTTCAAGGTCGTGCAAAAACCAAGCGGCACCTGACCGGCTGCGCCCCGGAGCGGGGCGCGCCGCCAACATCCCATTGGTTCCCGGGCCGCGTTACATTTAATTATTTCGCGAGGCCTCGCCGTTCGCGGTCCCGGGCGACACACCGTTACAAATTCCGGCTTTCGCCGCGCGGGGGTGCGCCGCACACTCTTCGCACAGTATCCCTTTGGCCGTGCACCCTTGGCGCTCCAGTCTAGGCACGGTCGAACGGGCGGCCGGTACAGCTGCGACGCCCCCAAGTCGGAGCATGCGGTCCGGCCGCCCACACCGCGCCTATTCACCGCATCCATTCACAAGGCAATTCGGCGTTCAGAAATCGTCATTGTCGCGGGACCAAGAGCCGGTGTAGTGGTCCTTGTGTTCGGCCTTTGAGCCGCTATGTAAGTGGCCGGGGCGACGAAGAGAGATTTTCATGAAATTCCTGATGCGTTCGGCCTCCGTTGCGGTCCTGGCTTTGGTCACAACCGCCTGCACCACGCCCCCGCCCGTGCCCCTGAAAGACGGCGACGTTCCACCCGCCTTCACCGCGCCGACCACGGCGGAGACCGCGACAGCGCCGCTCTGGCCCACGCTCGACTGGTGGTCCGGCTTCAATGCGCCGGAGCTGCCGCCGCTGGAAGCCACCGCCCTGTCGGAGAATCTCGATCTGCTCGCCGCGGCGGCGCGCGTGCAGCAGGCACAGGCCAATAGCGGCATCGCCGGCTCGGCGCTGTTTCCGACGCTCAACGCGACCGGCAACGCCTCGCGCAGCGGCAGCAACATTCCGCACACCACCGGCAACTCCTTCGGCATCGGCGCGCAGGCGAGCTATGAGGTCGACCTCTGGGGCCTTAACCGCGACGAGTTGGAGGCCGCCGAGCAATCTGAGCTGGCGGCGCGCTATGCACAGCAGACGGTGCGGCTGACCATCACCTCCGACGTCGCCGACACCTATCTTGGCGTCCTGGCGCTGCGCCAGCGCGTCACCATCGCCAAGCAGAACATCGACGCCGCCAAGCGCATCCTGACCATCACCGAAGCCAAGGTGACGAACGGCGTATCGTCCAATCTCGAACTGGCGCAGCAGCGCGCCCAACTGGCCGGCGAAGAGGCCGCGATCCCGGTGCTCGAGGAACAGGAGCGCGAGGCGCGCTATGCGCTGGCGATCCTGATGGGCCGCGCGCCGGAAGGCTTCGACGTCAAAGCGGTGAACCTGGACGGGATCGTGGCGCCGCCGGTGCGCGCCGGCATCCCGACCGAATTGCTGACCCGCCGGCCGGACGTGGCCTCGGCCGAAGCGCAGCTTCTGGCGCAGCACGCCAATGTCGACGCGGCGCGCGCCGCCTTCCTGCCGCATATCGATCTCTCCGCCGGCATCACCCAGGCCTTCAATCCATCGAGCCTGGCGTGGAGCATCGGCGCCTCGCTGCTGCAGGCGGTGTTCGACGGCGGCAGGCTGTCGTCGGAGAGCGATCTGGAGAAAGCGCGCCAGACCGAGTTGCTGGTGACCTACCGCAAGGCCGTGTTCAGCGCGCTGAGCGACGCCGAGACCGCGATGGGCCAGGTCGACTCGCTCACCGAGCAGGAGCGGCTGGTGACGGTGGAGGAAACCAACGCCGCCGAAGCCTATCGTATCGCCGAATTGCAATACCGCGAAGGCGTCACCGACCTGCTCAACGTGCTGCAGACCCAGCAGACGCTGTTCAACGCGCAGGACCAGCTGGTGCAGATCCGCCTGGCGCGGCTGGAGGCCGGCGTCAGCCTCTACCGCGCGCTGGGCGGCGGCTGGACGGTGGCGACCGATCCGAACGCGGCGCCGGATGTGGGCTGGAGTCCGCTGTAGTCACTTCGTCATGTGTTACGCGTGCCCCAAGATCCGCCTTGTCTGGTAGCCCTTCGCCAGCGCCTTCGTCTCCTCGTCCGTCAGCTTGATGGTCACTGCGGCGATGGCGTCGTCGAGGTGTTTCATCTTGGAGGCGCCGACGATCGGCGCGGTCACCACCGGCTGGTGCAGCAGCCAGGCGAGCGCGATCTGCGCCGCCGAGACGCCGCGCGCTTCGGCCATTTCGTTGACGCGGTCGCGGATGGCGTAGTCGCTTTCCAGGAACGCACGCGCGGTCAGGATATTGGCGTCGGATTTGGCGCGCGTGGTCTGCGCCTCGCCGTCTCTTGAACGATTGCCGGCGAGGAAGCCGCGCGCCAGCGGACTCCACGGAATGACGCCGATGCCGGCGTCGCGGCATAGCGGCAGCATCTCGCGCTCCTCCTCGCGATAGACGAGGTTGTAGAAGTCCTGCATCGAGACGAATCTGGTGCAGCCGAGCTTCTCCTGGGTGTGCAGGTACTTTGAGAACTGCCAGGCATACATCGACGAGGCGCCGATATAGCGCGCCTTGCCGGACTTCACGACGTCATGCAGCGCCTCGATGGTTTCCTCGATCGGCGTCGTCGGGTCGAAGCGGTGGATCTGGTAGAGGTCGACATAGTCGGTCTGCAACCGGCGCAGGGAGTTGTCGATCGAGTGCATAATGTGCTTGCGCGACAGGCCGCGGTCATTGACGTCGTCGCTCATCACGCCGCAAGCCTTGGTCGCGATGACGACACGGTCGCGTTGCGCAAAATCCTTCAGCGCCTTGCCGACGATCTCCTCGCTGCGCCCGACCGAATAGACGTCCGCCGAGTCGAAGAAATTGATGCCGGCTTCCAGGGCCTTCTTGATGAAGGGCCGCGCCTCCTCCTCGCCCAGCACCCAGTCGCGCCAGTTCGGCGAGCCATAGGTCATCGTGCCCAGGCAGATGCGCGAGACTTTCAGTCCGGTTTTTCCAAGACGGGTGGTTTCCATGGGGCGTCCTCCGATTGCGCTGGAGGAAGCTTAGACCTTTACCCTCCCCCAGCGGGAGGTGGGAATTCCTCAAAAACCGTGCAGCTTGCCGATCAGCTTGTGCACCAGGCCCGAGAACACCAGGGGCGCGTCGGTCACGGCCAGGTTGATGCAGACCGGGCCGTCATCGGCCTTCGGCTCATGGCTCAGTTCCGGCGTCGTCGACTGCACGTCGCCGGCGGCGTAGCGGCCGGTCGCGTCATGATAGCTGCCGGTCAGGACCAGCGTCCATTCCTCGCCGCGGTGGGTGTGGGCCGCGACGGCAGCGCCGGGCATGGCGCGGATCAATCGCGCGCGCGTGCCACCTTTGCTGAGCAGCGGATAATGCGCCAGGCCGGTGGTGATGTGCCGCCAGGGGACGTCGGCGAAATTGGCGCCGGCATAGGGCTGCAGCGGCACCGGGACATCGCCGCCGAGATTGGCGCCGCGCAGAATCGCGGCGGTCGGCTCGTCGAGCCGCGCCAGCACGGCCTGGTAAGCGTTCTGACCCAGCGCCACCGGCGCCATGTCCGACAGCAGCGAACCGCCGGCCGCTTCGACGCCCCGCACCTTCGCGCGGCACGCAGGGCACAGCGCGATGTGCGACGCGACCAGCAGCGCCACCGCTTCGTTCGCCGCGCCCGAGGCGTAGCCGAGCAGCAATTCTTCGCCGGGATGATGGGTGATACTCATGCTCGCTCTCCCAGCGCCAGGCGCAGCCGCGCCATGGCGAGGCGTATGCGGGACTTTACCGTTCCCAGCGGCAATCCCAACTCATTTGCGATGATGCTGTGCGGTTTTTCCGCCAGAAAGGAAAGCTCGATGATCTGCGATTGTTCGCGCGGCAGTTGTGCCAGCGCCAGGCGCAGACGGTCTTCGGCCTGGGCCCAGTCCAGGCCCTCGTCGGCCGCCCGTTCGCTCTCGGGCAGCAGGGCCGGATCGTTGGGATCGAGCTCGGGCCGGCGCTCCTTGCGGATCGCGTCGATGCGCAGATTGCGCGCGATGGTGAAAATCCAGGTCGAGGCCGAAGCTTTGCCCGGATCGAACAGCGCGGCCTTGCGCCATACCGTCAGGAGCGCTTCCTGCGCCAGATCCTCGGCCACCGCGCTGCCGGCGCCGAGCCGCATCAGATAGCCCTTCACGCGCGGCGCGAAATGATCGAACAGGTCCTGAAAGGCCCTGCGGTCGCGCAAGCGCCCCACCGCCACCACCGCCGCGTTGAGTCGCTCGGCCGGTTCCATCGCCCTTACCCGCGGCTGTTGTGGACGCCGTACGGCCTTGCCCGGCCAAAGCGGGCGGAAGGTCCAGGGTTCGGCATGAGTCGCGGCATAGGCCATCATAGCGGGAAATACGTCGGGCCGCCGCCGCCGGATCAGTCCGCCGGCTGAAACGCCTTGGTAACGCCGGCGCGTCAAACTGGCGGGATGGCGGCAAGGAAATTCGCGACGCTGGACGCGCTGCGGGGCGTTGCCGCCCTGGCGGTGGTTCTGTTTCACCTGTCCGGTCCCCTCGCCCCGGAAGGCTATCTGGCGGTCGATCTGTTCTTCCTGATGAGCGGCTTTGTCGTGGCGGCGGCCTATGAGGAGCGCCTGCTGCAGGGCTGGAGCAGCGGAGCGTTCCTCCTGGTGCGCCTGAAGCGGTTGTGGCCGGTCTATGCGGCGGGAGTCGTGCTGGGGCTTCTGTGCATCGCGGCGATCCGCTGGCTGCAGCCGGGCGCGGGCTTCTCGTTTCCGCCGGCTTCGCTGGCGCAGGTGTTCGCCATGAGCCTGCTGCTGCTGCCGCAATTGGTGGCCTATGACGGGCCGGCCTTTCCGTTCAATTCGGCGTCCTGGTCGCTGTCGGTGGAGCTGTTCGGCAACCTCGCCTATGCCGCGCTGGCGCGTTCGCTGCGCACGCCGATCCTGATCGTGTTCGCGGCCGCGGGGCTCGCCGGACTCGTCCTCGTCGCGTGGCGGACGGGCAGTCTCGATGCCGGCGTAGCGTACGGCGATCTGGCGGGCGGATATGTGCGGTTTCTGTTTTCCTTTTCCGTGGGCGTGCTGCTGCACCGCCTGCATGCCGTCGGCAGGCTTCCGGTTCTGACGCTGCATTGGTGTATCCCCTTGCTTGGCGCGGCGGCCAGTTTCACCGCGCTCGGCGGCGTTGGGGGAATGCGGGATATCGTCGTCGTCTCGCTGGTGTATCCGGCGGTCCTGGTCGCAGCGCTGCACAATCCGGTTTCGCCGCGCCTGACGCGAGCGTTCGCCTGGACCGGCGCCGTGAGCTATCCGCTCTACATCCTGCATCCACCGGTGGTCCAGGCCGTTCAGGTGCTGGCGGCCGGCCGCTATTACGCGGCTGCGTCTGTCGTTCTGGCGGTCGCGGTCGTCGCGCTGGCGGCGCTGACGAACCGCTATTTCGACCAGCCGGTGCAGAATTTCTTCCGCCGCCGGCGGCTGGCGCTGCCGGTCTGAAGCCGGCCGCCGCCTGATCCGAACCGCGGCCTCTTGCGTATAGCGGACATGGTGCACGCCAAAAGCGCGATCTATGACGGCTGGGTGATGCACAGGCGGCTGTCGCCGCGGCATCACGCCTTCAAATATCGCGTCTTCTCACTGCTGCTGGACCTGGACGAGCTGGAGGGCCTCAGCCGCCGGCTGAACCTGTTCGCCTGGAACCGGGCCGGGGTCGTCAGCTTCCACGATCGTGACCATGGCGACGGGACGAACCTGCGCGGTTGGCTCGATGCCAGGCTCGCCGCCCAAGGCATCGTCGCGGATGGGCCCAGGCGCGTGCTCTGCTATCCGCGCCTGTTCGGCTATGTCTTCAATCCGATCAGCACCTGGTTCTGCTACGCCGCCGACGAGCGGCTGGCCGCGATCGTCTACGAAGTGCACAACACGTATAATGAGCGTCACGCTTACGTGTTGCGGGTCGGCAATGACCAAAGCCTGATCCGCCAGCACGCGCCCAAGGCGTTCTACGTCTCGCCGTTCCTGTCGATGGACTGCGCCTATGATTTCAAGATCCGGCCGCCCGGCGACGAGGTCCTGATCGCCATCGCCGAGGAAGAGGCCGGCAGGCCGATCCTGACGGCGACCTTCAGCGGCAAACGCAAGCCGCTCACCGACGGGGCGCTGGCCATCATGCTGCTGCGTCATCCCTTGATGACCGTCAAAGTCGTGGCGGCGATCCACTTCGAAGCCGTGCGGCTGATGTGGAAGGGCGTGGCGCGCCACGCGCATGGCGCCCCAACCTGAGCCTGCGACAATCGCGGCGTTCGGCCCTGCCGATTGATTCAAACCGCCCGCGCTTGTAGAGCCTTGGGGCATCGATATCCGGCGGACAAGCGAAGATGAGCATCAAGGGCAAAGCCTATGTCATGGGCGCGTTCGAGCATCCGACGCGCGAGGCGCCGGACAAGTCGACGCCGCAGCTGCATGCCGAATGCGCCCGCGGCGCGCTGGAAGACGCCGGCCTGACGAAGGATGACATCGACGGCTATTTCTGCGCCGGCGACGCGCCGGGCTTCGGCGCCATGTCGATGGCCGACTACATGGGCCTGCGCAATCTGCGCCACATGGATTCCACCGAGACCGGCGGCTCGTCTTATCTTCTGCATGTCGGCCATGCCGCCGAGGCGATCGCGGCGGGCCATTGTTCGGTCGCGCTGATCACGCTGGCGGGCAAGCCACTCTCCTCGGGGCCCGGCGGTGGGGGGCCTCGCGGTGGCGGTTTCGCGGCGGCGCCGGAAGCCGCTTTTGAAATGGCCTATGGCGGCACGACACACAATCAATATGCGATGTGCGCCACGCGCCACATGCACGAGTTCGGCACCACCAGCGAGCAGCTCGCCTGGATCAAGGTCGCTGCCAGCCATCACGCGCAATGGAATCCGCATGCCTTCCTCAAAGACGTCGTGACGGTCGAGGAGGTGCTGGCCTCGCCGATGATCGCGACACCGCTGCACCGCATGGATTGCTGCGTCATCACCGATGGCGGCGGCGCGCTGATCGTCACCAGCCCGGAGATCGCCAAACAGCTCAAGCGCCCCAAGGTGAAAATCCTCGGCGTCGGAGAGGCGCCCAAGGGCACCTATGGCGGCAAGGTCGACCTGACCTATTCCGGCGCGGCGTGGAGCGGGCCCAAGGCGTTCGCCGAAGCCGGCGTGCGGCCGTCAGACATCAAATACGCCTCGATCTACGACAGCTTCACCATCACGGTGCTGATGCAGATCGAGGATCTCGGCTTCTGCAAGAAGGGCGAGGGCGGCAAGTTCGTCGCCGACGGCAATTTGATCTCGGGCGTCGGCAAGCTGCCGTTCAACACCGACGGCGGCGGCCTGTGCAACAACCATCCGACCAACCGCGGCGGCATCACCAAGGTGATCGAGGCGGTGCGCCAGCTGCGCGGCGAAGCGCATCCCAAGGTGCAGGTGGCCAATTGCGATCTCGCCATCGCGCATGGCACGGGCGGCTCGCTCGGCACGCGGCATGGCTCGGCCACCGTCATCATGGAACGGGAGTAATTCGATGTCCGAACAGGGTGAAAAGAAAGCTCCCGCCGCCCGCCGCATCTTCCCGCCGGCGGTGAACGTCGAGACCGAGAAGTTCTGGAAGGCCGCCGAAGACGGCAAGCTGCTCTACGGCTATTGCCTCGCCTGCAACGAGCCGCACTATTATCCGCGCAGCTTTTGCCCGTTTTGCTTCTGCGAGCGCGTCGAGTGGCGCGAGGCCAGCGGCAACGCCACGGTCTACACTTTTTCGATCATGTACCGCTCGCCGACCGGGCCCTACACCATCGCTTGGGTGACACTGGCGGAGGGCCCACGCGTGCTGACCAATCTGGTCGACTGCGATTTCAAGAAGATCGCCATCGACGCGCCCGCCAGGCTGGTGTGGAAGCCGTCCGAAGGTGGCGCCCCGGTGCCGTTTTTCACGCTGGCTTGAGCCACCAAACCAAACTGTCATGGCCCGCTAATGCGAGCCACGCAGTTCACGCTTGGGCGATATGTAAAGGCAGTCGGCGCATCTTCTTTGCGCTATAAGCTTGTCGTCACCTGGGTGGCCCGCATTCGCGGGCCATGACAATCGGGGACGGGATGGCGGCATGAAAATCCTTGCGACACTCCTCATCCTCGGCGCCGTCGTCACCGTCGCCTATTGGACCAACTACCTCATCGCCGGCGATGTCCGCGTCCTGCCGGACTACTGGTACGGCGCATTCGAGGACGCCTTTCCTGTCGCCGATTTGTGGATGGCGCTGTGCATGTTCGTCGCCGGCATCGGGTTGTGGCGCGGCGCCAGGAGCGGCGCGCTGTTCGGCCTGATGGCAGGCAGTGCCCTCATCTATCTCGCGGCGATGGACATCACCTTCAATGTCGAGCATGGGCTTTACGCCCTGCTGCCCCGCTCCGGCGCGATGATCGCCGAGACCGTCATAAACGCGTCGTCGCTGGGCTTGGGCGTCGCTACGCTGTTGATGAGCTGGCGCCGCGCGGCAAAGCGTTCATCTTTCGGATGATCGAGAATTCCAGGCCCGAGGCGACGATGGCGTCGATCACCGGCCACAGATTGGGCACGATGCGCAGTTCGATACGGGCGGCCGCGTGCAGCGCCAGCAGATCGCCGATCGGTTCGACCGAGAGCGGCTCGATGGTCTTCGTGGTCGAGAAATAACCGGCCGGAACGTCGTAGACAGAAAACGGCGCGGCGTCGAAGCGATAGACATACATCGTGCAGCTGCGCATCCGATCCAGCCAGACGCTCTCGATCGCATGCATGCGTGCTCCCGCGCCGAGCAGCGTCCTGCCGATGTCGCTCAGCGGTTTTCCGGCGCTCCAGCAGCAGGCGCGCGGGCAGCTGCGCGGAAACCAGAAGCCGGGCGCGTGCGCCTCGTCCACCGCCCACACCATCGGCGGATTGTGCGGCGAGCTCGCCGGAACATGCGGCCGGAAGACCGTGATGTTGGGATCTTCGGAGAAGTGCAGCAGGGTACGCATCAACGGCATGTCGCTCTGTCTGGACATCAGGCGCGAAGTTTACGCAACGACCCTTCATCAACCTCATCTAGAATATCCGATAGCTTCCGATCGCTGCGAACACCTGGGGCAAAATCCGATCCATAGGCACGCCGTAGCGTCGAAACGAGCGTGTTTCCATGCTTTCGAACAATGACAATTTTACCCAGCACCAAATTTATCTCGGACTGCCAACCGTCGCCATGCGCACGAAAATAATTCACCACATACGGATCGAGCCGCAGCGAAACGGGCTCCTTGGTCGGAGCCTTCTGCGGGCCGCGCTCACCTGGTTTGCGCTTCGACAAATGCGCGAGCGCTGGGATGTCCTCAATCCGCTTCGCCTTCCTGAAATCGGCCGAGGTGAATTCAGGATTTTCCGTATCAACGGCGAAAGGCGATGCCTTACGTTTTGTCATAGGATTTTCGCTCTTTTCGGTTGGCGATGCGCAAAGAGATCACCCGGAGGACCTCCCCACGCATCGTGAAAATCAGTACCGCTATTATCGCACCCATCCTTCCAATGGCCCGATAGCGGACTTCGCCATAGTCGTGGCGGTCATCTTCCACGATTAGCGCACTGTCCAAATCGAAGTCGGCGACCAACTCGAAAGATGGTCGCCCAAAGGCGACGTTCCTGCGATTTTTGGCCGGATCGAACTCGATCTTCATTCCCATTGTATATACAATTAAATCAGACGATTCAAACTATTTTGCATGTAGAATGTTCCAGCATGAACAGCCATGCCCTCCCTGCTGGGCAAACGTGCATCTCAGAATAAACTGCCCTGTGGCGGCTGCGGTTTCTCGGGCCTCGGCGGCGGGGCGGGCTTGCCGGCTTTTTCCATGTCCATCGGCAGGTCGGAGGTCTTGAGGATCGCTTTCAGTTCATCCACCGTCGCCGGCTCCTCGCCCAGCCACTTCGCCCAGTCGGCGTCGTCGATCACCGCCGGCATGCGGTCGGTTATGGTGGCGATCAGCGGGTTGGGCGGCGTCGTCACCATCGCGAAGGTGAGGAGCGGGATCGGCGCCGGACCCAGCCAGCGTTCCCAGATCACCGCGATGGCGGTCGCGGGGCGACCGCGCGGGGTGACGACGTACTGTTCGGTCTTCTTCGGCGTGATCTCCTTGCCTTCGTTGAAGGTGCTCACGACGATCAGGCCGCGCCGCTCGAAGAACGCATTGCGGAAGGTCGGCTTGAGCTCGATGGTCTCCGCGCGCGCGTGGATGAATTTTCCGCCCACCGCCTGGTCTGCCGTCGGCGGCACCAGGCCCCAGCGCATGCGCACCGGCCGGCGTCTGCCATGCGCGTCGAGACAAACGACGTTCGCGAAGCGGAACGGCGTGACGGTCTCGTCGGCCGCGCCGGGCGGCGCGTCGTTGAACTGGCGCAGCGTCACCGCATCCTGCCAGTTCACCGCCTGCGTGAATTTTCCGCACATTTGCGCGCGCCCGAGAATCGCCCTTCAGTATCGCATGGTGAGTCGCAAAGAGTGGGACAAACTCGCGGACGATTTCGAGCGCGAAGTCTGCGACATCACGCGCGAAACCAGGGGCAACCAGATCGCGAAAATCATGCGGGCGCTGCCGGTTTCGGCCGAGAAATCCGTGCTGGTGGATCTGGGCTGCGGCCTCGGCACCTTTGTCGAGCGCTATGGCAAGCTGTTCCGCCACACCTTCGCGGTCGAGCATGCGCCGCGCATCATCGCCCGCGCCAAGACGCGGCTGGCCAGGCGCGGCGATATCAGCTGGCTGACCTCGAACATTCCGCCGGCGGCGCGGCGCATCGGCCGGCAGGCCGACCTCACCGTCTGCATGAACGTCATCACGATGCCGCAGACGCGCATCCGCGAGCAGATGTGGCGCGGCATTTCGCAGGTGACGAAGACGCGCGGCCACGCGCTGATCGTCGTGCCGTCGATCGAATCCGACCGCATGGTCGAACGCGTCGCCTACGGCACCAGCCGCGCCGAGGCGATGGCGCAAGCGCCGGACGGCCTGGTCGACCGCGGCGGCACAAGGCAGAAGCATTTCGCGCAGGGCGAGTTGCACGACCTGCTGGCGGATCACGGCTTCCGCGTCACGAAGATGCAGCGTGTGTTCTATCCCTGGCAGAAGGAAGGCCTGCGCAAGCCGCGAAAAGCGGGAACGCGCCGGCCGTGGGATTGGCTGGTGCTGGCGGAGAAAAAATAAGACGTCATGGGCGGCCTTGACGGTTTTTCTTGCTACCTCCCAATCCGTCCCGTCACCGGCATCGAGCTCGTCAGGCCGCCGTCGACGGCGATGTGCTGGCCGTTGACGTAGCTCGCCTCGTCGCTGGCGAGGAACAGCGCCATGGCGGCGATCTCTTCGGGCACGCCGTAACGCTTGAGCGGATTGAGCTGGCCGATCCTGTCGGCCGTGCCGCGCTGCTTGGCGTAGTCGAAGATCGGCTTGGTCATGCCGGTCTCGATGATGCCGGGGCAGATCGCGTTGACCCGCACATTGGTGCCGGTCAGGTAGTTCGCCGCCGTGGTCGCGAGATTGATCACGCCCGCCTTGCTGGCGCTGTAGGGTCCGCCGCCGGCGCCGGAGCGGATGCCGGCGACCGACGCGGTGCAGACGATGGAGCCCTTTTTGTTCGGGATCATCACGCGCGCCGCGTGCTTGATGGCAAGGAAGACGCCGATCAGGTTGACGTCCAGGATCTGGCGCCAGTCATTGGCGTCGAGCTCGAAGAACGGCCGCTGGCCGCCGCCGCTGACGCCGGCATTGGCGTAGAAGACGTCGAGCTTGCCGAATTCCTTCACCGCGGTGTCGACGGCGCCCGCGACATCCGTTTCCGACGAGGCGTCGGCGATCAGCGCCAGCGCCGTGCCGCCGGCGTCCTGGATCGCCTTGGCGGTGTCCTCGACCTCCTTGGCACGGTCGACGCAGACCACCTTGGCGCCTTCGGCGGCGAACAGTTTCGACGTGGCGCGGCCGATGCCGCTGGCGGCGCCGGTGACGATGGCGACTTTTCCCTTGAGGCGATCCATGGCGGCTTCTCCCGTTTCTATCTGGCGGCAGACTATGCGAAACTGCCGGGGGATCAAAAGATTTCAGCACCATGGCCGCGCGCAGCGCCGTGCTCGGCATCGACCGGGGCGGCTTTCAATATGGCGTCACGACGATATTCCAGAACGTATCGTTCCTGCTGGACGACGCGCGCACCGCGCTGGTCGGCGAGAACGGCGCCGGCAAGTCGACGCTGCTGAAATGCCTGGCCGGCGAGCACGAATTGTCGGACGGCCAGGTGGTGCGTTCGCGCGGGCTTCGCGTCGGCTATGTGCCGCAGGAGATCCCGACGTCACTGATGGACGTCTCGGTGCGCGACATGCTGGAACGCGCCTTGCCCGGCGGCGGGGGCGACGACGCCTGGAAAGTCGATGTGCTGATCGACGATTTGCGCATTCCGCCCGATCTGGCGGTGAAGAAATTCAGCGAACTCTCCGGCGGCTGGCAGCGGCTGCTGCTGATCGCCGCCGCCAAGCTCGGCGAGCCGGACATCGTCATCCTCGACGAGCCGACCAACCATCTCGACATCGAGAACATCAACAAGCTGGAGCGCTGGCTGGCCGATGCCATCCGCCTGCCGATGCTGATCGTCAGCCATGACCGCGAATTCCTCGACCGCAGCACGACGCGCACCATCTTCCTGCGCAAGGACGGCGCCCACGCCTTCAAGGCGCCGTTCGCTCAGGCGCGCGAGCAGCTGCTGCAGAACGACGCGACCGCGGCCAAGCGGCGCTCGCTGGAGGAGCGCGAAGTCTCGCGGCTGGAGAAAGTCGCAGCGCGCTACAAGACGTGGGGCGTGCTCAACGACGCCTTCCACAAGAAGCAGCGCGCCACCGAAAAGCGCATCGCGCGCATCGAGGACAACGCGACCGAGGTCTATCACGCCAAGAACCGCAAGCTGGAACTCAATGACGAGGCGATCGACGCCAAGGTGGCGCTCAGGCTGCACAACCTCGTCGTCAGGACGCCGGACGATGCCCGCACGCTGATCACCATCGACCGGCTGGTGATCGCCTCGGGCGAGCGCGTGGCGCTGCTGGGCGCCAATGGCAGCGGCAAGTCGACGCTGCTGAGCGTTCTCGCCGCGGCCTACGATCCGTTGCAGGAGCATTATGACGGCCGCGCGCCCGTGCGCTTCAACCCGGCGACCAGCCTCGTCTATTTCGATCAGCGCATGGCCGACCTGCCGCTGGACATCTCGTTGCGCAACTACATCGCCCAGATCAAGACGGTGAACAACGCGCAAGCCGTCGCCATCCTGGCCAAGGCCGGCTTTCCCTTCGAACGGCTGGACGACAAGATCCGCAAGCTCTCCTATGGCGAGCAGTCGCGCCTCGTCTTCCTGTACATGAAACTGGCGCGGCCGAATTTCTACCTGCTGGACGAGCCGACCAACCATCTCGACATCGAGGGCCAGGAGGATTTGGAGGGACAACTCGAAGAGTCCGACGTCTCCTGCATCTTCGTCAGCCACGACCGCTATTTCACCCGCACCACGGCGACGCGGTTCCTGGAGATCCGGCGCGGCCGGCTGGTCGACGTCGAGGACGCGGATGAGTTTTTCGACCGGCAGACGGATGAAAAGGAAGCGGCACGATGAACCTCGCAAAACCCCGCGTCGATATCGGGCTCAACACGAACAATCTCGAGGCCATGCTGGCGTTCTGGCAGGGCCAAATCGGCGTGCCGTTCGAGTCGGTGCTGCCGATCCGCAAGGGCCAGAAACAGCATCGCCACGACCTTTTGGGCTCGGTTCTCAAGATCAATCATTTCGCCGACACTTTGCCGGGCGCGCCGCGCGCCGGTTATGCCGAAGTGCTCATCGCGCGGCCGGGCATCGCGAACATTCAGGTGTTCACCGATCCGCAAGGCACCATCGCCAGTCTCGTGCCGCCGGGAACGCTCGGCATCGAACAGATCGGCATCCGGCTCAAGGTGCGCGATCTCGAGGCGCATCGGCGTTTCTATGCGCAGGCGCTTGGCCTGACGGAGGTTCCGCACGCGCGCGGCGCGGCTTACAAGGCGGGCGAAACCGTGCTGCTGCTCGAAGAGACCGACGACGCGCCGCCGGACGCGGCGTTCCAGGGCCCGGGGTTCCGCTATATCACCTTCCAGGTGTTCAAGGTCGACGAGGAACATGCCCGCATCCTCGAACGCGGCGGACGCGAGGCACTGAAACCCACCACATTGGGTACCACGGCGCGCATCTCGATGGTGCGCGATCCGGACGGCAACTGGATTGAGATCTCGCAGCGCGCCTCGATCACCGGCTCGCTGGAGTAGCGCGGCGCGCTTTGCTACAAGGCCCGCATGGCATTGGACCCGATCGCGACGCTGGAACTCACCCGCTGGACGGGACCGTATGACGACGCGACGCGGGCGTCCGCGCAGGACGCGCTGGAGAGCGGCAAGGTTCTCTATTTTCCCAAACTGCCCTTTACGATCGGCAACCGCGAGAGCGGGCTCTTGACCGAAGCGCTGTCGAACGGCCGCGCCAAGAACATCAGCCGCGATCCGGACGGCAAGATCCAGGGCGACGCAGCCTCGCCGGACGAGAGCGCGCATCTGTCGGTGATGATGGGGCGTTTCGCCGAGAGCGCGCGGGCGCTCGTGCTGGCGCTGTTCCCGGGCTACGCCGGCGGCATCGAACAGGCGCGCACCAGCTACCGGCCGGTGGAGATCGCGGGCCGCACCTATTCGACGCGCAACGACGACAAGCGCCTGCATGTCGACGCGTTCCCCTCGCGGCCGCAGCGTGGCCGTCGCATCCTGCGTGTGTTCTCGAACATCCATCCCATGGGCGGCGTCCGCGTCTGGCATATCGGCGAGCCGTTCGCGGATGTGGCGAAGAAGTATGCTCCGCGCGCGCGTAAGCCGCTGCCGTTGGAGCCCTGGCTGTTCGACCTGCTCGGCGTCACCAAGGGGCGGCGCAGCGACTACGACTATCTGATGCTCGGCCTGCATGACGGCGCCAAGCTGGATGCGGACTACCAGAAGAACGCGCCGCAGATCGAATTCGCTTTCCCCGCCGGCACGACCTGGATGTGCTTCACCGACCAGGCGATGCACGCCGCGCTGAAGGGCCAGTTCGCGCTGGAGCAGACGTTCCACCTGCCGGTGGAATCCCTCGGCCACCCCGAACGCTCGCCGCTGAAGGTGCTGGAGCGGATGACGGGAAGGGTGCTGGTTTAACTTTCCTCCCCCGTTGTTACGGGGGGTCGGCTTGGCCGCACTCGGACCGATGGCGTGCGGCCGCCGACGGACCGCGAAGCGGTGGAGGGGGCTGACGCTTGGCGCCGCTCTGCGGCGCTGGGCCCCCTCCGCCTCGCGGAGTTTATCCTCGTGCCGCGCTTTGCGCGGACACGGGGGCTCGGGACCTCCCCCGTAACAACGGGGGAGGAAACCTAATTCCAGAACTTTCCGATTCTCTCCGCCTCGGCCCTACCCTGCACCACGCCCGCCAGCGCGACGTCGCCGCGGCGGCTGGCGTCCATCAGATTGTTGCCGAAGGCTTCCAGGCAATGCGCGTTGGGGACGATCAGTTCGACTGCTGCACCGCTCGCCTTCAAGTCCGCGACTTCGGCGTCGATGCGGGCGCGCATGAAATCGAGACCCAGATTCGACAACACCGCCACGACCAGCACCTTGCCGTAGCCCTTGCCGAGATCGAAATTGGTCGCCGAGCGCATGCCGCCGTCGATATAGCGCCGGCCATGGATCGTGATCGGCGGAAAGATGCCCGGCACCGAGCAGCTCGACGCGACGGCGCGGCCGAGCTCGACGCCGGAGGATTCCTCCCAGACGACGAAGCTGCCGTCCACGGCATCCACTGCGGTGCAGGCAAAGCCGCGCGGCCATTTCTCGCCGTCCTTGGCGATGGAGCCGAAGCTGGCGACGAACTGCTCTTCGGGAACGGTTTTCGCGGCGAGCGCAAAGGCGCCGATCTCGGCGCGCAATGCGGCCGACGGTTCACCCTCTGCCGGGCGGCGCGCCATGAATTTCATCAGCGGTCCCAGGTCGGGCGCGGCACGGCGCTTGCCCTGCGGCGCCGACTCGCGAGCCGCGGCATCGCGCCGGGCCTGTTCGACCTGGGCCCGCACCAGCGACTCGGCCCGGCGGCCGGAGGCCAGCGCGGCGCCGGCGAACGAACCTGCCGAAGTTCCGACGATTCGGTCCGCGGCGGCGAGCGTCACACCGCCCTCTTCCAGACCCGCGGCCAGCCCCAACTCCCAGGCGATGCCCACCGGCCCGCCGCCTCCCAAAATCAGTGCACGACTGGCCACACGCATCTCCCTTTGCCGGCTTTTGTCGGATATAGCATGGCCTTAAGGCCGCGCCCCAGTTAGAGTTTTCACGGGATGAGCACTGCACACGACGCCACGCCTTCCGACGCGCGCGCCCGCTTCCGCATGGAGCGCAAGCCCAGGCTGCTGCGCCTAGTGGCGGAAGGCCAGTGGACGACCAAGGATGCGGCCAAGCTCGACGTCGCGCTGCGCGGCATCGATGTCGGTGACGCGGTCGACGCGGAGATCGACGGCACGGGCCTGGAGAAGCTGGACAGCGCCGGCGCCTGGCTGCTGGTCCGCACCAAGCGCGAATGGGAAGGCAAGGGCAAACGCGTCGCGCCGATCGCGCTGGCCGAGATGTACGGCTCGCTGATCCACAGCGTCGAGCACGAGCACACCGCGCCGCCGGTGGTGATCCACAACCGCCACACGCTCGAGGCCTTCGTCACCCGCATCGGCAAGGCGACGATCCACGGCGCCAAGCAGGGCCTGGGCATCCTGGGGTATCTGGGCCGCGTCACGGTCGAGGTCACCGAGGCGATCTATCATCCGCGCGGCAATCTGCGCGTCGCCGCCCTCGTCCACCAGGTCGAGGAAACCGGCATTAACGCCCTGCCGATCGTCGGCCTGCTCTCCTTCCTGATCGGCATCGTGTTGGCCTATCAGGGCGCCGACCAGCTCAAGCGCTTCGGCGCCGAGGTCTTCACCATCAACCTGCTCGGCGTCGGCCTGCTGCGCGAGCTGGGCGGCCTCGTCACCGCCATCATCGTCGCGGGGCGCTCCGGCTCGGCCTTCACGGCGCAGATCGGCTCGATGCGCGTCAACCAGGAAATCGACGCGATGCAGACCATCGGCATCAACACGGTGGACGCGCTTGTCCTGCCGCGCATCATCGGCCTGGTCATCGCCCTGCCCTTCCTCACCTTCTATGCCGACATCATGGGTCTGATCGGCGGCGCGGTGATGTGCTATTTCGACCTCGGCATCACCATTCCGGTGTTCATGCGCCAGCTGCAGGAAGCGGTCAGCGTCAACACCTTCATGGTCGGCCTGATCAAGGCGCCGGTCTTCGCCTTCATCATCAGCCTGGTCGGCTGCTATGAGGGCCTGCAGGTCGAGAGCAACGCCGCCAGCGTCGGCCGGCTGACGACGCGTTCGGTCGTCGAGTCCATCTTCCTGGTGATCGTGCTCGACGCCGGGTTCTCCATCATGTTCTCGATCATAGGAATCTGAGCGTGCCCGGGGGAAGCGAAAAGGAAGCCATCATCAAGGTCCGCGGCCTGGTCAACGGCTTCGGCGACCAGCTGCTGCACGACCATATCGACCTCGACGTCTATCGCGGCGAAGTCCTGGGCGTGGTGGGCGGTTCGGGCACCGGAAAATCGGTGCTGCTGCGCTCCATCATCGGGCTGAACGAGTTTCGTGCCGGCACCGTCGAGGTCTTCGGCACCGACACGGCCAATCTCAACGAAGCGCATATGCGCGAGATCGAAATGCGCTGGGGCGTGCTGTTCCAGGAAGGCGCCCTGTTCTCGTCGCAGACCATCGCCGAGAACATCCAGGTGCCGTTGCGCGAATACACCAAGATGTCCCAGGAGCTGATGAACGAGATCGCCTCGATGAAGCTGTCGCTGGTCGGGCTGGACGAGACCGCGGCGTCCAAGCATCCGTCGGAGCTTTCCGGCGGCATGAAAAAGCGCGCCGGCCTCGCCCGCGCCCTGGCGCTGGATCCCGACATCGTCTTCCTCGACGAGCCGACGGCGGGCCTCGATCCGATCTCCGCCAACATGTTCGACGAACTGGTCAAGGATCTGCAGCAGAGCCTGAACCTGACCGTGTTCATGGTGACTCACGACCTGGATACGCTGCGCGCCACCACCGACCGCATCGCGGTGCTGGTCGACAAGAAGATCATCGTCGGACCGATCGACGAACTGCGCAAAAATCCGCATCCATGGATTCAGGAGTATTTTTCCGGCCCACGCGGACGCGCGGCGGCCTGAGGGGGACTAAAGAACGATGGAAACCAAAGCCAATTACATCGCCGTCGGGGCGTTCGTGCTCGTCTGCATGCTGGCGCTGGTCGTCACCGTGCTGTGGCTGGCCGGCGTGCAGTACAGCCAGGAATATGTCTACTACCAGACGACCTTCACCGGCTCGGTCACCGGCCTCGGCAAGGGCACGACGGTGCGCTACAACGGCATCGAAGTCGGCCGCGTCCAGGATCTGGGCTTCGCGCCGGACGATCCGGGCAGCGTCATCGCCACGCTCGAAGTGCGCCCCGACCTGAACATCCACGACGATGCGATCGCCTCGATCGCCAGCCAGGGCCTCACCGGCGGCTCCTATGTCGAGATCGACGGCGGCAAGAAGAAGGACAAAGAGTCCCTCTTGCCGCATACCTCCAGTCATCCCTATCCCAGCATCAAGTCGCAGCCCTCGACCCTGGCCCAGCTGGCGGAGACCCTGCCGAAGATCGCGGACAAGCTGAACCTGGTGGCCGACAAGGTGAACCTGCTGCTCAACGACCAGAACCGCAAGGCGATCGGCGATATCCTGGCCAATCTCGACACCGTCACCTCGACCTTCGCGGCGCGGCGCGGCGAAATCGACTCGACGCTGCGCAACAGCGCCGAAGCGACGCACAATCTCGCCATCGCGACGCGCGACCTGCATCCGACCTTCATGGCCGCGAACATCACGCTCAAGAAGCTCGACAAGCTGTCGACGGACGCCGATGCGGTGGTGACCGGCGACGGCATCGCGCAGCTGTCGTCGCTGATCGCGGAAGGCCGCCGGCTCGTCGGCAGCCTCACCAAATTGTCCGACGAACTCAACCGCGAGCCGACCAGAGTGATATTCGGCGACAGGCGCAAGGGATACACACCCAAATGAGCAAGCGAGATTTTTCGATTCATCGCCGGGCCCTGCTGGTGACCGGCGTCTCCGCCCTGACCCTGTCGGCCTGCAGCGGCATCATCGGCCCGCCCGAGCCGCCGCCGCTCTACATGCTCAAGGGCTCGGCGCTGCCCACGAGCGGCGGACCGCGCGTCCCCTGGCAGCTTTCGATCGTGCTCCCCGAATCGGCCGACAGCCTGGACACCAACCGCATCGCGCTGGTGCAGCCGGGCGACCAGATGGACTATTACGCCAATTCGTCCTGGCAGGACCGCTTGCCGTTCCTGGTGCAGAGCGCGCTGATCGAGGCGTTCGAGGGCAGCGGCCGCATCGCCGGCGTCGGGCGCGACACCGAGGGCCTCAAATCCCAATATCTGCTGGAGACCGACATTCGCGACTTCCAGGCGCGCTATGACGTGGCCGACGGCGTGCCGACCGCGGTGGTGCGCATCGCGGCCAAGCTGATCGCGGCGCGCGGCCGCACGATCGCGCAATCCTTCATCGCCCACAGCGAAGTCGCCGCCAGCCAGAACAGCGTGCCCAGCGCCGTCCTGGCCTTCAACCAGGCGCTGACCGCGACGCTGGGGCAGATCGTCGACTGGGCGCTCAGCGCTCCGGCGCCGGTAAGGGCGGAGTAGCGCTCCTCCATCCCGTCAGCGCAGCGGGCGCGATGGGATGGAACTTTCTCGCCAAATCGCCGTTATTATTGGCGATTTCGACGCGGGAAGATCCTCATGTTGCGCTGGGCGCTCATTTTTTTGGTCATTGGCTTGGTTGCCGGCGTTCTGGGCTTCGGCGGCATTGCTGGCGCCTCATTCGCGGTCGCCAAGCTCTTGTTCTTCGTGTTCATGCTGATCTTCCTGGTGCTGCTGATCGCCGGGCTCACCATCGCGCGACGCGTGGGCGGGTAGCGGACGATGAGCCAAGCCTGGCGCCTCGGCTTTGAGTTCTCGGCCGGGGAACAGAAGCACAGCGTCGACGACGCACGCTGGTCCCTCACGGGTCTCGACCCGGCGACACGGGTGCGGACCGGCGCCTTCACGGCCTCCGACCGCGAAGACGTGCCCTATCGGCTGTGGCCGGCGACGGCGCCGCGCGCGCTGGTCCTGCTGCTGCACGGCGCCTGCGACTATTCGGGCGCCTTCGACGAGATCGGCCCGCTTCTCGCGGCGCGCGGCCTCACCGCCATGGCGATCGATCAGCGCGGCTTCGGCGCCACCTCGACGCGCGGCAAGTGGCGCGGCAAGAACCGCATGATCCGCGACGCGATCGAAGCGGTGCTCTTCCTGCGCATGCGCTACGGCCAGACGCTGCCGGTCTTCGTCCTCGGCGAGAGCATGGGGGCGGCGCTGGCGGTGCACGTCGCGTCGCGCGCGCCCGATCTCGACCTCGCCGGCCTGGTGCTGTCGGCGCCCGGCGCGATCTCGGGCACCTGGCGCCGGCTGTTCGGCACGGCGATCACGCGGATCTTGCGCTGGCTTGCGCCGGGCAGCGGCATCGTGCTGGAGCGCCTCAGCGCCTGGGAGTTCACCCCGGCCGCCGCCATCCGCCTGCTCAGCGATCCGATGGTGATGCGCCGCATCGGCCCCGCTGCCCTGTTCGGCCTGTTCAAGCTGTCGCGCAGCGCCGTCGACGAGGCCGACCATGTGCGCGTTCCGGTCCTGACCATGACGGGCACGAAGGAAGATGTGCTGCGCCTGGATTGCATCCGCCGCCTGCATGACGGCCTTGCCGGCGACAAGACGTGGGAGAGCTTCGAAGGCGGCCCGCATCTGCTGCTGCATTGGCAGCACAACGGTCGCGTGCTGGATAAAGTCGTCGCCTGGCTCGAAGCGCGACTGACGGCCCATGCCGGCGCGTATAAGGTTGGGATCGCCAGCACGGCGATTCGCCGGCCTTAGGAGCGTCGCATGAAAATTCTCGTCGTTGCCGCGGCGGCATTGCTGCTGTCCTCGGGCGCCGCGTTCGCGGATTGCAATCTGGCCGCGCCCGACGCTGCCGCCGCCGGCCCTGGCTGCGCCCGCGCCTGGATGGACAAGAACCTGCATCTCAACGACATCGTCACGGTCGGCACGCACAACAGCTACAAGGCCGCGATCCCCGACAAGATCATGTCCCTGATCAAGGCGGCCGCATCGCGCATGGCGCAGGGCCTGGACTATTCCCACTTGCCCCTCGCCGACCAGCTCAATGACGGCGCCCGCGCCATCGAGATCGACGTCGTCTACGATCCTTTAGGCGGTCTCTACGCCCATCCCGCCGGCGCCGCGATGACCGGCGAAGTCCTCACCCCGGACTACGTCGCCACGATGTCCAAGCCCGGCTTCAAGGTGCTGCACGTCCAGGACATCGATTTCCACGCCGTCTGCATCACCTTCGTCGCCTGCCTGCACGATCTGAAGGACTGGTCGAAGGCGCATCCCGACCATGTCCCCATCCTGGTGACGATGAACGCCAAGGACGACGCCATTCCGATGCCCGGCTCGGTGACGCCGCTGAAATTCGACGGCGCCGCGTTCGACGCCTGGGACGCGGAAATCCGCTCGGTATTCTCGCGCGGCGAACTGGTGACGCCCGACCAGGTGCAGGGCGGCGCGCCGACGCTGCGCGACGCAGTGACCAGCCATGGCTGGCCGAGCCTTGGCGAAACGCGCGGCAAGTTCCTCTTCGCGCTGGACGAGAGCGGCGCCAAGATCGCGGCCTATATCGGGGGCCGCAAATCGCTCGAGGGCCGCGTCATGTTCGTCAATGCGCCGGAGGATTCGCCGGCCGCCGCTTATCTCACGCTCAACGAGACCTCCGACATCGCCCGCATCGCCGCCGACGTGCAAAAGGGCTTCCTGGTGCGCACCCGGGCCGACGCCGACACGGTCGAGGCGCGGACCAACGACACCGCGCGGCGCGACAAGGCGCTGGTCTCCGGCGCGCAATATGTCTCGACCGATTACATGCAGCCCGATACGCGGTTCGGGCCCTATCTCGCGCGCATGCCGGCCGGCGTGGTCGCCGCCTGCAACCCGCAACGCGCGCCGGCGCGCTGCGCGGGGTTGCCCGTGGAAGCGGCTACGGCGCCGTAAGTTCGAGAATCTCCAGCGCGTTGGCAGTGGCGGCACCGGCGGCGGTGTTGTCAAAGATACACCAGACGTCCGCGCCGCTCTTCCGTGCCCGGCGCAATTGCGCCGCCAGCGCCGCCAGCCGTCCGGGCTCGTAATTCGAATAATACATGCGCGGCGAACCGTGCCAGCGGAAGTAGGCAATGTCGCGATCGCCACCCGGCTTTTCGGCACCCGGGACGCGTGCCGGGTCGGCGGCGGCGACGCCGATCCGCGCGTCCCTCAAGATTTGGTCCGCGCCATCCGCAAACCAACTGGCATGCCGCGGCTCACAGACGATGGCGCCGTCGAAACGCGTTCTCATATCCCTAAAGAACGTTTCTACGATCCTGGCGTCGAACTTCAAGCTTGGCGGCAACTGCACCAGCAACGGGCCGAGCCTGGTGCCGAGCGCGCCGGCTTCTTCCAGGAATTTTGCGACCAACGCATCCGCATCCACCAGACGGCGCTCGTGTGTGATGGCCCTGGGCACCTTCACGGCGAAGCGGAAACCTTCCGGCACCGATGCGGCCCAGCGCGCATATGTTGCCGGACGGTGCGGGCGATAGAAGGACGAATTGATCTCCACGGCATTCAGTCGCGTGGCATAGCGCGCCAGGACACTCGCGCCTTCCTCGAAGCGGTGACGGTGCTCTTTCGGCAAGCTCCAGCCGGCCGTTCCGATGTGCAATGCCTTATGGCTCATCGCCCCGACCGCTCCGCACCTGCTGAGCTAGCGCGCGCCACGCGCTTTCGTTCCAGTTCCAGTGCGCCGCCGGCGAGGGCGACGGCAGTACCCAGATCCGCGTCGCGCCGATCCTCTGTTCCTGTTCGCCGAAGCTCGTCTTCGGCCCGCAAAAGCGCTTGCCGCCGGTCAGGCTGGTGAACGCCAGGATGCGCGGCGCGTTCACCGCGATGCGCGCCCGCAAGGCCGCGAGCGCATCGCGCCCCAGGCTTTGCGGCGGCAGTTCATTGTCCATGCCCGACACATGCTTGGCGATGTCGGTCAGGCCGATGCCGAGCGCCGGCAGGCCTGCGAACTCGGCAGGCGCGAACTGGCGCGGCGTCAGGCCGACGGCGTGCAACGTGCGCCAGAATTTGTTCTGCGGATGCGCATAATACTGGCCCAGCGCGGCGGAGACCGAGCCCGCCGCCGTGCCGCAGAACACAACGTCCAGTCCCGGTGTCAACAGGTCCGGCAGGACGGGCGAGCCCTTAATCATGCCGAAGGTTCCGTGACGGCGGCGATATCAACATGCTTCCCATAGGCTCCCCGGCTTTGTATGAACAGGCCGTAATCCAACAGTAAGGCAGGAAGCCGGCTGCGATAGCCGGATATCCGGGCGCTTGGGCTGTCACTTGGGGAGCCGCGGCAACGCGGCGCAGAAACATGAAACTGAATGCTTCGCTGGCCGAACGGCTGCGCTACGAGTTCGACAAGTCCATGGCCGCGGGGCCGATCGCGCTGATCGGCTGGCTGGCGCTGCTCTCCTTTGTGATGGTCGCCTTCGCCGGCGCGGTGCTCGCCATCACCCACTTCGCCCAGGACGATGCCAAGCCGCTCGGCTTCATCGAGGCGTTCTGGGAATCGCTGATGCGCACGCTCGACTCGGGCACCATGGGCGGCGACACCGGCTGGGGCTTTCGCCTCGTCATGCTGTTCGTGACGCTCACCGGCATCTTCGTCGTCTCCACCCTGATCGGCGTGATCAGTTCGGGCGTCGACGGCAAGCTCGAGGAATTGCGCAAGGGCCGCAGCCGCGTGCTGGAGAGCGACCACACCGTCATCCTCAACTGGTCGCCGTCGATCTTCGACATCGTCTCCGAGCTCGTCGTCGCCAATCAGAGCCGCAGGCGCGGCCGCATCGTCATCATGGCCGGCAAGGACAAGGTGGAGATGGAGGACGAGATCGCCGACAAGGTGCCGGACCTCAAGAATACCCGCGTCATCTGCCGCACCGGCGATCCGACCGACCTCTACGACCTGGCGCTGACCAATCCGCAGGGTTCGCGCTCCGTCATCATCCTGTCGCCCGACGACGACAACGCCGACAGCCACGTCATCAAGACGATCCTGGCGCTGGTCAACGATCCGCGCCGCCGCGCCGAGCGCTATCAGATCGCCGCCGAAATCCGCGACGCCAAGAACACCGAGCTGGCGCGCGTCGTCGGCGGCAACGAGGTGCAACTGGTGCTGGCCGACGATCTGATCTCGAAGATCGTCGTGCATTCCAGCCGCCAGTCGGGCCTCTCCGCGGTCTATTCCGAACTGCTCGATTTCGACGGCTGCGAGATCTACACCGCCGAACAGCCCGAACTCACGGGCAAATCCTTCAGCGAAGCCATCATGGCTTATGAAAGCTGCACGCTGATCGGCTTGTGCCACACGAACGGCGAGGTCCAGCTCAATCCGCCGATGGACACGGTCATCGCGGCCGGGGCGCGCGCCATCATCATCGCCGAGGACGATTCCGCGATCCGCACCAGTGGCGTGGCGCCCCAGTTCGATGCCGCCGCGATCCAGGAGGTCAAACCGAAGCTGCGCCATCCGGAGCGCTCGCTGATCCTGGGCTGGAATCGTCGCGGCCCGGCCATCGCCTTCGAACTGTCGCGCTATGTCGCGGCCGGCTCGGAGCTCATGATCGCCGCCGATACGCCCGACTTCGAAGCCGACATGGCGGCACTGAACATTTCCGGCGATAACCTGAAGGTCGCGCACCGGATGGTCGACAGCAGCGATCGCGGCACGCTCGATGCGCTGGATATCGCGTCCTACAAGCACGTCATGGTGCTGGGCTACAGCGACACGATGCCGGCGCAGCCCGCCGACACGCGGACGCTGGTCACGCTGCTGCACCTGCGCAAGATCGCCGAAAGTCACGGCAAGCACATCACCGTGGTGAGCGAGATGGCCGACGTGCGCAACCGCGAGCTCGCCGAAGTGACGCGGGCCGACGATTTCGTGGTCAGCAACAAGCTGGTCAGCCTGATGCTCGCACAGGCGTCGGAGAACGAATATCTCGCCGCCATCTTCGACGATCTGCTGGACGAGGAAGGCTCGGAAATCTACATGCGCCATGTCGGCGACTACGTTTCGCTCGACACGCCGGTCAGCTTCTACACCATCGCCGAGGCCGCCCGCCGCCGCGGCGAAGTCGCCATCGGCTACCGCCGCAAGCGCGACGGCACAGGCGACGACCGCAACATGGGCGGCGTGGTGGTCAATCCGGCGCGGTCGGAGCTGCTGCGCTACGGCGAAGCGGACCGGATCATCGTGCTGGCGGAAGACTAAACACTCACCATGGCCGGGCTTGACCCGGCCACCCATCTATCCGTTCCGCTTGATGAGAGTCATTGGCGCGCAG
>DATCAT010000008.1:0-8924 GCA_036512455.1 Rhizomicrobium sp.
CGTGGCCGCCATGATCGCCTACCTGCTCCTGCGCATCGCGGCGCGAGACAACCTCGTCAAAATACCCATCATCCGCTTCGCCGAACTCCTCGCCGCAAGGCTCTTCACCAGGAATGCCATCGCCCGAATCGACAAACCGCCCGAAGTCCATCCCGCAGCCGCTAGGCCCAAGTTCTCCAGCGATCAGTTGGTGTTCCGATATGCTTAAACTTTCCCCGGACAGTCCTGCCTTCGGGGGAGAGGGGGCGAATTTCCTACGCCCAGCCGGCCTTGCGGGCGGTGACGGCAGCTTGGGCGATGGTGCGGGATTCCAGGACTTGCGCGGTGGCGTCGCGCGCGGCGAGGAGCACCTTGCGGATGGCGCAGGTCGACTCGTCCACGCAATCCTCGCACTTATGATATGCGGTGACGCTGACGCAGGGCGCCAGCGCCAGCGGCCCGTCCATCACCCGGATGACGTCGGCGAAGGTGATGTCTTTCGGCGCCTTGCCGAGCAGATAGCCGCCGCTGCGGCCGCGCGTGCTCTTCACGATGCCGCGCTTTTTCATCTCGAGCAGAATCTGCTCGAGGAATTTGCGCGGCACGCGGGCTTCCTCCGCCACGTCGGCGATCTGCATCGGCGCGGCGCCGGTGTGTTCGGCGAGGACGATCAGCGCGTGCAGCGCATAGCGCGCTTTCTGCGACAGCATGGTGAAGCTCCGATACCCTATAAGGGTTATGGGCTTTCAGCGGTTTGCGTCAAGAGCCGGGCGTTGCCCCCAAGCCGCGACGGACAGGGGGCGCGGACGGATCAGTTTGCCTGTGATAGACAGGACGGCGCCAAAGGGATGACGGAGCAATGCGCAAGGGCACGCTCGCGCGGGTTGAAATCAATCTGGGCATCGCGATTTTCGCCGCCGTCATCGCGCTGGCCGGCTATGGCCTGGTGTCTGCGCTGGCCGACCGGCTGGACCCCAGAGTGCGCGACTGCGTCGAACGCAGCCAGCAGAACGCCGCCAATGCCGGCAAGCCGGTGACGCGGGCCTATGCGGTCGCCCTGTGCAAGCATCTGGAGGCGATCGGGGCGCTGTGACGGGGTCCCTGCGCGGCGAAAAATAGCCGGTTGTGCCGGCTTTGCGGCCTGACTACGCTTGCGCCCAACGCGGGCAGCAACGGTCCCGTGGCCGCGTGCGCATTCCCGCCGCGTCGACACAATGGCAATCGCTGGTCCGCGTCGCGCCGCGCGCAGGCTGACGACGAACGCGCTGGAAGGGGACGATGAAATCCGTTGTCGACTGGTTCGCGCAGCTGGGCCTGCCGCAATACGCCCAGCGGTTCGTCGAGAACGACGTCGACCTCGACGTGCTCGGCGGGCTGAACGAGGACGATCTCAAGGAACTCGGCGTTGCGTCCTTCGGCCATCGCCGCAAGATACTGGCTGCGACCGGCGCGCTGCGCGGCGCTGCCAAGGAGACTTCGCGGCCTTCCCCGCAGGCGGCGCAAACGCCGCGCGACGCCGCCGAGCGGCGCCAGCTTTCGGTGATGTTCTGCGACCTGGTGGACTCCACGGCGCTGTCGGCGCGGCTCGATCCGGAGGAAATGCGCAAGGTGATCGCCGCCTATCACGCGGCCTGTTCGCCCATCGTCGCCGAATATGACGGGCTGGTGGCGAAGTTCATGGGCGACGGGATCCTGGCCTATTTCGGCTATCCCAGGGCACACGAAGACGACGCCGAGCGCGCGGTGCGCGCCTCGCTGGCGATCGCCGCCGCCGTGGCGCGGCTCAAGACCTCGGCGCCGGCGCCCTTGAAGGTCCGCATCGGCATCGCGACCGGTCTGGTCGTGGTGGGCGAACTGATCGGCGAAGGCGCGGCGCAGGAGCAGACCGTCGTCGGCGATGCGCCCAATCTCGCGGCCCGGCTGCAATCGCTCGCGGCGCCCGGCGCGGTCGTCGTCAGCGCCGCGACGCGCCGGCTGATCGGCAGCGTCTTTCATTTCCACAGCCTGGGTCACCACGCCCTGAAGGGCTTCGCCGAGCCGGTCGAAGCCTGGTCGGTGGAGGGCCTGGCGAATTCCGAGAACCGCTTCGAGGCGGCGCATTTGCAGCAGCTGACCGGCTTCGTCGGCCGCGAGACCGAGAGTGCGCTGCTGCTCGAGCGATTGCGCATGGCGTGGAGCGGCGAAGGCCAGATCGTGCTGATCTCCGGCGAGGCCGGCATCGGCAAGTCGCGTTTTGCCGCCTGGCTGGCCGACCAGGTGATGGACCGGCCGCATACCCGCATGCGCTATCAATGCTCGCCCTATCACCGCGAGAGCGCCCTGTATCCGATGGTGCAACAGATCGAGCGCACCGCGGACTTCCGCGCCGACGATACGCCGGAGACCAAGCTCGCCAAGCTCGAAGGCGTGCTGGGGCGGGCGACGCCGCGCGTCGTCGAGATCGCGCCGCTGCTGGCGTCCCTGCTTTCCATTCCGTTCGAAGGACGCTATCCGCCGCTCAATCTGAGCCCGGCGCAGCAGCGGCGCCAGACGCTGGCGGCACTGCTCGAACAGCTCGAGGGGCTGGCGCGGCGCACGCCGGTGCTGGCGCTGTTCGAGGATGCCCATTGGGCCGATGCGACGTCGCTGGAACTGGTCAATCTGGCGGTCGAGCGTCTGCGGCAATTGCCGATCCTGTTCCTGATCACTTTCCGGCCGGAGTTCGAGCCGCCCTGGGAGGGGCTGGAAAACGTCACGCGCCTGGCGCTGGGCAATCTGGACGGCGCCCAGGTCGAGACCATGGTCGCGCGCATGACCGGCGGGCGGGCGCTGCCGGCCGAAGTGATGGCGCAGATCGTCGCCAAGACCGACGGCGTGCCGCTGTTCGTCGAGGAACTGACCAAGACGATCCAGGAGTCCGGCATCCTGGTCGATGAAGGCGACGGCTACCGGCTGGACGGGCCGTTGCCGCCGCTGGCCATTCCCTCGACGCTGCAGGACTCGCTGATGGCGCGGCTGGACCGGCTGACGCCGCTCAAGGAGATCGTGCAGACCGGCGCCGCCATCGGCCGCGAATTCTCCTTTCCCATGCTGCAGGCGGTGATCGGGCAGGACCACGGCGCGCTCGAACAGGCGCTGGCGCAGCTGGAAGACGCCGGGATGCTGTATCGCACCGGCGTGCTGCCCGAGGCGCGCTACACCTTCAAGCACGCGCTGGTGCAGGACGCGGCCTATGAGAGCCTGCTCAAGAGCCGCCGGCAGATCCTGCATCTGCGCATCGCCGAAGTCCTGTGCGAGCGCTTCGCCGGCGTCGCCACCGCCGAGCCGGAGATCGTGGCCTTTCACTTCGCGCAGGCCGCCCAGGTCGCCGCGGCGATCGAATGGTGGACCAAGGCCGGCGATCTGGCGCTGCGCCGGGCGGCGTTCCCTGAAGGCGCGGCGCATCTGCGCAAGACGGTCGAGATGGCCGACCGGCCGGCCAGCGACGGCAATCCCGAACTGCCGATCGCCGCCCGTCTGAAGCTGCAATTGGCCTACGGTCAGGCGCTGCTGCACGCCAAGGGCTGGGTGTCGGACCAGACCATCGCCGCCTTCGCGCGCGCCCGCGCGATGGCGACCGGCATCGAGGATCCGGCCGAACGCATGGCGATCTATTACGGCCTGGCGAGCAGCAGCGCGGTGCGCGGCGAGCTGGCGGCGATGCGCGAAACCGCCGACGCGTTCCTCAGCGATGCCAGCAAGCTGCCGGGTTCGCCGGAGGAAGGCGTGGCGCATCGCCTGGTCGGCGTCGCCCGCTGGTTCGCCGGTGATTATGCCGGCGCGCGCGGCCAGCTCGAACAGGCCGTCGCCGGTTACGACGAGACCAAACACGCGGCGCTGGCGCATGTCTTCGGCCAGGACACCGGCATGGCCGCGAAAAGCTTTCTGGCGCTGACCTTGTGGCCGCTGGGAGAGGTGAACCGGGCGCGGCAGATGGCCGACGATGCCTTGGCGCTGGCCAGGCGCAGCGGCCATGTTCCGACCCTCGCCTACGCGCTCTTTTATGCCTGCCTGTTCGAGGCGGTCAACGGCAATTTCGCGCGCGGCGGGCCGCATGCCGACGCCCTGTTCGCGCTCTGCCAGGAGCACACGATGCCGGTGTGGGGCGCGGCCGGCGCCTTCATGCGCGGCTGGTCGCTGTATCAGCGCGGCGAGCGCAAGGTCGGCCTTTCCGAGATGCGCGGCGGCCTGGCGCTGTTTCGTCATCTCGGCATCGCGATCAACCTGCCGTTCCTGGGCTTTGCCCTGGCGCAAGCGGAGTTCGAGATGTCCGGCGCGGCGGCGGGGCTGTCGGGAATCGAGGAAACGCTCGCCGAAAACGAACGCAGCGGTCAGCGCTGGCTGGATTCGGTGCTGCATCGCCTGCACGGCGATCTGTTGCTGCGCGCCGATCCCGCCGATACGACGCGGGCCGAAGCCGCCTATCGCCGGGCCATCGCCATCGCGCGCGAGCAGGCGACGCGCAGCTTCGCGCTGCAGGCGTCGCTGCGCCTGGCGCGGCTGCGGCGCGCGGCGAACGACGCCGCCGGCGCAGCCGAGGTGCTGCGTGCCGCGCTCGCGGGCTTCACGCCGTCGGCGGAGTTTCCCGAAATCGCCGAAGCCCTGGCACTCATTTAGGGCGCGGGCCGCAGCCGATCGCGCAGCAGCGCCACGGAACAGCCGGCCGTCGGCCGCGTTACCACTCCATTGCAGGCAGGTTTTCCGCGGCATTCTGCTGCCGCTCTTCTCAAGTGGCGCCGCCGCTGTTGGGGGATTCGATGAAACGTCATTTCGTGCTTTCGATCGGGCTGGCGCTGCTGGCCGGCTGCGGCACCTTCGGCCACCAGGCGCCGGCGAGCTACATGGTGTTTTTCACCAGCAGCAACACCGAATTGTCGCCCGACGCGCGCGCCGTGGTCGACCAGGCGGCGGCCGACATTCGCGCCAGCCGTCCGCAATCGGTGATGATCGCGGCCGGCGTCGCGTCCGGCGACAATCTCAAATTGGCGCAGCCGCGCTTCCTCGCCGTCCGCCAGGCCCTCATCGCCGACGGCATCGGCGACGATCTCATCGCCCGTTCGGCATTGTCCGACGCCAGCCTGAGCGTCGGCGCCACCGGCGACCAGCGCGTCGAGATCAAACTGGTCGCCAAGCCGGCGACGTAGCTCGCGGCACGCGTTCGAATGGCGACCCCGGGGCGATTCGAACGCCCGACCTACGGTTTAGGAAACCGTTGCTCTATCCTGCTGAGCTACGGGATCGTTGGCGCATAAATGCCTCCAAACGGCGGCGGCGGCAAGCGGGCATCCGGGCGGCAGGGGGCAGGATCGTCCAGACGCGGCGGCGGCAGGCGATGCAGGCCTGGCCGGCCACCAGGTCGCGCTCCTCCCGGACGATGCCGACCAGCCGCTACTCGCCGCGCTCGGGCCTGGCGTGGCTGTCGATCCACAGCCAGCGCGACCTGTTGAAGTCGCGCACGTTCGGGACCCAGCCTTTCACGTAAGGCTCGACGATGTCCTGGGTGACCAGGAAGCGGGTCGGGATGACGGCGACGTCGTCGAGCGCGGTCTGCTCGGCCTGCCGCAGCAGCGCGCCGCGCGCCTTGATGTCGAGCGTCTGGTTCGCTTGTTCCAGCAGGGCGTCGAAGCGCGCGCTGTGATACTGGCCGTAATTGTTGCCGCTGCCCGAGCGCAACAAGTCCAGGAACGTGCCCGGATCGTCGAAGTCGCCGACCCAGGAACCGCCGGCCATGTCGAACTGACCTTGTTGCAGCTTCTTGTAGAAAATCTGCACGTCGGAATTGACGATGTCGATATCGATGTACACGCGCCGAAGCATGGCCTGCAGCGTCGCGGCGGTACGCTTGGAGTCGGGCGTCGTCGTGGTGTCGTACGTCGTGTGAAAGTGGTTGTTGGGGCCGTAGCCCATCTCAGCCATAAGCCTGCGCGCTTTTGCCAACCGCTGGGCGTAGGAGAGGGCTTTGAAGTCGACTACGGCGCCGCCGGGATAGTTGGCGATGCCGGGCGGCACGAAGTGATAGGCCGGCGCTTCGCCCAGCTTGAGGATTTTTTGAGTCATCGTCTCGCGGTCATAGGTCAGCGCAATGACCTGGCGCAGGCGCAGGTCCTGGAACGGTTTGTGCTGGAAATTCGTCGAGAGATAGGCAACGCCGAGAAAGGTGTTGATCTGCAGCGCGCGCGCGATGTGGCTGCGCATCCAGTTGATTTCGGCGCCGGGCACGAGATTCTGGGTGTCGAGTTCACCGGCACGGATGGCTTTGAGCGCCGCCAGCGTGTCCGCCGTCGGCTTGTAGATGATCGTCTGTAGGCGGACGTTTTGCGCATCATAGAAGCGCGGGTTCTTGACGAGCGTGACGTGATCGTTCGGCACCCATTCCTTGGGGATATAGGGCCCGTTGGCGACGTAGTTTTCGGGCTTGGCCCAGGCGTCGCCCTTGGCCATCACGGTATGGCGCGGCACGGGGAACACAGCTTGGTGCAGGAGATATTGCAGCATGTAGGGCGCGGGATGCTCCAGCGTCACGACCAGCGTCTTGTCGTCCTTTGCCGTCACCCCGAGCGCCGAGGTCGGCATCGTGCCATGGCTGATGGCATGGGCATTCTTGATGAGCCACAGATAGTAGGAATAGGGCGCGCCGCGCGCCGGCTCCAGGATGCGCCGCCAGGCGAAGGCGAAGTCTTCCGCGGTCACCGGCACGCCGTCGGACCAGACGTGGTCGCGCAGATGGAAGGTCCAGGTCATGCCGTCGGGCGAGGTCTCCCAACTGGTCGCCGCGCCGGGCATCGGCTCGCCGTTGGCCGCGTCGGTCGTGAGGCCCATCAGCACGTCGCCGACGACATTGGCCTCCCATTGGCCGTCGATGTAATGCGGATCCAGGCTCTTGATCTCCGCGCCGTTGCCGCGGATCAGATAGTCGGGCGCGTGCACCGTCTGGTTGCCGCCGCCGGAGCGCGAGCAGGCGCAGAGCAGGACCAGGGCGGCCAGGGCGACGATCCGCGAGGCGGTCATGCGGGAAATCCTTGTCGAGTCACGACGGTATAACGCATTGGCGACACGGAGCGCTCACGTGAGCGCGATCAATGGGCGGCGATCCACAGCCAGCGGGTGCGGTGCAGATCGCGCGCATTATCCTGCCAACCCTTTACATAAGGCTGAACGAGGTCTTGGGTGGTGCGAAAGCGCATCGGAATCCAGGGGTAATCCCTCAGCGCCATGGCCTCCGCGGCGGCCAGCAGGGCGCCGCGTTTCTTCGCATCCGGCTCCTGCTGGGCCGCGTCCAGGGCGTGGTCGTAGGCGAGATTGGTGTAGCGGCCGTAATTGTTGCCGCCGTCCGAACGCAGCAGGTCCAGGAAGTTCGAGGCGTCGTTGAAATCGGCGAACCACGAGGCCGCGCCGAGATCGAAATTACCCTGGATCATGTTGCGGCCATGCACCGCCGAATCGATCGCGACGATGTCGATATCGATCCAAATCTGCTTGAGCATCGATTGCATCACGGCGGCGATGCGCTTGTTGTTCGGTTCATCGAAAGTTTCGAAGGTCAGACGCAGATGGCTGTCCGGACCGTAGCCGAGCTGGTTCATCAGCCATTGCGCCTTGGCGATGCGGGCAGGATAGGGCAGGGCGCGGAAATCCATGCCGCCGCCGCTGGGATAGTTCGCCGTCGCCGGCGGCACGATGCTGTAGGCCGGCGGCTCGCCCAGGCGAAGGACTTTCTGCGTCACCGTCTCGCGGTCGAAGGCGAGATTGAGCGCCCGGCGGACGCGTACGTCGTTGAGCGGCGGCCGGCGCGTGTTGATCGAGACGTAGGAGAGACCGAGGAACGGCTTGGTGTGCAGCGCCGCCGGCATGTTCTTGCGCAGCCAGTCGATCTGGGTGAGCGGAATGGGCGTCTGGGTGTCGAGTTCGCCGACGCGCAGGCGGCGCAGCGCAGAGTCGCTGTCGGGCGTCGGATAGAAGTTCACCACATCGATGCGGACATGCGCCGCGTCGTAGAAGCGCGGATTCTTGACCAGCGTCAGGTGATCGTTGGCGATCCAGTCGCGCGGGACATAAGGCCCGTTGCCGACGAAATTGCCGGGCTTGGACCAGGCGCTGCCTTTCGCCAGCACGACATGGCGCGGCAGCGGATAAGCGGTGTCGTGGGTCAGCAGTTCGGGCAGATAGGCGGCGGGATGTTCGAGCGTGACGACGAAGGTCTTGTCGTCCGGCGCCCGCACGCCGAGCGCGCTTGGCGGCAGCTTGCCGAGGCTGATGGCATGGGCATTTTTCACCACCCACAAATTGTAGGCGTAGGACCCGCCGGTCTTGGGATCGAGCAGGCGTTCCCAGGCGAAGACGAAATCCTGCGCCGTCACCAGCCTTCCGTCGGACCAGACGTGATCGCGCAGGTGAAACGTCCACGTCTTGCCGTCGGGCGAGGTGGACCAGCTGGTCGCCGCGCCGGGCATGGGCGCGCCCGCCGCGTCCATCGTCAAAAGGCCGATCAGCAGATCGCCCTCGACATTGGATTCGTTCAGCCCATCGATGAAATGCGGATCGAGGCTCTTGATCTCCGCGCCGTTGCCGCGATTGAGCACCGTCAGCGCCGCAGCGGGCGCACAGGACAGGACGGCGAACAGACCGGCAAGCACCGCCCGCCGCGTCCAAATGCTCTGTTCCATGTGCTCCAAAGACCCTCGCGGCGTCAGCGTCGATACCATATCATCGCGGCCCAAACCTGCGGCTTAAGGCCCGGTCAACAGCAAGCGGATGAGCACCTGATGAATATTGCCCGAGTCGCAGCGATTGCCGCCATCGTTCTGGTTCCGGCGCTGGCCGGCGCTGGCCCGCGCGACGAGCTGATCGACGGCATGGCCAAATGCGCCGCCATCGCGGACGGTGCGGCGCGGCTCGCCTGCTACGACGCGCTCAATCCAACCGTGAAG
>DATCAT010000009.1:0-110907 GCA_036512455.1 Rhizomicrobium sp.
GAGGGCTCTTCTTTCCTCCGCCGTTGTTACGGGGGAGGGGGACCGCGAAGCGGTGGAGGGGGCCGGTACGGGGCGTCGCCCCCTCCGTCTTGCGCGCGAAAGTGCGCGCAATCCGTCGGCGACGGCGCGCCATCGGTCCGAGCGCCGTCAAGCCGACCCCCCGTAACAACGGGGGAGGAAAAGCTACCGCTTCTTGTTCTTCCGTGCCGCATACCTTGCGTCGCGCGCGGCTTTCTGCTCGGCGGCCAGCGCGACCAGGCGGTCGGCTTCCTCGCGGCGCAGGCGCAGGCGTTCTTCCTCGGCCAGCTTGTCGGCTTCCGCCTTGGCAAGCGTCTCGGCGGCCTTGCGCGCGGTGTCGCGCTTGGCTTCCTCGGCCTTTTCGGCGGCGCGCTGGGCGATGCGCGCCTCGCGCTCCTCGGCCAGCTTCTTGCGCTCGGCCTGGCGCTTGGCGAACTCCGGGTCGTTCTGCGGCGACTTGGCGCGCGCCCGTTCCAACTGCGCCTGCTTGGCCTTGGCGGCTACTTCCAGCCGGTCCTCAAATCCTTTTTCCTTAAATCCGCGCATGCAGTCCTGTCTCGGCCTCGTCTTGGTGGGAGTTGCGGAACCTATCGTTATGCGGCCAATTATCAAGCCGGAAGTGCGTGCGAACGGCGCAAAATATGACATAAGGCGGCCATGGCCGCCCCGCTCCTGCTCCTGCAAGACATCCATGTGACGTTCGGCAACACCGCCCTGCTGGACGGCGCGGAACTTTCCGTCGGGGCGGGCGAGCGGCTGTGCCTGGTGGGCCGCAACGGCTCGGGCAAGTCGACGCTGCTCAAGATCGCCGCCGGCCTGATGGAGGCCGATGACGGCACGCGGTTCGTGCAACCCGGCGCGACGATTCGCTACCTGCCGCAGGAGCCGAGCCTGGCCGGCTATGCCGACACCCACGCCTATGTCGAGGCGGGATTGATGCCGGGCGACGATCCGGCCCGCGCCTACTACCTGCTCGGCAAGCTCGGGCTCAGCGGGGCCGAGGCGCCGCAGACGCTGTCCGGCGGCGAAGCGCGCCGCGCCGCGCTGGCCCGGGCGCTGGCGCCCCGGCCCGACATCCTGTTGCTCGACGAGCCGACCAACCATCTCGACCTGCCGGCCATCGAATGGCTGGAGGGCGAACTGACCCAACTCAAATCCGCCCTCGTCCTCATCAGCCATGACCGCCGCTTCCTGGAGAACCTGTCGCGCGCCACGGTATGGCTGGACCGCGGCACGACGCGGCGGCTGGAAAAGAGCTTCGCCGCCTTCGAGCCCTGGCGCGACGAGGTGCTGGAGCAGGAAGAGATCGAGCGCCACAAGCTCGACCGCAAAATCGCCATGGAAGAAGACTGGGTGCGCTACGGCGTCAGCGGCCGGCGCAAGCGCAACCAGGGGCGGCTGGCGAAATTGCGCGGGCTTCGCAGCGGACGGCGCGAGCAGATCGACGTCACCGGCAGCGTCAAGATGACGGTCGGCGAAGCCGAAGAAGGCGGCACCCGCGTCATCGACGCCAAGCGCATTTCAAAAAGCTGGGGCGACAACATGGTGGTGCGCGAGGTCTCCTTGCGCATCCATCGCGGCGAGCGCGTCGGCATCGTGGGTCCGAACGGCGCCGGCAAGACGACGCTGGTCAACCTGCTCACCGGCCTGCTCGCACCCGACGCCGGCAACGTCAAGATCGGCATCGCGGTGCAGATGGCGCGGCTGGACCAGAACCGCGTCGCGCTGGAGCCCAACGACACGCTGGCCAGCGTGCTGACCGGGGGGCGCGGCGATCACATCCAGGTCGCCGGCGAGATGCGCCATGTGGTGTCGTACATGAAGGACTTCCTGTTCACCGCGCAGCAGGCGCGCTCACCGGTGAAAGTTTTGTCGGGCGGCGAACGGGCGCGGCTGCTGCTGGCAAAGGTCCTGGCGCAGCCGTCGAACCTCCTGGTGCTGGACGAGCCGACCAACGATCTCGACCTCGAAACGCTCGACCTGTTGGAAGAGATGATCGACGAATATCCCGGCACCGTGCTCGTTGTCAGCCATGATCGGGATTTCATGGACCGCGTCGCGACGTCCATTCTCATGGCCGAGGGCGATGGCCGCTTCATCCAATATGCCGGCGGCTACAGCGACATGCTGGCCCAGCGCGGCCGTGGCGTCGAAGCCAAGACGGACGCCACGCCGAAAGCAACGAAGACCGCCGAAACCAGGGAACGCCGGCGCGGCGAACCGACCAGGCGCAAGATGAATTTCTCCGACAAGCACGATCTGGAGAAACTGCCGGCGCGCCTTGCCGAACTCGACAGGCAGATCGCCGACCTGCAGACGCAATTGTCGGCACACGGTCTCTACACACGCGACCCCAAAAAATTCACCGCCCTGTCGCAGAAACTCGCCGAAGCGCAGCACGCGCACGCCAGGGGCGAGGAACGCTGGCTGGAACTGGAAATGCTGCGCGAGGAACTGGAGCGCGGCTAACGCCCTATTTGCGGTGATACGTCAGCGCCAGCGCGATGCAGTGCCTCAGCGCCTTCTCGGGCACCTTGCCTTTCATGTCGAACAGCAGCGCGCGGTTGCCGCCAAAGCGGAAGGCGCGCGGATAGAGTTCTTTGAATTGGTCGACCAGGCCCGTCGTGCAGATGAAGTACATCGCGACCTCGTCCGGCGCCTTCGCCTTCCAACCCAGTCGGATCGTGCTGCCGCTGCCCGATGGCGTGAGATAGGCCGGCTCGCCCCATTTGAGCGTCTCCTCCAGCGCGCCGACGCCGGCTGTCCGGTCCGCCACGTCGAAGATCAGCGCCCGCAGCGCCATCAGCCGCGCCCGCGCCGGCGCGGGAAATTTCGCGAACGCCTCGGCGACGGCAGGGTTGGAGATGCGGGGCATGGTGATGAGCCTCAATTGTCGCCCGCCTCCCTACGCTAAAACTTCGGGAGGCACCCTGCGCTCCTTCGAAGCTTCGACATCCAAAAAGGGACTCGCTGGCGAACATTGGCTGAGAAAGAATGGCCTGCCACCCGAAGCTCCGAAGGAGCGTAGGGTGGCGGACAGGGTGAGATTCGAACTCACGAAACCCGTAAAGGTTCTCCGCATTTCGAGTGCGGTGCCATCAACCACTCGACCACCTGTCCGTGGGCGACCTGATACTGGGCGGGCGGCAAAATCGCAAGCGGTGGCGGAAATTTCCCCGTCGCGGCACACTGGCGCCATGGCGAGCAGGCGTGAAATCCTCAAATTCGGGGCGGCAATCGCGGTGCTGCCGCCGCTGCGCGGCCTGGCCGGCACGCCGGCCGGGGATGCGCAATTCTACGCCCTTCTCGGCGGCTTGCGTGCCGGCGCATCGACGCTGCAATCGCGTGCCGACGCGGCGGCGGCGCGGGCGCAACTGGCGAGCGACCTCGCCACGCTGCGCGGCTTCGATCCTGGTCCGCTCTCGTTCGAGGCGCGACTCGATTATGACGGCATCGCCGAGGGTTTGGCGCTTGAAGCCGCGCTCGCCAGGCAATTTCCCTTCGGCGCCATCGGCGCGACGCTCTCGCCCTATGTCGTCAGCCCGCGCGGTGGTGCCTGGCTCAGAATCGCCGAGGCGCGCAAATCCGCCAGCAAGGACGAACGCCGGCAAATCCTCGCCGACATGGCCGGTGAAAACGAACGCCTGCAATCCGACGCAACCCTGAGCGTGGTGCCGCCCGACTTCATTGCGAACGCCACACGCGCCAAGCTCTCCGCCCTGCGCACCGACGCCGATGATTTCTCCCACGCGCTGGACGCACAGATCGCGGTGCTGCAGGCGGTCGCCGCGCGCGCGACGCACGATGCCGGCGTCTGGCGGCTGCGCGACGGCGATGCCTATTACGCGCTGGCGCTGAAGGCCGGCGTGTCGCTGAATATCGATCCCAAAACCGCGCATGAGGAGGGCCTCGAACAGGTCCGCAAGCTGTCGGCGCGCGCCGACGTCTTGCTGCGCAAACAGGGACTGACCCAAGGCTCGGCTGGCGCGCGCCTGTATGCGCTGGGGCAGGACCCACGTTATCTCTACAGCGACGACGACGGCGGCCGCGCCAAGGTGGTCGCCGATATGAATGCGCAGCTGGCGCGTGTCCGGCCTGTACTTGCGCAAGCCTTCAGCGGTCTGTCGTCCGGCGCGATCTCGGTGCGGCTCGCCGGTCCCGGCAGGATCGGCTACCGCGAAGCGCCGTCCTATGACGGCAGCAAACCCGGCACCTATTATGTCGACCTGCGCGACATAGATCGGCGACCGAGTTGGTCGCTGCCCACGGTCGTGCATCACGAGACGCTGCCGGGCCATCTGCTGCAGCTGCCGCTGCAGGAGCGTGCCAATCCCACGCCGCTGCGCCTGCGCTATATGCCGAACGCCTATTTCGAGGGCTGGGCCATCTATACCGAGCAGCTCGCCGACGAGCTGGGCCTGCTCGCAGGCGACGACCTCGCGCGGCTCGGCCTGCTGCAATCGCTGCTGGTGCGCGCCGGGCGGCTGGTGATCGACACCGGCATCCATTTCAAGCGCTGGAGCCGCGAGGAGGCCATCGCGCGCTTCGCCGCCATCGCCGGCGACGCGCCCGACACGTTCGAGAACGAAGTCGACCGCATCGTCGTGCAGCCCGGCTTCACCGCCGGCCCGGCGCTGGGGCGAAAAACCATCCTCGACCTGCGCGAGAGCGCGAAAAAAAGCGCCGGTTTCAACCTGATCGCCTTCCACAATTCCGTCCTGAAACGCGGCCAGATGCGGTTGTCGCTCCTCGAGCGCGCCGTCGCCTACGATTCCGTTCAGCTGTCCAGCCGGTAGAAGCGGCGCGCGGTGCCGCGGTAGAGCTGCGCCTTCTCGGCCGCGCCGGCGCCCTTGGTCACCAGCTTGAAGGCGTTCCACAGCGCAGAATAGCTGCACGACACGCCGTCGACCGGGAAGTTGCTCTCCAGCATGCCGCGTTCCGGCCCGAACGCTGCGATGCAGGTTTCGAGATAGGGCCGCCAGGCCGCTGCCAGTTCCGCCGATCCCGGCTTGATGTCGCGCTTGTGAAAATCGAAGCCGCAGATCGCCATGCCCAGCCCGCCCAGCTTGACGAACACATTGGGACAGCCCGCCAGTTCGCGAATGTCGCGCGACCAGGCGGCGAAGATCTCGTCGCGGCGGCCGGCATAGGGGCCGACGCCGAGCGGGCCGCCGACATGATCGAGCACGATCTGCGCCTCCGGCACGGCGCGCGCCAGCGCCGTGACCTCGGCAAGCTGCGGGTGATATTGCCAGGCCTCGAAGGAGAGATGGCGCCGGGCCAATTCCTTCAAACCGAGGCGGAATGCCGGCATGGCATAGAGGCCGCGCGGCGGATTGGTGTGGCTGTTGCGCACGTCGGGGCTGGCGTCCCAGCCGGCGGCGTGGCGGATGCCGCGAAAGCGTCCGTTGCCGGCGTGGATATGCGCATCGAGCACGGCGCCCACCGCTTCGCCCAGCGCCAGGTCGGCGCGGCCGACGATGCCTTCGCAGGCCAGGATCGGACCATAGCGCCCGCTCGCTGCCATCGCCGCGGCGCCGTTGACGAACTCGGTCTCGCCGACGACGCGCAGTTCCTCGGGGCCGCCGGCGCGATAGAAGGCGCCGCATTCGACGAACACGGTGTTCTCGATGTTATGACCGGAGCCAAGATCGGCCAGCAGTTCGGGCAGCAGGTAGCGGCCCGCCGGAAAGTCCCACAGGTGATGATGCGGATCGCAGATCGCCAGTTCGGGCTCCAGGATGTCTTCGGCTTCGCTGCGTGCCATGTCGCTCAATCCTCCGGATGCGGGCGGCCGATAACGGTCAGCAATAGAATCGCGAGACCCGCCGCGAACGTGACGGGCGCCATCACGCTCAGGACCTGACCCGCGGCCGCGCCGGCGCTCAGCAATTGTCCGCCGACCAGCGGGCCGGCGATAGAGCCCAGCCGGCCCACCGCAACCGCCGCACCGACGCCCGTGCCGCGCACCCCGATCGCGTAGTAGATCGGCGTCGCCGCATAGAGCGCGTATTGCACGCCCAGGACCAGCAGTCCGGCGGCGGCGCTCAAGGCGAGGATCGTGCCGTTCGCCAGCGCGACGCCAAGTCCCGCCATCACCGCGACGAGCAGCGCGTAAGCGGCGGTGCCGGGCCTGCGAAGACCGAAGCGGTCCACCAGCAGGCCGATACCAAGCGCGCCCGCGACGCCGCCCAGATTGAAGGCCAGGGACGCGAGATAGGCGCTGGTGGGCGGCAGTCCCTTGGCCACGACCAGCGTCGGCAGCCAGTTCAGCAGCAGGTAGACGACGGTGTTGGTCAGCACGAATCCGGTCCACAGCAGGAGCGTGGCGGCGAAGCGTCCTTCGCCGAACAGGGCTCGCAGGACCCGCCGGTCGATCCGTTCGTCGCGCGCCCGCCAGGTTTCCGGCAGCAGCCGCGCCGCGACCGCCGCCAGCGCGAGCGGAACCACGCCGCCGACCAGGAAGATCGATTGCCAGCCATGCGCCGCCAGCGCGAAGCGGGCGAACAGGGCCGCCGCGGCGCCGCCGACCGGCAGGGCACAGCACATGGCGGCAACCGTGATCGAACGCCGTTTCGCGGCGCTGATCTCGCTCGCCATCGCGATGAGCGTCGGCAGCGCGCCGCCCAGCCCCAGCCCCGTGGCGGCGCGCGCCGCGAACAGCGCGGAAAAATCATGCGCCAGCATCGTCAGCAGCGAGAACAACCCGAAGGCCGCCACCGAGCCGATCAGGACCGGCTTGCGCCCCGCGCGGTCGGCGATCCAGCCGCCCAGCGCCGCGCCGGCGATGAGCCCGATCAGGCTGGCGCTGAAGGCCCAGCCGGCCTGCGCGCTGGAAAGGCCGAGCGCCGGAATCAATTTTGGCGCGGCGACGCCGATGGCCTGCAAATCGAAGCCTTCCGGGATCGCGATCAGGAAACACAGCGCCACGATCCGCGCCGGATCGCGCGCGGTCTGCGCCTCTGGTTGCGTCATGTCTCCTCGCCCGCCAGCATGCGCAGCTCGGCGCGCGCCGTGTCCGACAGGAGCGGCGCGACCCGTGCCAGGCAGTCGCGCATGTCTTGCGCGAAGCCAAAAGGCGGGTTGACGACGATCAGCCCGGCGGCGCGGAGACGTTCCTTGTCGTCATCCTTCGCCAGGCCGACATCGATATCGATGCGTAGCGCCTTCTTCACGCCGGCAGCCAGGACCTCGCCGCAGAAGGCGCTCGCCTCGCCGGCCGATTTGATCGGAAACCACAACAGATAAATCCCCGTCGCGAAGCGCTTGAGCGCCTCGCCCAGGGCCCGCGCTTGCGCCTGGAATTCTTCCGCCGATTCGAACGGCGGGTCGATCAGCACCAGCCCGCGCCGCTCGGGCGGCGGCAGCAGCGCGTTCAGCCGCCCATAGCCGTCGGCGCATTCGCTGCGCAGCGCCTTGTTGCGGAACGTCGCCAGGACGGATTTGAGCGCGGCGGCTTCATCCGCCTGGCTCTCGATCGCGACTAGGCGATCCTGCGGCCGCAGCAGCATCGTCGCGATCAACGGCGAGCCGGGATAGAAGCGCGCGCTCGAGCCTTGCACGATCGCCAGATAGCGATGCAGCGCCTCCGGCAACGCCGAGCCGACCACGTCCGGCGTCAGGAGACGGCCGATGCCGCGTTCCGCCTCGCCGGTGCGCGCCGCCGCCTCGCCCGCCAGATCATAGAGCCCGCGCCCGGCATGGCTGTCGATCACCGCGAACGCCGCGTCCTTCTTGCGCAGGTGCAGCAGGATGCTCACCAGCGCCAGATGCTTGACGACGTCGGCGAAATTTCCCGCGTGATAGGCGTGGCGATAGTTCATGGTCCCGTAGGCAATGGCGTCTGCAGCGTCTGCCTATACCATCGCCGCGGATGCCCACCTACTCGCAGAACACCCGCACTTTGGCCTTTTCGCTGTCGACGTCGACCTGGAGGTCGCGCAGCTGCTCGATGACGTCCTCGAGGCTTTCCGGCGTCAGCTTGCCGATGTCGACGTCGATGCCTTCCTTGCGCAGCGCGTCGTTGACCTCGGTGCGCGCCCTGGGCGGGATGATCGCGGTCAGCTTGACGCCGGCGCGCAGCAGCATCATCGGGACGCGCACATTCACCTTGACCGACCCGTCATGCTCGTCATGGCCGTCGACCAGGACGCGCAGATATTTCAGCTTCTCGTTGCGGCCGGCGGCTCCGGCGACCAGCGTCGCCGGCTCGCGCTCCACGGCCGAGAGCAGCCGCTCGGCCTCGTCGGAGGTGATCTTGCCGGATGCCAGCATCTCCAGGATCTGGCGGCGGTTCTCACTCATGGCTGAATTCCTTTTTCAATACACGTGGATGAAGACGTAGGCGTCGGGGCTTTCGACCTCGACATGCGTGCCGTTGAGGCTGCCCAGCACCGCGAAGATTCCGGCCAGCGTCCTGAACGGCGCGATGTCCATCACGGCGCAGACCACGAAGTAGACGGGCAGCAGCACCAGCACGAAGGGCAGCAGCAACAGCCACACCAGGAACAACGGTATCCACAGACGGATGCCGCGGCGCATGCGCGTCGGCAGGATGTGAACGATGGCCAACATGGGCGGCAGCCAGCTCATGATTTTCCCTCCAGCTCGTTGATGGCGTCCGTGGCACTGATCTCGCCGCGGGCAAGACGGTCCAGCACTTCGCTCCGCGAGGGCTGGGGATTGGTGTCGATGAATTCGAGGGCGCCGGCGATGCGGTTGAGCCGCGCCTTGATGGTGGGATAGCTGACGCCGAAGACGCTCTCCATCTCTTTGATGGAGCCGTGACTTTTGACGAAGGCGGCGATGAAGATCTGGTCCTCGATGGGCAGGCGCGCCAGTTGCGGCAGCTCGAAAGCGCCCTCGATGGCGACGTCCCGGTCCGCCAGCCGCACCCGCTCGACCACCAGGGGCGCGCCCTGTGTGAGCTGGGTCAGTTCCTGCCAATCCTTGGCCTTGGCCATCGTCCGGGCGCCGAAGTTCCGTTGCCCCTCAGATATGGATCAAGAAAATTGATTTTTCAAGTAAAAAATATTGATTTTATCAATTTATGAGACAAGATATTGAAACTATTAGGCATCTTTCGGAGGGCGACATGCGGCACGGCAGCGGTTATCACCCCGTCCGGTTCTTCGCGTTCACCTACGCGCTGACCTGGATCCCGTGGTTCGCCGCGGCCTGGTTCAGCTACCGGCCGGTGCCGCAAATAGCGGCTCAGCTTCTCATGCTCATCGGGTTGTGCGGACCGTTCGCCGGCGCGCTTCTTCTGCTGCGCACGTCGAACAACCAGGCGCTGTGGCGCGACTTCACGGACCGGCTCGTCAATCCGCGGCGGCTGAATTGGCGCTATCTGCCCGTCACCATCCTGCTGATGCCGGCGGCGACCTACGGCGCCATTTGGCTGTCGGTGCGGCTCGGCAGGCCGGCCACGCAACTCAGCCTGATCCCCAACCTGCTCGCGATGCTGCCGCTGATGCTCCTCGCGCCGCTGCTGGAGGAACTCGGCTGGCGCGGCTACGGCGTCGACGCGCTGAGGGCCGGGCTGGGCATGCGCGGCGCCACGCTGCTCTTCGCCATGCTGTGGGCGATCTGGCACGTGCCGCTGTTCTTCATCGATGGCACCTACCAGCACGGGCTCTGGCTGCAGAGTCCGCTCTATGTCGCGAATTTCTTCGTCAGCGTCGTCCCGGCGGCGATCATCGCCAACTGGCTCTACGAGAAACACCGGCGATGGATTCCGGCCGCCATCCTGTTTCATTTCATGCTCGATGCGGTGGCGATCGGCTTCGCCGCGGAGCAGTTCACCAAATGCATCGTCACCGCCGTCTTCGTCGCGGTGGCGGCGCTGATCATGATCCTCGACGCCAAGGCCTTCGCCCAGGGACCGCGGGATTTTGCCGGCGATGCGAACTAGGAAGCGGTCAAGGATGATGCGGGCCGAAGAGCTGGAACAGCACGAAGGCGATCGCCCACAGGGCGGCGATGCCGAACGAATAGTAGCTGGCGCGCGATATGGTCTCGTGCCAGGTCAGCGGCTCCCGGTGCCGTGAAGGCTCATGGATCGTTGCCATATGGTTCTCCCGCTGGCTGGGGCGGTCTAATACGAGGCGAGTACATAGGAATGAGATCGGCAATACTGAGCAATATCGCTCAGTCCGGCGCATTTTGTTCGAAGCGCCGGGTCGCCGCCTTGGCCTATCCTGGGGATAAACCCGGATTTTCCCGCCAATCCACATCAATCCGAGGCGTCGCCGGCGCTCGCCGGCCCGCCTCATTTCGAAATCTGCTCCAGCGACAGGTTGCGCACGCGCGGGCCGAAGATGCCGATCGCCAGCACCACCACCGTCATGCTGGCGGCGATCAGCGTGAAGACGCCGCCGACGCCGAATCGCCCCAGGAAGAAGGCGATGACGAAGGCGCTGAACACCGTCGACAGCCGGCTCCAGGAATAGACGAAGCCCACCGCCAGGGCGCGGATGCGCGTCGGATAAAGCTCGGCCTGATAGGCGTGGAACGAGAACGACATGATGTTGTTGGCCAGAGTCACCAGGGCCCCGAACAGGATGAGCAGCGCCGCGCCGCGCATCTGCGCGAAGGCGAGGCCGAACAGGGCGACGCAGGTGGCGGCGCCCACGATCATCCATTTGCGCTCGATCCGGTCGGTGTAGAGCGCCGCCAAGAGCGGTCCGAACGGCGCGGCGATGGCGATGAGGAAGGTGTAGCCCAGGCTCCTGGTCACCCCGACGCCCTGGCTGATGAGAAAACTCGGCACCCAGTTGTTGAAGCCGTAGAAACCGACCGTCTGGAACAGGTTGAAGACGATCAGCATGATGGTGCGCACCAGATACGGCGCGCGCCAGATCTCCGCGAAGCTGCCGCGCGGCGCTTCGAACGGCGCCGGCATCGGCTCGGGCAAGGATCCGCTTTCGGCAATCGCTTGCGCCTCGAACTGCGCCACGATGCGATCGGCTTCGGCGAGGCGGCCATGATGCGCCAGCCAGCGCGGGCTTTCGGGCACGGCGAGGCGGATGAACCAGACGATGAGCGCGCCGCTGGAGCCGCAAAGCACCACCCAGCGCCAGCCGTCGAACCCGAACGGCGCAAGCGGCACCAGCAGCCAGGCGAGGAACGCCACCGCCGGAATGGCGCTGAACTGCACCACCTGGTTGAAGGCGAAGGCGCGGCCGCGCACGCCCGACGGCACCAGCTCGGCGATATAGGTGTCGATGGTGACGAGCTCGACGCCGATGCCGACACCGGCGATGAAGCGCCACAAATCCAGGCCGAACGCCGTCGTCTGGAACGCCATGACGCTGGCCGCGACCGTGTACCAGAGCAGCGAGACCGTGAAGATCGTGCGCCGCCCGAAGCGGTCGGCGACGAAGCCGAACAGCGCGGTGCCGATGAAGAGGCCTAAGAAAAACGCCGCGACGAAGCCGGCCAGGCCCGTCGTGCCGAACAGGCCCGGCGTCGTCGGCGTCAGGATGCCGGCCTTGACCAGCCCCGGCCCGACATAGGCCGACAGGAACATGTCGTAGAATTCGAAGAAGCCGCCCAGCGACAGCAGCACCACGCGCGTCCACAGCGCGCGCCCGGCCGGCAATCGTTCCAGGCGCGCCGCGATGCCCGCGACCGTGCTGTCCATGTCTTTCCCCGTTTGCCCGACCTTAAGGCCACACACGTGTCGCGAGATAGTCCGGCACCTGCCCCGCCGCCAGTTCGTCCAGCATTTCGCGGAAACCCGTGCGGCAGCGAAAGCCCAGGCGTCGCAGCGCGCGCGACGGATCGTAGATGCGGTCGATCCTGTCGAACATCGTCCAGCCGTGCTTTGCGTACAGCGCCGGATAGTCCGGGAAATAGCGCGCCACCACCGCCGGCGCGTCCGTCATCAGCTGCGCGCAATCTTCGCGCGCGAAGGGCGGCATGGCGGAGACGATGAAGACGTCGAAACCGATCCCGGGTGCTTTCTCCAGCGCCACGACATGCGCCGCGGCGGCGTCGGCCCTGGTCAGGCGGCGGAACAGCAATTCGTTGGCCTTGGTGTTCGGGCCCGATTGCGCGATGTCCCGCGCCATGTCGTCGGTCTCCGGAAAGAAGCGCGCCGTGCGCAAGACCGCGACCGGCAAGCCGAATTGCTCGTGATAGAGCCGGCACAGGTGCTCGCCCGACAGCTTGGTCACGCCATAGATGTTACGTGGGCAGGCGTTGAATTCCTCGGTCAGCCACACAGCCTCCGGCGCCGTCGCCGCGCGAATCTCCCTGGAAACCATCAGCGAGGTCGTGGAGGTGAAGACGAAGCGCTGCACGCCCAGGGCCACCGCCTCCTCCAGCAGGTTGAACGTGCCCTGCACATTCACGCTCAGGAAGTCCGCTCTGGCGTGCGTTTCGATATTGGGCTTGTGCAGGCCGCCGCCATGCACGACGGCATCGATCCGGTTGTCGCCGATGGCGGCGCGCACGAAGCCGCGGTCCGCCACCGAGCCCAGCAGCTTCGTCGTCGCGCCCGGGCGGGAATCGAGGCCGAACACGGCATGACCGGCCGCCCGCAAGAGCGGCACCAGCGCCGCGCCCAACCATCCCGACGAGCCTGTTACGAGAATCCGCATGATGACGGCAGTGATAAAGGTCGCGGGCGCCGCGGGACATGCGACACCGCGCCGAATTCGCCGGCCCCGCGTTCCCTCACCGCCGCTGCCCATGCCATAGTCCGCGCCGCTGCTTCGAAGGGCTTTCATGGCCGCCGGATTTCCCGTGAGCGAAGAATTGCGCCGGCGCTCCACCGCGGCCCGGGCCGCCGGCACGCCCTATGTCGTGGGCGTCGCCGGCAGCGTGGCGGTGGGCAAGAGCACCTTTGCCGCCGCCTTGCGCGAGGCCATCGAAGCGTGGCCCGGCCGGCCGCGCGCCCTGAACATCGCCACCGACGGCTTTCTCTTTCCCAACAGCGTGCTGGCCGAGCGCGGCATCGCCCTGCGCAAGGGCTTTCCCGAATCCTTCGACGTCGAAGCCCTGCGCGCCGCCCTCGCCGCCATTCGCGGCGGCGCGCGCGTCGCCGTGCCGCGCTACAGCCACGTCACCTATGACAGCGATCCGGACAATCCGCTGATCGTGAACAATCCCGCCGTCGTCATCCTGGACGGCCTGCACCTGGCGCAGATCGAACGGCCGGGCAGCCAGCGCCTGATCGACTGCCTGATCTACCTCGACGCGGACGAGGACGTGATTGAAAAATGGTTCACCGACCGGCTGCTGCCGCTGATGCTGGCCGGCCGCGACGATCCCAAGAGCTTCTACTACCGCTTCCGCGACATGGATGACGCCGCCCGCCGCGCCTTCGCGCAGAGCGTCTGGCAGAACATCAACCTGCCGAACCTGCGCGAGCACATCGTGAAAGACCGCGCCGCCGCCGATCTGGTGATCGCCAAGAGCGCCGATCACGCCATCGCCGCTGTGCGTGCCGCATGATGCTGCGCGCCGCCACTCTCCTCTTGGGTCTTTGCCTCGCGAGCGCCGCGCAAGCCGCTGCCGTGCTGACGGGCCTCAATGCCGCCGCGCCCGATCCCGGCCGCGCGCCGGACTATCTCATCACCGGCACCGTCACCGGCGCCGACAACCAGACCTATCGCGAATTGCCCTTCACCGTTCCCGACGGCATCAGCCGGATTTCCGTCAGCTTCCGCTACAGCGGCCACGAGCAGCACACCACCATCGATCTGGGCCTGTTCGATCCGGAGCGCTTTCGCGGCTGGAGCGGCGGCAACAAGGACAGCTTCACGTTGTCGGAGACCGACGCGACGCCGTCCTACCTGCCCGGCCCGATCCGCGCCGGACTGTGGAAGCTGATCCTGGGCATCCCCAACATCCGCAAGGATGCGCACGCCGATTACGAGGCCCGCATCTATCTCGACCGGCCGGGCGCGCCCTTCGCGGTGTCGGCCTTCTCCAACGCGCCGCTGAAGAGCGGGCCGGCCTGGTATCGCGGCGACCTGCACATGCACACCGCCCACAGCGACGGCGAGTGCACCAGCCAGGCGGGACGCAAAGTGCCCTGCCCGCTGTACAAGACGGTCGAAGCCGCCGCCGCGCGCGGCCTCGACTTCATCGCCATCTCCGACCACAACGCCATTTCGCAGTTCGGCGCGGAGCGCGAACTGCAGCCCTATTTCGACAACCTGCTGCTGCTGCCCGGCCGCGAGATCACCACCTTCAACGGCCACGCCAACGTTTTCGGCCCGACCGGTTTCATCGACTTCCGGCTGGGCAGCGCGGATGTGCCGGCCTTCGGCACCCTGCTCGACCAGGTCGAAGCCCTGCACGGCCTGATCTCGATCAACCATCCGAGGCTTCCCAGCGGCGAGATCTGCATGGGCTGCGGCTGGACCGTTGCCGGCACCGACTACGCGCGCATCCAGGCCATCGAGATCGTCAATGGCGGCGCGACGGCGCTGTTCGGCAGCGCCGACAATCCGGTCTCGGGCATTCCGTTCTGGGAGGACCTGCTCGACAAAGGCTACCGCCTCACCGCCATCGGCGGCAGCGACAACCACAGCGGCCCGGCCGCGCAGGACGCGGTCGGCTATCCCACGACGGTGGTCTACGCCGCGAACCTCTCCGACCGCGCCATCCTGGACGGTATCCGCTCAGGCCATGTCTTCGTCGACGTCGATGGCAGCAAGGATCGCCTCCTCGAATTCACAGCCCACGGCGGACGGGTGACGATGGGCGACACGCTGAAGGTCCGCGCCCATGAGCGCATCACGTTCACGGTGCACGTCGCCGGAGTCGCGGGCGGTACGGTCGGCATCGTCGAAGACGGCCAGAAGATTGCGCCGTTGGCCAGCTCTTCAATCGCCGGCGCCGACGTACACAAAACCTTCTCGCTGACCTTCGACGCCAACCGCCACTGGCTCCGCGCCGATGTGAAGGACGCGAAGGGGCGAACGGTGCTGGTCGGCAATCCGATTTATGTGAACGGCTGAAAGCGCCGGCGATCAGCCCAGGAGTTTCAAGGGCAGACCGTCCTTGAACATCAGATAGCCTTCCACCTCGACGTCCAGACCCAGCTTATCGATCTCTCTGACGGCGAGCGGCATGATGGTCTTGTGCCAGCCGAGTTCGACGCCCTCCCCGGGTTCGTCGTCATCGAATGCCGTCTTGTAGGCGCCGCAATCCATGTGGTCGAGCAAGATCACTCTCTTGATCGTGTGCAGGGTCTTGGCGAGCTTGAGCTGGTCGAACAAGGCTTGCGGATTCTGCGGCACCCGATCTTGCACCGTTGCCGCCAGCGCCGCGCCGGCCAGCGCGACGATGTCGTAATTGTTGAAGGCGAGACCCAGATGGGTGTTCAGCCAGGTTACGTCCTTCATCACGAAGCGGTAGTCGATGCAGGTGACGCACAGCGTGTCGACCGTCGCCGCGCGCGCCGGAAGCGGCAGCAGACTCAAACCCGCCGCGCCCGCCAGCAAAAATCCGAAGCCGCGGCGGCTGATGCCGTGTGATGTGTCATGCATGAGGCACATGGTGTTCCTCCCCAATCTGTCCAGGGGCGGTACGCCGACAATTCCCAGAACGTCGATCCGACCGGAAAAGTGGCGGGAAGAGTAGTGCCACACGCGGCGAGCGGCAAGTTCGGGTGCGGCATGCTCCACCGCGCGCCGCCGGTGGCCAGCGATGGTGGCACGCATGTCAGCGGAATTGAATTGACCGGACTTGACCAGCACGCCCGCAAAGGCAAAGCAGGGCGTAAGCCGCTATTCGCCCGCTTGTAGGCGTAGTCCCGATTGGGCGATGTTCGGTCCGCTCGAATAGTCCAGGAGGGCATCGGCCGGCTGGGCGGCATAGAGCGACGCGCGGATGCTTTCCGGCGACGTACCGGCGCAGAGCGCCGGCCGCTTCAGCGCGTGACCGGCAACGAAGCGGATCCCGGCGGTGCGCACGATGTCGAGTTCCGATGCGCTGTCGACATGGTCCATGCAGGCAAGCGCGGTTTGCAGCGCGGCGGCGCGGGCCAGCCAGCGCGCCTCGGTCGCCATGCCGTGCGCCGGCAGCCGCGGCGGCATCGACAGCACCAGGCCCGTGGCGCGCAATTGCTCATGGCCGGCGAGCGGCATTTCGCTCCCCGGCAAATGCACCCAGACACGCGGCGCCAGCGCGCGCACGCAGGAGACGATCTCGGCGATACGCTGGCCGCCGGTCCCGGGCGGCACGTCTTCGATCTTGATCACCAGGTTGTTCTGCTCGCGGGCATGGGCGATACGCAGCGCTTCGCGATAGGCGACGCGACCATTGGGATCGCACAAGGTGGTAAAGCTCACCGACGCCCCGACCGCGGCCACGATGCCGTTCTGCGTCAGCCGGCCGGCGAAGCCCAGGGCATGGCCCAGGATGGCACAATCGATTCCCGCCCAGTCCGACACCGAAAAATCGTGGAAAGCCTTGTGGCCATAGATCGCCTCCACGCCGGCGCCCACATCCATCGGGGTGCAGAACAGCGCCGCCACGCTCTGGCGCTGGACGTCGTAGACCGGAAAGAAGCGCAACTCGAGATTGCTGCCGGCCAGAACGCCACTGCGCGCCAGATCCGCCAGCGGCGAAGCCATTGGCGGAGCGCGCTGCGCACGGGCTGGCGCTTGCGTCGACGGCAGAAAAGCCAAAGCCGGCATTCTCGAAGGGTTGCCTTCCGACTACGCACCGGCCGCGCATTCGTGGCTCGTTTGACGAAGATTGATCGAGATGTTGGTGAACAAACCGTTGCGCGCGTGTCGTTCAAAGAGAGGTCGGCCTGCCGAGGCGTAGCTCGCGACCCCATCACCGGCCCGGCTTCGCCCTGCGGGCTGCGCCGTGGCAGTCTCCGCTGCTGCGCAGCGAAGACTGGTGCCCGAGGTCGGAATCGAACCGACACACCTTGCGGTACCGGATTTTGAGTCCGGCGCGTCTACCAGTTCCACCACTCGGGCACTTTGAAAGGGAATAACCGGAAGGCCCGCGAATATAGTCGGCAAAACCGGTGCGTCAACGCCGCCGGCCGGTTGCCGTGCGGCGCGTCCGCCCTCTAGGCTGATCCCAGCCCAAACCGCGAGGAAACGCTATGAAGCTCTACACCGAGAACTATCCCGCCCCCAATCCGCGCAAGGTGCACATCTATCTCGCCGAGAAGGGCATCACCAATGTCGAGCGCGTCCACACCCGGATGGCCGAGCGCCAGCACAAGGCGCCCGACTTCATGAAAAAGAACTCGCTCGGCCAGGTGCCGGTGCTGGAGACCGACGACGGCCGCTTCCTCTCGGAGTCGATCGCCATCTGCCGCTATTTCGAGGCCTTTCATCCCACCCCGCCCCTGTTCGGGCGCAGCCCGTTCGAGATGGCCGAGGTCGAGATGTGGATCCGGCGCAGCGAGTTTCGCCTGTGGACGCCGATGGGCCAGGTCTGGATCAACGACGATGCGCGCACCGCCGTCGTCAATCCCAACCAGTTCAAGGACTACGGCGCCCATATGCGCCGCGTCGTCGGCGGCGCGATGAAATGGCTCGACAAGGAAATCTCCGGCGGCGGCCAGTTCCTGGTCGGCGATTACTATTCGATGGCCGACATCGTGCTGCTCTGCGGCCTCGACTTCGCCAAATTCGTCAACATGCCGATCCCCGACGAGCTCACCCATCTGACGGCCTGGCATGCGCGCGTCTCCGCCAGGCCCAGCGCGCGGGCCACCTGATATTCGCGGCGAGGGAGTTGCGCCATGCGCTGGCTGATCTATCTGGGAATCCTGGTGCTCGGCGCGCTGCTGTTCAGCCAGGCGATCGCCATGATGGACCTTGAGCCGCTGCCCGGCGACATCCTGTACGACCGGGAAAACTGGCATATCCACATCCCCGTGCTCTATTCGCTGGGGGCGACCGCGGTTCTGGCCCTTCTCATTTGGTGGTTCCGGCGCTAAGCCCTCCCGTAACCCCAAACGTGCCCCGAGTCGCCATGACGCTCCGCCCCATCCGCCGCGCGCTGCTTTCGGTGTTCGACAAGACCGGCCTGGTCGAATTCGCGCGCGGGCTGGACCGCCACGGCGTGATGCTGATTTCCACCGGCGGCTCGGCCAGGGCGCTGCGCGAGGCGGGCCTCGAGGTCGCCGACATCGCCGAGCTCACCGGCTTTCCCGAGATGATGGACGGCCGCGTCAAGACGCTGCATCCCCGCGTGCATGGCGGGCTGCTCTCGCTGCGCGACAAGCCCGATCACGCCGCTGCGATGAAGGACCACGGCATCGAAGGCATCGATCTGCTGGTCTCCAATCTCTACCCGTTCGAGGACACGGTCGCGAAGGGCGCGAGTTTCGAAGACACCATCGAGCAGATCGACATCGGCGGCCCGGCCATGACGCGCTCGGCGGCCAAGAATCACGAATGGGTCACCGTCGTCGTCGATCCCGAGGACTATGATTTCGTGCTCGGCGAGATGGATGCCAACATCGGCGCGGTGTCGGGCGCCCTGCGCCGGCGCCTGGCCCAGATCGCCTTCGCCCGCACCGCGGCTTACGACAGCGCCGTCTCCAACTGGTTCGCCGGCGAACTCGCCAGGGACGGCGACAAGGCCCCGCCGCGCCGCCGCAGCTTTGCCGGCACGCTGCGCCAGCCATTGCGCTACGGCGAGAACCCGCATCAGGACGCCGCTTTCTACGTCACCGGCGAGAAGCGCCTGGGCGTCGCCAACGCGCAACAGCTTCAGGGCCGCGAGCTTTCCTACAACAACATCAGCGACACCGACGCCGCCTACGAACTCGTCGCCGAATTCGAGCCTGCGGCGGCGGCTGCCTGCGCCATCATCAAGCACGCCAATCCGTGCGGCGTCGCGCTCGGCGCCTCGCCGCTGGAGGCCTACAAGCGCGCGCTCGCCTGCGATCCGGTCAGCGCCTTCGGCGGCGTGCTCGCCTTCAACCGCACGCTCGACGGCGCCACGGCCGAGGAGATCGCCAAGCTCTTCACCGAAGTGATCATCGCGCCGGACGCCGACGCCGACGCGCGCAGGATTCTCGCCGCGCGGCGCAATTTGCGCCTACTGGTCGCCGGCGGCCTGCCCGATCCCCACAGCGCCGGCCTGACGTTCAAGACGGTGGCCGGCGGCTTTCTGGTCCAGAGCCGCGACAACGGCCGCATCGCCCGCAGCGATCTGAAGATCGTCACCCGGCGCCAGCCGACGGAGCAGGAAGTCGTCGACATGCTGCTCGCCTTCACGATCGCCAAGCACGTGAAGTCGAACGCCATCGTCTATGTGCGGGACGGCGTCACCGCCGGCATCGGCGCCGGCCAGATGTCCAGAGTCGACTCCGCGCGCATCGCCGCGCTGAAAGCACGGGACGCGGCCAAGGCGGCGGGCTGGGCGCAGCCGATGACGGTTGGTTCCGCCGCCGCGTCGGAAGCCTTCTTCCCGTTTCCCGACGGCCTAATCGCGGTCGCCGAAGCCGGCGCCACGGCGGTGATCCAGCCCGGCGGCTCGATCGGCGACAAGGACGTCATCGCCGCCGCCGATGACGCCGGATTAACCATGGCGTTCACCGGAATGCGCCATTTCCGCCACTGAAGCGAGACTTGTCCACGCCAAAAGCTTGCCGGCGAACCACAAGCCGGGCGCCAAGGGTCGCTTAGTTCCGCTTTGTCTGGTAACGTTAATCCCTGTCTGCGTTTCGGACGGATATCGCCAGTCGTTGGGTTTGCCGGTCGGGGGATTGGCCGTGATTGCTCTGGGCTCTCTTCGCACCGTGTTGCGGCGCGCCGGATTGGCGGCGGCGCTGAGTCTGGCCGCGCTCGCGCCGGCCGCAGCCGACTATGCCGACGGCAACTACGCCGCCAATCACATCAGCCTCGAAGCCGCCGTCAGCCTTTGGCGCAAGGCAGCCTGGCAGAACAACGACTTTCTGGCCCAGGTCAAGCTCGGCGACATCTATTCCAATCCGGCGGACGGCCGCTTCTACGATCCGGTCGAAGCCTATGTCTGGTTTTATCTCGCCGGCCGCAACAGCGACGGCCGCGCCCATTACGGCGACGACGACGCGGCGAATGTGATGCGCACGCGGCGCTTCCATGCGCTCGGCCGGCAGTCGGACATCCTGCTCGAACTCTCGACGCAGGATCGCAGCGACGCGCGCGACCGCATCATCTATATCCAGGCCTGCCGCGGCGCCGAAGGCTTCCTCGATCTGGGCCGCGCCACCTCGACCCGCCGCCGCGGCGGCGATGACAGCGACTCCTATGGCGGGCGCGGCTACGACTACCGTTCGATGCCCACGGTGATGCAGGCGAACGACGCCGATGCGCTGATTTATTTCCATATCGCCGATAGCAAGGGCCACCCGCTCGGTTCGGTCTATCTGCATGCCCAGGAAGACGCCATGCGCGGCAATTGGCCCGGCCCGCGCATCATCGAGAAGCAGGCCAAGGCGTTCCACTACTGGTCGCCGCCGCTCGAATTCTATCCTTCCGGCAATTCGCCGGGCGGCGTGCCGCTGAGCGACGAATGCGTCCCCGGTATCGAGCTCCAGCGGGCGCTGGCGATGGCGGCGGCGATCCCGGGCGATGCCGTGCGGCATGCGTTCTATTTCCTCGGCTGGAAAGGTCCCGCCGCCGTCGCGCAATACCAGGCCTCCATTCCGGACGAAGTGACCGGCCGCCTCACCTCCGGCCAGCTGGTGCGCGCCATTCAGAACGCCGCGGTCAACGGCGATGCCGTGTCGCAGAACACGCTCGGCGTGATGTACGCCAAGGGGCTCGGCGTGGTGACGAACTATGTGCGCGCCGAATACTGGTTCACCAAGGCCGCCGATCAACGCTATCCGGCGGCGCTCTATCATCTGGGCGTGCTCTACAAGGCCGGACCGCCCGGCATCGACCAGGATCTGCACAAATCCAACGACTACATGACCAATTCGGCCATCGCCGGCTTCCGGCCGACGATGAACCAGCTGGGCGGATTGCTGAACGCCGCCGCCAACGAACCGCCGCGTCCCGGCCAGAACTGAAAGGTGCTGCGATGACAAACCTGCGCATTGCGAAGCGGTCCGGACTTCTCGCCGCAATCGGCCTGCTGTTCGCCGTCCTCGTCCTTCCCGGCGCGGCCACGGCCGGCGTCGCCACGGCGGGCGCGGTGCTGCTCGATCCCTTCGATCCGGTTCCGGAAATCCAGTTCCGGCACTTCGGCGGCTACGGCTGCGACACAAGCTGCGGCGGCTACGATCGCTGCGATGAAGGCTGCGGCGGCCGCTGCGGCGACAGCTGCGGCCGCTGCCATCAGGGCTGCGTCCGCCACAGCCGTTGCGGCGATGGCTGCCGCCCGCGCAATCCTTGCGAAGACAATTGCGGCCGCCACGACCGCTGCGACGGCGACTGCGAGCGGGCCGACCGCTGCGACCACGATTGCAACCGGGGCGACAATTGCGACACCGATTGCGATCGCGGCGGCGCGCCGCCGTCCGACTCGCGGCCGCCCTGCGAAGGGCGCTGCAACGTCACCGAACACTGGCAGCGCGACTGGCGCAATGGCGGCCATTTCGGCCAGGAGTGGTACGACCGCGGCTATCGCGAGCGCGACAGCAGCGATGGCCATCGCCCGCACAACTGGCACCGCTCGGACCATGACACCGAGGACAATGACGACGACGATTCGTCCACGCCGGCGGCGACGCCAGCGCCTGCGGCAACGCCCGACAAACCGGCGCATTGATGGACCGGCCGCGATGAAAACCACCACGCTCCGCCTTGCCGGCCTTGTCGCGGCGCTGCTGCTCGCGGCGCTCGCCGTCCCGGGCGGCGCCTCGGCGGGCGGGCCTCCGGGCGCCTATCGTCACGACCGCGACTTTGGCTGTCTCTACACCTGCGGCTACGACGGCGGCGGCTGCCACGACCGCTGCTATCGTCCCTGTCCCTGCGACGACGGCGGGCGCTGGCCGCCTTTCGCGCCGATCGGGCGCGGCCCCTACGAGGACGCGATGCGCGACTATTGGGGCAACTCCGACGCCTTCAAGAAGGAACGGGCGCAGTTCGACGAAGACAACGCGAAATACCATACGCAGGCGGAGTGGTATCAGGACTGCATGGAACGCGGCGGCCACTGCCGCCGGCCCGGACCGCCGCACTGAACGCCGCACTGAACGCCGCGGCGCACCCACGCGCCTATCCCGCGTCGCGAAAAACTTTCTCCGCGTTCTGCGCACCTGCGCGTGAACATATTCCCTGGACAAGCAATCGCGAAATTTATTTTTCCCGACCCCGTGGTAGTGTCCTAATTTGCCCGACGCCGCAGAATGAAATGCCCAACGATGATTACCGCCGATCCCGCCAGCGCCGGAACGGATATATGGCCAAGCAAACTGTAGGCGTCTAAACCATAGTCGCCGCCCGTTGTCGCCGGGCACCAAAGCTCTATGCCGTAGCCGCAATGCCAAGTGAACCAATAGAAGGCGGTCAAGCACAATACCCAAAGTGCGACGGCTCCAACGGCTACCACAGGCTTTGTCATTGGGTTGGATTCACCGTCGCTTCCACCACGATAGCCGCCTCTGCTTGGAAGTCTGTTCCACCAACTCCGTAAGCGTCCACAGCCTATCAGAAGCGCCCGCCGCCATGGCAGGGGTAACGCGAAGGCTGCGGCGAATGCAAACGCTTGCGTTGTGCGCGTGCAGGCTGGAAATATTTATTTGCGTTGAAAGAAAATATCGTTCGCTGCGTTGCACCCACGCGCCTATCCCGTGTCGCGAGAAGTGTTCTCCGCGTCCTCCGCGCCTCTGCGTGAAATCTTTATTGGATAGCCAACGGCAAAATTTATTTTCGCCGACCCCTTGAACCGAGTCGGTCCAAACCCCATTTCCCGTAAATCCCCACAATTGCATCCAAGGAGAAGCGATCGATTTTCGACGACCACATTTTTGCGCCTGCGATTCAAGCCGCGCTCGGACTCCGTCCGCCATGAGGCAAAAAAACTCTCGCCGCGCTACACCGCGATGGCGCGTTCTTCCTTGACGAAGATCATCAGGAACAGGCCGAGCGCCAGAAAGCCCATGATCGCCATCATGCCGCCGCGCTGGCTCATGGTCCACGCCGTTACCGCCGTCACCGCCAGATTGCCCAGAAACGTCGTCGACGTGCCCGACAGCGACATCAGTCCGAAGAACTCCGTCATCTTCTCCGGCGGCGCCAGCCTCGCCATCATCGTGCGTGCGTTGGCGTAGCCGGCGGTGATCAGCACGGCGACGCCGTTGACGATCAGCAGGTAGATGATCTGCGGCCAGGTGTTGAAGAAGGGCATGGAATTGATCGGCGGCAGGTGGGTGTCGTAGGGGATGAACCAGAGGATGCGGTCCGGCGCCATCGTCAGGCTGAGCGCGAAGAACGCCAGCGTGCCGCCGATGGACACGAAGATGGCGCGCTTGGACCCCAGATTGTTGTCCAGCCAGCCGCCGAAGAAGCCGCCGAACACCGCGAAGACGCTGAGCTCGATGCCGTAGACCATCATGGTCAGCGGGCCCCAGTCGAAGGTGCCCGCGGCGTAGATGCCGCCGAACAAAAGCACCGCACTCATGCCGTCATTGAAGAAGATGCGCGCGATCAGATATTTGGCGACGTTGCGGTAGTGCCGAAGGCTCTTGACCGTGCGCCACACGGCGGCGACGCCGAGCATCATCTGCTTGCGCAGGGCAATGCCGTTGCTCGGCTTGTCGGGCGTGAACAGGAACAGCGGCAGGCTCATGACCAGCAGCCAGATGCCCGAGATCGGGCCGGTCAGCCTTTCGGGTTGATGGATGGTGGCGTCGACGCCGAACAAGGGCGCTGCGAACGGCCAATGCACCTGGGCCGGCGCTGAGAAGGCGATCATCATGAAACCGAGCAGCAGGATGCCGGCGAAATTGCCGAGCGACAGGCCCAGCCCCGACAGCGGCCCGACGCGCTCGTGCGGCGCGATGGTCGGCAGCATGGCGTTGTGGAAGACGGAGGAGAATTCGTAGGAAAAATTGGCCGCCACGATGGCGACGCCGAGCAGGACGAGCTGCAACCCGGTGGAATGCGGCACGCCGTTCCACATCGAGATCATCGCCACGACCATGATCGCCGTATAGACCATGATCCAGGGCTTGCGCCGTCCGCCGATATCGGCGATGGCGCCCAGGAACGGCGCGCAGACCGCGGTGGCGATGCCGCCCCAGGACGAGATCGCCGACCAGATGATCTGGCCGCGCACCGGGTCCCCGACAATGTATTTGGAGAAATAGGGCGCGAAGAGGTAGATCGTGACCAGCAGCACATAGGGAATGCGGGCGCATTCGAACATCGCCCACGACACCTGGCCGAGCCGGCTGGCGATCGGTCCGCCGGTGGCGGAGGTGCCCGCCGGCCGGTGCAGCCAGGCCGCCAGGCCCGTCGCCGCGACACCGGCAGAGGATGCGGGATCGGTCGGCTCGCCCGCCAATACGGAGCCGGTCGGCTCCGCCGCCAAAGCAGAACCGGTCGGCTCCGCCGCCAAAGCAGAACCGGTCGGCTCCGCCGCCAAAGCAGAACCGGTCGGCTCCGCCGACGATGCTGCCTCGCTATCCGCCAAACGCAGCGCGGGCGCCTTGCCCGCGTCATTGGAAGACTTCACCCGCGTCTACTCCCCAGATGTTGCGCTTGTCGACCCAGCCATCGGTGCCGGAGGCTTCCACCTCGCAAGCTTGAAGCTTGCATGCCCTGAGCCGGGCCACAACGCCGGGCTGGGCGTAAGCGACAATCTTGGCGTTCGGGCCGTCGTCGCCGCGCAGGGGAGACTTTGTAAAGCCGATGAAAACCACGGTTCGCTTATCGCTCAATTGCGTGTGATGCATCCAGCCCGTCGTGCCGTCGACGTCCTTGACGCGCCGCCAGGCGTCGAAGCTGGCGATGATCTTCACCGGCGTGTCCTTGTGGCGGTAGATCCACAGGATGCGGTGATCGTAGGACGGCCCTTCGCGCAGATTGGCGCTGTCGCGGCGGATGCTGGCATAGCGCGGCGGCTCCGCGCCGGAGGTCGCGCTAGTGAGAAAACAAAATAGCAGGGCCGCGCGGAGGAGGTTTCGAGAATCGACGGTCATGACGGCGCGATGATAGTCGAGCAGCACCGGAATGCGAGACGATTCAGCCCCGCCGCGCCGCCAGCCGGCTCAGGACGGTCTGTGCGATCGCCGCCGGCGCCAGGGGCGGAAAGGGCGTGACGCAGCTGGCGTTGATCTCGCACAGCACGTAACTGTCGTCGCCGTCCGCGAGCTTTGGCCCGAAGAGAAAATCGGCGTCCCACAGGACCGGCAGCGCGGCATCGTCGATTTCGAGAATCTGTTGCAGTTGCGGCGTCCATTCGCGTTCCAGGAGGGCGCGCAAGCGCTGGAACAGAGCTTCGCCCGGTCCATACATCGTCTTGGCGGCAGGTAGGCCGAAAGTCTCTTCGGCCGTCGCGCCATCCTTGGCGTATTGGCGCGCGAAGCCGACGAGGCGACTGGCCGACATGTAGCAGCGCACCATCCCTTCGGCGACGCGCGGCTGAAAGGCCTGGTCGATGAGGCGTCCTTGTCCGGCAAAATAGGTTTTGCAATGGTTCAGAAAATCGGCCAGGGACATTTCGCTGGCGGTGCCGTCGCGATGGGTCGCCTCCTGCAAGCGGACGACGCCGTCGCTCTTGAGCGCGACACGCCAGACGCCCTGGCCGCCATTGCCGCGATATTGCTTGAGCACCCGCGAACCGCAGGCCGCGAGCCGGGCAGGAAATTCGCGGCGGAATTCATCCGCGCTGCGATAGAGAAAGGTGTCGCCGCCCCAGCCCAGATGGCGGGTCCGAAACAGCACGTCCTTGGTTCCCATCTTGAGGATCACATCGGGATGCGCGCTGACCCAGATGCCGGCCGCCGCGACGTCGCGCAGCATGGCGTCCAGCTTGCCGCGCGTCCGTCCCTCGTCGAGCGGGTCGACCCAGACCAGGACGCCGTCGCAGTGCAGGAGCTGATCGCGAAACGCGCCGCTTGCCTCTTCGCAATAGACGGCGGGTTCGGCCGCGATGTCGCGGTCTTCGAGTTCGCGGAAGACCGGAAACAAGCGCGACGTTTCGGGCACTGGCTCGCCCCGCGACTCCGCGCGTCCGCGCCACACGATTGCGATTCTGGCTTTGCCGTCTTTCGTCATGTCCTTGATCCTAATGGAGAAGAAAATATGCACCAGACAGGCGCAGACGCATGGCAGCAATGAAGGCGCCCACCGGCAATTGACGCTGCCGCCGGAACGGACATAGGGTCGGCGCACGCGCTTGGTTTTGGGAACGCGGTTTGAACCCGCGGCTGCCCCCGCAACTGTAACCGGCGAGCGACCTGGTCAACTGCCACTGGAACGCAAGTTCTGGGAAGGCGGCTAAGGAAGCTAAGACCCGGAAGCCAGGAGACCTGCCTTGCGACGTCGTCCTGTTTCCGGCCGGGTGGGCCGGGGACTGCGGGGGAAACCGTCGCGGCGACATCGTTGGAGTCGTCGCCGTGGGACCTGCGCAGACAGAGAAAGTTATTTCAAAATCGCGCCGCGTTGCCGCGTGCCGGCTCCTGGAACCAGCCAGGAGAACGCCATGCACAAGTCTGTTCTGTTTCTTACTGCTTTGGTTGCCCTTGTTTCATCGTCTGCGTGGGCTGACGACGTGACACCAAGCAACTCTGCCTTCGAGCCGGACCCGGCGACGCACGAAGTCGTCGTCGTGACGGCCACGCGTACCGAGCAGCGGCCGAGCGTCACCGGTAGTTCGATCGATCTGATCACGGCGGACGATTTGAACACGCGGCAGATCTCGGTCGTCACCGACGCGCTGGCGCAGGTGCCGGGCGTCACGGTCAACCGCAATGGCGGCGTCGGCCAGACCACCACGGTCTCGATCCGCGGCGCCAATGCCGGCCAGACGTTGTTCCTGATCGATGGCGTGCGTCTTGAAGACCCAAGTTCGCCTGACGAAGGCGCGGTGCTGCAGGATCTGCTGGTCAACAACATCGACCGCATCGAGGTGTTGCGCGGTCCGCAATCGACGCTCTACGGCAGCGACGCCATCGGCGGCGTCGTCAACATCCTGAGTAGGCGCGGCAGCGATGGCCCCTTCGCGCTGAACGCCACCGCCGAGGGCGGCTCGTTCGGCACCGTCCACCTCAACGCCGCGGCCAACGGCACGGCGAGCATCGTCGATTACGGCGTCGCTGCGAACTTCTACGACACCGACGGCATCTCCGCCGCCGACGCAAAGAACGGCAACACGGAAGCCGACGGCTATCGGAATTTCGGCCTGACGGCGAACGCACGCATTCATGTGGTCGACGCCGTCAGCGTCGACCTCCGCGGCTACTACACGCATGCGCGCAGCGATTTCGACGGCTTTCCACCGCCGGCCTTCGCGTTCGCCGACACGCCGGAATTCGGCCGCGACAGCCTGATCGCCGGCTATGCCGGCGTGAACGTGGACCTGTTCGACGGACGGCTGAACAACCGCTTCGCCGCGATCGGCCTCAGCAGCGACCGCCGCACCTTCGGCAATTTCGATTTTTTCACCGGCGCCTTCACGCCGGACATCAACTTCTTCGGCAAGGGCGGCTCGACCCGCTTCGAATATCAGGGCGTGTTCGCCGTCAACGACACCAACCAGCTGACCTTCGGCGCCGAGACGCAGCACACCACGCTGTCGACCCACAGCGTCTTCGACCTGACGCCGCTGACCAAGGGCCACAGCAACATCGACGGCTATTACGCGCAATGGCAATCGACCCTGTTCGACCAGCTCACCCTCACCGGCGGCGTGCGCTACGACAACGACGCGGAGTTCGGCGGCCACACCTCGGTGAAGATCGCCGGCGCCTGGAACCTCTATGCCTGGGGAACGACGCTGCGCGCCAATTACGGCGACGGCTTCAAGGCGCCGTCGCTGTACGAATTGTTCTCGGATTTCTCCAATCCGACCACGGCGCTGAAACCGGAGACGGCCAAGGGCTGGGAAGCCGGTGTCGACCAGACGCTGTGGGACGGGCGGCTGAAGGGCTCACTGACCTATTTCGACCGGCGCTCCTCGAACCTGATCGACTTCTTTTCCTGCTTCGGCGTGGTCTCGCCGGAATGCACGCTGCGCGCCTTTGCCGGCGGCTACTACTTCAATGTGAACCGCGCCCGCTCGAACGGCTTCGAGGCGCAGATCGTGGTCGAGCCGACGGACGATTTGAGCATCACGGCCAACTACACCAACCTGACGGCCAAGGACACCGGATCGGGCCTACCGCTGTCGCGCCGGCCGCACAGCGAGGCCAACGCCGTCGTGAACTGGACGCCGGCGCCCGACTGGCAGGTCGGCGCCTCGGTTGTCTATGTCGGCCCGCGCTTCAACGACGCCTTCGCCTTCACCCATCTGAAGGCTAACACGACCGTGAACCTGTTCGGTTCCTACCAGATCGACCGCACCTGGCAGCTCTTCGGCCGCGTCGAGAACCTGTTCGACGACCTCAGCGAGCCGGTCGGCGGCTACGGCCGTCAGGGCCTCTCGGCCTTCGGCGGCATTCGGGTGACTTTGTAGGCCGGGCCAGCCATGGCAGAGTCCGGGGACACGCCATCCACCGGAATCCGTCATGACCTTCAACAGCATTCTGATCGCCAACCGCGGCGAGATCGCGGTGCGCATTGCGCGCGCCGCGAAGGATTTGGGATTGCGCAGCGTCGCGGTCTATTCCGACGACGACGCGGCCTCGGCGCATGTCAAGGCGGCCGACGGCGCGCACGCGCTGGGGTCGAGCGGCCCCGCCGCCTATCTCGACATCGCCCGCGTCATCGCCGCCGCCAAATCCGCCCATTGCGAGGCGGTGCATCCTGGCTACGGCTTCCTGAGCGAGAACGCCCTGTTCGCGGAAGCCTGCGACAAGGTCGGGCTGCACTTCATCGGCCCGTCGCCGCATGTGCTGTCGATCTTCGGCGACAAGGCGCGGGCCCGCGCCCTCGCCGAGCGCTTCGGCGTGCCGGTGCTGAAGGGCACCGGGCCGTCGAGCCAGGAAGAACTGCGCGCGTTCTTCCGCGAGACCCAGGGCCCGATCATCGTCAAGGCCATCGCCGGCGGCGGCGGCCGCGGCATGCGCATCGTGACACAGGAGAGCGAACTTCAAAGCGCCTACGCCCGCTGCCAGTCCGAGGCGCGCACCTCGTTCGGCAACGACGCGCTCTATGCCGAGGCGCTGATGGTCGGCGCGCGGCATATCGAAGTGCAGGTGGCCGGCGACGGCAAATCGGCGAGCCACATCTGGGAGCGCGACTGCACCTTGCAGCGCCGCCACCAGAAGATCGTGGAGATCGCGCCGGCGCCGGGTCTCGATCCGGATCTGCGCAAGCAGCTGTGCGATGCCGCCGTGTGGCTGGCCGACGACGTGAATCTGAAGGGCCTGGCGACCTTCGAATTCCTGGTGAATCCCAATCCGGCGCGCCACGCCTCGCACTTCGCCTTCATCGAGGCCAATCCGCGCCTGCAGGTCGAGCACACCGTGACCGAGGAGGTCACGGGCATCGATCTGGTCGGCGTGCAGATCGCGCTGGCGCAAGGCAAGACCTTGCGCGACATCGGCTTGCACCAGGACGACGTGCCGCCGCCGCGCGGTTACGCCGTGCAACTGCGCATCAACATGGAGACGATCGGGGCCGACGGCACGATCAAGCCGTCGGGCGGAACGCTCACGCGCTTCGCGCCGCCATCGGGTCCGGGCGTGCGCGTCGATACGTTCGGCTATGAAGGCTACAAGACCAATCCGGCCTTCGATCCGCTGCTTGCCAAGCTGATCGTGCATGGTCCCGACTATGCCGCCGCCATGACGCGGGCCAAACGCGCCTTGAGCGAGTTCGTCATCGCCGGCGTCGCGACCAATATCGGCTTCCTGCACGAACTGATTTCGCGCGACGACTTTCTGAAGGGACATGTCCACACACGCTATGTCGAGGAACACACCGCCGAACTGGTCGCCGCCGCCGCCCAATGGCAACCGGCGACAATCAGCGTCGCAGCCGCCGCGCCGGCCGCGGCCATCGCCAGCGTCGCGGCGCCCGCCGGAACCGTCGCCGTGCCCGCGCCGATGCAGGGCAAGATCGTCAGCATCGACGTTGCGCCCGGCGACACCGTGCGCAAGGGCGCCTCGGTCGCCGTGCTGGAATCGATGAAGATGGAGCATCTGGTCGGCGCTGCCGTGTCGGGCCGGGTGCACTCGCTGGCGCATGCGCCAGGCACGGTGCTGTTCGAAGGTGATGCCTTGCTGTTTCTCGTTCCCGAAAACGTCGGCGGTTCCGACGAAGCCGCGGCCGTGGCGCGCGATCCCGATTTCATCCGCGCCGATCTCGCAGAGAGCAACACTCGCCACGCTTTCAGCCTGGACGCCAATCGTCCCGACGCCGTCGCGCGCCGCCGCAAGACCGGCCAACGCACCGCGCGCGAGAACCTGGAGCAACTCGTCGATCCGGGCAGCTTCATCGAATACGGCGCGCTGGCCTTCGCCGCGCAGCGCCGCCGCCGCACGGTGGAGGACCTGATCCAGAACACGCCCGGCGACGGCATCATCACGGGCATCGGCACGGTCAACGCCGCCGATTTTGGCGAGAACAAGGCGCGCTGCGCCATCATGGCCTACGACTACACGGTGCTGGCCGGCACGCAGGGCGCGATGAATCACCAGAAGAAGGACCGTCTTCTGAAAGTCGCCGAGGAATGGAAGCTGCCGATCGTCTGCTTCGCCGAAGGCGGCGGCGGCCGGCCGGGCGACACCGATTTTCCCGGCGTCGCCGGCCTCGACACGCCGACCTTCAAGCAATACGCCAAGCTTTCCGGCCTGATGCCGCGCATCGGCATCAATTCGGGCCGCTGCTTCGCCGGCAACGCGGCGCTGCTCGGTTGCAGCGACGTCATCATCGCGGCGGCCAATTCGAACATCGGCATGGGCGGCCCGGCGATGATCGAAGGCGGCGGCCTGGGCGTCTACAAACCCGAAGACGTCGGCCCGATGTCGATCCAGGTGCCCAACGGCGTCATCGACATCGCCGTCGCCGACGAGATCGAAGCCATCGAGGTGGCGAAGAAATATCTCTCCTATTTCCAGGGCCCCCTGGCGAAATGGGACGCCGCCAACCAGAAGGAACTGCGCCATCTGATCCCGGAGAATCGTCTGCGCGTCTACGAAAGCCGCAAGGTGATCGCGACTTTGGCCGACGCTGGCAGTGTGCTCGAGCTGCGCCCGGACTTCGCGCCGGGCATGCTGACCGCGCTGATCCGCATCGAAGGCGCGCCATTCGGCCTGATCGCCAACAACCCGATGCATCTGGCCGGCGCCATCGACGGCCCTTGCGCCGACAAGGCGGCGCGTTTCCTGCAGCTGTGTGACGCGTTCGGCCTGCCGATCATTTCGCTGTGCGACACGCCGGGCTTCATGGTCGGGCCGGAGCATGAGAAGACCGCGCTGGTGCGGCACGTCTCCCGGATGTTCGTGGTCGGCGGCGCGCTCAGCGTGCCGGTGTTCACCGTCGTGCTGCGCAAGGGCTACGGCCTCGGCGCCCAGGCGATGGCCGGCGGCGGTTTCCACAGCCCCTTCTTCATCGTCTCCTGGCCGACCGGCGAGTTCGGCGGCATGGGCCTGGAAGGCGCCGCCCGCCTCGGCTACCGCAAAGAGCTAGAAGCCGAACCGACGCCGGAAGCGAAGGAGGAATTGTTCAAGAAGCTGGTGGCGCAAAGCTACGCCCGCGGCAAGGCGATCAACATGGCCGCGTATCTGGAGATCGACGACGTCATCGATCCGGCGGACACGCGGCGCTGGATCATGCGCGGCTACAAATCCCTGCCGCCGCACGATGCAAGCAAGCGGCGCACGTTTCTGGATACGTGGTGAGGAGCCGGGCGATTGAATTGGGCCACGTCAACAAGGGATTGCGAGAGATGATCACGGTCTTCGGCGAAGGCAGAGGCTTTAGGGTCGTCTGGCTGCTGGAGGAGATGGGCCTGCCATACCGGTTGAGGCCGGTGGACCTGCTGGCCGGCGTCGAGAACGACGCGGAGTTTCTCACCATCAACCCCGCCGGATTCATCCCGGCGATCCAGGACGGCGACGTCACGATGGTCGAGTCGATTGCGATCATGGAGTACCTAATCGCGCGTTATGGTCGTGATTCAACAAGTGGGGCGCCGCTCGCGCCCGCCCCGCACGATCCTGCCTTCCCCGCCTACCAGCAGTTCCTTCACCTCGGCGAAGCCGGCCTCGCGGCCTCCATCTACTTCGTCTCCGGCGCGCGCAATCTCGCGCCCGAGGCCGAGCGGAACAATTGGAGCGCCCGCCAGGCGCTGGACGTGTTCGAGACAAGGCTGGGGTTGGTGACGCGGCAGCTTGCGCGCTCGCCCTATCTCGCCGGCGAGACGTTCACGGCGGCCGACATTTCGGTGACCTATGCCCTGGAGTTGGCCCAGAGAAGTGGGAGCTTCACCCTCGGCGCAGCGGAGAAGGCTTATGTCGCCCGCACCAGCGGCCGCGAAGCCTACAAGCGGGCCATGGAAACCTGTCAGGCCACGAAGGCCTGGGTCGCTCGGCTGGCGGCCGGTCAATGACCACCCTTGGCGCAAAACGGTACCGATAAGCACCCCCCACCCCTCCCCCCCGGAAGTGGCGGTTCGAATGTACACCGATTCAAGGAATTCAAAGGCTTAGGCGGCCTTAGCCGGCCGTCGCCGCCGCCAACCTCTGCGCAGCCACCTTGCTCTTGACGTACAAACTCGGCGCGTGTTCGACCGGCGTGAACACGCTCGACAACCCGCTCACCGTCTCGGCGTGGCCGAGCAGCAGGGCGCCGTCGGGCGCGAGCATCTCGGCGATCTTGTCGAGCACGGAGATCTTGGTCTTCTTGTCGAAATAGATCAGCACGTTGCGGCAGAACACGGCGTCGAGGTCGTCGAGCCAGCCGTAGGAATCCAAAAGGTTGAACTGGCGGAACGTCACCATGCGGCGCAGGTTTTCGTGGATGCGCCAGTTGCCGCCTTCCTGGTTGAAATGCGCCACCAGGCGGCGGATGGCGAGGCCGCGCTGCACTTCGAAATGCGAGTACACGCCCTCTTCCGCCCGCGCGATCATCTCGGCGGAAAGATCGGTGGCGATCAGGTCGACGCTCCAGCCCTTGGCGGCGAGCTTGTTGTCGTCCAGCAGCATGGCGATGGAATAGGGCTCCTGCCCCGCGGCGCAGGCGGCGCACCAGATGCGCAGGCGCTTGGCTCCGGCACGGTTTTCCAATAGCTGCGGCAGCACCAGGTCGCGGAACTGCTCGAACGCGGCGCGGTCGCGGAAGAAGGAGGATTCGTTGGTCGTCATCGCCTCGGTCACCGCGCGCGCCAGCGTGTCGCGGCCGTGGCGCAATTCCTTGATCAGGGCATCGACCCCGCGAAAGCCGAAGCGCCGCATCACCGGCGCCAGCTGGCCCTCGATGAAATGCGGCTTGTGCGGCGGCAGGATCAAACCGGATCGCCGCCGCACCAGCTTTGCCAGAAAGGAAATGTCCTCGGACTTCATGACGGCCGATTACATCAAGCCGACTTCGGCGAGTTTGGCCTCGATGATGCCGCGGTCGAACGGCTTCATGATGTATTCGTTGGCGCCGGCGTTGAGCGCCTCGGTGATATGGGCGACGTCGTTCTCGGTGGTGCAGAACACGACCACCGGATGCAGGCCGCCCTTCTCGTGGCGCAGCGTTTTCAAGAATTCGATGCCGTTCATGTTCGGCATGTTCCAGTCGAGCAGGATGAGCTCGGGCATCCTGGCGCGGCAGGCGGCGAGCGCGCTCAGTCCGTCCTCGGCTTCGTCGGTGGCGAATTTCAGGTCCTGCAGGATGCGGCAGGCGACCTTGCGGATCACGCGGCTGTCGTCGACGACGAGGCAATTTCTCATGGCGGTCTTAGGTCCTGGTTCGGCCACGCGGGCGCGGCGGCCCACCTGGAAAGCAACCTAGGACCAAGACAGTAAAGGCAGGGTTTAGACGTTAACCGGCGGCAAGCTCGACCGCCCCTTCGCGGGCCGTCAGGGTCAGCCCGGCGTTCAGGTCCCGCGACAGTTTGTGCGTCAGGTAGGGCTGGATGCCCCTGGCGTCGAGATGGGCTTCTTCGCCGCGCACCGCGTTGGCGACCTCTTCCTGCAGCCTGGCGTAGGGGCTCGTCGCCACGATCTTGAACGACGGCGCCGCCGGATCGGGACTGACCGAAACGTCGAGAACGCCGCCGCGCGGCAGGCAATCGGCGCCGAGCAAGGCCGCGTTCATCAAGAGCTTGGCCCAGTTCTTCGGCCAGTTGATCTGCTGGCCCTGCCAGTTGAGCTGCACCTTGCCGCCTTCGAGCAGGCCGCCGACCAGCCGTCCGACCTCGCCGACATCGAGCTCGGCGCCGGCCGACCCGGCGGCGCCGAAGGCGATGCGCAGGAATTGCAGCCGCGCCAGCGCCTGGAGCGCGCTGGAGGAGACGATTTTGAGCGCGTCCGCCCGCATCGCGGCGTCGCGCTCGTCTTCCATGACCTCCAGCCCGTTGACCACGGCGCCCAAGGGGCCGACGAGGTCGTGGCAGACGCGGCTGACCAGAAAGGCCGCAAATTCGATGTCATCCATGGACGGATAATCCCCGCATACGAAGTATGGTTTTCAATTGGTAACCATGCCCCGCGCCTCTTAAGGAATGCTTAAGACGCGATCAATGGGTTCGCCAACCGTTCCATTGGTGGAAGTGATCTAGGGCCAAGGGCTTAGCATCAAGCTCCCACCGATGCGCGCAACTTTCGTAAGGGACATTCGGCAAATCCTGTCCCTTGTGGTCGCACCGGGCGCGCTTGGCCGCGCCGGCCGTGGGTGTAGCATCGCCCTCCCCCTTCGAGTCGGAGACGGCAATGAGCCGAACAAAAGACCAATGGATAGAGCGGACAGGCGGCTTTCGGGCTGGCGAGAGCAACGCGGAGTTCCTGGCGCGCTCCGAGGAAATAGAGAAGTTGGAGGCGCAGTTTCGATCACCGGGCCTGACGATGCAGGAACGGGAGACGGTGCAGCGTCGGCTCTGCACTCTCAAGGGCATCGACTTCGACGCCCCGGACGATGACGAAGACTAAAGCTCCGTCACCTTCCGAAGCTCCTCTAACAACATGCTGTCACCAATGGCAGCGGCTTTCGACTGGCCCTCGCCTACCGCGTGTGTGTAGATCGCCGCCGTAACGGCCGGGCTCTTGTGCCCCGCGCGCTTCGACGCATCGGCCAAGGGCGTGCCCTCAGCAATCGCGTGACTGATAGCGGTGTGCCGCAACCAATGCGGCGAGACCTTCAAGCCCGCGCGCCCCGCCGCACGTCGAAACTGCCCGGCGAGACGGTCGGGGCTGACCGGCGCACACAGCGCGTCTTCTGTCGCGACATCGGCCGGGAAGACGCAAGCGTCAGCCGGCAGGAACGTGCGGATATGACGGACAGCCGGGTCAAGCCCGCGAAGCTCCCGCTGCATTCTCTCCTGCCGTTCGCGCTCCGACGCCAGCGCCGCGGCGAGAGCGGGACCAATGGTGACCGTGCGGAGAGAGCTTGGCGTCTTGGGCTTGCCGATCCACACGCGGCCCGCTTCGCCGGGAACGTCGCTGTAGACGTGCTTCGCAGAGCCGCGGACATGCAAAGCGTTGGCCTTCACATCAACGTCGCGCCAGCGCAGACCATTGGCCTCGCCCGGCCGCAGACCTGACGCTGCCATGATCGAGACCCATAGGTGCAAGCTGGCGTCGTCGCGACACGCATCTAGCAGCGCAGCAACCTCTTGCTTGCTGAGGGCGTGCCGCTTCGCGCTCTCAGCCGGGCCTTCAACGTCGCCCAGCTTCAGTTTCGAGAAGCGCGGAACCGGGTTGGCCTGCAGATAGCCGTCATCCTTGGCCGCTTCAAAGCAGCGCGAGAAGACCGCGAAGACAAGTTTGATTGTACCCATTGCGAGGCCGCGGCCATTCTGCCCGCCGCTCCGATACATCGCCTGCAGCGCTTCGCGCACCATTGGCGTAGTGATTTCGGAGAGCTTGTGCGTGCCAAGCGCCGGCACGATGTAGAGGCGCATCATGTTGCCGTATGCCGTGCGTGTCGCCTGACGGTCTTCGTCTAGGCTCACATGCCCCGACAGGAACAGCGGTGACCACTCGGCAAGCGTCGGCTGGCCCGCGAACTTCGCGCGCTCTACCTTGTCCGCGGCGAAGGCACCGCTGCGAACCTCTGTGGCGAAGTCCCTCAGCTTGTCGCGCATCTGCTTTCGGCCGGGCGCATCAATGGTGCGGACATGATCGACCCCACCAATGGTCACCTTCATAAGCATGGCGAGCGTGCCGTCCTTGCGTCTCCGCAATTTGAAACTGCCGTCGCCTTTGCGCCCGCGCTTACTCATTGTCATCACCTTTACCCACCAATGGCTTGTCGGCCTTCGGATAGCCCAGTGCGCCGCCGATACGCATAAGGTCCAATTCGTTTGAAGGGACTTGGCCCGTCTCTCGCGCCTGGGGAGAGTAGTCGGGCGCTCGAATGTGAATGAGGGCGGGCCATACGAGGCTTGCCGCGACGGCGCGTTCATGTTCGCTCAAGGTCGCATCCGCGCCCAAGTTGTCGAGCATTTGATTGAGCGCTTCGCGCACGATGGAGAGATAGACCGCGCGGCTTTTCGCGTCCGTCACTTTGCCGAACGAACGCGCCGCGCCGGCCGCGATGATTTTCGAGAGATCGCCTAGCGCGTTCTCAATCGAATAGTCCGAGCCGCTGAGACTGGCGCGCACCCGGCGCATGATTTCGGCGGGCAGCTTCCGTCCTTCCGCCTCCCCGTGCTGCCGAAGTTCCTCAGCCTCACTAGGCGTAAGTCTCAGTTGTACAAAGACTTTTTCCATTTCCACTACGCCCGATGCTGGCCCGCGCAACATTCTCTTGCACTGGGGACTTGACAAAAGCAATAAAATGTCGTCTCGTTACAGTTATTAGCCGTATCACTGTGTATCAGAGCGGCGATAACATAGCAAGAGGAATTGAACCAGTGTCTACGTCAACCCCGCCCGCCCTGATCCCGGTATCGGTCGCGGCTCGCCTGCTGCACCTGTCCCGGCCCGTCGCGTACCGGCGCGCGCGTGACGGTTCGCTGCCTCTGTTCAGCGGCGGCGGTCGCAAAAAGGTCATCGTCGCCAAGCTGTCCGACATGATCGGCCGCGCAATCACCGCTGAGGAAATCGAAGCGGCTTCCCACTAACCCACCAATGGTCGCGGCCTTGAGGAGGCACCCGCGGCGAAGGATGACAACCAATGATGAGACGCGACATAGAGGCCGTACTTCGCGGCTATGCCCGGCCTGCAGCCGTTCCCCCGCCTGTTAGAACGCCAGCCCGCCCGCACCCGACAACCTGCACAATCCTAATCTACGGCAGCGGTGCGCGGCATTCAGCCGAGGCATACCTGCAAGTCCTTTCGCACGTCGGCATCCCCGTTGCGCTTGTCCCGGCTGGCCGCGAAGGCGCGCTTCAAATGACGGATGGCGTTGTCATCGCCTTCTACGATGGCTGCGACCCATATCTGACGAAATGGCACGGAAGCCGCGCCGATATGATCGCGGCCTCCGATGGCACCGCGACCATCGTTGAACAGGTCAACGACCGCGCGCTGAAGGTACTGCGCCCGAAATTGTTTGGTCTCTAATGGCCGACGCTCTCACAGACTTGCACCAAACGGCGCGCGACTTCGCAGAGGCGGGCATTCCGCCGTTCCCATGCGTCGAAGGCGGCAAAGCGCCCGCGTGCGCCAATGGCTTCAAGGACGCGGCGTGCGACGTTGCGCAAATAGACCAATGGTGGACAGCGAACCCGAATTACAACGTCGCCATTGAACCCGACCGCGCCGGCTGGTGCGTTGTGGACATCGACGGCGCTGAGGGTGAAGCCTCTTGGGCCAAGCTCCTCAGCGAACACGGCGCACCTGATACCTACGAAGTGCGGACCCCGCGCGGCGGAAGGCATCTGTATTTCGCCGGCTCCCTGCCCGCCACCGCGTCGAAGATCGGCGCGAAGATCGACACGCGCGGCGTCGGCTCCTATGTCCTGATCGCACCAAGCGTTGTGAACGGCAAGCCTTATGAAGTCAGCGAAGATCGCGACATGGCCCCGCTGCCGGCATGGATTGCCGAACTCGCGACCGCGCGCAGCGAACGCGCAACCGCCGCGGCCAATGTCGAATTGGATAGCGCCGCGAACATTGACCGCGCCGTCGCCTTCCTGAAGGCACAGCCGCCCGCAATCGAAGGGCATGGTGGCGATGCACACACGTTCGCAACAGCCGCCGCGGTTCGCGACCTTGGCGTCAGTGAGGAGAGCGCGGGCCGTCTCTTGGCCGACCACTGGAACGACCGCTGTGTCCCGCCCTGGCAGGCCGATGAGTTGGAGACGAAAATCAGCAACGCTTACGCCTATGGTCAGAATGAAGCCGGCGCGTATGCCGCCCCGCCCGCACAAGAGATATTCGGGTCCACCATTGCTGCGCTGACCGCGGCAACGCCTGCACCGTCTGCCGGCCGCGGGGTCGTTCTTCGCGATGAGGGGATGCAGGACAGCCGACCGCCGCCGCGCTACCTCATTGACGGGCTGTTGCCGGAAGTCGGCACCGTTGGATGGCACGCGCCGTTCAACAGCTACAAGAGCTTCCTCGCTACCGACACGGCACTAGCTGCCGCGTCGGGCAGGCCGGCCTTCGGCAAGTTCGCTGTGCATCGCCAGGGCAGCGTGATCGCGATGCTTGGCGAGGGGCTTTCCGGCCTAGAGACGTTGCGCCGTCCCGCGTGGCGCATCGCCCGCAGCATCCCCGAAGGCGAGCGCATCCCGATCTACACAACAGAGGGCGTGCCCCCTGTCCGCAGCGCTGAAGACGTTGGCGCGTACTTCGCCGCCGTCGATACGTTGGCTAAGCCGCCCGTCTTGATCGTGATCGACACGCTTTCGCGCGCCATGGCCGGGTTGAACGAGAACGACGCAGGCGACGCCGGCCGCTACCTGGAAATGGTGGAGGCAATGGCCAAGCGCTATCGCTGCTGCGTCCTGACCATCATGCACGAAGGCAAGGTAGAAGACCGGGGTGCCCGTGGATCGAGCGCGTTCGCAGCCGGCTTCGACGCTGTGTGGCGGATCGAGGCGGACACCAACACGCTGACGGCCAAGTTGGTCCCGGTGAAGCTGAAAGACGACGCCGGCATTGAGCCGATCCATCTGAAGGGGCGCGCCGTCCCCGTGCCCGGCACGAAGGGAAGCCTCGTCTTCGATTGGGTCGCCCCCGACGATTACAAGCGCGCGGCCGGCAAGGCTGGCGGTATCCAACGCGGCGATGTCGGCAAGGCCCTGCAGGAGCTTGGGGCCGTCCGTGGCGAGACCGTGCCGACGCGCGTCCTTGCCGCCTCGCTCGCCGGCCCTGGCGCAGGCGTGAACCTGATTTCAGCAGCCGAGAAGAACCTTCGCCGCGGCGCGCATGACCGCTTCGCGGCCTATGTGGCGCACCATGGCCAAGGCCGTGGCGACGCGACGCTGTGGGCGATGCCGACGCTCGATATTGAGGAGGGCGGCAGATGACTTGCGCGGCCCATTTCAAAACCGATGTCCGCAGAGGTGTCCGCAGGAAATTCGGCTCTGAGGACACGCGCGAATTGATGTCCGCAGCCGGGTGTCCGCAGGAAAGCGGAGTCGCATCAACGACTTACACGCGACGCGAAATCATGTCCGCAGAAGTGTCCGCAAGCTCGCCTGTTCTGAGGACACCATCGCAGCACTCTAGGAGAGTGCGAGATTGTCCGCAGAGGTTGAAGCCTCAATCAATACCCCAATCTTGGCCGCTTCAGGCCTGCGCTCGCCGAAGCTATCCCGATTGCCGGAACGCTGTTGTTCTCCCCCACTGGGTTCGCGTGACACGCCGGCCGCGGGAATTGGGACATGCAGCCCTCTCGTGCGTAGACGGAAAAATCTGCCTTGGCCGCTGTGACGCCTTCGGCTCCGACATCGCGCAGCGCGACCGTGTAGACGCGAACTACAGCGCGTCGCCCCAGCTAACTTCGTTCCCGCGCGCTCGCCAGCCCGCGGCGACCCCTGCAGGCATCGTTTCTCATCCTTCCGGTGCCTGCAGGGCCTTCAATTCGCTGCCGACGCTCGCACGCCGGCTAACGCGAAACGCTGCCGTTTTCGCCCTTTGGAGGGACACGGTAAGGGACATCGCCACGCGAGAGCGCCCGCATGTCCACATTTTCCCCAGCTTTGCAGGCGTTGCCGGCCGGCCCCGCCTCTTAAGCGCTCGTTATTTGCCGGCCTCGCAAGGAAGACCCCAATGACCAAATCCTCCCTCCTCACCCGCCTGTCCAACGCGGTCACCGCGACCCCGCTGACACCGGCCGAGATCACACAGCGCATCGACCTCGCCGCGGCGCGCGTTGCCGAGCTTGAACGCAAGCGCCCCGACCTAGCCTTGGCCGCGGTCACGGACGGCAGCGACGATGCCCGCGTGACCGCCCTGGATGCCGAACTGAGGGAGGCCCGTGGCAAGCTCGCGCTGTTGCGGGACGCCCTGACGGCCGCACAGAACCACGCTGCGACGCGCGACCGGGAGGCGCGGGACACGCTGCGCCAGACCTTGCTTGCGGCCAAGCGCAAGCATTTCGAGCTTCGCGATGCAGCCGGCGTGCGCATCGCTGAGGGCATCGCTGCCCTAGTCGAAGACTGGAAGCTCCTCACCAAGCACAGCGAAGCGGCTGCAGGGGGGCGTTCGATGGATGGTGCTTACGGCAGCGTCAGTGAATTGGCGGGCCTCATCGCCCAAGAGTTTGACCGTCACGCCAACGGCGACATTGGCGCTACCCGCTTCCCCTGCAGCGCGCATGGGCCCGGCGCTGCCTTTGATCCCACCACGCTGCTGCCGCTTGTGTCCCTGCTGAAGCAGGCCAGCGCGCACATGCTGAAGCGGGAGCAGGAAGGATGGTCACCATGAACGAAACGGACCCCAGCCAAGAGGGCGACGCGCGCCTTTCATCTTTGCGAAAGCGGCAAGGGGGGTGGGGTGCCGGGTGGGGGCCGCCGCGAGCTTTCGTCCCCATGATGCTACGGCCGCGAATGTTTCGCGCCGCCCCGAAAAATTAGAGTCTCAATCCGTCTCAAGGAGTAACCGAAGTGAGCAATGACAAACCGACGAACTGGGCACCGACGCCCGCCCAGGCGCAGCAGATGGTCCACGAGCTTGTGAGGCACACCGGCCTCAGCGTCGAAGACGCCGACCGCATGTTGGTGGATGTGGGAGCGCCCACGCTATCGAGCGATCCCCTTGCCTTGGCCAAAGCGCAGAAGGACCGCTTGATGAACGACCCCGCATGGGTGTCCCGCTACCTCAGCGGCGACCTCGACGCCTCGCGTGAAATGACGGCGCTGAATGTGAAGATCACCAGCGCGCCGCGGGGCTAAAGCTATCTGCCCTGCTTAACGCGCTTCCACTCTGATTTCAGGATTGCCTGCGCTTGATTGACGGCATTCTGCATTCCCTCGCCAAATTGGGCCTCGCTTTCATCGGAGGTATCGCCCGCATGTGCCAATGAATGCAGCGTCTCAATGGTGGAGAGGAGGGCTTCGCTTGCCGGCTCCGTCGCGTTCAAACGCAAGCGCACTCGATTTTTTAGAAGTCGAATGCGCGACCGCCGCTCCGCAACGTACCTATATCCGTCCTCGCCGCTGTGTGTGCCTGGACGCAGTAGAAAAAGCCACGTCAGAAGCTCGAACAACTCCGCGAGGTCGTCGCGCAGTGCGTTTATCCACGCTTGCCGATTTGCCGAAATGAGGCTCGCCCTGATCTGCGCGCGGGCCGTCCAGAACGAAATTACCGGGGATATGATCGTCGCAGCGACAGCCGCCAGCGCCGAAACTATCGCCGCCACCGCTGCCACAAGCGCGACCTGTGCCGACGCATCCAGGTTCGCCGGGATGTGGCCTGTGAGGATGGAAAAAAGACTTATGTCAGGGGGCGGTACTGCCATGAGCGCGTCCTTCGTAAGCGCGTGCAACTATACCACGCCTCATGTCCCTTACCGTGTCCCTCGACCGGGCGACTTGGCCCGAGACGCGTGGCGATTTAAGAGCGCGGCCGGCGTTGCGTTCGCCAGCATTTCCGCACAATTTGATGCACAGTGAAATGCACGGACACGCGCCGCTAACAAGGAATGCTTAAGAAGGGCGCAACGGCGACTTAAGCCGGCGCGGCGATCTTCACGCGCAACGCGTCCAGATGGGCGATCAGCGCCGGGATGCCGCCGCCGTTCTGACCGAGGAAGGCGGTGAACTGGTCGCGCTCTTCCAGCGCCAGCCAGACGCCGCCGATGCTGAAATCGACGATCACCGGTGTTCCCGTATCGGAGCGGACACGGAAGTCGATTTCCAAGGGCCGGCCACCGCTGGGATCAATCAGGTTCGTCGCGACGATGTCGTCGCCCGGCGCGTTTGCCCGCGAGCCGGTGACCTTCAACGTCTGGCCGGCATATTTGCCGAGATAGGATTGGTAGACCGCCACCGCATAATTCTGGAACGCCGCCGCGAAGGAATCGCGATCGGCCGGCGACGCCTTGCCGGCGTAGGGACCGAGCACGAACAGCGAAATGCGCTTCATGTCGGTGATGCCGAGCAGGAAAGTCTTGAACTGCTCGCTCCGTTGTGCCGGCGCCAGTTGCCGGTTGTTGAGAATCTCCAGGCCCTTGTGGATGTTGTCCGAAACCAGCGCCTCGGCCGGCGAGGCGGCGCGGGCGGCGGACGCCAGGCCAACGACGGGAAGCACGAACGCCAGCGCCAACAGGGCGCGGCGCGCAAAGGACGGCAGACGGAATGAAATCGAAGAGCGCATCGGTACCTGTTCTCGGCAAAGGGTGGTGGCGCGCGAGGCGCAGTCGCCGCGGGGCCCGATGGGCTTCCCGCGATCTGACGATTTCCATAGCACTTTGTGCTAGGGGAGTCGCAACGCCTCTGTCGCAGGGAACTTTTTTACGATGATCGCAACGCCTTCGGAGCGCCTCGCCGCGCTGGCCACGCTCGCCCATGAGGCCGGCGCCATCATCATGCGGCACTACGACGCCGGCACCCAGACGCGGCGCAAGACCGACCACTCGCCGGTGACCGACGCGGACGAGGAGGCCGAGAAACATATTCTCGCCGGCCTGCACGCGCTGGTGCCCGGCGTGCCGGTGGTGGCCGAAGAGGAAGTCTCCGCCGGACGGCTGCCGCGGATCGGCCTGCACTTCTTCCTCGTCGATCCGTTGGACGGAACCAAGGAGTTCATCAGTCACAATGGCGAGTTCACCGTGAACATCGCCGAGATCGTCAACGGCATCGCCGTGCGCGGCGTGGTCTATGCGCCGGCCAAGCACCGGCTGTTTCTCGGCGAGACGCCGGGCGCGGCCTTCGAGATCGAAACGCGCGTCGATGCCGTTCCCGATCTCGCCAGGGCGCGCCGCATTCGCGTCCGCCACGCGCCACCGTCTGGCCTGACCGCTGTCGCCAGCCGCTCGCATCGCGACCAGAAGACGGAAGAATATCTCGCCGCCTATCCGGTGAAGGATTTCATCACCGCCGGTTCGTCGCTGAAATTCTGCCTGCTGGCGGCCGGCGAGGCCGACATCTATCCGCGTCACGGCACGACGATGGAGTGGGATACCGCGGCCGGCGACGCCGTGCTGTCGGCGGCGGGCGGACGGGTGACGAATCTGGACGGTTCGGCATTCACCTATGGCCGCGTCGCGGATGGTTTCACCAATCCGCATTTCGTGGCGCGCGGCGGCGTCTAGACGTCTCCGCGGCTTGGCGCCGAAAATCGCAGGGCGGAAAGCCAGGCCAGAAACGCGACCGGGATCAACGCCACAAACAGCCACGTGGCTATCCTGAGCGCGCCCGCGGCGTCCATGCCATGGGTCATGCCCAGAAGATTGGCGATCGTGCCGGCGATGGCCGCGCCCACCGCGCCGCCCACGATCTGGACCGCCGGCACCGCGGAAGAGCCGAGCGCCCGCTCCGAGTCCGACAACGATTCGAATATCCGCCGGATCGAGAACGACCAGCACAAGCCAAAGCCCGCTCCGAGCAGGATGGCGCAGGCAATGACGAACGCCAGATGGCCCGACGGCATCGCGACGCCGAGCAGCGCAATGCCCGCCAATATGCAACTCGCGCCCAGCCGAATGAAGAACGCCTGCCGCCTCACCGGCGCGCCCGCAACCATCAGGGCGCACACGGTCCAGCTCATCGCCTCGGTGGCGATTGCATAGCCGGAAGCAAGCGGCGAGAGGCCATAGATCTTCTGCAGCAACGCCGCACCGTAGATGACGAATCCGACGGACGACACGTTGGCCAGGAACATCATCAGATAGCCGGCGCCGCTGATGCTGGCGGGATCGCCTAGCTGCGGCGGCATCAGACTGACGGAGGCGTGTTTGTCGAGCCGCACGAAGAGGAGCAGCAGGGCGAGGCCGGCGACGATCATGGCGATCGCCGCAACCAGCCGGTCCGCGATGCCAGCCGTTCCGATCAACAACACCGCGAGGCTCAGGAGCACCAGACGGGCCAGGGGCAGTTTGCGCGGAAGGTCCCTGGCGCGCGTCCGCGGCACCAGCAGCAGCGTGGCACCGGCGAACGCGACGGCCTGGCTTGCGAAGAGCCAGAACAGCATGCGCCACAGTCCGGCCTCGGCGAACAGGCCGCCGAGCAGCGGACCGAGCAACGTCGCCACGCCCCAGACGCCCGAAACGGCGGCGAGTACGCGCGTCCACAGCGCCTTGGGAAAACCCGCGTTGACCGCGCCATACACCAGCCCGACGATCCAGCCGGCGCCGGCGCCCTGCAACAGGCGGCCGGCGAGAAACGCGGCCATGCCGGGTGCGAGCGCGCCGGCGACGCAGCCGCCGGCATAGACGAGCGCAGCGCCGAACAACGCGGCGCGCAGGCCGACGATTTCGGTCAGGCGCCCGGCACTCGCCCCCGCGACGATCGCGCCGAGGAGATAGGCGGCCACCGGCCAGGCGAAGAATTCATAGCCGCCGATATCGGCCGCGACGCTCGGCATGATCGTCGAGGTCACCAGAGAGTCGGCGGCGTTCAGCCAGATGCCGAGACACAGAAGTGCAAAGCGCGGCAACCGCCCGTCCCGCGCCAAATCGCGCCACCGCCCCGCATCCGAGTCCACTGCTTATTTTCCAAAGGAAGGACTTTTGAATACATAGCAGTAGCCCAACGGCGCGCACTTCTCAACTCGTGGCGCGCCCAGACACAGGCTTCACCCGATTGCGTTCTAGCGGTCGTAGTCGTGGCGGCTGGAATAGAACACCAGCGCCATCAGGCCGCCGCCGACGGCGATGGTGATCAGGGAACCGGCGATCAGGGCGAACCAGCCGAAGGCGCTCATATGGGAGGCGCCGAGCGCGCTCCAGGTGTAGACCGCGTACCAGATCGAGGCCGCGAGAAAACCGAGCAGCACAACCAGCGCCAGCCACCCGCCTTGGCTGAGATGGGCGTGGTCCTGGTTGTCGTTGTCGCTCATGGTGCTGTTGCTCATGTCACGATAACGCGCCGGGCGCGGTGTTGTTCATTCGCGCAACCGCGCCGCGGCGAGAGGGTTCCGCTTTAAGTCCGCATTAAGGCGTCGCCGCAGCCAGCATCAGGGAACCCGGTGCGAGCTGCACCTTCAACTCCGCGCCGTCGGCGCCGGAAATCTGCAGCATGTCGCCCTTGGCCGGCGCGGAACCGTCGATCACGCAAGCGTTCCAGCGCGTGTCGTCGACGCGCACGGCGCCGCGGCCGTTGACGAAATTCTCCTCGGCCTTCACCACGCGGCCGACATATTGCGCGCTGCGTTCGTTGAGATTGCTGTGCGTGCTGCGATCGGCGCGGCCCCAGGACGAGCGCTTCCACACCACCGTGGCGATGACCGAGACGAGCGCGAAGAGGAACACCGCCAGGCGGCCGTCGAGCCGCGGATCGAGGAATTTGAGCACGCCGACGATCAGCGCGGCGATGCCCGGCCACAACAGATATTGCGTCGTGCTGGCGATCTCGAGCGCCAGCAGGACGGCGCCCAGCGCCCACCAATGCCAGGCGGGCTGCGAATTCAAAAAGACGGTGACGGCTTGCATGACATCTCTCCCCTAAGTGGGCTCCTCAGGTTCCCGCCGGACGTCCGGGCGGCGGTGCATTGGGCGTGGTTCCGGCGGGGCGGGCCGGCGGCGCGACGTTCGGCACCGTGCCGGCGGCGGCGCGTGCCACGCGCGGCGCGGCGCTGACCTGTTCGGTGATCGCCTCGCGCGTCATCTCCGCGATGCCGGCGATGGAGCCGAGCAGGCCCGCCGACTCCATCGGCAGGATGACGAATTTCTGGTTCGGACCGCTGGCCAGCTGGGCGAAGGCGTCGATGTATTTCTGGCCGAGGAAGTAGTTGAGCGCGTTGACGTTGCCGGCCTCGATCGAGTCCGACACCATCTGCGTCGCTTTCGCTTCGGCCTGCGCCGAACGCTCGCGCGCTTCGGCGTCGCGGAAAGCAGCTTCCTTGCGCCCTTCGGCCTGCAGGATGGCGGACTGCTTGGCGCCTTCGGCGCGCAGGATGGCGCCCTGCTTCTCGCCGTCGGCCTGCGTGACTTCGGCGCGGCGGAACCGTTCGGCCTTCATCTGGCGTGCCATCGCCTCGGTGATATCGGTCGGCGGCGACAGGTCCTTGATCTCGATGCGCGTGACCTTGACGCCCCACGGGCTGGTGGCCTGGTCGACCACCGACAAGAGGCGCTGGTTGATCTCGTCGCGCTTGGACAGCACTTCGTCCAGATCCATGGCGCCGATCACGGTACGCGCATTGGTCAGGCAGAGATTGGTGATGCCGGCCTGCAAATTGGCGACTTCGTACGCCGCCTTGGCCGCGTCGACGACCTGATAGAAGGCGATGGCGTCGGCGGTCACGGTCGCGTTGTCGCGCGTGATGACGACCTGGCTGGGGATGATCAGCACCTCCTCCATCATCGAGAGCTTGCGGCCGACGCGGTCGACATAGGGCACGATCAGGTTGAGGCCGGGCTTGAGAACCTTGGTGAAGCGTCCGAAGCGTTCCACCGTCCATTCGCGGCCCTGCGGCACGCTCTTGACGCCGGAGAAGATCGTGATGAAGGCAAGAAACAGAACCGCCAATACGAAAATCGTGGCGCCATCCATGGCATTTTCCTCCCCGGTACGGGCCTGTGTGTCCAGACTACCGCGCTATCAGATAATCACGCCAAGAGCCATCAAAAGGCCTTGAAGTCGCGAGATTTGTTCCTAGTCCCCGTTTGTCGTGCCCCGCCGGTTCGGGCAAGGATGCGCGCGCGGGGATGCCCTGATTCGCCTTGGAGACCATCATGAAACCGCTTCGGATCATAAGTGCCCTGTTCGCCGGATTTGCCGCCATGGCGCTGAGCGCCGGCCCCACCGCGGCCGACGACAGCCACGTCAACGACGACACCTTCTCGCCCAACGAGATCGTTTCGGCCGGCTCGGACTTCTTCGGCGTCACCACCGAGATCATGGCCAAGGCGGTGCAGCGCGTCACCGAGGATCTGGGTCAGCCCGACGGCTACATCAAGGGCGACGAGGGCTCGGGCGCCTTCGTCGTCGGCGTACGCTACGGCTCGGGCTGGCTGATCCGCAAAGGCGTCGAGCCTAAGAAGGTGTTCTGGAAAGGCCCCTCTGTCGGGTTCGACTTCGGCGGCAACGGCGCCAAGGTCTTCACGCTGGTCTACAATCTGCGCGACGAGCACAACCTCTATCAGCGTTATCCCGGCGTCGAGGGCAGCATCTATTTCGTCGCCGGCATCGGCGTGAACTATCTGCGCTCGGGCGGCGTGACGCTGGCGCCGATGCGCACCGGCGTCGGTTTCCGCGCCGGCGTCAACGCGCATTACATGGTCTACAGCGAACGGCGCGACTGGTTCCCGCTCTAAGCGCCGACTTCCACCGGAGCGTCGAAGCTGCCGGCCGGCGCCGGCAAATAGAGCAGCAGCGCGGCCGCGACATAGATCGACGAGAAGGTGCCGACCACGATGCCGAACAGGATCGCGGCAGAGAAGTCGAACAGCGACGGGCCGCCATAGATCAGCAGTGGCACCAGCGAAACGGCCGTCGCTACGCTGGTCAGAATGGTTCGCGTCAGCATCTGATTGGTCGAAAGATTGATCAGGTCGCCCAGCCCCATGCGCTTGAACTTACGCCGGTTCTCGCGGATTCGGTCGAACACCACCACGGTGTCGTTGATCGAATAGCCCGCCAGCGTCAGCAGCGCCGCGATGCTGGTCAGCGTGAAGTCGAGATGCAGGATGGAAAACAAGCCCGCCGTCACCAGCACGTCGTGGCCGGTGGCGAGGGCGGCGGCGATGCCGTACTGCCATTCGAAGCGCACGGCCACCCAGGCGCCGATGGCAAGCACCGCCAACAGCGTTGCGATGACGCCGGCGTGGAACAATTCGCCGCTGACCTTGGGACCGACGATATCGCGGCTTCGCAGCGTGTAGGCCTTGCCCAGCTTGTCCATGATCTTGGGCGCCACCGCCTGGTCCGCGTCGTTGGTACCCGGCTGGACGCGAATCAAGACGCAGGAATCGACCGGCGTGTTGCACTTGCCGCCGCCGAAATACTGAATCTCGGAATCCTTGAAGCCCAGGCTGTTGACCTCGGCGCGAACCTTGCCGACGTCGATGGCTTGCTCGGCCTTGACCTCCAGCTTGACGCCGCCGGTGAAATCGATGCCGAGATTGAAGCCGTGGACCACGATGGAGACGATCGAAGCCAGCAGCAGAAGGCCGTCGATGGTGAAGGCGATGTAGCGGGCGCCGACGAAATCGATCTTGGTGGCTTCGGGCAGGAATCTTAAGAGGGGCATGGGGCTGTCCAAAAAGGCCCGGCAGACATATCCGCTGGCGCTGTCCCGGACAAGATAACCGCCCGATTTGCATAATTCCCTGATTTTGCGACACTTTCGCCGGAGACCAAAGGATCGCGCCATGGCTGCGGCGCAGCACGGCCTGCCCGAAGCGCCCAAAATGTCGCCCAGCGAGACGGGGCTGCGCGAGACTGCCTATGCCGCGGTGATCTCGGCCGTGGTCGTGGCCCTGGTCTACTTCGGCCGGCCGCTGCTGGTGCCGCTGGCGCTTTCGATCCTGATGGCGTTCGCCCTGGCGCCGGTGGTGGAGTTCCTGCGGCGCCTGCGCATCGGCCGGATCGCCGGCGTCATCCTGACGGTGACGATGGCGGTGATGCTGATCACCGGCATCGCCGCCTTCATCGGCACCCAGCTCGCCTGGCTGGCGGTCAGCCTGCCGCAGTACCAGCACAACGTCATCGACAAGATTCAATCGATCGAAGGCTCCGCCGCCAACAACGGGATCGTCCAGGGCGCCATCCGCATGTTCGACAATCTCAGCGAACAGATCGCGCATGTGCCGGTGCCGGGCAAACCGGAGGACCTGCAATCGAAGACCACCTCGCAAAACAGCAATCCCGCCGTGCCGGTCGTGGTCCAGCAACCGCCGCCCGGCCCCCTGGAATTGTTGAAGAACATCGCCGGTCCGCTGCTGGAGCCGCTGGCCGATCTCACGATCATCATCATTTTCGTGATCTTCATCCTGTTGCAGAAGGAAGACCTGCGCGACCGCTTCATCATGCTGGCCGGCGCGCGCGATCTGCAGCGAACGACCTTGGCGATCGACGACGGCGCCGAGCGGCTCAGCCGCTATCTGTTGCTGCAGACCGCGGTGAACACCGTGTTCGGCCTGCTGGTCGGGCTCGGCCTGTGGGCGGTGGGCGTTCCCAATCCCGCGCTTTGGGGCCTGATCGCGGCGATGTTCCGCTATGTGCCTTATATCGGCGTGCCGATCGCGGCACTCCTGCCCCTGACGCTGGCGCTGGCGGTCGATCCCGGCTGGACGATGATGTTCTGGTCGCTCGGCATCTTCATCGTCCTGGAGTCGATCACAGGACAAGCGGTCGAGCCCTGGCTCTATGGCCGCAACATGGGTCTGTCGGCGCTCGCCGTCGTCGTCGCCGCAGGCTTTTGGACGTTCGTCTGGGGGCCGGTCGGGCTTCTGCTCTCAACGCCTTTGACCATGTGCCTGGTGGTGCTCGGCCGCCATGTCGATCAGCTGCGCTTTCTCGACGTCATGCTGGGCGATGCGCCACCCATGGCACCGGAGGAGAGCTTCTATCTTCGGATGCTGGCGGGAAATCCGGACGAGGCGGCCGAACAGGCGGAGGTATATCTTCAGGACCATTCGCTGCCGGCCTATTTCGACGAGGTGGCGATCCGCGGCCTGGCGCAGGCGCAGCTCGACGTCAATCGCGGCGCGCTGACCGAGGAAGGCCGCAAGCGCATCGCGACGACGGTCGAAGGCTTCATCGACAATCTGACGCAGCATGAGGATCCCGAAATCCGCGAAGCCAACATCGCGCACGAGACGGTGCCGCCCGACTGGCAGCACAAGCCGGTGCTGTGCGTGGCGGGACGCAGCATCCTGGATCATGCCGCCGCGTCGCTGCTCGCCCATCTGCTCGAACGCCAGGGCATCGGCGCGCGGATCGCGTCGTTCGACGCGGTTTCGCCCATCACCATCCAGGACCTCGTCTGCGACGGCGTGCGCGTGGTCTGCGTCTCCTATCTGGAGCCTGGCAGTCCGAAGAACGCCCGCTATCTGGCGCGCCGCCTGCGCAAGCGCCTGCCGGGCCTGCCGCTGATCGCCGGCTTCTGGAGCGTGATCGAGGACGACACCCAATATCTCGACAGCTTCGAAGCGACCGAATGCGATTTCCTGGCCAACAATCTGCGCCAGGCGGTGGAACAAGTCCTGGCGCTGATGAAGAAGCCGGCGTCGGAAGGACGCTTTGTCAGCCACGTCAAGCAGCACGAAGAAGAACCGGTGACCGACTGATGGCGATCGCGACCGACGAATTCCAATGCGTGCTCTATTCGGTACGCGATCACGTGGCGACGATCACGCTCAACCGGCCGGAGCGGCGCAACGCGCTCAATCCGCGCGCCTATGCCGAGGTCGAAGCCGCGTTCCACGCCGCGAGCGCCGACGACGGCGTGCGCGTCGTCATCGTCACCGGCGCCGATCCCGCTTTCTGTTCCGGTGAGGACGTCAAGGAGATGATGACCGGCGAAGCACGCCTCGCCGATGCAGCGCCGCGCAAGGCGCAGCCGACGCCGGCCGCCATGGCGGCGCTCGACTGCACCAAGCCGGTGATCGCGGCGGTGAACGGCAACGCGGTCGGTTGGGGCATGGAGCTGGCGCTCTATGCCGATATCCGCATCGCGAGCGAGAACGCCAGGTTCGCGGAGTTGTTCGTCAAGCGCGGCCTGGTGCCGGACGTCGGCGGCTTCTACCGCCTGCCGGCGCTGGTGGGCGGCGCAAAAGCGGCGGAGCTGATGCTGACCGGCGAGGTGATCGACGCGTGGGAGGCCGCACGCATCGGCCTGGTTTCGGACGTCGTGCCGCATGGCGAACTGATGCCCCGCGCCAACGCACTCGCAGCGAAGATCGCCGCCAATCCGCCGCTGGCGACCAAGGCGATCAAGGAAGGACTGCGCCGCTACGCGGGCGGCGACCCGCGCGAGATCGGCACCTGGGCCATCGAGACCATCTTCCACCTGTTCCAGACCGAAGATCACCGCGAAGGCGTCAAGAGCTTCCTGGAAAAGCGCGAACCGGTATTCAAGGGCCGCTGACGCGCTTCACCGTCACCGGCACGCCGCAGATCTCGAGCACCGGCGGCGGCTTGCGGAAATAGAATGGCGACGTCGGATGGCGGCGCGCCTCCACGGAATCCGCGAAGGTCTTGGAGTCCGTGCGGATCACCTGGAACGAAGGCCGCTCCGCCGCCGGTAGATCGGACGCCAGGCGCATACGGATGATCGCGTCGCGTTTGGTGAGGTCGCCGATCACGCCGCTGTCGACATCCGGATCGCCGCGCTCGAGCTTCTGCAGAAATTGCTGACCCGACAGCACGCGGCCGAACGCCGTCAGGTCGCGATCGAGCCGGCGCGGCGCCTGGCCGATCACGATGTAGAATTCGGTCGCCGCGGTATCGGGATCGTTGTCGCGCGCGAAGGCAAACGTGCCGGGGCAATGGATCAGCCATTCGCGCCCCGCCGCCGGATCGCGCGCCACGGCGAAGCCGTCTTCGAAGCCGACCTCGGGCGCCATCAGATCGGCGTTGCCGAGCGGGGTGAAAACCGGCACCGGCGCGGACGGCCGGTCGAACTCCGCCTTCAGCGCCGGCCACTTGTCCTGGTTCTTCGCCTCGACCGGATGATCCTTGGTCGACGCGGTGCCTTCCCCGATGCCGCCCTGCGCCACGAACCCGTCGATGACGCGATAGAAGGACAGACCGTCGTAAAAATGCGCGGCGATCAGGGCATGCAGGCGCGCGGCGTGATTGGGCGCGAATTCCGGGGCCAGCTCGACGGCGACCTGGCCGTATTTGGTGTCGATCAGGACGAGGTTCTGCGGATCGACCGTGCGCCAGGCGTCGGCGGGCAGCGCATCGGCCGAGAGACCGGGCACCGCCTCAGCCAGGATTGCGAACAGCGCCAGCAAGCCGTGACGGATTCGCCGATAGGTGATTTTACCGTGCTTCATTATGATGCCTTGCTCGCGCCTGCTTTTGACCTTTCTATTCCAGGAACCGGCCACAGGCCAGCCGGACGAGGCTTCGACCGCCATGAGTGACGCCGGGAAGAATCCCGACCTCGCGCAGCTCCGCAACAATCTCGATCTGTTGCTGCGCGCGCAGCAATATGGCCGCACCGGCTATGTCATTTCCGACCACGCCACGGGACGGGTCTACTGGTCCGACTCGCTCTTCGAACAACGCCGCGTGCCGCCCCGGGCGTATTTCGAGCGCGACGAAGCGATGGACTTCATCCACCCCGAAGATCGCGCGGCCTATGTGGCGCAACGCGCTGTGGCGGAGGGCGACGGCAGGGAATTCGAGTGCGAACTGCGCATCGTGCGCGGCGACGGCACGATCATCTGGGAAAAATGCGTCAACCAACCGCAATTCGACGCCAGCGGCGCCTATAGCGGCCTGCTCGTCACGGTCCAGGACATCACCGAAAGCAAGAACACCACGACCTCGCTGCTGGAACAGGAGGCCACCTATCGCGCCTTGTTCAACAGCATCGGCGACGCCATTTTCCTGACGCTTGGGGGCCTGTTCGCCGATTGCAACGAAGCGGCCTTGAGAACGTTCGGCTGTTCGCGCGCGCAACTGATCGGCCGGTCGCCCGACCAATTTTCGCCGCCGACGCAGCCGGACGGCCGGCGCTCGGAAGAAAAAGCCAGGGAAAAGATCGCCGCCGCGCTGAACGGCGAACAGCAGCGCTTCGAGTGGCGCCACAGGCGCTTCGACGGCGGCGAATTCGACGCCGAGGTCGTGCTCAGCCGCGTCGAAGGCGCCGCCCAACCCTTCTTCTTCGGCGTCGTCCGCGACATCACCGAGCGCAAGGCGGCGGAACTTGCCCTGCAGTCCTCGCACGACAAATTCGCCGGCGCCTTCAATTCCAGCGCCGACGCCATGATCGTCCTCAGAGTCGGCATCGGTGTCGGTTCGGGCGTCATCCTCGATGCCAACGACGCCGCGCGTCATATTTTCGGTCGGAGCCGCGAGGCCATCATCGGCAAAACCGTGATGGATAGCGGCATAGTCATCGACACCGAGCAGATGGGTGAGTTGCGCAACGTGCTGCTCGGTGGCGGCCTGGTGCGCAACTATCCCTCGACGCTTCGCCGCTCCGACGGAAGCATGATCGAAGTGAAAGTCAGCGGCTCGCGCTTTCAGCTGGGCGACGAAGTTCTGTCCCTCATCCTGGTACGCGACGTGACCGAGCAGAACGCGGCGGAACGCAAGATCCAGGAGCTCAATGCATCGCTGCAAGCCAGCGTCCGCCAGCTGCGCGCCATCACCGACAACGTTCCGGTCGCGATTTCGTACCAGGACGTGGGAGGCCGTTTTCGCTTCGTGAACCGGACGATGGAAAGCTGGTTCGCCGCCGACGCCGCCAGCATGGCCGGCAAGAGCGTGCCCGAACTGGTCTCGGACAAATACCTCGCCGCCTCGGAGCCCGTCCGCCAAAGGCTCAGGGCCGGCGAGTATCGCTCGGAGGCGACCCTGCCCTATCCGGACGGCCGGCAACGGACCGTGGAAGTCACCTTCGTTCCGAACCGCGACGAAAGCGGCGCGATCCTCGGCTACTACACGCTCGCCATCGACATGACGGACCGCAAGGCGGCCGAGGAACAGCTGCAGCAGTCGCAGAAGATGCAGGCGATCGGCAAGCTCACCGGCGGCGTGGCGCACGACTTCAACAATCTGCTCGGCGTCATCAGCGGCAATCTGGAGTTGGCGAACGACGCGCTCGGCGCTGGCGACGCGAAAATCGCCGAGCTGCTCGAACCGGCGCGGCGCGCGGCCGAGCGCGGCTCGACCCTGACGCGCAGCCTGCTCTCCTTCGCGCGCCAGCAGCCGCTCAGCCCGCAGGTCACCGACTTGAACGGGCTGGCGCGCGACACGACCGAACTTCTCCGCCGCACGCTGCCGTCCAATATCGGCCTCGAATTCGTCGGCGGCGCCGGATTGTGGGCCGGCGAAGTCGATCCGGGACAACTGCAGAACGCCCTGCTCAACCTGGTCGTGAACGCGCGCGACGCCATGCCGGACGGCGGCCGCCTGACCGTCGAGACCCGCAACACGCGGATCGACGGCGACTACGCGGCCGTGCATGCGGATCTCGCGCCCGGTCAATATGTGATGCTGGCGGTGTCGGACACCGGCACCGGCATGCCGCCGGACGTCATCGCGCGCGCCTTCGAGCCGTTCTTCACGACCAAAGGCCTCGGTCAGGGAACCGGCCTCGGCCTCAGCATGGTCTACGGCTTCGCCAAGCAATCAAGCGGGCACGTCGCGATCTACAGCGAGGTCGGCAGCGGCACCACCGTGAAGCTCTATCTGCCGCGCTGGATCGGACAGGCCGAGGATGCCGCGCCACGCCTCGAACGCGCCACTCCCGCCGCCCAGAACGAAACCGTCCTGGTGGTCGAAGACGATTTGGACATGCGCTTCGTCGCCGTCACGATGCTGCGCTCCCTGGGCTATACAGTGCTGGAAGCGGCGACCGGAGCCAAGGCGCTGGATGCGCTGGCGCGGCACACGCAGACCGCGCTGCTCGTCACCGACGTCGTGCTGGCGGGCAGCATGAACGGCCGGCGGCTGGCCGAGGAAGCGACGAAGCGACATCCGGGGATCAAAGTGCTCTACATGTCCGGCTATACCGAGGACGCGATCGTGCATCACGGTCGACTCGATCACGGCGTTCATTTCATCCAGAAACCGTTCCGCAAACAGGATCTGGCGAGCAAGGCGCGCGAAGCGCTGGACGCGAGCTAGGACATTCCGCCGCGGAACGCCGCCGACCGGCGTGCGACGCGACGCGCCTTGCCCGCCGGCGCGAAGCCGCCAATAACGAAGCCCTGCCATGACCGCTGACAGCCCGACCTTGAAACCCGCGCCGGTCTCGGCGGCAGCCTTGCCGACGCTGCTGTCGGTGATGTTCATCAATCTGCTCGGCTTCGGCATCATCGTCCCGCTGCTGCCGTTCTATGCCAAGTCGTTCCACGCACCGCCCTGGCAGGTGGCGCTGATCTTCTCGGCTTACGCCATCGGCTCGTTCTTCGGTGAGCCCTTCTGGGGCCGGCTGTCCGACACGGTCGGCCGCAAGCCGATCCTGATCAGCACTGTGACCGGCAACTGCCTGTGTTATCTCGCGCTCGCCTTCGCGCCGAACATCACGGTCGCGTTCATTGTGCGGCTCTTGGGCGGCATGGCGAGCGGCAACGGCGCGGTGATTCAGGGCTACATCGCCGACATCACGCCGCCCGACCAGCGCACGGCGAAAATGTCGTGGCTCGGCGCCGCCTACAATATCGGCTTCATCGTCGGGCCGGCGCTCGGCGGATTGCTGGCGCAGCCCTCCGCCGGTCACGCCGGCTTTCGCATACCGCTGCTCATCGCGTCGGGCCTGTCGGGACTGTGCGTGATCGGTTTGATCGCATTTCTGAAGGAGAGCCGCACCCATCGCCGCATCGGCAGCAAGCCGAGCCGGTGGGCGGTCGTGAACACCGCGATGGCAAATCCCGTCATCGGCCGGCTGATGCTGGTGACCTTCCTGGCCGGCTGCGCCTTCAACGGCATCGAATCGGTGTTCGGGTTGTGGACGCAGGCGCGCTTCGCCTGGGGACCGCAGCAGGTCGGCGGCGCCTTCGCCGTCACCGGCATCGTCGCCGCGATCTGCCAGATCGCGATCACCGGTCCCTTGTCCAAGCGCTTCGGCGAGGCGCGCATGCTGGCGGCCGGCATGGCGCTGACCACGGTTTGCGCCACGCTGCAGCCGTTCTCCACTGGCACCGTGATGATCGTCACGCTGCTGGCCATCTCCGCCTTCGGCCAGTCGGTGGCCTGGCCCAACGTCTCGGCGCTGCTGTCGCGCAATGTCGATTGGGAGCATCAGGGCCAATATCTCGGCCTCAACAATGCGGTCGGCGCGCTGGCGCGGCTGGTCGGGCCGTCGATCGCGGCGCTGACCTTCGCCAATATCGGCGTCGATGCGCCGTTCTTCTCGGCCGGCCTGATGGTGCTGCCGGCGATCTTTTTCGCCTGGTACGCCGCCACGCACAAAAGTCGCATGGCGTTGTCGCGGGCGGACACGGAGCCTACGCTTCCCGAAACTTGAGGAGGCGGACATGGCAGGCACGTTGAAAGGCAAGGTCGCACTCATCACCGGCGCCAGCCGCGGCATCGGCGAAGCGATCGCGGTGCGCCTGGGCATGGAAGGCGCCAAGATCGTCGTCTCCGCGCGCACCGCGGAGAGCGGCGAGAGCCGCCTGCCCGGCACGCTGCACGAAACCGTCGACCGGGTGAAGAAAACCGGCGCCGACGTCACCTTCATCAAGGCCGACCTCGCCCAGGCGCGCGAGCGCGAAATGCTGATTGAGAAGGCGCAGGCCGCCTACGGCCCGATCGACATCCTGGTCAACAACGCCGCGATCACCTTCTTCGCGCCGGTCGCCGAATTCACCGAGAAGCGCTTCAAGCTGATGCTGGAAGTACAGGTCTATGCGCCGTTCCATCTGTCGCAGCTGGTGCTGCCGTCGATGAAGGCGCGCAAGTCCGGCTGGATCGTCAACATCTCGTCGGGCGCCGGCACCCACCCCAAGCAGCCCTACATGGCCGGCGCGCGGGGCGGCACAGTGTATGGCATGTGCAAGGCCGCGCTCGAGCGTTTCACGACTGGTCTGGCGTCCGAAGTGTATGACGACGGCATCGCGGTGAACGTGGTGTCGCCGGGGCTGGTGAATACGCCCGGCGTCGCCGTGCACGGCCTGATCAACGAACGCACCAAGGATCGGGTGCAGCCCATCGAATATATCGCCGAAGCGGTCTATCAGCTCGCCAGCGGCGACCCCAAGAAGATGACCGGCCGCATCGACTATGCGGAGCCGCTCTTGAAGGAGTTGGGACTAAAGCCGTCGGCGCTGGTGGCGTAAGCCGGCGAGCGCTAGCGGCCGCGACGATCTTCGCCGTTCTTCCACAGCACCCAGACGCGGAACGTCTGGCCGGATTGGACCCTACGGTCGGTGCCGGTAACCGTGACCGTCAATGCGCGGCCCTGCGTATAGATGTCGTCGTCCAGCAGCAGCGAGACCGGCACGTTGCAGCCCGCCGCGGAACATTCGGATGGCCGGCCGGCGCCACTCTGCGCACCGCAATAGACCTGCGAGATCACGGCATTGCTCGGCAGCAGAACACCGATATGGGCTTCGCGCCCCGCCACCGGCACCGTTGTAATCGCGCCTTCGCTGAGATGCTGATTGGGATCGCCTCGCGTGCTCGGCGCACCGCCCGCCCAGGCACTGCAGACCTGATAGTCGACGACGTGCTTGCGCACGAACAGGCCAGGATCGGTCGCGAAACCGGCCACCGACCACCAGGGGGCCGAGAGAAGATTTCGCCCGACGATGGCGATCAAGACGATGGCGACGACGGCGGCGAGACCGCGAACGGCCCAGACGGCGGCATCGCTGCGGTTGCGCCAGTGTCGAATGTCGGCGCCGATCTCGTTCTCAACCATAGCGACCCCAAGCCGCGCCGCGAGCGGCGGTTGAAGCAACTTAGATCAGCTTTCGCGTTTTCGAGCCAGATCGCCGGGCTCTAGGTCGGCAGGCCCGCGCCGAGGTCGATGTAGCGATAGCTCAGCGCCGTGTCGGTGGCCATCACCTTGTCGCCGGTCGGCGTGGGCGTCACCAGCGCGGGGACAACCTGCGTCAGCACCAGCAAGAGATGCTTGCCGTCCGGGCCGGGTCCGAGCGGGAAGATCGTCAGCTCGATGTGATGGGCATAGCCGCGCTCGTAGTGGACCGGCATGACCTGCCACAGCCCGCAGGGCCGCATCACGATCTGCCGCACCGATTCGATCGCGGCGGCGTGATACCCCTCCGGCAGATATTGCAGATAGTCCTGACCCTTCAGATCGCGCTGCACCCGTGCCGCGAATTCGCTGCCGACCAGGCGCATGCGGATGCAGGACTGGCCGTCCGGCAGCGCTTCGCACAACAACAGATGGCGCAGGAAGCGCGGCGCGCGTTCCGGCAGGAAGACGCTGCGGTTCGGCACCAGCCCGTCCATCGGCAGCGCGCGCCAGAACGCCTCGAACTCCGCGCTGAGCGGCGTGCGGGCGGGCGCTGGCGCCGAAACCCGCTGAGACTGGACATGGGCTTGAAACGTCATTTCGCTCGCTGCCGGCAAGGTTGAATCCCTCCGCCATGCTGCGCCGTGCGAGTGAATGCGAGGTTGATGAAGGGGTGGGTAGAATTACCCTATCGCGGTGGGCGAAGGGTGGCGCTCCCACGGTTCCCCTGGGTGCCCGCTAAGGATATGATATGACAGGGTTATTGTGTCGCACCTCAATTTATACCAACAATTGCACCAACGAATTTCGCGTTCGCTGATGTTCAGGAGCGTTCGACCAACTGCTGGCAGGCAGAGCTATGCTAAGCGTAGGTAACGTCTCCTGATGGCATAGAAGTTCTCGATCATCGATGCGGCTGCTCTCATATCCACACCTACCCCAGATGAGTTCCTACAAGACGCCTCGTCTTCGAAATCGGCATTCGATCAGCCGCGCTCAATACTTTAAAATTGAAGTATTTAAGACGCACGTCTCGATTTTTTCCCTTCATATCTCTTGCTTCGACTCCCATCGTCTGTAACAGTCAACAAGTATCGACGTTTGGGGGCACGCCGTGTCGCTGGCGGATTTTGAACAGATCATCGACGCGGAGCAGGCGGCGGTAAACAAGCACATCGCCAGCGACTGGGGTCCGTACAATCCCGACCCGAACCTACCGCAATACAATCTCAGCCCCAGCAATTCCCAGGCTTCGCTGTCTCTCACAGACTCGATTCTTGTGCTCGGGCGCTACGGCAACTGGGCCGGAGCGGACTACGGCGACGGAAAATACAGTCCGCCATTTGATTACGCAAAATACCAGACGGCCGGCGATCTGGAGGCGGCGTACGCCAACTTTAAGCCGAACTTGGAAAGCTCCAAAGGTCCGGCCAAGGATCTGTTCGACGAGCACGGCCGCCTCCACGATCTTCTTTATCAGCAAGCCACTGACGATGCCGTAAAGAACTACGACAAGTTTCTCACGGATAATCCAAACGCCACGGAAGCGCAAAAGCTGGCGGCCGCCAGCAATGCCTCGGATATCGAGACGACAGGCAAGCGCGATGCTGATCTGTGGTGGGTGGCGACCGCGCTGCAATATCCGGCATCCACGCCCTACGGCCAGGCGCTCAACATCATCGGGACGCTAGTTTTTGCCACCGAGGCCTTCTCGCATTTCGGGGTCCAGGACACCAAGCAGATCCTGAGCGACATCACCGGCGAGTTCGGCGGTGTTTTCACCGACAATTCCGACGGCGGCTTCACGGCCGATATCTTCGACAGCCAGCACGGCGGCGCGCTGAGCACGGCCCTGACATTCGATCCCAATGGCAACTTCGACAGCATCATCAATAACCTCTCGGGCGATGCCCTCTGGCAGAGCATAGACCAGTCCTTTTCGTCTCAGGGGCTCCTTCAGAACGCGACCGAGTTCGATTTTGACGGCAAGCACGTCGACAGCGATTTCACGCTGAACGGCACAAGCTCGGTGGTGTCGCAAAGCTCGAGCTATGACGCGGCGGGACATCTGGTCGGCAATTTCGACCTCAACGCCGACGGCAGCTCGACCAGCACGGCATTCGATCTCCTGCACGGCAGTGCAATCAGTTCGGTCTTCGCCGTCAATGCCGACCATTCGTCGACCTATGTCGCGTATGACCTGGAGAACGCCGACTGGAAGTCGTTCACCGCCAGCTACAACGCCGGCGGCCAGCTAACGCAGGACTTCCAGATCAACGACGACAGCAGCACCTCCGATGTCACCTACGATCCGCTCCATCAGGGCGCAATCAGCACGAGCTACATCGTCAACGCCGACGGGACGTCGAGCTTCACTCAATTCGATCTGACGAACAGCCAGTCCTGGACCCAGTCGGTTGAGGATTTCGATGTTCATCAGCAGCTCGCCGAGCAGCTCGTGCAGAACGACGATGGCAGTCGCGTCGATTTGACGTTCGACCAGGCGTTCGGCGAGCAGCCCGTCGCGTCGACCACGACCTATGCCGACGGCCATTCGATTGTGTTCAAGGACGACACCGGCGACAATGGCTGGCTTTCGACCCAGGACGACTTCGACACGTCTGGCGCGCTGACCCAGCACTTCCAGGTAAACGACGACGGCACGACGCTCGATGCCGGCTACGATCCCGCCGCCGGCGGCGCCCTGCAGTCGACCTATGTCGTCGACACCGACGGGACGCAGACACTGACGAGCTTCGACCTCGACAACGGCTTCTGGGATCAGACGATCACTGTCGAGGACGTCGGCAACAGCTTGCTCAGCCGCGTGGTCCTCAATTTCGACGGCAGCGGCCTGGCGCAGACCTTCGATGCGGTGACCCATGCGCTGACGCAGCAGACCTCCCTCGATGTTGACGGCTCGTCCACCCGCGTATTCTATTCCGCTGCCGGCGTGCTGCTGCATACGTTGCATTTGGGGCCCGCCGGCGAGATCCTGGCCGATGTCTTCAATCCCGACATCACCCCGGCGCAGCTCTTCGGCGTAGTCATCGATAGCCTGGCCGGACGCACGATCACCAAGTTCCTCAACGACGCCGGTCTTCCCGGCCAGATCGCGATTCGGGCCTTCGCCAATGGCGATCTGGAGAAGATCATCGGGCAGCTCGGCACCGATCCGCTCCAGGCCGCCACCACCTTCCTACAATCTTATGGCGAGGACATTGCTGACAAGATTGCCGGCGCCATCGGCAAGGACGCGGGCCAGGCTCTGTTCAAGGCGCTGGGCCTGACTTCGGGCCAGGACTTGCTAATCGGCGGCACGCTCGGCAAGGCCGCGACCACCGACCTCACGAACTTCGTCATCGACAATTTCCACGACATCCTGGCCGGCACGGTCGAGCTGGGCACGCTGGCGGACGCCTTTGCCGACTTCGACAATGCGGTCGCGGCCCTGGGCACCTCCGCGATCGACGGTTATATCGACAAGCTGCTCGGCATCGACAAGCTCGCCGTCACACCTGCTGGCCAGATCGGCGGCGAGATCGGCTCGGCGATCGGCGGATATCTTGGCGGACCCATCGGCGGCATCATCGGCAAGGTTCTGGGTTCTCTGGTCGGCAACCTGTTCGGCCATCCCAGCGTGGGGCCGAACGCGGTGGCCTTCGACGAGTTCAACACAACGACGCAAACCTTCGCTCTCGGCGCGTCCGGCGCCGACAATGGCGGCGACGTGACGATCGCGCGCAACATGATCACCGCCGAAGCCACCGAAGAGAACACCATCCTTCATGGGATAGGCGGCCACGTCGTCGGCACGATTGGCGGCAGCAGCCTGGGATATTTCAAGGCCAGCTTCTTCTACGATGATCACGAAGTGGATCCCGGCAACTACAGTGGCACCTTCGTAAAGACCTTCACCGAGGGGAGCGACGCCGTAGACTTCGCGATTGGGCATACGCTGCACGGTCTGCAAATCCAGGGCGGCAACCCGTTCATGGAATACGCCCTACTCAAGACCGCGGCCACGACTGGCACGGGCCTGATCGCCGATCTCAACGCGGCCCATGATTACGGCCTCTACAAGGCCGATCCGGTGGCCTTCGACGCCGGCCTAGTGCTGTCCGGCGACATTACCCAGTTCAACGCCTGGACGGCCGAGATGACGCGCGCGCAAGCGCTCGGACTCGACGCGTTCAGTGCGACCGGAACCAACATGGTTTCGGTCACCGACACGGCAGCGCACATCCTGGCCAACGCCGCGACCCTGCAGAAGCTCGGTACGCAGCTGACCGGGACCTTCGTCGCCGACACATCGCAGAACGTGGTCGCCAGCAAGGCGCAGCTGCTGGCGCTCGCGACCGCGCACAAGCTGACTGGCATCTCGGTGTCGGACAACGCGACCTTCATCGCACTGAACGTGACGGCGCTGCAAAGCCTGGGCACTGCGCATCTGCTCACCGCGGTCACGGTAAGCGACACGGCGACGAACGTCGTAACCAACATGGCGGCGCTGGAGACGCTGGCGGCGGCCAATCTGCTGACCTCGGTGAGCACGACGGATGCGTTCGTTCCGGTGTTCTCGTTCTCTTCTCTGGCTAAATGGACGTCGAACGCACCGCTTCTATCCAAATTCGTCAAGTCGTACGAACTCGCGCTCACCGACGCGGCCGCCAACGTCGTCGACGAGCTGCCGCAACTTGAGGCCCTGGCGGCGCATGGCCATTTGTCGGCGCTGAGCCTGAGCAATGGCACCACGCCGACGCTCGCGCTCACCGCGGCGCAGTTCAACGACGACGCCGGCGCGCTCAGCAAGATTGCCACGCCTTACAATCTATCGATCACCGGCATCGCGGCCGACGATGCAGCGACGATCGCCGCCAAGGCACATGTGACCTCGATCTCGGTCGCCGACAGTAGCTTCAAGGTCGGCTTCGATCTGTCGGAACTACAGGCGCTCACGGCTGCCGGTAAGCTTTCGGGCATCACCTTAACCGACGGCGGCATCATCCAGGTGTTCGAGGGCGAGCTCGGCAGCGACGCCGGCGCGCTCGCCAAGATCAGCTCCAACTATCACCTCCAGATCCTGGGCGCGCATGCGGCGAACGCCGCAAGCTACAATGCCAACAGCCACGTCGCGGTCATCCAGGTGGCGGATACGGCGCTCAACGTTATCGCGAACTTCCAGACGCTGGCGGCGCTGGAGGCCGGCGGGAAGCTCACCCAGGTCGCCATCTCCGATAGCGCAGCCGGCGTTGCGGCCAGTCTCGATCGGATCGAGACGCTGGCGCTCAGCGGCAAGCTCTCCTTCGTCGAGCTCACGGATTCCGGGACGCCTACGCTGTCGCTGAGCGCGGCGCAGCTGGCCAGGGATCACGACGCGTTGGGCGCCATCGTGACTCATTTCGCGCTGGCGGAAAACGGGGCGACCATCTCGCTGGCCGACCGAGCCAACCTGGACATCGTCGGCTCCAACAACATGATCATTCCCGGCACCGACGACTTCTTCGGCGTGTCGGGCAGCAACAACCGCATCCTGGTCGATGTCGGCGACGGCGTCTTCCTCACCTCGCCGCACGGCATTGCCGATCCTTACGACAATTTCGGCGCCAACGCGGTCCAAGGCACGAACGGCGACGACATCTTGAGCGACGGCGTCGGCATCGACGTGCTGGTCGGGCTCGGCGGCAACGACCGCTTCGTGGCTCCAGGCGCCGCGACCGGCGGGACCGTCACCGTGTGGGGCGGCGGCGATCTCGGCGCCGCCGGCTATGACACCGTTGACTATTCCACGGTCGCCGCCGGTCTGCAGATTATGCTGGGCGCGAGCGACGGACCGCGTGGCCCGACTGGCTGGGTCGCCGACTCGGCATTTCACTATCTCGCGCTACTGCACGACATAGACGGCGCGATCGGCGGCGCCGGGAACGACGTGATCACCGGCAACGCACATGACAATGTGATCAATGGCGGCGGCGGCAACAACTGGATGAGTGGCGGAGCGGGCAACGACCGGTTCATCGCGCCCGGCGCGTCCGGCGGCACCGACACGGTCTGGGGCGGCAGCGTCTCGGGCGCGAGCGGCACCGACACGGTCGACTACGGCTCTTTCGCCGGTGCGCTGCAGATCAGCCTCGCGAAGGGACACGACCTTGGCGGCGGCATGGTGGGCATAGTGACGTCGGGCGGCCACACGCTTGCCAACTTGCACGGAATTTCCGTCATCATTGCCGGTAGCGGTGCGGACACGCTGACATCGGGTGCGGGTAACGACAACTTCACTGGAGGTGGCAACTCGGATCATTTCGTGTTCTCGGCGGCGAATGGCTTCGACACGATCACGGACTTCCAGGCGGCCGGCACCGGCCACGACGTCATCGTCCTCAACGGTACGGGCGTGCATGATTTCACGACACTGCACGGGCTGATGTCGCAGTCCGCAAATGACACGGTCATTACCTTCGACCTGCAAGACAGCATCACGTTGCAGCATGTGCAGATGAGCCAGCTCACGGCGGGAGACTTCGTATTCGGCTAAGCTGTCCTACGACCATCGCGGGTCGCTGCCGGCCTTGATCGGCTTGCGCCCCGCAATGCAATGGCGCGCCTTCCGGCAGAAGCTCAGTCGCTGCGATTGCGGGGAAACAGCGATGCAGCACGTTTCCACCAACCGCTAGTGCCCTGTGGCTAGTGGTCGATTGCAAGTGGCGGAAGACCCGCCCTCTCCCACGGTTCGGTCAGAAGGCGAAGCAGGGGTTCGCGCGAAACATCTGCATCGATCACCTTGAACAGAAATTGCGGACTTCCTTCCGCCTCGCCGGAGCGACGCAACGTCTCAGAAAGGCGCTTCTCACTCGTCATAGTGGTGAGGACCAAGAGGTTCGGAAGGCCCATGTGCGTCTTGTAGAGCCTGCGGTCGATGATTTCCCGGTAGGTCGCGAGCTTGCCGAGGTAGGAGCTTTGAGATGAGTTCGACCGCGCCACAGGCATCATTCCGCGGTCCGCTTCAAGCGCGAAGAAGCGGTACGCCTTCGCGCCAGTTGACCCATATTCGATGCCAAACAGTCCGTCCGGCACCAGATAGCCACCAGAAGGCAAAGGGACGCGAAACGGTGTCGGGGACGAGCGCGTGGCTTCCGGGGCCCTGCCAAGTATCTCGGGCCAGGCGATGAGCCTGAGGCGCGGATTTGCACGGATGCCAATGTCGAGAGACGCCAGCAATTCGCAAATCATCAGCGAGTGCAGAAACTGTCGGTGAAAGGCTTCACTGAGAAAGGTCCGCGCGTCGCCGGATGTCCCTCCCGCCTCTTGAAGTACGCGCCTTGCGCCTGCTCCGATTTCATAGACCGCAGGCCTATGGCGGGCATCGGCGAACTCCCATTGCTGGGTGGGGCGGTCTAGGTAGCCCTCATGGAACAGGTCGCCCAGCCGCTCCTTGAAGCGTGTCTCGGATGCACCGCCGACGAAGGCATGGATGTACGTCGAGCGCAGATAGCGATACCTACCGAGCAGTTTGAAAATCTCGATGTCGCGTGACGTGAGTTCAATGCGCTTTCCGGTTCGGGTCCGGCGCATTCGTGATCTTCGCGTATGCACTTTGCTACCTTCTGTTCGAGCTGTGCTTCGCGATAGTTTCGAGCATTGCCATCGACGCGAGCGAGAAACGACTGCAACGAAAGACCCCCGCCGAAGCGGGGGCCAGTCGTGTTGCTAGGACGATCCGGATCAAAAGGTACCTGCCTTCTGACTAAGGTCTCGGAACCGGTCCCAACCTCGTTCAACCACTTGGTCCCAACTTCGTCGCCTACCAGCTCGAGGAGTAACTGATGTCGCTGTCGACCGTTGCTGTCTTCGACTCGGACAATATTCTGACGGCCCAGTCGTGCATGTCTTTCACGTTGTCCAGATAGTTTTCGTCGTACTCCGTGCTGCCGAAGAAGAAGCCTGCGCGAGTCGGTAGGAGTTGCTTAGCCACCGTCGGATCTTCAATCACTCTGCCGGGTTCGCGTAGCTCCACCGGTTTCGAGTCTCCTGGAGACCATGTCGTGCCTGCAAAGACTATCCCGTCGACTAGCTTGGATGCCTCTATCACCTTCCGGCAAACGGAGAGCAGTTCACGAAGATTATCCTCTGTGACAACGTGGGTGCCGCAGTCGTCGTTGCCATCCTGAACGTTGTCCACGAACCATGCGTGAATGTGGCTCGCTTTGCGCCAGTACATCACTTCCTCCTCGATCACCGATATGCGTTCGCAGTCAGGGACATTCAGCGGTTGACCGCTGCATGTGACCTTCACCGAGAAACGCTTCTCATCGGGCACGGAGTCCGAATTTTGAACGCAGAACCTCCTAGCCGCATACATGTCTAATCCCATAGTTTGAGGGGTTAATTTCTAAACAACCTTTCGGTTGGCCGGTGAATGCCGGCGCCGCAAACGTAATGGACGCAATTGTCCGGGCAACGTTCGATATGTTCCGATATGTTCAGCATTGCCGCTTATGCGGTGCCATGTTCAGAGATCAACTTTTCGGAACGTGCGCAGAAGGTTCTTTCTAAGACCGCCTATGCGCGCTATGTTCAGCTGTCCAGTGGGCACTAACCCATGGGGCGTCGCGATGCTCCTCTCACGAGGAGATACCGCGATGCGGATACTGTCGAAGCGTCAGCTCAAGGAACTTGTTCTCTACTCCCCGCAACATGTTGCCCGGCTTGAAGCGGCAGGGTCGTTCCCGAAACGGATACGGCTTGGCCAATGCAGAGTCGGATGGATCGAGCAGGAAGTGTTGGATTGGCTTCAAGAGCGCATCACGCGCCGAGATCAGATCACACAAGGCTCCCGATGACGGAGTGATAGGGCGGGGCTCAGGCGCCCCGCCCTCTTTTTTGCGCGATGTGGTGGGCGATACGCTGGGGGATACGCTGGGCGATACAGTATCGCCACGCCGTTTCTGCTCTCATAGCAGCGCTCTGCTTCACATGCGGCAACGCAATTGAAGCAGTCTCAAGCCCGACTTATAGAGCCTTCTCCCTATTTCATGCCCGTTCGGGTCCGAACCAACTCTTTTCCACTTCATGCCATCAAATGAACAGACCAAACCATCGACTTAAATACATCGGTATTCTTTGTATTCGAGCGTGACAGCACGACCTCGCACCCCTACCGTCTGGTTGTCCGGGGGGATTCGATGCAGCTCAAAATTCAACGTAGCCAACGCGCCGGTGGCGTGTTTGGCGGAACGGTTCTCTTTTGTCTCGACGTTCGCGCTGACTACAGCCCGAGCGAGACCGCCAACATCGGCAAGTACAAACTCGGCAAGGAGCTCGTCTACAGCAGCCAGGCCGCACGGCGGCATGTTGAGAAGATGGGCAAGCACCTTGGCCGGGTGGAAAGTGATAGCCTTCGCGAGAAGGCGTCGGGTCTGGCGCGGGGCATGGTGTCTCTCGCGATGGCGAAGATGAGCCTGAACGTCTCTATCGCAAGCCTCGGGCGCGGGCATCATATCGAGTGCAAAGACCTGCCCGAACTGCTCAGCGCCGAAGAGACGTTCATGCAGGCGTGCCGGACCTTGAAAACGTATCTCGCGGCTGCGGCCACGTTCAGCGGCAGCATCACGCTCGTAGACTTCGATGACGAGGAGAAGGTCCATATCTCGCAAGGGGCTTTGGAGTTCGCCGCGCTGCCCGCGCCGACGACGAATGTGACACCCCTTCAACTTACCGGACCGACGACCCCACCCCAATTTGGGTCAGTCGATGAGTTTCGGGAGTTCGTGACCAACAAGGCGCGAGAGCTATACGAGGCCCACCCGGAGCTTGTGGTGTTCGGCTGCATCGGAGCCGCGGGCCTCGCCTTCCTCCTCTACCTCGTCCTCTGAGATGGCGGTTGACCCGTTCTCACCGACTTCCTTCACCCCGTTCCTTCGCCGCTTCACGAATGAGCGATCGCGCGACCTAGCCGGGCTGAAGGCCCTGTACCGGGAGGTTCGGTCCCTTCACCTCGCGTCCAAGTACGCGAAGGAGGGGGCAGTCATCCCCATCCTCTCGCCCATCTACATCGATGTCGGAAACCGCCTGCCCGAGGGCCTTACGATGCCCTGCGCCAAGGCGCTCCGGGACCTCGCGTACCAGGAAAGCGCGATCTTCAGCTTCCCGGAACTGAAATGGGATATCGGCCAGCTATCGCTCAAGGAGCAGGTCGATCTCGAACGCTTCCTTACCTCCAAGCGCCACTTCCTCACCAACCAGGACCGCGTCATCGACTTCCTCCAGGGCGGGCTTTTCCGGTTGTTCGATGCAGCGACGCGGGAGTTGCCGCAGTTCTCAGAAACCTCTCCGTTCAACATTCCGTTCATCTATGTTCTGCCCGAACCCAAGAAGCTCCTCGACAGCTTCTACGGCATCCTCTGGACGCAATCGTACATAGACAACGGCTTGTTCGTTGAGGTCAGCACCCGGATGCACATGAACATCTGTGCGGTGTCGGGCATCGCCGATCCCTATGAACCCAAGAAGCCGTTCAAGCTGCCGTCAGGAAATGATGCGCCGCTCGATGAGATCGTAGAGGCGTATTTCAAAGGCACGCCGCTCTATGATTTTCTCCTGACGCCCGTACCATTGCGGCTCACTTACGAAGATCGCTTCAGTCACATGCACGTCGTGGGCGGGAGCGGCGCGGGCAAGACCCAGCTTCTCCAACACCTGATCCTGCATGACTTGCAATCGGACGATCCGCCGGCGCTCGTCATCATCGACAGCCAGACCGATCTCATAAACAAGCTCTCGCGCCTTGCGCTATTCGATCCCGACACCGGGCCGCTCTCAGACCGCCTCATTTACATCACGCCCAGGGATATCAAGCACCCTCCGGCGCTTAATATCTTCGACGTGAACCGGGACCGGCTTGGCGGATATGACGAAGGCACGAAGGAACAGGTGACGGCGGGCGTCATCCAGACCTTCGACTATCTGTTCAACGGCCTCCTCGGTGCCGACCTCACGGCCAAGCAGGGCGTGTTCTTCCGGTTCGTAGCTCGGCTCATGCTCGCGCTTCCTGAAACGCTCGGTCGCACCGCTACCATCCTCGATCTGATCAACCTGATGGACGATGCTGCTCCGTACCGGAAAGCCATCGAAAGCCTGCCACCGATCCAGCGCAACTTCTTCGAGCGGGACTTTCCGAGCAAGACTTTCGCCCAGACCAAGGAGCAAATCCGCTATCGGCTGAACGCCATTCTCGAAAATCCGACGCTCGCGCGCTTGTTCACGTCACCTAGGACGAAGGTCGACTTGTTCACGGCACTCAACAGCAACGCGATCATCCTTGTGGACACAGCCAAAGATTTTCTCAAAGGCTCGTCCTCGCATTTCGGGCGCATCTTCATATCGCTCGTGCTGCAAGCAATATTGGAACGCGCAGCGATCCCGGAGCGGGAACGCAAGCCCGCGTTCCTTATCGTTGACGAAGCTGCCGCGTACTTCGACAGCAACATGGACGACTTACTGACCGAGGCCCGGAAGTACAAGCTAGGCTGCGTGTTCGCACATCAATTCCTCGATCAGTGCACCAGCTCGCTTAGATCGTCGTTGGCTGCGAACACGTCGATCAAGATGGCTTCCGGCGTCTCGATGTCCGACGCTCGGGCGCTTGCCCCGGACTTTCGGACCACGCCTGACTTCATCCTCACGCAGCCCAAGCTCCACTTCGCCGCGCATATCAGGAATGTCACGCCGCAGGCGGTCTCGATCCCGGTGCCAGTGGGGGTGCTTGAGAGACAGCCGCGCCTCTCTCAAGCGGCCTATGAGCGACTGAGGGAATTGAACCGGGAGCGGGTGAGCCTCCCTCCCGAATTGCCCGGCCCGACAATTGCGAACGAGGACGGCGGCTACTCTGGCATTCGCGCGGGCCAAGGGCCGATGGATGATCCGACGAGGCCGGGAGAGTGGTAACCCAAATGACGACAAGATTTGCCACCTCACTCGGAACTCTTCCACTCAGAACCCTTCAGTCTGATATCTGGGAAGTTTCTCGGTCCATTCTGTGCTATCGTTGAGCTATTCTTTGGTCTGGGGGGCCAAATTTCAATGGATACAAACCCGAACAGCATCGTTCAGGTCAAGGATTTGTCCTTTCAGTATCCTCGCGCGCACCCGTTATTTAGGGCGATCAATATCTTCTTGGATGGACCTGGATTTTATTCGATCTTCGGCCGTTCCGGCACCGGAAAAAGCACATTAGGGAAAATCATCGCCGGGCGGCTGGTGCCTCGCCCACTAGTGGGTGTTTCTGTGCCACGACCGGCCCTCTATGCATCAAGCGAAGACATATTGCCGAGCTGGCTTTCGGTTTCCGAACACTTGAATGAATTTTTGAAAGGCAAGGAGCAAAAAAGTCAGCTCGAAGCCTTTCTCAAAGTTGCTGACCTTCCTGAAGCATTGAGCGCTCATCGACCGACTGAGCTGTCTCTCGGACAAAGACAGAGATTCAATCTCGCGCGCTATTTGCTGCGAGAAGCACCATGCTTGGTCTTGGACGAAGCGCTCATTGGGGTCGATCAGCCAACGAGGTGGAAAATTCTTGAGTGGATAAAAGAGCATAGAAAAAGTTGGATAACAATATTGATCTCGCATGAAATCGAAGACGTTGCTCTGTTCTCCCAAGCGATTGTAAAGTTATCAGTCGGAACACCGGCTGAAGTCACGATGATATCTGGATTAAATCTGCAACACGTCGAAGACCCCGCTGCAATAGCAGGATATGGGGCCATCAGGGGCGCATTGTTGGCACCATGAGATTCATCGTCGGACAATTTGCGTTGGTCGTCGTACTGGGTCTCGCGGTCTTCGCGTTGAAGTATTTTCTCGGTTATCCCGATTATTTGATACCGGCACCCTCAGATGTTTGGCTGCTAGTGCAGGAACAGTGGTGCACGCTTGTGACTCAGACAATTATAACCTTCATGCTTACAGTAGGTGGGTTGCTGCTGGCGGTCACTAGCGCCCTTGGAGTCGCCTTGCTTGCCGGTCGCAATAAGATCGTTGCTGACTTTTTGTTAGCAATCGGGACCGCTTGGCAAACCTATCCAATCGTTGCCATCGTTCCACTGCTCTACATTTTGCTCTCAGACTCGCTCGCGGCCAGGCTCATTATCGTCTGGTCGATGGCTGTGTTCCCCTGCTTCTTGGTGTTCCTGGCGATCGGAAGTTCTCGGGTTGAAGCATTGGAAAGCTTCTTCGAGCAGTTGGGGCAATGGCCTAGTGGTGGCCGCCTAAGGATTCGGCTAAATTACTCAGCCAAGCCCATTGAAAATGCTATCATTGGAAGCGGCGCACTGGCTCTCGTAGGTGCCGTGGTCGCCGAGTTCCTTTTGGGCAATCACGGACTAGGAGGACTAATCCGTACTGCGCAGGCGCACAACGATACGGGCCTCATCCTTGCTAGTTTGGCCATGATCGCTGTTGCCAACTGCTTTTACTTTCCAATTTTGCGTCAAATAGTTCGGTGGGCACTCCCCGGCGCTCGGGACTTACAAGGCTAAAGGAAAATCAAATGCGAAATCACCTAAGAACTGTGGTCATGGTTGCAGTGGTCGCAATCATTCTCGTGGCCGTTGCCGTCTTTGTCGGGCGTCTCCAGCGCTCCGATGACACGGCATTCGAGTACCACTTGAAATGGCTGGCGAACGCGGGATTTGTGGGTGATCTGTACGCCGACTCTTACGGCGATTACATAAACGAAGGCTTGAAAGTCCAGGTCGTTCAGGGTGGTCCTGATCGAGACGCGATCACGCAACTGCTTCAGCCGAATGGTTCTACCATGTTCGCAGTTGCTTCGGCGGACCAAGTTATTCGTGCAATCTACAAACACGCTGATCTCAAGGTAATCGCACAGATATATGCGGCCAATCCGGTGCGATGGATCTACCGCGCCAAACTGGGAATGATTACACAGCCGGAGCAACTTCGCGGCAAGCGCATCGGGGTCTCTGTGGGCGACAATGACGAAACCATAATGAAAACGTATCTGGCGAAGAACCACATCGATGGCTCGACGGCCCCCACGTTGGTGGGCATACAGTTCGACTACGGACCATTTACTACCGGGGCGGTGGACCTTTTTCCCGTCTACTCCAACACGCAGGCAGTCGAATTGGAAAGACAGCTAAAGGCACAAGGCGAGGAAGTTCGTTTCTTTGACCCTTCCATCGGGCCTACTGGTGTCAGATTTGTTGCCAACTCGATTGTGACGACATCGCGCATAATTGCTAATCACAGAGACCTAGTGCAGCGGTTTCTTTCCGCGACCCTCAAGGGTTGGGCAGATGCCACCAAGCCAGAAAATCTTGTGCGATCCGTTCATGCAGTTCAATTGGCTGCTGGAGACGGTGGACCGAAGGACGACGTGATTGCTGATGAGGTAAAAGCAACGGCGATCCTCGTCATACCCTCGAATGGCGATCAGATTGGAACTATCGACACTCAGGGGTGGATCGCAACAGAAGAAGCTATGAGAAGTGCTGGTCAGCTGGGCGTCATCTCTCCTGGCACTCCAACAAGAATCCAGGGATTTTTAACGTCTGAGTTTTTGCCCAAGAAGAACTGACCATGGCTGCCAAAATCACCCGCGCGACCAATTCGGCTGGCAACGAAGACCCCGTTCAGGCAGCGGTCCAGCAACTCTACAGCGAGGGGCCGGAGCGCTACGCGGAGTACCGAGCGAGAGGCGATAACTCGCCGGAGACTTTGGCTTGGCGGGCTGTCGACGCGTTTGTACAGGAGCATTCCCTCAGCAGTGCGGCAATTATCGACTTGGGTTGCGGATACGGTGCAGATGTTATGCGAGGCTGGCGCCCTGCCTCATATGTTGGATATGACGTATCACAATGGATGCTGGACCGGCATGTTTATGCGAGGCAGTCGGAAGCCACGCTACGGCTCGCGGACTTGAACGAAGCTCCCACTGTCGATCTTCCGCGAGCGAATAAGACACTTATTCTCTCTGTACTCGCACTTCACTATCTCCGCGATCCGGCAAATTTGATCCAGAAGTTTGCCAAACCCGGACGATGGTTCTGCTTTCTAGTGGCGAACGCAGAGTCGGATCGTTCTTCGATAGGTGATGACGGAGTGGTTCGTTTGCAGCAAGGAACAATGAAATTCACATACTTCGCACACGAGCTTTCGGAGTATGTCGCAGGTCTCAATTACCCTAGCTCTTTCATCGCGCAACAGTGCGGGGGAGAGGATAAGAGCAAACAGCAACCGTATTATCTGCTTGGGGGCCGCTGGTGACTCAAGCGACCGCCTTCGAAGCCTGGAAGAATTTTCTATTGGTGCTCGCGGGAGTGTTGGCCGGCGACATGTTTTCCATGTTGGGATCGGGCGATGGGTTCGTTCACGTCGTCCACTCGGGATTGGAGCAATTCTTGATACTGGATAAGTGGCACGCTCACATACTAGGTGAGTATCATACCGTCGAAATTCTGACATTTCTGATAATCATTTATTTTTTGAAATGCTACCACGGCATTTTTGTCGGCATCTACTCTGAAGGCTACTACAAGCAGCTTGAGAGGGGTCCATTTAGTGCGATGATGCTGACTTCTTGCGCCACCTTAACAATCGTCTCACTCTCTTTCGCACAATGGTTCTCAAGCGTTGTGGCGGATCAATGCACAATCTTTATGAGAGGGGCGGCGCTATTGGGCATAGTCGGCGTTCCAACAATCGCGTTGATGGTGTTTGATATAAGCAGGCTCCGGCCTCAACGTTTTTTTCACGATGTCAGAAAGTTCTTCGCGAAGGACAAGACGTTCGATGAAGTTGTCGGCACATGGATTGTTGAAGACATAGTCCTTTTCGTCATTGTTTTTTTGGGCCTCACGATGGTGTACTTCCAAGTTGGAAGCGCTGAATTTCAGGAAAATGTCGTACTGATTGTGTTCCTTTGTGTCCTACTCATTCCATCTGTAATCGACTACGTGGCTAATAGGTCGTTCTTTTTTGGATACAAGACGCCGCCGGGATCGCCGGCGGCCGCCAGCCCGGCTCCTGTTCCGTAGTAGTGCGAGCAGGGCCATGCTATTGCAAACCCCCGAGGGTGCACATCAAACGGAAACACTGGCCATATCCGCCAGGGGGATTAAACGTGCGGATTAGTATTCCAACTCACAGTCGCCGCGATCACATCATCGCTTCGTTTGACTCGCTCGCATTTCATGGACTGATGCTGCGCAATATCGCCAAGTACCGCACGATCTATGAATTCTTGAAAAGGCGAGGAAGTGGGCTGCGGGTCCTTGATGCTGGAGCTGGCACAGGGATCATATCGGTTCTGGCAGTTAGTGCTGGAGCCGGACATGTCATAGCGGTCGAGCGTGAGGCTGTTGCGTTTCAGGTTATGAGTGATTGGCTCCGACGCCATCCCAGCATCCGCAAGAAGATCAAATTGATCCACGGTGACGTTGTTCAAATCTGCGGAGAATTGGATCCATTTGACATCGCAATCTCGGAAACCGTTGGATATTTTGGATTTGAAGAGGGTCTGGGTTTAATCGCACAAGCCTTATGCAAAGAACCAAATGCGTTGGCGTCTTTCTTTCCTAATCGAGTGTCTATTCGCTTACTTGCAATCGGACGATGGCCATTTCCATCCGCTCAAAAACGATTTGTGCTAAGTAGCAGCGATCTGTCTCGAGTGAGCGCGCCCTGCACGCATCTATCCGACACAGAGTCAGTTGCAGTCACGTCAGAAGCGGCCTCGTTCACCTCGATTTGCAGGAGTTCAAGTCGCATACGCGTTGATGGTGCCGCCATACTCGTGAGTGCGAGCCTCGATGAAACATCAAGAATGGAAAATTGGAACGGTCAAAGTTGGCCTCGGCTATTTGTGCAGTTTGGGCAGCCCCTTCTTTTGGACCCCGGCGCTGAGCTTAGATTGTCGCTGACGCTCGCCCACCAACCATTTCAAGCAACAATCCGAGTCGAATGCGATGGCCGGTTGGTAGAGATCATTGACTATCACTCGCGAGAAGAAATCGATGATCTTGTTCGGTATCCCGATGGCACCGACTGCGCTATTCACGAACAGTTGAATGAGGTCCTCTCCCATTGCGTCTAGCGGCTGCTTTGTGAGGAGCCTCCGAGTGGGTTGCGCCACTCTATCCTGCTCGCTCACCGCCTAGCGGCTGTTACTAGGCGGCGAAATGGCGGAGTTGGAGGAAGTTCTGGCGCGACGGTCTCAATTTGGGCGAGCGCTGACTCTAGATCATATGGAACGACGGCGCCCTGAGCTGTTCCAATCGTCGCGTCGAGAAGTTCCAGAAACGCCGTTGCTTTGGTATGCGGGAAGTCTGCGACGAGGCAGTATCTGGCGAGCGCGCTCAGTTGATCGAACATAACAGATCGGGTGTGTCACCCTAGTCGGCAGCAACCACAGGCGAAGCGGCTGGGGTTGGCGGAGACAGCGTTGCAATCCAGAACTGTGGTGGAATCGGCAGCCGGTAGTGGCGGCAAGCTGCTAGCACAACAGGCCAATAACCCGAGAGATTGGCACTCAGCTTCATGAATCCATCGTTAGCATCACAGGCTTCAATGATCGTTTGTAACAACTCGCTTCCATCACCACCCAACGGCAGGTCCGTCAGCGCGGCGCCATGGGTTTCGTCGTTGAGATAAAGATGCGGCTCGCTGTCCTTGTCTGGAAGCCATAGCTGGAGTGTACAGTCTTTGAGGTCGCCAGCCTTCAAAGCGATGAGCCTATCCAGCATCGCTTGGTCCTTGAACGCCGAGAGCCACGCGGCCAAGAGAGGAATAAGAATGCTGCCGGGCAACGCGTCTTTTCGATACTCGTCTGTGGCGTTCTTGGGATGATCGATTAGGTCCTGATAGTCGGCGAAGTGGCAGGGGTACCTACCGTTGGACCGGACCGCGATGTCGAGCCGCCGGCTCATCTCGCCAAGCCAAGCATGGATGTCGCGGTTGAACGCGCCGCTGCGCACGGCAAACATCAGAAACAGCGCTACCTCGATTGCCTGCTCGTCTTGGACGGGTAGGAACAGCGCGGGATTGTTATCAATCATTTGCATCCCCGCCTTGACCATCTTGTCTAGTACGGCCTGCACGGGTGCATCTATGCTGCGGCCGCCCAAGGTACTGGCCCAAACCATCCAATGCCCCGTCATCGCCAGTCGGCCTAGCATATCGAACAGCTTGAGATTGATGTCGACCGAGGTACGGGTGGCGACGCCAACCGAAAGTGCATCCCGTCGATCAGCATGAGGCAGTATCTTGTTTCCTAGGAGCGCCCCGATCATGATGTGTAGATTGATGACGTGCTGAACGACGGTCACCACTGCCCGCGCGTTGGCAGACTTCTTCCCGATGAACGGCTTCACCATCTGCCATAGGTTGAGCAGCGCCAATTCACTGGTGCGATAGGGCGCGTCAAGATTGTCGATGTCGCGCGCCCAGACGAACAGCACCCACAAGCAAATGTAGATTTGTCGGGCTACGCGGACTGCATCCTTCTCAGACTTAACCGCAGCTCTGAGCGCGCTCAGAAGTCGCGCGAAATGCTCGTACGCAATTTCCGGCTGATCAACCATCGCCACCGCCTTCTGAAAGCTGGAACGCAGCTCTTTGGACAACAGCTCCTCGCGCAGCACGCCAGTCAGGAGCAATTCGGCGATCTTGTCGCCGTTCCACTCCTCGAACGATATTTTCCCTTTGGTATGTCTCTTCGTGAACTGCGTTACCAGTGAGCGGGCGCTTTCGTGAACATCGCCTCCGATGCACAAAACAATGACGACCTTGAGATGGCGATACGCAGCAGGAATGCGCGTTGGGACGTATTCGTCAATAATTTCGTTCAGAGAGGAGCGCACCTTCTGGGAGTTGCCGTCCCACTCCTGGCGTGTCAAATCACCAGGCTTCACGGTGAAAAGATATACCTTCTGTTTCCCCTTACCCAACTTGCCCACGGCAGCGACATCAACCCCTCGCTGGGCTGTGCCGCGTCCTGGGCGGGAGATAACGTTGAAGCCAAGTTCGCTGAGGAGGTCCGGCAGGATCGCGTCCAGCTCCTCCCGCTCCTTGAGCGACGCTACGTAATCGCGGATCAGGAGTTTCATTAGCGGCGCGCGCCACGAAATGTGAGGAGCATGACGCTCAGGCCGACGGGATCAACGATTTCGTGTCTGGGTAGCTCGAAGGAATGGCTGATGGTGTGCATATCCATGCTGACCGAACGCCGCTTGTTGCCAGGATCTTGAACGAACACGATGGAGCGGCGACCGTACAAGAGCGTAGAGCGATGGACCAAATTGAAGAGAACTGACTGCTTCTCCGCATCCTTTCGGACCTTACGCATCATGTCATGCGCGTGTCGCCGCTCAACGCTACGCTGGTATTCCGACGGGCGCAGCTCCTTGATCTGAGGGTCGATCTCAAGCCCTTTGACAAACGCATCACCAGCCTTGAGCGCCGCTCTAACCCGAGTGTATGCGGCGTCGCCCTTCTTGATCGTCTTAAGGTAGTCGCGGGCTTTGCCGCCGTAATTTACAAGGAGCGGATCAAACAGAAGCTCCCCGATGTCCTTGGCGGTGGCTGGATCACAGCCCCGCAAACAGGCAACCAAGATTGAGGCCGCCACTACCTCGTTGGTAAACAGCCATCCCAAGGTCTTGTACGCAAGAAACTGGTGATCAGGGCCCGTCAAGCCAAGACCTGCCGTGGAAGTATTGAATGGGGCAGCACGTTCGCCGGTCGTCAGAATATGCGGCGCCGCTGCTCCAAGCTTGGATTTTCCGCTGATCAGCCAACGCACTAGCAATTTGAACAATCGGTCGCCGTCACCGCCAGCCAGGTCGTGCTTAACGCTCTTGAACTGCTCTAGCTCGAACCCACTGTTGTCCGCGGCCAGGATGTCGGTGAGAAAATCCTGCGCAAGATCTCCGGCAGTTGCCTCCATCAAGGTCTTGAGGGCCATATCCAACTCACCGACAATTCCACCCATGGCCGGATCGGTCGCCTTGAGTGCATCCAGCGCTGCCTTGATCGAAGCGCGGTCGTAGATTTTTACGTGAAGCCACAACGACTGTGCGAGATTGAACAGTAGCCCGGGCGTAGCTGCGACTGTCGCCGCCGCGACAGCCTTTGGCAAATAGGTCGGTGCCAAAACGGGAAACTGTTCGCAGATTTGCAACGCCGGCATAAACGCGTTGCAGCGCGTGGCTTCGGCGAAAGCCTCATCCACGAATGAAAGAAGCACCTCGATAGTGTTCTCCGCGTCCTTCGCATCGCTCGGCTTGATCCGACCGAGGGCGAACAGTGCCGACAGCCGTCGCTCATCGGAATACTTGGCGACAAAGGATCGCGCCAATGCCGTGTCACCCAAGGCGGTGAGCGCGAAAGTGACGAATGCGATCGACTGCGCGTCACCCGCTTCCGCGTCTAAAACTATCTTTTGCGAACGTGTGGGATCGGCGGCACACCATTTGCGGAAAGCATCGTTGGGCACGTTAGCCGCTAGGTCAGCTCCACCCTTAGCAACCAACGCGTGAACGGCCCGCATCAATGGCTGTGCAGGAGTCTGGAGTTGAGGAATTGCTTCGCAGAAGAAATGTTGGCGAACAAAAAACATCGATCCGGATAGCGCCGCGAACTGCGCGCTTTCGGTCAATGCCAAGAGATCGATCTGACCGGAATTGTGTAGTGCCACGCAGCGATTGAGGAGCGAGGTGGGGCTTGCATCGCTCATTTGAGAGTGGCCGATGTCGCAGATCAGCTCGCCGGATTGGCAGCGAGCTATGATGTCTGCGTCGGTGAAGACAACTGCGGCCAAGTGATTCTCCTCGTCTTGAGACGTTGTATCACGTCCTAGCGGCGGCGCCGCCCTACGCGCGATGGGTTCCGTCGATGTGCAGTTGTGTCGAACGAAAAAGACGCTCTTCGTATTACTGGTGCCGCTTTGGAACCTGGACGCACTCATGCGATGGTGCCGTAGAAGCGAGTGTCCATGTCCAAAAAGAAGCGTCGCCCAGGCGACGGTACCAAGCTAGAAGGCGCAGGGGCCAAAATCCCTAACCGTGAACTCCACCATTGGTGGCCGAAGGGTCTTTCCAAATATTGGGCCGACCAGGACGGTTTGGTGTCCCAGTTGCGATACTGCGGAAAGCTACATCGCTCAACGCCGAAGACATTCGGCGCGATGACGAACGCGCACGCCATAAAGCTTAAAGGCCCGTGGAACTCGACAATCGAACCAATGTTCAATTTTCCCGATACCAATTTGCCCCGCATTGTCGGCGGTATCCTGGAGGCACTTTCTGTCGCGTATTCTGCTGACGGGAACCGTGCGCACGGCGACCGGGCTATCCGCCCCTATGCAATCTCCGGCGAGGACCAAGACGCGCTCTCTGAGGGGCTCGCTTCGCTTGTAATTCGAAGCCCTGGCTATCGCGAGTTCATTCGCCTGAACACAAATCATTATCGCGAGCGTTTTGGTCTGCCGGGCATCGATGGGCGAGACAATCTGATCGCCGGACAAATCCATCAATGGTACTCGACCGCTGTTGCCTCGTTCCAATCCGCGAACGTGGTGTTCCTCTACTCGAAGGCCCAGGAGTTCATTTTCGGCGAGGGTTATCTCAATAATTTCCAAGGAACGAGCTACACATTCAATCTGCGCGCCGTCGTCCCACTCGCGCCTGAACTGGCGGTCATCTGCTTTTCAGGAAGCGGGCGCACTCCGCCCTCTCGATGCTGCTCGCTGTGTGCGACGCCAGAGGATGTTGCGGCTATCAACGAGCTGAGCCAGGTCTACACAAAGGAATTTGTCTATTTTCGCTCACAGCAACCAACGACATTGGAAGTATTTTCGCGCAACGAGTTCTTGCAGCGCGAGTATCACAGAGACGCAGTGGTCGAAGGCATCATCCAGGCCGTCCGAGAAGCGAGGGTCTCGCGTTAGCGTCAATGTGGGGAAATCGCACCGCCGCAGCATGCTGATGAAACAGTATGCGCATACCATTCAATTTGCTTCATGGCAGACAGGTTCGCATAATGACAGCCTCATGAGGTGATTTTTGAAGGGTAAACCGCACCTTGCGCTTCATCTCCGAAGGACCAGAGCTTCCCGATGACCTTCTCGTCGCGCGCGATGAGGGAAACGTCCTGTTCTTCTGTGGCTCCGGCGTCTCTATCGCAAGAGCTCGGCTACCGGGATTTCTAGGGTTAGCCGAAGGGGTGATGCACCAGCTGCGCGCGCTTCCTGACAGCGCACCTCAGCAATTGACGCAGATCGCCAGCACTCTGATGGAAAAGAAGGTAGCCGGTGTCGGCGGCATCGTTGCCGCTGATCGCATCTTCGGGCTGCTAGAACGAGACTTTGCAGCCGCTGACATTGATCGCGCGGTCGGCGCAGTTCTGAGGCCAAAACCCGATGTGGATACCACAGCGCATCGCACGCTCTTGGACTTAAGTCGTACCGCGAATGGTAACGTTCAACTCGTGACTACCAACTTTGATCTGTTGTTCGAGGTGGCGGCACCCAAGCTCCGCGTCTGGACTCCAGACGCTTTGCCCGACCTACATCGAGGCGGTTTCGATGGCATCCTGCACCTCCACGGACGGATGGATGCGAATTACCAGAATGCTGTTGGGGGCAATTTAGTCCTGTCGAGTGCCGAATTTGGCCGTGCCTACTTGTCGGAGGGATGGGCTACCCGCTTCATCCGCGACGCGACAGAGAGATATTCCGTCGTTTTTGTGGGCTATACCGCCGACGATCCACCTGTCCAATACCTGTTGGAAGCTCTGAATCGGGATCGAGGGCAGCGGCGGCAGCCCATGTACGCCTTTCAAGCGGGTCTGCAATCAGAGGCAGCGGCTCTTTGGGCTCATAAGGGCGTGACCGCGATTCCCTATGACGATCAATCGAGCCACTCCTTGCTCTGGCAAACGCTCGCCAATTGGGCTGAGCGGGCGAAAGACCCCGAGGCATGGCGCAAGAAGGTCTTGCGCCGCGCAATGGCAGGACCAGAGGGGCTGACGCCACACGAGCGCGGTCAGGTAATGCACCTCGCCATGACACCAGACGGCGTCAAAGCGATTGTTACAGCGAAACGGCTTCTTACTGCTAACTGGCTGCTGGTATTTGATCCCGCCGAACGATATGAAACGCCCGGACGGCGAACGTTCACCCAAGACGCCGCCGCCATAGACTCATTTAATGACTATTGCCTCGACAGCGATCCGGTGCCGCCGCCCGATGATCGTGGTGCACTATTTCGCAAGCGCGAGGTTCCAAAGGAAGCGCTCAGCCCGTTTGTGGCCAACCAATTTGATAAGGCTTCAACGGACAGCGCGGCGATATGTGGTGAGAATGCCGTTGCCCTTGTTTCGCTTACGCCTCGCCTTCGGGCACTAACCGCGTGGATCGTCAAAGTATCGGGACAATCTCTCGCAATTTGGTGGGCGTTGGGTAAGACGATGCTGCATCCGTCGCTCTTGCAGAGCATCGAGTTTCAGATCGATCGATCCAAGAACAGCCTTCCCGACAACGCGAAAGGTGTGTGGCGGTACATTCTTGACTCGCGACAGCCCACATTCCACTCACCGCTTCATGGAATTCACGACCTAGTAGAACGTGTCTCGAAGGAGGGTTGGACGCCTTCGGTTCGTCGTTATCTGGTCAATCTTCTACGCCCGCACGTAGAGGTCACCCGACCGCTTGCTTCTGGGCCGGTCAAAGATCTAAGGCGTGCTCGCCCTTTCCAGCTCATGCAGCGAAATCTCAAATATCGCGACGAAGAAGTTCCACCAGAAATTCCAGATGGCGAACTCGCTTCCATCACGCCATTAATTCGGCGTTTGCTGGAAGAGATAAGTACGCGAGAGGAAGAACTGGGGTCATTCGCGCTCAATCACATACCGCCGATAAACGCCGATCCACAGCTCGCCGGCATGGCGTACGAGCGAAACTACGGACTTGGTCGCCTCGTCTTTTGGTACATCGGTCTGTTTCAACGCCTTGTTGCCCTCAATCCTGCTCGCGCGAGACATGAGTTCGATGCGTGGCTCGCTCAAGAGAATATCTTGTTCTATCGCTTGCAAGTCTGGGCTTGTGGCCTTCCGCAATTCTTGCCTAGCGAAACGGCGACACAGACTCTCGCAACACTGAACGATGACGCATTTTGGACCGAGCGCGGTCAGAGGGACTTGCTGATCTCGCTTAAAGCGCGTTGGAACGATTTTGATCGTTCGCTTCGTCGGAACGTGGAAAAACGGCTGCTGAAGGGACCGCCAAGTTTTGATCATCTTTCGCTGACCGACAATCGTGCGTGGCAGGCGCACATGGTTCTTGGGCGCGTGATGTGGCTTACCCAAGAGGGCTGCGCGTTCCAAATACCTGTGACGAAGATCCTGGCTAAAGCGCGAACGGCGGACCCTACTTGGCGCGATGAATTTGCTTCCCACGCAGCCGACTCCCACGAAGGTCGAAGCGCCTCAGTCGGTGTCAATCCCGACTTCGATCAGATCAAGGGAGCATCAATTCGTGAGCTACTGGCGCTCTGCATCGCGATCAGCGGTCGAGAGGGCCGGTTTCTCGTTGAGCGCGACCCACTTGCGGGACTTGTTGAAAAGCAACCAATTCGAGTGCTGCGAGCATTGCTGCTCGACGCACTGCCTGATGATCAAGGACGGCGTTGGGCTTGGGCAAAGTTCCTTCAATCCACCGCGAGGCGGTCTGACACATCACGCCGAACGATGCTCATTGCTCGCCGTATTGCCGAAGTTCCTGATGACTTGTTCAAGCTGATCGTTCACGCGGTGAGCTACTGGCTGGAAGCTCGTTCAACGGCCCTGTACGAAGCCGACCCAACCTCCGTCGGCGCCCTGGCGGACAGAGTCTTCCGCGCGCTCTCAAATGGAGATGTCCCCTCAAAGCGTCAGCACGGAAATCGAGCGGACTGGTTGAACTCGGCCATGTCCTCTCCCTCGGGGCATGCGGTTCAAGCATTGCTTCGTGATCCACAGCTTTCGGCGCGTGCTGTGGGGGAGGGGTTACCAGATGATTGGAAGCAACGAATTGAACGTGGAATAGCTTTACCTGACGACCACGGTCTGCTCGCGTTCTATCAGGTGTCACAAAGTGTGGGATGGCTCTTCGGGAGAGACCGAGCCTGGACAGAAGCAGTAATTCTGTCGGCTTTGGATAACGAGGACGAGCGCCAGTACGCCTTACTTGCGGCGTTTCTCACAAATGTGCGCTTCGGTGAGCGCGCGCTTTTCGATCACCTGAAAGGACCCATATCGAAATTGATCAGTGGTGAGCTCAGTGAACCGAAGACCGATCCCCGCGCGCTCATGGTGTTTGCATTGTCGGGTTGGAGCGCCGACGATGGGACCGGAAGATGGTTTTCAGATACCGAGATGCGTACTGCCTTGGTGCGCGGGCAACTAGAATTTCGCACTACGGTACTGTGGCAGATCGGACAATGGGAATTCGCAGAGAAGTACTACTTCCTTGCAAAAGTTTGGCCCCTCCAGCTTGCTGCTCGAAGCAGCACGGTAACCGATCGGTTATGCCATATCGCATTCCATGATGCTGAGCATTTTGCGCAATTGTTGGAAGTGGTTCTTCCGTTTCTCACGAAAATTAGCCGAGGCGCGCTGATGTTCACCGCAGGAGTCCCAAACGCGAACGAGTTGCTCGCGGCAAACCCACAACTTGGTTTGGAACTGTATTGGCGTATCCTTCCCGAGAATAGCGAGGAATGGCCATATGACGTGCAGCGGGGTCTCGAATACCTCCATAAGAATGTCAAAGGTCTGCGATCTGATCCTCGCATGATCGAGCTTATGCGCCGTAGGCGCAAAGGATACTTCTAGCACTCGAACGGATTTGTGCGAGCAAATTGGCGCTATAATGATGAAACAATATGCCGGATTTTGTTTCAAACCCCGGCCTATACGGTTTGGCGATTGGACGGCGGAAAGACTTGAATCGAGTAGTCGCGGTAGCTACGTCAGTTGCTGAGGTCCAATCCAAGAGCGCGAAGTTTCTCCGACAATATCGTTCTAAGACCGGGCCCGGTTGCCAGCAGGCCAAACTCCGCTCCCCGCCATCGTGTCTCGGTCGCTACGGTCGCGAGCCAATTGAAACTGGTTATGGCGAGATTATCGTCGTCCCAGAGCAAAAACTTGCCATGAAGATTAGGTATTCTAGACACATCAATGCCTTGCGGAAGAATTCTCGACAGCTCGTCATCCCAGGTAGTGTTATCCAAAAATTTGCTCGGGCGATGATAGTAAAGGCGGACCTTTCGCCCTAGCTCAACAGCCCTTCCCATTGGGACCAACACCGACGTCTTGGCTGCTAGACCGAAAAGATCACAACCAATGTCTATTTCTCGTTTTGCTAGGTCACGGGCAGTCGTAACGCACGCATAGTGATCTCGATCACTCAGCAACGTCAGCGAGTGGCTGCCGACCTCCGGCTCGGCGCTGACAAGCGTCCGGACCCTATCCCACAGCCTGTTTAGCCGGCGTGCCGTGGGAGACCATGAACCGGAAGCAGGCAATTGAGCGGCAATTAGATTGCCCAAAATGCGGACGGCCAGCCGCTGGCTTCTGGCCACGATTGAAAGTTCGATTGAGGTGAAAAGTGATGATAGAAAATTGCAACTCCCAATGCACGTCAACCACTCTCCCGTCTGCCGATCATCGTACATGAGAATCTTGGCATGCGATCCCGACGATATCGGCGACAACTGAACGCGCGAACGAGCAGTTTCCGACAGACTGGCCAACACCTTTTGGCTGTGCGCGATAGGTGCAATATCTCCTGAGGTCTCTGTCTTCTCTCGAAGCCCCCAAAGCAGATCAACATACACACCCCGCCTAGCTGCCTCCTCGAAAAGCGGAAGAAGACCTCGCAATGCCTGCGGGTCAATAAAACATGAATGAATTACTACGTGACTATGGGCGCTTCGAAGCGCCGATTCGACAAGTGCTCGATGCGCAGGGCCGCCAACAATGACCTCGTTGGGTCCAATATCGTCGTGAAGCGGAGATTGGTCTTTGGCTTCGCTTATCGCAACTTCGTGCTTTGTCGCATCACCAAAAATATCTGCAGCATCGAGAATAATTCTTTTGAGCGCCAGCGGCGCACGCGCCGGTATTCCTTCAATTCGGTCGAGTGACACAGCTATTCTGGCATAGGGCTTTGATAGGTTCTGAAAGGAAGGCTCTACCGGTTCCAAGCCTTCGTCCGACTGAAGCGTTAGAAGTGAACGGACATCTCCATCGAGCATACTAAACGTATGCACCTTTGCGTCCAAACAAGCTGCATTGAGCGGTAAATCATTTTCATAGACGACATCCAACTCATCTGCTCGAATCCACGTGCCAGTTAAACGTTCAACGCATAGAGATGTATACCGAATGGCTCTCTGCGTTTGATCGGGCAATATTTCATCGGCAGCTCGGACTTTACCGATTGGTGTCGCGGTGAAAACAGCACCCTTGTCAGTTGCACGAACTTCAATCCACCCAGCGCGCAACAGGTTTATCAGCGCTTCCATGACTAGCCGACCAGGAACAGCCGTCTTCTCCGCAAGCTCAGCCGTCGTCCCACGACGGATACTCAGCTCGATCAGAAGCAGTTGCTCAAGTACGCTCCAGCGTCGTCCAACGCTAACAACATAGCTGGTCGCCAAGCGATACAAAGGAACAAAGAGAATATTCATGGCCGACGCTCCACGCGCGCGAGCGAGCCCTCTTTCTGAGCCAGCGACATCAAAGTCATCATCCGACCAATGTACGCGTATTCGACATCTGGAGATGTCGTTTCATCACATCGCGTTTGAAAAAAATCCCAACTGCCAACGACGATCAACTTATGCCGGGCTCGGCTAAGAAGAACGTTCATGCGGTTTTCCTCTTTGAGAAAGCCGATGCTCTTCCACGGAACAAGCGCGTTATTACGAACAAGACTTACGATGACAATGTCCGCCTCGCTTCCCTGAAACTCGTCCACAGTCGCTCCAACACGTTTGCGAGCGGACAGATCAAACGGCGGGTCGAAAACGTTTGAGAGACGGCCATTATTCCGGGCCACTTCAACCGACTTTCTAATGCAAGCCAACTGATCAGTATAAGGCGACAATATTTGTAACTCACATGAACTCGTCCCAACCGATTCTAGTTGCTCCAAAATATCGACGATTACCTCGGCTTCGACTGGAGAAGAAAACAGGCCAATCGATTCGCCCTTGGCGAACTCACGCTTCTGAATCCACGGTACGTCGCACCAGACGATGCGCTGTGGCGGCAACCAACTTCCAGACTTGACGTTAAAAGGTGGCGGGTCGCGAAATTTCGCTATTGTATCATCTGGAGAACGAAGCAAAGTTCCGGCTTCACCCTCAGGGTAAAATATCCTTCCAACGAGATTAGCAATGTCAGGGTGCATCCGGTGCTGATCCGTCAGCGTCGCTGCGGGTCTCGGTTCGCCAGGCTCTGTATTTATGCTTCTTTGGAATAGAACCGCGAATAGCGTGACCAGTCTGCGCCATTGGGCGCAACGGTCTTCAAATGTCGGCAGGTCAGGATCATCTTCCACCAAAGACTCGTCAATTAAGCCAGGCGCAAATTGAACTCCTGCTTGAATAGCCTTCCTCACGCGTAGCGGATCGCCGAGTAGATCTTTGAACAACCTCGCGTCATATGGCGGCAGCTGAAAATGATCGCCAATTAGCAATAACCTATGGCTCTCTTGCAACGCCATAGCCATGTCAAATCCATGAGCCTTGCCGGCTTCTTCTATGATTGACCAGTCGAATCGCCTCGACCTTGAAGTGAGATCAGCTAGGTCTTTTGAATTGAGGGTTGTTAGAGTTAGGTTTGCTGCGTCTTGTACGAGGAGCTGCAACGTCCTTATGTCTGTATCGGTCCCTGCGGCCTCGGCAACATCTGTAAGAGCCATCTTGCGTAACCGGGTCTGGAGGTGTGAAGCCGCTCCTTTCGCTAAAGGACTGCCGAGAAGTAGCGAAGTCAGCAAATGAGTCACTTGATCCAGATCGTGTTCGGTGGCCTCGTTTGCACCTAACCTGAGCAGTATCGGACGTTTGCTAACTTCTACATCAGAGAATTGCTCGGCGAGCTTTTCCCTTACATCATCGACTGTGTGGTGCGAATGGGCAGATATGAGAACCTGCGCGCTCGGGTCCTGAGAAAGCAGGCGGTCGACGAAGGCCTTTATCAAGGTAGTCTTGCCCGTGCCAGGAGGGCCTTGAACCATGAACGACGGCTGTGTCCGCCACAGATCCTCCAACACAGCTTTTTTCGACTCGTCCAACGGAATCGGGCTTCTGCCAGGAGGAAGTTCGTCGCCACTTCTTCGGCTAACACCCCTCGGATCGGCTAGAAGCCGCAAGAGGCCCTCATGTGAGCGCATATCGTCTATCGCTTGATGCCGACGTCGCAGCTGTGCAATGGCGCCACCGAAATCGCGCGCGAGGTACACGACGACGTTTTCCTTTACCGAGACCGTCCCGGGCGTCTTGAATCGATACTGTGCACCGCCTGGTGATGGCTTGGCTCCGACAAATTGCCAGTTGATGATTCTACCAGGCTCATTCGCTATGACTTTCCGCTCCAAGACCTGATAGGTGTGCCGCTTCGGATCGTCTGCCAATTCCGCAACAACTTCTTCCGCGCCAAGATCAAACCAATTTTTTAGTTGTTCTGCCGGCGACTGAAGTCGTAGGTGTCGCGCCAATTCACTTCGCGCGTGCTCATCGCGTGGTGTCAGAGTTATCTCGGTTTCGCTACTGCTCCTCTCAACGCTTGTTATGACGACCGGACAAATCTGTGCAGCTGTGAGTACAGTATCAAGCTGCTGCGTGATGCGAAAAAAATTATGAATCTGAATCAGATCTGACTCTAGTCGGGCACGCACCTTCCGAAACGCAAAGACCTTATCCCATGGCGCACTTCGGTCTCTAATCCGCTGGAGAGATCGGCCCGCATCCGAGAATGTCATTATCTCCAATTGTCGGTCGCCCAAACTAAAATACTGATCACCAGAGACTGACCGTGGGGCACTTTCAACACCGTCGCAAAAGCCAACATCCCAAGTCGAAAGGCTCTTTAAGGACCATTGCCGTACACGATACTCAAGCTGCCTCCCGCGAAGCACGAAATGCGGATGAGGCGTCTGACGCGCCACTACGCGAATGTCTCCGCGCAAATCCTCCGATACCCACGACCTCTGCTTTTCCATTGAAGCAACCGGAGCACTACCAGCCGAGGCAGCTGCGATGGCGCGCGTCATGCTAATGTCGTGCCCCAACCGCATCGCAAGTACCAATGGCTTCCCTAAGCCAGTGCTCGCGACGCTTAGTTCTTGAAGGACATTGCGCAACGCCTGCGTCGCCGCTCCAGCTTCGACAAGACGGTGTTCGCGGTGCTCGGCAAGAAAGTTTAGTATTAGCTGGCGTTCGCTTTCCCTCAGATTCGGTAGTTGCTCAACGGAATTTCGGACCGTCTCGGCTTTTTTTAGTCGACCGAGCGCCACTCCAAACAGTTCGGCCGCCAGAAGTCCAAAATCGAACCAGTCCGTAGCTGTGGAATATTCGCTTTGGCCATTTGCCAGTTCCGGTGCAAGGATATTTCTTCTGTGGCCAACCTTTGCGGCAGCGCCTTCGCTGCCCACAATGCGCAGTGACCACTCAAATCCGCTCAGTCTGAAATCACCCTGTCCTTCAGGACTAACGAATATCGACGAAGGTGACAGTGAACGGTGTATGGTCCCCTCTCCGTGCAGGATTGACAGAGCCTCTGCAATCCGGAGCATACCTTCCCAAAGCGCCCTTCGTCGGCCCAACTCGCCTAGATTTCGCAGCCAACCAAAACGTTGGCGATCAGAGAATGCTTCGGAGAGCAGCAGGCGATGCCCCCCATCCAATACTGCGAAGTATTGTTTGGGATCTGAGCCCAGGTCCTGCAAGCGCACAAATAACTCCGACGCGCCGGGGTACCCTTGGAGGCGGGCCAGCCCGCGAACTTCCCGATTCCAAAGGGCGCTGAGATCGACTGACTCGCCTCCGCGTTTTCGCCAAACCTTGACATAAAATACGTCGCCAGCATCTTCCGCGTGCCAAAGCTCGGGAATTCCCCGGGCAGAATCGCCATTCAATAGCTTCCTGGTAAGTCGGTATCTCCCCCCAACAAGTTGACTTGCCATCGGTTTGTCTCGATCCTTATCGACTCGTCATTTGTATCAACTTTCTCATAGTACTGTTATCGCAGGCGGTCTGGCAAAAAATAGATGGGCATAACAGACAACAACTTCGAAGACCTCGTTTCGAATTGGCCCCTATTTAAGGACCGTATGGTCGTTTTCCTTGGGGCTGGCGCGTCGATGGGCGCCAAGAATTTGAGGGGCGAGCGTCTCTTAAATGCATATGAACTCCGGAACGCACTATGGGAGAAGTTCAAACACAATCCAACTTCAGGGTTGTTCAATCCGGAAGAGCTCAGGTTGATGACGCTGGAACACGCCGCAGCAATTATCGAAGCTAAGACGGGGCGTGTCGCGCTGAGCGAATATCTGGTCGATGCGTTCAGTTGCGATCGGCCTCTTTGGCAGCATATTGCCCTGTCTTTCCTGTCTCCTCGGTCGATGTTCACAACAAACTATGATGAACTCGTCGAACTGGGCTATCGAGTAAGGGGTGGAACCATTCTCGATGTGATCCCTAATGATCGGGATGCGTACCCCAATCGGACAGCGCTCTATAAGCCACACGGAAGCCTGACCCATGCCAACCAGCCGGTCGGGAAGGGCGGCTTAGTGATCACTCAATTCGATTATCTAGAGATGATAACCGAATATCGTCAGATGCTTCAGCGTTCAATGACGGGGTTTGGCAATACGTGTGTCATCGTGATTGGGTATTCGTTCGGGGACATGGACATCGGCGCTGAACTTTATTCGTTACGGCAACAAAGCAAAGGCATTCCGTGGTACGCGGTATTTCCCCGAAGTGATCCGCAAGTGCGGAAAATGTACTCTAATCGATTTGGTATCGAACAGATTGACGCGACCTTCGAGCAATTCATGCAGGAGCTGGACACGCGCGTGTCCTTCATACCAGAGCAATACAAATACCCTGGGCGTACAACGCTAATCTCCACGGACATTATCCAAGCTTGAGACGGCGTACTAGAATTCGCTGATGAGCGTTTGCCAGGTTCTCTCTGCGAGTGCGCGCTCCTCTTTGCCGATCAACCTTGTGTAGATAGCCGAGTGCGCCGAGGCCAACTCACAAGTCTTATTGGGCCAAGCGGTCGCAGCGCATGCGTCCCGGTATGGTAAGATGTCGGATGAACAGAATGAGGCATTCTGTTCGGGCTTCATTAGTAGAGTCAACCGCTTTCTCTTCACCAGCCCATGAAGAACGTCAATCTAGGCCTATGCTTTATGACCAATTGGGCAACAGGAAATATCTTACGGCAAGCGAACGACACGCGTTCATGGATGCGTCTAGGCGAGCAAGTCCTGAAGTGGAAACGTTTTGTCTGACGCTTGCCCATACAGGGGCGCGTATCTCCGAAGTCCTTGCACTTATACCTGCGCGAATTGATACCTCAGCGCAGGCGATAGTCATTGAGAGTCTCAAGAAACGAATGCGAGGTATCTATCGCGCGGTTCCGGTCCCGACCGAACTACTCGCACGGCTTGAGCAGGTGCATTCCATTTCCAAGGCACAAACTGAATCGCAATTGGCAAACCGGCGCATCTGGAAATGGGGACGAACAACAGCCTGGTTGCGAGTGAAGGAGGTAATGCAAGACGCGGGGATAGGTACTGCATGGTCCATGCCCAAGGCTCTCCGCCATGGATTTGGCGTGATAGGTGTCGCGGACGCCGGGGTGCCACTTAACATGATGCAAAAATGGTTGGGGCACGCGCGAATTGAAACGACAGCTATCTATGCCAATGCGATCGGTCGGGAGGAAAGAACAATCGCGAAACGCATGTGGATATCAGATTTTTAGTAGGTAGGAGAGGCTCGGGCAGCCCTATTGTATTGCTTAAGTTAGCGGCACGGCAAAATCAGCGCTGCTCGGTGAGCGCCCTCTTGGGGCCTACTCCAAAAATGACTAGGAGTCGGTGCTTGCGTCGTTTTCCAATCTCACGTTCGATTGATCAGAAATGCGTAGTACCCCTGAATCTTCCCTAAAAATATGCTTTCTCACCTGCGTCTCGAATAAGCTCGGTTTGACAGCCCAGCGAACGGGAAGTGGCAACAGTTGATAGAGGGAGGCGATGGCAACTTTTTTTGCCGGCTCGCTCGTCGCTGTTGCGATAATTTTTTGCGCAACCGGGCTGTCCAAATAGGGCTTAAGCTTCCAGCCTGCCGTTTCTGCGAAACCCGCGACTGTTTCGGTGTGTTCCGCCGCCTTGAGCAGATGGCCCTGGATGCCGCGCGACAACTGTCGGATTCGCGAGAGGTCGCGCCCATCTCCTGCGCATTTGTCATCGCTCATAGCTACCTCAAAATAATGAGCGCATGGGGCGGGGCATCTAAACCCCTGGAATAACCCACCCGCTGTTGTCCATGCATGTTTCAACTCGATCCTGATGTTGTGCACCATTCTTAATGACAACGCGCTGAAGATGGCGGCACGTGCGCCCCCGTGAATTGACGTAGGCATTGTCTTCCGGCACGACCCATCCTGACGCGGTACTTGGCTGGGCTGCCACTGTGCGAGTGGCTCTATGATTTTTGCTCGTCGGCTCCTGCTCTCCCCAGACAATCCTTTGGCCCGTAGGAGCACTAGCCGCCTTGTAGCTGGCCGAGCGGAGTTGTTCCTTTTCCTTTTTGTCTAGATAGCTACCGATACCTGCACCCAGAAGGCCGCCGGCGAGCGCGCCAAGTGCTGCTCCTGTGCCGCGATCATTTTTCCCGCCTATAGCGGCGCCAATTACTGCGCCAAGAATTGTGCCGAGTACCGCTCCGGTCTGTTCGTTATTGGGAGAATCGGTGCCGTTGGTTGCGCAGCCCGATAGCAGCAGTGCGCCCGCAAGGACGACAGCAATTGCGGCCCGAATTCTCATAGTTCTTCCCCCTCGAAGTGTCTGGTCGAGTGTTACAACTCCCCAGCCCAGCCATGCCCACCGTTTCAACTATATGTTCAGCATGTCTAAACCTGCTAGAGTTTTTGTTAAATAATACCATTTGGCCAGGGCTTATCATTGCTTACTCATCAAGCGATGAGCAAATAAAGAGGGGCATGTGTCTGATCTACATTCCGAAACCGACCCCATGCACGTCGGGCAGTACAAGAACTCTATGGCAGACACAGCCAACACTTTGGCTTGGATTGCCAGCGTTCTTGGAAGGATTATTCCCGAAGGCTGGATTAGACATGACCGGTTTCGGACATTCGTGATCGCCTATTTCGCGGTCGGCATCGCGGCCGCCTTCGCGATTGTGCTGATATACCATTGGCCCAAATTCGTTTCCGAAAATGCAACTGTTTCATCAGCCACGGTTGCACCAGAAACACCCATCACTCCTGTCGTTCCCCCCGCAAGTAATCTTGAGGTGGCCCCGCCTGCACCCGTGCCAATGGCACCGCCGGAAGCAACGTCCCCAACGGAAACACCGGCTCCAGATCAAACGATAGCGCCAGAAACGCCGAGTCCCGAAACGACACCCACTCCGTCGCCGAGTCCGGAACAGACCCTCGGACCTTCGGCGCCAGAGTTTGTAACTGATACTGCCACCCTCTCTGTCTCAGGTCAGACAATCCACCTGCATGGAATATTCGGGCAGACAGGCGTCCTGGTGCAGCGCATGGAAAGCTTCATCAACGAACAGGGCGGGACCATAACGTGCGCTCTTGCTGACGCGGACACATATTCCTGCACAACAGCGAGCGGTCATGACCTGGCCGCCGCCGCTCTACTCAATGGTGCGGCCCGCGCGGCGCCGGGCGCTTCTGAAAACTATCAAGACTACCAACGACAGGCTCAGGATGCCCGTCGCGGCATATGGGGAATGGACGCTCCTTAGGGAACGTCGGGGGAGCATGAATGGGTAACGGGTTTGCAACGACTACCAAGGCGCTCGATACCTCGGCCATCGAGGCCGAGTTTGAACGTTCTAACAAACTTCCGGACGGGTACGAGCGCCTTAACGCACTAAGCAAGTTGGCTGAAACAAATGTCGCTATCGCGTGGAGAGAATTTATCAAGTTTGTTGACGCGAAGGCAAAGCGAATTGATCACGACAAAGCGGCATTGGATACAGCCATTCAGCAGAAACTAACCAATGCGCTTCAGGAACTAGAAACGGCTTATGCCGCCGCCATCCGAACCCCAAAGCAACAGCTTGCCGATATAATTTCTGACTTGCAGGGTTTCGCGGAAGCCAGCGGCTCGTTCGTCGAGCAATTTTGGGTTTCTAGAAGCGCGATGCTGGGCCTCGGCGAACCCAAGCAAGCGATGGCAGCGGTTGCCGACGGGATCGGTGAACACCCCTTGGACCTCGCTAATTTCAAGCCTGGAGAGCGGCCCTCTGACATATATCTGCGGGCAAAGGCATCAGCCGACGCACTTCCAAAGATCGGAGGCACTCCGCGCGAAGTGATAATGCTGTGCGTCGGCGCCATCAGTTCCTTATTGGTTGGTCTGTCTTTCTGGGGCATAACGCAAAACACTACTATCGCCTGGGGTCTTACGATTTGGGCTGTCGGCGGCACCTTGCTGCTTCCGCTTCTGAGCTATGCCCAGATTGCCGACATATATCGACATCTTCTTGAAGCCACGGTCCGCGAAAAAACCCTCCGCAAAAGAAGAGCAGAAGCCGCGATCACGGTACTGGAAGGAATTCTAAACGCGTCGCGACGGGAGTATGAATCCAAAAAGGCACAACTCCAGGAGAATGCGAACGCGCAACTTCTCCAAGGTTCAGCCAAGTACGTGAAGCTGATTTCCGAAACGCACGAGTGGTATCGAGCTGGGCGTGTCGTCTGCGCGGAGCTGATTAGCAGGATCGCAGGAGCCATACGCGCCACGATAGCAGCCGACCCCGACCTTTATGGCTCTAACCGGGAACTGACGGCGGCGGGGCCACAGGACGCCGTCACGCCGGCACAACGGACTCGATTTCGGTTGGGTGTGCGCACTGCCGCGGCCTTAAACGGGCCAACGCCGGAGATGATCAAGCTCCTGGCTCTGAATTCAAGCGACACCGCACCAATTGCTCTTTCTCAACCACTGCCTGTTTTTTGGTGCTTTTCTCAGAAGAAATCGCTGATTCATTTGTGTGACCAGCCGGCAGGTTCAGATGATAGCGGATTTCCGACCGACATATTGATGCGCATGTTGCATCAAATACCGGCGGGGAAAATCAACTTTACCTTCTTCGATCCTATTGGCTTGGGCAGAAACTTTGCCGGTTTCCTCGCGCTTGGTGACTATTCGGCCCGTCTGATCAACGGAAATGTATGGTCGGATCGTGAACACATGCGCCAGAAGCTCAAAGATCTTATTACCGACATTCAGACGATAACTCAAAAATATCTCCGTCGCGATCACGAAGATATTGAATCATACAACGCTGCAGTGGAAGAAATTGAAGAGCCATACAGGGTGCTCGTCATCGCGGATTTTCCAGAGGCTTTCGATGAAGACATCGCTCGTGACCTCCTTCGGGTCTTTCAAAATGGACCCCGTTGCGGCGTGTTTGCCATTGTCCATGCGAATACAGCTAGGCCGTTGGCGCATGGGGTAAGTTTAGATCAACTTCGGCCTTTCGCCTTAGAGCTAACGCGTTCGACGAATTTCAATAACTACGCAATCTCTGAAGGCATAGACGGTAGTTCGTCGGATGCAGCAGCGATGCCAAAAATTGATTTCACCTTGGATATCACTCCTGACGACGAGACGATAAAACGTGCAGTCGTCCGTTTCGGTGTCGGCGCTGAGGATGCGCTGAAAGTTGAGGTGCCGTACGCACGCCTGTTTGCGGGAAAAGGTGCAGCGGAGAACAAAATATGGGCAGGGACGTCAAAGGATGGACTCGAGGTGCCCCTTGGTCCCAAAGGTGCAAAAGGCTTTCAGTCTCTCAGGTTAGGCAAGGGTTTGGCGCACCACGCCCTTATTGTGGGCCGACCTGGTTCGGGCAAGAGCAACCTTCTTCATGTCTTCATCACTGCGGCTTCGCGCCTCTATTCACCGGCAGAGGTGCAATTTTATCTGATTGATTTCAAACAAGGGGTTGAATTCAAATGCTACGCAGATGCCAAACTTCCCCATGCACGAGTCATCGCAATCGAAAGTGAACGCGAGTTTGGGCTGAGCGTCCTGGAAGGTCTGGCTGCTGAACTCAATGCACGCGGTGAATTATTTAAGGCGACTGCGGGTTGCCAGAATATTGCCGACTACCGAAACAAGACCGGGAACCTGATGCCACGCATCGTTCTTGTGGTGGATGAGTTCCAGGAATTTTTCACCCGTGAAGATAGGATAAAGCGCGAAGTGACGGTTTTGCTGGACCGTCTAGTCCGGCAGGGCCGCGCCTTCGGCATCCATATCTTCCTCGGAACTCAAAGTCTCGCCAACTCCGGCTTGGAACGGTCAACGCAAGACCAAATGGCGGTTCGTATCGCGCTTCAATGCAGCGAGGCGGATTCGCGTCTCATCCTGGCGCAGGATAACGTCGATGCGCGTCTATTGTCCCGCCCAGGTGAGGCCATCTACAACGATCAAGTTGGCTTGATTGAAGCAAACAATCGGTTCCAAGTCGCATTGTTTTCCGAAAGTGATCGGCTTCGAGAATTAGGGTTGGTTGCTGAGACCGCAAAGAGCGAATCGTGGCTTGGACCGCCACCGACGATATTTGAGGGTCACGAGCCGGCCCATATCGAAGCATGTCATTTCATTCCTGCAGCAACTGTCGCAGAACGGTCGAACATACCTAAACCGTTGCAGCTGTGGCTCGGCGAAGCGGTCTCACTCAAGCCTTCGGTAGGAATGCCAATAAAACGCCAAAGTGGACGAAATCTGTTGGTGCTTGCCAAGGATGAAGGACAAGGCGTCGGTGTGATCATGGCCGCGCTGTTGTCGAGCGCAGCGCAGACAGAGCGCGATGGGTGCCAGTTCAAAATTGTTGACCTCACATCTGCTGATGCCTCATGGGCGGATCATCCCGAGGAATTTGCGGCATCAATGCCGCATAAGATCGATGTTCTGGGCAGGCGCGATCTCAAAACGGTCTTGCCAGAGATTGAGGCTGAGGTTCAGAGACGGACCTCGAATGATCTGATACGAGAGCCGACGCTCATTCTCACGATCTTGGGCCTTCATCGTGCCCGTGAACTCCGGGATGCAGGGAGTACAGGATCGTCCATGCTATCAATGAACATGGACGACGAGGCGCCAAATCTTACAAATTGTTTGGCGAAGATATTGCGGGAGGGCCCTGAAGTTGGCGTGCACTCGTTCTTTTGGTGTGACACGTATGCCAATCTTGAGCGGGCGGTTGACCGGGGAGGCTTGAATGAAATGGGACTTAGGGTGTCCGGCCCTCTGACGAGCCAGGAATCGCACCGACTCTTTGATGACGAGGTAGCGTCGGCGATAGACAAGCCGCATCGCATGTTGAAGTACGATGATGACCAAGTGGGTGCGTTTGAGCTGTTCCGCCCCTATTCCATTCCCCCCGTAGATTACATTCGAGACATTGGAAAGCAGCTGACCGCACGCCCCTGAGCTTAGCTGCTCGCGGTGAGAGGAGGTGTATTGATGGCCGACTCCGAAATGTATGTCGATCCGAAGCGACTTCGCGACTTTGCCGAGCAATTGGCCGGAACAACATCGTTCTACAGAGCAACACTTGAGCGATTGGACGCGCGGTTGTCGCATCTGTCCTCGACCTGGAGGGATCAGGAGTTCACAGCGTTTGCGCGCGAGATAGCAAAGACGCGGCAGGTTCTCGAGACATTCGTCTCTGAGGCAACTCGGGCGCGGCAGCAGTTACTCATCGATGCGGAGCGCGCCGAGGCGTTCCAACGAATTCAACCACCGTAGGGGGAGGAAAGTACAATGGCACAGGTGATTGTAAGCCCGCGCGAGATGCGGGCATTCGCGCAAGACCTAGCGGAGCTTATTCAAGCCGTTGAAGCCCGTGATCGCCAGCTGGCCGAGGGGCTGAGATCCCTTGGCTCGACTTGGGCCGATGAGCGATACCGCACGTTCTCTAGGGTGCAGAGTACAACAGCTGCCCAACTGCAGATATTTTATCGGATGGGAAAGAATTACGTGCAGTATTTGGGAAACAAGGCGACGGCCGCAGAACGATATTTGGGCCGCTGAGCGAGGCATCGGGGAAATGGCCTTGGATCAGATAGAGGTCCACAACGTCAGCATTTTGGAGAGTTTGGCGAACGCGATTTCAAAGCTGACGCCTCTCATTGATCGTGCGCTGCAGCAGGCTGACGAGGATGCTACCCCAAGATTGAGACGAATTGAACATGCGAGGGAAGAAGCCCGCGAAGAACTCCGACGAGCCGAACGCGCGCTGCAGGAAGCGGATGAAGATGACCGAGAAAACGCACAAGAGGCCGTAGACGAGGCGCGCGAGCGGCTTGCAAAAATTGATAGAGCTGTTGAGCAAGTTCAGCGTGCTCTCAGTCGGTACAAGCACGCGGCGCGGGAATTCGGGGCAATGCGCAATGGAATTGTCGCGAGCGCCTCGCATTTTTTGCGCGTTAGGCTTGAGGCTGTTCGAGATTACCTAAGACTTCAATTGAGCGCTACCGCATTGGGCGGCTCATCAACGCCCCGCCATGAACCGACAGCGTCGTCAGTCGATCCCAGTACCTTGGTAAAGACCGTTTTGGAGCGAAAGAAGGGGTTGATAAGAAAGGCACCTCTTCCGAGAGGGTCGCCCAGTTGGAGTAATTTGCAGCACGAGACGATGGGGGACATTGAAAGAAAAGCAAGAGAAAACGTGGTAGGATATAGAACCGTGAAAAAGTTGCTGACCGACAGACGGTTTGAAAAATGAACTCCGACTCAAAGTCGCTATCACTTTTTTCCCTGCTGCAAAAATTGGAGCAGGCTAAAATTCATTTCCTTCTCGGACGATACGATGCCGACTCTATAACAGTTACGGCATCTGTTCCGGGGGAACGGTGGGAAATTCAGGTGTTTGAAGACGGAAATATTCAGATTGAGCGGTTCCGGAGCGATGGCACAATTTCTGATGCGAACACACTCGATGAGCTTTGGCAGAAATTATCCGAGTAATTCTATATCACCGCTTCCGCGTCAGTAAGCGCCGTTTCCAGGTCTTCGGCGGCGGCAATGAAACGGTTCATGCTTTCTATGATCGGAATATAGCATTTGCTCCTAAAGACATTGGCCTGTTCGTCAAGCCAAACTGGCCGGGCGGCATCATAGGCTTCTGTCACGATTTGCTGAGCTAGGTAACCGGTTCTAATTGCACTATGCATCGTCGGTAGGCCCCATCGACCTATCGCAACCTTATTTATTGCGGCATAGCAAGTCTAGCTTTCACCTCGTGCTGAACAGAATGCCTCATACTGTTCAGATCGGGGGCATTCCTGGCCGATTTATCACCCGTTTGCCGATTTTCAGCGAGTTAGGCGGTGTCGCACGACATCCTCGTCGCGACTCTTGCTGGCCTGGGCGGGATGCTGGGCTGGGGAACGGCTGATTTCTTCGCAAAGAAGGCGATTGACGAGTTAGGCGACATCGTGAGCCTAGTATGGGCCCATGTCGCCGGTTCTGCCGTCCTCCTGGCGTTTGTCGGACTTGAATTGGTCGTCACGGGCCACGGCATCACGGTGCCGTCCTCGACCTCCGCATGGGCCGGACTGACGCTCTTCGGCGCGCTCCAGGGCGCCGTGTATCTCTTCGTCTATGTGGGGTTCGGGAAGGGACAGGTTTCGGTTCTCAATCCCGTCTTTGCCTCATTCTCAGGCTTCGTCGCCCTCGCCTCGGTTTTGTTCCTCGGTGAAGCTGTGACGGCTCTGGGAGCTGCCTCCCTCGGCGTCCTATTCGCCGGCATCCTGCTGATCAACCTCGATCTAGGAGCCTTGCGGGAGCGCCGGCTTCGCATCGTGACCGTCCCGGGTTTTCGAGAAATCGCGATTGCCACAGTCCTCGCCACGGTCTGGACGCTCGGCTGGAACCGGTTCGTTTCTGCAAAGGACGGATTGTCACTCGCGGTTTGGATGTATCTCGCCATGACAGTGGCGCTCCTCGTCTACGCGGCAATCCGGCGTATTCGACTTCGTTTCGACAAGCCGAAGGTCTGGAAATTCCTATTGCTGATCGGCCTATTCGAGGCTCTGGGATACGTGGCGATCAGTCTCGGCTACGCCGAAACCTCTCACACCAGCCTCATCGCTTTGCTGAGCGGCGGTTTCTCGCTCCCGACTCTCGCGCTTGCGCGGCTTTTCCTTCGGGAGCGGCTCACCGCGACGCAGACCGTCGGTGGCATCGTGATCGTGGGCGCGGTCATGTTCCTGGCACTGGCCTAGGCGTCATGGGCGACACAGCCCGGTCGGCCTTCGACGCTGAATACATCGCGGCTCTTCCGTACGAAACACCGTACTTTCTGTTTTCGGAAGCCAAGCTTCTTGCACGCATTCGCGAGTTCAACCGCCATCTTCCAAACGTCTCGATTCAGTACGCACTTAAAGCCAACTCCGACCCAGCCGTTCTTCGCATCATTGCTGACGCCGGCTGCGGATTCGAGGCGGCGTCGCGGTACGAACTTCGGTTGCTCCAGAACATCGACGTTCCGCCTGACAAAATCATCTATGGCACCTCGGTCAAGTCCGCCGCCCACATTCGAGAGTTTGCGGAATATGGCGTCGAGTGCTTTGCCTGTGACAGCCGCACCGAGCTTGAGAAGATCGCCGCAAACGCACCTGGCTCATGCATCTATGTCCGGCTCGTCGTCAACGACGCGGGAAGTGTCTTCAAGTTCTCGGAGAAATTCGGGACGGATCGGACAACCGCAGTTTCGCTCCTTGGTATGGCAGCGTCGCTCGGCCTTCGTCCACACGGCTTAAGTTTCCACGTCGGTTCGCAATCTCGCAATCATCGCGCCTGGGCGAATGCCCTGGCGAATGTGCGGGAAGCGATGATCGCGCTGTCTCAGGCTCGCGTCGAGCTGGAGATGCTCAACCTCGGCGGTGGATTCCCCTGCCAGTATGCCTCCACCGATTCAGTCCCTACCTTGGCGGAAATCGGCGGGGAGATCCTGGAGCAATACCGGCAGCTTCCCTATCAACCAAGACTCATCGCCGAACCAGGCCGGGGGATTGTGGCGGAGGCGGGTGTATTGGTGGCGAGCGTCATAGCTCGCATCCCGCGCCGCGAGACGACCTGGCTGTTTCTCGATGCCGGAGTGTACAACGGCCTTTTTGAAGCAATGGCGTATCAGGGTTCAACGAGGTACGTCGTGGCCGCCGCCCGCCCCTCCAATGCTTCGGGCGAGGCCCTGTTCGCTTTGGCCGGCCCGACCGGCGACTCGCCCGATGTGATCACACGAGAAGCGCTTCTGCCTGCGGACATGGATGTGGGTGACAAGGTGATCGTACGGAATGCCGGGGCTTATAGCTTGTCCGTGACGAGCGAGTTCAACGGATTTCCGAAGCCTGCGGCGTATCTGGTTTAGCAGCGGATCGCAAAGAGAGGGCTACATCCTGCACCAAACATCGTCTTGAGGCGCAACACCGTCCACTTCGGACACCTTGACCGAAGAAACGATAGGCCCGACTATGATGCCGCTCGCGCGCGTGCCGCGCATGTTTGAGCTCTGGTTTTTCGCTCTACTCTGATCTTCATCGCGCAGTCAGTGTAATGCTGGCTCGCTCACGCACTCTGGCTGTTTTTGCAGACAGGTTCTGTTTATCTGCGTTGCGTACAATCCGTCTTCATGTGGAGGGTCGCAGTTGTTCGCCAATTGTTGCATCGCTCTCGCGTTTATGTGTCTGTTCGCAGGCGCGTGCTCCGCCGCCGAGGCCACCTATCACTATGACGCCTTAGGCCGACTTGTCGGTGCCGACTACGGCTCGACGAATATGAACTATAGCTATGACGCGGCGGGCAATCGCACGAGCGTCGTCACAGGGCCAAACAGCGCGCCCACAGCCATCGCCGACAGCGCGACTACAAGTTCAGGCGCTGTGACGTTCGATCCGCGTTTCAACGACACCGATCCTGACAACGATCCGCTGACCATTACAGTGACCGGAAGCCCAACGCCACCGACGCATGGCGCCGTTGTGATCAACGGCGGAACGTCAGTTACCTACACCGCAAACGTCGGCTATCACGGAGCCGACGGCTTCTCCTATTCGATCACGGACGGTCACAGTCACAACGCGACTGGCACCGTGTCGGTGACCGTTCCGTGAATAGACCCGGGCAACGGAGCGTCGGCATGCAAATGAGAAGCATGATGTGGACCAGGCTCATCAGGTTGATCGTGCTTGTTGGCATCGCGTTCTTCTTCGCGTCGATTCCGTCACTCGCGGCATTGCCATCCGAGAGCCTAGTCACCGCACCTTTGGTTACACCGTCGGACGCTTGGAGCGCATACGGCTCCGGTACAACGCACACAAACGGTGTTGCCGCCTGGGCGCAGAGGCCGCCCGAGATTCAAACCCTGTCGCGCGCGCTCGGGGCAGGCCGGTATTCCGCGGCACAGTACACGCAGAATGTCTTCGAATATGTCCGCAGCAACATTGCGATCGAGTTTCGTTTCGGCCTAAGCAAAGGTGCGCGTGGTGCGCTCATCGAGCAGTCGGGCACCGCGTTCGATCAGGCGAACCTGATGGTGGAACTTCTGCGCCAGGGAGGTGTCACCGCCAACTATCAGGTCGGAACCATTGCACTATCGGCGCAGCAGTTCGGCCAATGGAGCGGGTTCATTAAGAACCTCAACCAAAGCACGCAGACGTTCGATGTTGATGCGCAGGCCGCTTGCCAGTTCATCGCGGATGGCGGCATTCCGGCAATTGTGAATGGCGCGAGCGACTGCAACACCCTGTCGGGCAATCTGCCAACGTCCGGCACACCCCTCCAGATGGCCCACATCTGGGTTGCCGCCAACGGTAATCTCTATGACCCGTCGTTCAAGCCGCATACGTTCAAGTCGGGCGTTGACATCGCGGCAGCGATGCAATGCGGAACGTCCTCCGCACCTACCTGCGGTGCGACGGCGAATTCAGCGGCGATGGCGGGTAGCACAGCCGGAACCTTCCATGGCGTTCCCTCAATTCAGCACGTCAACGAATCCGGCATAGCCAGCCAGCTACAGACCTGGGCGACAAATGTTGAAAACTACATCCACACCAACCAGCCCAATGCGTGGCTTGACGACATCGTAGGCGGCTCGCGAATCGATGCGACCTACAATCCTGCCATTGGTGCGAGCCTGCCGTACGCGTCGACGGCACAATACACCTGGACGGGGGATATCCCCGATCAATTTCGGACGACACTTACGATCCAATTTCTTGAGCTAACGCAACTCTTCTACGCCGACGAACTCGCCGGAAAAAGGATCCAGCTTGGACAGGAGTTTATCTCGGGCGTCAATTCGCGTGTCGTACAAGCGGACGGCGTGACGATTGCATCCGCGCCTTGCACGGCGACTTGCTCGGCCGTTTACGATCCCAACGGCGGCTTCTATTTGCCGGCGACGGTCTTTCTCTCCGCCGATCATCCCTATGTAGCGCTGGCCGGCCATTATGCCGACGACACCGCTACCGGAAACATTCCGCAAGAGAACGCGCCTCTGAGCATCATCCAGAGCTGGGGAGATAGCGCGCCGGCATATCAATCGCACTTTTCGGATTTGCCGTTGGATGGGGCGGGTGAAGAGGATCAATTCCGCGAGCAATCAACCGTGGGTGCCCAGTTCATCGTCCAACAGAGCGCGATGCATGCCATGCTTGGACAGATCGCCGGCACGCCGATCACGCGTCATCACACACTCGGCGTTGTTTTCGCGATTTACCTCGGCGGCCCTTTTTCCAACGCCAACTTCACGATTCAATACACTGCGAGCGCCAACTCTCGTGTAAACGATTCCGCTGGACGCACAGCGACCTTCGAAACATCATCAGTCCTTTCGGCAATGCTGGAGGGTTCCATCATCCAGCAGATGTTAGACGGTTGGGAGCAACAGTCCGGCATCGGGCTCTTTGTGCTCGCCAATCGCTCTGGCAGGACCTTCATCAATGTACCAAGCGCGAATATGGCGTCCGTCATTCCATCGCTCACCAACTATAACGCCAATTCATCCTTGGATACGCCAGATCGCAGACCCGCATTGCAAGCCGCCGCCGACGAGGGATATAGCCTGATTATCCCAACGGACGGGCACTCAGGCACATTTCTTGGCAACATCAATCTGATTGTCGGCCCCGACTACGCCTATATGCCGGGTAAGTCGGGGCTTCTGCTCTACGAGAGAGTCAAAGGGAGTAGCGGCGCGCAAGCGAGCGATCCGATCGCTCAAGCCGTTCAATCCGTGAGAGAAGCCGATTACAGCCTCAAACAGAAGAAATATGCGAGCGTCGACCCCGCAAACGGCGCGCTCAATCTGACGCCTCCTGCCGATATTGTAGCGGGTACTGGCGACTTTCCGATGAGCTTGCCGTTCCAACGTCGCTACAATTCCAACGATTCCGTTCGGGAAGTGTACACGGGGGATCTCTTTGTAGGTTTTCAGCTGAATTACAACGGACCCGGCGACGACGTGTCTTCTCATCTGGGCGCGGGTTGGGCCCACAACTACGAAATCGCAGCTAAGCTCAACAACAACGGGCTCTTATCTCTCGGCTTGAACTCGGCGATCGACGCATCCTCCGCAATTGCCGATATCTTTGCGCTCGTCGATATGTATCGCGCGCCCGCATTCGACCGCCGGCTAACCGGCGACTTTGCTTCATATTGGCTCGGGCAGCAGTTCATCAGCAACGCCGTCACGCTCAGTCTGCCCTCCAGGAAGGTAACGTTCGTGCGCTTGCCTGACGGTACATTGCACGCGCCGCCGGGTTCCTCCGAACGGCTCACGCAGACTGGTGCGCGCTCTGCATCGCCGATCTTCTTCGATCCTGCTCTGTTTGTCTTTGACTATACCTCCGTGGCACTGACCTACACCGATGCTGGCGGAAGCATCATGTCCTTCAATGGCGCCGGCAACCAATGCGCCAGCAATACCGCTTTTGTCTGTTGGGGGCTCGCCAAGTTCAAGCCGACGAATTGGTCATTTGCAACCGGTGTCCAGCTGACGTTTCAATATCAGTTCGACAATTCGGACATCACGGCGCCGCACTATGTACTGACAGGGGTTTCGAACAGTTTGGGCCGGTCGTTGACCTTCAGCGTTCTGCAGTTGGGCGATCCGCTTGGCGATACTTATCGGGACTGGCGCATCACAGGAGTCACCGACGATTCAGGCCGCCAATCAACGTATGGACTAGCCGATTGTCCGATTGTCGAAATTCCCAGCGTCGGGTTTGTGTTCACCACCCTCGCTTGCAATACCTTCACCGCCACGACGCCCTCAGGACAGCCAAGTAGATATGGCTATGTGGCCGCCGCAGATTCACCGGACCCCGTGCTTCCGTTGCGGCCACTCTATCACTTGCGACGCTGGTTCACGCCGTCGGACACGGTCAACGCATTCGAGACAGTCGCCTATGACGATCTGTTCCATGTGAAGTCGCTGACCGACAAGCTCGCGCATCAGTCGCAGTATTTTGTCGGCGGATTGTTCGACGAGCTGCTCAAGCGGTCGGACACGGTCGATCCGATGGCGGCGCTCGCGACCAATTGGTTCGATCGCAGGAACAGCTTGTTGAAGGCCGTCGATCCGCTCGGCCGTACCACGACGAATCAGTACGACGATCTCGAACGTCTCATTCTGACGACCTATCCCGAGAGCAACACAGCCGCGCGGACCTACGACGTGCGCTCGAATATGTTGACGGTCACGCGGCACGCCAAGCCCGGCTCCAGCCTCACCGATATCGTTACCTCGACGGCGTATGTCGAGGGTACTGCGGTGCTGGATTGCGCCAATCTGGCGACCTGCAACAAGCCTGCAACCTCGACGGCAGGAAACGGAACCGTCTCTGCGTTCAGTTTGGACTCTGCCAGCGGACTGCTGACCCAGATTCTGGGTGGTTTGAATGCCAGTCTTGTCTGTCAGCTTGCCGACGGCGTCTGCCCACAAACCGATCTGGCCTATACCGCGTTCAGTGGCACAGGAGGGTCGAGCTTCAAGCTTCTGACCGGCAAGACGCAGAAGATATCTGCCAGCCAAAGCTTGGTGACGAGCTACGTCTACAACACCGGCAACAAGTTCGTATTACAGTCGGGTTCCGTCGATCCTTCCGGTTTGAACCTGACGACATCTTTCACATTCGACACCGCAGGAAATATCACCGCCATCGATGGACCACGCACGGATGTGACGGACATCTCGAACTATGTTTGGGACGCGGACCGCCGCCTAACCTTTGTCATCCAGGCCGACCCGGATGGCGCGGGAGTAAATCCGCGCCCGGCCACGCATTACATTTACGATATCGACGGCCAGCTGGCCGAGACCGATCGCGGCACGACCACTTCGGGCACCGGATCGGACTTCGCCGCTGCTCTGGCCGTAACGTTCGCGTACGATGCGGCGGGCAATAAGATCAAGGTAACGACGCCTACAAGCGTGACTCAGTTCTCCTATGACGCCGACGACCGGCCTCTATGCGGGGCCGTGCGCATGAATCCCGCTGTGTTCGCCTCACTGCCCTTGGACGCCTGCAGCCTGAGCACGACCGGCGTGTTCGGCAACGACCGCATCACGAAGACGATCTACGACGCTGCAGGCCAATCACTCCAGGAACTTCGCGCATTCGGTACGAGTTCGCAGCAGGCCTACACGACAAACACCTACACGCTCAACGGAAAGTTACTTTCGATAACCGATTCAAACGGTCCTACCCACGTCACGAACTACGTCTATGACGGCTTCGACCGTCTGGCCAGCACTGTCTTTGCCGATGCGAGTCACGAAGACCTCGCCTATGACACCGACGACAATGCCGTCTCGCGCACCACGCGGGCCGGGCAGACGCTCACCTATGACTACGATGCACTCGATCGGATCGCGAAGAAGTTCATCCCTCTCTCAAGCGAAAGCAACGCCCACGCCATCACCTGGACATATACGGTTGACGGACGTGTAGCTGAGGTCGAAGACGAGGCTGGCCAGGCGTTGGTTTCGATCTTCGACAGCGCAGGTCGCCAGACCGACGACATTCAGACAGTGCTGGCCGGTGGCGGCTCGGAGCATGTTTCCTGGCAACTGGATGCCGCCGGAAACCGCACGCGTCTGACCTGGCCAGACGGCTACTTCGCGACCTACGTCTATGATGCTCTCAATCATCCGACGAGCGTGACGGACTCGGATGGTACAGTATTGGCCTCGTACCTTTATGACGATCAGGCGCGGCGTAGGTCACTACAATATGCCGGGACAGGTGGGGCCGTGATCACCTACACCTGGTCGCCGGAAGACGACCTGTTGACGCTGGCGCACGATTTCGCCGGCACTACCAACGACGTGACCTACACCAATAGCTTCTCCCCGGCGCATCAGCTGGCCTCTGAGGCCACGTCCAACGCGAGCTATTTGTGGCAGCCGCCCGCCAACGCCAGCGACAGCTACGCGCCCGTAAATCCGCTCAACCAGTACCCATCGTTGAACGGTGGCGCGTTGACCTGGGACGGCAACGGCAATCTCCTCACCTCGGACACCTGGACCTATGGTCACGATCCCGAGAACCGGCTGGTGCACGCGCGCACCGCTGACGGCAACGCGGATCTCACAACGCTCACCGATCCGCTCGGACGCCGCACGGTGAAGGCTCTAACTTTCGCCGACAACGGCCCGACGCGCTTCGTCTATGCCAGCGATGCCGAGATCGGCGAATACAGCCAGTTCGGTGGCCTCATCCGCCGTTTTGTGCCGGGTCCGGCGATAGACGAATATGTTGCCATGATTCAGCCGCCGTTCGAAGGTGGCGCACCTGTTACCAAGACTTTCTTCCATGCCAACCGCCAGAACAGCGTCGTCTCCATGTCGGACGTGAACGGCAACCTGGTCGAGGGTCCGTATGCATACGACGCATCCGGCAACTGCTTCGTCGCAACCGCTTCGTGCGTTTCCGTTGACCCTCTCGTCAACGCCGCGCGCGTGCCCTTCCGCTTCACCGGCCAGCGTTACGACGCCGAGACGAACCTCTACTACTACCGAGCTCGCTACTATTGCGTTGCCCTCGGCCGCTTCTGCGAAACCGATCCGGTTGGATATGGACCCGATATTGATTGGTACACCTACGTGGGAAATGATCCCACAGACGAATCCGATCCTAGTGGACAGATCGGCGAAGGCTGTGCGCTCGGTGTGGCCGTAACCTGGGAAACCGGTCCGGGCTTGCTGGGTGGTTGCGCCGTTGGCGAACTGATCGTCGATCTCGCTGGCGCCGGATTACTTGGGCTTGGCGTCTGGGTTGCCACAGGACCGAACAATAGTGCGCCGGAGAATGGCTCTGCGCTCAATTTAACAAACTATCGCCCACCCGCAGATACGTACGGAACCCCCCACGACCCAAATGATCCCTTCAATTGGAAAGACTATGCCCAGACATCGTCCCGGACGGTGTGGAAGGCTCGTCCAAACGGACCCAGGGAATTGAAAGGCGCGCGTCTCGATGTCGAAAATCCCAATCCGTCTCAGCGCCCAGGGCAAATTCAATTCCAGATTCAACGTGGCAATGTCAAAAACACATGGCTCTATCGCGGCAATGGACAGTGGCAGGCGATTGGCCGAAACGCCCGAGAACTCACGAGTTCTGAACTTAAAGCCATGAACGCTCAACAGGACCTTCTCAAGCAACTCCAAGAGCTTGAGCGGCAGTTGCTAACTAACGGGGGGCGCTGAATCTCTCATGGCAACCACCACAAAAGGAATCGGACTGCGGGCCACACGAGCATTTGGACAAGTGTTGGCACTTCAACAAGTAAATCCGGGCTATCAATCCATAAAATTGACGGGTGAATTGGCCCTTCGGGTGCCGGGTACCTCTTCGCGCCAGCTAACCCTTTCGAGGAATAATCGCGGCTGGGGAACACGCCCACTCGTCCGGCTTATTGACACGTATCGCATTGCGGATATGGATATTGCAAATACCAGAATCAGACTCACCAATACCGTCAGGCCGGCGAACTATGTAAGCGCCTCACTTCGAACGATTTGGGACATCGCTCGAAATAGTAACGAGAATGCGTTGCGGTTTGTTCAAGCACTAGTGACGTTAAACAATGAGAATATTCCGCTACCTAAAAAAACAGAACTGACCGAGGAAATTTGCGATGTGGCATTCTTCCGAGGCACCATCGACGACTACTTTGGGCACGATATCAGCCGCGTGACAAGCGGAAACGCTCTGCTGAACATGGCTTATGTTGGGTCATTTGGCGCGTTCCGCAATTTCGCGACAGAGATCAATAATTTGTCTTCCCTCATCGCCCAGAAACAATCAGCGTCATTGAGCAATGGCTATACATTTCGACCGTGATGACCATCAGAGATGTGGCACTAGGTAGGCGATTTGTGGTTTGGAGCTATACTCCAACTCACAGTACTTTCCTGCTTATGAGCACGAGGGAGTTTGGCTACGATACGAGGGTGTGCCTGCTTTTCGAGGGAGTAGAATTCCTGTCGATAGCGACCGATTTTATTTGTGACAACTTTGCCCAAGGTGAAGGCAGCATGCCCCGTATCTACTACTTCACGGCCGGCGATCGCCGTTTCGAAGTGAGAGCTGCTGACGTGAGGTATGAGCAGGACTCTGGGGCATACGACGACAAGAATATTTTCGATCGGACGTTTAAGGTCTAAGGAGTAAAATATTGGCAGCGCCTAGCGACCTTTGCACCCATCACCAATAAGGCGGCGTTCGCCACCACCTTCCACCAGGCGCATCATTGGTTGCCCGCCAACGCCGCCTCCGACAACGGGAATGGCAAAGAAACCGGCCCCATTGGGGGCCGGTGAAGTCAGGGATTGCCGTTTCGTGTCGCGAGATAGGCCAAGTGCTCGAAGGCTTCCTGCGCCTTGCTGGCTGCCGTGAAGATGGCCTTCGGATCACGCTTGAGGACATTGAGCCAGGACGAGACATAGGCGGCGTGGTCGGCACGGGGCTCGCTGGTGATCCCAAGTGCTGAGCAGGCAAACGCCGCTCCTAGTTCTGCCACGAGTTCCTCCATCGCATACGCATCGTCTCCGAAGCGCTTGCCCATGTCCCGGCCCAGTCGGTGCAGCGGCCCCGTCCAGTGCGTCAGTTCATGGAGGAGGACGCCGTAGTAGCTTTCAAGCGGTGAGCGGGTGTCAGTTCCCACGAACCAAGACCGTGCCGGCATCTCGATGTTGTCGAGATCGCGCCGGTATCGGGCCACCCGAAACCCATGCTCAATCCTGGCGCCAACGGCCTCGATGAATGCTTCGGCCTGCTGGTGAGCCTGGAAGGCATCAGGGCGCTCGACCGGAGGTGGATCGAAGCCGTCAACCTGTTGAACGTTGAAAACATGGGACGCTCGGGCGACAAATCGCAGTTGAACGTCGGTATTGTCCTCTTCCTCGGTCGGGCGCTCTTCGAGCCGCTTGTAGAACACAATTAGAGAACCGCGCTCGCCCTTGCGAACTTGCGCGCCGAGGTCTTGCCACTGTTTGTAGCTGGCCCATTGGCTGGTCTGATATCCACGTCCCATCGCCTCGATCCAGAGGGCTAAAACATTGATTCCCCGATAGTTCGAAGAGGTAGAGGCATTCATGGGTGCGAGAAGCGCTGGCGCGTGCCAGGGCCGCTGGCTCTTTTCCACTCCCGCCTCGATAGCAGCAACGATTTTAGCGGTGACGGACTCATAGACATTAGGTTTCGAAAGAACAGCGCTCATGAATTGTCTCCCGTGCATGGCGGGAGCGCCGGACCATTCCGACGCTCCCGGATGCGCGGGAGGAGCGGGGTTTGCGCAGAGTTCAGGAGCTTGCGCGGCTTGCGTAGTATGCAAGAGCGCAGGCCGCCGCGCTGAAGATCGACAGGCTGGGATGCTCGCCAACCCAGATCTTCCGCGGCTGAGGTAGGCGGTGTCGAAGAGGTTCAATGTGGCGCGCAATCGCTTCGGCGATCTCTTCTCTGGTCCTGGCACCCGAGGCAGCAAACGCGGTGCGGATCGCCGCGAGAGAGAGGATCGCTACCTCTATGCCCTTCTTCTTGGCTAACTCGGCGATGTCCTTGCCGATGAGCTGGATGCGAGGAGCACGGCGGGCGGCATCGTCGTCGAAAGCTTCAAGCGCGATCACGTCCGGCTGACTTTTCTTGATGAGTTCCGCGACGCGCGTCAGCGTGCCCGCGTGTTTGTCGTCTTCGACATCGACTGTGCCCCAGTCGAAGGGCGAGGATGGAC
>DATCAT010000010.1:0-24953 GCA_036512455.1 Rhizomicrobium sp.
TCGTGGGGGCGAGGGAGAGCCTGTTCGATTTTTCTCCCAAGGTTCGTGGCATGACGCACCGGTACTAATGCCTACCAACGAGCGCCAAGACGTCAACGGTCCCGCGCTCATCATCGAGCCGCATCAGACCATCGTCGTCGAACCGGGCTGGAGCGCACAGTTCGACACCGTGCATGGCACGATCCTGCGGCGCGCAATTCCGCAGCGGCCCTCCTACGCTCTGCGAGCTTCGGAGGGCCCGCAGGAGCGGGAGGTCGTAGACCCCGTTCTGCTCGAAGTGTTCGCCAATCTGTTCATGGCGATCGCCGAAGAGATGGGTGCGGTGCTGCAGAACACGGCGACATCCGTGAACATCAAGGAGCGGCTCGACTTTTCCTGCGCGATCTTCGATGCGAGCGGTGGCCTCGTCGCCAACGCGCCGCACATGCCGGTGCATCTGGGCTCGATGGGCGATTGCGTCACCGCGATCATGGCTAAGCATCCCACGATGCGCGAAGGCGACGCCTTCGTGACCAACGCGCCCTATGACGGCGGCACGCATCTGCCCGACGTGACGGTGGTGATGCCGGTGTTCGTGGACGGTGCCGCCGCCTTCTATGTCGCGAGCCGCGGCCACCATGCCGATATCGGCGGCATCACGCCGGGATCGATGCCGCCTTTCTCCAAGGACATCGGCGAAGAGGGCGCGCTGTTCGACGGCATCGCCATGGTGCGGGACGGGGCGTTCGACGAGGCGGGCATGCGCGACGTGCTGGCGCGCGGCGCCTTCCCGGCGCGCAATCCGGAGCAGAACCTGGCGGATCTGAAAGCGCAGGCCGCCGCTTGCGCCCGCGGCGCGGAAGGATTGCGCCAGGCTTGCGCCGCGCATGGCCTCGCCGTCGTCACCGCCTATATGGGGCATGTGCAGGACAATGCCGAAGAGTCGGTGCGCCAGGTGATCGGACGGCTGTCCGATGGCGCCTTCACCATGCCGATGGACGGCGGCTTGGTCATTGCCGTAGCCGTGACGGTGGACCGCGCGGCGCGGACCGCACGGATCGACTTCACCGGCACCAGCGTACAGGCGGCGAGCAATTTCAACGCGCCGGGATCGGTGACCAAGGCGGCGGTGCTCTATGTCTTCCGCTGCCTGGTCGACAGCGAGATTCCGATGAACGCGGGATGTTTGAAACCGCTCGAGATCGTGGTGCCGGAGCACAGCCTGCTGAAGCCGCGGCCGCCCGGCGCGGTGGCGGCGGGCAATGTCGAGACCAGCCAGGCGGTGGTCGATGCCCTGTTCGGCGCGCTGGGCGTGCTGGCGGCAAGCCAGGGCACGATGAACAACCTGACCTTCGGCAACGACCGGCATCAGTATTACGAGACGATCTGCGGCGGCGCGGGCGCCGGCCGCGACTTCGACGGCCAGTCCGCCGTGCACACGCATATGACCAATTCGCGGCTGACCGATCCGGAAGTGCTGGAGGCGCGCTATCCGGTGCTGGTCGAGGAATTCTTCGTCCGCAAGGGCTCGGGCGGGCGCGGGCGCCATCATGGCGGCGACGGCACGACGCGGCGGATCCGCTTCCTGGAGCCGATGACGGCGGCGATCCTGTCGACGCGGCGCCAGACCGAACCGTTCGGGCTGGATGGCGGCGCGGCGGGCGAAAAGGGACGCACCACGATCATCCGCAAGGACGGCTCGCGCATCGTGCTCAAGGGCTGCGACGAGATCGAGGTCGCGGCGGGCGACGCGATCGAGATCGAGACGCCGGGCGGCGGAGGGTTTGGCAAGGAGACGCAAACATGACCACCATCCTCGTCACCGGCGCCAATCGCGGCATCGGGCTGGAGTTCGTCAGGCAGTATGCCGCCGAGGGCGCGGACGTCATCGCCTGTTGCCGCGCGCCCCAACGCGCCGATGCCCTGAAGATAATCGGCGGCAAGGTGCGCCTGATGACGCTGGACGTGGCCGATGCCAAATCGGTCGCCGCGCTGAAGCACGCGCTGGGCGGCACGCCGATCGACATCCTGATCAACAATGCCGGCGTCGGCGGACCGCGCGAACGGGCGAAAGGCATCATCGATGCCGAAGGCTGGCTGAAGATTTTCGCCACCAATGCGATCGCGCCGGTAACGGTCGCGGTGGCGCTGCACGAAAACCTGATGCTGGGACGCGAGAAGAAACTGGTGACGATCACCAGCCAGCTCGGCTCCATCGCCAATCACAGTGGCGGCGCCTATCCCTATCACGCGTCGAAAGCGGCGGTGAACAGCTTCATGCGCGGGCTGTCCAAGGAATGGGCGAGGGACGGGATCGCCATCGGCATCTTCCATCCCGGCTGGGTGAAGACCGACATGGGTGGCCAAGGCGCGCCGCTGACGACGGAACAGAGCGTGACGGGGTTGCGCGCCCGCATCGTGGAACTCTCGCCCCGGAACAGTGGTTCCTATCGCGACTACGCCGGCAAGGAAATTGCGTGGTGACGGCGCGCGGCCTGCGGCGATGCAGTGACGCGCTGTCAGAAAATTTTAGTGGCCAATTCGCCAAACGAATCAACGAGTCCCGATTCGGGGCGCGTTGACCGGCCGCGCGGCGGCGGCGAGTGTGGCGCCTCCAGAGGACAGGAGGGCTTCATGGTCCGCGACCTGCAAATCATGCTGGTTGGTTTGGTGTTTCTGTTTCTGGGGGCGATTGTCGTCGGGGTGTTCTGAAATCCGGCGCAGGGGAATTGAAAAGGCCGCGGCGCGCAGGCGCCGCGGCCTTTTTGCTGGCCGGCCGATGGAGGCGCACGCTCCGCGCGCTATGATTCGCCCAGTTTCCACACATGCGCGGGCTTGCCGTCGGAATGGAAGGTCTTGAACCTTGTGCGCTCGCTGGCGTTGCCGCCACAAATCCCGTCCAGATCGGCCGACGTGATATCCCAATTGCCGGTGTGCGGGACGCAGAGAGAAATGTCGCCGCCGGAGTTGGCGATCCCCGAATCGCTGTCCGCCATGCCGTCGCGCACATGCTCATCGTGCACGAGATTGCGGTTGGTCTCCTCGGCGCGCGCGTAGAAGACGCTGTTCGCGGTCTGCAGGATGCCCATGCATTTGCCGACGGGGAGCAGTGTCCAACCCGAACTGCGCCACTTGTCGCTTGCGACCGGCATATAGACGCTGGCGATGTTCTGGTCGCGCGCCGTGCCGTTGCAGACAAACAGCGTCGTCGAGCCCGCCGGCGTCGCGGCGGCGCTGCCTGCGGGCTTTTGCAGCACGTCATGGGCGGTGTCCTGCACGTATTCATGCGTCGCGCTCTCGCAGTTCGCGGGCGCGCTGACGCAGGCATCGTGCAGCGGCTTGATGGAGGGCAGCGGCCTGGCGTCGGCGCCCGCTCCCATGGTGAGACTGTAGGGGCCGACCACGTAGATCGGGGCCGGTGCGTAGAGCTGCAGCTTTTGCTGGACGTAGGCGGAGAACCCGGCCTGGTCCATCGGAATGCCCGCGGCTTGTGCCGATGTCGCGGCGAGCCCGGCCAGAATTCCCAGACACAATGTCAGTTTGCGCACCACAACACCCTCCCCCTCAGCCAGCATTAAACGCAGTTTAGGCGAACTTCCGTCGCGCTCCAACAACCCCCGCATGTTGCAGCGCGACAGATCAGGCGGCGTCCTTGCTGCGGGGGTCGTAGTTGAGCAGCGGGCCGAGCCAGCGTTCGGCGGTGGCGATGTCCCAGCCCTTGCGCGCGGCGTAGTCCTCGACCTGGTCGCGCTCGATCTTGCCGACGCCGAAATAGCGGCTCTCGGGATGCGAGTAGTAGAAGCCGCTGACGGAGGAGCCGGGCCACATGGCGTAGCTTTCAGTCAGCTTGACGCCGATGCGCTGCTCCGCGTCGAGCAGCTTGAACAGCGTCGCCTTCTCGCTGTGCTCGGGCTGGGCGGGATAGCCGGGCGCGGGGCGGATGCCGCGGTATTTTTCCGCCACGAGATCCTCGTTGCTGAGGTTTTCGTCCGGCGCATAGCCCCAGAAATCGCGGCGCACGCGTTCGTGCAGATGCTCGGCGAAGGCCTCGGCGAAACGGTCGGCGAGCGCGCTGAGCAGGATCGCCGAATAGTCGTCATGCGCCGCCTTGAAGCGGTCGATATGCGCCTGTTCGCCGATGCCGGCGGTGACGACGAAAGCGCCGATGAAGTCGTCGGTGCCTTTCGGCGCGATGAAATCGGCCAGCGCCAGGTTGGGACGGTTGTTCTCGCGCGACATCTGCTGGCGCAACGTATGCAGCGTGTGGATGGGGAATTTGCGCGCCTTGTCGCCATAGATCGCGATGTCGTCGTCGCCGGCGCGGTTGGCCGGGAAGAAGCCGACGGTGGCGCGGGCGGTGAGCCACTTGCCGGCGACGATCTTCTTCAGCATCGCCTGCGCGTCGCTGAAGAGCGCGGTGGCGGCCTCGCCGACCTTGTCGTCGGTCAGGATGGCGGGATATCGGCCGACCAGTTCCCAGGTCTGGAAGAACGGCGTCCAGTCGATGTATCTGACCAGTTCGGCGAGATCGTAAGCGTCGTAGGTGCGGATGCCGAAGAATTTCGGCACCGGCGGCGTGTACGCCTTCCAGTCGATCTTCTGCTTGTTGGCGCGGGCCTGGCCGAGGCCGAGGCGGCGGCCGGGCGCGCGCTGGGCGGCATGGCCGCGCGCGATCTCCTCGTATTCCTTGCGGACGTTCGCGACGAAATCCTTGTTGGCGGTCTTGCTGAGCAGATTGGAGGCGACGCCGACGGCGCGCGACGCGTCGGTGACGTAGACGGTCTGGCCGCGGCGGTAGCCGGGATCAATCTTGACCGCGGTGTGCACGCGCGACGTCGTGGCGCCGCCGATCAGCAGCGGAATGTCGAAGCCCTGGCGTTCCATCTCGGACGCGACATGCACCATCTCGTCGAGCGAGGGCGTGATCAGGCCGGAAAGGCCGATGATGTTGGCGCCACACTCGCGCGCGGTGTCGAGAATCTTCTGCGTCGGCGTCATGACGCCCAGGTCGATGACCTCGTAGCCGTTGCACTGAAGCACCACGCCGACGATGTTCTTGCCGATGTCGTGGACGTCGCCCTTGACAGTGGCCATGACGATCTTGCCGGCGGGCTCTTTGGTCTGGTTCTTGGCCTGCTCCGCGTCCATGAAGGGCAGGAGATAGGCGACGGCCTTCTTCATCACGCGGGCGGATTTGACGACCTGCGGCAGGAACATTTTTCCAGAGCCGAAGAGGTCGCCGACCACGTTCATGCCGGCCATCAGCGGACCTTCGATGACGTCGAGCGGGCGTTCCGCCGCGGCGCGCGCTTCCTCGGTGTCTTCGGCGACGAAGGCATCGATGCCGTGAACCAGCGCGTGGGTGATGCGCTCCTGCACCGGCAGCGCGCGCCATGCGGCGCTCTCGACTTCGGCGACCGAGCCGTCGCCCTTGTAGCGCTGCGCCAGGGTCAGGAGATTCTCCGTCGCTTCCGGCTTGCGGTTGAACAGCACGTCCTCGATGCCCTCGCGCAGGGGCGTCGGGATATCCTGGTAGACGGTGAGCTGACCGGCATTGACGATGCCCATGTCCATGCCGGCCTTGATGGCGTGGAACAGGAACACCGAATGCATCGCCTCGCGCACCGGCTCGTTGCCGCGAAAGGAGAAGGAGAAGTTGGAGACGCCGCCGGAGATGTGACTGTGCGGACAGGCGGCGCGGATTTCCGCCGCCGCCTCGATGAAGGCGAGGCCGTAGCCGTTGTGCTCCTCGATGCCCGTCGCCACCGCGAAGATGTTGGGATCGAAGACGATGTCTTCCGGCGCAAATCCGACGCGATTGACCAGGATGTCGTAGGCGCGCTTGCAGATGGAGACCTTGCGCTCCTTCGTGTCGGCCTGGCCGGTCTCGTCGAAGGCCATGACGACGACGGCGGCGCCGTAACGCATCACCTCGCGGGCGTGGGCGATGAAGGATTCTTCGCCCTCCTTCAGGCTGATCGAGTTGACGATCGCCTTGCCCTGGCAGCATTTGAGGCCGGCCTCGATCACGGTCCATTTGGAACTGTCGATCATCAGCGGCACCTTGGCGATGTCGGGCTCGCCGGCGATCAGGTTGACGAAGCGCGCCATGGCGGCTTCGGAATCGATCAGGCCCTCGTCCATGTTGATGTCGATGATCTGGGCGCCGTTGGCGACCTGGTCGCGCGCCACGGTCAGCGCGCCTTCGTAATCGTTGGCGGCGATCAGCTTGCGGAACTTGGCCGAGCCCGTGATGTTGGTGCGCTCGCCGACGTTCACGAAATTCATTTCCGGCGTGAGCGTGAAGGGTTCCAGGCCCGACAGGCGCATGAATTTGGGCTTCTGCGGGATCCGGCGCGGCGGCACGTCGCGCACGGCGGCGCCGAAGCGGGCAATATGCTCGGGCGTGGTGCCGCAGCAGCCGCCGACGATGTTGACGAGGCCTGAGGCCGCGAACTCGCCGATCAGCGCGGCCATGTTCTCCGGCGTGTCGTCATAGCCGCCGAATTCGTTGGGCAGGCCGGCATTGGGATGGGCGCTGACCAGCGTGTCGGCGACGATGGAGAGTTCGTCCACGTATTGCCGCAGCTCCTTGGCGCCCAGCGCGCAGTTGAGGCCGACGGCGAAGGGCTTGGCGTGGCGCACCGAATGCCAGAAGGCCTCCGGTGTCTGGCCGGTGAGGGTGCGGCCGGAGAGATCGGTGATGGTGCCGGAGATCCAGATCGGCAGGCGCACGCCCGTCTCGTCGAACGCATCTTCGATGGCGACGATGGCGGCCTTGGCGTTCAACGTGTCGAAGATCGTCTCGATCATCAGCACGTCGGAGCCGCCGCGGATCAGGCCGAGCGTCGCTTCACGATAGGTGGCGCGCAGCTGGTCGAAGCTGATGTTGCGGAAGGCCGGATCGTTGACGTCGGGCGAGATGCCGGCCGAGCGGTTGGTGGGACCGAGCACGCCGGCGACGAGGCGGGGCCGCGCGGCGGTCGAGGCGGCGTCGCAGATCTCGCGGCAGAGTTTGGCGCCTTCGTAGTTCAGTTCGCCGACCAGATGTTCGAGGCCGTAATCGGCCTGGCTGGATTCGGTCGAGGTGAAGGTGTTGGTCTCGAGAAAATCGACACCGGCCTTCAGATACTGATTGCCGATGTCGCGGATGATGTCGGGCCGCGTCAGCGTCAACAGGTCGTTGTTGCCCTTGAGTTCGCGCCCGTGATTGCCGAAGCGCTCGCCGCGAAAGTCGTCCTCACCAAGCTTGTAGGTCTGGATCAGCACGCCCCAGGAACCGTCGAGCAGGAGGATGCGCTTCCTGGCTTCGTCCTGCATCCACTGGATGCGCGCGGCGCGGTCGAAACTCATGACATGTCCCTCGGCCTCAACCCCATGATCCGACAGGCCGCGTAGGTCAGGTTGGCCTGGTTGAGCGTGTAGAAGTGGAACTGGTCGAAACCGCGGGCGCGCAGTTCCTGCACCTGTTCGGCGAGGACGGCGGCGGCGACGATGCGGCGGGTCTCGACGTCGTCGTCGAGGCCGTCATAGGCGCGCGTCAGCCACGCCGGAACCGATGCGCCGGCCTTGGCGGCCATGCGCTCGACGCCGCGGAAGGCCGTGGTCGGCATGACGCCGGGCACGATCGGTACCTGGATGCCGGCGCCGGCGGCCTTGTCGCGGAAGCGCGTGATGTCGTCGTTGGTGAAACAGAACTGGCCGAGCGCGCGGCTGGCGCCGGCATCGACCTTGCGCTTGAGCAGTTCGATGTCGTGCGCCAGCGAGGGCGAGTCGGGATGCGCCTCGGGATAGAACGAGACGGAGACGTCGAAAGGCGCGATTTTCTTTATGCCGGCGATCAATTCGGGCGTCGAGGCATAGCCCTCATCGTGCGCGCGATATCGTCCCTGCATGTCGGGCATGTCGCCGCGCAGCGCCACGACGTGGCGGATGCCGGCATCCCAATAGCTCTGCACGATCTCGTCGATCTCGGCTTTGGGATGGCCGACGCAGGTCAGATGCGCGGCGGGCTTGAGCGAAGTCTCGTCGACGATGCGTTTCACCGTGGCGTGGGTGCGTTCGCGCGTCGAGCCGCCGGCGCCATAGGTGACAGAGACGAAGGACGGCGCCAACGGCTCGAGGCGGCGGATCGCCTTCCACAGGCTTTCCTCGGCTTCCGGCGTCTTGGGCGGCGAGAATTCGAACGAGACCGAGATGGGCCGCGAATCCGACACGAGTTGCTGCAGGCTCATGCGGCCTCCGCTTTCGCCTTGGCGTTGGCTTGCGCCAGCCAGAGCTTGACGGTGAGCTTGTCCTTGGGCGCGGAGATGGCCTCGCTGGCGAGCGGCTTGAGGCCGGCGGCGGCGAACCAGCCCTGCACTTCGCGATCGGAGAAGCCGAGGCGGCGATGGGCGAAATCGCTGCGCAGGAATTCCAGATCGTGCGGCGCGAAATCGGCGATCAGCAGCCGGCCGCCGGCCCGCATGACGCGCGCGGCTTCGATCACGGCGGCGCCGGGATCGTCGAGATAGTGCAGCACCTGATGGAACAGCACCGCGTCGAAACCCTGCAACGCGTTGCCGGACTGGAACGGCAGGCGATAGGTGTCGCCGAGGCGCACCTGGGCGTGCTGGATATGGGCGCGGGCGAGGCGGTCGCGCGCGATGGCCAGCATCTCCGGACTGACATCGACGCCGACGGCCCGCTTCACGTGCGGTGCCAACAATTCGAGCATGCTGCCGGTGCCGGTGCCGGCGTCGAGCAGCGAATCCATCGGGTGGCCGGCGATGTGGCGGACAATGGCGGCTTCGACGTCCTTATCGGGCGCGTGCAGGGCACGGATGCGGCCCCACTCGGCGGCATTGGCTTTGAAAAAGGCGGCGGCTTCGGCGGCGCGGGCCTCGCGTACGGCGGCCAGGCGCCTGGAATCGGTATCCTGCCCCTGCGGCGCGGCGATGGCGGAAATCGCGGCCCCAAGTTCGGCGCCCTCCCCCCGGTCGGCGGCGCGGTAGAACACCCAACTGCCTTCCTTGAAGCGCTCGATAAGATGGGCTTCGCAAAGGAGCTTCAAATGGCGCGAGACGCGCGGCTGGCTCTGGCCGACGATCTCGACCAGCTCGCTGACGGTGAGCTCGGCCTGGCGCAGGAGCAGTAGCAGGCGCAGGCGGGTGGGATCGCCCGCGGCACGCAGCATCGCTACAAGACTTTCCATCGCCACACTCCTAGCTCAAAACATATAAACATATCTTTATATGGGTATGCAATAGTTCGATTTGTGGGGTTGGCCAACCGCAAACACCACTGTCATCCCCGGCCGAGCGAAGCGAGGGGAAGGGGACCCAGACGGTCAGATCACGCCCGGTCTAACCGCCTGGGTCCCCTTCCCTCGCGCCGCTTCGCGACGCTCGCCGGGGATGACAGCAGAGTTTTGACGCCGACCGGTGCATCGTCTCGCGCAGCAGATTATAGAAGATGCCATATCGGGCGGCGGGGACATGAAAAGGCTTCAAATCTTACTGGTCGCACTGGCCGGATTGTGGCTGGCCGGGTGTTCGACCATCACCTCGCCGCCGACGCCCGCCATGCTGGCGGCGAACGATCCCTATGAGATGACCAACCGCGACACGCTGAAGCTGAACGGCAAGATCGATCATTATTTCGTCATACCCACGGTGGGCGTCTACTTCTATCTGGTGGGCGATGGCGGGCGGCGCGCCGTGCACAATTTCCTGCAGAACGTCGCGCTGCCGGACGTGTTCGTGAACGATCTGCTGCAGGGCGAAACCCGGCGCGCCGGACAGACGCTGGCGCGATTCTCGATCAACAGCTCGTTCGGCATCGGCGGCCTGTTCGATCCGGCGTCGCGAACTTTCCACATACCGGGACATGGCGAAGATTTTGGACAGACGCTGGCCGTGTGGGGCATGGGCGAAGGGCCCTACATGGTGGCACCCTTCTTCGGACCGCAGCCGCCGCGCGACGCGCTGGGCCTGATCGTGGACGCGGTCGTCATCGACCCGTGGAATTATGTCCCCATCAAGCAGCACATCTGGTGGGATGCCGGACGCTATTATTTCACCCTGCTGGACCTGCGCGGCCAGACTTACGAACAGGTGCAGGGCGTCCAGCGCGGCTCGGTGGACTATTACGCGTCCCTGCGCAGCCTTTACAGGCAGCTCCGCAACAACGAGATTCGCAACGGACGGCCGGACACCAAGGATTTACCCGACTTCTGAAGCTGTTGTAGCCTAGCGGGCCACCGCCATTAACTTGCCACAAGGCGACGCGACGATCCTGCCGCCCTCGAGGAAAACACGCCCGATGTCCGAGACCACGATAGGGATAACTCCAGTCGCGCGCCGCGCGACGTTAGGGATAACGAAATTCGCGCGCCGCGCGATCCTGATTCTGTTCGCAGCGGCGGCGATCGCCGCGCCGGCCGCGGCGGCATCCTCGGGCGCGGAAGCCTTCGTCCAGGCCAATGTGCAGAAGGGGCTTTCGATCCTGAACAATCACGGCGCCTCGGCCGACCAGAAGCGCTCGCAGTTCCAGAGCTTCGTGCTCGGGCTGACCGACATGAAGCGCATCGCCAATTTCACGCTCGGCCAATACCGCCACAGCGCCTCGCCGGCCGACCAGGACGCGTTCGCGGCCGCCTTCCAGGGCTATGCCATCGCGGTCTATCAATCCTATTTCGCGAAATATGCCGGACAGACGTTGAAAGTGACGGGCAGCCAGGACCGCGCCGCCGGCGACACCATCGTGACGACGCAGCTGATCGATCCCAACGATCACAGCGGACAGACGCCGCTGGAAGTGGATTTCCGCGTGCTCAGCGACAACGGCCGATATGTCGTGATCGATTTTTCCGTCGCCGGCATCTGGCTGGCGCTGGAGGAGCGCGACCAGTTCAGCTCGTTCCTGGGGCAGAACAACGGCAGCATCCCGACGCTGATTTCGCACCTGAAGGAACTGGCGAAGTCGTATCATTGAGTTCCACTGTCATCCCCGGCCGAACGTCGCGCAGCGACGTGAGGGGAAGGGGACCCAGGTGGATAGACCAGACCCGGTCTGCCCACCTGGGTCCCCTTCCCTTCGCATGGCTCACGCCATGCTCAGCCGGGGATGACAAGTTGGGTTAACTGAGAAATAAGTCGCGTAACTTCCGAGGGGCAGTCATGACATTCCGCCGCAGCGCGCCGGCCGCGCTGATCACCGCGTCGGCGCTGGTGATCCTTGTCCTCACGCTCGTGTCGCACTGGCTGTTCAGCGGGCTGACCGATTCGATCGAGCAGGGCCAGTACCAGCTGATGCAGTCGATCGTGACGTCGGCGCTCAACACCACGGCGGAAGATGCGCTGGCGCGGGCCGACATCGTCGCCAATCTCGATGCGACGCGCGAGGCGGTGGCGGCGAAGGATCGCGACAAGCTGCTGGCGCTCTATGCCGAGATGTACAAGGTGCAGCACGACCGGCACGGCGTCGGCCAGTCGCAGTTCCACGTGCCGCCTTCGGTGTCGCTGCTGCGCCTGCATTCGCCAGCGGCATTCGGCGACGACCTGACGCGCAGCCGGCCGATGGTGACGGCGGTGAACCGCGATCACCAGCCGCGCAAGGGCTTCACCATCGCGCGCGGCGGTCCGGCGATCTTCGGCGTGGCGCCGATCCACGACAAGACCGGCACGCATGTCGGCAGCTTCGAGTTCGGCATCGACTTCGGACCGCTGCTCGACCAGTTGAAAGCCGTCTATGGGCTCGACCTGACGCTCTATGTCGAGGAGAAGCCGCTGCACGACTTCGCCAAGGGCGTCGATCCGTCGATCTATAGCGACCAGAACCGGCTCAGCCATTTCATCCGCTTCCATTCGACCGACGCGCGCCTGACCGCGGACCTTGTGAAGGACGCGGACATCTCCGGCGTCGCCCAGCCCGTTCGGTATTCGCGCGACTCCGACGGCGTTCCCTATGGCGTGCTGCTGGTGCCGCTGCGCAATGCGGCGGGCGAATCGCTTGGCGTTCTGGTCGTGATGCGCGATTTCAGCGCCAGCCGCGCCGCCGCCGCGCAATCCTTCGTCTGGCAGATCGCGGCGGCGGTGTTCGGCATCGTGCTGCTGGCGGGCGCGATCATCATCGTGATCCGCGGCTTCCTGCTGCGGCCGCTCGGCATCGTAACCAGCCGGCTCAAATCCGAGAACGGCGTCGACGAGGTGCCGGCCGATACCGACAAGTTCTGCCAGGAGATCCGCGATCTCGCCGAGCTGCACGACAGACTGAAGCCGGGACGCGGCGCATGACGCGGATGCGTTTCAGCTCGGGCGGAATCAAGCGTTCGCTCTTCGCCCTGGCGCTCGTCGCGCTGGGCCTGGCCGGCATCGCCTTCGCCGGGCAGGAGCCGCCGGCCGCGGTGACGACGGCGATGCCGCCGGCCATGCCGATGGAAAAAGGCACGCCCCTGATCGTGAAGGTGGCGGTCGCCTATGTCGACCTGGAATCGTTCGACGAGAATGCCGGCACGTTCAAGGCGACGGTCGACGTGCGCCTGCGCTGGGAGGTGCCGTCGCTGGCGCGTCCGGCGGAGGAGCAGAGCGATCCGCCGAAAATCTTTCGCGGCGACGACGCCAAGGCGCAATTGGCCAATCTATGGGTGCCCACGATCGAGATCGCCAACCAGAAGGGCGATGCGACCTATACCAATCTGGGCCTGCGCATCTTTCCCAATGGCGACGTCGAGATGATCAAGCGGATCACAGCCGAGTTCGCGACGCCCTACGAAGTGACGCGCTTTCCGTTCGACCGCCAGAAGCTGCAGATCGAGCCCGCCATCCGCAACCAGACCGCCGACCAGGTGGTGCTGCAATTCGACCAGGACGATCTGGATTTCAGCACGGTGAGCGAGGACGCCGCGCTCAACGGCTGGACGCTGAAGACCATCGGGCTCAAATCCGAGCCGATCAAGGGCTGGTACGGCGCGATGCATACCCGCGTGGTGGCGGCGCTGACCATCGCGCGGCTGCCCGGCTCGGTGCTGGCGTCGATCTTCATTCCCTTGTTCGCCTCGCTGCTCATTCCGCTGCTGGCGATCTGGCTCAATCACATGGAAGACGGCGAGTTCAAGATCGAGACCTTCGAACTCGTCAATTTGATCATCGGCGGATTGTTCGCGGTGATCGCGCTGAACTTCACGGTCAACCAGGCGTACCAGGTGCTGAGCACCGGCGACAATCCGGTGAACCGGCTGTTCGCGCTCAACTACGTCACGCTGGGACTGGCGCTGGCCATCAATGTGCTGTTCTACCGCTTCAATGTCGTGGAGAAGCTGTTCGGCCGCTGGGCCCAGGAGCAGACCTACACCTACCTGACCTGGGCGATCCCGGTGCTGGTGCTGACGACGGCGAGCGCGGTGGTGCTTGTGGCGATGGCATGATTTCAAGCCAAATTTGACCTTGTTACGCTGAGGTATTACCTTAGGGCGCCGGTAATACTGAGGCCATCATGGCAACCACCGTCACTGTAAAAGGCCAGGTCACTCTTCCCAAAGAGGTTCGCGACGCCGTTGGCATCGCGCCCGGAGACAGGGTCGAGGTGCGCGCGACGGCATCGGGCGCGATCATCATCGAAAAGCCGGGAACAAGCGGCGACTACAAGGCGCGGCTTTATGAGGTTGCCAAGCGGCGCGTCATCCGCGGCATCACGGGCGACGAACTCATGGACATGACACGCGGCAAGATCGATCCGGTAACCGGTAACCGCGAGTGACGCTGGTCGACAGCAACGTATTGGTCGATTTTCTGGAGCATGATCCGCAGTGGCTTGATTGGTCCATCGAACGACTCAACGAGCGCGCAGCCCTCGGGCCGATCTACTTCAACGAGATTGTGTATTCCGAAATCGCTGTGAAGAGCGCCAGCGAAGCCGAACTCGATCAGGCGCTCGCGGACGCAGGCCTTTTGCTCAATCCCGTGCCGAAGAGCGCATATTTTCTTGCCGGTACGGTCTTTGGACGCTATCGCAGCGCCGGCGGGACGCGGACCAGCAATCTTCCCGACTTCTTCATCGGCGCGCATGCCCAGGTGGCGGGGCTGCCGATCCTTACACGCGACGTGCGGCGCTATCGGATCTACTTTCCGGATGTCGAACTCATTGCGCCTTAGCGGACGAACCGTTGGCGCGCTTTAAGCCTTCCAGAACGTGATGATGGCGCCGCCGGTCACCACCAGGGCGCCGCCGACCAGGATCGGTATTGTCGGCAGCGTGCGAAAGAAGGCGAAGTTGACGATCTGCCAGACGACGAACAGCGTCGCGATATAAAGGCCGACCACCTGGCCGAACTCCACGGGCGCCAGGTTGAGAAACGAGCCGTAGCCGAACAAAAGCGCGGCGCCCGCCACGAAAAGAGCAATGCGATAGAGCCCGGCATGATCGAACATCGCCATGCGGATGACGGCGTCGCCACTCACTTCCAGCGTCGTCGCGACGATCAGGAAGAAAATCGGATGGATGCCTTGCAAGGCTTTCAGCATCGGCGCGTATCCTTCTACGTCCGCGCGAATCTCTTGTATTTGATCCGGTGCGGCTGATCTGCATCGATGCCCAACCGCCGCTTCTTGTCGGCTTCGTAGTCCTGGTAGTTGCCTTCGAACCATTCGACGTGGCTGTCGCCTTCGAAGGCCAGCATGTGGGTGGCGATGCGGTCGAGAAACCAGCGGTCATGGCTGATGATCATGGCGCAGCCGGCGAATTCCTCCAGCGCGCTTTCCAGCGCGCGCAGCGTGTCGACGTCCAGGTCGTTGGTGGGCTCGTCGAGCAGAAGCAGGTTGGCGCCGGATTTGAGCATCTTGGCGAGATGGACGCGGTTGCGCTCGCCGCCCGAGAGCTGGCCGACCTTCTTCTGCTGGTCGCCGCCCTTGAAGTTGAAGGCGCCGACATAGGCGCGCGACGGCATGGTGCGCTTGCCGAGCTCCAGGATATCGAGGCCGCCGGAGATTTCCTCCCAGACGTTCTTCTTGGGGTCGAGCGCGTCGCGGCTCTGATCGACATAGCCGATCTGCACCGTGGGGCCGATGCGCAGTTCGCCGGCGTCGGGTTTTTCCAGGCCCGTCAGCATGCGGAACAGCGTCGTCTTGCCGGCGCCGTTGGGGCCGATGACGCCGACGATGCCGCCGGGCGGCAGGGTGAAGTTCACGTTCTCGTAGAGCAGCCGGTCGCCATAGGCCTTGGCGAGATTCTCCGCCTCGATGACGACCGAGCCGAGGCGTTCGGCGACGGGGATGACGATCTGCGCCGTCGAGCCGCGCTGTTCCTGGCTCTTGGAGAGCAATTCGTCATAGGCGTTGATGCGCGCCTTCGATTTCGCCTGGCGGGCGCGCGGGCTCTGCTGAATCCATTCGCGTTCGCGCGCGATGGAACGTTCGCGGGCGGCTTCCTCGGCGCCTTCCTGGCGCAGGCGCTTTTCCTGCACCACGAGGAAGGAGGAGTAGTTGCCCTCGTGCGGGATGCCCTTGCCGCGGTCGAGCTCGAGAATCCAGCCCGTGACGTTGTCGAGGAAATAGCGGTCATGGGTGACCAGGATGATGCAACCCTTGTAGCTGCTCAGCGTGTGTTCGAGCCATTCGACCGATTCCGCGTCGAGATGGTTGGTCGGCTCGTCGAGCAACAGCACGTCGGGCGCGTCGAGCAGCAGCTTGCATAGCGCGACGCGGCGGCGCTCGCCGCCCGAGAGCGAGGCGACGGTGGCGTCGCCTTCAGGACAGCGCAGCGCATCCATAGCCTGGTCGACCTGGGAGTCGAGATCCCACAGGCCCGCGGCCTCGATCTCGTCCTGCAGCCTCGCCATCTCGTCGGCGGTCTCGTCGGAATAATTGGCGGCGATCTCGTTGTAGCGGTCGACCAGGGCCTGCTTCTTGGCGACGCCCTCCATGACGTTGCCGCGCACGTCCTTGTCCGGGTTGAGCTGCGGCTCCTGCGGCAGGTAGCCCATGCGCACGCCGTCGGCGGCCCAGGCCTCGCCGGTGAATTCGGTGTCGAGCCCGGCCATGATCTTCATCAACGTCGACTTGCCGGCGCCGTTGACGCCGACGATGCCGATCTTGGCGCCGGGATAGAAGCTGAGCCAAATGTCCTTCAGCACCTGCTTGCCGCCGGGATAGGTCTTCGACAGACCCTTCATCACATAGACGTATTGCGGGCCGGCCATGATGTTCCTTCGCGGGATTGGCTTGAGATGCGGGGCTTTTAGCGAAGCGCGGGGGCGCGGGCAACGTCTTGCTCGCGCGCGGCGAGCAGCGCCAGAAACTCAGAACTTGATCCCGCCTACGCTAAAGCTTCGGCGGGCAGGCCTGGCATCTTCAGAACTTGATCCGCGCCCGGCTCAGCAGGGCCACGGCGCTGGCGCCGTCCTGGCCGTTGTAGTTCATCTGGAACGAGGCGTTGGTCTGCAGCGCCAGGGAGCCGTCCAGGAACGTCGTGACATAGCCGATTTCGACGTCGGTTTCCGGCGCGCCGCCGGCGGCCAGCCGGTTGCCGGCGAAGAAGGCGGAGCCGCCGCCGACGCCCGGCAGGGTGACGAATTCGCCGCCCGCGGTGTTGAGCGCCGGACGCGATACGGCCAGGCCCAGCGAGTCGTCGCCGAACAGGCCGTTCTTGGCGATAGCGATGCCGTAGGATTGCGTGCGCAGCGCGTCGGTGGCGAAGGCGGGCGCGAGGCCGGATTTGAGATCGAGTTGCGTGACGCCCTGGCTGTACGACGCGGTCGTCTCCCAGCCATTGCCCAGATGGACGCGGGCCGAGACGCCGAGTGCGGCCGTGCTGGCGTTGACGCCGGGCGCTGCGGCGCCCAGCAGGCCGTCGCGTTCGACCGTGTTCGAGGCCATCAGGCCCAGATCGCCCCAGGAGGCGATGTTCCACGACACGCCGGCGAGCAGCGAACTGGCGCCGCGCGGATTGTAGGGCATCGGCTCGCCGCCGAGACGGGCAAGCGCGGTGTAGGCGTCGGGCGCGTAGCTGGAGATGCCGGGCGCCAGATTGGCGGCGCCGATGCTGACATGTAGATCGTCCGCCAGCGCGGCCGTGGCGCCGAGGAAATTGCCGCCGCCGCCAAGCGCGGCGTAGGGCGAGCCGGCCGACGCGGAAGAAAGGAACAGACCGTCGAAGGTGCGCGCGTTCGCGGCGTCGATCGGCGCGATGCGGCCGCTGAGATCGATCCTGTAGCCGAGTTCCAGATCGAGCCCGGTGATCAGCGAAACGCTGGTCGAAACGTTGGCGACGCCGAGCCGCGCGGTGGCGGGTGGCCCGTAGGAGGCGCTGGGTAGCGAGAAGGTCTGGCTGAGATCGACGGCGCCGGCGAGAACCTGGGTCGAGACGGCGGCGAGCGGGAAGAAGGCCATCGCGACAGGCGCGGCCGCGCTTGCCGCGTTCGCGAGTGCGAACGTAGCCGCGGCGGCGCAAAGCGCACGGCGGATCGAAACCCTCATCACACGTCTAGTCCCACTCTGGACCTTTCGGTCTCCTGCAACCTAGCAGAAGCATGGTTGATATTCCAGCAAACCCTTGGATTTACCTTAGGTTTTCCGGCATTTCGGGCCGATTTGTTGCAGCTTGGTTACGCAATGGCTAGTGAACACCCTGTTAGAAAGTTACAAACCCTGCATTTCCTCGGGTTTATAATTGTTCGTCGGAAATCCGCACCCCCCTCCCCCTGCCGAGGCTCGGGGGCGATGGACCTGCGGGACGCATGGCCTTATCTGATCTGGTATGGAAACGACCCCGATCAAGGCCGCGATCCTGCCGGTCACCCCCTATCAGCAGAATTGTTCCCTGGTGTGGTGCACGCGCACCATGCGGGGGGCCTTTGTCGACCCCGGCGGGGACCTGGACCGGCTGAAAGCCGCCCTCAAGCTGGAGGGCGTCAGCCTGGAGAAGGTCCTTTTGACCCATGGCCATCTGGACCATGCCAGCGGCGCGGCCAAGCTGGCGCGGGAGTTCGGCGTGCCGATCGAGGGGCCGCACCGGGACGACGCCTTCCTGCTCGACGAGTTGGGACGCAACGCCAGGCGGCCAGGCTTCGGCGACGCGGAGAACTGCACGCCGGACCGCTGGCTTGAGAACGGCGACACGGTGAGCGTCGGCGAGGCGACGCTCGGCGTGCGCCACTGCCCGGGGCATACGCCGGGGCATGTCGTGTTTTTTCATGCCGAGGCCAAGGTCGCGTTCGTCGGCGACGTGCTGTTCGCCGGCTCGGTCGGGCGCAGCGACCTGCCGCGCGGCAATCACCAACAGCTGGTCGAGTCCATCACGCAGCGCTTGTGGCCGCTGGGCGACGACATGCACTTCGTGCCCGGCCACGGCCAGATGTCGACCTTCGGCTGGGAACGCAAGACCAATCCCTATGTCTGCGATCTGGCGCTGCAGATCGCCAAGGAACTGGGCTAAGGTCGACCGCGATCGGATCGGACCATGCGAGCCCGCCTCACAAGACCAGCGGAAAACAAGGTCCGCGCCTCGGCGGCGATGGAGCCGCGCCAAAAATCGCCGGCCGGCCACAACCAGGAATGGGCGCCGATTCAAAGACAAGAAAACCGCACGGGCCTGCCGGACGGTCTCAAGGCGGGCATCGAGAGCGTCTCCGGCTACGTCCTGGACGATGTCAGAGTTCACTACAATTCCGCCAAGCCCGCCAAATTGAACGCCCATGCCTATACGCAAGGCACGAATATCCACGTCGCGCCGGGACAGAACAGGCACCTGCCGCACGAGGCCTGGCATGTGGTGCAGCAGAAGCAGGGACGCGTGGCGCCGACCGGCCGAACGGGCGGCGTGGCGATCAACGCGGATCGCGGACTGGAACAGGAAGCCGACCGCATGGGCAGCGCCGCCGCCCGGGCCGAGCCCGTGTTCTGCGCGGCGCCGCGACGTCCTGCCAGGTTCGTGCCGCCGGTGGTGCAGGGATATTTCAAAAGTGACCGACTGGAGGCGGGCGCCGGTTCGGCGCCGCTGCGATCTCATGCGCCGCTCGCCTCGCCGACCGGATCGCTGAACCCGTCCGAGCCGGCACTCGACTATGCCAAGCAGACGACCGATCCGGCGGGCGCCCCGTTCCTGGTCGCCGACGACGGCTCGATGGCGATCCACGACACGGTCAACGAGGCCAAGGAGTTCTTCGCGCTCGAAGCGGTGGTCGAAAACTCGAACGCCGGCCTTGCAGGCGTCCAGAGTCCATTGCGCCTGACGACGGGCGGCGGGTCGGTGACGGTCGGCGAACAAACCCTGCCGCGCGTGCGTCCCGTTGCCGACAACAAGGGCGGCGCCGAAGCCTTGTGGACCGACATCTGCATCAGTCTCGCGAACATCATCATGGGCAATGCCGGAAGCCAGCGGGAGGAAATCGCTCTGCGTGACGCGGAAAGCGGACGCGACCGGAGCGGGGTGGTCAATGTCGGTGGCCAGGGTGCTTCCGAGATCGGAAGGCTGGCCAACCATCTGGCCCCGCCCGCCGGTGCGCTGGAGATCGCCAGGGACGACGAGGACGTCGACAGGCCGGAAGAGGACACCGCCGCGCGGGCCTGGGCAGCCATGCGCGATCCGTCGCACGACCACGAATTTGCCGGCCGACGTTACGGCCGCAAGCTTGGCGCTGGCACCCTGAACGCGCAATCGCACGCCATCGGAATCAATGCCCATGTCCAGCCCGATGTCGGCGAAGGATTCGCCACGTTCACGGTTTCACCCGGGCCAGAAAATCCATTCGATTTCTCCGATCCCGAACACAAAGAAGGGATCGATCGTCCGGATGTCTGGGGATATCACCATGCGGCGGTGGTCGCGCGCAGCCTCGCGGGCGGCGATTGGATCACCCTGGAAAACTATCGTCGCAGGGATACGGCCCACGAGGCCGTGCATACGTTGCTCAGCGACAAGCATGAGGATATCCGAGAAAAGATTCTTGAATTCAAAGCGCCGGCAAAAGAAGGCGACCCTGAACCCGCAGCAGAAGTGGTGAAGGAAAAGACCGCGGAATATATCGAAAGCGCCTATTCCAGCGAGTTTTTCGCGGCGTACGAGCCGCTGATGAACCAAGCCGCAAGCCTTTGGTTTTTCCGCATGTATGGCTCCAAAAAGGGGCAGACCTTTCATGACATCCAGAAAGCGAGCGGCGGCTTCCTCAATCCCCTGACGGTACGCGTGCGCCGTCATGTGCCGAGCGCGATCGAGCGCCTTCTCAACAGCCTCGTCTCGACCGGAGATAATTTGGCCGGGGCCGTGTCCGCAGCGCAGGTTTCCTGGCCGGCGGCGCGGACGGCGCTCGATCCGCTGGAAGTGCAAATCAAGGCGTCCTACGCGACGATGCGCGGCATCCTGACGGACCTGCCTGCAGACGCCGCCAATGCCGATGTGGTCCGGGCGACCGCCGCGATCAACACGGCTTTCGCCGCGCTGCTGAAAGACCACCTGATTCCGCGGCTCGCGGAGGCGCTGCGGGCGACCATGCATGGCGCCCCAACGGTTGCGCCGACGACGCCGGCGGCTCTTCGGACGATGGCGCAGACCGCGGAGCCTGCCGGCTATTTCACGGGGGCCGCCAATTACCTGCGCAATAGGGGCTGGCTCGCTCAAAATGTCCCCGACGAACGCCAGCGCTCGCTGAAAGCGTTGCGCGGTGTCGTCGATCGTTTACCGCGCGTCGGCCTCGATGTCTAAACGCCGTCGATCGCTCAGCGCGGCGCGGGTTTGTAACTCTGCGGCAGGCCGGCGCTGACCTTGCCGGGGAAATTCGGTTTGCGCTTTTCGAGGAACGAGGCGACGCCTTCCTTCACGTCGGGGCCGGCGCCCAGTTCGAGACTGAGCGCACCGTCGATCTTCATGACCTCGAACGGGTTCGGCAGGCCGGAATATTGCCACAACATGTGCCGCGTCAGCGCCAGGGAGACGGGCGCCGTGTTCTCGACCATCTCACGGGCGATCTCGCGGGCGCGGGCGAGAAGTTCGCCGGGCGCAACGACTTCCGACACCAATCCGCCTTCTTTCGCTTCCGCCGCGCCGAAGACGCGGCCCGACAGGCACCAGCGCAGCGCCTGGTTGAGGCCGACGAGGCGCGGCAGGAACCAGGCGCTGCCGGCCTCCGGCACCAGGCCGCGGCGGGCGAAGACGAAACCGAATTTCGCTTCGCTGGACGCGATGCGGATGTCCATCGGCAGCGCCAGCGTGATGCCGACGCCGACGGCGGGACCGTTGATCGCGGCGATGGAGGGCTTGCGGCAATTGTAGATCGCGCCAACAAATCCGTTTCCGCCGGAGCGCCGTGGTTGAGAGCCCTGAAACATGGCCGCGTTGCCGCTCTTGGTGTCGAACGCGCTCGCGCCGCCCGAGATATCCGCGCCGGCGCAGAAGCCGCGGCCGGCGCCGGTGACGATGATGACGCGGACCTCGTCGTCCTCGTCGGCGCGCAGGAAAGCGTCCTCGAGCTCGGCGCCCATGATGGCGGTATAGGCGTTGAGCTTGTCGGGGCGGTTAAGCGTGACGGTGAGGATGGAATTTTCGAGTTCGTAGGTGATGTTCTCGTAGCTCATGGCGGCCTCCGCGGTGCGAGAGAACGATAGACCTGTGGCGCGGGCTGCCAAGGCTTCCGCAAGGGTACAAACGCGCATTTTCTCACAGCGAAGTGATCGTTGGGAAAGATCGAGAGTGCGATGATGGCGGCGGGTCCTGGGGAACCTCAAATGAATCTTCGCTTCGCAGCCTTGGCGTTTGCCGTCCTATGCGCCGCGCTGCCGGCGCGGGCCGAGGGGCTCTATTCCTATGACGCCTCGGTGCCGATGGCGCCGGTGCTGGGCGCGGCGCGGACGCTGGAGAGGGGCGTCGTGGCGCAGGATGTGCGGGTCACCTCGCCCACCGGTCACACGGTGACAGGCGAGATCGTCCGCGGCACCAGGAAGGGCAAGCATCCCGGCGTGCTGTTCGTGCATTGGCTGGGCGAGCCCAGGACCACCAACCATACCGAGTTCGAGCCCGATGCGATCGCGCTGGCGCGGCGCGGCGCGGTGTCGCTGCTGATCGATGCGATGTGGTCGGCGCCGAACTGGTTCGACACGGTCGGCGCCGATGCGGCCAAGGACGGACCGCTGGTGGAGGCGCAGGTGATCGACCTGCGCCGCGCGCTCGACCTGCTGCTGGCGCAGGACGGAGTCGACGCGGGTCATGTCGCGTTCGTGGCGCACGATTTCGGCGCCATGTTCGGCGCGCTGATGGCGAATGTGGAGATGCGCCCGTCGAGCTGGGTGCTGATGGCGGGCGTGCCGACGCTGGCCGAATGGTACCGCTTCGGCAAGGCCAAGCAGGCGATGCCGGACTATGCCGGCTACGCCGCGGCGATGGCGCGCTACGACATCGCGGGCGGGCTGGCGAAGCTGAGCGGCAAGGCGGTGCTGTTCCAGTTCGCGGCCAAGGACTATTTCATCGCGGAAGCCGAAGCGCTCGCCTTCATCGGCGCGGTGCCGGGGGCAAAGACGGCGATCTTCTACGACACCGATCACGCGCTGGCGGTCCCGGCGGCGGCTGCGGATCGCGATGGCTGGCTGGCGAAGGCGTTGTTCTGATTCCCCCGTAACCCGCCTGCGCTAAAGCTTCGGCGGGCAGGCAACCGGGGAGGAAAAGAAGCCCGAACGACTCGACTCTTGGCTCCGGGACTGATTTTTTGTCGGTCGACCAGCCACCCATATGTCGAGGGAACGCTCCATGACGGCCATCAATCCGGTTACCGATTTCTCCAAGGATGGCGAGATCGGGATTGTCACGCTGAATTCGCCGCCGGTGAACGCGCTCAGCGCCAATGTGCGCGACGGGCTGTTCGAGGGCTTCAAGGCGGCGATTGCCGACGCGGACGTCAAAGCGATCGTGCTGATCTGCGAGGGGCGGACCTTCATCGCCGGCGCCGACATCTCCGAATTCGGCGGCGCATCGAAAGGCGCCTCGCTGTTCGACGTCCAGGCCATGATGGAGGACTCGCCCAAGCCGGTGGTGGCGGCGATCCACGGCACGGCGCTGGGCGGCGGCCTCGAAGTCGCGCTGTGCGCGCATTACCGCGTCGCGGTGCCGAGCGCGCGCTGCGGCCTGCCGGAAGTCAATCTCGGCCTGCTGCCGGGCGCCGGCGGCACGCAGCGCCTGCCGCGCATCGCCGGCATCGAGAAAGCTCTCGAGATGATGACCGCGGGCACGCATGTACCGGCGAAAGAATGTCTCGCCATGGGGCTGGTCGACGCCATCCTCGAGGAAGGCAAGCTGAAGGACGGCGCCGTCGCGTTCGCGCGCAAGGTGCTCGCCGAGAAGAAGCCGCTGGTGAAGGTGCGCGACAACAATTCGAAGACCGACGCGGCCAAGGGCCATCCGGAGATCTTCGCCGCGTTCCGCAAGGCCAATGCGCGCAAGTTCCGCGGCTTCAAGGCGCCCGAAAGCATCATCCAGACGGTCGAGGCGGCGGCGAACCTGCCGTTCGAGGAGGGCCTGAAGGTCGAACGCAAGCTGTTCATGGAGCTGGTGACGGGGGCGCAATCGGTGGCGCAGCGCTACTACTTCTTCGCCGAGCGCCAGGCCAACAAGATCCCGGACGTGCCGGACGATACGAAACTGATACCCATCAAGACGGTCGGCATCATCGGCGCCGGGACCATGGGCGGCGGCATCGCGATGAACTTCGCCAATGCCGGCATGGCGGTGAAGCTGGTGGAAGTGAAACAGGACGCGCTCGACCGCGGCCTCAAAGTCGTGCGCGGCAACTATGAGCGCAGCGCCAAGAACGGCCGCTTCACCATGGACGAAGTGGAGAAGCGCATGGCCCTGTTCTCGGGCTCGCTCGACATGTCGTCGCTGGCCGATTGCGATCTCGTGATCGAGGCGGTGTTCGAGCGCATGGACATCAAGAAGGACATCTTCACCAAGCTCGACGCGATCTGCAAACCCGGCGCCATCCTGGCGACGAATACGAGCGGTCTGAACATCGACGAAATTGCGTCCGTTACAAAACGCCCGGAATTCGTCATCGGGCTGCACTTCTTCTCGCCGGCGAACGTGATGAAATTGCTGGAGATCGTGCGCGCCGATCATACGAGCAAGGAAGTGATCGCGACCTCGATGAAACTGGCCAAGACGATCGGCAAGATCGCGGTGCTGGTCGGCGTCTGCCCCGGCTTCGTGGGAAATCGAATCCTCGGCGCGCGCGGCCGCGAGGCGCAGAAGATGGTGCTGGAAGGCGCCATGCCGTGGGATGTCGACCGCGTGCTCTACGATTTCGGCTTCCCGATGGGACCGTTCGCGATGAGCGACCTGGCCGGCCTCGACATCGGCTGGGTGAAGGAAAAGAGCCACGGCGAGACCATCCGCGACGTGCTGTGCGAGGCGGATCGGCGGGGCCAGAAGACCGGCGCGGGCTATTACGACTATGACCCGGAGACGCGCGCCGCCAAGCCCTCGCCGGTGACGGAAAAGATCATCCACGACTTCGTTTCCAAGTCGGGCAAGAACCCGCGCACAATCTCCGACGCGGAGATCCTGGAGCGCTGCATCTATCCGATGATCAACGAGGGCGCGAAGATCCTGGACGAGAAGAAGGCGATCCGGCCGAGCGACGTCGACGTCGTCTGGGTCAACGGCTATGGCTGGCCGGTCTATCGCGGCGGCCCGATGCATTACGGCGACCAGGTCGGCCTCGACAAGGTGCTGGCCAAGATGAAGGAATTCCAGGCGACGATGGGCGACGCGTTCAAACCCGCGCCGCTGCTGGAGAAGCTGGCCGCGGAGGGGAAGAAGTTCAGCGATATGCGGTAATTCCTGAGGCGCGCGTTGCGCAGCACGTCTCTATGGACGGAACTAGAGCGATTTTGGCATGAGATTACGCATAGCCGGCATGCTTGAAGAAATTCGCGCACTCGGCTTGTGAGAAGGTGGCAAGGATCGCGCCGATGCGATCCCAGAGCGCCGGCATGGAGCGCTCAGCGGCTTTGCGCAGA
>DATCAT010000011.1:0-4153 GCA_036512455.1 Rhizomicrobium sp.
TGGCCGATCTGGTCGGCGAACTGACCGCGATCTACACTTCGGGCAGGCCACGCGCCACCGACAGCGCCAAGGCGCTGGCGCCCCATGCCGAGTTGATCGCCGACCCTCTATTCGCCGAGGCGCCGCTGGCGAGCCCGCGCATTCCCCTGCTGCGCATGAAGGTGCCCAAATGGGCGGTGGTGGCGCGCATCCTGTGGCACGCCGGCTATCACCCCGAAATCGAGAACTACCGCAAGGCCAAGCACCGCGCCGCCGAAGCCGCCGACATCCTGATGCAGCGCGCGGCATCCGAAGGCGCCACCGCGCTGGTGGCGCACGGCTATTTCAACCTGATGATCGGGCGCGAACTGCGCCGCCGCGCCTTCCGCAAAACCGGGTCGCACCGCGTGAAATACTGGAACGCGGTGATCTACGAGCTGCCTTAGGACTCGCGCCTTCTGACCTGATTGTCGCGAGTCGTACTGTGTGACTTCAAACTCACCTGTTGTTGTTGCAAGCTCAATTTGTCATCCCCGGCTGAGCGTTGCGTCAGCAACGCGAAGGGAAGGGGACCCAGGCAGTCGAGAGCCTCGATGCTTCAACGCCTGGGTCCCCTTCCCCTCGCTTCGCTCGGCCGGGGATAAGCGGAGTGAAACCGGGAGCCGCGCATGACCGAATCCAAAGTCGACGTGAAAACCGCCGACGGCACCGCCGAAGCCTTTCTCTACACGCCGTCCTCCGGCGCGGGCTCGTGGCCCGGCGTGATTTATCTCACCGACATCATGGGCATCCGCGGCGCCTACCAGAAGATGGCACAGCGCCTCGCCGACCAGGGCTATGTCGTGCTGCTGCCCAATGTGTTCTATCGCGGCGCCAGGCTTCCCGTGCTCGATTTCGTGCCGCAGATGGGCGACGAGCGCACCATGAAACGCATGGGCGAACTGCGCGCCAGCCTGAGCAACGCTCAGATGGGACCCGATGGCTCGGCCTTCGCCGATTTTTTGCTGGCGCAGGCGAACGTCAAAGGCCCCAAGACCGGCGTCGTCGGCTATTGTTTCACCGGCCAGATGGCGGTGCGCGTCGCCGCCGCCGCGCCGGACAAAATCGCCGCCGCCGCGTCGTTCCATGGCGGCGGCCTTCTCACCGACCAGCCCGACAGTCCGCATCTCTTGCTGCCGAAGATCAAGGCGCGACTCTATTTCGGCCACGCCGTCGAGGACCGCTCCATGCCCGCCGAAGCGATCGCCAAACTCGAAGCGGTGCTGAAGGACTGGCCGGGCAAGAGTGAAAGCGAGACTTACGAAGGCGCCCACCACGGCTGGTGCGTGCCGGGCCGCCAGGGCATCTACAACGAGAACCAGGCCGAACGCGCCTTCGCCAAGCTCGTCGCGCTGTTTGATGCGACGCTGAAGTAGTCTAAACGTTGCCTCGCAAGCGGGGCGCGACATGGCAAAGAAATCGAAATCGAGACCGGCGATAGACGTGCTGGCCTACAACAGCGCCTCCTGGGACAAGCGCGGCCGCGAGGCCGACATCTGGACGCGGGCGGTGTCGCGCCAGACGATCGCCGCCGCCCGCCGCGGCGACGTGGGGATCGCGCTGACGCCGACCAAGCCCGTGCCGAAGGACTGGTTTCCGAAACTCAAGGGCGCTTGCGTCCTCGCGCTTGGCGGCGGCGGCGGCCAGCAGGCGCCGATCCTCGCCGCCGCGGGCGCGCGCGTCACGACGCTGGACGCGTCCGCCAACCAGCTGGCACAGGACAAATTCGTCGCCGAGCGCGAGGGCCTCGCCATCCGCCTGGAGCAGGGCGACTTCGCCGACCTCGCGCGCTTCGTGGCCGGCAGTTTCGATCTCATCGTCCACCCCGCCTCGAACCTGTTCGCCGCCGACATCCATCCGATCTGGCGCGAATGCTTCCGCGTGCTGAAACCCGGCGGCCGCCTGATGTCCGGCTTCCTCAACCCCATCACCTTCGCGATCGACGAGGAGCGCCGCACCGTGCGCAACCTGCGCATCCGCCACAAACTGCCCTACGCCGACATCACCCACCGCACGAAAAAACAACTGGCGCATCACATGAAACAAGGCCGCTCACTGGAATGGGGCCACACCCTCACCGACCAGATCGGCGGACAGATCGCAGCAGGCTTCCGCATCATCGGCTTCTACGAAGACGCGTCGCCGGGCGATCCGCTAAGCGCCTACGTGCCCGACCACCTCGCGACGCTGGCGGAGAAGGCTTAGCGGATTGGGATTGGTACGACACTAACAGATGTCATGGCCCGCAACTGCGGGCCACCCAGGTGACGACGCGAACGTTATTACAAACTGATGATCAGCCCGCTCATTGTTGCGTCAGGCTGCCGGACGCTTCCATTCTTTCGATGGTCTCTTTGACTCTGATCGCCAGCCAATATTCTCCGGTCTCGCCTCGGCGCTTGGCGCGATCGATTTCGGTTTCGACGAACCGGATGGCGCCCGGTCCGAATTCGACGATGCAGTCCGCGGCAAGCTGGTCCACGCCCTCCTGAGGCACGTAAACGGCCTTCAGCCTCTCCCAGGCGTCCCAGCCGAAGGTGAAAGTGATCGGAGGGGTTCTCATGCGTGCAACGATCAGGATTGCGCCTTGCGCGGTGGAATTCGGATTCGTTCAGCTGCTGAGAAGGTTGCCTCTGACAACGCGAGCATCGGCCTGCGAGAAGGCGCGCGATACGAACTGTTGGTTCATATTTCGCAAAAAGATAAGCAGCACTTTGCATTGCGCGAAATGATATCGATTTGCGGGTTTTCTAATCCTCCGGCTCAACCCACAATTGCCGGGTGGATGATGCAAGCGAACTTCTCATCTTGTTTGGCGCCAATGTCCGCCACCAACGGCGCGCGAAAGGGTGGCCGCAAGACCGTCTGGCGGCGGCGGCGAACGTGTCGTCTCAGACGGTTGGGATGATCGAGCGCGGCCTGGCCGCGGCTTCGTTCGAGACGGCGGCGCGGATTGCACGCGCGCTCGACATTCCGTCCGCGGCGCTCTTCGCCGTGGGCGCCGGAGATATGCCCAAGGGCGACCGCGGCAAACTCTTGCACCGTATCAACGCAACGCTGTCGCGCATGAACGAAGGGCAACTGGCGAAGGCGGCGAAGATGCTGGAGGTGTTTGCGGGGTCGTAACGGAGAATCGATGCCAAGAGGCGTCAGTTCACCGTTCGATGGCTGCTGAAGACGATCCTCACTGTCTGGCTGCCCTGACGAGCTTTTTGTCCAAGGTGGCGAGTTCGATGTTCTTGCTCTTTGCAAGCCAAAGATACGTTGCGTCGTAGAGCGTAATCTTCTTCTTTGCGGCAAGTTCTATCGTTCCGGCCAAATCCGGTTGAACCCGAGTGATCGGGAGACTGAGGTAACCATTGAAAGCCATGATCAGCGCTGCGTGTTCTGACGGCGAGTTGCGAATCTTCTTGAGGCAAACGCTTGCCATCTCGTAGTCGATGAGCAGCGGCGCGAACAATTTCGTGTCCTTCAACATCACCTCGGCGCGAGTTCGATCAAGTTCGTCGAATGTGATCGCCGCGATCGTCGAAGCATCGACAACCTTATCTGTCACGGTCTTCGCGGATCATGCGGACCGCTTCTTTCTTCCGCGTCAGATCGAGAGTCTGAACATAATCCGACAACTCTTCGATCGATTTTGGTGCCGTGACTTTCTCGATGATGGCAAGTAATTCGCCTTGAAGAGAGCGATGATTGCGCTTCGCACGCTGTTTGAGCAGTTCAACTTGTTCGGCCGGGACATTCTTGACGGATAGATTCACGCCCATGCGAGTCTCCATTTACCTCCGAATTGGAGCAAAAATGGAGCCAAAATGCAACCGCCCTAAAGCATCGCCGGGATCACCCGGTCCGGCGGCTTATGCCCGTCGGCGAAGGTCTTGATGTTGATGATGACTTTCTCGCCCATGTCGACGCGGCCTTCCAGCGTGGCCGAGCCCATATGCGGCAGCAGCACCACCTTGCCCTCGCGCGCGAGCTTGACCAGCTTCGAGTTCACCGCCGGCTCGTGCTCGAATACGTCGAGCCCGGCGCCGGCGATGTCGCCCGATTCGATCAAACGCGCGAGCGCGTTCTCGTCGATCACCTCGCCGCGCGAGGTGTTCACGATGTAGGCCTCCGGCCGCATCATCTT
>DATCAT010000012.1:0-13958 GCA_036512455.1 Rhizomicrobium sp.
CACCGCCCCCTCACCCTAACCCTCTCCCCCAAAAATGGGGGAGAGGGAATTTCTTTTTCAAATTACCGCTGCCCGATCTCGATCCGGTTTCCCGCCGGGTCTCGCACGAAGAATCGGCTGAGGCCCTCGGCCACGCTCTCCTCCTCGATCGCCACGCCATGCGCGACCACGGACGCCTTCGCGGCTGCCAGATCGGCGGTCAAAAAACAGATATGCCGCTTGCTCTTCGGGCTCGGCTCCGGATCGACCCCAATATGCATCTGCAGGCTCCCCACCTGGAACCACGCCCCGCCGCGGGCCTTGAGTTCGGGCGGCTTCTCCCGTTCGGGAAAGGCGAAAACCTCGCGATAGAATTTCAGGCACGCCGCCTCCAGCGCGCGCGGCACGGCGATCTGCACATGGTCGATGCCGGTGATGCCGAGCGACATGGGCGAACCTCGTTTGGGTCGCTTGCCAGTCAGGTCCCTGATTGCTAGCAAGGCCGTTGATTTCCAAGACTTAAGGCTCCCCATGTCCGTCGACAAGGACACCGTTCGACGCATCGCCAAACTCAGCCGCCTGGCCCTCGACGAGGCCAGGGTCGGCCCCATGGTCGACGAGCTCAACGGCATCTTCACCTGGGTCCAGCAACTCAACGAAGTGAACGTCGACGGCGTCGCGCCGATGACGTCCGTCGTCGAGCAGCGCCTCAAAATGCGTGACGACAAGGTCACCGAAGGCGGCAACGCCGACGCCCTGATGGCCAACGCGCCCGGCGGCGAGGACCATTTCTTCGTCGTGCCCAAGGTGGTCGAGTAATGTCGCTGCCCACAACGCTGACCGATTTCACGCTCGCCGAGGCGCGCGATGCCGTGCAGTCCAAAAAGGTCTCATCCAGGGAATTGACCAGCGCCTTCGTCAAGGCCGTCGCCGGTGCCAGGCCGCTCAACGCCTTCGTCACCGAGACGCCGGACAAGGCGCTGCAGATGGCCGCCGCTTCCGACGCCCGCATCGCCGCCGGCACCGCGCGCGGCCTCGAGGGTCTGCCGCTGGCGATCAAGGATCTGTTCTGCACCAAGGGCGTGCGCACGACCGCCGGCAGCAACATCCTCTCCAACTTCGTGCCGCCGTATGAATCCACCGTCTCGCAGAATCTGTGGGACGCTGGCGCGGTGCTGCTCGGCAAGACCAACATGGACGAGTTCGCCATGGGTTCGTCGAACGAGACCAGCCATTTCGGCCCCGTGTTCAATCCTTGGCGGGCGCGCAATTCCAACGCCAACCTCGTGCCCGGCGGCTCGTCCGGCGGCTCGGCGACGGCGGTCTCCGGCAATCTCTGCCTCGCCGCCACCGGCACGGACACGGGCGGCTCGATCCGCCAGCCCGCCGCCGTCACCGGCACGGTCGGGCTGAAGCCGACCTACGGTCGCTGCTCGCGCTGGGGCATCGTCGCCTTCGCGTCGTCGCTCGATCAGGCTGGCCCGATGACCCGCACCGTGCGCGACGCCGCCATCCTGCTCAAGCACATGGCGAGCGTGGACCCGAAGGACTCCACCAGCGTCGACGTGCCCGTCCCGGACTACGAAGCCGGACTGGAGTCCGGCGTCAAAGGCTTGCGCGTTGGCATCCCCAAGGAATACCGCATCGACAACATGCCGGCCGAGATCGAGCAGCTCTGGACCAAGGGCATCGAATGGCTCAAGGCCCAAGGGGCCGAGATCGTCGACGTCTCGCTGCCGCACACCAAATACGCGCTGCCCACTTATTATATAGTCGCGCCGGCGGAGGCTTCTTCGAACCTCGCCCGCTATGACGGGGTGCGCTACGGCCACCGCGCCAAAGGCGCCAAGGACATCCTGGACCTTTACGAAAGGTCCCGCGCCGAAGGCTTCGGCAAGGAAGTCCAGCGCCGCATCCTGATCGGCACCTATGTGCTGTCGTCGGGCTATTACGACGCCTATTATTCCCGGGCCCAGAAGCTGCGCACCCTGATCGCGCGCGATTTTACGCTGGCCTATGAAAAGTGCGACGTGCTGCTGACCCCGGCGACGCCGGGCCCGGCTTTCGGCATCGGCGACAAGAGCGCCGATCCGCTCGCGATGTATCTCAACGACATCTTCACGGTGACGGTGAACCTTGCCGGCCTGCCGGGTATCTCCGTTCCCGCCGGCCTCACGGCCGAAGGCTTGCCGCTCGGCCTGCAGCTCATCGGCAAGGCCTTCGACGAGGCCACGATCCTGCGCGCCGCGCGCGCCATCGAGACGGCCTCCGGCTTTAACGCGAAACCCACCCAGTGGTGGAGGGCGGCATGAGCAAGACCATCAAGGGCGCCACCGGCGAGTGGGAAATCGTCATCGGCATGGAAGTCCATGCCCAGATACTCTCCGAATCCAAGCTGTTCTCCGGCGCGGCCACGGCGTTCGGCGCCGAGCCGAACAGCCAGGTGTCGTTCATCGACGCCGGCATGCCCGGCATGCTGCCCGTCATCAATCGCAAGTGCGTCGAGCAGGCGGTCCGTACCGGCCTTGGCCTGAAGGCGCAGATCAACCTGACGTCCGTGTTCGACCGGAAGAATTATTTCTTTCCCGACCTGCCGCAGGGCTATCAGATCAGCCAGTACAAGAGCCCGATCGTCGGCGAGGGCGAAATCCTCCTCGACATGAAGGACGAGACCATCACGGTCGGCATCGAGCGCCTGCACATGGAGCAGGACGCCGGCAAGTCGCTGCACGACCAGCACCCCGATAGCTCCTATATCGACCTCAACCGCTCCGGCGTCGCGCTGATGGAGATCGTCTCCAAGCCGCACATGCGCTCGTCGGAAGAAGCCGCCGCGTTCCTCAAGAAGCTGCGCTCCATCGTGCGCTATCTGGGCACCTGCGACGGCAACATGGACGAAGGCTCCATGCGCGCCGACGTGAACGTCTCGGTCTGCCGCACCGGCGGCTATGAGAAGTTCCGCGTTGACGGCGACTTCAAGCACCTCGGCACGCGCTGCGAGATCAAGAACGTCAACTCGATGCGCTTCGTGCAGTTGGCGGTCGAATACGAAGCGCGCCGCCAGGTCGACATCCTCGAAGACGGCGGCACGATCCACCAGGAAACCCGCCGCTACGACTCCAAGGCGAACGAGACTCGCTCGATGCGCTCCAAGGAAGACGCGCACGACTATAGGTATTTCCCCGATCCTGACCTGATGCCGCTGGTCCTCGACCAGGCCTGGGTCGACGAGATCGCCAAATCCCTCCCCGAACTGCCGGACGAGAAGAAGGCGCGCCTCGTGAAGGCGGGCCTAAGTCCTTACGACGCCACGGTTTTGGTCGCCGAGAAGGAGAGCGCCGACTATTTCGAGGCGATGCTCGCCACCGGCATCGAGGCGAAGGCCGCCGCCAACTGGCTGAACAACGAATATTTCGGCCGCCTCAACAGGAGCGGCCTCGCCATCGCCGACGGTCCGGTGACGGCCGAGGCCAACGCCGCCATCGTCGCGATGGTCGCGAGCAACATGATCTCCGGAAAAATCGCCAAGGACGTTCTCGACATCGTGTGGAGCGAAGGCGGCGATCCGAAGGCGATCGTCGAGGCGCGCGGCCTCAAGCAAGTCACCGATATGTCGGCGATCGACAAGGCGATCGACGCCGTCATCGCCGCCAATCCCGACAAGGTCGAAGAACTGAAAGCGAAACCGAAAATGGTCTCATGGTTCGTCGGTCAGGTGATGAAACAGACCGGCGGCAAAGCCAATCCGGGAGTCGTCAACGTGCTGCTCAAGACGCGACTCGGAATCGTCGACGAGGGGTGATTCGCACAATTTCGCGAAATCAGGCTTGACAGCGGAAAATTCGGCGTCCGAACGTCTGTGTACGGATCGATGAATATAAGTCAATGAAATAACGGCTTAAATGAATTTTATGTGAAGACGCGTTTTCGCGAAACCCCCGCACGTATTGCGTTTTAAATTGCAACCCACTCATATTGCTCACGTTTTGGGGGGCGAACGATTCGTCCGACCCGAACGGAACGATAAAAGGAGTTGTTCTCATGCCGAAGGCAAAGAAGAAGGCGAAGGCGAAGAAGACCGCGAAGAAGGCCAAGAAGAAGAAATAGTTACCCAGCGTTGACTCGGTCAACGCTGTCGTTTTCGGACGCTCCCTTCTAACGAGCGGAGCGCTTCGTCAGCGAAGGCAAAGGCCGCGGCTTGGACGAGTTCTTGTCCTCATAGCCGCGGCCAAGCCCGCCAGCAGATCTCCAACCGCGCTCCGGCGCGGTTTTTTTGTTTTCCGCCGCCGCCGGCTTAATCCGTACACGGATCATGTCCCGCCGGCCGCCGCCGAACGTTAACGATGTATGAAAATCAGGGTTAACCGCGTTAACCCTGCGTTCATGCGTCCCCGGTCACGATCCCCATTGCGCCAAGGGGACTTTTCCCCGCCGCGCCACAAGGACGATGGGGACTGTCATGGCGTGCATAGATATCGATGCCCTGGCGCAGTTCGAGACGGACGCCAAAACCGGCCGCCCCGACGCGATGTACAATCTGGGGCTGGCCTATTCGACGGGCCAGGGGGTCGGCGTGGATTTCGTCGCCGCCCACAAATGGTTCAACCTCGCGGCCGTGCGCGGCAGCGAAGAGGCCAAAAGCTGGCGGGCGTCGATCTCCAAGGAGATGAACACCTCCCAGATCGCCGAAGCCCAGCGCTTGGCCAGAGAGTGGCTGTCGATCTTCCGCTGAGCCTGACAGAGCCTGCTTACGGATACGGCGATACCGGCTTCACCGCCGGCGCCAGGGGCGCATAGAGATCGATCAGGATGCGCGACGGGTTATCCCGGCCGTTGAGCCGGTTGCGATAGATCTGCGCATTTTCCAGAACCCGCTGCACATAGTTGCGCGTCTCGTTGAACGGGATCTCCTCGATCCAGTCGATCGGATCGACGGTCGGGCTGCGCGGATCGCCGTTGGTCGCGAGCCATTTCTTCACATTGCCCGGTCCGGCATTGTAGGACGCGATCGCCAGCACCAGCGAGCCGTTCCAGTCGGAAACGTCGCTGGCGAACTCCACCATGCCCAGTTGGATGTTGTAGGTCGGGTTGCCGGTCAGATCGTTCGGCCGGTATTGCAGCCCGGCGCGGGCGGCGTCGGCCCGTGCCGAACCCGGCATCAGCTGCATCAGCCCGCGCGCGCCCGCCTTGCTCACCGCATCGGGATCGAATTCGGTCTCCTGGCGGATCAGGCCCAGCACATAGGCGGGCTCCGGCGCCGTGCCGGGGCCGGAATAGGCGGGCAGCGGGATCACCGGATGGGTGAAGGCGAGAAACGGCGTGCCGGTATAGCTCGCGGCCTTCGCAACCCGCACCGCGATCTCGCGGAAGCCCAGATCGACCAAAGTCTGCGCCAGATACTTGACGCGCTTGGGCGCGGGGTTCAGTTCCTGCTCGCGCAGCACGAAGATGCGCAGGATGTTCTCCTGCCCCAGATCGGCCAGCACGCGGATGGCGCGTACCACGTCGTCCTTCTCGAAATCACCCGCCACCGAGCTCGCATCGAGCTGCGTGTCGTTGACATGCAGGATCGGCGTCGCGTCGATCCGCGCCAGGCCCATCTGGCCGTAGAAGCTCTCCGGCGACTGCGCCGCCAGCTTGTATTGCGCAGTGGCGTCCACAAGATTGCCGTTCGCCTCGTAGCACCGTCCTTTCCAATAGCGCGCCCGCGCCAGGCTGATGGGCCGCGAGACGCCCGCTTCCAGCTTCTTGAAATGGCCCAGGCCCTGGTTCGGGTTGTGCAGGAAGCGTAGCGCGATCCAGCCCGCCATGAATTCGGATTCGGAGAACTCGGTGCCCGAGGTCAGCCCGGTGTCCGACACGATGCCATAGGCGTTGCGGTAGTCGCCTCCGGTCAGCAGCGCGCGCGCCACCAAATTCACCTCGGTCCACCAGCGCGCCGGATGTGACAGCGCGAACGCCTTCAGCGAACTGCGCTGCAGCAGGGATGCCGCCGTCGCATTGTCGTTGGCCCGCCGCGCCGCGCGGGCGCGGTCGAACAACAACTCCGGATCGTTCGCCAGGCCGGCGGGCAGGGCGCCCGCAAGCCGCTCGCCGGCGGCACGGCTGGTGCGGAAGGCGAGCCGCGCCCGTCCCAGACGCTGCACATCGTCGTCGACGCGCGACAACTCGCGCCCGGCCGCGGTGGCGTCGTCGCGCGAGATCAGATTGGAGAGCCGCGCGCGGTCCACCTCCGGCGTGAACAGTCCGCCGTCCTTCTTCACGATGGCCAGTTCCTGGTCCGGCTGGAAGCTGCCGCTGATCCAGCCGCGCCGCGCCATGTCGCGCCCGGCCGTGGGCTTGCCCGTCGCCAGCATGGCGTCGCCCAGCCGCACCATGCCCAGTCCCGTCACCGGCGTCCGCGCGCCGAACCAGGCGAGCACGGCGGCCGGCGCCATGTCCGCCGCCATTGCGACTTCGGCCCGCGCCAAAAGCGTGTCGCGCAGCGGCCAGTTGGGATTGTTCCTGATGAAGCCGTCGATGTCGGAGAACGCCGCCGCGCTGTTCTTGTCCAGCACGTAGCGCCAGGTGATCAGCCGGGTCGCCGTCGCGTCATGGCCTTGGGCTGCCAGGCCCCGCGCCGCCGTCCAGTCGCCGCGGTCGGCCGCGTCGAAAGCGCGCGTGTAGATGTCGTGGTCGGTCGGGCTCAGCACATGGACGGGGCTGGGGCGTCTCTCGCGGTCGACGGTGAGCCCGTTGTCGGTCGAGCCGTCCGGGATCGGCGCCATCATGATGACATCGCCCACCTGCGTCAGCCCGTTCGGTAGCGTCGTCTGCGCCGCGGCATAGGCCACATAGGCGGCAGCGGAAGTCCCAAGAAGGAAAAGGGCGGCGCGGCGGAACGTCATGAGGTGAATCGCTTTGCGTTTGGAATGCGCCATTGGGGCCACAGCCCTGTGGCGAAGTCGAGGCCATAAAAAAGAACGAACCCTCTCCCCCCTTTTTGGGGGAGAGGGCAGGGTGAGGGGGTGCTGATGCGGGTATCGGAATACTGGAACGGAAAACGGTGCCGATGCCAAGAATCTTCCACTGAAGAGTTCCGGCCTCACCACCCCCTCACCGTCCGGCAGCGGCCGCTGCCGGACCCTCTCCCCCGCTTCGCGGGGGCGAGGGGATATTTTGTGCGCCTTGCCGCGCCCGTGGGGCGCCCTGTAGTTTGCCCCGACTCTTCCGTTTCACAGCAGGCCGATCATGGCGTTCGCGCGCGATAAGATAAAAGGCTCCATCCCCGCCCTCATCACGCCCATGCGCGCCGGCAAGGTGGACGAGGCCGCGTTCCGCAAGCTGATCGGCTGGCAGATCGAACAGGGCAGCCACGGCCTGGTGCCGTGCGGCACGACGGGTGAGTCCCCCACACTGAGCCACGAAGAGCACATGCGCGTGGTGGAAATCTGCGTCGAGGAAGCGAACGGCCGCGTCCCCGTCATCGCCGGCGCCGGCTCCAACGCGACCGCCGAGGCCATCATGCTGACCCGGCACGCCAAAGAGGTCGGCGCCGACGCCGTGCTTTCGGTCACCGGCTACTACAACAGGCCGAGCCAGGAGGGCCTCTACCGCCACTACGCCGCGCTGGCCGAGGCGGTGGACATCCCGATCCTGCTTTACAACATCCCCGGCCGCGCCATCGTCGACATCTCGGTCGAGACCATGGGGCGCTTGTCGAAGATAGCCAACATCATCGGCGTCAAGGACGCCACCGCCAACCTGATGCGCCCGACGCGCGAACGCGCGGCTTGCGGGCCGGACTGGCGGCTGATCTCCGGCGAGGACGGCACTGCGCTCGGCTACATGGCGCATGGCGGCCATGGCTGCATCTCGGTCACCGCCAATGTCGCGCCCAGGCTCTGCGCCGAGTTCCAGAATGCCTGCCTGCAGGGCGCCTTCGACCGGGCGCTGCAGCTACAAGACCGTTTGATGCCGCTGCACGACGCGATATTCTGCGAGCCCAGCCCCGCGCCGGTGAAATACGCGGCGTCCCTGCTGGGCCTGTGCAGCGACGAAGTGCGCCTGCCGCTGATCGCCGCGACGGACAACGCGCGCGCCACCGTCCGCGCCGCGCTGGCGTTGGCGGGGATAAAGAACTAAACCGTCCGCCGCTCCAAAATGGGTTGGTGGGCGGCGTTTTGGAGCGGCGGACCGAAATAATGGCAAAGAAAAAAGACGACGCCGTCAAGGTGATCGCCGACAACCGCAAGGCCCGCTACGCCTACGCCATCGAGGACAGCCTCGAGGCGGGGATCATGCTCGTCGGCTCGGAAGTCAAATCGCTGCGCAGCGGCAAGTCGACCATCGCCGAATCCTACGCCTTCTCCAAGGACGGCGAACTCTTCCTGGTCAACGCCTACATCCCCGAATACACCCAGGCCAGCCGCTTCAATCATGAGCCCAAGCGCACGCGCAAGCTCCTCGTGCACAAGCACCAGGCGGCCAGGCTCTCGATCGCCATTCAGCGCGAGGGCATGACGCTGATCCCGCTCAAGCTCTATTTCAACGCCAAGGGCATCGCCAAGATCGAGCTCGGCATCGCCAAGGGCAAGAAGATCCACGACAAGCGCGAAACCGAAAAAACCCGCGACTGGCAGCGCGACAAGGCCCGCCTGATGCGGGCCAAGGGTTAGCCATGTTCGGCCGCTGGCTGCTCCATCGCGCGGCGCGGAAATATGCCGGCAAACTGCCGCATCAGCTGTTCGTCGATTACGGCCATGAGGAGTTCTACAGCGAGGCGCAGATCCACCGCGCCGTCGCCGACGCCCATCTGAACCCGCGCTACATCGTTCTCGCCTTTGCCCGCTACTTGCCGCGCGAGCATTTCGAGAAACTGGCGCCGGCATTGCCGGTCAAGCTGGACTACTACGCCGCCCGTGAACTCTTCATCGCCGACGAGCCGATCGTCCTGCAATCGCGCACCGGCACGCCGGGCCGCATGTATCGCATTTCCGACAGGAATACGGAGCTGTAATGCGCGTCACGGTCGTCGGCACCTCGGGTGCGGGCAAGACGACGCTGGCCATGCGCATCGCGCGCGAAACCGGATGCGCGCGGATCGAGCTCGACGCCCTTAACTGGCAGGACGGCTGGCGCGATCTGCAAACCCACGACCCGGAGGAATTCAAGCGCCGCACCGCCGAGGCGGTCGCCGCCGAAGCCTGGGTCTGCGACGGCAATTACAGCATGGTGCGCCCGATCGTGCTGGCGCGTGCCACGCATCTGATCTGGCTGGACTATGAGCGCCCGCTGATCATGTGGCGCGTCATTACGCGCTCGCTCGCGCGCGCCATCTTGGGCACCGCGCTGTTCGGCGGCGGCAACACGGAGAATTTCCGCCACTGGCTGGACAAGGACCATCCCATCCGCTGGGCCTGGAACACGCACCATCGCCGCCGCACGGAGTACGAAATTCTTCTCGCCACGCCGCCTTACGCGAATCTGTCTATCCTGCGCCTGCGTCACCCGCGCGATGCGGAGGAGGTCGTAGGCTGGCTCGGGGAAGGAAGCCGCACATGATCGAGATCGTGCCCTACCGCGAAAGCTGGCCGCGCGAATATCTGGACGTCGCGCAACGCCTGCGCGCCGCGGCCGGCGACGGTTTCGTCGCCATCCATCACATCGGCTCGACCGCCGTGCCGGGCCTCGCCGCCAAGGACATCATCGACATCCAGATCACCGTCGCCGATCTCGGCGCGAAGACGGAGAGCCCGATCCAGGACGCCGGCTTCAAGCTGGGCCCTCATGTCACCGATCACTGCCCGCCGGGCCTGTCGCTGCCGGCGGCCGAGCTCGCCAAGCGCTTCTACAAGGACACCACACGCCCGTCCAATGTGCATATCCGTGAGGCCGGTCGCTTCAACCAGCGCTATCCCTTGCTCTGCCGCGACTATCTGCGAACCCATAAGGGTGCCGCCGACGCCTATGGCGAGATCAAGCGGCAACTGGCGCGGCATTTTCCCAACGACGCGGATGCCTATTACGACATCAAGGATCCGGTCTTCGATCTCTTCATGGCCGGCGCAGAGGACTGGGCGGCCGCGTGCCGCTGGTCGCAGCTGCCGGGTGATTAGCGCGCGCCGCGAACTTTGCCTAATATTTGCGCGCAGGAGCGACGCATGAGCGACGACGACGAAAGCCCCGGCCTGATCGGCAAGATCAAGGAAAAGCTCATCCGCTCCAAGCAGGAATGGGCCGAGCAGGGCCGCCTCATCACCGGCCGCCCCGACCTGGGGCACGTCAACCGCCTGCCGCCCGGCCAGAAAGAGGTGAAGAACTGGCCGGTGCTCGATCTTGGTGTCCAGCCGGACGTCAAGCCGGAAAACTGGCGCCTGCAGATCATGGGCCTGGTCGAGAACCCGGTAGCGCTGACGCTCGAGCAATTCCAGGCCTTGCCGCAGGAGGATTCCGTCAGTGACATCCACTGCGTCACCGCTTGGAGCCGCTACGACAATCACTGGCGCGGCGTCTCATCGAAGACGCTGCTCGATCTCGTCAAGCCCAAGCCGGACGCCAAACATATCGCCTTCCACGCCTATGACGGCTACACCACCAACGTCACGACGAAGGTCTTCGCCGATCCCAACGTGCTGCTGGCGCATTCCTGGGAGGGCGAGCCCATCCCGCGCGACCATGGCGGCCCCGTCCGCGTCGTCGTCCCCGATTGGTACTTCTGGAAAAGCGCCAAATGGGTGACGCGCATCGTCTTCCACGCCGAAGATCACCCCGGCTTCTGGGAAGTCCGCGGTTACCACAACCAGGGCGATCCGTGGAAGGAAGAGCGGTATGGCTGAGATGACCGGTCCCTGGCGCCGCGGCGAGACCATCCCCATCCGCTATGTGCGGCACGGCGAAGTGTATTTCGCCTTTCCACAAATTGTCGTCGAAGACACCCCCGGCCGGCTCATCACCTACATGCCGATGGGCACGACCGTCCAACGTGGCAGGGTCGATTTCAAGACCGGCACCGTCGAGCGCCCCAAGCCGGGCCCGTGGCACTCGACCAACGTCCTGCGGTTCTACGAACCCGACTTGGGCTTCATCGTCGCCGCGGGCTACGCCGGCGCCACAGGCGACTTCCTCTGCTGGTATATCGACCTGGCCGATCCGATCCGGCGCGCCGGCGGCGGCATCGTCACCTGGGACCAGTCGCTCGACATCGTCGCCGCGCCCGATCTGAGCTGGCAGATGAAGGACGAAGACCATTTCGCAACGATCCAGGAATGGGGCTGGATAACGCCACAGCGTGCCGCCTCCATTCGGCGAGACGCGCAGACGGTGATTGAGCGGATCGAAGCGCGCGCCGCGCCCTTCAACGAACCCTGGCCCGCCTGGCGCCCCGACCCGACATGGCCGATGCCCGTGCTGCCCGACGATTGGGCGCAGGTGCCGGGTTGAGCCGCGATCAATCTTACCTCTCTCGCTTCGCGGGAGAGGACGACTAGAGCGCCGGCATCGCCGCGATCTTCGCCTGCTTCACCACTGCGTCGAACATCGCTTCCGTCAGCACGCCGGTGTTGGTGTTGTAGCGCGAGCAGTGATAGCTCGACACCAGCTTCAGCTTGCCGACGCGGTATTCACCGCCATGCTTGAACGGATGCTTCGATTTTTTCGCTTCCAGCGTGTCGCAGACGCTGTCATGCGCGATCTTTCCGAGCGCCAGGATGGCGCGCAGATGCGGCATGGCCGCGATCTGCGCGCTGAGGAACGTCCGGCACGTTTTAATCTCAATCGGCAGCGGCTTGTTCTGCGGCGGCACGCAGCGCACGGCGTTCGTGATGGCGCAGTCGTGCAGCGTGAGCCCGTCATCGATGCGCTTGAGATAGTCGCCCTTCGCCAGCCCATGCTTGAGCAATGTCGCGTAGAGCAGATCACCGGCGAAATCTCCGGTGAACGGCCGCCCCGTGCGGTTGGCGCCGTGCAGACCGGGCGCCAGCCCCACGATCAACAGCCGGCCGTCACTGCCGCCCAGCGTCGGTACCGGTGCGTTGAAATACGCCGGATAGGCCACGCGGTTGCTGCTGCGAAACTCCGCCAGTCTTGGACAAAGCTGACAGTCGCGCGGCGGCTGCGCGGTGCTCACGCCCCCGAGGCGCTCGCGGCGTAATGCGGCGAGGACGCGGCGGTGCGCGGGCCGCCTTCGCGGGCGATCTGGGGCTTCAATTCCTCCAGCTCGATGAAATTGTCGGCCTGGCGCCGCAACTCGTCGGCTGCCATCGGCGGCTGGGTGCGCACGGTCGAGACCACGCTGACGCGGCGTCCCTTGCGCTGCACCGCCTCGACCAGTTTGCGGAAGTCGCCGTCGCCGGAGAAGATCACGATGTGATCGACCTGTTCGGCCATCTCCATCACGTCGATGGCGAGCTCGATGTCCATATTGCCCTTGACGCGGCGGCGCCCCTGGCTGTCGGTGAACTCCTTGAGCGGCTTGGTCACCACGGAGAAGCCGTTATAGTCGAGCCAGTCGACCAGGGGCCTGAGCGGCGAGAACTCCTGATCCTCCGCCACCGCCGTATAGTAAAAGGCGCGGACAAGGATGCCTTTGCGCGCAAAAAGTTCCAGAAGGCGCTTATAATCGATATCGAACTGCAGGCCTTTGGCCGCGCCGTAGAGATTTGCGCCGTCGATGAACAGCGCCAGTTTTTCCTGGGGGTAGAACAACATATGTACTCCTATCAAAACGAAGGCCTAACCGGCAAAAATCCCCCGACCGCCCATTCTTCCTTCAGACCAAGCCGTCTTTCTAATCCAAGTGGCGCCATCCGCAAGAGCGCCGCGTTTCAAATTAACAAGAGCGGCGCATGATCCTGATCGCGCTCGGCGGCAATCTGAAGTCCCGCGCCGGCGCCCCGGCGCAAACGCTGGACGCCGCGCTGCTGGCGCTGGGAAATAACGCTGCCAACATCGAGGCGGTATCGTCTTACTACGTCACGCCCGCCTGGCCCGATCCCGCCGATCCCCCTTTCGTGAATGCGGTCGCCCGGCTGCGGACGGCGCTCGATCCGGCGGCGCTCATGACGTTGCTGCACGAAACCGAAACCGCCTTCGGCCGCGTCCGTTCGCTGCGCAACGCGCCGCGCACGCTGGATCTGGATTTGCTGGACTATGACGGATTGATACAGGCGGGTCCGCCGCACCTGCCGCATCCGCGTCTGTCCGAACGCGCCTTCGTGCTGGTGCCGCTCGCAGAGGTGGCGCCGGGCTGGACTCATCCACAGACGGGCAGGACCGTGCAGGACCTGCTCGCCGCGTTGCCGCGCGAAGCACGGGCGATCGCCCGGCTTACTTCCCGAGCGTGAGCGTGGCGCGGATGGCGTCGAACGCCGCGATCACCTTCGCGCGATCGAAGCGCTTGATGGTTCCCGGATCGTAATTCTCAAACGCCGTCGAATGGATGAAATAGCGCACCGCGATGCAGGGCGAGGTGCCGTCGATCACGAACAGCAGCGTTTCGTAGCGATTGCCCGCGCCGGCGTCCTGCGATGTGGCCGCGCTGTAGCGCCGTCCGTCGGCGCGCAAGGTGTGCACATCCTCCGCCGGCTCGACGAACTGCGACGGCGCGCAATCCGTGCCCGGCACGCTCTCGACCGAAAGCGCCGTGTCGTTGTGCGACAGGTTGGTGCCGGGTTGAAAGCTGTCCGGAATCGCGAACGACACGCCCTTGATCTCGTGATCGGGCCCCAGCGAGACCGAGACATAGTCGGGATCGACCTTCCACTGCGGCGGATAGGCGATCGACCAGCCCAGCTTGGCGTCGGTGTAGTGCTGCCAGTTGGCAGGTGCGGCGTGGGCGCAGCCGAGCAGCACCAGAACGGCTGTCACGCCGAGAAATTGCCCCGTATGTTTCATGTGCGATCTCCTAACCAACCACACCATACTGTCATGGCCCGCGAATGCGGGCCACCCAGGTGACGCCGAACACCATAGCTGCAAGATTTGGCTCAACTAAATTTTTG
>DATCAT010000013.1:0-85121 GCA_036512455.1 Rhizomicrobium sp.
TACCGGCACGCTGCACAGCCACAGCTTCCTGATCGTCGATGCCAACGGCGTCGCCGGCTACCAGTCGGGCGCCGACTTCGTCTTCGACGTCACCGGTGCCGCCAATCTGGGCAGCCTCGGCACGAGCGCCTTTGTCTGACAGCCGAGAGATCGACCGCAATGGTGTTGGAGTTCTTCATGACCGCATCGCCTGATACAACCGGCCCCGGCCATGCCGACCCGCACGCCGCCCAGGCCCGCGCCTCCTGGCAGCGTCCAACCTTGCGAAAACTCCCGGCGGCAGAAGCTGAGGTCGGACTCGATAATTTCTCGGACGGTGAATTTACCGAGTCCTAGTCCATGATCGCTCCATCTCGAAGATTGCGGGCACAGTTTGAGGCTGACAGCGACCGGCACCATTCCGTTTCCCATCCGAGCCGGCCGTTCGTGCACGGATATCAGGCCGCTAGACGCTTCGCCCAGTCGGAAACGACCTTTGCGAACCGTTCCGGATCGGAGGCGTGCATCGCATGGGCCGCGTCTGGCAGGGAGGCGTATTCGAGCGGCGCCGCGACCAGCTCACGGACCTTCGCGGCCTGAAGATCGGAAAGGGCGCCGAAGAGATTTCCGGTTTCCGCAAACACGTGCCGTGCATGATGGGTGAGCAGCACCGGCACTTTCACCTGCGCCAGCAACGTTTCGTGCGGAAGGTTCTTCGCGACGGTGCCTTCCCAGAAGGCGCGGCCCCATTCCGGATCGTATTCCTTCATGTTCTGCGGCGGCTGCGGCGGGAACGGAATCATGCGCAGGAACGCGTAGGGATCGACCGCCGCCGCCTTGCGCATGCCCTCCCAGTCGCCCACCCGCCACTGATCCCCCAGATAGATGGAATTGAGCCGGAACAGCGGGCCGATCGACTGCTTGATCGATGGGCCGATGAGGGGCGTGGTCTCCGACGAAAAGAAGGGCGGATCCTCGTAGACGGCGCCGCGAAGCTGGCCCGGCATGGCGAACGCGGAAAGCCAGGCGGACAGCAATCCGCCCGACGAACAGCCGCTCGTCACCACCGGCCGCCCGATCGCCGTGACGATGAAACGCACCAGGTCGTTGCCCATATTGTCAAGCGTGTATCGGCCGGGCGTCCAGCTGCTGCGGCCCTGGCCACGCAGGTCGACCGCGAAGACGTGAAAATCCTTCTCCAGAAGGGCCATCGCCTTCTCATAGCCCCACCACGACTCCGTCTGGCCCGGAATGAGGAGCAGCGGCGGGTTGGCGGGCGATCCGGCTTGCGCATAATTCATGACCACTTCACCCAGATCGACCGTGCGCTCCTCATAGGCGTGCGCGACGAAGGTCCGGGGATCGCGGAAGGGCTCGGTCGCGGACGCCTCACTCTGCGCGCCATGGGCTTGGCCGGATACCGATTCTGCCACGCGTTCCTCCCCGATCGATCCCGCAGTCTATCGCGGTCTCATATCTGCCGCAGCAGGTTTTCCACGCCGCCGCTTTTGAACGCGTTCAGCCAGCCGTGGAGCGCTCCCATAAGCCGCGTGTCGCGCGCGAGATCGCCGAACAAGGATCGGGCCGATAGAAGCGTCGCGGGATCGCCGCCGCTTTCCAGCGCATGGCGCTGCAACTCGGCATTCGCGTTGGCACCGGAGATGTTCTCGCCCCGCTGCGCCTCATCCCGCACACGTTGGCACCAGGCCGCCAGGCCCAACGCCAGAAGCGAAATCGGCGCGTGGGCGGCAAGTGCATCGCGCAAGGGGTCGAGCAAGAGATTGATCGGCGCGTCGGTGTTGATGCGCCGCACGGTGTCGCGGATGGCCGGGTTCGCGAACCGCGCGATGAGCGCCCTCTTGTAGTGTGCAAGATCGATCCCGGGAACGGGCGCGAGAAGCGGTCCGACCTCCTCGTCCATCAGCCGCGCCATGTAGCGCCGGATCGATGCGTCGTTCATCGTCTGCTCGACGGTCTCATAGAAGCAAAGCGCGCCGAGTCCCGCAATCGCCAGGTGGCTCGCATTGAGCAGGCGAAGCTTCATCGCTTCATAAGGCGCAACATCGCGCACGAACTGCGCGCCCACAATCGACCAATCGGGCCGGCCCGCGGCGAAATCGTCCTCGATGACCCATTGGCGGAAGCGCTCGCTGAACAGCGCCGCCTCGTCGGCGATTCCGCACTTGAGCGAAAACGCTTCGATCTCTCCACGCGTCGGCACGGGCGTGATGCGATCGACCATCGAACTGGGAAATCGCGCGTTTGCTGCAATCCACGAAGCGAGCGTCACATCGGTCTGATCCGCCAGTGCCAGAACGGCATCGCGCAACACACGGCCGTTGTGCTGGATGTTGTCACAAGAGAGCGCGGTAAAGGCAGGCATCGCCAAATCGCGTCTTTGCCGGAGCGCTTCGACGACGACGCCCGGCATCGTTCGCGGCCTGCGTGGCTCGGCTATGTCATGGCGCACGGCCGGAGCATCGAGCGCGAGCTTTTTGGTTGCCGGATCGAGATGGTATCCCGCCTCCGATACCGTGACGCTGACGATCCTGATCTCAGACCGGGCGATCGCCTCGAGCAGGGCCTCTGTCGACACCGAGGCATCGATGATGCGCACGATGGAGCCAATCACGCTCCTGGTCTCGCCTTGCGCATCGTGTTCGACCAGCGTGTAGAGCCCATCTTGCCGTTCGAGCGCGCGCAGCAGGGAAGCATCGTTCGGCCGCAGGCCGCTGCCGACAATGCCCCAGTTCAGAGCCTCAGGATCGATCTCCATCAGATCGTGCGCATAGCGCGCGAAGTGGCTGCGGTGAAATCCCCCCAGCCCGATATGCACGATGCCCGGCTTGACGGAGCCAAGGTCGTAGCGCGGCGCTGCGACGTCGCCGGGAAGCGCCAGGGGTGCGTTGCGGGCCAACGAGATCATGCGCGCCTTTGTCTTCGTTCGCGAAAGCTGCGCTGTTCACGCAGGCCCTTCCCGCTGTCAATCACGCGGCGGCTCGATCGCGCGCGTTCGCCCGCTGCGCGGCCAGAGCAGCGCGCGCAGGACGGCCGCCGCCAGCCCGACGAGCAGGATCACGCCAAACGCCAGCCACAGGCCGAAGACGAGGAGAATGATGCAGGCGACGATGCCGAACGCCAGCAGCGCGCCGGCCAGCCGCGCCAGCCAGCCGGACTCGCGACCGATCCGGAGGTGGAATTGCACTTGCTTCATCGCCGCCCGGACTCAGGATTTCGCGTCAACGATACTATCGAATGCCGGTCCGCTGCCATGCTCGCCACGCCCGGTCTCCCTGCGGACGTCGAGCCAGACATGGGCCTCGCCGCCGGTCCATCGCGTGCGGCGGAACGCCATCGACGCCAGCGCCGGCGCCGATCTTCACGGATCTCCGTCAGCGATAGCGTTGCCAGTCGTGGATCCACTCGGAACCTCCGACGATCGTTCGGCGCAGCACCGCCATCGCCCCGCGCGCGATGCCGGCGGCATACACCGTCGTCACGCCGCTCACGACCGCAATCCCGAGATCGCCGAACGGGTTTATGCGCCAGCCGAAGGCGACTTCCGTTGCGGCGGTCCCGCCGGGTACCGGATAGCCGGCCGGCTTGACGGTCTCCGGCGGCGGCAGTTCCTTGCGCGGGCTTTCCTCGGCCCAGGCCGTCCCGGAATACACCAGGGCATGAACGCGCACATTGCCGGTGTCGGAAACGGCGGCGACTTCGACGCGCGTCGGCGAAAAGGCATGGGCGGCGATGCGTGTATGCGGCGAGACGAAATCGGTTGCGCCGCCGAGCGTGTTGACCGAGCCCCAGCCATTGGCGCCGGTATATTCCACATAGCGCAGCTTCAGATCCGTGCCGACACCGAACACATGTAAGGTGGTCGCTGTGGCGCTGACGGCGGCAAGAGCGGTCGTGCGCAGGAACGTGCCGGAGCCGACTTCAAGCGCCTGCGACGTGGCTGACCAGTTCGCGGACGCCGCGGACCACAGGATCGTCGTCAGCAGGCCCGCGCTGTTGAGCGTGAATAGATCGACCGACGTCGTGGCGCGCGATGCGGCGGCGACGGCGCCGAATGGGTGGACCCGCAGCGCTGCGCCCGTCGCCAGGGGCGGCGACCAGGAACTCGTGTCCGAGGTTCGGCGCATTCCATAGAGCAGGCTGTCGCCGCCGACGTAGAATAACGACAGATTGCCTACGTCGGATGCGACAAACGCCAGCCTCCGCAAGCGGCGCGATATCATCGTGGCCGACGAGTTGGTCGTTTGCCAGGTCGGATTGGGAACGGAGAAGACGGCGATATCTCCATTGCGCAGGACGCTCGCGAAATAGCTTTTGCCGGCTCCGTGGTACATCGCCGGAACGATCGGGGCGTCGGGCTCGACATATTGCGCCGGCGCCGGGACGACGAGGGGGCCATTTGCCATCAGGAGGCTGACGTTCATCTGCGGTTTCGGTGTTCCACTTGCATCGCGCGGCGAGAACACCCCCGCGACCAGGGTCCCGTCCGCCGCAAGCGCGATGCGCGGCTCGGCCTCGGGATAGATCGGATCGCGCACCAGGGCGCTGTTGAAATCCCAGTTCAGCACTTGTTTGATTATCGGGGCGGTCGTGGCGAGCGGTGAATTGTCGGGCGGTATGCTGATCGTCTTGGGGTTGCGAAATTGCCGCCCCATCGGCCAGGCAAACCATTGAGTTGCCGATGCCCCGACAGTCACGGGCGCCAATTCGATATCACCCTCATTTGTCGTCGCAATGTCGTCAGCCAAAAAATCGATCAAGAGAGAGCCGGCATTCTTGAACGGCGGGAATTCCCTGCGTGGCGAACCGTAGAGAGGGTATTCGACGCGCCATGCAAAAAGCTGCGGATAATCGGCCAAGAAAAGGGTGCTTGCGATCTTTGGATGCGCGTAGACACCGATACGCAAGGTGGGAAGGCCGGCATCCTCCTGCTGAAGTTGATCGAAGAACGCCTTGTAATATTGCTTGAGAGCGGCAATTCGGGATTGATCGGGCCTGTCCGGTCGGGTGAATAGATCATCCGGGTCTTCATTGTCCAAAACGACGACAGCACCATCCAGCGTGGGTGGAATCGTGGAACCGGTGTCGGGATCCAAGGCCGGCGGAATCGCGGAAACGATCGTCTTGGCGTGAAGCGCGTGGAGTTTGCCGCGCGCAACCGGATCAATGCCGGCCGGCATGGCATATTTGCCCGTCACGCTGTACCCCATGTACCACAGCACGATGCCCCATCCCAGGTCGTGGCGCATTCTCCAAACATTGGGAACCCAGTTGCGGTTGATGTCGATCGCCGATTTCGTGAATTGCGAGCCGACGGCGCCGTTTGGATAGTTCTGACCCGTGAGATAGGCGCCGCAGAAGCGGAAGTTGCCGTGGTCGGTGAGCGAACTGAACCACGCAATGGAGTTCGGGACGAAGCCGTCACCCGCATTATTTTGCGGAATGTCCATGCGATCGAGGCCGACCCAGGCTGGCGGCAGCGGCAGGGGGCTCGCGGCCGGATCCGCCGCATCGTCCGCATCGGCGAAGCCAAGGATCGACATCAACGCCGTTGCAATATTCACTGTGTGTTTCCCCCCGAATTCGCCGGCGGCTCGAGCCGCAGCCAGCCTTCCATCGCGGCGGGCGGATCGGGCGCGAGCAGCGCGTTGTCGGTGGCGTTTGTGACGTTGCCCTCCTTCCATTGAACTGCGTTGGCGCGGTAGTCCCATACCCACGCGCCGTTCAGATCGGTCGCCAGCGGCATGCGGATCTGCTGCGGGTCCACCAGCACCGGCCCGAAACGGAAGGTGGGCGCGAGCTTGGCGAGTCCGTCATTGACCCACTCGCGGCGCATGCCGATGTCCTTGCAGGGAAGCAGGCCCGTCGTCGCGTGCACGCTGGTCAGCGGTTCGACCAGCATGGTCAGCATGACCGTCTGGTTGGGCCGCACATGGATCACCCCGGACTTGTCGACATAGGAATGGCCGACGGGCGTGTCTCCCGCGGTTGCCGTCGGGCTCGCCAGGTCGGAGGCGAAGTCCGCGTAAAACTGCGGCACCAGATTGATCTGATCCAGAAAGCCCTGGTTCGGGCCGCTGCGCCGCGCCATGTCGGCCGCCGCCGTGGCGACGTGCAGGACGGTGTAGTCGTCGTTGACGAAATAGCCGAGCAATCCGTCCTGCCAATGCGTCAAATGCCCCAGTTCCACCGGCACGGCAGTGACCGTTCCGTCCGGCGTCGTGACCGGATCGGCGACGTCCAGGCGCAGCATGGCGCGCATCACGCAGACCGGTTTGCCGATCAGCAGCGCCAAGTGCTCTTCGCCCACGCTCCCGAAGTGACCGACCGTCCACAGCGTCGTGTCGATGGTGCGCAACATGGCACGCAGCGCCGCCTCCTTTCCGCTGCCACAATCTGCGACGCCCCAGTCGATGAGCGCATTCGCGAGCTCTGCGGCAAAGGGATTGGCGAGCGCGCGCGCCGGGTTCTGGCCCGCCGCCGTGACGCTGCCCGGCGCATCCTCCCAATGCACGAGGCCGTCGTCGCTGGAAAACAAATTGCCCGCGCTCGAGCCGTTCGCATTGAAGAATTCGAGCGATCCGTCGAGATGGTTGGGCATGACGAAGGCGCAGACCGGACTGGTCTGGTGGTCGGCCTCCATGCCCGGCGGGTCGGTGCTTGCCGAGGCGGCGCTCATATAGCGGAACGAGATCCGCGTCGGCGCGGTGAAGCGCGGCGGCAAGCCGATGGCGTCGGGTTGCGCCGCGCTGGGCTGGGCGATGCTCAGCGCGTCGGACACGACAAGGCCGTGAACGGAAGCCGTCGCGCTCGAACCGCAAAGATCGACATATTGGCCGAAGCCGTCGACGAGGCGCAAACGCCGGAAGTACAGGACGCCGGCGCGCAGGGCGACGAAGGGCGACGGCGTGACGCCGCCGGCCGGCACCGATACGCCGTCCGGGGCGATACCGCCGCGCAGTTTGGTCAGCAGGTCGTCCAGACCGCAAGACAAGACGTCCATCTGGTCGAGCTCCGTCGCGAGGTCTGCGAGGAGGCTGCGATCGACGCCGCTCGCGTCGACGCCGATTGCCCCGCCGGGATGCTGGTTCAGGGTCAGGTTCGCGAATTCCCCGGTGACGGTCCGCGACAGCTCCGAATAGAACGCCTCGCGCAGCAGCGGAACGGCGCCCGTTCCACCGATCGAAGCGGCCTGGCTCTGCGCATTGCGAATGGAGGCGGATAGCGCCGTGGCGGCTCCGGCCGTCACCACGGAGCGGCCTTCGAACGTCAGGCCCGCGCCGGGCGGCGGCACGGCTACGCCCTGCTTCAGCGTGAAATCGATCTCGTCGAGACTCCAATCATTGACGCCGTTCGGCGACGGCACGAATTCGACGGCCCAATCCAGATGCCTCGGGTTCCACGGCTGCGCCGCCGGCGAAACCGCAAACGGGGCCGGCAAGGTTCCCGCAAAACCGCTCTGGGCGAGCAGCGGCGCATGGTCGATGCGCGGATCGCGCAGGGCCCACCAGGCAGTCTGTTCCACCGCGATGTTGCGCTGCGCCGCGGCGACATCGAAGGTCGCGGTCGATCGCTGCGTGCTGCCGGCGCGGGCGACGGCGGTCGCCGCGTTTGCCGCGGCGATCGCCGTGCTTCCCGGATGGAACAGCGCCGTTTCGCTCAATATGGCTTCACACTCGAGCGGCACGCTGCCGTTTTCCACCCCGCGCGCCAGCACGTCGCCGCCGGTGACGGAGAAGCGCTGACCGTTCGCGGACATCGTCCAGCTCAGCTCGTTCACCGAGGTCAGGCGGCAGTTGACGACGCCGTTCTCGGTAAATACGTCGCTGTCGTGCACAAAGCTGCGCTTGGCGCCCTGGATCAGCAGGATGGGATCCTTCGGCGTATAGAGCCTGGGTTGCGCGCGGCGGGCTTCGAACAGCCCGCCGGCATCGAACACAGGCGCCGTCGCGCCAAGACGAAGTTCGCCGATGACGTCGGCAAGGTTGCCTCTGATCAGAGCTTCTTCGGCAAACACGGTCTTTGCCGTGCCGCTGGAAATGGCGAACTCGCCATAGCTGGGCTTCGCCAAGACTTGTTCGGCAAAGGGGCCGAGCTTGTCGTGCGCGAAGACCGGGAGGTTGCCCTTGAAAAATCGGCTGGGCTCCGGCGCCGAGCCGGCGAACACGCCGGGCGCCGGCGCCGGCGGATTGGCAGGCGGTGCCGGCGGCGGGCCGCTGGGCGCAATCTTCAGCGGCTCGATCGATGCGGGGCCTCCCGACAGGCTCGCGAAAGAACTCGCATGCAAGGCGGCGTCGAGCAGGGCTCGCCCGTCGGGCTGCTCCAGCTCGCGAATGATGCCTTGCTGCAGCGCCTCGACGATCACAGCCTGCTGCGGCGCGTCGTTGGCCCGCGCGACGAGCGTGCCCATCGCCTCGGCCATGGTATTGCCCACGGCGACGGTGATCGACGCGGCGGAAGGCGGACCGCCGACTTCGCCGTCACCCGTGCTGTCGGGCCAGCCGATGCCGACGACCGCGCCGTGCAGCAAGATCGCGCGCGGCCACCACATCGTGTCGGGCGAGTCGAAGCTCTCGTCTCGCATCGATATGCCATCGGCGGAGAACTGAAGGCCGAGGCCGGCGGCGGCATTCACATATCTCCTGGCCTGATCGTGCACGGCATCGAGCTGGTCTTGATCGACCTGCCAGCCGAGCTCCTGCATCTTCGCGGCGAAGGCGGCGGTCGAGGTGATGTGCTGGTCGCCCAGCGGATCGGCAGTCGGATCGGCGTACCAGCCGCACACAACATAGGTGAGCGGTCCGCTGACGCCATCGGCGTCCAATGTGTTGTCGGCGAAGCCGAGCCGGTTCACGACATTGTCGAAATAACCCGCCCAGGAGAGATCGCCGCTGCCGAGCGCCGTCAGCGGTTCGCCGGCGTCCGAGGGATTGCCCGGTTCGATCCAGTTGTCCAGATCGACCACCTGCGGTGTCGGACCGCCGCAATGGATGATCCAGCCGCGCACGCCGCAGCGCGCGGCGTTCTGGCCGGTGGCGATGCGAAAAACGGCCCAGCGGTCCGGGACCTGTGGAAAGGTCGCCGAATTGGTGTCCGCGTCGCTTGTGCCGTTGGTCAGCGCATTGGGCAGATACCAGTGCAGATAGGCGCCGCGCACGCGGGACTGCGGCAGAGCCGCGAACGGTGACGGCATCAGAGTCTCCGTCGGCGCCGGATCGTTGGTATCGCCGGGCGACGGCGCCATGGCGCACTGCGCCCAGGCCTGCGCCATGTCGCGCACCACCAGGACGTCGAGCTGGCACGGCACCAGAATGCGCGGGGCGCGGTAAGCGGTGTGAGACCACGTCGCGGCGACTTTCGGCGTAATGCCATGCGCCACGGCGGCGGACACCAGCGCCGGATCGAATCTGAACTGTTTGCCGGTCTGCGACATCACAGAAGCCTTTCCACCGCCACGGCAAGGTCGAGCCTGACGGCCTCGGCGGTCGCCGTGAACGCGGGTACGAAACTTGCGCTTCTGGCGTTGCGGTTGTCGTTTTGGAAACGCTGCCGCCAGGGCAAATCCAGCATTTCGATGGCGAAGGCGGCGCTCCCGGTCTGCGCCACGAGGTCCAGATCGTGGAGAGCGTAAAGACGCCTGCGCAGCGCCTGCACGGCGACGACGCGGGTATTGGCGGCGCGCATCGGCACGCGGACCATCTGCGCCGGCGTTTCGGTGGGCTCCACTTCGCCGGTGTTCTCGTGGCGGTCGAGATAATACGCCCCATTTTGCAAGGTCATGCCGAACTTGACGTACCCGTGCGGCTCCTCGCACCACACCAGCTTGGGGATTCCGTCGAACAGCGCCAGCAGCACCGAAGGCGACAGCAGTTCGAGACGCAATGTGCGCAATTGATGGGTTTGCGCGGCGGCCATGTCCGTCACCGGCGCTGGCAGGACCGTGTCGAAGGCGCGGACATCCATCGACGGCCAGCCGCTGACCGCGGCCGAGCGCAGGAGAAAGCCGGTGACGATGCCGGCCGGATCGCCGGGCGCGTCCGCCGCGCGTCCGCGCTGCCGGTCGCGCACCGCGCGCTCGCTGAGATCGAGCTGCGATTGCACGTTCGGCGCGTGCGCGGCGTGATGCGCCATGTCGCGCGTGCCGGCCTTTCCAACCGCGAGTGCGCCGTCGATGAGCCGATCCGTCCAGGAGCGGTCGAGATAGAAGAAGCGGATCGATTCATCGGGCAGAAGGCGCGAGTCCGGCACCAGATAGTCGAAAGGCGCGCCGATCAGAAGGCGCAGATGGGCGAGAAACGACTCCATGTAGGGCGGCATCGCCGATTCGGCGATGCTGGCGTCGATTTGCTGCGGCGCCGACAGCCGCTCGCGCAAGGCGTCCGTGCCGCGGATCGTGGGAATTCGCATCACTGGCCTCCCAGCTTGATGACGGCGTTGTCGATCGCCTGCTGGCGCACGACCGAAAGCCGCTCGATCCCGACGAGATCGCCGATCACGGTGTTGATCGTAACCGTCATGCGCACGGTCTGGAGCGAAGACAGTACGGCGGTGCCCAGCGTTCCGGGGTCGCCGCCGAGCAGCGCGGTGGCGTGCGCCGCCGAACCGAGATTCCACGCGGTGGCGAGCGCCCCCGGCTGCAGGCCGGGAGCGCTCGCGATTTTCGTCAGGCCATAGGCGTCCGCGATGATCGGCTTGCTCTGCACGATGCAATTCGCCGTCCGCGCCGCGAACAGTCCGGTCATCGGCGTATGCAGTTGATCCGCGGGCAGCGCGAGTTGAACGCGGCGCGCGAGGTCGCCGATCGTGCTCGCGCGCGCGGATTGCCTGCAGGACTCGCGGCGCCAGCCCGTGACGGCGTGTGCCAGCCGGGCATCCGCCACGGCGAGAAGGCGCCCCAGTTCGAAGGCGGCGGCATAGGTGATGTCCTCGGCGCCGGTATCGGGCGTGACGCGCCGCGCCTGATCGGCGCATTGATAGGTCCGCGGATCGCGCGTGAGTTGGCTCGAGACCAACGGGCCGCGATACCACACGTCCTGCGTCACACCCACGCGATCCTGCAATGCGAGCTTGAGGTGGCCGGTGTCGGCGAGCGGGGGATGACCCGGGTCGGCCACGGTTCCGAACATCGCGTCGTCGAGATTCTGCATCAGCTCGCGAAACGTGCCGCGCCCTTCGCACGTGAACTTCCAACTCGTCAGGGCCACGAGCCGCACTTTCAAGGGTTCGGCATAGCCGTGAAAGCGCAGATCGCCTTCGCTGAAGACATGGCTGGGCGCGTCCGTCAGGTGAATGGTCGTGGTGTATGGCGGCGCCGTTCCCGCGTCGTCGAGAAGCGGCGTTCCGGTCTCGGCGCTGGCGGTCTGTCCGGGCGAGACCGCGCCGGCACTGCCTGGGTCGAACCGCGCGCCGACGAAGGGAAGGGCTGCGTCCTGCGCAACGCCGGCCGCGAGCAGCGCCTGCGATTGCTCGAATACCACGCCGACCGGCGGGTAGCCGGTGTGAGTCTCGGGCGCCGTCGGCGGCGGGTCGGCCATGACAAGGTCGGAACGTTCTTCGAGCGAAACCAGGATGGCGCGGCACTGCGCATTGGGGCTGGGCAGACGGTTCGCCACGACGACGGAATAATAGCCGTCGCCGCCCGACGTATTGAGTTCACGGTCGTTGACGTTGACCAGGCGCACATGCGCGAGCAACTGCACTTCCTCAAGCGAGGGCAGAATGGCCTGTATGAGATCGGCGTCGGCCTCCACCGCATCGCAAGTGATGTTCGCCGGGCTGCCCAGACGCTGGAAGACATCCGCCGGCACGGCCTGCTGCAGGGGAATGTTGCGCAGCAAGGTGTACTCGCCTTCCTCGAAGACGAGCAGCGCCACCCAGGGCACCGTGCCCTGCAGCGGCGGCGGATCGCCGGCCGCCACTTTGGGCGCCGCTATCAGATGCTGCGGATCGAGTTCGCGTTCCCAGGGCAGCGCGCGACGGGAAAGCACGATCTGCGGAAAATCGTCCTGGAAATTGCCGTGGCTGTTGTTCGGCGGGACCACGCCGGCAATCATGGCCGGTGGGATCGAAAAGCGCGGTCCCACGACGTCGAAGAAATTCTGTTGCGAGAACGGCGCGGCGACCGCCTCGTCCGCGACGTCCGTCTCGACCGTCAGACGATAGGAGCCGTCCTCGAGAGGCGGTTCGACGCAATCGAAAAGAATCATCTGCCCGGGCTGTGGCGCGGCGGTCATGGCTGCGTGGCTCCGCTATTGTATCTGACGGTGAGCGATCCGCCCGGCGCGATGGCGCCGTCCGGTATCAGTCCATCGAGCGATCCGGACCGCAGGCTCACCGCCCATTCGAGCGCAGTTCCCCTGACGCCGACGACGCCGCAGACGGACCAGGCCGAAGAGTTTGCCGCCGATACGGTGAACGACGCGGCCTTGGCATCCCGCGCGATCACGTCGTAGCAAAGACAGCGGCGGTTGCCGCGCAGGACGCGTTGCGGCGAGCCGGTCAGCGTCGCGCCCTGAACCGCTAGGGCGAGATCGCCCTGCTGCGACGCGGTCGAATCCAAGCCGTCCAGCATCACGATCACGACGTCGACGGATGCCGGCAGGCATGTCTCCACCGCGATCTGGCCGCGCAGCGCGTCGGCGGCGCGCACCATGCCGTAGCTCGCGGCCTGGCTGCGGCGCCGTGCAGCTGTGCGCCGCGCCAGCCTCAGCGTCGCGCCGCGCCCGGCGAAGCGTGCCGGCCCGATCTGCACCAGCATGCTCGCATTCTGCCAGCCCACCGCGGGCGCCTTGCCGGCTGGCGCGTGGGCGGTCGTCACGGCGCCAGGCGCGGCCGTGAGACTTGATGTTCCGGCGGCGAACGCGCCCAGGCACTCGATCGCGACAAGGGCCGTACCCGGCGGCAAGGACTGGACGGAACTGCCGGCCGCGATGAATTCAATATCTCGAAGCATGGCGCCCGCGCGATCGGTGCACAGCATGCGCACCGCGGCGCTGCCCGCGATCGTGAAGAGACCACCGTCGCCGGGTATGTCCCAGATATGGGCCGCACCGGCGCCGAGAACGACGCCGTCCGCCGTCAAATCGCTGGCCGCTTTCGCGAAAGCCTGCACATGCGCCACGCCGATCGACGCGCCGAAATCGGCATTGCGCAAGGCGCGCGCGCTAAGCGTCGCCTTCGTCGGCCGCGGCGCATTGGCGGCGGGCACCTTGATGAGCAGCGCGCCCACGATGTCGGCCGGAACCGGCGGGCGCATCCTAAGGACGCCCGCGCGCGCCGCGGTGTTCCTCACCGAGGTGCGCGCGGCGGCGGGCGCGTCGGCTACGACCTGAGCGACCGTTTGCGTCACGGCCCGCAGCCGGGGCTGGTCGAGCAGGACGGCGTTCACGATTGCGACCGGCTGGGCGAGCCGGGGCGGCGCCAGCCCCACGGGCTTCATCGTCAACCCGGTTGTGAGCGGCGTCAGCAGCGGCGGCGCGGAACGCCGCCCTGCCAGCGCCGCGGCCGCCAGCGGTGCAAGGCCCTGCGCCGGCAAGCCGAAGTTCTGCCGATTGCGCGCGAAAACGCTGTCGTCTCCCGACAGCACGCTGACGCTTGCCGCGAGCACCGCCGCGGAGCTCGCGGTGATGCCGAGGTCCGCCACCGTATCCGCCCATGCCCCGGCGCTCTGATAGATCGGCACGGTCTGCGCCATCGCGCCGAAGGGCAGCGCGAGCGCGAAGGCCGCCAAATCGTTCACCAGCGTCGAGATCGGGATCACTGCGCTGGGATTGACGAGGATGGCGTGCGCGTCGACGTCGAAACCGGCGACGGCCGTGATCGTGCGCGCCGCGGCGGGGAGGTGATGGGGATCCGCCCAATGCCACATCGCTTCGGGGAAAAATCCCGTCTTCGGCGTGATCGTGAACCTGTCTGTCGAAACGGACGCGGCAACCCAGGCGCCGTTGACGAACCTGTCGAGCTGCAGCGTGTGGGTGCTGCCCACATTCGTCTTGTCCATCGGCGCGATGTCGAGCGCATTGACGTTGGCCACGGAATTCGCCTGGCCGGAATTGACGAAGTCCGTCGTCGTCGACGCCGGCATGCGTGTCGTCGTGGTGAAGGAGAATTCCGTGCCGACCTTCAAAGGTCCGGCGGCGCTGCCCGGCTGAAGCTGCGCGCCCGGCGGATCGGGCGGCAGCAGGCCCGATTTGAACTGGAGGGAAACAACCGCGTTGCCGGTTGTTCCGACGCTCAGGTATTTTTGCGTGAAGACGTTCCAATCGGTGATGTAGACGGGCGTCGTGGAGGTGTCGCCGAACGTCACGGTGATTGTCGCGACTTCGAGGTCGATGGTGGCGGTGCCGTGGAACGGCGGTCCGGAAATGGCCAGCGACGCTCCGATGGAGACCGATTTTCCAATCGTCACGCAATGACGGAAGAGGCAGATCTTGATCTGGAACCGGGCCCCGATCTCGATGCCGACATCGAAGCTGTAGGCGAAGGGATCCCAGGCGATCAGGAAATCGACATAGGCGTTGAACCACGCGCTGACCGGCCCGAAGCTTGCCGTGACGCTCAGCGAACCGCCGGCCATCACGCAGGAATTGGTCAGCGCGAAATAGCTGCCGCCCTTGATGACGACGTTGCCGTTCGGGCTCCAGTTGAAGCCGAGGCGGGGCACGTCGGGAAACTGCGACGGCTTGCTGAACGACGGATTGTAGCCGCCGAGCGTCAGCACGAACTGGCCCTGCGAGAACCACATGAAAAAAGCGAAGCCGCCGGTCAACTGGCAGTGCCGGTCGAACAGATAGGAATTGTCGGTGAGCTGCGCCTGGACGGAGAGGAGGTTTTCCTCGGAATTGTAGCGGGCCTTGAGCGCCAGCTCGACGCTGACCAGCGCGGTGTCCTCGGTCGGCAGCGCCATGCGGCTGATGCCGAGCACGTCGATCTCGAACCCCCTGTCGAGCGCGACGGTCACCACCACCGTGCTGTTCACGAGTTCGAAAGTGGTGAAGCGCACGCCCGCGGCCAGCCAGAAGGCGCCGCGGCGCGCCGGGAACGACGTGCTCACCTGCATCAGTGCGCCCATGGGATCGTTGGCGAGGCTGCCGTCGTCGATGGCGCTGACGAGGATGAAGGAACCGATATCGTTCATGTCGGTGGGCGCGATGAGTTCACGATTGTAGCCGCCGCCGGCGCCCAGCCCGGTGATGAACATGAAGGGAGGGCCGCCCAGCGGAATGGCGACCGCGCCGAACACGAACAGGGATGTATAGGCGCCGTCGGCGTCCGTCGGCCGCGAATAGGCGCCGACGACCGTCAGGCCGATGTCGGCGGCGGTGACGGACAGCATGCCGTCATATTCGATGGTGGCGCGCTGGATCTTGCGCAGTCCGCCCGCGATCTCGACGGGACCGGATGTGAACCCGACCGCGAGTCCTTGAAGATCGAGCGACCAGCCGGACGGCGTCATGATGGAATCGAGCGGAATGCTGACGGCGAGTTCGTCGATCCCGATCGCCAGGCTGCTGAGCTTCACGCTGCCGTCGATGCCGACGACCACGGCCCAGACGGAATGGGATTTGTCGAGCGCGACGTCGATCTGGTCGATATAGACGGGGCCGAGATTGCGGTGCACGGGAATGACGATGGGCTGGTCGGTGCCGCCGAACACCAGTGTGAACGAGCCGTCGAGATAATAGGCGCTCACATCCACGCCGGGGTTCACGGCCTGGGCGTCGCCGTTGCCCGAGCCCGCATCGGAGCCCAGCAGGCTGGAGGCGACCGGATTGCTGGAATTGGCCCCTTGGAGCTGACCGAAGGGCAGACCGAGCTGATCGATTTCGAGGCCGCCGCCGAAATTCAGATCGCCGCCGGGATTCAGGAAATCGACATCGAAGGCGATATATCCCTCGATCGCGCCGACGCGGAATTTCGCGTCCTTCACCAGCGGCGTGTCGCCGTCGCCGGCCACGCCAAGCCCCAATCCGCGCACGTTCAGTTCCGGCTTGAACTGGAACGGCGGCCCCGAAAACAGGAACAGTGTCACGCCGGCATCCGCGCCCAGCCAGCTCGCCGGTTTGCCGAAAAGCAGGGAAATCTGCGGCGCGGAACCGCGCGACAGCGCGAAGCTGCCGAGCAGGCGCACACCGAGCTTGCCGCCCTCGCTGACCAGGCCGAGTTGAAGATCGTCGGTCAGATGGATGATGGCGGTGGAGGCGACTGCCTGGAGCAGCCCCGACAGGACATTGACGACCGTCGTCGAGAACGGCGCTGTCAGGAGCGTCGTATTGAGCGTGTTGCCGGTGGTGACGATGCCGGCGGCCCCAAGCACCTGTCCGATCGACGGTCCGCCCGGCCAAAGCAGGGCGCCCCACTTCGCTTGCGTCGCGCCGATGAGAACGTCCGCGACGAGCGGAATGCCCCAGGTCTTGAGGAGCTCCTCGACGGCGGCCGTCGCTGCGGCGCCCGTCAGCGCCGGCGACGCCTGCAGCGTGGGCAATATCTGAATGGCGAGAATCGCGCCGCTGCCCGCGCCGAAGGGGAAAAAGGTCAGCGTCGTCTGCCCGGCATTCAAACCGAACACGAATTGCGGAACGACCGTCAGCCCGAGACTGTCGAGTTTGATGTCGACCGTGACATCCAGTTGCAGCGCGGTCTCGTAGCCGCAGGTGATCGAGGCGGCGAACGGCGCGCCGGAAATCTGGATATTCGTCGCTTCCAGCTTGACGATGGGCGCGTCGGCGTTGTTGCTGTCGAAGCCGGCCGTCAGGACCACCTGGCCCGAGACCGTATTGGCCAGCGGGAAGGTCCAGGTCAGGGTGTCGGGCGTGGTGCCTGCCTGCACGCTGACCCAACTCGGCCATTGCAGCGGCGCCGGAGCCCCGTTGAACAGGCCCGCGACGCCTGTGACCAATCCCGGGACATCGGCCAGCGACCAGTCGCCCGCGAGGAGCCAGGCAAAGGCGCTGTCGTGCTGGTCGAATTTATTCTGCGGGTCGTAAATCTTGAGCGCGGTGGCGACGGCGAGCGCGACCGCCAGCAGCGGCGGCTGCGGCCCCGAACTCGGCGTCACCGCGGCGGCCAGTTCGTCGAGCACGGCGGGCAGTAGCATCGTCGCCGTGCCCATGAGTGCCGCCGCTCCGCCGAACGTCGGCAGCAGCTGAATGGGCTGCCCAACGCCGGGCGTCACGACGAGCGAAATTCCCGATGGGTCCACGCCGAGCGTGATCGCGACGCTCTGCCAGGAACCGCCCGGCAGAGCCGCCTGGAGCGTGATCGTCGCATCCGGTGTCAGATGGCGCGTCGCGTCGATGATCACGCCGAGCGAGAAACTCAACGGCCCGATCGGAGAATTCGGCGCGGTGGAAAGCAAGAGGGTCGTCGGGCTCTGGCCGCTGGCGGCGAGTGTCACGCCGCCGGGGAATGTCAGGCCTTGGCCGGCCGGCGTGCCGATCGCCTGGCCGATGATCTGCAACAGGGCATTGATCTTCGCCGGATCGAGCACCGTGCCGTTGCCGAGCGAGTCGCTGCGCACCAGCCAGGCGCCGGGATCGTTGAAGAATGTGTAGAGGCCGAACGATTTGTAGCCCTGGTCCAGCACGGAATCGGCCAGCGCCGAAACGGCGCTCGAGACGATGAGGGCCTCGACGGCGTTTGCGAATGACGCCGCGGCGGCTGTCGTCGCCGGGTAGATCTGCAGCGACGATATTACGGGCAGCAGGGCCAGAGTGAGCGTCGCGTTCGCGTAGTCCAGCGTCGCCGGGCCGACCGCGAGCGAGGCCGAGATGTCCGGCGCCAGCGTGGCCAGCGCCAGCGACAGCGAGAAGGTAAGATCGATGTCGTCCGCCAGCGCCACGCCGGCGCTGGTGGGGATCGTGCGCAGCCCGATGGCCGGCGGCGACGTCTGCACGAACGCCTCGATCGGCAGATTGGCGATCGCGCGGACATATTGGTTCGGCGCCGGATTCGTGAAGCCGAGCGTGCTGCCCGGATCGCTGAGAACGGCCACGACTTTCGGCGCCAGATATCCCAGAGGATCGGCGGCAAGCGCGCTCAAAGCGCCGGTGGCGATGCCGATTCCGCCATGCGGATCGGGAGCCGCGATGCCGAACGCCGCAAGCGCCCAGAGCAATCCGCCCAGCGACGTGTTCGCGGCCGGAGCCGTCGTGGTGATCGTCTGGAACACGCTGCCGAGCAGCGCCTCGAGCTGCGCGTCTCCCCATCCCACCAGATCGCTTGTGACGTCGTGAAACGAGGCTTCGTGCAAATCCGCGCGCGGCGTCGCCGTCAGCACCCCGTTCACCAGCGTCACGGTGAGACCAAGATCGGCGGAGCGGACGCGCACGTCGATCGCGGGCAGGTTCAAACCGGCAAAACCCAGCGCGCCGCCGACCAGCCACCCGCCGGGACGCCAGAGCGCGGCATCGATGTGCAGGGCCTGGGCGGCGTGGTCCGGTTCCGGCGCAGCGGTCCGCAGGGCGAGGCGCCCGGCGTCGAGCCGGATCGCCGCATCGACCGCCACGCCGGCATCGGTGCCGAGCATCACTTCGCTGCGCACGCCCCAGGCGAGATGCGTTGGTGCCAGCGCCGTGAAGCCGTTGATCGCGGCGACCGCGGCCGCCTTCAACTCCTGCAGCAGATCGACCCCGCCGCCGAGCAATCCGCCGAGCGCAAGCGCCGGCACGCCGCCGGTGTCGGCGCTCGCGCTGCCCGTGAAATCCCCGAACGGGTAGGGCCAGGGCTGGGGCAAAGCGTTGGGCGCGGCCGGCAGATAGCCGTCGAGCGCGGACAGCAGATGCTGGACGGCGCTTTGCGCCGGTCCGGCGGCGAACGTGCCCGGGAACATGTGCCGGATCCAGCGCAGGGCCTCCGCGGTCGTCGGATCGGTCAGCGGCGTCAACGGCGCGCCGGTGTGCGGCGTGCCGAGCGTGATCAGTCCCTGGATCGCGGTCGCATTCGCCGCGGCATACAGACGGGCGGCGATGCCCGCGGTGGAATGGGCGACGATCGTCAGCTTCACGCCGGGGCGCAGGATCGTTATTTGCGCGACGATCAATCCAATTTGCGCCACGAGCGACACGGTGTTGCCGGTGCCGTCGCTCTGCAGGTCGGCCGTGTAGTAGTCCGCGACCGCGGTGACGCCGCGCAGATCGATCGACACCGGATCGACGTTCGAAAGACGCAGGTCGAAATTCGCCGAGGCGCTGGTCGTGCCGGGATGGGCCGTTTCGGCTTGCGCCAGAAGCGCCGCCCAGGCGGTGTGATCCGAGAAGGCCGGACCGAGCAGCAGAACGGCGCGCTGGCCGCCTTGCCCTGTCCAGGCATCGATCTGTGCGAGTATCTGCGTGCAGGCGGAAGGATCGCCGGGCTGGAGATGATGCGGCGCGGTTATCGCCGTGCCGCTCGACCAGTTGGCCGTGGCGGGAATCTGCGAGGCGAGCGGCACCACGCCGTCCGTCGCGGCCAGATGATCGGAAAGCGCTTGCAGGCCTTCGGCCAGCGTATCGGCGGACAGCCCAGCCTGCGGCGCGGGAAAATAACGGCGAACGGAGGCGATGGCGCCGGCAAGCGTCGGCAGATCGTCCGTGGCATCGATAAGCGCGGCGCCGACGGCTGCGCTGCTCGGCGGCCCGTTCGGCTCGAGCCAGAGCAATCCCGACGCCTGCGAATCTGCATCGCCCAGTGGAAGCCGCCAGGGGTCGTCATAGGTGCCCGAGCCGTCCAGCGCGGACCGATCCGGTCCCGAGAACAAATCGTCGGGCAGCGACTTCGCCAAAAATCCGCAAAGCCAAGCCGCCAGGGAAGACGCGAAATCCGTTCCGTCGGCGGACAATCCAATGGCGAGGGTCGAGATCCAGGCCTGCAGCGCCGCCACAGGATCGGAAAACAGCGAACCGGCTGCGCCGGGATCACCGAGCAGGGGAAAATCGCTCTGCAGGCCCGGCGCGCCCGGCGCGGCGCCCAACAGGGCCGCGACCGCCAGACCTTCACTTCCGAACGCATCGCACAACGCGCGCGTCAGCAATCCGCGCACCAGAGTTTCGAGATCGCCGACCGCTATGCCCAGGCTCGCAAATGGGTTCTGAAGGTCGAAATTGCCTGGGAAGGGGAAGGCAAGTCTCGGCAGCGTCAGCGTTCCGCCGTCGGACGCGAACACCAGATTGACGACGGTTGCCGTGACCCGCGGCGACCCGGCGACGATATCGAGTGTCGCGGAAACGGAATCGGCCGTCAGCGAGACGCCGCTGATTTCCTCTACGCCGCCCGGAACGAAGGTGAGCGCGGCATGATGTGCTCCCAGCAGGGCAATCGTGTTGGCGCCGGACGCCGGCATGTCCACCGCGAGCAATTCGGTCGTCCACCATGCCGAAGTCGACGGATCGGAGGCCAACGCCCGAACGCCGATGCGCAGAAGTTGCGGGTCGGCGGCGTTGCCGGAGGTTTGGGCGTTCCAGGCGGCGAGTTGCAGCGTCAGCGGACCGTAGGAGGCGATGGCGGCGACCCATGGATCGGCAAAGGTTCCGCTGCCGCCGACGGCACCGGAAATCGAGAGCAGCGCCGCGAGCTCGCCAAAATGGTTCGACCAGGGATAGGCCGTGCTCAGCAGGGCATTGCGGTGCAGCGTCGCAATTGCGGACAAGGGATGCGCCGCGAGTTGGGCGAAGTCGACCAGCGGCGCGGTCGGAGCGGATGTCGGCCTGACGAGACCGGCGAGCAGGGCCAGATTCAATCCAATCGGCGAGCTGCCGAGCGCCGCGACGATGTTGCCGACAAGCTGGCTGCCCGCGGCGGCGACGACGCTATTTGCGTTCGTCAGATTGACGACGGGGTAGGTCTGGCCCTGGAACGCGACATTGTCGATCTCGAGGACAGGCATGAGCGCGCTGCCGTTCCACAGCACGCCGGCGCGCATGGAGTCCACCGAAATATTCGCGCTCGTCAACCAGGGCTGCTGCAACGGATCGCCCGGCGCGGTCACGATCAGCGACGCGGTGGGGAACGCCGTCGGTGCCGCTTGGCCGGCCAGGGACACCCTGATCAGCGCGACCGATGTGTCGAAGCGCAAAGCGGCGGTACCGCTCGGGACGAGGGCAAAACCGATCCCGATCGTCAACTGGGGCGTGACCCCGTCCGCCGCCGTCGATTGCGCAACGCTCAGCGTCACCACCGACGTCGTACTCAGGGTGAAGAACGGCAGTGACCATTCCATGCCGCCGGTCAAGGGCGTCGCGGTGACGGTCGCGGTAACGCCGAACAGGGACGCCAGATCGCCGAGCCAGGTTTGCATCGGCGCCGGCGAGGATCCGGCCGGCGTAACGAGCGCCCGCACCCAAGACGTCAACGCGTGGGGATCGCTCGCGATCGTGGTGAATGGAAATGCGGGCGACGTCCCGTCCAATCCCAGCACCGCCAGGAGATGCGCCGCGACGCTTCCCGCCGGAGCGGACTGCCTGAGTTGCTGGCAGACCAGGCCGACAACGATGTGCATCGCCTCGGGACCGAGATTGTCGGGATTAAGCGTGACGTCTTGCGCGCCGCTGCCGTCGATGTCGAGGCCTTGAAGCGTGACGGCGATGTCCGCCGTCGCCGCGTTGGACGGAAACGGCGCCAGGCGCAGCGTCAGGGATATTCCGCCAAGCGTGACGGCGGTCGCCGGCATCTGCCAGCCGAGCGCGACGGCGAGCGTCAGGCTGAGCGGGCCGTCGGCGTCTCCGGCGATGAAGGACACGGTCGAGGTCGGCTGGTCGGTGTTGTCGATCCGTATGAGCGGCAGCCGCACCGACACGGACGCGGCGGGCGCTGTCCCGGTGGTCGCGTAGCGCGCGCCGATCCCGAGCGTAACGGTATGCGCGGACGGATCGTCGTCGACGGTCAGATAGAAATTGCCGTTTGGCTGAGTCTGCAGCAGCGGATGCCACTTCTCGCCGGCTCCGATGCCCAGCAGGGACGAATCGTCGATCGGTTCGGACGGCAGGACCAGGTCGAGCAGAGCGATCAGCGCATCGCGCTGCACCTTGGCGCTCAGGAGGTCTTCGAGCTTGCCGATCGGATTGCTGGACCAGGTTCCGTTGAGATCGCCGTTGCCGTCGAAAATCCCGATCGCCTGGCCGACGGTTTCCAGTTCGGGCGGCAGCGTGATCTCAATTCCCACCGCTATGCGACCTTGAACGCATGGCCGGCGATCAGGCTGAGTTGGCCGCCGACCACGGCGAGCCCGCGCGGCGAAAGCCCGCGCTCGGTGGCATGCGTGCCGGCCAGTGACAGCATTGCGCTCCAGGCCGCCGCCTGCACCGCCGCGCCCCAGCGCGCGACCAGCGCGCCGTCGCCACGGGGATATTCGTCGGTGGCGGCGATCAGGCCTCCCGCGTCGTCCGTCCCAAGCGCGAAGACGACAAGGATAGGCGAACGGCCGGTCTCTTCGGTTTCGAGATCGATCGAGACGATGACGCTTTGGCCCGCGATCTGGGTCTGGACGCTGTCGAGATGGACCAGCACTTCATCACCGGCATCCACCCAGACCACGCTCGTGGGCGCGCTGCCTGTGAAGGCCGAACCGTCCGCCGGTGTTCCGGCCAGACGCGCTTTGAGGAAGCCCGCGAGACCGGAGCCCGGGATTTGGTCCGGCACCTTAGGGGGCCGCGTGGAATCGTCGGTTGTCGCGGAGGGCGCGGCGCGGCGCCTGCGCAATAACAGCAGTACAATTACAAACATCAAAAGCAATAGAATCAGAATAAGCGCACTATTGGCCAAATTCGTTCCCTCCGAGCCAGGAACTCGAATCTGACCTTATCTTAATGATTGCCGCATCGTTTAGATCGTCATTTGCCGTTTCAATTGCCGACTATCCACAGGATATTGACTGCGAAATCTATATTCTGTTTGCGCGCAAAACCACCGATTCACGACGATCCAAGACAACAGACATGGCGGTCAAGACGCGAGATGTGGTCGCCGCTGCGCGGTGGCATTGCGCGCCCGCATTGTCGCCGGCAAAGCCAGATAAGACGTGTGGAATCGGGAACTTCCGCGGCGTTCGACCGCTCCTTCATTGCGAATTAATCGATCGGGCCCTAGCTGGTCTGGAAGTTCGCGGATGAGCGCCCTCGGACCTGAGTGACCGCGTTCGCGATGAAATCCAAGGTGCCTGGTTGTCCACGAGCGCGAACGAACGTTCGAGCCGGATTTTGGCTGAGAAATTGCGCATTCTCTATCAGGGGATATTCGCGGTTCCCGCCAATCTGCTGATCGCGTGCGTCATCGCCTATCTCCTGCGCGACGCCTTTCCGCTTCCCCTGCTTGAGGTCTGGCTCGCGGCGACGGCGTTGGTCGCCGGCGCGCGGCTGCTGCTTCACAAACGCTATCTGCGGCGCGCGCCGAACAGCGAAGTCGCCACCCGCTGGGCGCCGCTCTTTTGCATCGGCTCCCTGGCGTCCGGCCTGCTTTGGGGCGGCCTCTGCTTGGGCTTGCCCCTTTGGGGCGGTCCGAACCAATTCGTCCTGCTGACGCTCGTGGCCGCCGGAATGACCGCCGGCGCGTTGACCACGATCGTCGCTTATCTTCCCGCGTTCCTTTCCTACGCCGGCGCATTCATCGTGCCGCTCGCGAGCGTCTCGTTGCTCAACCATGACAGCAGCATCGCGGTCAACGGGGCGTTGATGGTCCTGTACATGGCGCTCATCGGCTTCGCGGCGAAGAACTTGTCTCGCTCCGTCGGCCGCTCGATCGAGCTTCTGGTCGACAATGAGATCCTCGAAGGCTCGCTCAAGCAGACCCGCGTCGAGCGGGACGCGGCGCGAAGGGAGAAATGGTCCACGCTCTCGCAATTGAGCCATGAACTGCGTACGCCCCTGAACGCGATCCTGGGTTTCTCCGAAGTGATACGGGACGAATTGTTCGGCGCTCTGGGCAATGACCGCTACAAGGAATATGCCGCTCACGTGCATAGCAGCGGCCGCCATCTGCTCACGCTCACCGAGGAACTCCTCCTTTTGTCTCAGGGAGAAGCGGGCAAGCTCAAGCTGGACGAAGACGATGTCGATCTCGCCGCGGTGGCGGGCAGTTGTCTGGGCATCTTGGGGCCCGCCGCCGAAAAGGCCGGCCTTACGTTGAAAATAGTCGCGGCGTCCGGATCATCGTGGCTGCGGGCCGACGAGACCAAGGTGAGGCAGATGATCTTCAACCTTGTGGGCAACGCGATCAAGTTCACGCGACCTGGCGGACGAGTCTCGATTGAGACCGGGCGGTCGGCAGGTGGCGGGATCGACCTGGTGGTGCGCGATACCGGCATCGGCATGAAGTCCGAGGATATCCCGCTCGCACTGCAGCCCTTTGGCAGGCTTGCGAACCCTTTGAATCACCAGGCGGAGGGAACGGGCCTGGGATTGCCCATTTGCCAGCGGCTGGCGGAACTGCACGGCGCCACGCTTTCCATAGACAGCCGCTGCGATCGGGGGACAACCTGCACGATCGCATTTCCGACGTCGCGGACGTTGCGTTTCGACGCAAGGAACGCGGCGGCCGCTCCGTTGACCGAACGGATCGCGCAGGGTTGAGCGCACGCCAAATCCGCTACGCAATGCCGCCAAGCCGTCTTTCGAGCTTGCGTTTTTCGCGCTACAAACGCTCCACGTCGGCCAAACTCCTTTTTTCCCGGTATCGCGATGCTTCGCTGGCTCTGCCTGGCTCTTGTCCTCGTCCCGCTCGCGGCACGGGCGGAGACTTTCACGCTGAACGCGTCGCCGGCGACGGTCGCCTGGGGCAATTACGATGCCGCCCGCGCGCCGGTTCTGCGCATCCGCTCGGGCGACACCGTCGTCTTCCGCACCCTGCTGACCAATAGTCCGGCGGGTCTGGAAAAGGCCGGCGTCAAGCCAGCCGACGTCGAACAGGCCTTGCGCGACGTCTTCGCGCAAGTCACCGACAAGGGTCCGGGCGGGCACATTCTGAACGGCCCCGTCTTCATCGAGGGCGCCGAGCCCGGCGATACGCTGGAAATCCACATCAGGAAGATCGAACTCGCGATCCCCTACGCCTATAACGGCTTTCGCTATGGCGCCGGCATCCTGACCGACGATTTTCCCTATTCGCGCATCAAGATCATCCCGCTCGACAAAAAGCGCATGGTCGCCGATTTCGCGCCGGGCGTCGAAATCCCGCTGCATCCTTTCTTCGGCAGCATGGGCGTGGCGCCGCCGGCCGATTTCGGGCGCTACGACTCGACGCCGCCGACGATCAGCGGCGGCAACATGGACAACAAGGAACTGGTCGCGGGCACGACATTATATCTGCCGGTCTTTAACAAGGGTGCGCTGTTCGAGATCGGCGACGGCCATGCCGGCCAGGGCAATGGCGAGGTCGACGTGACGGCGATGGAGACATCGCTGATCGGCACGCTGGAATTCGTGGTGCGCAAGGATCTGAAGATCGCCTATCCGCGCGCCGAGACGCCGACGCATTACATCGCCATGGGCTTCGACGACGATCTTTCCATCGCCGCCCACAAGGCGGTGCGCGAGATGGTCGACTTCCTGGTCTCGGTCAAGCATCTCAGCCGCGACGATGCCTATATGCTGACCAGCGTGGCGGGCGACGCCGACCTCACCGAAGTGGTGGACCGCAACAAGGGCGTCCATGTGATGCTGCCCAAGGCGATCTTCAAATAGGCGCCGCATCCATCGCCGGCCCGCGGAGCGTGCGCAAGAGCCCGATTGCGAACAGCGCGCCGGCGCCGGTCAGGGAAAGCACCAGCCAGGCGCGCATCCATGAGGGGCTCCAGTCCGGCGACAGCAGTGCGAGGCTGCCCATGCCCCACAGCGCCGTCGCGATGGGAAGCCAGGGCCGATAGCGGCGCACGCGGACCGGATGGACGAAATGGATCGGCGCGAAGGTCAGGCCGGCGAACACGCCGACCACGATCGCGCCGGCCAGCGGTCCGGGCCGCAGCATGAAGAGATAGAAGGCGACGACGTTCCAGACGGCCGGGAAGCCCCGAAAGAAATTGTCGGCGGTCTTCATGTCGGTTCGCGCGAAGGTATAGAGCGACGACAGCAGGATCGCGGCGACGGCGGCCAGGGCATACGGCTCCGGCAGCAGGCCGGCGCGATAGATCAGGATCGCCGGCACAAAGACATAGGTCAGGTAATCGACCACCAGATCCAGCGTGGCGCCGTCGATCCCGGGTGTCCGCCGCACCACACCCGCCCAGCGCGCCAACGGACCGTCGATGCCGTCCACGATCAGGGCGGCGCCCAGCCACAGCAGCGCCAGCCGCCAGCGCTCCTGCTCGACCGCCAGCAAGGCGAGGAACGCCAGCACCGCGCCGCTCGCCGTCAGGGCATGTATCGCCCACGCCACGAAAACCGGGATCGATTCGCGCTGCGCGGCCATGATCGCGATTACCCAGGTTCAACCGAAACGAGTCATGCCATCCAGGGTGATCGCTTGCAATCAAGGCCGTCGTCCGAACCGTGAAGTGCCCGAACCGGTGCCCGCTTTTATGCCTGGACGGGGGCTGCCTGCTGCGGGTTCGGACTGAGATCGATCTGCAGGATGTCCCCGACGCCGACATGCATCACATGCGCGATGGTCGTGATCCACGCCGCGGCCAGGCTCTTGTCGCCGATCACCCAGACGGAGCGCTTCGCGCCGAGCCAGGCCAAAGGCGCTTCGTCCGTGCCCATCGCGTGGCAGAAATCGTCGGGCTGGACGAAATGGATCGCGCCGCCCCCCGGGGTGCTGACGCCCGCGTCGAGATCGTCCACGATCAGCAGATCGCATCGCCGCAGCGGCCACAGCCAGCGGCCGTCGTCATTCTCCATTTGCTCGGGCACATGCTTGGTGTCGGCGATCGACTGCACCAGCTTGGAGGCGGTGAGATAGCGTCCGATGCCAAGCCCGAACGCGAACTCTGTCGCAATTCCCACGGCCAGGCTCGTCTTGCCCGCCCCCAGGGGACCGGTCACCAGGATGTGGCGGGGCGAAGGCGCGTTCAGCGTCAGCGGATCGCTCCCGAACAAAGCCGCGTACAGGGTGATTTCGCGATCCTTGAGATTGGCAATGCCGGCGCAAGCGTCAATCGCTTCTTTTGTGAGCGCGGTCCTGAAATCCGCCAGCCGGAAAAGATAAGGAACCGCGCCCTGCTGGAAGGCGACTTTGCGGCGAAGCCACCAGAAGATCATGCGCAGAGCCGGCCAGAGCAACAGGGCGATCGATGCCAACAGCCACAAGACGCCGTTGAAGGCCGCGAGGGCGAAGATGCCGCCCAGGGCGAAGAAGAACAGCGCCGACTTGATGTTCCACCAGATGTCGGCGGCGTTGAACGGGAATTGGTTGCCGCGCCGTGCAAAGCAGTCGCTGTAGTCGGTGCGCTCCTTGCTGACCCAATAGGCGAACACGGCCGCCGCGATGACGGCCATGCCGATCGGTCGCCACACGCCGCCCAGTTGGCAAACCCTAAGAAGGCAACAGCGCCATGCCCCGTCGAGCGCCCAGCACAGGAGCATTGTGGGTATCAGGCCCAGCGTGATGTGGCCGACCTGATCGGCAAGCCAGACATAGCTGGCGGTGATCGCGTCCTGAACGTCCTTGGTGCCGAAGAGGTCCTGTTTGGCCTGCGCCAGGATGTACTTTGGCGTGAAGTTGAGCGCCTCCTCGATGCCGAGCCCATCGAACGGACTTTTCGCGCGCGCGGCTGTCGTCGCGGGGCGGGCCGGTGTCACAGGGCTCGGCGTCGGCATGCGATCAGCCGGCGCCGGCGGCGAAGACGGTGTGCACTATTCGATCCCCCGATTGCGACGGCTCAAATGCAGAGCCGCACCGGGACAAGGTGTCCCGGCGCTGCGCGGCAAGTGTCGGAGGTTTGCTACTTACAAGTCAAACCGGAACTGCGCCCCGGCCGTCACGGTCGCCGGCGTCTGCGGCGTGCTGGGCGGATTGAGGTCCACCAGGCCGAAGCCGTCGATCTCGGCGCGGCCTTCCAGAAGCGTCAGGCCGTACAGCGCCTCCATCCGGTATTCGCGCTTGCCGGCGATGTTCCAGCTCTGGGTCACCGGACCGAATGCGCCGGTGTCGCGGTCGATCACCTCGAGCGCGGTGTAGCGCAGCGCGCCGCTCTCCACATGCAGCGGCTGCGTCAGCGAGATGCGCATCAGGTCGGCGTCGGAGAACAGACCGGATTTCGCCGCCACGAACTCATAGGCCGTCGACTCCAGCCCCGATTGCGCCAGCGACAGGCCGGTCGACCCGGCTTGCGGCGCCGTGGTGCGGGCGAGCGTCGCCGATCCCGAGAGCTGCCAGCCATTGGCGAGCGCGGCCGTCATGCCCAAAGTCGTGCCTTGCGTGCGCGCGCCGTTGCTCAGGGCGAACGCGCCGCTGCCTTGCGAGCCCAGCAGGCCGTCCGCTTCGTTCAGCTGCGTATAGGACGCGCTGACGCTGACGCCTTGGGCCACCGCGTAATTGATCCCGACGACGGAGGCCGACGCCCGGTTGGTCGGCAGCGGAACGTCCTGCAGCGGCCCGAAGGTCGGATCGATATAGGTGTGATCGTCCGACTTCTGGCTGAAGCCGAAGCTGAGCTTGAGGCCGCGCGTCACGGCGATGCCGCCGCTGGCATAAGCGCCGCCGGAGGCGAAGCCGAGCACCGGATTGACGCCGCCGGTCGCCGGATCGAAATCGGCGCGCTGGTCGAAGCCGCTGTCCGCCATCAGGCCGTGCGCGCCGCTGCCTTCGCCCAGACGCAGTTCGATGCCGGCATCGCGGTTGGACGCCAGGAACTCGGCGTGGAACGGCCCGTCGCCGCGGCGCGCCTCGTCGGGCGTCGACTGTGTCGCCATCATGCCGAGTTGCCAATCGCCGGCGCCCAGCTGCGTCGACCGCGAGTCGAAGCCCAGCGTCTTCACGCCATGGGCCCAGTCGATCATGCGCTGATAGAGATAGGACTGGAACGGATTGCTGGCGCCGTTGACGGTCTGGCTCTTGCCGACCAGCAGCGAACTGAGCGGGATCTGGAAGTCGCGATAGGTCGAGCCGATATTCTCGAACGCGACGACATAAGCGCCCTGGTTCTGCCACAGCGCCAGCTGGCCCGGCGCCAGCACCGACGATTTGAGCGAGCTCGGTGACCAGTTGGCGAAGATGCCGCTGTTGGGCGCAAAACCCGCAAACCCGGTCGTCACCGATCTGTAGCTGCTATACGTGTAGGGCTGGTAGACCACCAGATTGTTGAAGTTGAGCGGCGACTGCGACGCCTCCACATTGAGCTCGCCCCAGCCATAGACCGGATCGACGCCGGGCGCACCCAGATCGGTGGCCGATTGCAGGATGATCTGCACGGTCTCCTCGGCATGCTGCTGCAGCCATGGCCAGCGGTCCTGGAGCAGCGCGACGGCGCCGGTCACCAGCGGTGCGGCGAACGACGTGCCGGTCATGCGGACCACGCCGCCATGATTGTCGGACACCAGGATGAGTTCGCCCGGCGCGACGAGATAGCGATATTTCAGCTTGTTCTGCTCGTTGCAGACGCCATTGACGAGTATGCAAGACTCGCCCGGCGTGTTGGAGAACCAGGAGATACTGTCGCTGGGGCCAACAGAGCCGACGAGAAGCAGATTGTTCGGCGCCTGGTTGCCGATCCACGGAACATTCGCGGTCTGCATCACGCCCTCATTGCCCGCAGCTTTCACCAGCACGAGGTCGTGGCCGCGGCTGCTGAGTTGCGAGCTCGTCATGATGCTCGCCCAATCCGGGGTCAGCACCGCGCCCGGCACGCCGAGCGAGGCGTTCACCACATAAGCGCCCCTCTTATAAAGCGTATAGATGCCTTGCGTCACGTCGGACCAGCTCGCCGTGCCGGTGGCGTCGAACGGGTTGTAGATGTCGACATTGGAATTGGGCGCGATGCCCATGATGTCCTGGCCGTCATGCTGGGCCGCGATCAGGCTGGCCACGGCCGCGCCGTGATCGTTGGAGGAGGTCTGATAACCGCCCACGAACTGGAGATTTTGCACGCCGCTGTTGTTGCTGTTGAAGTTGTTATCCAGAACGCCGATGACGGAGTTGGTGCCCAGGCCCTGGATCTGCGTCAGCTGCGGCGACCATTGCACCGCGCCCATCCACCAATCGACGTGATCGGTGCCGGCATAGTTCATCAAGCCGTCATACCAATTCAGGAAGAAAAGCGACCGCGTGGTCGGGTCGATGTTGCCCAAAGATGCCGGATTCGTCGGATCGATGCCGTATTTCGCGAACATCGGGTTGGCGAAGCCGTCGGCGAAGTTCTTGTTCGTTGCGGCCTGGACTTTGGCGCCCCAGAAGGCGGCGCTGCTGTTCACGAAACTATTGAGCTGCGACTGCACGCTGGAATAGTCGGTCGCGCCCGAGGCCTGCAAAGCGTCCCATGACGCGTTGATGGCGCCCATCTGGGGGCCGGCGTTCTGCCAGAACGGCTGGACCGTCGCGTAGAAGGCGCCATTGGAGCCGGTGAACGGATTGATGTTGCCCCAGAAGGGATTGATGTTGCCGTAGAACGGCGTGATCGAACCGTAAAAGGGCGTGATGTTGCCCCAGAATGGCGTGATATCGCCCCAGAACGGGCTGATGTTTCCGTAGAACGGATTGATCGAACCGTAGAACGGTGTGATCGAGCCGTAGAACGGATTGATCGATCCATAGAACGGAGTGATGGATCCATAGAACGGATTGATCGAACCGTAGAACGGATTTATCGAGCCGTAGAACGGGGTGATCGGCCGGTTTGCTCCCGCGCCTTGCCCGCCACTATTGGCGTCCGTATCGGCGCGCGCTCCGCTTCCCGCCAACAGGCATCCGACAGCTGCACCAGCCAACAATATCTTGCGAACCATAACCCACCCCGCAGACGCCACAATTGTTATTTGCGTCGAATGTGGCAGCGGCGCCTTAAGCAGGAGTAAATTCAATGCTCCACGGAAAGGGATTGAAAAGTCCGCTTAATTTTGTGTTGACGGCTTGCGTCGAAGTTGAACGCCGTCTTAACGGCGTTTACGAAGCCAGCGCGCGCTTTTGCGCACTCGTCGCATCGAGGACGCGCTCGGCGGGAAGGTGAACCCGCGCCGTGGTGCCCTTGTCCTCTTCACTCGCCAGCGTGAAGCGGCCGCCATGCAGCTGGACCAGGGACTTCACGATCGGCAGGCCGAGCCCCACCCCGCCATGGGCGCGGGCATAGGTGCTCTCCGCTTGTCCGAACGGCTCCATGACCATGGCGAGCTTGTCCGTCGGAATGCCGGTGCCGTTGTCGGCCACGACGATATCGACGCCGTCCTCGGCCGTTTCGATTCGAACGACGATCCGGCCGTTCTCGCCGGTGAACTTCACGGCGTTCGACAGCAGGTGGACCAGCACCTGGCGCAGCCGCCGGTCGTCGCCGCGCACGCGAATGTCGTGGTCGGCGCGGACGACCTCGATGGTCCTGACGGCGGCGCGGCTGTCGTCGCCGATCTCGCGCACGGCGCCGTCGACGATTTCGCCGAGCAGCACGTCGCTTTCCGCCAGCGTCACCGTTCCGGCGTCGATCCGCGCCATGTCGAGGATGTCGTTGAGGATGGTGAGCAGACTGTGACCGCTGGCGTGAATATCCGCCGCGTATTCCTTCAGCCGGGGACCGGCGACGGCGCCGAGCGCCAACAGTTCCGAGAAGCCGATGATCGCGTTCAGCGGCGTGCGCAATTCATGGCTCATATTCGCCAGGAAGTGGCTCTTGGCCTTGTTGGCCAGTTCCGCCGCTTCCATGGCGAGACGGAGCTTGGCTTCGGTCTCGATGCGCAAGCCGATCTCGGCGTCGCGCTCGGACAGCGTCTTGGTCAATTCGATGTTGGCCCTGGTGATCGCATTGCGATGGCGGCGGACCAGCAGATGCCGCCAGCCGATCCACAGCATCAGCGCCAGCCCGGCCAGCAGCAGGGCGGTGAAGATCACCGTCTGCGTGGCGGCGCGCGACTCGCGCAGGGTGATGTCGCGCTTGAGCTGATCGGATTCGAGGTGCTCGATCTCCAATTGCTGTGTCGTGAAATCGAACTGCGCGCCGATCAGCGCCAGGTTGGCGCTGGCCGCGAGCGAGCGGCCTTGGTCGTCCAGCCGCTTGAAGGCTTCCAGATGCGCCATCGCCAGCGGATAATTGCCGTTGGCGCGATACACCTTATAGGCGATCTCGTGCATGTCGCGGAACGGCGCGATGGTGGTCTTGAGGTCGACGCCGCGAAAGGCCCGGTCCAGGTCGCGCGCTGCGACGGCGAACGCGCCGCGTTCGAATTCGATTTCGGCCTTGACGCCCCAGACGAACGGCGCCCCGCCATTGGGATCGTCTTTGCCCAGCAGCGCCAGCGCCTGGTCCGCGGCCTTCCGGGCCTTGGCGAAGAGATGCTGCTTGGCGTAGACGGCGGCGAGGTTGGACAGGATGTTGGCCTTGATGAACGAACTCTTGAGCGGCTTGCTGATCTCCAGCGCCCGTTCAAAGCCTTTGATCGCGTCGTCGTAGCGCCCCAGATGCATCTGCGCGAAGCCGATGTTGTTCGCGACGGAAAGTTCGAGGATGGGATCCTCGGAATAGATCCGCGCCGCCTCGCGATAGTAGCGGATCTGATGACTGAAATCGTGCGCTTCCTCGTAAATGCCTCCCAGCCCCTGCAGCGCCATCGACTGGCTGCGGGCTTCGCCGAGCTTGGCGAAGATGTCGTGCGCCTTCTGGTAGCTTTTCAGCGCTAGCGCCACGTCGCCATTGCTGTCCGCGATGCGCGCATTGGAGAGCGCCAGATCGCCGTCCAGCTTGGTCAGCTTGCCGTCGCTGCCGGCGATCCGGATGGCGGTGTCCAGCGCGACGCGCGCTTCGGTGATTTTGTTGATGCGCGTCAGCGCCTCGGCCTCAAGCCACAGGCTGGTGGCGACGGCCTCGTTCCGGCGCGGCGATTTCGCCAGCCTTTCGGCGATCCCTTCGGCTTGCTGCGCCTTCTGCAGCGCGGCCTTGGGGTCGGCCATCATCGTTTTCTTGGCGTCGGCGACGAGCGCGTCCAGGCCGTCCCAGCTTGGGCCGTCGCTTGCCGGCCGCGCCGCCTCGGCCGCGCAGGCGCCCGTCGCGCCGAGCACGCACCATAAGAAGAAGACGGCCAATCTCTGCGACATCGGGCCAAGATGGCCCAAATGTCTTGATGAACGCTTAGCCGCTCGGCCAAAAACGCGATTGGAAACCAAGACTTAACCATGAACGGCCGATCACGCAGCCGCCGCGACGTCATGGCTGGCCGCGTTCAACTCAGGGCTGAGCGGCGCTTTGGTGCCAATTCGCTGCCGAGGGAACTATCTGTCTCCCCTTGCCGGATTGATTTTCCTGCCACGGATGCGCATGTCGCTGGTGCGGCACGGGCTGACGGAGAGACGCATGGGACTGTTGGATGGATTGATCGGCGGCATGGTCGGCGCCGAAATGGTGACCGTCGTCAACGGGCTGATCGAAAGACATGGCGGCGTCCAGGGCATCGTCAACCAGATGCGGACCAATGGGCTTGGCCCCACCGTCAACTCGTGGATCGCCGAAGGCCCCAACACGCCGACCTCGCCCGCCGAGATGCACAAGGCTTTCGGCGACGCGACGATCAACGAACTGGCGGCGAAAGCCGGGATGACGCCGCAGCAATTCGCCGAGAAACTCGCCACCGTCATGCCCCACGCCGTCGACGCCCTCACGCCGGGCGGCGTCGTGCCGAAGCCGTAGACCAGATTGGATTGATACACTTTCTTCCCAACCGTCATTGCCCGGCTTGTCCGGGCAACCCATTTTTCATCGGCCGGCAAGAAAATGGGTCGCCCGCATGAAGCGGGCGATGACGGTTATTGGGGATTGCAAGAGACCGCTCTGGCAACCACTTCACGCCATCGCGGCTCTCCAGGTCTGCGGCACCGCCAGCGAGACGATAACCGCCGCCACGAAGGTCAGCAGCAGGCTGACGACGATAACCGCGCCCGTCGGCAGGTCGAAGATCGACGACGCCGCCAAGCCCGCGACATAGCCGATCAGGCCGACGCCATAGCCGATGGCCAGGCGATAGCGTTCCGCGAACCGTTTCGCGGCCAGCGCCGGCACGATCAGGCTGGCGAAGACGAGATAGATTCCCACCAGCTGCACCGACTGCGTCACCACCAGCGCGAACAGGATGTAGAACCCCGCCTGGCCGATGCGGCGGCGAAAGCCGAACCACACCGCCAGCGCCACCGCATACAGGATCGCCACCGGTATCAGGCTCGCCGTCGACACCCACAGGATCTGCCCGACCAGCAAATCCTTCAAATGCTCGCCGCCATGCGGATTGTTGGCCAGGATCAGAAGCTCGACGCAGGCCGCGACCACGAACAGCACGCCGATCAGTGCTTCCTGCACTTCGGGCCATTTTTTCTCGGTCCAGGTCAGCGCCAGGGCACCGACCAGCGCCGCCGTCACCGCCGCCACCTGCACGCGCCAGCCTTCGGGCTCGAAGCCGAAGGCGTCCGCCGCCGTCACGCCAAGCCCCGCCACTTGCGCGATCGCCAGATCGATGAACACGATGCCGCGATTGAGCACCTGCTGGCCCAGCGGCACATGCGTTGCCAGCACCAGCAGGCCGGCGAGGAACGCCGGCAGCAGGATGGAGAATTCCAGATTGCCCAGGCTCATTTCTTCAATCCTGCGAGAAGGCGGTTGATCGTGTCGTCATAGAGGCTGAACAGATCCTTCGCCCCGTCCGTGCCGCCGACCGTGAAGGGCAGCACCACGGCAGGGATGCCGGCGTGCTCGGAGATGAACGCCGACGGGCGGTCGTCTTCATAGGCCGCGCGGATCGTGAACTTCGCCGGCGTCGCCTGCAGCTTCTGCAAGACCTCCGCCAGATAGCCGCTCGACGGCGGCACGCCGGGCTTGGGCTCCAGCGGCACGACTTCGTGCAAGCCGAGCCAGTTCTCCATGTAGATCCAGGCGTGATGCTGGACCGCGATGGCGACGCCCTTTAGCGGCGCGGCCTTCGCCGTCCACTTCGCCAGCGCCGCCGCCCAGCGCTTCTCGAAATCGGCTTCGCGCGCCGCATAGTATGCCGCATTGGCGCCGTCGAGCTGTGCGAAGCGCGCTGCCAGCGCCTTGGCGATCGGCGGCATCATGCGCGGATCGGTCTGGATATGCGGATTGCCGGCGGCATGGATGTCGCCCTCGGCGCGGTCGAGCCGGCTGGGCTGCTCGAGCAGATGCACATAGGTCGTGGCGTCGAAGGCGCCGGGCTGACCGGTCGCGAGTTTCGCATTGCCCGACTGTTGCAGGATCATCGGCAGCCAGCCGATCTCCAGCTCCGCGCCGTCGCACACCGTGAGGTCCGCCGTGCGGGCCTTGGCGATCAAACTCGGCCGCGCCTGGATCTGGTGCGGATCCTGCGCCCCGGTCGTGGCGGTGTAGACCGAGACCTTGTCGCCGCCGATCTCCGCCGACAGCGCCCCCCATTCGGGCTCGCAGGCGAAGACATTTAAGTTCGCATAGGCCGGCGTCGTGTAAGCAAGTGCGGCAAGCGCCGCGCCGATCAGAATTTTACGCATGGTGTTTTCTCCTCAATAGCGATGGGCGCCGTGCGGCCCGTAGATGACGGTGTACTGGAGCAGGATCGTGTCGTCGGGTTTGAGATCGGCTTCGTCATGCGTGTACTGCACGCGGATGCGGCCGAACTCGCTGGTGTCGTATTCGAGCAGCGCCGTCGCGGCGCGCGGCGCATGCCCCAGATCGTCGAGCAGGCTGCCGGCCAGCAGCGGCCCCGGGTTCGAAGTGCCCAGATCGGCGTAGCGCAGCCCGATGCTCCACTGCGGCATGAACTGGTAGACGCCCTGCGCGTACCAGCCGAAGCGGTCCTGCGAGAACGGCACGGCGTCGAACACTCCGCCCTCGTGGCCGTAGAACACTTCGCCCGACAGGGTCAGGTTGTTCACCGTCGGATTGCCGCCCGGCGCCCATTTGTAGACCAGACTCGCGATGCCCAGATCGTCATTGCCGGTGAACAGATGTCCGTCGGTATCGCGATTGGCCGCGCGCGCGTGCAGATAGGAGAGCGCCGCGAGATACGAGCTGCTGTCGTTGATGTCGTCACCGGTGTGGACGAAGGCCGTGACGGTGCCTTGCCCGCCATGCTGCGCGCCGGCGGCGGGATAGGCGTCGCCACGGAAGACTTCCGCGCCGAACTCCAGGAACTGGTCGGTCGGCGCCAGCCAGCGCACCTGAAGTCCGTCATCGCCATATTGCGAATTGAGGAAGGCGCGATAGGGCAGGGGTGCGTCCGAGAACGCCCAATCGTGCGAGTGGCGCTCGTTGAGATAGCCGATGCCTGACAGGAACCGGCCGGCCTTGAGCGTCAAGCCGTAGGGCAGGTCCTTGGTCTGGATATAGGCTTCCTCGACCGACAGGCTGTTGTCGTCCTGCATCGAGAAATCCAGGAAGCCCTGCAGCGAGGGATCGATGTTCGCCGCCAGCGAGACTTCGGATTCGCCCAGCGAGAAGCCGCGCATCGGCCCCGCTGCCTCGTCGCCCATGGCGAAACCGCGGATGTGCGACGTCTTGGGATCGCGCGACGAGGCGACATAGAAACCGTTCAGCACCGCCGCGATGCCCGGATTGAACGCATTGTTCGAGGCCGGCGGCGCCGGCGCCGGTGGCGGCGCATCGGCCAGCGCCTGTTGCAGCGCCGCGGTGGAGGTATCGACCGACACCGTCGCCGCAGCCGCGCTCGCCTGCGCCGCCGTGGCGGATTTGCCGGCGACCGCCGCCGCCTCGCGCGCCGCGCGCGCGTCGGCTTCGGCCTTGGCGAGGCGGCTTTCGAGCGAACGGATCTTGCCGCCATACTCGCGCTGCAACGCGCCCAACTGCGCCTTGATCGCGGCGAGGTCGGACGCTTCGTCGGCCAAGGCCGGCGAAGCAAACAAAAATGAGAACGCACCGGCCCAGGCGATACGTGAACGAAGTTTCATGTCGACCTCCTGGGCGCCGGCGCGCCCTCTTACATCACAACGATTTTGAGAGTCCAAAGAACAAGCCGCGACGCGGTCCGAACTGCGGCGCGCCGACGCCGATGCCCGAACCGTCACGGATTTCATACTTCTCATCGAACGCATTGATCAGGTCGAACCGGGCGGTGAAGCCGCCCGCGCCCAGAACGTCGAAGCTCCGGCTCACGCCCAGATTGACCTGGGTGTATTCGGGAACATGGTCGCCGTTCGGTGTTGCACCGTCTTTTCGCAGGCCCGAGCCGTAGAGCACGTCGCCGCTGAACACGAATGTCCGCCAGGTGTAGGACGCACCCGCCGAAACCGTCACGATCTGCTGGTGATCGAGCGGAATGTAATGGTTCGCGATATAGGCAAGATCGCCCGGATCGAACTGGAACTGGCTCGACACGATGTCCCGCCCCGCCGCCCGCGTGTAGGCGGCGTTGACGTAGCTCGCGAAATTCTCGTCGCGGAACGAGCCGGTGAATTCGACGCCATATTGCCGTCCGCTGCGGTAGTTGAACGGCGTCAAAATGATCGGCGCGCCGAACTGGCCTTCGTCGATCATGTTGCGCGACTGCTTGTCGAAGGCATCGAGCCCGATCGCCCATTTGTCGCCGAGCACCTGGTTGACGCCGATGTCGTAGTAGTCGGCGCGCTCGGCTTTCGGCGTATCGTTCAAGGTGTTGGGCGGCGCCGCCGTCGTGCCGGCGAGCGGCGCGATCGAACTGCTGGCGATCAGTTCGATCGGCGGCGGCGAGAAGTAGCGCGAATAGCCGGCGTGGATCGTCGTCGTGGCGGTCGGCGTCCAGACCGCGTTGAGGCGCGGACTGAGCTGGCTCTCCGCGTCGAAGGCCTGGAACTGATCCCAGCGCAGGCCGTAATTGATCGTCAGCGAGTCGAACGGTTTCCATTCGTCCTGGACGTAAAAGCTGTAGCTCCAGGCATGCTTGGTCGAAGCGTCGGGAATGACGAGCGGAACGTCGCTGGTCTGGTTTCCCGCACCGTCGACCGGCAGGGCGGCAGAAACCGTGTTGCTCGCAAGATCGTCGGCCTGATACAGCGCGCCGAAGCGGATCGTATGACTGTCGCCGAGGTGATAAGCGCCTTCCGCCTGCACGCCATAGGCCTCGTCGCGCTTGTAGGCGGTCTGCGAAATGCCGTTGTAAAGCAGATCGCCGATCGCATCGGGCGTGAAGAACAGGCTGGAATAGCGTCCAAAGGCCGAGATCTGGAAATCGAACGCGCCCTGCGCATGCAGGTATGAGACGATTCCATAATGCGTGGTCTCACGCTGCAGTTCGCTCAGATTGTCGCTCAGGAACGCCGTCTGTCCGTTGACCTGGAGCCGATTGTTGCCGCTGCCGGGATCCACCGGGCCAAGGCCGGTGATGCCGTCGAGGCCGGACGGCTGTAGTCCGCGCTGGTTCGGAATCTGGAACATGTCGTTGGAGGTGCCGAGGATGGCGGTGATGCTGCTGTTCTGGTCCAGGATGTCCTGCAGGAACGCGAAGCCGTGATACTGCTTGGTGCGGTCGTGCAGCGGATCGGAACTGCCGTCCGGCGATTCGATGCCGAGCGAATTGGTCGTGTAGTCGCCCGAAACGAAATAGTTGAAGCCGCCGGACGAGCCGCCATAGTCCGCGCTGCTCGTGACCTCGTTGTGACTGCCGCCGTAGACGCCGATCTGACCGCCGGGTTCGAACAGGCCGGTCTTGGTCTGCACGTCGATGACGCCGGCGGTGCGCAGGCCGTACTCCGCCGGGAGCGCGCCGGTGATCAGTTTCATCGAATCCACCAGGCGCGGGTCGAGCGTTTGTCCGAAGACGGAAATCCCTTCCGGAATGATGATGCCGTTCAAGCGATACTGCAGGCCGTTATGCTCGCCGCGCACATGCAGCTGGCCGAAGGAATCCTGCGCCACGCCCGGCGCCTGCAGCACGACCTGGTTGAGCAGCGTGTTCTCGCCGCCGGGCTCGCTGTCGATGTCCTTGGCGGTGATGGTGTAGGTCGAAGCGCCGACCTGCGTCTGGATGCCGTTGCGCGCCTCGGCAAGCTTTTGCGCCGTGACGACGACGGTCTCGACCGAGCCGGACGTGGCATCGGCAACTTGGGCGGCGGCAGGCGAGGCGAGGCATAAGGCCATCGCCGCAGTCGAAAGCAGAATGGATCTGTTCATGGCGTAACTCCAAGAATTCGAATGACGCACGCGGCCGGCAAATGGCGGCGTGCTGTGTGAATCGGTCGGCGGGTGGAATTTCTCCACGCCGCTTATCGGATTCAGCTCTTCATTGCTTTGGAGTTAGGCGAGGGGTGGCCCGCGGCTGGTCCAGCCGTGCGCGTAGGTTTGTGTGATCGCTTCGATTTCGACGACGACCACGGCGATGTCCGTGACGACGCTCGACACCAGCAAGGCGGCTGCCGTCGGCGTGACGAAAGAGCCGGCGTGCAGCAGTTCCTGGCAAATCTGGCAATTGGCGGGATCGTCGGCGGGCGGGAACTTGTCCGGCTGCTGCCCCTGTCCGGCAATCCGCTCGGCGAACGGCGCGGCGCCGATCTTGGCGCTGCCATGGATATGGGTCTGGACGACAAAGGTCTGCAGCACAAAGGCGAAAAGCGCGAGCAGCGTGACCGCCAGGCGCTTCGCGCCACCTTTCGGTGCGCGGCCCCAAACTCCCGGCAATGCCCTCGCGGGACGTGCCATCACAAGCGCTCGAACGGCTGCATCGCGGCTATTTAGGCCGAATTCCGCGTCAGGGCAAACCGCGCCAAGGTCTTAAGCCGCGCGCGGCCTTAACACCTTCGTGAGGCCGCGGCCTTCGGCCTGGGCAAAGCTCATCCAGTCCTCGATCCTCATGTCCCGCTCGACCAGGGGCCACGCCGCCCGGCTGCGCGCGGTATCGCACATCGAAACGACGATGCGGCCGTCGGGGGCGAGCAAGCGCGCGTAATGCGCCATCGTCGCGGCCGGATCGGGCATGTAGTTCATGCACTGGTTGAAGATGATGGCGTCGAACGAACGGTCGGACTGGAACTGGTTCGCCTCGGCGACCGCGAAGGCGGTGCGCGCGTCGCTGAGCGCGCCGGCCTGCGCGATGGCTTCGGCGGAAATGTCGATGCCGAGATAGGATTTGTAGGGCAGGAGTTTCAGCTTCGCCGCCAGCGCGCCGGCGCCGCATCCGACATCCAGGATCGCGGCGGGCTTGAGAAACTGGCAATAGCCCAGGATCGAGGCCAGCCCGGCGATGCTGCCGATGCTCTCCAGATACGTCCAGTTCCCGTCCCGGTATTCGCGGTCCCAGGTGGAAACCGAAACCTGTTGCGGCCGGTAGCCGACCAGCTTGAAGACCGGACCGCTGATGACGTCCTTCAGGCGCTTCATAAATCCTCGCATGCCCCCGTCGCGGGAGGCCTGGCGGATAGCCGAGCAAGACTTTTGCCAGCCCGCCTTGCGTTTCTGTCACCAAACGGCAACTTTTTCGCGTCCGCGGCGCGGTTTTTCCGGGACGCGGCGACCACGTCGTGCCAAATCGGCACAAGCCGCGCGCCGTTCGCGCCGCCCGGTCGGCCGTGTCAGCGCCTGGGCAGTCCGGAGATGCCGAGCGTGGCGCGCAAGTCGGACGTCTTCATCAGCCGGCCGTCGCGCATCACCAGTTCGACTTGTCGCAGATCGCCGATGTGCTTGGACGGATCGCCGTCGATCAGCGCCAGTTCGGCGAGCTTGCCCTTGTCGATCGAGCCGGTCTGCCGCCACAGTCCGAAGACATGCGCCGGATTGCTGGTCGCCGTGGCGAGCGCGTCGGCCGGCGTCAGGCCCGCCTCGACATAGAGCTCCAGCTCGCGGATCAGCTCGAAGCCCACGCCGTCGGTGCCCGCCAGGATCGCGATGTGCCGCCGGTTGAGTTCCGGGATCAGCGCCTTCAGCTGGGCGAAGCTCGCGCGCATCGTCTCGCGGCTCAGCTCGGGCGTCGGCGCCATCGCGCTCGACAAAAAGCCGCGCGAGAATTGCGCGGGCAGGGTGTCGGCATAGGGCGCGTCGGCCGGCGGATAGCTGCCGCGATCGGGCACGTAGAGATCCTCGAACGTGACCAGCGTGGGATCGACCGCGATGTGGCGCGCCGCCAGTTCGTCGAGATAGGCCGTCATCGCCTTGGAATGCAGGTCGACGTCCTTGGCGAACTTGCCGGTGCCGATGAAGCGATTCATGCCGTTCGAGGTCTTGACGATGTCGTCGGGCATCGCCTGCATCATCACGAAGTTGATGTGGGTGATCTCGTCATAGCCGGCGCGGACGGCGTCGAGCGGGCGCATGCCGTGCGGAATGTGCCCATGAACGTGCAGGCCGAGTTTGTGCGCCAGGTCGGCCATCGGCTTTACGTAGCTCGGATCGAGCGAGCCGTAGAGCTTGACGCCGAAATAGCCGCTGTCCTTGGCGCGATGCACGGCGGCCAGCGCCTCGTCGACATTGTGCACCACCACCGCGACCTGGGCGGTGAAGGGGCCGGGTCCGTCGATCAGCAGCGAAGGCACGATGCGCTGGCCGAGCAGTTCGCGCCGGTCGATGCGCGCCTTGCGCGCCATCAGTTCGTCGGGCTGGTTGCCCGGATCGCGCACGCTGGTGATGCCCGAGGCGAGCAGCAGCGGCCCGGTCGAATCGTCGCCGTAATGCTGGTGGTTGTCCCACAGGCCCGGGATCAGCGTCTTGCCCGTGCCGTCGATGACTTCGGCGTTCGCCGGAATCGTCGTCGACCGGACCGGACCGACGGCGACGATGCGCTCGCCGTTCACCACCACGGTCATCTTGGGCCGGAAGACGCGGCTGTCGGAGTCGTAGAGCTTGACGTTCCTGAACGCGACGGGACCCGTGGGGGCGCGCGCGATCGCGGCATATTGCGCCGGCGCCAGCTTGGCCAGGGCGGCATCCTGCGCCTTGCTCATCGCCGCGCCGGCTTTCTCCCAACCTTCGGGCAGGAAGCTGATCACCCCGGCGGTGCCGAAGAATTTGTCGCCGTCCATCCACACCGCGAATGGCGACAGGCCGAAGCCGGTCAGCGCATAGGCCGTCAGCGTCTTCTTCTCGCTGCCGTTGCTGACCTCGAGCGTGGTCAGCGGCGCGATCGAGCCGCGGCCTGACGGCAGCAGGGCCACCGAATGGTCCGGCGCTTTCAGCATCGCCGCGACGATGAAGGTGAAGGAGTCGAACGTGCCTCCGAAGGTGACATATTGGAGACCTGGCGCGGCCTTGCCGGCGCCGTGATCGACCGGAGAGGTGAAGCTGTAGCCGCCATCCTTGACCGCATAGGTCTCGGCCGCGTCGCCCTCCGGCGTCGTGCCGCGCACCACGATGCTGTCGACCGAGCCGTCGGCGGCGAAGTGGTTCTGCTCGTCGATCTCGGTGACGAAGCCGCGCAGGTTGAAGTCCATGCGCGACCACTGCGTGCCGTCCGCCGCGGTCCACAGCGTGATCTGGCCGTGGCGCGCGGCGCCGTCGCTCGAGGTGATCGTCCAGACCTTGGCGTCCGCCGGCGGCTTGGCGAGCTGATCGACCGGCACTTGGGCGCAAACCGGGATGGCGAACAGCGCGGCGCACAGAATCAGGATTTTGCGGATCATGGAATTCCCCTCATCGCCGGTGGGCTCAGGCGCGATGCTACTGCGATCCGCGCCGCCCGCGCCAATGGCAGCGATCAATTTGGTGTGTGTGAAAGCCACGGTGCGGCGCGGCCCGCGGGGGCGAGCGTGACAAGTCTGGCCCGGGCTGTTTAGAATAACCGGTATGCCGGTGTCGGACCGGCAGCCGGGGAGAGAACGCCATGCCCAGCATCACCGCCTTGGACGAAAAAACCGGACGCAAATTCTATCTCGACGATCCGGACGATCTCAAAGCCGGCGAGAAGGTCACGTTCCTGCTGAACCTGCATGGCGGGGGTTCGGTCGGCGCCTGGCAGCGCGCCTATTTCCCGGCCGTCGACTACAAGGAGAAATACCGGCTGGTGATCGCCACGCCCTCGGCCGCGACCAAGGAGCCGTCGCGGCGCTGGGTCGGCGAGGCCGACGACGACCATCTGCGCAACATCGTCGAATTGGTGTTCGCGAAATACGGCAGAGAAAACATCCGCGCCTTCTGGCTGGCCGGCCACAGCCAGGGCGGCATGACCTCGCGGCGGCTTCTGGCTTCCGACGCGTTTTTCCAGAACAGGGTCGACGGCTTCCTCAGCCTGTCGGGCGGACGCATCGGCGCCGCCGAGCGCAGCCCCGGCTTCTCGGTGCCGATGCCGCCCGGCGTGAAGTTCAACATGCCGGCCTTCCCGCCGCTGCCCGACATCGCCTGCGATCTGTCGCACATCTTCACCACCGGCGAGCATGAGATCGCGAGCCTGCCGTCGACCTCGCCGCTGGCGGAGAAATATGGCGCGGGACCGCGCCAGCGCAGAGCCGACATCGTCGATACGGTTGGCGGCAAGATCCATGACACCACGCGCGAGAGCTATTCCACCAAGGGCTGGGGCCTCAAACCGGGACCGGGCACGGCTGAAGTGTTCGTCTATCCTGGTGCGAGCGACGGAAGGGTGATCGCCGACGTCGTGCGCCTCGACAAGGGCCACACCGAAGGCCTTGAGCCGCTGGTCACGCAGGAATTGCTCAAGCTCATCGTCTCCGCGTCCGGCGGCAAGGTGGATCGTCATTCGTGAGGAATTCACAAGGGAAGGCGGCGGGTTGTCAGAAACCTCATGGGATGTAGGCGATACCGTGCCACCCATCGAAACCATTGAAAATCAGGCATTTTCACGGTCTTGAATTGGCAATTTCGACAACTGCGGCCCTGTAGGCATACCACTGGGCATCGATAAGCGTTATATGCTTCCTAACCCATTCGGGGCCTACCTTTGGTCCACTTGGCGGGAGAACCCATTATGGCAGCTCGCAAATCCTTCTTTGGTCCAGCGCCGAATCACCCAGAACTTGACCGCCTTCGCGAAGAAACTAGAGGCATCAAAGTGACCGACGCGCAACTTGCGGAACAACGCGTGAGTTTCGTCTACGGCAACGCCCCCGAAGGTTCTGGCATCACGCGGGATTCGGCTCAGGCGTCGTCTAGCAGCATGCGCATTACGAAAGATTAGTCTGCTTAGGGAGGCTTGGGCATACCGGGCCTTTTCCATGCTTGTTCTAAAAGGCGAAGACCCGGAACTCTATAAGCGCATCCAGGAAAAAAACCTTGAGCGCCAATACGACCTTCTGACCAATTTCATTGAAATAGGCCTGAAACAAGGACCAAGGGCTTTCGACAAATACGCCCTCTGGGCTCTGAATCATGTCGCGGTTGCTGCGGTCTCTCAATTTGGAGGCAGGTTTCGGCAAGAACCGATTTACGTCGGGAACCATATACCTCCTCATTTTGATCAAGTGCCCGATCTGATGGATCGGTTTATTTCGTTCATCCATGAGAACTGGTTTAACGCATCGCCTACGCAGCTTGCGGCTTACGGACTGTGGCGGCTCAATTACATTCATCCATTTATCGAGGGGAATGGTCGAACGGCCCGAGCGATTTGTTATTACCTACTCTGCGTTCGCGATGAGCGGCTCTTGCCGGGCAGAAAAATTGTGCCGGAACGTATTCGAGAGAATAGGGAGCCTTACATCGCCGCTCTTAGAGCAACTGATGCCGCTTGGCACCAAGGCAATCTAAACCTGACTGAGATGGAGGCCTACTTGGCCCAGCTCATGGCAGATCAACTGGCGGACGCCAAGAGGGAGAACGAGGTGGCCTAATCGTCCGCCGCCGGACTGCAGCAGTTCTAACTGTCACCTTCACTATTCTTGGCATCAAAAGAGGTCCAGAATTTCCGATGGCGATTCAATCCGGCGAACATTACTCCCTGCGCAAGCCGCTGCGGTTCGACATCGAAAGCGCGGCGTTCAAGCGCGATCCGTTTCCCACCTTCGCGGCGATGCGCGCGGCAGGTCCGGTCATTCCGCTCAAACTGCCTTTCGTCGGCAGGGTGTGGGTCACGACCAGCCACGCGGCGACGCTCGCGATGGTCAAGGACAACGCCTTCTTCGTCCAGGAGGGCCGCCACGCCGGCAAGTCCGGAGTCGCCGGCCTGCAATGGTGGATGCCGCGCTCGTTTCGGCTCCTGAGCAACAACATGCTGCTCAAGGACGAGCCCGATCACCGGCGCCTGCGCAAGCTGGTGGACCGCGCCTTCGCGCGCCGCGACGTGCTGGCCATGCGCGGCGCCATCGAACAGGTCGCCGATCGCATCCTCGACGGCTTCGAAGGCCTGGAGGAAGTCGATCTGGCGAACGAATTCGCGCGCCGGCTGCCGCTCGAGGTGATCTGCGAGCTTCTGGGCCTGCCGCATCGCGACCGCGCGCTGTTCGCGCAATGGACGCGCGCCATGCTGGTCCTGAAAAATTCCTTCGGCCTGCTGCGCGCCGTCGGCGCCGTCGGCAAGATGATCTCCTATGTGCGCGGCCAGATCGAGGAATGCCGCCGCGCGCCGCGCCCGGGCTTGATCGGCGAGCTGGTGCGCGCCGAGGAGGATGGCGACCAGCTCAGCGAAGACGAACTGGCCGCGATGGTGATGCTGTTGCTGGTGGCGGGTTTCGATACGACCACGCATCTGATCGGCGACAGCGTGCTGGCGCTGGAGCTGAACCCCAGACAGAAAGCGTATCTCCTGGCCGATCCGGCCGCGCGCATGGAACGCGCGGTCGAGGAATTGGCGCGCTACACCTCACCGGTGCAGGGCACCAAGCCGCGCTACGTGGCGCATGACGGCGAATTCTTCGGCCAGGATTTAAAGCGCGGCGACGTCATCATGGCGCTGGTCGCCGCGGCGAACGCCGACCCGGCGCAGTTCGAGGCGCCCGACGAATTGCGGCTCGACCGCTTTCCCAATCCGCATCTGGTGTTCAGCTCGGGCATCCATTTCTGCCTCGGCATGCAGCTGGCGCGCGTCGAAGCGCAGAGCGCGCTGGCGCGGCTCTATGCGCGCTTTCCCGATCTGCAAATCGCCGCGCCGGACAGGGTGCAATGGATCGAGCGCCTCGGCATCCACGGCCTCAAGGCGCTGCCCGTGCGCCTCAACGCCGCGCGCGCCAGGCTGGCGGCGTAGGCGTTCGCGACTAGGGACGTCCGCGGAAAAGCCTCGGCGACGTCACTCTTTCTCTTCCGCTTCTTTGGCGATTTCCATCAGCAGGAGCAGGAGCGGCTTGGCCCGCTTGAAATAGCCCAGTTCGTCGAACTCATAGAGCAGCCTTTGAAGGCGTATGAGCAGCCTGGGCTTCTTGGATTTGGTGCCGCGTTCCCGGCGGATTTGAGCGGTTCGCTTTGGCATGCCGCATCTATGACATATCCCACCAGTAGAGTGAGGCAACCAAAGGGCCAGTTATAGTTGTACTGAAGTATGGGATGTGCCGAGGCTTTCAGGCTTGTTTCCGGTATTTTGGCGCAAACGCCACAGGCCCCAGGAGAGGGCTGGGCGCGTAAGGCCCGTGTGGGTCAAGGCGGCCGGCGGTCGCGTTAGTCTGCAAAGCGATGCTGGAGGTGTCTGCTTCGGTCTGGCCGGCATCTGGGCAGCACCTATTTTGATTTCCGCGGACCAGCGCGAACCGTCCGCTCATAGTCGCGGGCGATCTCCAACAGGATTTTGCGCGCGTCCTTGCCCCTGACGTCTTCCGCGATCCGGCGCAGTTGCTCAGCGCGCTTTAGGGGCTTGGTTTTTGTGTTGCTCCCGGCCATTGCGAATTTTAGCAAACGGGCCATGGGCAACAATCGAAAACACGGTACCAATTGGTACCTAGTCGAAAGACCCGATGGCGGTTAGCCACCGGGTCCCTCGGAAAGGCATCGCCATCATGGCGCGCAGCCCCGCGTTCGACAGTGCCTACTAAGTAAGGCTTACCGCTGAATTTTGCATTACGCACAAACGCGTACCCCGGGAGTCCAGCCGCTGGGGCTTGTGGTATGGTGGAGCAACCGGAGGGCGCGCGGTGTTGCACAGACTCATCGACCGGCTTCCGATCTGGGCCGTAATTCTCATTCCCAACGCTTGGCTAATAGTCCCGCTGATTCTGGCCATACTGCCATCTAACGGCTACGCGCATGGTGGAGACGGGCCAATGGAAGAGATGTGCAATGCGGTCTTTCCGCACTGTGGTGACATATCCAAGGAACATGAGATTCGGCCATTTGCGCCCTAGGCAATCTCTGGTGGCGTTTGCGCCATAATACCGCTTTTTCCCCAAGCGTCCCCTGCGCCGACGCAGCCTTACCCGCTTTTGCTGATTTTCTTGGCGTCTTCGAACTGCGCCGGCTTGGTGATCGATAGAAGGAATTCCATCGATCGCGACCCAGATGCCGGCAGGCCCGCCGCGTCAGGCGTTCACGGCTTCCTGCCGCGCGCCGGCGCGATGGGCGGGGAATACCGCGGTGAAGGTGGTGCCTTCATTGGGCTTGCTGGCGACGGTGAGTTCGCCGCCATGCAGCTCCATCAGCGACTTGCAGATCGGCAGGCCCAGTCCCGTGCCCTCATGCTTGCGCGCCAGCTTGGAATCGATCTGGCCGAACGGCGACAGTGCGATCTGGATTTCCGCCGCGCTCATGCCGATGCCGGTGTCGCTGACCGACAGGCACACCCGGCCTTGCGCGTCGCGCGCCGTACGCACCGTCACGCAGCCGCCCACGGGCGTGAATTTCACCGCGTTCGACAGGAAGTTGAGCAGCAGCTGTTTGACCGCGCGGGCGTCGGCGCGCAGGATCGGCACGGCGCGCGAAAGATCGCGCTCCAGCTGGACGCATCCCGCATCGGCGCGGCCGCGCACCAGCGTCAGGCATTCGTCCACCAGTTCTGTCAGCGCGAGTTCCGACTCCCGCAATTCGAGCTTGCCGGCCTCCAGCTTCGCCAGATCCAGGACGTCGTTGACCAGCTCCAGCAGCAGCGTGCCGCTGCGATGGATGTCGTGCGCGTATTCGGTGTATTTGGCGCCGATCGGTCCGGCCATCCGGCGCTCGATCATCTCCGAGAAGCCCAGGATCGCGTTCAGCGGCGTGCGCAATTCGTGGCTCATATTGGCGAGAAACTCGGTCTTGGTGCGGTTGGCGAACTCGGCGGCCTGCAGCGCCTGCGCCAGGCGTCCGGAGATCTGATGTGCCTCGTCGCGCGCGGTGGCGACCGCGGTGATGTTCTGGCTGACGCCGAACATCTCATAGCGGCCCGAAGCCAGCCGCCGCCCGGAGCGATAATGCACGCCCAGATGCGTCCAGCGCCCGTCTGCCTCGCGATAGCGCATCTCCGCGTTGGCGCTGCCGCCCTCGCGCGTGATGCGCTCGCGAATTTCGCTGTCCTTCGCCTTGTCGTCGGGATGCTGGATGAGTTGCAGCAGCGTCACCGGCACCGGCGCCGTCGAGTTCTCGTGCCCGAGCGAAAGTTCGGAGGAGAAGTAATAGACCTCGGCGTCGGGATCGAAGCGCCAGGTGCCGATCTTGCCGTCCAGCAGCAGCCGGTCGCGCACGGCGTAGAAATTGCGCGTCTCGTCCAGCGCCTTGCGCTCGGCGCTGACGTCGATCAGCAGCGCCAGCAGGGTGTCGCCGCTCGCCATCAGATCGAGCCGGTACCACGACACGCTGCCGTCGCGCGCGAAGCAATAGGCATGCGCCGGTCCGTCCGCGCTCGTTTTCGCCGCCGCCGCCGACAGGGCCTCGGCGATCTCCAGGCCGGCCAAGGCGTCAGGCGCCGCCTGCAGCGTCGCGGCGAAAACCTCATTGGCCGCGATCACGCGGCGCTCGGCCGTCAGCGACGCCGCGCCGATGCGAAGCCGTTCCAATTCGCGTAGCAGCAATGTCATGGATCGGACCAGGGTTTCGGCCCAAGCCTAGGGACGGCCGGTTAAGAAGCGATGTCGGCCGGGCCGCCGCGCTCCTGGGTCCGTAGAACTACGCATCTGGTTAACTTGAAGATGCCGCCAACCTATCGCGTCCGAATCCGGCCAGCGGACGGCGCGCCGCCATGCCATTTGTTCCCGCGTAACAAGAGGAGAACGACATGGCTTCGATCCGCAAGGAACTTCATCTGAACGCGCCGGCGGCGCGGGTCTGGGAGGCGCTGGCCGATTTTCACAACGTGCACACCCGCATCGCGCCGGGCTTCGTGACCGACTCGAAACCGCACGGCGAGGGCGCGCGCATCGTCACCTTCGCCAACGGCTCGGTGGCGAAGGAGATTCTGGTCAGCGCCGACGCCGCGCTGCGCCGGTTGGTCTACACCATCCCCAGCGAGCGCATGACGCATCACAGCGCCTCGGCCGAAATCGTCGCCGCAGGCGAAGGCTGCCGCTTCATCTGGACGACCGACGTGCAGCCCGACGCTGTCGCGCCCTATATTGACGCCCAGATGAGCGAAGGCGCCAAGGCGATCCGGCGGACGCTGGAAAGATAGGAGCGAAGGGCGGAACCATTGCCCCGTTATCGCCGTTCCCTGACCGCTCACCATCGGGGAACCGCGATGAATTTGCTGACCGAGATCAAGACCTCCGGGCGCAAGCTGGAACGCGCGCTGCTGGACAAGCAGGGCCGCCCCGGCGACATGGATATCCTCGACAAGCTCAAGAGCGAGCATGAAGAGGTCGCCGGCATGCTCAAGAAGCTGGTCGACAGCGACAGCGGGCCGGAGCGCAAGGCTTTGGTGAAGAAGATCAGGCACGCGCTGGTGCCCCATCTGCGCGCCGAGGAAAAGGTCGTTTACGACGCGATCGTCGCGCTCAAAGACAAGAACGCCAAGACGAACGGCGCGGAGGGCTATCTGGAGCACAGTCTCGGCGACAAGGTCTTAGGCACGCTCGGCAAGATCGCCAACGCATTGTCGCCGGAATTTTCCGCCGCCGCCAAGGTGCTCAAGGAGCTCGTCGAGCATCACGTCAAGGAAGAAGAGCGCGACGTTTGGGCCGACGTGCGCAAGAATTTCGACGCCGAGCAGCGGATCGCGATGAACCGCGCCTTCGAGGCGGCGAAGAAGAAAGTCAAGGTCTCCTGATGCGCTCCGGGTGTCTGTGGATGTTAGGCGTGCCGATCCCGATCATCATCCTGCTGTGGCTGCTGACCGGGCATCTGTAAGGCCCACCTCTTAGAGGATTGCGCGCCCCGCGCCTCCCGGCCCATGATGCCCCGCACGGCAGGCGGGGGCAGGCATGCGGCGGAAAAATTGGCGGCTCGTCATTGTCGGCGGGGTCCTGATCGTCCTCGCCCTCGGCTTCTTCGTCTTCATGCTCGGCATGATGCCGAAGTCGAACGATCCGCAGGCCATGATGCGCATCGTCGGGCAGGTGTGCGGCGCCGTCGGCGGCATCGCCGCGGTGATGATCGTCTTCGGGCTGATCGGCCGAAAGGCCTGACGGGGGCGATTTACCCCCTCCCTCCGGCAATCGCGGACGTGTAGCCTCTTTACCGGACTCGCGCCTTGTCATAAGCGCGGGCTTGAGCCAGGGGTCTTCATGCTATCGTGTCGCCATGCCGGTCTCGCGGCGCTTGTTCTTCTCACATTCGCGGCCTGCGGACCCTCGGACACGGCCAAGCCGCCCGCCAAGCCGGTGCACGTCGCGCCGGCCGCCGACACCGACGATCCTTCCGCCCGCCTCGACGCGGCCGCCAATATCGACGGCAACCGCATCGTCCACGCCGACGACACGCCCGGCGACTGGCTGGCGCATGGCCGCACCTATTCCGAGCAGCGCTACTCGCCGCTGAAGGACATCGACACCGCCACGGTCAAGGACCTCGGCGTCGCCTGGGAATTCCGCACCAACACCGTGCGCGGCCTGGAAGCCACGCCCATCGTCTCCGGCGGCATCATGTTCGTCACCGGCTCGTGGAGCAAAGTCTGGGCGCTGGACGCCAAGACCGGCAAGCAGATCTGGTTCTTCGATCCCGAAGTGCCCGGCCAGTGGGGCCGCTATGCCTGCTGCGATGTCGTCAATCGCGGCGTCGCGGTGTGGAAGGGCGCGGTCTATGTCGGCACGCTCGACGGCCGCCTGGTCAAGCTCGACGCCCGCACCGGCAAGCCGGTGTGGGACATCAACACCATCGACCGCAACCGCCCCTACACCATCACCGGCGCGCCGCGCGTGGTCAAAGGCATGGTGCTGATCGGCAATGGCGGCGCCGAATATGGCGTGCGCGGCTATCTCACCGCCTATGACGCCGACACCGGCAAGCAGATGTGGCGCTTCTACACCGTGCCCGGAGATCCCAAGCTGCCGCCCGAAGACAAGGCGATGGCCGACGCGCTCAAGACCTGGAGCGACGGCGGCACGCAGCACAAATGGTGGGAGCAGGGCGGCGGCGGCACGCCGTGGGATTCGATGGCCTACGATCCCGATCTCGATCTGATTTATCTCGGCACCGGTAACGGCGCCTCGTGGAACCGCAACCTGCGCTCGCCCGGCGGCGGCGACAATCTGTATCTCTCGTCCATCGTCGCGCTGAAACCTTCGACCGGCGAGTTGGTGTGGCATTACCAGACGACGCCGGGCGACGATTGGGACTACACCGCCACCCAGCACATCATCCTCGCCGACATCGTGATCGACGGCGTCTTGCGCCACGTCCTGATGCAGGCGCCCAAGAACGGCTTCTTCTACGTCATCGACCGCGCCACCGGCGCGCTGATCTCCGCCACGCCCTACACCACCATCACCTGGGCCAAGGGCGTCGACATGAAAACGGGCCGGCCGATCGAAAATCCCGGCGTGCGCTATGCGCGCAATCCCTCGGTGCAGATCCCCGGCCCCGTCGGCGCCCACAACTGGCAACCGATGGCGTTCAATCCGCAGACGGGCCTGGTCTACATCCCGGTGATCGACGGTAACTTCATCTACGCGCAACAACATCAATTGGGTTACAAGCCCGGCGCCTGGAACGTCAGCGACTTCGCGCAGCTCGGCCAGATGATCGTGGCCGGCATCGCCAAGGGCCAGATCCCGCCACCCGCCAAGGGCTTCATCCGCGCCTGGGATCCGGTGGCGCAGAAGATGGTCTGGCAGGTCGAGATGACCGGCGGCTGGAACAGCGGCATGCTGACGACGGCCGGCGGCCTCGTCTTCGGCGGCGGTAGTGACGGCATCTTCGCCGCCTACGACGCGAAGAACGGCAGCAAGCTGTGGTCGATCGACCTCAAGACCGGCATGAGCGCGCCCGCCATCACCTACACCGTCGACGGCGAGCAGTATGTCGCCATCGCCGCGGCGTTCGGCGGCTCCGGAGGTTTGGGCGCCACCGCCGATCCCAACACCGCGCTGCAGAAATACGGCAACAACCAGGGCCGCATCTTCGCCTTCAAGATCGGTGGCGCCAAGACCGTGCGCGCGATCTCGCCGGAGATCACCGCCACCGTGCCGCAGCCGCCGGCCGAGACCGTGGACCCGAAGTTGGCCGCCAAAGGCTTCGCGCTGTTCCACAACAACTGCGCGGTGTGCCACGGCGTCCTGATGATGTCGTCGGGCGAAGTCCCCGATCTGCGCATGGCCAGCTCCGAAGTGTGGAACCAGTACGACGCCATCCTCCTGGGCGGCGCCCTGGCCGACGCCGGCATGGCCTCGTTCAAGGACATCCTGAGCGAAGACGACGTGAAAGCGATCCGCGCCTACGCCCTGCAACAGGCGCAGGCGCTCTACGCCAGCAAACACCCCGCGATCCCACCGACGACGACAGGGCCGGCGCATTAAGCCTCGCTGTCATCCCCGGCCGAGCGATGCGAAGCATCGCGAGGGGAAGGGGACCCAGGCGGATCGATTGAGCGCGACGTTTCAGGTCTGGGATACGTTTCCGTTAAGCGGCGCGGGCTCTGCCGTACTCCACGTAGAATGCGTCATACGGGGCCAGCGCCACGAGCCGCCCTTTGTCGGATTTTTCAAGAACGACAAACCCATACCGCTCCATGGTGCGAAGAGTTCGGGATAGATTGCTTTCCTCCCGTTCCGAAAGCTTCGCCAGTTCGGTCAAAGAGGTCGGTTTGGACCGCTGGATGATTTCCAAGAGGTGTTTGTTCTTCGTCGAAAGAACCTGTGCGAACGATTCAATCGAGGCGAACCAGACTTTCGGATCGTCGGCGCTTGGCTTCAGTTCGCCACGCGCGACGGCAAGCGTACGAGCCTTCTGTTCCTCGCGCGACGCAATGCCGATCTTCAGGACGTTGTAGGTCATCGTTGCACGCCTTTCGCCTTGAGAATCTCGTCCACGGCATTCCAAAAGTCTTTCATCAACTCCTCTGGGTCGGAGTAGACATACGGCTTCACCCGCCCGCCCTTGTGAACGTGGTCATTGGTTTGTGTCAGCTTGCGCCCGACCCGTATCGGATGGGCATTGTCGAACCGCAGCAGACAGTCATCATCGGGCGACAACAGGCATAGGCTGTAGTCGATCCCGTGAGGCTTCAATGCGTCCGGCTCGACTTTCGAGACCCTGATCGTGACCCAGAAACCGTCTCCTTGATCCAACCATTGAGGTCCAAGAGCCTCTGCAAAGGCCCCGCGGGATCGTACTTATCATCCGGTGATAACTTTGTCAAGGATCGGAGCCCAATGGTGGAAGTGACATTTTATGCTTTCTAATATCTCCTAGACAATAAATCCTACAACCTATACTTGCAATTCTATATACATACACCTATATTCCTCTCCGCAACCCCTGGGATCGCATCCCCATGACGCTGTAACGAAGGCGCGGAGCACATACGGGTAAGGGTGTACAGCTGGCGCGCACCCGCTTGACGACGGCGAAGTAGCCCGGGGGCACCCGGCGCGGCACCGCCCAAGTCGCTGGAACCGATGGTGGTGGAACGCAGGTGCTTCTCGGGCGGCCTTGGACAAAGGCCGCACGGAATCGTCGCCTCTCGTTGTGGCCGGGACGGCTTTGCAAAGGTATGCGCAGCCCTTTCGCCGCCGTCTTATTTACCGGAGCGCCCCGTTTCGACGGGGCGTTTCGCTATGTAGCGCGGCGCAGCCGGCCGGCCCGGTTCCTTGCCGCCTCACGCCCCAGCCTTTACAAGGCCGCCTCGACTTCGAAGGCGTGTCATGGCGAGCGACAAGCAATCAAGGCCCAAGGCAAGGCCCGTGCGCGGTTTTCGCGACCGCGCCGCCGGCGAGCTCGCCGCCGAGCGGGCGATGCTGGACTCGATTCGGCGCACCTACGAATCCTACGGCTTCGATGCGCTGGAGACCCCGTTCCTGGAATACACCGACGCGCTGGGCAAGTTCCTGCCCGACGTCGACCGGCCGAACGCCGGCGTGTTCTCCTTCCGCGACGACGACGAGCAATGGGTGTCGCTGCGCTACGATCTGACCGCGCCCCTGGCGCGCTATGTCGCCGAGAACCAGCAGCACCTGCCGCGCCCCTTCCGCCGCTACCAGATCGGCACCGTCTTCCGCAACGACAAGCCGGGACCGGGCCGCTACCGCGAGTTCATCCAATGCGACGCCGACACCGTCGGCACCAGTTCGCCCTCCGCCGACGCCGAAATGGTGATGATGTTCGCCGACACGCTGGAGGAAGTGGGCCTCAAGAGCGGCGAATATTTAATCAAACTCAACAGCAGAAAATTGCTCGACGGACTCTTGGAAAGTGCAGGCGTCGCCCCAGACAATCGCGAATTGCGCGGCGCCGTCATGCGTGCACTCGACAAGGCAGACCGTCTTTCGCACAGCGATGTTGCGCTACTGCTGGGAGAGGGCCGCAAAGACCAAAGCGGCGATTTCACTAAAGGAGCGGGACTACCCAGGGACGCAATCGACAGGCTGCTCGGCTTCACAGGGACTGCTGACACGTCAAGTTCAAGGAGCGAAGTGCCAAACAATGCTCTCTCGCTCAGGAACTTTGCGACATCAGTGGAAGGCAGCGCAATTGGCGAAGCCGGTGTCGCTGAGCTCAGCGCAATCAACGAGTTGGTTGCAAAATGTGGTTATGACGAGACGCGAGTTGTGATTGATCCGTCGATTATTCGCGGCCTCGACTATTACACCGGCGTGGTGTTCGAGGCACAGTTGCAGTTCGATGTGCCCAACGAAAAAGGCCAGAACGTCGTGTTCGGCTCGGTCGGCGGCGGCGGGCGCTATGACGATCTGGTGGCGCGCTTCACCGGCCAGAAGACCCCCGCCGTCGGCTTCTCCATCGGCGTCAGCCGCCTGCTCACCGCCCTGCAGATGCGCAAGGCGGCGGTCGCGCAAACCAACCCGCTCGTCGTCGTCACCGTGTTCGACAAGGCCAACGCCGCCCCGGCCTTCGCGATGGTGCGCGAACTGCGTTCTGCCAAACCGCCGATTCGCGCCGAAGCCTATGTCGGCACCGGCAAACTCGGCGACCAGTTCAAATACGCCGACAAGCGCGGCGCCGCGCTGGCGATCATCGAAGGTCCGGACGAACAGGCGCAAGGCAAGGTGAAGATCAAGGACCTGGCGCTCGGCGCCGAACTCGCCAAATCCGCCGAGACCCGCGCCGACTGGATCGGCAACAGCCAGGCCGAACTCGTCGTCGATCGCGCCAACCTGGTCGCGGACGTGCACAAGCTTCTCGCCCGCGAGCACTGACTATGCCCGCCTTTCCCTATTACGACACGCCGTCCATCGACGCGCTGAATGCGCAAGCGGTCGCAATCCTCAAATGCTTCGCGAGCCACGGCTATGCGCGCCAGGAGCCGAGCGTGCTGCAGCCGGCGGACATCTTCCTCGACCGCTCGGGCGAGGAGATTCGCCGCCGCACCTTCACGCTCACCGATCCGTCCGGCCGCGAGCTCTGCCTGCGCCCCGATCTCACCATTCCGATCTGCAAGATGGCGGTGGACAGCGGCTTGGCCCTGCCGGCGCGCATCTCCTACAACGGCCTGGCCTTCCGTCATCAGCCGGGCGAGCCGCAGCGTCCGACGCAATTCTTCCAGGCCGGCGCCGAACTCCTCGGCCTCGAGGACCGCGCCGCTGGCGAGACCGAGATTCTGTCGGTCGCGGTCGAGGCGTTGCATGCCGCCGGCCTCAAGGATTTCGACATGAAGATCGGCGACCTGGCGCTGTTCGGCGCGCTGGTCGACGCGCTGGACGTGCCGGCGCAGTGGCGCGCCCGCCTCAAGCGCCACTTCTGGCGCGCCGGCTATTTCGAGGCGCTGCTGGGCCGCCTGACGCACGGCGCCTCCACCGACACGCAGCGTCTCCTGGGTTCGCTCGGCGGCCTGACCCCGCCCGAATCCCGCGCCGCCATCGAAGGCCTGATGGACATGGTCGCCGACGCGCCGCAGGGCGCCCGCACGCGCGACGAGATCGTCGAGCGGCTGATGGAGCAGGCGGCCGATGCCGCGGCGCTGCGCCTCGATCCCAAGATCGCCGCCGTCATCACCAGCCTGCTCAACATTTCCGGCACGGCGCAGTCCGCGCTCGGCGAAATCGCCGCGCTCACCCGCAACGCCGGCATCAAGCTCGACGCGCCGCTGGCCGCGATGGAGCGGCGCCTCGCGGCACTCAAGACGCTCGGCATCGATCCGGCGCGCGTCGCCTTCGCGGCGCGCTTCGGCCGCAACATGGAATACTACACCGGCTTCGTGTTCGAGCTGTGGTCGACGGATGCCGAAGGCGCCGTGCAGGTCGCCGGCGGCGGGCGCTACGACACGCTGCTGGAAGCCTTGGGCGCGAAGAAACCCATCCCCGCCATCGGCTGCGCCATCCGCACCGAGCGCGTGCTGGCGGCGCGCCGTTTCGCGGGAGCCGCGTGATGGCCGCGCTGACTCTCGCCATACCGTCCAAAGGCCGCCTGCAGGAGCAGGTCGCCGAATATTTCGCCGATGCCGGCGCGACGCTCAAGCAATCGGCCGGCGCGCGCGGCTATCGCGCCACGCTGGCGGGCCTGCCCGACATCGAAGTCATGCTGCTGTCGGCGTCGGAGATCGCCGCCTCGCTGATCTCGGGCGACGTCCATCTCGGCGTCACCGGCGAGGACCTGTTGCGCGAGCAGGCGCCGGAACTGGCCGGGCGCATCCATCTCATCAAGCCGCTCGGCTTCGGCTTCGCCAATGTCGTCGTCGCGGTGCCGCAATACTGGATCGACGTCTCGACCATGGCCGACCTCGACGACGTCTGCGCCGCCTTCGCCCACAAGCATCGCCGCCGCCTGCGCGTGGCGACGAAATATCTGCAGCTGACGCGCGGCTTCTTCGCCCATATGGGCATCTCCGACTACCGCATCGTCGAGAGCGCCGGCGCCACCGAAGGCGCGCCGTCCGCCGGCACCGCCGAAGCCATCGTCGACATCACCACCACGGGCGCGACTCTGGCCGCCAATGGCCTGAAGATCCTCGAAGACGGCGTCATCCTGGAAAGCCAGGCGCAACTCGCCGCCGCGATCTCCGCCGATTGGACGACAGAAGCACGGGCTGCGGCGGAAGCTCTGCTGGCGCGGCTTGGTGCACGGGATCGTGCCAAGACGTCGCAGATTCTGCGTGTGCGACTGGATCAAAACGCCGACGCGATCCTGGCTGCGCTGGCCAAGGCGGCGGATGCCTCCGTGCTCTCGCGCCCCACCGATCCGAGTGGCGAGTACTCTATCCTCTGTCCGCGCGCCCGTCTGATGGACGCCATCGCGGCGCTGCGCGCCCAAGGCTGCGCCGCGCCGGCCACGACGCAGGATGCCGACTACGTGTTCGACACGGCGAACCCGCTTTTTGCAGCCCTGTCGTCCGCGCTCGGCTAGATGTGCACGGCGCCGAGCAGCCACAGAATCAGGAAGATGATGAGAATGGTGCCGACGATGCCGGCGCCGCCGCCCGCGCCATAGCGGCTGTAGCCGAAGCCGCCGCCGCCGAGCAGCAGCACGACCAACACGATGATAATAAGAAGCGTCATGGAGTTCCCCGAGAAGGATCGGGAAGGTAATGCGGCGCCATCGCGAAAGTTCCGCTTTCAGTCCAGTGCGCCCGCCAGCCGCTTCACATCCTCTGCCGTGTGATAGATGCCGAAGCCGATGCGCAGGCGGTCGCCGCGGTGGTCGGCGATGACGTTCTTCGCCGCCAGTCTCTGCACGATCGCGCCGGCCAGCTCGGTGCGGAAAGCCAGGAAACGGCCGCGCCGCGCCTCGTCCGGAACCAGCAGGTTGGCGGCCCCCGGCGAGCGGCTCTCGGCCAGCAACGCCCGTTCGAGCCCCCGCACCTGCGCCAGCATCGCTGCTACCGTGCGGCCGTCTTCGGCCAGCCAGTCCTGCACCGCATTGAAGCGGTAGAGCGCCGTCGCATCGAAGGTCGCGCCGAGGAAGCGGCTGCCGTCGCGCCCGTACGCCACGCCCGCCGCGCCGCCTTCCAGCGCGGAGAAGCCGGCATACCAGCCCGTGTCGCGCGGCCGCGGGCCGTAGCCCGGCGGGCAATGCAGGAAGCAGGCGCCTTCACCGGCCATGGCGTATTTGTAGCCGCCGGCAAGATAGAAGGCGCGGGCCGCGACGCCGCTCAGATCCGTCGGCACCGCCATGAAGCCGTGATAGCCGTCGATCACGACGAAGCTCTCCGCGTCCTTCACGGCGCCCACGATCTTGGCGAGGTCGCGCACGACAAAGCCGGAATCGAAGAACACCTGGCTGAAGAAGACCAGATCGTGGCCGCCCTTGGCCGCCTCGGCCGCGAAACGCTCCTCGAAGCTGTCGAACGGTTCGGTCGCCACGCGCGTGACGACGGCCGCGCCGTCTTCCTCCAGCCGCGCCATCTGGCGGGCGAAGCTCATGAACTCCGACCCCGTGGTCAGCACGCGCAGCGGCCGGCCGCGCGGCAGGCACGATAGAATCCGCAGCACCAAGGAATGGGTGTTCGGCCCGAACGCGATGCTGGCGGCATCGGGCAGGGCGAGCTGGCGCGCGACGTGGCCCTGCGCCGCCGGCATCACGGTCTCGAAGATGTGATCCCATTTGCCGTCGAGAAACCGCGCCGCATCGTTCCACGCCGCGATCTGCGCCGCGTACGACACATCCGGCCAGGGGTGATGGCTGTGCGCCGCGACGTGCAGGGGCGCATCCTTGCCGCCGAAGGTTCGCGCGAAACCGCTCACTGCGGCGACGCGGGTCCCGCCTTGATGTCGGGATCGTTCAGGTGCTCGGCTTTCCAGCGCATCATCTCCCAGATGCGCGTGCGGCCGGAAGGGTGGTCGTAGAAGATCGTCTCCTCCCAGGGCGACGGATCGAGCTTGCGGTAGGTGCTGAGTTTCAGCACCGCGGTCGCGAAGGCGTCCGGCTTGCGCGCCGCATTGATCCCGAACATGTCGGCCTGAATCTCATATGTGCGCGTGATGGTGTTGTTGACCGGCGTCATGAGCAGGCCGAACAGCGTGAACAGCGCGAACAGCAGCGGCAGGCCCGCGGGGTCGTCGATGGTTCGCACGTCCCAATTGCCGCCGAACAGGCCGGCAAGAATGCGGTACCCCCAGTTCATGAATGCGAACCCGGCGAGCAGGACCAGCGAGTTCAGCACCAATCCTTCAAAGGCGTGGTCCAGCACATAATGTCCCATCTCGTGACCCAGGATGGCGAGCACTTCGTCATGCGTGCCGTGCTTCATCAGATTGTCGTTCAGCGTGACGCGTGTGGTGCCGAGAAGGCCGGAGACGTTGGCCGAAATGCGGTCCGATTGCCGCGAAGCGTCCACCAGGAAGACATCGCTCGCCGGAATGCCGTTGGCGCGCGCCAGGGACAGGATGTCGGCCTTGAGCGGGCTGGCCGGCAGCGACGAGTAATGATTGAACAGCGGCGCGATGAGAACCGGAGCGACCATCGCGCCGAAGGCGCTGAATGCCACCGTTATTGCGGCGCCCCACAGCCACCATGTCCGCGGCACGCGCCGGATCGCGGAATAGATCAGCGTCAGCACGATCGTTGCCACCACCAGCGTGATTCCCAGATCCGTGAGCTGATCGCCGAACCATGCCGCGAACGACTGGTTCATCAGGCCGTAGGATTTCTCGCGGAAAAAACCTTCGTACAGCGTCATGGGGAACGTCAGGACGGTGAGCAGCAGGATGAAGGGCCCGACATAGAGCGGCACCTGCCAGAAGCGCGAGCGCGTCTGGCGCTCGGCGAAATCGCGGATGCTGGCCGAGACCTTGAACCACAGCAGCAGGAAGGCGACCGCGATGGCGTAGAGCGCGTCGACCAGGATCAGCAGGTAGCCGCCCTCGAAATAGGAATCGGAGCGAGCCCGCGCCGCGCCGCTCACCTGTGCGAGATAGGCATCGGTCGCCTTGTGCGGATCGAACGGCGCGGGCGCGGCGAGCGGCGGCAGGGCGTGGCTGTCGATGATCGTGGTCGGCGCGGCGGCCGGACCTGTCTGCTGCGCGGCGGCGCTGCCGGTCCACAGCGCGAGCGCGAACAGGGCTCCGGCGAACACCCAAAACGATTTGATCATGACGTCCTCCCGGCGCGCAGACTAGCAGATGGAACCGCCGGCGCCATTTTGCCGAACGCATTGCGCGCAGCCGGCGCAGGTTCGGGGGCGCTGCAAAAAAGAACCCCGCCGAAGCGGGGTTCCATCTCTTACCAGTTGCGGACGCAGTGGCCGTGGCTCCAGTGGTGCCAGCGGTCGCAACCGTCACCATGCCGGTGATGGTCGTCCCAGGCGCTGTCGTCGCCGTCGTTTTCCACGCAGCGTCCGTGGCGGTTTTCGTGATAGCCCCGGCCGCAACCGTCGCGGACCTGGATGAGCCCGGCCGCATGCGAATGCGGCGCAGGCGGTGCCATCATCGCCGATGCCGATGTCGCACCGGCCAGCAGCAGACCTGCCGTGAATGTCAGTGATAGAATCAGTTTCATTGGTATCGCTCCGTCTGTCCCGTTAAGCCCGCCATGCTAATCCATTGTCCGCGTCTGTGAAGGCTTTCTGTCCGATGCGTTGCAGTATTTTCATTGTGGCCTGTGCGTTGTCGGCCGGTCTGGTCTCAACCGGCGCGAGCCTCGGCGCCCCGGCAAACGACCGTTACGATCAATGCCTTGCACGGGTTCAGGGCGATCCGGCGGGGGCGCTGGCCTTCGCGAGTGCCTGGGCGAAAGCCGGCGGCGGCGCGGGCGCCGATCACTGCGCGGCGCTGGCCCTGGTCGGCCTGCGCCGCTATGGCGAAGCCGCCGCCAAGCTCGATTCGCTGGCCCGCGACGGCTTTGCGGCCAACGCGGCGATGCGCATCGCCCTGTTCGACCAGGCCGGCAACGCCTGGCTCCTGGGCGGCCGTCCCGACAGCGCCATTGCCGCGTTCTCGGCGGCGCTCGCCGTCGATCCGCTCGATGCCGACATCCTGTCCGACCGCGCCCGGGCCCTCGCCAGCAAGCAGAACTGGGCCAAGGCCGAGTCCGACCTGACCGCCGCGTTGTTGGTCAGTCCCGACCGCGCCGATCTTTACGTACTGCGCGGCAGCGCCCGCCACGCCATGGGGCGCAAGGCGGACGCGCGCATAGACTTCGACCGCGCCCTCAAGCTGCAGCCGGGCAACCCCGATGCCTTGGTCGAGCGCGGCACGACGCGATACGAGTCCGGCGACGTCGCCGGCGCGCGCGCCGACTGGCAGTCCGTCGTGACGAGTTCTCCGGCCAGCCCCGCCGCCGATGCCGCGCGCCAGCACTTGGCGGACACCGCGCCGGCGCCGCCGTAGATCTGCTCGATCTTACGAAGAGGATAGCGCCTGGCGCCATTCGGAAAGTACGTCGGCGTCTGTTTCGGTTTTTGCCCGATGCGCCAGTGCCGTCGCTCCACCCAAATGCCCCAGCGCCCATACCGCCATGGCGCGCACCAGCGGCGAAGGATCGCCGAGCAGGTGTTCCGCTTCCGCGGCCAGCGCCATGTCGCCGCTGTTGCCGATGGCGATCAGGACATTGCGCACGAACCGGTCGCGGCCGATGCGTTTGACTGGCGATTTGCGGAACAGCGCGCGGAACGCGGCATCGTCCAGCCGTGCGAGATCGCGCAGCAGCGGCGCGGCGAGATCCGCGCGCGCCTGCAAGCGGTTCTCGCGGCCGGCGGCGGCGAATTTGTTCCACGGGCACACCGCCAGGCAATCGTCGCAGCCATAGATGCGGTTGCCGATGGCTTCGCGGAATTCGCGCGGGATGTGTCCCTTGTGCTCGATGGTGAGATAGGAGATGCAGCGCCGCGCATCGAGCTGGTAAGGCGCCGGAAACGCCTTCGTCGGGCAGATGTCGAGGCAGCGCGTGCACTGGCCGCAATGATCCGCCTCGGCCGCGTCGGGCTTGAGCGCCAGGCTCGTGAAGATCGAGGCGAGAAACAGCCAGGAGCCGAACTCGCGGCTCACCAGATTGGTGTGCTTGCCCTGCCAGCCGATGCCGGCGCCTTCGGCGATCGGCTTTTCCATCACCGGCGCGGTGTCGACGAAGACTTTCACTTCGCAGGCGAAATCTCGCGCGATGCCGCCGGCCAGCCGCTTCAGCTTGGCCTTGATGACGTCGTGATAGTCCTCGCCTTGCGCGTAGACCGAGATCGCGCCCGCCGCGCGCTTCGCCAGAATGGCGAGCGGATCGCCATCGGGCCCGTAGTTCAGGCCCAGCATGATGACGCTGCGGGCCTGTGGCCACAGCGTCAGCGGATCGGCGCGGCGGCCGGCGTTGCGCTCCAGCCAGTCCATCGTGCCTTGCCGCCCGTCGGCGAGGAAAGCGCCCAGGCGCTCGGGCGCGCGCGGCGGCGCTTGGGCGGGCGCGAAGCGCACCACGTCGAAGCCTTCGGCGCGCGCCCGTTGCGCGATCGCGCCCCTGGGATCGGTTTTAGAAATCGAGCTCGGCATAGCTCGTCGTCGGCGGCTGGCCGGGCACGCGGTCGCCCAAGAGGGTGCGGAAGGAGGGCCGCGACTTGATCCGCCCGTACCATTCCGCCGCCTGCGGATAATCCGTCCACGGAACTTCGCCGAAATAGTCGAGCGCCGACAGATGCGCGGCGGCGGCGAGGTCGGCGATGGTACAGTCGCGCGCCGCGAGATTGCCGCGCGCCTCGGCCGCGTCGCCCAGTGTCTTGAGCGCGCCGCGCAACGCCTCGCGCCCCAGCCGGATGGTATTCATGTCGGGCGCCAGGCGCTGCGGCGCGCCGGTGTAGCGTTGCGCGCCCTTCTCGAACAGGATGCGCCGCGTCACCTGGTCGTGCAGGGGTCCCATCGTCCAGTCGAGCCAGCGCAACGCCTCGCCCCGCGCCGCCGGATCCTCGGGCATCTGCGGATGGTCGGGATAGGTGCCTTCCAGATGATCGACGATGGCCCACAGGCCCGTCACCGCCGTGCCGTCCAGGTCGGTGAAGACCGGCAGGTGCGCCAGCGCGTCATCCGACAGCACCGGATCGCAGGTCAGCCGCTTCTCGCCCACCAGCAGGCGCACCAGCCGCGAGGCCGGCGACAGCGTGAGATGAATCAGTTTGCGCATGCCGGCGCAATGTAGAGCAATTCGCCTACTTCAAACACCAGTCCAGATAGTCCCGCACCACCTGGTGCTGCTTGGAGACCAGTGTGCCGGTCCGGCGCCGGACATAGCGGCCCGGCTTGTCGGCCTTGAAGCGCTGCGGATTGGGCAGCACGGCGGCCAGCCGCGCCGCCTGGGCCTGGGTCAACTCCGACGCCGGCACGCCGAAATAGTTCTGCGCCGCTGCTTCGGCGCCGAAATTGCCGTTGCCCCAGTCCACCACGTTGAGATAAGCGGTCAGGATGCGCTTCTTGGGCCACAAAGCCTCGATCAGCACCGTGAGATAGGCTTCGGCGCCTTTGCGGATGACGCTGCGCCAGGGGGTCAGGAAGACCTCCCGCGCCGTCTGCTGCGAGAGAGTGCTGGCGCCGCGCAGCGCCTTGTGGCGCAGGCGATAGTCGCGCCAGGCGTCGTTCATTTGCTTCCAGTCGAAGCCGTTATGGTTGCAGAAATTCTGGTCCTCGGAGCCGATCACGGCACGGCCCAGATAGGGCGAAATCGCGTCCGCCTCGCGCCAGGAATAGTGCACCGGGTTCAAGGTCGCCAGGTCGATGATCATCTGCGGCGTGAATGGAATCGGCGCGAAGCGGAAGATCAGCAGCAGCAGCACCGGCGCGGGCAGGGCGAAGAAAAAAAGCACGGACAGAACGCGCCGCACCCAGGGCGTCTTGCGGCCCTCATGCCCGTGCCAGAGCCAGTGGAAGAAGGTGCCTATCCGCCTCCAAAACCCGCTTTGCGTCTGCCCGTCCCCGCCCATGCGCGCAGCATAGCAAATCCTTGCCATGCCCGCGCAATGCGCGGGAGCCGGTTACTTAACGGCGGTCGACACGCTGGTGAAGGTGGTCGACAGGCTGGTGCCGACGACGGAGACGGCGCCGATGATGACGACGGCGATGAGCGCCGCGATCAGGCCGTATTCGATGGCGGTGGCGCCCGATTCGCTGCGCAGGAAATTCTGGATCAGTTTGGTCATGATAGGCCCCGAGTTCGAAATCATTGGTCGCGCCCACTGGCGCGCCGGATATTGGCGCGGCACTTGTTGCCGCGAATTTAGCGGCCCTACCCAAAATCGAATTGAATTTGTCGACAATGCGGTGCAACTGTCTGTGCGTCGCCGCCTTGTCTGCGGCTTTTTCGATGTTGGCGGCGTCTTGCGCGAGGGGCGTGTAACTACCCATGCATGATATTTTGATTGCGATCGTCCTCGGCATCGTCGAGGGGCTCACCGAATTCCTGCCCGTGTCGTCCACCGCGCATCTGCTGATCGTGCAGAACCTGCTCGGCTTTCAGCCGCCGGGCGAGGTCTTTCCCATCGTCATCCAGTTCGGCGCCATCCTGGCCGTCGTGGCGGTCTATTGGCGCCGCTTCTGGGACGTGCTGGTGACGCTGCCGTCGTCGAAGGAGTCGCGGGCCTTTACGCTGGGCGTCATCGTCGCCACCTTGCCGGCCGCAGTGGCCGGCGCCCTTCTGCACGACAAGATCAAGAGCGTGCTGTTCGATCCCGCCATTGCGCCCAAGGTGATCGCCGCGACGCTGATCCTGGGCGGCATCCTGATCTTGCTGTTCGAGCGCCTGGCGCCGCGGCCGCGGTTCCTCGACGGCGACAAGCTGCCGCTCGCCAAGGCGCTGCAGATCGGCCTGTTCCAGGTGCTGGCCATCGTGCCCGGCGTGTCGCGCTCCGGCGCCACGATCCTGGGCGGCGAGCTGGTCGGCGTCGACCGCAAGGCGGGCGCGCTGTTCACCTTCTATCTGGCGGTGCCCACGATGTTCGGCGCCACGGTCCTGGATTTGTGGAAGAACCGGCACGCGCTGAACATGGACGCCGGACTCGACATCGCCATCGGCTTCGTCGTGGCGTTTATCGTCGCGCTGTTCGTGGTGCGCAGCTTCATCGCCTTCATCGGCCGCTATGGTCTGAAGCCCTTCGGCTGGTACCGCATCGCGGCGGGCCTGGCGATTATCGCGGTGTTGGTGCTTCGCTGACGCTTTCGCGGACGATCTCTTCGTACTGGCCCTTGGCGCGGAAGCGCCACAGATAGGACGGCACTTCGGCCTCCGCCGAGGTCGGCACGATGCCGAGCGAAGCCAGCGTGTTCTCAGCCGTCACCACATTGTCCGACTTCAGCAGCGTGACTTGGTCCGGCGTCAGCCGCAGCGGCCCGGGGAGGAATTGCAGGAACATCGCTTTCAGCGTGGCCAGCGCGAACGGCACCGGCAGCAGCAGGCGCTTGCGTCCGGTCTCGTGCAGGACGATCTGCATCAATTCCTTGAAGCTGTAGACCGTCGGCCCGCCGAGCTCATAGATCTTGCCGCCGAGGCCCGGATCGCCGGCGCAGCGCGCGATGGCGGCGGCTACGTCGCCGACGAACACCGGCTGGAATTTGGAATGGCCGCCGCCGATCAGGGGCAGGGCGGGCAACACGCGCGCCAAAGCGGCGAAGCGGTTGAAGAAATCGTCCTCCGGTCCGAACACCAGCGAGGGCCGCAGGATCGCGGCGCCCGGGAAGGCCGCGCGCACGCGCGCCTCGCCTTCGCCCTTGCTAGCGGCGTATTTGCTGCCCGCATCCTTGTCCGCGCCGATGGCCGAGACGTGCACCAGGGTCTTGGCGCCGGCGTCGTGCGCGCATTTGGCGATGGTCTCCGCCGCTTCGACATGCAGCGCCTCGAAACTCTGCTCGCCGCGCGAAACGAGCACGCCGGTGAGATTGACCACCGCATCGGCGCCGTGCATCGCGGCGGCGACCTGCTCGGGCTCGCGCACATCGCATTTGACGAGGGCGATCTGCCCCACGCTGCCCATCGGCGGCAGGAAGAAACCCTTGTTGGGATAGCGCACCGCGACGCGGATGCGCTTGCCGGCTTTCGCCAGCGCGCGGACCGTGTGGCGGCCGACAAAGCCGGTGCCGCCGAAAACCGTGACCAGGGGATTGCTCATGGCACGCTACATAGCGGGGGCGGCGACAAAGGAAAAGGCCGCCCGCTCACTCGCGCACGTAGGCCCGTTCGCCGGTCTCGGGTTCGATATAGACCGTCACCGGCTCGCCGGTTTGATCGTCGACGAAGCGCTCGCTGGTGCGCTGCCAGCCGGCGCCCGGCCGCGCCGCTTCGATGGGTTTGTAGACAACGCGTTCGCAGACGATGCCGAGCACCAGGATCGCGCCCCAGCAGGCGAACACGAAGGCGGGTGGGAATGCGCCGGTCGCAAGCGACGCAAAACCGCAAATCAGGGCGACGACGCCGATTCCGATCAGGACGTTGCGCAGCATGGTCAGGCCTCCGGTTCCAGAACGACGGCGGTGCCATAGGCGACGATCTCGCTCATGGTCTGGCCGATCTCCGACGAGTCGAAACGCATCATGATCACGGCATTGGCGCCCATCACGGTGGCGTTCTTGACCATGCGGTCGATCGCCTGGCGCCGCGTCTCTTCCAGCAGCTGGGTGTATTCGTGGATCTCGCCGCCGACGATGGAGCGCAGGCCCGCCATGATGTTGCCGCCGATGCCGCGGGAGCGCACCACCACCCCGAACACCTGGCCGAGCGAGGTCTTGACTCGCTGGCCGCGCACATTTTCCGTGGTTGTGACGAGCATCTGTCCCTCCATGCCTTGCACGCTATGACCGATAGATAAGTACTGGCCGGGGCGGATGGAAGGCCGGCCCCAAGTGGCTGGCGGCGCTGGCATCTTCGGCGATTCGCGCCCCGGCGAACCTCCTTCGTTGACAGCCGCCGGCGACGCCCCTAAACATCCCGCCCTTCCATCTGCCCAGATGGCGGAATTGGTAGACGCACTAGTTTCAGGTACTAGCGCTGCAAGGCGTGGAGGTTCGAGTCCTCTTCTGGGCACCAGTCAAAATAGCGTAATATTATCAAGTACTTACGTTGACTGTTCGAGTCCGCGTTTCGGTATCACATTCCACTTGCGGATTGTTCAAGCGCGGAATTTTTTCGTGGCAGGCAGCGGCTTTTGTCGCGCGCGCCTGTTCTTCGGAGTCGCTCAATCCGACAGCTGAGAAGAAAATTGTTGGTACCAACCGGTGCGCAAACTATTCACGTTGCGCTAATGCTGTTGTCGGATTGGCGTGATCAAGAGCGCTTTGCGTGAGTTGTAAACGCAGAACCATCTTGTCGTGCTCTACAAGCCAAGCCTATGAGGCGACAACCGTGTCCCGATCGTCTTCACGACGCGCAAAGATCGCAGCGGACACCGACACGACAGCGCCAAAGAGCAATGAGAATGCCACCCAAAGGCTCGCATAGCTTGCGATCTTCCTGGCGACGTCGGCAGCCTGCCTGGTCTTGGCTTGGACGTCGGCCTGCATCCTGTCGATACGGCTGGCCGCTTCGTTGGTCGAAATACGTGCCTGTGTCGACACCAGACCAATGAGCCGATTGCGGTCATCCGCGCTCAGTTGCTCGCCGTGAACCAATCCCGCGTCAAGAATGTGGCCGGCCTCGACCCGGACGTTGGCGTCAGACGCCGACATGGGCTCAACACCGCCGCGGCCCGGACGAAATAGGACATCCACCAAATAGGCTGATGGTCCTGCGTCGGTGGCTTTGGCGTTTGAAGCGCCGTACAAGGCGGCTGTCGTCGCCCCCGTGCTCGCCACCGTAAGACCCGCCAGGGCCACGACCGTCAAAGTCGCTAGAACCGCCACCGCCCAAGCGATGAGACCATGTGCACCCGCCCGGAATTCCTCCTGAATGGGGCTTTCCAACAGCGGTGCCAGTAACCGACCGGCGAGATGCCCGCCCACCGCAAAGCCGAACGCTTGAGCGACGAGAAAATAGATTGCACCACCGGTCAAAAACGCCGGTGCGGTCGGACCCGAATGGGTGATCGGATGGACGAGCAGAAGGCCAAACCCAGATCCCAAACTGAGCAGGAAGAAGGTAACCGCGGTTGCCGCAACGCCGCCGGCAATCGCCAGACCCCACGAGAAACGGTATCCGGTGTTTTCATCGCCTTGTTCGGCAATCACGACTGTATCGGTCATGGAGGGAGTCCTCGCGCAATAGCAAACGACTACAGGTGGCCGGTGAGCAGCCATAAGATGATGATGATGGGGATCGGAATTCCAATCAGCCAGAGTAGACCGGATCGCATGGGTTCCCCCGGTAAGTGTCTATCCACAACTCGGCGATATGCAAATGGTTCCATGCACGGCTCGAGCAAATCCGAACAGCAAGCCACAACAGCAACGAAAGAGCCCTGTACTTGTCCTCCGCGGCTTCTCGCGGTGGAACTGTCTTGCGCTCAACCCGTTTGCTTTCCATTGAACCTTGGAGACCGATATGCGCTCAGGATGTATGTGGATGATCGGCGTTCCTATTCCCGTCATCATCATCTTATGGCTGCTGACGGGACACCTCTGAACATCCGGTGATCGGCCTCTTTGGCACAATCAACGTAACGGACGCGCGCAGCTTGGACATCGCCGCAGGCCGCAATAGTTCAATTATTCAAATAGATTGAGGCAACATCATCATCGGCACGACATCAAACGCCGAGCGCGCGGGCCTGTGCTGCGACCCTGTTCACGGTGAGCGCGGCGGTGTGCTTCAAATCGCGGGCAATGCGCTTTTGCATGGGCTTGGGCACCATCGCCGCCGCTCCCACCGCTGTCGCGACGATCAGACCGGCCGCGGCCGCGAACTTCAGGATGGAGAATGCAGTCCTGCCTACTGCCAACGCGCCCGTTCGGATTGCGGCAATCTTCGATCCGCGCGTGGTCTTGCGGTCTATTTTCGTTCGGGGCGCGTGCTTCACAGCCCCGTTCGCACGCGACTTCACCGATGCAGTCATGAGACATCTCCTTGTTGCGTCAATAACGCCGAGGCGCGGCTCGAAGTTTCGTTTAGCGCCGCTGCGAGGAAAAGACGGGGAAGCCATGTCGCCACAATCGTCCGACAGGCGAATGCGTCGCAAGCGTACCGCCGAACTTGCGCGCCTCACCTACCAACCTAGATCGGCGAACTGGCCGGTTGCATAAGGCTCGCTAGAGTCGGCGAGGGCCGAATTCGACGGCCCGGCCGGACACCTAGGATATTGGTGATGCCCCGAACATAAGCGCTGGTCTCTGTCGGCAAAGGACGCCCGCGTTGCAGGTGATCGTCGAGCTTTCCTGGCCCGGCATTGTAGCCGGCGAACATCGCGGGATATCCATATTTTTGGTATAGCCAGCGAAGATAGGCAGTTCCTGCAAGCACATTGTCCTGCGGATCGTAGGCATTAGCGCCAAGCCGATATTGCTCCCGCATCTCCCTATACGTTCCCGGCATCACTTGCATGAGGCCCATAGCACCGGGGCTGGATGTGATGGGCTGGTTTTCTTCCTGCATTGTTCGCCCACCACTCTCCATGCGAGTCACCGCACGAATCCACGATTCGGAAATACCAAAACGGCGCGACGCAACTGCAATAAGAGGGTTCCATCGATCCATAAGTTCTTTGGGACTCATCGCCGACTCTTTATCGAAATCCGACGGCACGTTGGCGGCAACACTTTTCTTCGCCAGACGCTTCGGGGATGCAGACGGGCGGCTATCGACGTACTTGTCCTGCAAGCTGCCGTTGTGCAGCGTGAATAGCGTCCCTGTCGTCATGACGGTCAGAAACAGAAATTTCGCCATGCTGCGGAATGGAGAAGCTAGATAAGATCGAGCCTTATCCGAGCGCTGAGATCGAGGCGCCTTCACCGGATATCTCCGTCACAGCCATGCGAAATTGTTTTGACGGACGCCAAGGAACTCTGCGGCTCGGTTCTGCAAACGAAGCCAAGTCCGTGGTTCGACTTTTGTAGACAGGCGCTGCGAGGTGCCATTCATCATGCTCCGTAATTGAGGAAAGCCGCTCGCTGATCGTCGATCAACGACTGGTTCCATGGAACATCGCGAAGGTGACGCGACCTCAAGGAACCCGTGCGAAACGTGCTGAATCAAACATGGTGTCGGTGCCCCGATATTCAAGAGAGGAAAATGGAACGAAGCGACTGTCTGAGAGTTTCCTTTGCCAATTTCAAAACCGACAAGTGATAGAGGCACCGTTGGAACTAATTCCAAACTCGGAACTATCAAACCGATGTCCGGCCAGTTCCATGTGCTTTCGCGCGCGGAGAGCGCCGGCATGAGCAGATCGCGAACGCGATGCAGCGAGAATCAAACGGCCGTTCCGAAAAACCTCGGCAATTGAAACGCTGGCCTTCACGGTGCCAGTTGCGAATCTGGCGCGTTACTTCATCGCGACCTGCTGGTTAGCAGTCTCGACTCGGCCCTTACAGAACGCGCCCGCGCAGTTCTGCCGCAAGCCCCGCAAATGCACGGTCTATTGCAGCTATGAAGGAGCAGGGCATGACTGACTCGAAACGCGCATTCCGGTGCGCCGCAATTGCACTGTCCTTGACGAGCGCCATATTTGGAACGGCCAAAGCCGCTACATCCGAAGGTGGTTACAACACCATGGGCAATGAGATCGCTTACTATGACAACGGTCACGATCGAGCCAATGCGGCCGCCATGCTGGTCGGGCTGAACAACAGCGCGAACTTCTATCGAGATGGCTATTGGGACAAGAGCCATCATTGGCACTACAATCATGGTCAGTCCGCCATCGGCCGCGACCGAGATAGCGGCGGCAGCCATAGCTTGCAGCACCGCTAAGTCGGCTTGGAAGGTCGCGACGAACCCATGCCGACGGCGTCTACCACCTAGGCGTGCGAACCGTCGCGGGTGGCAATGCCGCCGTCGGATGTGCGTTCGTGTTCACCAGATCTGAATCGTGCCCGTTCGGAACAAAACCATAGCGCACGAGTTCACCAATGGGGGCGTGCAGGAGCGCGTAACATGGCCGACACGAGCAACAATTCATCTGGCGCAACACCGTGGCTCGCCTTTCTGCTTGGAGCGGTCATTATCGTCGTTGCCGTCATCGGTTTCTTCGTCCTGACCGGCCACCACATTGGCAGCAATACGCCGAGTGTGAATGTAACGGTTCCGACGCCGGCGGCTCCCACCAGCGGTCATTGACGGCCCAACATCCAATTCAGACAAGGCAACCCGGCGCGGGTGTGAATCCGCCCGGCATCCGTTGATGCGCAGTTTCGCTGTCCGGCTCCCAAAGCACTTGAGGGTTGCAGTCGCAAGGAAGCGACATCAGTCGTTTTGGGCGGGACCGCACCAACCAGGCAGATAGTCGGCATGGTCGCTTTTTGCCAGGCGCATGGCTTCCTTCAACGCGCGGGCAAAGTCTCGCTCCACCAGTTTGAGTTTCATGCGCCGGCGCAGAAAGTCCGCCCAAAGGAATTCGCTGAAGGGCGTCGTCTCTTTGGAGAACCCACCAGCACGCCTTAATGCGCCGGACAGCGAGCGAAACGGATCATCGACCAGCCCGCTGACGGATTTGGGAATGCCTTTATAGTCACGCCGCCGTCCCTTGGCGTCGAAAGGATGCATCCAGTCGCGATTGTCGAGGACGACCCAGAACGCATCCTGGCTGAGCTTGCTCAAATTCGCCATCACAGAGACGAGTACGTCCCTGACACCTTCGTCATGGAGCGCCCGAGCCAGATGATGATGGTCGATGATATAGTGCCGGTCCTTTGGCCCCAGGATTACCGGGATCATGTGCGCACCGAGAAAGTCCAGCTTCTTGTCCTTCAGCGCGCGCCAGCGTTTGCGGCGGTCCTTGACCTCCCGCATTCCCACGCTGATCTGCGTGGGCCGCAAGTCCGCAATAGCGACAGGTTTGAGGATCGGTTCACGGGCGGGTATCATTGGCGTTTTCCGTTCATTGCCGGCTTCAATCCGAGGCTTCCCCTTGCGTTTTAACAAGCCTCAGCGGATTTCGGACCATCAGCCGGTTTCCCGTTCGCTCAAATGACGGCCGGTGCGCCGACGTTCACTTTGCTCTGATCGGTTACTGCATTGCCGGACATATCCGTCAATCACTGTCAGACGAGTTGTCATGATTTCTCAGTTGCGGGGAATCGTTCAGGACGACGCTGAGCAACGAGCTGTGAACTTCCACCGTCCCGTCGTAGCTGATGAATCCCATTTTGCGGAATTTGTTCATAAAAAAGCTCACGCGCGATCGCGTGGTACCGATCATTTCGGCAAGTGTCTCTTGGCTGACGTGCGCGATGATAGGTTCGGGCCGGCCTTCTTTGCCGAAGTTCGCGAGAAGCAATAGAGCCCTAGCCAAGCGCTTCTCACTTGAATTGAAAAGTTGATCGACGAGATCTTCTTCCACACGCATCGTGCGCAAGAGCAGTTGCGCAAGGAACATTTCCGAAAATGCGGGTTCGTCATGAAGCGCGCGAATAATGGCCCGCTTTTCTATTCGCATGACGGTACAATCGGACAGGGCCGCTGCTGTCGCGATGCGTTGTTCCTGCCCAGTCAAACAACCTTCGCCGCAAAACTCGTCTTTTCCAAGAACGGCCACCACCGCTTCCTTGCCCAGCTTGGAGATAACGGTGAGTTTGACCTTGCCCTGCTGGATATAGAAAACAGAATCCGCGCTATCACCCTGCGCAAAGAGTCTTTGCTTCGCGCGATAATTGGAAATGCTTCGCCCATCGCCGATTTTTGCGAGGAACTCTTTAGGATCAAATGGGGCTTTGGCTTTTTTCAAGACGGAATCTCGCGGCTGCCGAGGGTGCCAATTTATCATTGTTGGAGGGCGGGGCGCACGGTCGGTGTGGTCAATAGTGTACAGATATCTCCAATTCAAACATGCAGAATAGCGCTCCTTGAACTCTTGGCGGCCTGCCGGAATTCAAGGAAAAGAAGCCGCTTTCGCGTCGGCGGCCATCCGGTCCGGCGCGAGGGCGACATGGTGAAGCGCGTCGTTTGAGGGAGTGATGCATGGCCGGCCTACGGATAAGTCCTCCCGGATTGCGACAGAATGACCAATTCACGACGCATCGCGATGGCGTGGCGGGCCTGTGGGGTCGATGGCGTTCGTTCAACCGACCGCTAACTCTCAGAGAAACTATTGCGCGCTTTAGTTCCTATTCCATTTTGATCGCCGTGCTGTGGGCACTGGCTTATTTGGGATTTCTAATTTCGGGCATGCACCGTCCGTGAGAGTGGCCATCGCAGCTGCATGCCGTCATCAAGACTATGGATGCAGTCGCCGATGCGCACGATGATTGGGATACCGGTCGATAAGGCGTAAGCTTCCGGTCGGGGCTCGGCATCATCAGGACTTCAAAGGTATCGCCATGCCCAAAGCACAGACAGATGGTACGCAGAGCAATCGACTGCTCGGCGCGTTGGAGCCCGCCAGCCGCAAGCGGATCGAGTTGCATCTTCAACCCGTCGAGCTCAAGCTCGGTGCTGTCGTGTGCGAGGCGGGCGGCTTGCTCAAGCACGCTTACTTCCCGCAAGGCTCCGTCCTTTCACTGCTTACCGTTCTGGAAAATGGCTCCGCAATCGAGACCGCAAATATAGGGCGTGAAGGCGCGTTCGGCCTCTTTGCGGCGATGTACAGCCGCGTCTCTTTCAATCGCTGTCTCGTGCAATTGGAGGGCGACATGGTTCGCTGCCCGATTGCTTTGCTCCAATCGGAATTTAGAGACAGCGAACATGTCCGCAATCTCTTCGTCAGCTATTCGGAAACGCAGCTGTCGCAGGTTCAACAGACGGTCGCGTGCAATTCCATGCACACGACGGAAGAGAGAATTTGCCGTTGGCTCCTCATGATGCACGACCGTGCGCAAGGCAAAGCTCTGCCATACACGCATGAGTTCCTGTCGCACATGCTGGGCGCCAATCGAAAATCGGTGACCCTCGCCGCGCAGGCGATGCAGGCTGCCGGTCTCATCAGCTATCGACGGGGAAAGATTCAGGTAGTCGATCGACCCGGCCTCGAAAAGGCGTCGTGCGAATGCTACGCCATCGTCAAGGAACGCTTTGACGCCTTCCTAGAGCCGCCCGCGAGTGCGGTTCAGGGTAATACGAAAGGGCGAAGCAAGAAGGGCGCCAAATCCGAAGATCGATGACGATCCGCGCGGTCAGTGCACAACCGCCGGGCGCGGGGCGAGAAGCGCGCGCAGCGCGCCGGCGAGTTGTGCGCCATCATACGGTTTTGTGATGTAACGCCAATCAGCCGGGAAGTTATCAACCTTTGTAACACCCGATGTCACGACCAGGCGAACCAGGGGCCAGCGCTTGGCAATGGCGCGCGCCATTGCCATTCCATTCAGATGTCCAGGCGTGCGAATTTCGGTGAAGACCGCGTGAATATCTTGGCGGCCTTCCAGGATCGTTATCGCGTCGTTGGTATTGGGCGCGGCAAGCACCGCGTAGCCGGCGTCTTTGACCATCTGAACGGTTTCCATTCGGATGATCGGTTCATCCTCGACGACCAGCACGAGAGGTTTTTCTAGCATTCCGTCCTCGCTTCACGCCATCGCAAAACGGCAATGGCACAACATGGTGCCCCTCTAGTCAGGCTCGATTAGTTCAACTTTCTGGTTTTGGAATCGGATGGTCTGCTGCCCGCCAGGTAGCCCCAAACTCCGGCCATCCGAGCAAAATGCGACTGCAAATTCGGATTGGCGGTATGGACCGCTAACTGCTTGCAGTCTGCCTCGATGCGGAGGCACTCCAATGCGTGCTTTCGCGAACCGTCAGACTTGGACACAGCACACCTTTGAATTTTGAGGCGCGATTGTCCCATGGCACCGCATGCACTGTCGGTGGCGTACGCCACAGATAAAGCCGGAGGAAAGGGGAATTTGAGCAGATACTTCGCTATGTTCTCACGAAGGATAAAGATGAACGCCGTTCCAATCGGGTGGCCAGCGCATTCGTTTCAGACGAATTCGTCGCCGAGTACAGCGCTGGCCTGGTCGTCCAAAAAGGGGGCGGGGCGAAGGAACCTAATCCCCGCTTATCGCGTTTGCTTTTCGTTAGTGTTCTTGTGCCTAGAGACCACCGCCTCACAAACAGCGAAGCGCCGGCCCAGCGAAGGTTCGCCGGTTCGCCGGTGTTTCGTCGGACCCGGTCTGAAAGGAACACAAGAAGCGACGCACTGACTGTGCCTACCTTCGGTTAGCGCCGGCTGCGGGCAGTTGACCATATGACCGGAGGTACGGACGATGAATCGCAAATTACTGATTTTGGCAGGTGTCGCGCTGCTCGTTGGAGGGTGCGCCGATACGGCGCCTACCACACCGGCGGCGGGATCAACGTCAGCGGACGTAGCGAGCCCTACCTCAACCGAGGTAAGGAGCCCGACCAATACGTCAACGCAAGCCCATACATCTGACAACGTCACAGTCACGGGCGGGGCAGGCGCCGGCAATACCTCAGTCAATATTTACCCCGGCCAGACGGCACCGCCGACAGGGCAGGCGCCGGCGACACCTCAATCAATATCTAACGCCCAGTCGGCACAGCCGACGGGGCAAGCGCCGGCAGCCACAGACTGCAATGCTCATCCCCTCGCGGCTGGCTGCAGCCATCCCTAGTGGCTGTGTTAAGCCACGTCCGATTTTTTGCCTTTGCGACAGGCGGCACTAAGGCGCGCGTCCCGTCGTGCGCAACCGGCCGGCGCTGCCGTCCCTTCCGTTTTGGAAGGCAATTCGAAATGGCTAGGCCAGCCTAGATTCTGTTGATGTGACATGCATGCACCTCATCCTCGGACCTACCCAATCTCTTTGTTCTCACTCTTACGACCAGCCAGGGACGCATGACTGAGTTGGAGTGACGGCAGCAAGGAAGCCTTCGAATTCACGGAAATCAACCGATCAATCTCGGCAGGAATCTCGCGGCCGTCGCTGCATTTGGGCTAGCAGTCAGCATCGCCGTCTTGCGCGTCGGCGCTCTCTAGATGAACGGCGAGTGATTGTTTCATTCGGTCGCCTTGCAAAGGCGAGTGATTCGGGAGGCCATGATCAATTTTTGCGAACGTCGTTCATTTTGGGTGCTATGTTGCTTTATGTGCTCTTGAAAATTGTTGGTATCGACGCTGACCCGGATATGGTGTCAGGCTAGATTTTCTAAGTCCGCCAGGACGTTACCGAAAGATAATTTAGTCTCTTCTGGGCACCAAGTCGAAATAATATAATTAAAACAATAACTTATGCGCCAATTTGCGGGTCCCGATTTGGGCATCACATTTCATTTTTTGATTTTTTGCAGCGCAGAATTTTTCTTGGTAGGCAGCGACTATTGTCACGCGAATCTGCTCGACAGAAAGGCCCAATAGGGCAGCAGCACAAAAATTGTTGGTACCAACGGCAGTCGTAATATCTCTATAGCCGAAACCTTCTGCGACACGACGCTGTTCCGGCAGTGGCTGCGATTGCCGGTGATGTGTTCGCCGCCGGCGCGCTGCCGATGGCGTTAGATTTTTCGTCAGGCTGCGGCCGATGTTTCCGCGATCTCCGGCTGGCCCGCTTGTCACCCATGATGCAAAACCACGCCGTTCAAATAAGGCATCGGCCCCGAGAGAGCGGTCCGGCTCATTAGCCGCTCGCGTGCTTCAGAACCGAACCTCTGTGCATCGCGATGTGGTCGGTCTTGGAGCTTTTGATTTCGTATTGCGGATCATCCGGCGTGCAGCGATGCATGTGTCCCTTATAGTTCACGTCTTTCGTATGCACTTTGATGATCGTCCCGCTGACATGCCCGGCTTCGGAGTTCCATGTTACCCGATCGCCGACCGTGAATCGCTTCATGATTGTCCCCGTTTTACATGGGTGCCGGGCAATCGGCCCGACTCCATTTCAACATCGCCTTGCACAGCCGGATAGACCAATGTCCCGCCGGACAGAACCCACGCGCCGGGCGTAAGTTTCGCCGGATCGATCTTGCCGGCCCCCATGATGTGTTCAACCGCAAAGTCCTCGGCGAGCAAATAATCGGCGATGATGCGGCGGTGGCAACGCCACCAAACCGCTTCCGCGCACATGATCGCGCAGCGATGGTCGCGTGCGAGCGCTTTCAGTTCTTCCAGCCCCGCGCGGAACACATCCGTCATGGCGTAGTCTGCATAATTGCGAAAGGCCGCGACCTGCCAGAACATGTTTGGCGACGGTGCCGCGCCCTTCTTTCGATGACGCCGGCCGCCAAGAGCAGGCAGCAGGTGGTAACCGATCCCGGCGGCGGCGAGCGATTGCGGCAGTGTGTCGGTGTTGAACTGCGGATTCGTCCGCGAGCGCGGAAACGAGCGCACATCGACGAGAAGATCGACCGAGACCTGCGCCAGAAGTGCCGCGAATTCGGCGAGCGTGCGCTTCGAATGCCCGACGGTGAAGATTATCGTCACAGGCTGCCGAGCAGAATGTCTTGTCGCCATTGTCTCCAGTCTGTCACACAAACTCCTAGGAAAAATTAAAGGTATGTCGTCCGACGCCAAGGAGTGTCCTGCAAGTTTTTGAGAGATCGCGTCATTGACGCTAGCTGGTACTGTACCGCACCGTCGAGGTACGCGAAATCGCCACTGTGCGTGAGAGCATACCTTCCTCGTATTGCGTACGGCTATGACATACCGGAGTTGAAGCTGCAGGCTGCGGCTCTATGTGGTCGGCGCCCACTCGTCGCGTTGCAGGGAGAAATCAACGACATAGTTCGAGCGGCGAGTGAGTTATGTGATCAATATTGACCAGACGGTATGCGGCGAACGACCTTAGCTTGCCTCCAAAATCGGGAGGGACTATTGCGCAGTCCGATGGCAATTCAATCGCAAGATGAAGCGTGGCCGCGGCCAAGGGCGAGGTCACTGCCGGCTACGTTGCGGCCGCCAAGCCGGGCTGAAGCATCCCGGGTATTCCGGTCCGGAAGTGATTGAATAGAGCTGCTGCAGGCCGTATGTTTTGGGCGTGCCGTCACCGAAGCTCCTTGCGGCCGCGCAGCCGAGCCTCCGGCGTGTTTTCAAAACACCAACACGGGGGGCCATGCCATGGCTGAGGTCGAACAACTTTCGCCCTGGTGGGGCCGCGCCGTTGCGTTCACCTTCGTACTGGGTTTTGCAGTTCTCATTCTGTTGACGGTCAAGGCGTATCAGAACGCGCCGCCGGTCGCCGGCCGAGCCGTCGATCCCTCCGGAACGGTGGTCTTTACCGGCGACGACGTTCGCCGCGGACAGGACGTGTTTCTCAAGCATGGGCTGATGGACAATGGCACGATTTGGGGTCATGGCGGCTATCTCGGGCCGGACTTCGGCTCCGCTGTCCTGCATGACTGGGCGTTGGATCTGGCCCAGCGGACGGCGCAAAAGCGCTTTTCGAAGAACTACGCCGATCTCGACGCCGGCGAGCATGCGGCGGTGGACGGCGAAGTCGGCGCCCTTCTCAAGATCAACCGCTACGATGCAGCCACCGACACGCTGACCTTGCTGCCTTCCGGCGTCGATACGTTCCACAACGAGATCGGCGTCTGGCAACGCTACTTTGAGAGTCCCACCGGCAATGGCGGCCTTCCCGTCAAAGCGGTCAGCGACCCCCAGGAACTGCACGACCTGACCGCATTCTTCACCTGGGCGGCCTGGAGTTCGGTTGCGGCGCGTCCCGGCACGACGCATTCCTACACCAACAATTTTCCTTACGATCCGCTGGCGGGCAATCATCCGACCGGCGCGGCCCTGCTGTGGAGCGCAATCAGCTTTATTGCTTTGCTCGGAGGCACCGCGATCGTCCTGCTGGCCTTTGGCAAGTTCGACTATCTGGGCTGGCACGGCATGCCGTCCGGGCGCGACCGCTGGACGCTTAGCGTCTCGCAAACCGCAACGCTGAAATTCTTGGCGGTCGCGGTGTTGCTCTTTGTCACGCAGACATTTGTGGGCGCCGGAGTCGCGCACTATCGTGCGGAGCCCGGGTCATTCTATGGAATCGATCTGTCGTCGATCTTTCCCAGCAATCTGCTGCGCGCCTGGCATCTGCAAACCGCAATCTTCTGGATCGCAACCTCTTACGTTGCCGGCGCGTTGTTCGTTGCCGAACTCCTGGGCGGCGTGAGTCCCCGACGGCAGACGCTCGGCATTCACCTGCTATTCGCGGCCATCTTGGTGGTGGCCGTTGGAAGTCTGCTGGGCGAGTGGGCAAGCCTGATGGGTCTGCTGCCGAAAACCTGGTTCTGGCTTGGCGACCAGGGTTGGGAATATTTGGAGATCGGACGTTTCTGGCAGGTTCTGCTCGCGGCGGGACTGCTCTTCTGGTTCTTCCTCGTATGGCGTGCCGTGGCGCCGGCGCGGCAAAATCCGGAAAAGCGCGGTTTCGCCAATTTCTTCTTGATCGCCGCCTTCGCCATTCCGCTCTTTTACGTCCCAGCGCTGTTCTTCGGTTCGCAGACCAATTACACGATCGTCGACGCCTGGCGGTTCTGGATCATCCACCTGTGGGTGGAAGGGTTCTTCGAGTTCTTCGTCACCGTCATCGTCGCCATCATCTTCTATGAGATGGGGCTGGTGAAGCGGATCACCGCGCTGCGCACGATCTATCTCGACGCGATCCTGTATTTCGGCGGCGGGCTGATCGGAACGGGTCATCACTGGTACTGGACAGGTCAGACCGAACTCAACCTGGCGGTATCGGGCGTCTTCTCGGCGCTGGAGGTCGTGCCCCTCACACTCATCACGCTTGATGCGTGGGATTTCGTGCGCGTGACCCAGGGCAACGACACCCTCGTGAAGCGACATCGCTGGACCTTCTATTTCTTGATGGCAGTGGGCTTCTGGAACTTCCTGGGCGCCGGAGTGTTCGGCTTCTTCATCAACACACCAATCATGAGCTACTACGAGATCGGAACGATCCTGACACCCAACCATGGGCATGCGGCCATGATGGGTGTGTTCGGAATGCTCGGTGTCGGGTTGATGTTGTTCGTGCTGCGCGAAACGGTGTCGGACGCTTTGTGGCCCTCGCTGGAAAGACTGGTCCGCGTCGCATTCTGGGGTCTCAATGTTGGCCTGGGCCTGATGGTGGCGCTCAGCTTGTTCCCTGGCGGACTCATGCAGGTCTATGACGTGTTCGAGCATGGGTACTGGCATGCCCGGAGCCTCGCCTACACCGCATCGCCTCTGGCACGAACGCTTGAGTGGATGCGGATGCCAGGTGACCTCGTGTTCATACTTGGCGGTGCCATACCGATGTCTATGGCGGTGGTGTGGGGCTATCTCTCGCTGTGGAGATCTCTTCCTTCCGCCCGATTGGGGCAGCCTGACTTGATCGATGGCGCCCAGCGATAACCAAGGCGGCCGCTAAGAGGGCTGAACACTTCCTCATTGGCGTTCTCTATTGGACCTTGCTGGTGGGAAAAGCGCCAGTTGGTCGTTGCGGTCCGCGTTTCGATAATTCATCGACCGGCCAAGCAATCTAAGGCTTGTTTCTTCTTTCGTGGCTGCACGAACGGGAGTACCAATGCCGCGACATGCATGGTGGTTCGCGGAATTCCCGCGCGCGTCTGGCCTATCAATTGGAAGATAGCGCGCTAACCCTCGCCGAAGGTTTGGAAGAGTACTACGTTGCCAATGTAGGCATCGTCACCAAGCCACGCGATCTGCCTCGTGAAAGCGCGCGGCTCTTCCGGAGCCACGACATTTGCCATGTTATTTTCGGGTTGAACACGAGCCTGTCTGATGAGGCACTCGCGGATGTGAGAACTCTTCTGTCGTGCGATGTCGGGTTTCGGCGGTACAGCGCCTATCTGGCGCAGGACAGACAGGCAAGGGCGTTATTCAAAGAGCTCGGCTACATGAAAAGCATCTCAGCGGCAGCGCTAGCCGTGCCACGCATTCTCCGTTCAGTCGTCGTCTCTTGGCAAATGCGGACGAAGTGGCCGTGGGAGCCACCGGAGGAATTCCTCCGTCGCTCTTTGCATGAATTGCGAGTCGAGTACGGCATTCGCGTGATCTAGGCGATGACGAGGACAGGGACCGATCTGCGGCAAGCCTCCGGCGATTTGATTCGAGCGACTTGCTCATTTTTCGCGGTTATCATTCCTTGGTGCTGCTATGTTGCTCAGTGTGCTCTCGAAAATTGTTGGTACCGACGCTGGCCAGAAATGGCTTCCGGGAAGATATTCCAGCGCTGCCAGGACGTTACCGAAAGATAATTTAGTCTCTTCTGGGCACCATGGATCGTTCGAGGACGTTCGCAGGCATCCGCCGCCGTCCGGACATCGGCTGAAAACCATGGCTTTGGTCGCATCGTCTGTACGCGGTGGTCCCGCCGTGTCTGATGTCACACGAGCGGCGCGAGGACGCTGCGCCGCACGATCGGCACGCCCGCTAAGGCCCTGTCACGACCTGCGTGCGATTTCCGGCCGCGTCGTAGGTGTAGACGATCTGTTTGCCGTTGTCGTAGGTCACCGAAATGAGGCGGCCAAGGGCGTCATAGACATAAGTTGTCGCCGCCGCTGCCGGCGCGCTGAGCGCAAGAACCAAACCGATCGCGGCAATCGTTGCGCGCATGGTGTTCTCCCGAAGCAATGTGACGCGCAGCATAGCCCGCTTGGCCGACGCCGAACAGTATGCGACAGAGGATTTTCTTCGCTCTATTTGTTTGACGGTTATTCGAATTGAGCATTTACTCCGCGTTCCTAGACATCCTTGGAGATGTCCGTGGTCGTGCTTGATTTAGTCGAATGCTTTGGAGACAAACGCTGGCATCGCCTGGCGGCTCTCATCGTTCTGGCGCTCAGCATCGACCTTGCCGGCACTTCGGCAACGCAGGCCCAGGCCTATCTTCCGTCCATAAAGATCGGTACGGCCTCGCTGATCTCGCCGACGGACGCCGCCAGCTACTACGGCACGTTGACGACGCACAGCACCGGCCCCGGCGCGCCCGCGAGCCGGCCGCCGGAATTGGTCGCGCTGGCCCGTGCGCTGAAGAACAATCCCGACCTGATCTACGAATATGTCCGCAACAACATCGAGGTGGTCTGGCTGTACGGCCTGCAGAAGGGCGCGCTCGGCGCGTCGATCGACAAATCGGGCACGCCGTTCGATCAGGCCATGCTCATGGTGGAGTTGCTGCGGCAGGCCGGCTACACGGCGAACTACCAGGTCGGCACGATCACGCTGACCGGCTCACAGTTCACCGACTGGACTGGCATCTCCGATGCCTCGGCGGCCTGCCAGATGTTGTCGAGCGGCGGGTTTCCCGCGGTCATAAACGGTACGACAACGGCCAATTGCGCCTATGGCACGAACATCGCGATCGCCAACGTGCAGATGGGCCACATCTGGGTCGCGGTCACGATCTCGGGCACGCAATACGTCTTCGATCCGTCCTATAAGCCCTACACTTGGTACGCCGGCCCCAATCTCGCCACGGCAACCGGACTCACCACCGGCCAGCCGCTGTCGCAGGCGACCAGCGGCATGGACAGCGGCACCGTGTCGGGCGTGAACTATGTGCATGCGCTCAGCCAGTCGTCGCTGAACACGCAATTGGCTACCTATGCGTCCAATCTGCTGAGTTACCTGCGCGGCAATGGTTTGAGCGCGGCGCACCTGCCGCAAATCGTCGGCGGCGGCATCGTCAAGCTCTTCGTTTCGCCCGGCGGCGGCTTGCGCCAGACCAGCTTGCCCTACACGACCGCGACGACGCTGCCCGCCTGGACCGGCGGCATTCCCGATCAGTATCGCACGACCTTGGCGGTCAGCGGCACGCTGTGGAACTACAACACCGGCGCCTACGTCTCGATGTCCACCAACCCGTTCAAGTTCTATGTCGACGAGATCTATGGCCGCGCGCTGATGATCGACACCGACATCGAAAGCGAAGGCACCGGCGTTCCCGTCAAATCCAACACCGTGACGCTCACCCTCGACGGCGTGGTGCTGAACACCTATTTCAATCCGGCGCCGTCCGGGGGACAGACCTCGCGTGCCGCGCCGGCCAATATCACGCTGAGCGCCAACCATCCCTATGCGGTTTCGGCGGACGGCACATTGCCGGCAAAGGGCGACTACATGGACGCCACGGTCACCAAGCAGGCGCAGCTCGCCACGCCGCTGACCATCGTGCATGGCTGGGGCGACACCGGGCCGGCGCTGCTCGCCAAATGGACGGAGGAGAAGGCCGCGGATCAGCGCCTGCCGGCCTACAAAATCCCCTGCGATCCGCTCAACAACCAGGAAAAATGCTCGGAGCAGCACACCGGCGGGCAGGGCGATTTCGATCGCGAGAAGCTCGCCGCCGCCTGGCTGGCGCAGTTCACCGCGGCGGGGCGGCTGAACGCCAACATCGCGCATGCGGTGGCGCAGACCCATCACGTGCTCGGCCTGGCCTATGCCGATGTGACGATCGGGGTCGTGACCTACAACCAGACGCCGCCCCAGCAGAGCATGCCGATCACCGACAGCTTCAACCGGATGGATGTCGATGCGGCCATCAGCCTGTCGAGCAAGACCGCGGACAACGCGACGCGCAATGCCGCGCTGCAGACGCAAGCCGCCGCCGTCGCCGCCCTCGAGGGCAGCGTCGCGGCGCAGAACAACCAGCCCGACACCAGCTCGACCGCGACGCGCTTCGAATGGGGCAATACGCCGCCGGGCACGGCCGGCAGCCTGGATCAGGCCTACGAAGATCCGTCGGGCGCGGGCCCACGCAAATTCCTGCAGTTCACCGCTTCGAATGCTTCGGCGGCGGCGAGCCTGGCGCTGGCGGAAGGCGTCACGTCGAATGCGAGCGACGGCTCGTCCTCCGGTCAGCAGCCGGCCATCAGCAATGGCGAATTGCAGGTGTGGCGCGCGATCACCGCCGGCGCGATCTCCGCCTACGCCAATGCCGGCTTCACCGTGGTCGCCTCCCAGGAGACCTTCCTGGGGCCCGGCCAGCGCGCCGGCGAGATCCAGCCGACGGGCATCGGAAGCGCCTACTACCACATGCCGACCAAGCAGCGCGGCGGTGCGCTGGTGGCGACGCGCTACGACGCCGGCGGCAATCCGGTCGAGATCGCCCATATTCTCACCGCCCTCACGATCGACGGCATCGGCAATTATGTCGCCACCAAGGGCGGCGGCGGCGGCAAGCAGGGCACCGCCGGAACCGACTACAATCCGGCCGATCCCGCGGACGTGCTGAAGACCCGCTTCGTCGACAAGTCGAACCTGCGCGGGGTCGACCTGTCGAACGGGCAGGTGTCGTACAGCAGCCCGGCGAGCCTGAAGGTCGGCACGGGCGCGTTCCCCTATGCGCTCTCGGCCGATCTGGCATGGCAGCCCGGCCCGCAGCAAGTGCCGGCGATCTCCGGTCCGGTGATCCCGACCGCGCCGGAGCCGGGCTGGGTGTCGAACTGGCAGAACCGGCTGGCGCTGTCGGGCAGCGGGCTCGAAGGCATGGGCCAGAGCGACGTGCGCGGCGCGGTCAACGCCATCGCCGCCTTCCTCGCCATGCAGGACATCTACAAGGCCGCGCAGTCGCCGCAGCGCGACGTCGCCGGCGTGCTGGCCGCCGCCTGGTGGACGCATCGCATCGAGGCCAATGTCGCGACCGTCACGCTGGGCAGATCGGCGCGCCAGTTCCTCAGCTCAGCCGGAACCGAGTGGGTTGCCTCGGGCGGCGGCAGCTACGCCACGCTGACGCAGAGCGGCAGCCGGGTGCAGTTCGAGAACCTGTGCGCCGGGATCGGCGAAGACTCGCCCTACGCCGGCTCGCGCGGCTGGGACGCCGCGGGGATGTCCTTCGCCGTCAGCAATGCCGGCGGCGACGTGGAGCATTTCGGG
>DATCAT010000014.1:0-228942 GCA_036512455.1 Rhizomicrobium sp.
TTGGCGCGGGCGTTGAGTTCGCCGTAGCTGAGGCTCTGGTCCTCGTAGATGAGGGCGACGGCGTCGGGGTCGGCGGCGGCTTGTTCTTCGAACAGCTGGTGGACGCACAGCTGGTCCCGATAGGGCGCTTCGGTGGCGTTCAACTCCGCGAGAAGCTGGTGACGCTCGGCGGTGCTGAGGAGGTCCAGCTGTGAGAGCTTGAGCTCAGGCTGCGTCGTCACCTGCTCCAGCGCCCGGCACAGGTGGTTCGCCAGACGCTCAATCGTCGAAGCGTCGAAGAGATCCGTCGCATACTCGAAGCTGCCGGCGAGACCTTGAGCTGTCTCGCTCAGCGTCAGGGTCAGATCGAACTTGGCCGTCTGGCTTTCAATCTCCAGGACGTTGAGCCGGACCCCGTTCAGTTCCAGCCTCACCGGCGGAATGTTCTGTAGAACGAACATCACCTGGAACAGCGGATGACGACCAAGATCGCGGGCCGGCGCCAGTTCAGACACCAGCTTTTCGAACGGCAAATCTTGGTGGGCGTAGGCCTCCAGCGCCCCGTTCTTGACCCGTGCCAGCAGCGCCTCAAAGCTCGGATCTCCCGACAGGTCCGTCCGCATCGCGAGGGTGTTGACGAAGAAGCCGATCAAGTCCTCCGTCTGGCGACGCGTCCGACCTGTGATCGGCACGCCGACGACCACATCATCCTGGCCGCTCCAGCGGGACAGGACCGCCTGGAACGCTGCCAATAGCACCATGAACGGCGTTGCGCCCTTCTCGCGCCCCAGCTTGGCCAGGGCCTCCGACAGTGCCTTGGACAGGACCACGGGGATCGACGCGCCCCTATGGTTCGCCATCGCCGGACGGCGACGGTCCGTCGGCAACTCCAGAGCGGTCGGCGCCCCCGACAGACGCTCGCGCCAGTAGGCGACCTGTCTTTCCAGCGTCTCCCCTTGCAGCCACAACCGCTGCCACAGCGCATAGTCGGCGTACTGAAGCTCAGGCTCCGGCAAGGGTGACACGTGGCGTTGACTGTAGGCGTCGTAGAGCGCCGCCAGCTCCCGGGTCAAAACCCCCATCGACCATCCGTCTGAGATGATGTGGTGAATGGTGGCGATCAGAATGTGATCCTCGTCGCCGAGGCGGGCCAAGCACGTCCTGAGGAGGCGTTGACTTGTCAGATCAAACGCCCGACTCGTCTCCTCCTTGATCAAACCCTGTAGCTGCTGAGCCTGATCAAACGAGTTGAGGCTCGATAGATCTAAGATCTGCAACTCTACAGGCCTTGGCGCGTCGACCAGCTGAAACAGCTCGCCATCCTGTTCCTCGAAGCGTGTGCGAAGGCTCTCGTGGCGGCGATCCAACTCCGTCAATGCCGCCTCAAGCGCTTCAACGTCCAATCGCCCCTCCAGGCGGAACGCTCCGGAGATGTGATAGGCCGAGCCCAGCCCCAGCCGATCCAGAAACCACAATCGCTCCTGTGCATAGGACAGAGGAACCCGATCAGGACGCGCGTAGAAGTCCGAGGCGCGAACACGGGACGTTGTTCTTGCCGAGCCTCGCACTAGCTCGAGTAGCGCGCCTCGTTGTCGACGAAGTTCCTCTAAAAGACTTGGCCGTACGGCCCCCGCCGGCGCCTTAAGTCGCAGTCCCCCTTCCGATGCGAACAATTCTGCTCCAAGCCACTCCAGCTCCAGAAGCAATTCTCTGACTGTCATCGACGTTCACTCCGGCGCATCACAGTCCTCCGCCAGCGCCAAATGCACCAGCTGTTTATACTGGTGCCCGGCGAAACAATCGCGACCTTAAGGTGCGGGGTAAATGCAGTTGTAGAACGCTTCTTCGAAGGCCCGAGAGTGGTTGCTATTGCGCGATGCCCTCTCTGTGAAACTCAAAAGGCGAATATCGGTGCAATGATCATCAATATACGCCAAACAGTTCTCTCTCTCGCCCCTTGTCTCGGCATGGGTCCAGCCGGCGGGCGAGAACTTCTGAAGGTGCAAAGACGAATATCTACATTCTTCATCTGAGATCATAATAAATCTCGCCCCCCTTTTGAGTTGTGTGACGTTTCCTCGTGCAACTCTATTTTAAGCTGAATGCAATCACGAAATACGCGTCGCCGCCTTCGCAATCAAGGGGGTGGTAGGACTGCGTCGCAAACACCGCCAAGCGGCGGCTCGCCGCTCACGCGATTGGCAGGCTGCTGCGTCGTGGCCCGACGCGCGCTGCCGATACGGCCGGCTCTGACCGAGGCAATATTAGGCCGCGCGCGACGCCCTAAGCCGGCTGTGTGGCCGCTTCATAGTCGGGCAGGATAACTTCGATCCGCCGAATCGCGGGCAGGGCGTAGGCGATCAAGCTGGTGGCACCGCAAAGTGTGCCGATGATCACCAACATCAAGCCGATGCCTGCGCCATGGCCGGCTCCGACCATCCACTCCACGGCGCGCCAAGCGGGCCGATGAACCGCAGGCTCGAACACCTTGTCGGCCAACGGGCCGGCGATCAGGTAGGCGCCGGGCGTGAGCAAGGCAGAAAGCTGACTCAAGGCGGCAAATACCCGGCCTTGCACGTCTGGGGCGACCTTGGCTTGGAGAACCGAGAAGCAGGCCGCGGTCACCATCGGCCCTGCGAACATCGACAGGAAGAAGCTGACACCGAGGGTGACGGGTGCCCGCGCGATGCCTGACAGAATCAGGGAGCACGAAGTCATGATGAGACCCAGCATGACCGTATGAATTCGCGGCCGCGTGCCACCCCAAAGGCCCATGACGATGGCCCCCGTAACCGCGCCGGCGTTAAACGCCCCCAGCACCAGCCCTAGCGTCGCGGTCCCGCCGGTCCGGTCCAAGATGTAGGGCGTCCGGAGCACGCCGGCGCTGGCCGTGAGGAAGTTGACCAAGGCCACGTAGAGACAAAAGCTCAGCAGAATGGGCCTCGCGCCAAGATAGCGGAAGCCGTCGAACACTCGGCGCCAAAGCGAGCCACCGAGCGAGCGCCCATCGGCGGTTCGGGCCGGCATGGGGATGCTGACCATGAGCAGCACAAGGATGGCTAGGATGAAGGTCGCAATGTTGATGGTGATGGCGCCCACGACGCCGATGAGCACATAAAGCAAACCGGCAATTCCTGGCGCGACAACGCCCGCCGCAGGACCGGAGAGCTGGAGGATGGCGTTGGCGCGGTCGCGGTGGCGGTCGGGGACCAGCAGGGTGATCGAGGCCATGAACGCGGGGGCCTGCAACGCGCCAAAGGCGGCGCTGGCGCAGGTGAGGACGTAGAGATGCCAAAGGTGGAACGCACCGGAGGCGAAGCTCACCAGCAAGAGGCCGTTTGTGACAACAAGGCCGAGGTTGGCGATCATCATAAGCCGGCGCCGGTCATAAGAGTCGGCCAACGCACCGAAAAGGCCACCCGCGAGGATGGCGGGTATGGCCGTAAAGAAAGCCACCAGCGCCAGCGGCGTAGCATGTCCCGTCTCTTGGAACACCGCGATGCTGACCGACAGCCCGCTGATCCGACTGCCTATTTGCGACACCGTCTCGGTCACGAGCAACGCATAGAAGACGGACAAGCCACCGGGGGCGGCGCTGTCACGCTTGGGCAATGGACGCTCCCCTTATCTCGTTGGCCAATAATAGGGGAGCCTGCGCTGTGATGCCAACCGTCTCTTTCGATTGTCATCGCACGCGAGTGCACTACAACGCCCTATCGCTTCTTGATTGGTCTGACTTTCGGGCCTCACGAGACGACCGATGAGCGCGTTATCAGTCCGCTCACGTGCGGCTGAACGTCGTCGTCTTCGAAGGTCACTATCCCGAAATCCCGGTCAATCAGGGCTCGAGGAGGCGACCCTCACAAATCTCTTGGCGAGTTCGGCTCATGAATTTGGCTGGGAATCCTGATCAGTTGCAGCAAGTCGGCGGCCAGGACGGTATTGAGCACGTCGAAGGTCGCCGCCGGCGCGGTCCGGAAATAGAAATGGCCGCCGGGCAGCAAATGGACTTGACTCGGATGGCTCGAAAGAGCCGTCCATCGCGCGAAGGCTTCCGGATCGACGGCCTTGTCCTCGTCGCCACGCAGTGCCGTGATGGGGACGTCGAGCCTCCTCTCCTCGATTGGCGCACAGCTCGCGACCAGTTCGAAATCGGCGCGCATGGTCGGCAGGAAGGCCGCCATCATGGCGGCGTTGTCGAGCACGACTTCGGGCGTTCCGCCGAACTGGCGCAGGCGTTCGACCAGCTCGACGTCGGTCAGCGGCGGTCTCACCGGATCATCAGGGCACCTTCTGATGGGAGGCGCAGCGCCGGAAACGATCAGCCGAGTGGGCGCGGGCATCTCGCGGGTGCGTGCGATCCGACGCGCCAATAAGTAGGCGAGGGTGGCGCCGAGGCTGTGGCCAAAGATGGCGTAGTCCACGCCCAGCTGCGCGCCCAGGATCGGCGCGAGGGCGTCGAGGATTTCGTCGACGCTGCCGCAAGGGGGCTCTGAGAACCGGTTTTCACGCCCCGGCAGTTGCACCGCCACCAACTCGACCTCGGCGTTGAGACACGCGGCCCAGTCGCGATAGCCGAACGCGCCCCCGCCCGCATGATGGAAACAGAGCAGGCGTATTCGGGCGTTAGGTCGCGGCGTGGGAATAACCGTCCACTTTCCGGGGCCGAACTTCATCATTCGTTTGCAATCCGTCGCGCGACGCAGGACCTTGGCGCTGCGGCGGCCTGCGCTGCAGAGCTTGCGCTGGGTGTCTCCAATTGACAATCCAGTCGGGCCTATCGACAGACTGAGCGTGGAACCCATGATCCGCCGGGCGAGCGAACTCGAGGCCCTGTTCGACGCCGATGTGCGTGTCATGCGCGAAGTCGGCAGTGGCGATACACATGGCCTCCATCCTGCCGAGGCCAAGGTCGTGGCTCGGGCCGTGGCCGTCCGCCGCGCGGAGTTTGCTGCCGGCCGGGCTTGCGCTCACGCTGCCCTCGATGCTCTCGGGGCGCCTGACATTCCGCTGCTCCCCGGGCCGGACCGAGCGCCTGTTTGGCCCGAAGGTTTCGTTGGCAGCATCTGCCATACGCGGGGCGCCTGCGCCGCCGTCGCAGCCTCTCGGGGTGACACCGCCGGCCTCGGACTGGATGTCGAGCCGCCGCGCGTTCTGGCGCGGGACTTGTACCCGCTGATTTGCCGCCCCGAGGAGCGCTTGCATCACGTGAGGCTGCCTACGACAGGGGCGGACTGGGCGATGCTGACCTTTTGCGCCAAGGAGGCTTTCTACAAGGCCTATCGACCGCTGACTGGCCGATTCCTGGACTTTCACGATGTCTCTGTGCGTTTCACGCTCGCCCCAAGTCCGAATGCGGGGACATTCCAGGCTGTCCTCACCGATCGCGGCTTGCCACTGTGCGGCCAGACAGAAGCCCTAACCGGCCGCTGGCGGCACGAGCCAGACCATCTGTGGGCCGCCTTCACCTGGCCGGCGCAAGAGGCGTAGCTTAGATTTCGATTTCCTCCCACTCGGGAGCTGAAATCTGTGCGGCCAAGCCGCGGACGGTCGGTGACTCGAAGAGCACCTGGAGCAGTAGATCGATGCGAAGACGTTCGCGCAGCTCACTGGCCACGCGCATCCCCCGCAGGGAATCGCCGCCCAGTTCGAAGAAGTCATCGTCCAGTCCCACCCGATCGAGACTCAGCACTTCGGCGACGATCCCGGAGATCGCTCGCTCCATCTCGGTTACGGGCGGGGTATAGGGCGTCGACAGCGTCGGTCGCGCATGGGAGTGGGGCGTCTCCAACGCGGCGTCGCGCGGCAGCGCCTTGGCGGGCGTATCGATCATCGCCGCTGTCGCTGTCGCCGACGGTTCCGTTTCCCGGCTGGTCCAGAACACTCCGACCAGGTCAAGCTTATCCGCCTCGAAGCGCTCGCGCGTCTCGCGGCGCTGAATCTTGCCGCTGCTGGTCCGCGGCAGACCACCCGGCGAGGCAAGGGCGACGGCGGCAAGACCTAGCCCATGCGCGGCCGTCACCTCGCGGCGGATCGCAGCAGCTAGCTGGGCGGGCGCCTCGGCGAGCCCGCGCGGCACCTCGGCGATCAGCGCGACCTGGTCCTCATCCTCGCCGCTCAAGGGGAAAGCGGCAGCGAGCGCGCCTGCCAGAGCAGGATGGCTGGCAGTGGCGGTCTCCTCCAAATCCTGCGGATAGTGGTTCGCGCCGCGGACGATCATCAAGTCCTTCAGGCGCCCGGTGACATAGAGTTCCCCCTGCAGCATCAGACCAAGGTCGCCAGTGCGCAGGAAGGTCGGATCGGCCTTGCCAGCGAGGCGCGCGCCGAAGATCGCTTCGCTCGCCTCGGTTTGGCCGAAATAGCCTGCGGCGATACTGGGGCCGCTAATCCAGATTTCGCCAACCTCGCCTTCCGACCGTTCGACGCCGAGCACAGGGTCGACGATCCGCAGCTGCTGGTCAGGATGGGGCCTTCCGGAGGAGACCAACGACGACCGCGCCGTCGCCCCGCCGGCTGGCGCATAGCGGCCCATAGCCAGGGTCGGCGCATCGACCTCCACGACCCGAGGCGGGCGCTTGGCCGGGCCGGCCGAGACCAGCAGGGTTGCCTCGGCGAGCCCGTAGCAGGGCGTGAGCGCCTCGGGACGAAGGCCCCGTGGACCGAACCGCGCCTGGAAGCGCGCCATGGTGGCTGCGCGCACCGGCTCGGCCCCACAGAAGGCGATGCGTAGGGCCGAGAGATCAAGCAAGTCGGCCTCGGCCTCGGTGACCCGGTCGCAGCAGAGGGCGTAGGCGAAATTCGGGGCGACGCTGAGGGTCGCCCGGTGCCGCGACAAGGCCTCAAGCCACTGGATTGGGTGCCGGACGAAGCTGGCGGGGGACATCAGGATGGTCGGGATCGCGGCGACCAGTGGCGTCATCACACCGCCCACCAAGCCCATGTCGTGGAAGAGGGGAAGCCAGGTCAGCAGGCGGTCTGCGCTCGTATCGCCCAGCACCCCACATATGGCGGCGGCGTTAGCGAGCATATTGGCGTGGGAGACCTGCACGCCCTTAGGGGCGGAGGTCGAGCCGGAGGTGTATTGCAGCACCGCGATTCGCGACTCGGACCCTGTAACCGGCGGCGACGTCGGAGCATCCATCGCCTCCAAGTCCTCGACGCAAACCAAGCGCTGAGCCGCCATCAAGCTTGAGCGCCGTCGGCCGGCCTGCGCCAGGCCCCGAAAGCTGCGGGTGGTCAGTACGGCGGCGGGGCGCAGGTCTGCGAGAATGGCGTTCAGGCGTGGCAGAGCGTGGGCTGAAAAGGACAGGGCTAGCGGCGCACAGACACCACCGGCATACAGCACGCCGAAAAAGGCCGCCAGGAACTCGAAGCCGGTCGGCAACCACAACACGAGCCGGGCCCTCTCCAGGCCCTCGGCGACAAGCCCGGCCGCAACCGCCCTGGCTCGGCGGTCGAGCTCACCATAGGTGAGTGCGGTCAGTTCGCCCGACCGTTCGTCGAGTAGCTGGTAGATGACATGGTCGCCATGCGTCTGGACCCGGGCGAGCAGCAGGCGGCAGAGATCCTCGGTTTCAGGCGTCACGAAGCGCTTCCCCGGTGAACATGATCCGCCTCTTCGAGGCCGTCGGTCCCGAATTCAATCCCGTGACGCGCCGGAACGCCATAGTTGGCATTGTGGCCGAAAGACCGGCGGCGTTTGTCGGCTATAGAAGATGTGCTCATCAGGGGCGATAGGATGGTGCTGCCGGCGCCCGCTGCAGATAGCTGCTCACCGTCTCGCTGATCCTCAGGAGAGGCGACCAGCCGGCTCGGCCGGCCGTTGTCTTGCGCTCCTTTTATTGTGTCGCCAACGTGCGTGTGCCAGGTTTCGGCGAAACTCTGGTTGAAACAATTTGGTAAGTGCCGGAGGAGGCAAGTCGGAAGCAGAAAGAGCAAGCGCCAAACCAGATCTGCTTGAGGTGATGGGGCTTGACGCGCGCTCAGGCTCCGGCCCCGCCTCTGGTTTAGACCTAGGATGGGGTCACAGATGAAATTCACCGTTGAGAACGCCATCGCTGCCATTAAGCCGGGGTACGCTGGGATCAGGCTGATCGAGCGTCAGAATTTCGATGTGAGATTGTATGCACCGGTTGGAACTGACGCGCAAAAGCCTCATGCGAGAGACGAGCTCTATGTGATCGCACGGGGAACGGGTCGGTTCATCTGCCAGGACGAAACCGAAGATTTCTGTGAAGGCGACGCGTTTTTTGTACCCGGCGGCGTCGAACACCGCTTCGTCGATTTCTCGTCCGACTTCGCCACTTGGGTGATCTTTTTCGGCGAAGCTCCGGCTGCATAGGGCCGGGCGCCGGTGACCGTGCTCGACCCCAAGCGGCCTACGAAGGTTGTTCTTCGCCTCTGGTGGTTGTGAGCGTCACAAGCGATATTTCGTTCCACTCATCCGGGGCGTCGCGACATGACAGCCAAGCCTTCTTCCATTGCGGAACTCGAGACGTGGATCGAGGAGACCTTGCAGGATGCAGGCACACCGGGCGCCGCGGTCGACCTGGAGCGCGCCGGCGAGCGTCTGCTGGCGCGCGGGTTTGGCCGCCGTGACGTGGAGGCCGGACCGGAGCTGGACGTCGAGACCGTTTTCGGCTGCGGCTCCGTGACGAAGAGTTTGACCGCACTCGCCATTCTCCTGCTTGAAGAGGAAGGAAAACTCGCGACCAGCGACGCCGTGTCATCCCACCTGCCGCAGCTGCGTCTGCCGGGGCCGCCGGTCGCCCCAATCACGATCTACCATCTGCTGACGCACACCTCCGGCCTGCCTCCGCTACCTTCGCGCCACTACGCATGGCTATCGCAGGACGACCTCGAGACTTTCGAGCGCGCGGCGCTCGAGCGGCTACCGCCGCGCGAGCCGATTCGGTCGCTCGAGGAATTGATCGCGTTCTTGAGCGAGTACCCCTTCGCGTTGCATGCGCCGCCCGGCGAGCAGTTCAGCTACTCGAACGAGGGCTACAACCTGCTCGGGGCGATCGTCGAGCGTGTTTCCGGCAAGTCGCTGCCGGCGTTCATGCACGAGCGGATCCTGGCGCCCGCCGGCATGAACCGCAGCTCCCTCGATCTGCAGTTCACGCTCGGCCTGCCCCACGTCACCAAGCTGCACGTTCGCCAGGACGGCAAGATCGTGACGTCCGCCAACTGGTTCAATCCCGCCTGCTGGTCCGCCGCAGGCGCCCTGCGCAGCACGGCCACCGACCTCGTGCGGTATTTCAGGATGCTCGCGTCCGACGGGCTCTTAGATGGTGTCCGCATCGCATCGGTCGATTCCGTACGGAAAATGACGAGGACCTACACCGCCCGCGACCATCAGATTTGGTACGGCTATGGATTGCAGGTCTCGGATCTGAGCGGCCACGCGCTCGCATATCATGGAGGCGGGCAAAAAGGCGTCGCGGCGTTCGCCGGCTTCGCGGCGGCCGAGGGCGTCGTTTGCGCCGTTCTGACAAATCTGGCCGACTCCCCGGTCGAACGCATCTGGGCGGCTTGCATGCGCGCGGCTCTGGGTCTGCCACCGGGACCGCTCCATGAGCCAGCGACGCCGATCGACCTTGAGCTCGACACATTGCGCAGCTTCGCCGGCGCCTACCACTCGCCCGAGGCTGGTCGCATCAGAGTGGTCGTTGATGACTCGGGGCGTGTCCGGGTGACGGCGGGGGGCGTCTCGGCACGCGCGCTTCCGGTCGCCAAGGACTCGTTGATGTTCGCTGGACCTCGGGGAGAGCAGACAATCCGGTTCCTTCGTCTGGGCGGCTCCGACGTCAGCCATGCCTTTCATGGCGGGCGCGTGATCAGCCGGGTCGAAACGCCTGCCGAAGGACCTCACTAGCTTGCTGTGAGTGTTCGCTTTTTACGCGCCTGACGACGCGAACATACGGTTTGGTACACGGGGGTCGCCAAAATAGGGCAAAGGCGGAAACCTATCGCGGTCCAAAAGGTTCGCCTCTTGGCCCAAGCGTTAGGACGAGTTCCGAAACCAAAATTTTCTTTCATGTAGATTTGCAAGATGCGGTGCCACAACAAGGACAGTCGCCAACATATGAGTTCGCCGTAGTAGGCGCACAGTTCATTTTCGAATCGTCCCACTGAGTTTGCAATTACGAGCGCACCGGAAATCACTTGAGCCGTTGATCGACTATCGTCCGACACTGAATGAATTTTGAATACCATCAAAGGCCGATCTGCGGCCCGCGTACGCCTGCCTCGGAGCAGACCAGTTCTTCGAACAATGCCGGCTTGGCGGGCATCAACCTCAAACAACGACCGTAGCTCTCGGCTATAAGCGAGAGGCTTTGCTGCTGGCGTCGGCGAGGGCGTCAGTGAGTGAATTCTAAACGCGATAGCCAGTTGGATTTAGGCATTCTGGACAGCTTGCTCTCCAATCTTGAATTGCTGTTGAGCGTCGCCCGCGCGAGCGATTGTGTCAGATTTCATCTGCCTGAGAGCGCCATCCATGGCGTTAGCTTGATGCTTGATGGCAACGTAAGTGAGAAAAGCAATGAACGCGGCGACAGCGGCGAGCGCATAGCCTACATAATCGCTCGACACGTCATCTTTGCGGTCCTGTGGGCTGCTGTCGGCCTTTGCAGTTATGTATAGGGCAAAGACAGAATTGGGGTGGGGCACTGGGTTATTGGCCGCAGCGTTGTTGTCGCGCGCAACGCTTGGGTGGTTTGTTGGCCCGCCCCGCTCTCGCCGAGGACCGTCAGCCCCTTAATTTGTCTGGGGTTCATGGTTTTGTTCGGGATTGGCGGACAGGGAGGGATTCGAACCCTCGAACGGCTTTCACCGTTACACACTTTCCAGGCGTGCGCCTTCAACCACTCGGCCACCTGTCCTTGGGATGTCCAGCGCCGCGACGGGCGATGGGCAGCGGCGCGGGATATCCCGAGACTGCGCCAAATGCAAACGGCCGGCCCCCTCGTCAGCGGGAGAGCGGCCGCGGCGCGAAACTCGCCCGCCCGGCCTCGCGGATTTCCGATTGGCCAATTGCGCCCTCGACCAGCTCATAGCCCATCAGCGCGAATGTGCGCGCGCCGATGAAGATCGGTCGCGCATTGCCGTACCAGTCCACGCAGGAGGCCACGCAATGGTCGTCGGCAGCGCCGGCTTCATCGGCCGCAAGTTCGCCGAGGCCTGCGAATTGGCCGTGGCTGCGGCGCAGGAACATCACCGCCGCCGACGTCTCGGTGAGCTGCCGGTACGCCGCCCGCGCCGGGCGCGAGACCGGCAGGCCCAGGACGCCATCGCTGTCCGATCCGGCCTGCGGATTGAAGAAGAAACCGTGACTGCGCGTTTCCGACTGCGCCGCGCCGGTCAGAACATAGCGATCGCCCAGGACCGGCGCCGAACCCGGCGCGAGCACGACGGCGGAGAAATAGACGTTGTTGCGGTCGCTGCCCACGACAACTGCGTCGCGGCCCATGAGTTCGATGCGGTCGACCGGATGCGGCAGCGCCAGCTGCGTCACCGGACCGCCATGCAGCGGCGCCGCGTAGAGCACCGAACTGTAGCTCTCCGGCGTGCCCCAATCGTTGCCGTCGCCGTACAGCACGGTGTCGCCGGCGAAGCGGTTGTGGAACGAATTGCCGTCCGCCGGCCTGGGCAGGGCGCGATAGCGCGCCGCTTCGACTTCCCCCATGCCGTCGCCGAACGCGCGCAGCGGCGCGCGCATCAGCATCACCGATCCGGCGGAGAATTCCGGCGCCCACATCGCATCGCCGCCGCCGTCACCGCGCACCAGCACGTTCAGGATGCCGTCGGCGGCGTCTTCGCGGAAGGAGAACTGATCGACCGGAGCGCCGCGCACGCCGACCGCCGACGGCGCGCCGCCGTCGAGCGGCAGGCGATAGAGCAGCGAGGCGGCGCGCTTGCCCGGCCCGCCCTGGCCCCAATAGGGCGACACCCAGACATACACGGCGTGGGTGGAAACATAGAAGCTGCGACCGTCCGGTCCGAACACGCTGGTCGCTTTGCACTGAAGGACGACAGCCGCCAGGTCGCAGGACACGACCGTGTGCACGGCGGTGATCTGATCGGCCGGCAGCCCGGGCGACAGATAGACTTCGCGCGCCGTGCCGATGCGCTCGAAGGCGCCGTTGGTTTTGGCCGGGTTCCAGCGGCGCAGCGCGGGCAGCGCCTGCAGCGGGTCGCCGTCCACATAGGGCAGGTAGCGCGGCGAATAGACGATCAGGCGATTGCCGATCAGCCGCGACGCGTAATTGCGCGCCGAGTAGTAGTCGTTCGAGCGTAGCTGATAAGCGTCCTCGAATTTGAGGTGGCCATCGGAATCGATGTGGAAGCGGTTGATCTGCGTGCCGCCGCGCGAATAGCTGTAGCCGATGACGACGATGCGGTCCTGCGCGATCAGCATCTCGTCGTACCAGTCGCCGCGCGCGTCAACGCCGGGCGGATAGGCGTCGATGGAATCGACCGGGCGCATCACGCCGCGACTCAGCGAAACGGTGAACAGCCTGCCGCGGCGCAGGACGACAAGCGTGTCGCCGTGCAATTTGACGATGTCGCCTTCGTCGACGCCGGCCTCCTGCACATTGGTGATGCCGGGAGTGGCGGGCGCCGCCGCCGCGACCGACTCGACGGCGCCCGCGGCGGGCGGCGGTGGCGGCGGGGATGGCGGCGGCGGATAGCGGCGCGGCAAGTGCTGGAGGTAGCGCCGCAGATCCGCTTCCGACGTGAACGCTGTGAGCGTCGCGGCATGGGCGGCACGCGCGCCGCTGTCGCCCAGCATCGACAGTCCGGCCGCACCCGCCGCGCACAAGAGGGCGAACAGCGCGCTCAGCGCCATGCGGTTGGAACGCCGTGCCGGCTTTTCGGATTGTGTGTGCATGGCGCCCTCCGTTCGGCCTGACCGCGATGGCGCCAAGCGTGAGCAGCGGGCATGGCGAATTCAAGGCGCGGCCGGCCGCAAACGCAAACGGGCGGCCGCATCGGCCGCCCGCACGCTTTTGTGATGCGGTGCGTCTAGTCCGTGCCGGCTCTGCCCAGGCCGAGGTCGTGCTCGGCGGCCACGATCGAGATCGTGTAGCCGGCCACCACGTCGAACATGCACATGAACATGATGAAGAAGAACGGCGTCGTGGCGAAGCCCTTCAGGGTGATGAATTCGATCAGCGCCACGACGAAGGTCACCAGCGACAGGCCGTGATTGATGATCTCGCGCGAGGTGGTGCGCGTCGCCTTGACCACTTCGACGAACAGCAGCGACAGCGTCAGCAGGATGAGGAAGTCGCCGAAGCTGAACATCCATTTGTCGCCGGAGAACATGGTGATGGTGAGCGCGTGGTTGATGCTCAGCATGTCCTGGATGTCGTGATGCAGCAGGACGCCGCCGAACAGCGCGATCACATTGTAGAGAATGACGGGCAGCAGCAGCAGCGGAAACAAGCGAAGCATGGAAATTCCTCCCCTGAAGCATTTCCCGCCGGCGCGCGCGCCCAGGAGATGCGTTCCTTACACGGGCCGACCGTGGCCCCCGAACCTTGTACCATATTGGGGCGAAATATGGGCGTCCTGCTTCGCGCCCCGCGCCGGCCTTGTGAAGTCTTGGTTAAGCCGCGGCGTTCTTGGCCGCCCGTTCGCGGTGAATCAGCCACAAATTGCGGATGTAGATCGGGATCGGCATGGCTTGTCCGAGCAGCAACGGCCAGGCCTGCAGGTGCAGCGTATAGGACACGGTGACCAACCCGCCGACCAGGCTGCAATACCAGAAGGCGACGGGCACCACGCTGCGCCCCTCCTGCTCGCTGCGCACCCACTGGATGAGGAAGCGCACTCCGAACACCGCCTGGCCGAGAAAGCCGATGCTGATCCACACCGTGTCGTACGGATTGTGCACCGCCAGCCCATAGAGATGCGCCAGGAACCCCATCAGATCTCTTTCGCCTCCGCGCCGGCCTTGAAGCGCCTTTGCAGCCAGCGCACGCCCAGAATGTCTTTCACGCTGACCAGCAGGCGTCCGAAATTGGTGTATTTCGACGCGCCGTGGGCGCGCGGCCGGTGGTTCACCTCCACGAAGCGCACGTCGTAGCCCTCGCGCAGCATCAGCGTGATGATGAAACGGTGGATGTGATCGAAATAGGGAAGGGCGAGGAAAGCATCGCGGCGAAAAGCCTTCAGGCCGCAGCCCGTATCGCTGGCGCCGTCATTCAGCAGCCGCGCGCGTACCGTGTTACCCAGGCGCGAGGCCAGCCGCCGGCTGTAGGTGTCCTGACGCTTGGCGCGCACCCCCGAAACGACGCCGACGTTCCTGGCGTCGGACTCGCGCAGGATCGCCAGCAATTTGGGGATGTCGGCCGGATCGTTCTGTCCGTCGCCGTCCAGCGTGACGATGATCTCGGAGCGCGCCGCGCGCACGCCGGTGCGGATGCCGCGGCTCTGGCCCAGATTGCGGCCGTGCTGGATGACCCGCAGCTGGGGGATCTCGTCTTTCAGCGCCTTGAGCGCCGCCGCGGTGCCGTCGCTCGATCCGTCGTCGACGAAGATGATCTCGCACGTGGCTTCGCCCGCCACAGCGGCCGCGATCTCGCGTACGAGCGGGCCGACATTGGCGGCCTCGTCCTTGACGGGCACGACCACGGAGAGGGCGACAGCCATGCTCAGGTTCCGTTCAATCCCATCGTAGAATAGAGTGGCGGCCGGGTGCTTCTCCCGATCCGGCGTCACACTGCGCGCGGCCTTATACAGGCCTAGCCGATCAAGAAACAGGCTTGTTCCAGGATGACCCATATGCCGCATTTTCCCCGCCGGAGCGGTCCGGCCGAGAGCGTGACCTTCAAGAGGCATTCCACATGAGCCCGGACGCGGACGCTGCTGTGCCGCCGCCGACCGCTTGGGGCCCGCCGGTGGTGCCGGACACGCGCGCCGGCCGCGCGCTGCGTTGGGCGGCGCGCCATTGGTGGCTGACGCTCTCTCTGCTGTGCTTGGTCCTGTGGACACCGGGCGTGCTCAGCCTGCCGCCGCTGGACCGCGACGAGAGCCGCTACGCGCAATCGTCCCGACAGATGCTGGAGACGGCGAACTTCATCGACATCCGCTTCGGCCATGTACCGCGCTACAAGAAGCCGGTCGGCATCTACTGGCTGCAGTCCGCGACCACCGCGATCGCCGGCTTCGGCGACCGCAGCCACATCTGGACCTATCGCCTGCCGTCGCTGCTGGGCGGTCTGCTGGCGGTTCTGCTGTGCTTTTGGTGCGCCCGCGCCTTTGCGATACCGGAAGTGTCCTGGCTGGGCGCCGCGCTGATGGGCACGTCGGTGCTGCTCACCGCCGAATCGACCATAGCGACGACCGATGCGGTCCAGCTCGCCTGCCTGATGGGCGCGATCGGCGTCCTGCTGCGCGTCTTTCTCGCGGCGCGCGATCCTCAAATGCCAATGCCGGGCCTGCGCCTTGTCCTGCTCGGCTGGGCCGCCTTCGCGGCGGGCATATTGATCAAGGGTCCTGTGGTGCCGGCGGTCTGCGCCGCGACCGTCGTCGCCCTCATCGCCTGGGATCGCGGTGCGTGGCGCTGGCTGAAGAACCTGAAGCCGCTCCATGGCCTCGGGCTCACGCTCCTGATCGTCGCGCCCTGGGCGGTCGCGATTTCTCTGGAGAGCCACGGACAGTTCTATCAGCAGTCCTTGGGGCAGGACTTTGCCGCCAAGCTGGCCGGCGGGCAGGAGAGCCATGGCGCCTGGCCGGGCTATTACCTGTTGCTGGTCACGCTGACCTTCTGGCCCGCGATCCTGTTCGTCGTGCCCGGCCTTGGCGCGGCCATCCGAAAGCACACCGATCCGGCAACACGGTTTCTGCTCGCCTGGGCCGGCGCCAGCTGGCTGATGTTCGAGATCGTACCGACCAAGCTGCCGCACTACGTGCTGCCGGCCTATCCGGCGCTGGCGATGCTCGCCGCCATCTGGCTGCTGACGCCGCGCGATGATAGCGGCCCGCGCTGGCAGCCGATTCTGTTCTATGCCGCTGCGGTTCAATTCCTGCTGGGTGTCACGGCGTTTGCCGTCGTGCCGGTCCTGTTGCCGAGGCTGTATGGTGCTGGAAGCGCCTGGTGGCTGATGGCGCTCGCCGCGCTGGGCGCGGTGTTTGGACTTGCCGCGCTTGTCGCCCATCTGCGGCGCTCGGCGCTCTGGGCGACCGCGCTGGCGACGCTGGCCGCGTTGACCTTCTACCCGACGCTGATGGTCGGGGCCGCGCCGCGACTCGAACAGATCTGGGTTAGCCCGCGTGCCGCCGCACTCGTCGCCAAATACAGACGCCCCGGCGATCCGCCGCCTTCATTGGCCGGTTACACCGAGCCCAGCCTGTTCTTCCTGCTAGGCACCGAGACGCGGCTGACCGATGGCATGGGGGCGGCTGACGCAGGTGCGTTCCAGGGCGGTCTTGCCCTCGTCGAGGACAGCGAACGTCCGGCCTTCCTCGCCCACCTGGCCGAGATCGAAGCCGACGCAGTTCCCGTCGACGAACTTTCGGGTCTCAACTACTCGCGCGGCCGGCGCGTCCACATCACCCTCTACCGCGTCAGCGCGACCCACGACATCACCGTCCCGCCGGCCGAGTGAGGCGCTCAGGTCACAAATCGAAAATTCATTCACAGGGACGTGCGGGGGTCGATCGCCATCTTATCTGCCCGGTGCCAAAGAGAAATCGCACTCTCTGTCGGCCGTCCGGTGCGGTAATCGCGCGCGCGAATCGCGATTCGCGCAATGCGTTCGAACGCGATTCGGCAAGGCTTAGATGAAAATCAATCCGCTTCACACGGCGCGCGCCTGCGCCGCGTGCGAATTCATCCGTGTACATCGCAATCGGCACGGTTCGGCGCCGTTGCCCACCTTGGGAGCGGGACCGGTCCCGGACCCGGACCCGTTTGTTACTCTTGACGGCTGAATTGAAGACACTAAATATCGTCGCGCTGTTGCGTCCGTTGATGGGGAGTCGTAGGGGCTTTCGCGTGGGCAACAACATCGGAGCGTCTTATAGGACGATGAGTCTCCAGATAGCGCGGGGGCGTGAAGCCAAGCCTCCGCTTCGGACAATCCGGCCAAAGCAGGACGTCCGACCCCAGTTGAAGGAAGCGACAGAGGCACCAGCCGCCGCGGTAACCGCGAAGAAGGCGGCCCTCCGCTTCCCCGTTAATCCCCAGACCCGCGCCTTCTATAAGAAGTTCTATCCCGGAACATCGACGGTGGAGTGGAACGACTGGCGCTGGCAGATGCGTGCCCGTATCCGCAGCGTCGAGGAGCTGTCGCGGATTTTCCGCCTCTCGGCCGACGAATACGATGCCGTCAAGCGCCACAAGGGTTCGCTCCCGGTCGGCATCACGCCTTATTACGCCAGCCTGATGGACCTGAAGGATGCGCGCGAGCCGCTGCGCCGCACCCATATCACCACCGGCGGCGAATATATCCGCACCGCCGGCGAGGATGACGATCCCTTAAGCGAGGACCACGACACCGCCGCCCCAGGCCTGATCCACCGCTATCCGGACCGGGTTCTGTTCCTGACCACGGGCACCTGCTCGACCTATTGCCGCTATTGCACCCGGGCCCGCGTCGTGGGCAATCCGGGCGGCGAGTACAATTTCTCCACCCGCCAATGGGAACAGGCGCTGGCCTATCTGGAGAAGCACACCGAAGTCCGGGATGTGCTGCTCTCCGGCGGCGATCCCCTGACGCTGGGCGACGACAAGCTGGACTGGCTGCTCGGCCGCCTGCGCGCCATCAAGCACATCGAGTTCCTGCGCATCGGCACCAAGGTCCCGATGGTCCTGCCCCAGCGCATCACCAAGAACCTGGTGAGCATCCTTAAGAAGCATCATCCGCTGTGGATGAGCATCCACACGACTCACCCCTCCGAGCTGACGCCGGAAGTGACCGAATCGACCGCCCGCCTCGCCGACGCCGGCATTCCGCTCGGCAGCCAGACGGTGTTGATGAAGGGCATCAACGACCATATCGACATCATGAAGCCCCTGATGCTGGGCCTGCTGAAGCGTCGGGTGCGCCCCTATTACCTGTACCAGTGCGACCCCATCTCCGGTTCGGCGCATTTCCGCACCACGGTCGAGAAGGGGCTTGAAATCATCGAAGGCCTGCGCGGCCACACCACGGGTTATGCCACCCCGATTTTCGCGGTCGATGCCCCGGGCGGCGGCGGCAAGATTCAGCTCGCGCCCGACTTCATCGTGGGCCGCGAGGGCGACGATTTGTTGCTGCGCAATTTCGAGGGCGGCGTATACCGCTACCCCGATCCCGGCGGCACGCTGGGTGCGAACAAGTCGAAGCTCGCCGCCGAGTAAGCAAAGGACGCTTCTGCATGCGCATCGGGGTCACTTACGACCTCCGGTCCGACTATCTCGCGCTTGGCTATGGCGAGGAGGAGACCGCCGAATTCGATGCCGAGGTCACCATCGACGGCCTCTGCGAAGCCTTGACCGGGCTTGGCTTCACGCCCGACCGCATCGGGGGGGTTAAGAAGCTCACCGAACGTCTCGCCGCCGGCGAGCGTTGGGACGGGGTCTTCAATTTCTGCGAGGGCTTCAGGGGCTTGGCGCGCGAGGCGCATGTGCCGGCGCTGCTCGAGGCCTATGAGATCCCTTATGTGTTCTCCGATCCGCTGACCATGGCGCTGACGCTGGACAAGGCGATGACTAAGCGGGTGATCCGTGACTTCGGCATCCCGACCACGAATTTCGCCCTGATCGAGCGCCTCGAAGACGTTGAAGCGATCGGCTTGCCGTTCCCGCTGTTCCTCAAACCCGTGGCCGAAGGCTCGGGCAAGGGCATCGGGACCAACAACAAGGTGACGGATCGCGCGGCGCTGGCCGCCACCGCCGCCGATCTACTGGCGCGGTTCCAGCAACCCGTGCTGGTCGAGACCTATCTGCCGGGCCGCGAATTCACCGTCGCCATCACTGGCACCGGCGACGACGCATCGGTGCTCGGCGTCAGCGAGATCGTTCCGCTGGAGGGCTATCACGGCGACGGCTATGGCCTCGTCAACAAGGAAGACTGGCACGGCAGGCTCGACATCGTCGGCGCGCCGCCCGCCGACGCCAAAGCTGCCGGCGCTGTCGCTCTGGCGGCGTGGCGGGCGCTGCGCTGCCGCGACGGCGGGCGGATCGATATCCGCCACGACGCCGCCGGCTTGCCGAACTTCATCGAAGTGAACCCTCTGGCCGGCCTGCGCCCCGAATATTCCGACATGTGCTTTATTGCGAATCGCGAAGGCGTTTCGTATCAGCAACTGATCGGCAAGATCATGGCGTCGTTCCTCAAGCGGAACCCCGAACTTGCCGCCAAGAGGGGCTGACATGCGCATTCTCGTCCTGCACTCCGACATCGGGCCCGACGCGCCGCCGGAAGAGATCGACACACTGGTGTCGGCCGAAGCCGTGGCGCAGGCCCTGCTCAAGCATGGTCATGTCGTCTCCCAGGCGCCGTTCACGACCGATCCCGACCGCCTCGCGGAACTCTTGAAGCGCGAAGGGGCCGATGTGGTGTTCAACATGGTCGAAGGCATCGATGGCCTGGGCGCGCTGGCGCCGATCGCGCCGCGCATGCTGGACGAGGCGGGCGCGATCTTCACCGGCGTCGACGCCGTCGCCATGGCGGTGACCTCCGACAAGCCCTTGACCAAGCGCAGGATGCGCGAGGCGGGCATCGCCACGGCCGATTGGTGCGAGCCGCCCGACTGGAAGGGCCTCAAGGACAAGACCTACATCGTCAAATCGGTGCTGGAGGACGCCTCGGTCGGCCTCGACGACGGCTGCGTGGTGACCGGCGTCGAAGCCGTCAAGCGCCGCGCCGCCGACAGCGCGCTGCGCCATGGCGGCAAATGGTTCGCCGAGGAATATATCGACGGCCGCGAGTACAATATCTCAATGATGCAGGGCCCGGACGGCCCGATCGTCATGCCGCTTGCCGAAATGCGCTTCGACGACTGGCCGGCGGACAAGCCGCGCATCGTCGGCTACGGCGCCAAATGGGACGAGAGCCTGGACATCAACGACCAGATGATCCGCCTCTTCGATACCGAAAAGAACGACCCCATCCTCGCCGCCAAGCTGCGCAGTTCCTGCGAAAGTGTGTGGAAGCTGTTCGGCTTTACCGGCTACGTCCGCGTCGATTTTCGCGTCACGCCGCAAGGCGAGCCGCTGGTCCTGGAGATCAACACCAATCCCTGCATCGCGCCTGACGCCGGCTTTGCCGCCGCCGGCGCCGAGCTGGGCATTCCCTACGACCAGCTCATCGTCAAGCTCGTGGACATCGCGCTGCAGAGCGCCCATTCGTGACCGTGGTGCGCCTGTCGAGGGACTATGTCTGCGTCCAGGGCGCGCCCGTCATCCACGCGGTCGACACCGACATCTTCCGCCTGACCTATTTCATGCGCTGCATGGCGTGCGGCTTCTGCGACGACCAGTGCTGCTCCTATGGCGTCGACATCGACCTCGGCAACGTCATGCGGCTGGCCGCGCTGGGCGAGGAGTTCTCGAGCCGCATCGCCGCGCCGCGCGGCGAATGGTTCACCGATACGGCAGTCGACGACGCCGAATTCCCCACCGGCCGCCATGTCCGCACGCAGACCCGCGGCGGCAAATGCGTCTTCCGCGCGAAAGGCGCGCGCGGCTGCACCATCCACGCCTATGCGCTGGAGAAGGGCATCGACTATCACGAGCTGAAGCCGATCGTGAGCACGCTGTTTCCCGCGACCTTCGAGCACGGCGTACTGGTGCCCAGCAGCGAAGTCGTCGACGGCAGCCTGATCTGCACCGGCGCCGGCCCCAGCGTCTATGAGGGCGCGCGAGGAGAGCTCACCTATTATTTCGGCGCGGAGTTCGTGGCCGAACTTGATATCCTCGCCCGCGAAGCGGGAGAGGAAGACCGGAGCGCAGCGACGGTCAGGTGAGGGTAAGTCTTCTCGCCAACACGTCCCCTCACCTGGTTCGCTGCGCGAACCGTCCTCTCCCGCGAAGAGCGGGAGAGGATAAGTCACACCGCCTCGACCCGGCTCGATAGTTCCCGTCCCAGCCGATGCTCGCGCCAGGCGATGAACACGCCGGCGGCGGTGACGACCGCGGCGCCGGCGATCACCAGCAAGGCAGGCTCCTCGCCGAAGATCAGCAGCCCGAACGCCACCGCCCAGATCATCGCGGAGTAGTCGAACGGCGCCAGCAGCGACGGCTCGGCGTAGCGATAGGAAAACGTCATCGCGATCTGGCCGAAGCCGCCGAACACGCCGGCACCTGCCAGCCAGGCCGCGGCGCTCCAGGTCAGCGGCACGCGCCACCACAGCATGGTCAGCGCCCCCACCACGGCGCAGAACGACATGAAATAGAACACGATGGTCTCGCTCCTCTCGGTCGCGCTCATCTGGCGGATGTAGATGACGACGAAGGCCGAGCCCAGCGCGCCGGTCAGCGCCAGGCCCGCGCCGGCGGAAAAGCCGTGCGCCATGATGCCGTAGAGGCCGCCATGCGGCTGGATCATCAGCAGCACGCCGGCGAAGCCGATTACCACGGCCGCGCCGCGATAGGGCCCGATGGTCTCCTTCAGCACCAGCGCCGCCAGCACCACCGCGAAGATCGGCTGCACGAAACCGAAGGCGGTAATGTCGGCCAGCGGCAGCAGCTTGAGCGCCGCGAAGTTCAGGAACATGCCGGTAGCGCCGACCGCCGAGCGGATCAGGTGCAGCCAGGGCCGCTCCGTGCGCACCGCTTCGCGCATGCCGACGGTGTAATGGGCCAGCACGAACAGCGGGATGAGGGCGAAAAAAGCACGAAAGAACACCACCTCGCCGACGGGCACGGTCCCGGCCAGCTTGATGCCGACATATTGCAGGGAAAAGGCGAGGGTGGCGCCGATCTTCAGCGCGATGCCCCGTGACGTGTGGTGCATGGGGTAAGACTACAGCCAGCCGCGGCGCTTGAACCACACATAAGGCAGAATGCCGGATATGACGATCATGACCAGTGCGATGGGGTAGCCGACCTCGGAACTCAGTTCGGGCATGGCGTGGAAGTTCATGCCCCAGATCGACGCTAGCAGGGTGGGCGGCAGGAAGACGATCGCCGCCACCGACATGATCTTGATGATGTTGTTCTGGTCGATGTTGATCAGGCCCAGCGTCGCGTCCAGCAGGTAGTTCAGCTTGCTGCCCAAGAAGCTGGTGTGATCCTGCAGCGACTGCACGTCGCGCGTCAGCGTCTTGATGTGGGTGCGCACGTCCTTGTTGGGCTTGCCGTCCATGGCCGGCGTCAGGAACGACAGCACCCGGCTGAAGCTGAGCAGGCTTTCGCGCATCTTGCCGGTCAGATCGTGCTTGCGGCCCAGGCGTCGCAGGACGTCCTGGAAGTCCTTGGATTGCATGATCTTGCCGTCATTCGGCTGGAAGATGTCCCGCGAGATCGCCTCGATGTCGGCGCCGGCGCGCTCCAACACGTCCGCCATGCGGTCGATGATGACGTCCAACAGGTTCATCAGCACCATCTCGGCGCGTTGTGGATTGGCGCTGCCGCGCTCGACGCGCGCGGCAAAGGTCTTGAATGGCTGCGGATCGATGTAGCGGATGGTCATCAGCTTGTCGTGCGTCAGCACGAAGCTGACCACGTCGGCGACCGGCGAGTCCGTCTCCATGTTCGACAGGATGAGGGCGGTGAGGAAGATGCCACCGTCCTCCTGGTAGAGGCGGCTGGAGATCTCGATCTCCTCCATGTCGGCGCGCGTCGGCATTTCCATGCCGACCGAGGCGTTGACCTTGCGGCGCTCTTCGTTGGTCGGGCTGAGCAGATCGATCCACACCGAGTCGGACGGAATCGGATCGGTATCCGAAAGGACAACGCCTTTCAGGCCGCCGTTCTGCTGCTGATAAATCTTCAGCATGCGAGGTCTCGCCAGAGAGATGGAACCGCAATTTAAGGCTTGCGCCCCGCACCCAGCGGCGCGCGGCCGGACCATAGTCCCGCCCGCCAAAGCGTGCCAACCCCCCTTGGTCCGCCGTGCGGCGATATGCGCTCCGGTGTGTCTTGCCAGCTGCCGCGCGCATGGGCCGTGGGTCCGAATTCGTCCTAAGGTGGAAGCGCCATCTTATGGACCTGTCATGTCCCTCCCCACCTTCGCCGATGTCGAAGCCGCTGCGACGCGCATCGCGCCTTATGCCGTGCGCACGCCGCTCCTGGAGAATGCCGATCTCAATGCCCGCACGGGCGGGCGTATTTTTCTCAAGCCCGAGATGCTTCAGCGGACCGGCTCGTTCAAATTCCGCGGTGCCGTCAATACCGTGCTGCAGATAGCGCCTGACCGCCGCGCCAACGGCGTGGTCGCGTTCTCCTCGGGCAATCACGCGCAGGGCGTGGCCGCCGCGGCGCTGGCGTTCGGCCTGCCCGCCACCATCGTCATGCCCAAGGACGCGCCGGCCGCGAAGATCGAAGGCACACGCCGGCTCGGCGCCGAGGTGATCTTCTATGACCGCCACAGCGACGATCGCGAAGCCATCGCGCGCGAGATCGTGGCGCGTACCGGCGCGACGCTGATCCAGCCCTTCGACAATGCCCAGGTCGTCGCCGGGCAGGGCACCATGGGTCTCGAGATCGCGGCCGACGCCAAGGCGCGCGGCGTCGCGCTCGATACCGTGCTGACGCCCTGCGGCGGCGGCGGCCTGGTCGCCGGCGTGGCGCTGGCGATCTCCGGCGCCAGCCCGGGCACCCAGGTGATCGGTATCGAGCCGGAACGGTTCGACGGGATGGGCCTGTCGCTGGCTGCCGGTCAGCGCATTTCGGCGCCCGGAGGCGCTTTGTCGATCGCCGATGCGCTGATGGCGCCCCTGCCGGGCCAGATTCCCTTCGCAATTGCAAAAAATCTTGTATCGAAAGCGGTCGCCGTGAGCGATGCCGAGCTCGAACGGGCGGTCAGTTTTGCCTTCCAGCGGTTGAAATTGGTTGTAGAGCCGGGCGGCGCGGCTGCCCTGGCGGCCCTGCTTGCGGGCCGATTTGATACCAATAACAAGGCCATCGCGGTCGTTCTGACCGGCGGCAATTGCGACATCGCTACGGTTGCACGCTGCTGCGCCGCGGTCACCAATCCGTAACCACGATTGATTACCATCGGCCCGGCAAGAGCTTTTCTTATCCACAAGAACCTGTTTAGGATTGGGCAACCATAATAATGCGGGCGTTGGGGTAATGTATGGACGAGGGGCAGCGTAGCGGGTCAACCCGCTATGCAACGTCGATAGCGATCTTGGTGGTGACGCTTGCGGTGGTTGGCTGCGGCGCGCTGACCTTGCTCCCGCGCCAGCCCGACTCATCCGCCAATGAATTCAAGTCCTTGAAAGAACTGGCTTCCGCCTATGCCCGCGTGCTGCCCGGCCAGACGCGCGCCTCGCAGCTGGCGGCGCTCGGTTTCGACACCACGACGCCGAACGTACAGGTGCTCTCCTATCTCGGAGTGATGGAGCGCTACATGACCGGCGCCTCGACCAATTTCGATCGGCTGGACACAGCGCTGCAGAACTGCATCGAGACGCGTGACCGTTGCACGGCCTTTGTCTTCAAACCCGGCGATCAGGCGCGGGGCGGCGGCATGTTCGCGTCCTTCGGCTTCGGCGCCAACGCGGCGGGACGTGCCACGGAAGTGACGCTGCTCGTGCAGAACGGCCGCGTCGCCTACAAGATGATGACGGGCATGCCGCAGGCTCCGGCACCGCGCCGTGTCGCGACACCTGTGCTGCCGCGCGCCGCCACCGCGGCGATGCCGGTCGCCTATCGCTCGATTTATTAGAGAACCCTAAGCCAGGTTGATCTGCCACGACACGCCGAAGCGGTCGTTGGTCCAGGCGAATTTGCGCGAAAATCCGTAATTGTCCGGCGGCATCAGGAACTGCCCGCCCTCAGCCAGGCCCGCCACGATGCGGTCGAACTCCGCTTCGCTGTCGCAGGTGACGAACAGCGACGAGGCCGGTGTGAAAGTGAACGCATGCTTCGCCGGACTGTCGAAGCACATCACCGTCTGGCCACCGACCACGAAGCTGGCGCGCATCACCGAGCCTTCCTTGCCCGGCCCGCCCGCGCCGAAACGCTGGATGTCGACGATCCGGCCGCCCGGGATCAGCCCGACATAGAGGTTCATCGCCTCCTCGCAGCGGCCTTCGAACATCAAAAAGGGCAGGACATTCACGGCCGGTCCTCATTTTTGCCGCAGGCCGGGTCGGCCTTGCAGGCGGCGAGACGTTTGTCGAATGTGGCCTCGGCGCGCGCGAAGAACGCGCGGCAGCCTTGCGGATCGATGAACGGATTGGGCTTGGCGCCGGCCGCCAGCTTCGCGGCCTTGCCCTTCATATCGAAGAACGAGCCGTGCGAGGACAGGAAGACGTCGCAGGTGAGCCCGCGCAGCATGGCGAAGCTCTTTTCGAAATCCGCCGCCTGGTCCGGATAATTCGGATCGCCGAGCAGGCGGAAATTGGGCAGCACGGTCAGGCTGCACAGGAACAGCGCATCTTCGGCCTTGCCGTCCATGGTCACGGGCAGCGTCCAGGTGGTGCAGCCCTTGGTGTGACCGGCCGTGATATGCGCCGTGATCGACACCCCGCCCAGCGTCACCGCTTCGCCATCGGCGACGATCCGGTCGGGCTTGATGGGCGCAAACAAGCCGGTGTCATGCAAGGCGAAATCGTCGTGGCCGCCGGCGGCCAGGATGCCGGCATCACGCGCGCTGGCGATGAATTGGGCGCCCGTCGCGGCCTTCAGCGCCGCCAACCCGCCGGCATGATCGAAATGGGCGTGACTGTTGAGCAGGTATTTCACCTTCTTGGGATCGAAGCCGAGCGTGCGGATGTGATCGAGGATCATCGGCGCGGTCTGTTCGAAGCCGCCGTCCAGCAGGATGTAACCGTCCCTGGTGACGATCAGGTAGGACGTCACGTCGCTGGCGCCGACATAGTAGAGATTGTCGGCGATCTTGAACGGCGCCTGCGGCTGGTTCATCGCCGCGAAGTTTGGCGGCAAGTCGGCGGCGCCTGCCGGCGCAAAAAGAAGGGCGCCGGCGGCCAATGCCGCCAGCGCCCCAATCCTCGTAAACCGATTTGTCATCGCGTCACATCAGCGTGGTGCCAAGACCATCATCATCTGGCGGCCTTCCATCTTCGGCCACTGCTCCATCTTGGCCACTGGCTCGACGTCCTTGTGGACGCGGTTGAGCAGGTCCATGCCGAGATTCTGATGCGCCATCTCGCGGCCGCGGAAGCGCAGCGTGACCTTGACCTTGTCGCCTTCGTCGAAGAAGCGGCGCATCTGCTTCATCTTGGTGTCGTAGTCGTGGTCGTCGATCGTCGGGCGCATCTTGATCTCCTTGATCTCGATGACCTTCTGCTTCTTGCGCGCCTCGGCGGCCTTTTTTTGCTGTTCGTATTTGAATTTGCCGTAGTCCATCAATTTGACGACGGGCGGCTTGGCTTCCGGAGACACTTCGACCAGGTCGAAACCTTTTTCTTCCGCGATGGCGCGCCCTTCGTCGAGGCCGATCTCGCCATATTTATGGCCGTCGTCTCCGATCAGAAGAATGGTGCGCGAGAAGATCTCCTCATTGACACGAGGCCCGTCCTTGGCTGGCGCCTTGTCGGGCTGCTGAAAACGTCTGGGGACTATGACTCTCTCCTGTTGTGTACCCGCGCGAAAACGCCTTCCGCGAGGACCTTCACCTGTGCCTCGCGAAACGATGTTCGATTCAGGAGCGTGGGCGTGTGTCCTCTAAGCGTCGCGCGAGCGACGGTTGACCCCTTAAGAATAGGCGCGGGCGGCGGATTCGCAAGGGCTATTCGGCCACATCCATGTGGGATTCGGCTTCCTTTTTGATCCGTTCGATGACGGTCTCGAGCGGCATCGGCCCCAGATCCTTGCCCGAGCGCAGCCGGACGGCGACCTTGCCCTCCGCCGCCTCGCGTTCTCCGACCACCAGCATGTAGGGGATTTTCTGCAGCTGGGCGTCGCGGATTTTCTTCTGCATGCGCTCGTTGCCGTAATCCGCGTCGACCCGCAGCCCCCCTCCGGTGTCGGTGATCGCCGTCTCGGCCAGCGCCAGGCGCACCTTTTCGGCATAGGCATTGGCCTTCTCGCTGATCGGGATGACGCGCGCCTGGAGCGGCGCCAGCCAGGTCGGAAACGCCCCGGCATAATGCTCGATCAGGACGCCGATGAAGCGCTCCATCGAGCCCAGCACCGCGCGATGCAGCATGGCGGGCCGCTTGCGCGAGCCGTCTTCGGCGATGTATTCGGCGCCGAGACGGCCGGGCAGGTTGAAATCCACCTGCACGGTGCCGCACTGCCAGGCGCGGCCGATGGCGTCATAGAGCGTGAATTCCAGCTTGGGTCCGTAGAACGCGCCCTCGCCCGGATTGAGCGTGTAGGGCACGCCCACCGCCGCGCAAGCCTTGGCGAGATCGGATTCGGCCAAGTCCCAGACCTCGTCCGTGCCGATGCGCTTCTCGGGCCGTGTCGAGAGTTTCACATCCACATTCTCGAAGCCCAATTCCTTGTAGACCTCGAAGATCAGCCGCGAGGCGGCTGCCGCCTCGCCGATCATCTGTTCGGGCGTGCAGAAGATGTGCGCGTCGTCCTGGGTGAAGCCGCGCACCCGCATCAGCCCGTGTAGCGCGCCGCTGGGCTCATAACGATGGCACGAGCCGAATTCCGACATGCGGATCGGCAGTTCACGATAGGAGCGCATGCCCTGATTGAAGATCTGGATATGACCCGGGCAGTTCATCGGCTTCAGCGCCAGGATTTTCTCCTCATTGGCGACTTCCACCACGAACATGTGCTCGTGATACCAGTCCCAATGGCCGGACTGCTGCCAGAACTTGTGGTCCATCAGCATCGGCGTCTTCACTTCCACATAGTCGTGGCGCTGGAATTTCCGCCGCGCATAGGCTTCGAGTATGCGATAGAGCGCCATGCCCTTGGGATGCCAGAACACCTGGCCCTGTGCTTCTTCCTGCATGTGGAAGAGGTCGAGATCCCTGCCGATCTTGCGATGGTCGCGTTTTTCGGCCTCCTCGATGCGCAGCAGATAGGCGTCCAGCTCTTTCTGATCGCGCCAGGCGGTGCCGTAGATGCGCTGCAACTGTGCGTTCTTGGCGTCGCCGCGCCAATAGGCGCCGGCGATCTTGGTCAGCTTGAAAGCGTCGCCGATCTTGGCGGTCGAGGCGAAGTGCGGCCCGCGGCACAGATCGTGCCAAGTGCCGTGATAATAGATCGACACGTCTTCGCCGGCGGGAATGCTTTCGATCAGCTGCGCCTTGTAGCTTTCACCCATGCCCTTGAAGTGGGCGATCGCCTTGTCGCGCGGCCACACTTCGCGCCGCGTCGGCAGGTCGCGTTTGACGATCTCGTGCATCTTGGCTTCGATCTTGGGCAGGTCGTCCGGCGTGAACGGCTCGTTGCGCGCGAAGTCGTAGTAGAAGCCGTCGTCGATCGCCGGGCCGATCGTCACCTGGGTGCCGGGATAGAGTTCCTGCACCGCCATGGCGAGCACATGCGCCGCGTCGTGGCGGATCAGCTCCAGCGCCTCGGGATCCTTCTTGGTGATGATGCGGACCTTGGCGTCCTGCTCTATGGGGCGGAACAGGTCCCACTGCTGGCCGTTTACTTCCAGGATAAGCGCCACCTTGGCGAGACCCGGTCCGATGGCGGCCGCGATCTCGGCACCCGTCACGCCGCGCTTGAAGTCCAGGGTCTTGCCGTCGGGCAAGGTAATGTGGATCGGCGAGGCGGCGGCTGACATGGTCGTATCTCCATACGGAAGAGCGGGCGGACCATGAGTCGAAGATACGATGTAAGTCAAGGAATGGGCGTGAATTGCGGCTATGCGCTGGTGCCGAACTGCGCGAATATGGCTTTGGCAAGGGGCGTATTGGAGGTTTGAGATGAGAAAATTAGCAACGCTCGCGGCTCTGCTGGCCATTGGCACAACCGCCGTCGCGCCGGCCCTGGCCGAAGCGCCCATTTGTCTTCAGTCGAACCGGATCGACCGCACCACTGTGGTCAATCCCCGGACCATCCTCTTCCACATGAAGGACGGTAAGGTCTGGCGGAGCGAAATGCGCACGCCTTGCCTGGGCCTGAAGTTCAACGGCTTCGCCTACGTCTCGCATGACGACGAGATCTGCGGCGGCTTGCAATCGATCCACGTGCTGAAGACCGAAGAGGTGTGCGTGCTCGGCCGCTTCACGCCCGAGACGATCGGGCAGCATAGCTGAATTCCCGGCCCGCGAATTGCCAGGCGCCGTCGCCCGGCTCTTGGAAAGCTGCGCCTCCTCTGGCACCAATAGCGCTTGAATAGCCGCGCGACCTGGCGCGGGCTGGGGGCGCGCATGACCACCACGGAAACCGCCGATCCCAAAAAAGGTCTGGCCGACCGATTGAACGAATGGGTCGCGATCACCGTCGTGATCATCTCGGTCTTCATGGCGCTGACCAACGTCAAGGACGGCAATATCGGCCAGAACATGGCGCTCGCCAAGGCGGACGCGGTCGACAGCTGGAACGAATATCAGGCCGGCCGCATCAAGCTGCATGTCGACGAAGACGTGCTGGCGCAGCTCAAGCTCAATCTTGGTGTCGCCGGCGCCGATTCCGCCGCGATCTCCGCCGAGATGGTCCGACTGCAAAAGCAGATCGACAAATACAACAGCAAGTCCGCCGCCCTGATGAAAAAGGCCCAGGACAATGAAGCGCTCTACGATGCGCTCAACCTGCATGACGACCAGTTCGACATGTCCGACGCCTTGCTGTCGATCGCGATGGCGCTCGCCGCCGTCTCGGCGCTGACCGCCATCGAATGGGTGCTGATTGCGGGCTGGGTGTTCGCCGCCTGCGGCCTGTTCATGGGAACGGCGGGGTTCTTGGGCTGGAGCGTCCATCCCGACTTCCTGGCGACGTTCCTGGGTTAGCGCGTGCCTCCAAACGGTCGCTTTTGCGCAGCTTGATAGAGCCGTATTTCGATCGAGGCGTCGGGACATGCTGGTGGGGCATCTGGGGGCAGGATTGGCGGCGAAGGCCGTGGCACCGCGCATCGGCCTCGGCACGCTGATCGCCTCGGCGCTGCTGCTCGACATCGTCTTGTGGCTGTTCGTGATCCTGCACTTCGAGGGCGCGAGCGTCCCCGGCGACTTCGCCACGCGCCACATGCTCGCCTTCAGCTTTCCCTGGTCGCACAGCCTGTTGGGCGCGCTGCTCTGGTCGGCGGGCGCTGCTTTCCTGTGGAGTTGGTCCGGCGGCGAGGGCAAGTATTTCGCACTTGCGCCCGCCGTGATCGCGGCGACGGTGTTTTCGCACTGGCTCTTGGACTTCCTCGTTCACCCGGCCGAGATGCCGCTGTGGGGACCGGGCGCGCCGTCCGTGGGCTTGGGGCTCCGACAGCCTGCGGCCTTGATCGTCGAGCTGGTGGTGGCTGCGGCCGGTCTTGGGTTTTTCCTCCTGCGCAGCACGATCAGCACACCGCGCCGCCTCGTGATCGCCGGGCTGGTTGCCATGACCGCCGCGTTGTCCGTGACCGGGGCTTTCAACGCCACGCCCCCCGGCGAGATGCTGACCGTGGCGGCGGCTTCGTTGCTCGCCCTGTTCGTGATTGTTACCATCGCCGCGCTTGCCGACCGGGAGACGCGATGAGGCTTGTTCGAACGGCGGTACTGGTCTGTGCCGCCGCCCTGCTGCTGGCATCCTGCGGCAAGGCGCCTCCGACCGACCAGGACATGGCGGCGGCCTTTGCCGCCAAGCGCGCCGCCTTCGAGGCGCTGCGCACCGATCTGTGCAAGTTGCGCTATGACCAGGTCATCATGCGCGATCCGCCTTGGGCCCAGCCGCAGATGCCCGCGGCCGACGAGAAGCGCTTCCGCCAGCGGTTGGCGGAGATCGGCGCGATCGGCGTCCACTATGTCCGCGGCTGCCAGCTCTGGATCGAGATCTGGTCGTCCGGTCTGGGCCGCGACACGGCCTACAAGAAATACCGCTACGGCCCGCCCATGTTCCGCATCATCGAGGTCAAGGAGCCGCCACCCAAGGATCTCAATACCTATCTCGACAGCCGGGTGCGCATTTCGTCGTTCGAGAAAAAGCTCGACGGCGATTGGTGGATCGAGCTCGACCACTGGCCGTAGCATCGCGCGCTGCATGCGCTGGCGCTCGCCCAACGGTTGCGTGATTCGCATGCGCAGGCGCCCTACCGCTGCACGCGTCGCATGCAGGCCGGGTGCGGAATTCTACTCGCGGTAGAAGTGTTCCGCTTCATTTGCATTTTCCCCCCAAAATGAGGGGGTCCGGCTTGCCGTCGCATGTCTTGGCGCACTTGCGACCGCGCGTCTTCGCCAATACCCCCTTCGCATGGATCAGCACACACGCTTGCCATGACGAACGCGTCCGACGCCGCTGCCGATACAACCGGCGATGGTCCCGATTTTGCAGCGCTGTTCGCGAAGACGCCGGGGCTCTATCTGGTCCTGGACACCAGCTTCGATATCGTCGCGGTCAACGACGCCTATTGCAAAGCGACCATGACGGCGCGGGACGACATCCTCGGCCATCCGCTGTTCCAGGTCTTTCCCGACAACCCGCACGACTCCTCCGCCGACGGCGTGCAGAATCTGCGCGCCTCGCTGCTCAAGGTTCTGAAGACCCGCGAGATCGACCGCATGAGCATCCAGAAATACGACATCGAGCGGCGCGGCATCGGCGGCTTCGAAGTACGCTATTGGAGCCCGCTCAATATTCCCGTGCTGGGGCCCGACGGCTATGTGAAATGGATTATTTATACGGTCGAGGACATGACCGAGCTTGCCAACATGCGCGCCCAATTCATCGCCAGGCGCGAAGGCGCGCAGGAGCAGCAGCGTATTCTCCACCAGCTCCACGAGACCCAGCGCGAACTCGCCGCCGAACGCGACCAGAACGCGGAGCTGCGCGAGACGCTGCGTACGCAGGTCGAAGGATAGAACCGGCGCCGCGGCGCCGGTTCTTTTTTACCCGCTTACTTGCTCGTGTAGATCTGTATCGTCACGCGCCGCGCATCGGTGGCGCGGCATTTCAGATACAGGCTGGTCACGTTGCGCTTGTCGCCCGGCAGATCGAGGCTGTTGAACTCACCCTGGCGCAGGACGTCGCCGTTGTGGAGCGCAAGGTTCTGCGTGTTGCCGTTGGCGAAGGTTGCCGTCGCCTGGCTGCAGCGCGCATTGGCGTCCAGAGGCTTGAGCGCGATGGCGTCGCTGTTGCGCCCGCGCCAGCCGGTGAACGTGTTCTCGCTGTCGTTGCGGCCCTCGAAGCGCGCATCGCCGGCATATTTCCAGTCGTTGATGGCATTGCTGCCCCAGTTGAAGACATGCGCCCAGGTGGCGCCCCAATTGGGACTGTGCATCCAGTCCGCGCGGTAGCGTCCGACATCGGCCATGACGCGGATGGTGCCGCCGCCGCGCTCGGATGCGCCGCATTGAAAGTCGAGCCTGGTGATGTCGCGCGCCGCGCCCGGCAGGTCGACATCCGTCGCACGGCCCTCGCGCAGGCGGCCGGAGAAGATCTGGCGGCTGCGGCCGTTGCCGAACGTGGCGGTCACGCCGCGGCAGTTGATGTCGCTGTTGTCGGCCTTGAACTGCAGCTTTTCGACGGAGCCGCCGAAATCGAAATGCTTGACGTCGTTGTCCATGCGGAAGCCGATGTCGACCGAGCCGATCGTGTCCCAGGCGGCAAGCGCCGGCACCGAGGCGCCGGCGGTCAGAACGGCGGCCAATGCCGCGATGCGTGCGAGTCTCATGAAATCCTCTTGATGACGGCGCGCAAACGGCGCCGCCGAGCTTTGTGGAGCCCTCTCGCAACCAAAAGCGCGCGAAGCGGCGGAGAGTTCCGGGAACTTGGACGAAAACAGGTTTTCTCGGTTTTAGACTATGCCGCTGCGCCAGCGCACGCGGCCGTCGACGAACGTCTCGACGAATTTTGCGTGAAAAGGCGGCGCCTGGGGAAAATTCGACAATTTCGCAAAAGACTTCGCGCACCATCCACGCTTTCATTGTGAATAACGATCGCGAATTCGATGCTCGATTCTTCGAATTGGCGTATAGTTCCTGAAATGATGCGCGCGAATCCTGTGGTGTTCGATTGGATCGACCGACTTGAGGAATTCAAGTCTGCGGATGAGACGTGGTTGAGCTTCCTCTCATTCGCTCGCCGCTATGGCTTTAGTTACGGCGCAATTATCGATCTGCCGAACCCCAAGCGGGGTGCGGCAAAAAATGTACTGTCGCTGACTTGGCCGGATGCCTGGCGCAAGCGATACGCCGCCGGAAAGTATCTCGGGCGCGATCCATCCGTGCGCGCATTGGCGCATACGCGTGAGCCTTACACATGGACGGAAGGATTGAAATTCGACGACTATTCCCGAGCCGAACGAAATATCGTGTTTGAGGCACGCGACTATGGCCTCCACAGCGGCTTCGTTGTGCCGATCGCTGGCATACGCACCGGCACTGCGGTCGTGTCGATAGCGGGGGATGAAAATGAGTTGTCTAGGCGAGACCGCGCGGAGCTTCACTTTGCGGCCATCTATGCACAGGCCTGTATTCGCGCGCTTGCCCCCGACAAATGCCGTGATGTGGACAGACCATGCCTCAGTCTGCGCGAGCGCGAATGCCTGGAATGGGCGGCGATGGGCAAGAGCGATTGGGAGATCGGCGAGATACTCTCGATTAGCGCACGGACGGCTGGCTCGCACATCGAACGGGCCAAGCAAAAATATGGGGTCGCTACGCGCATACAGGCCGTCGTCATCGCCCTTCAATGTGGCTCAATTTCCGTCTGATCGCGAGCGCGCGAAACGGGCTTTCCAGATTTGTCAATTGGGCGAACACCCCAATGCGGTGACGGATGCCGAAGCACATCCTGGTATCGAAGATTCGGCATACGCCCGCAAAATTGCGGAACAATAAATCCCCATCAAGTCGCCACGCGGAGGGCGTCAAGGCGGCGACGCATAGGAAGAGTGAGTCCCGCGCCGGGTTGTTCCGCTCCGGCAGTCTCCTCCTGTGCGTCGCGCCACTCGATGACGCGATTCCAAGCCGCGTCGTCGGGACTGCGATGCCGAGAAATACGTGAAGTCGAAAATGCCCGAACAGGAAATTCATCGTGTCGGCACGCAGACGCGTTCGCTGCCGCCACAACTTGAGCGGCTGCTCTCCTACTGGCTGCAGAAATGCGACGGGCGCAGGATGCCGTCGCGCGATGAGCTTCCCGTCCAGGAGTTGCGCGCCTGGCTCGGCCACTTGGCGTTGATTGAGATTTCCGGCGAGACCGATTTTCGCATCCGACTTTGCGGCACCAACCTCATCCGCCGCTTTGGTCGCGAAGCGACCGGCGTCGCCGTGGCCGAACTGGCCTTCGACATCGCCAAGCAACTGAGCGCGATTCTGAAGGCGACGTCCAAGGCGATGACGCCGATCGTCGCCTTGTCTCAGGTCCCGCTCGGACGCACCACTGCGACATATTGCGAAGTGGCGCTGCCGCTGTCAGGAATCGACTGCCAAATGGCGACGGTGTTGTTCGGCAGCTATCCCATACGGGCAGGCTAGTGTCTGCGACCAGGCAAAGCAGGCTCAGCGCGCCCGTTCTCGCGCTCTCATCGCAGGCATCCGAGTGCTCAGACCATGCCACCGCGCCAGCAGACGCGACCCAGCAATTGCAATTCGCCGGCTTCGTCCGCCGACAATATCTGCGCGTGGTAGGTGGGATTGCGTGCCTTGAGCGCAACGCGACGATTGACCAAAGTTTCGACAAACTTTGCTTCATGCTTGCCGTCGAGCGGAAACACATAGAGACCATTGCCAGCGATCCTGGTCACCGATGTGTCGACGAGCAGCAAGTCGCCATCGACGATCACCGGCTCATTCGAATTGCCGCGATGGATGAAGATGCGCAATTTGTCAGCCGGCGTGGCCACGATCGATTTGAGCCATGCGCGCGAGAACGGCATCGACGTGGGTGCTTCTTCGCCTTCGCCAAAGCGTGTAGCCGCATCGGGCTGTATCGCAACCTCCACGAAACCCACCGGCTCGACCTCCGTCAGGAAGCGCGAACCGCTGCCGGTCGCCAGCCAGTCGAGCGATACGTTCTTCGCCGCGGCCAGACGCGCGATCGCCTCGAAGCGCGGCTGGGCGCGGCCGGCAAGATAGGCCGGCAGATGTTCGGGCGAGACGCCGGCGATCGCACCGGCTTCCACGCGGGTCTCGAATTGATCGAAGAGCCAGCGTAGACGAGCGCTGAAGTCCATGCGGAACGGCGGCTGTCCATCCTGGACGCCACCGAACTCCTTCGACTTTCCTTTAGGCTTTCGGCCGCCCACGCTAATTTTCCTGCACTTTCCTCTTGACCTCCGGTTGCATCGTCCTGTATCTAAAGTTTTGTCTGCTTCTCGACTTGCAGACATCACTATTGTGCAGGTCAACCGTGGAATTCATGGATGCCTATGCGAGTATTCGCCCGCAAATCGCGGGTCCCTAAACCTTTATCGGGTTGGCATGCGGAGGGCGTCAAGGCAGCGACGCACAGGAGACGTGAGTCCCGCGCCGGTTTCTTCCGCTCCGGCGGTCTCTTCCTGTGCGTCGCACCGCGCCAAGCCGCTTGCGCCCGCCGCGCCGGCCGGCGTCCCCTGCCTTGAAATGAGATATGTGAAGGCGAAGATGGCCGAGCAGGAAATCCATCGCCTCGGCGCGCAGACGCGCTCGCTCCCCCCACAGCTTGAGTCGCTGCTCTCCTATTGGCTGCAGAAATGCGGCGCCAGGCGGATGCCGGGCCGCGACGAACTGCCGGTCCAGGAACTCAAGCCCTGGCTGGGATACTTGGCGCTGATCGAGATCGTGGGCGAGAACGATTTCCATATCCGCCTCGCCGGCACCAACCTCATCCGCCGCTTCGGCCGCGAAGCGACGGGCGTCGCGGTAAGCGACCTCGCCTTCGACATCGCCAAGCAGCTGACTGCCATCCTCAAAGCCACGGCCAAGGCGATGGCGCCGGTGGTGGCCATCTCGCCGGTCGCGCTCGGCCGCATCACCAACACCTATTGCGAAGTCGGCCTGCCGCTCTCCGGCCCCGGCGGCCGCCTCGTGAGTGTTCTGCTGGGGTGCTACCCGGTCCGGGAAAGCTAGCGCCCGGCGCAGTGGCAAGGACGCCTGGGATCGTCTATGCCTGCCGCCGCATCCCAAAATGAACCGCCGTCATGTCCGACACGCCGCCCGACCGCCTCTCGACCGATCCGCAGAGCAAATTCTACGACCAGGCCCTGCTGGAGCGCGGCGTCGGCATCCGCTTCAATGGCGTGGAGAAGACCAATGTCGAGGAATACTGTGTCAGCGAGGGCTGGGTCCGCCTCGCCGTCGGCAAAACCGTCGACCGCCACGGCAAACCGATGACGATCAAGTACAAGGGCACGGTCGAGCCTTACCTGCAGAATCCGGCGCCGAACGCGGAAGAAAAATAACGCTGCCCTTACCCTCCGCTTGCGGGAGGGCAAGGGCGGAAGCGTTTACGCCCCGCCGAGAAAATCCATCTTCCCGATTCCGATCCCCTTGTGCCGCAGCAGCGCATAGGCTGTCGTCACATGGAAGTAGAAATTCGGCAGCGCGAAGCCGGCGACGTAATCCTTGCCGCTGAACTTCATCTCGCCATTGGGGAATTTCAGCACGATCTCGCGCGTCTCCGCGCCGGCCAGTTGCTCCGGCTTCACGCTGTTCATGAAATCGAGCGTCTTGGCGATGCGCGCATGGAGTTCGGCGAAGGTCGTCTCGGTATCGGGCATCGACGGCGCCTCGATCCCGGCCAGCCGCGCCGCGCAGCCCTTGGCCGCATCGGACGCCGACTGGATCTGGAACGGAAACGGCCGCATGTCCGGCGCCAGCCGCGCCTCGATCAGCTCGGCCAGCGGCTTGTCCTCCGCCTTCGCCTGCGCCACCGCCTTGTCGAGAATCTTCGACAGATTGGTCAGCGTGCGGGTCATCGGAGCGATGGATGCGTCATAGATCGTGAAAGACATGGGGAGCCTCGTTGGGAAGATTGGCGAGGGCGCACAGAATGCCCATTTGCGCCGGTGAGCAAGACTTGAAATTGGACTGCTGCCACCAGGTGGCACGGCGGCCTGCTGGCCCCCTGCAAACGGCCCGGCGCTCTGGGTCCCGCCCTTGGCCGCATCGCGCAAAAGTTGTTAAATCACCGGACCATCTGGACGACGAACGACTTGAAGGGGGCTTCACATGAATCGCAAACATATTCTGGCCGCCGCGTGTTTCCTGGGGCTCGCCGCGGCCTCGATCGCGTCGGCCCAGGCCGCCTGTCCGGTTGCCGGGCAATATGCGGTGAAGGGCAAGATGACCGGTGCATCCGGCTTCTATAAGGGCGAGGTCGTCATCAAGGACGAGGGCGGCGACTGCTTTGTGCGCTGGCTGCCGCCGAACACCAGCGAGGGCGTCGGCACCTACGACGATGGCGTTCTGACCGTCAACTACGCGCTCGGCGGCCAGCCGGGCGTCGTGCGCTATGAACGTTCGGAAGACGGCGTGCTGCGGGGCTCGTTCTGGCCCAAGGGCCACCCGACGACGATCCTGGGCGTCGAGACGCTGACGCCGGTGAATTAGCGAGCGCGCTTAAGCCGTCAGGGCTTCCGGCATCGCCACCGTCTCGGCGAAGCATTGTTGCGCGCGCTGATACGCCAGCGGCGGCGCGATGTTGAGCCGCGCGCGCGCCGCCTCGAGCGGTTCGGCGAACAGCGTCTCGATGTCCTCGGCATGCAGCCACGCTGCGGCGCGGCCATGGGAATAGCCTTCCCACACCGCGCGCCGGATCAACGATCCATGCCGCTCGCGCAGGCTCTTGAGCGCGCCCGCCAGCGCGATGAAGCCCCAGCCGAGGCCGCGTGTCTGCGCATAGGAGAACGCCACCAGGCACAGCTCGCCGAGCGGATCGTCCGCCTTGTAGCCCGTCAGCGTATGCCAGATGTCGTGCAGGTCGCGCTCGCGCCGCCCGAACCAGGCATAGGGATGTTCGATATGCTGCGCCCCATGCACCTCGCGACCCACCTGGGCGAGGCCGTCGGCGGAATAGCCGGTCTTGTCGAGGAAGGTGCGATAGGCGGCGCCGACTGTGCCGGGCGCGAACTGCGCCAGGAACGCACGGTCCATCAGCTTGTCGATCAGCTCCGGCCGGAGATAGGCGATGCGTCCGCCCTGCGGCGTCTCAAGCAGGCGGCGATAGTTCTTCTGCGCCGTGCCGCCGTTCAGCGCCCGCATGATGTGAAACACCGCATGCGTGTCGTTGGGATCGCCGAGCAGCCGGCGGATGGCGCGCAGGGCGCCCGGCCAGTCGCGGCGGTTGGGGTTCGCGGGCAGGGGGGCAGCAGCAGCAGGGTCGGCCATGGCACACCTATCTGATAATCATGATTGTCAGATAGTCAGATGCCTTTACTTCGTCAAGGGGGTACCCCAAGATTCTTTCATGGAGAGGGAAAAACGCCGCTATTCCGGGCAAAGTTTCGCCGACCGGCAGGCTGAGCGCCGCGCCCGTCTGATCCGCGCCGCGCTGGAAGTGGCCGGCCGCGGCGGCCTGGAAGGCGCCTCGGTCGCCGCCATCTGCGCCCAGGCCGGGCTGACCGCGCGCTATTTCTACGAATCGTTCCCCAGCCGCGACGCGATCTTCGTCGAGGCCTACCGCCTGGCGCAGGACGAAGTGCTCGCCGCCATCGCCAAGCTGAAAGCCGCCCACGATCCGCTCGCCGCCGCGCTCACCGGCTTCTACGCCGCGTTGAAAGCCCATCCCGGCGCCGCGCGAGTCTTCCTGCTCGACCTCGACGACCACGGCCCCGCCATGCAAGCCGCCAACCGCGAAGCCGCCGAACGCTTCGCCCGCCTGTTCGCGCCGGGTTTGAAAGATGCGCTTGAGATCGCCGGCACGCTCGGCGCCATCATCCAGATCGCGAAGAGGTGGATCGCGGGAGGGTTTGCCGAACCGGTCGCACAAGTGGTGGCGACGGCGGTGGCGTTTACAAGGGTGGGGCGGTGAGGACGGATTCAGATGGAGAGATTTGATCGATGACGTGTCGAGCGCATCGCGAGCTAATGCTGGGCTTTGAGCCAATCCAAGATATCGGCGATAAATCCGAATCGCGGGCTCCGTGCCGCCAATCGCCGAAGGGGAGTTTCGTATTTCAGAACAAAAGTTCTAGTTGCCGCGGAGCCTCGGCGCAATATTTCCTGAATGTGAGCATCTGCCAAATCTGCGCCATCCGATGCCAATAACATCGCAAAGTGTCTCGCGTCCTTTCCACGCTTTGTCAGAGTGGAATGCGTGCCAGCACCAACAAGCGCTTCTGCCGCGTGTAACCAGTCTCCGCCGCCCATCAGGTGTCCAATCATAGCGTATCCACCAAGAACGATGATCAGGTTTGAAGTGGCGGCATAGGAATACCCGGTCCGGCGCTCTGGGTGTCTTACCGGTGCGTCTTCTGTGAGCACATCCAAAATATTTTGAGGTGCAGCTCGCTCAACTATCACTCCTTCCAAAGCGAGCGGAGATACAACCTCTATAATGTCTTTGTTTGTTTCGAGAACATCTTGACGCGTCATGTCAAACCGCTCGGCGTCAGTCAGCAACGACTGACCTTCGGCCGTAGCCGAAATAAAAACTCCGTGCAGTGTGGTTACGCTCTTAAGTGACTCGAACTGGTGGTCTTCCAGTGGTGGAACTATGCCGTTCTTTATTTCGCGTTCGGCCGCTGCTCGGGCGTTCTCCAGTCTTAAGCCTGCCGCATAAAGAAGGGTAAAATCCACTTGATCGAGGGGCTGCGAAACGATCGCGCTATATGCTGTCGCTTGCAGAAACAGATGCTTATATGTGTTGATGTCGCCGCTAGTAAACGTCTCTAACAATTCGCGGATTGCGTTTACGAGCGGACGATGGAGACGCGCAAGTCGAGTGACATCGTTTCCCGCGCCGTCCAGGATATCTGTGGGGTTGTAGTGAATAATGCCGTCCGTCCGAACGCCGAATTGAGGTCCGGGTCCTTGAGTGGGAAGATGCGGTCGCGGAATACTCTTCTGGCTGTCCGATGAGTCTTGTCTAGCGGCTTCCGGCAAGGGATCGGCGGCGCGTTGGTCGGGATAATGAGACATCCCCTGTTGTTCGCGCAGATAGTTGATGACTTTGGCGGTGCGTTCAGGATTCGGAAGTCGCGCGAACGTGAGAACGTGTTTGTTTGTGATGGGGCAACCATCAAAATAGAGGCCAAGGTCTGGATTTTCTTCTGCCGCGTCGATCAGCGACGTCAGGGGAGCAAGGGGGCTCAAGTCCCTTACATTTGTGTTAGAGATCGCGAGTGTCTGAAGTTTATCTAGATTGCCAATAGGGACAGCACTAGATATTGAGGTGCGCTCCAGATCCAAGTGTCTAAGGTTGCGCAATTTTGCTAACTGTGAGGTCTTGCGAATTGCTGTACCCTGAAGCGCCAAAGTTTGTAGTGCTGTTAGGCTCATCACATGCGAGAGATCGGCTACAGAAGTCTTCGACAGATTTAACGACTGCAAGCGAGTCAGATTGGTTAGTGGTGAAAGGTCGGAGACTTTTGTATCTTTTAAGTTGAGGGTGACAAGCCCACTCATCTCTGACAATGATGGTATGTGAGTCAGGCCCGCGATACTAAGATCGAGGTCCGTGGCATTGGCCTTTTGCGCATCTTCGACACGTTTCTCCGCTTCAAGGAACGGGCCATCGCGCGGCGTACCTTCGAACAGCGGTCCCAACGTTCGCTTCTTTTCGACCACGACAGCTCTAGTTCGTCCGTGACTGAAGGACTGCTTGACGGTCGAGGTTTCAGTCTTCTTCAGCGTCAGAGCCTTGGCGCCGGATGGATGTTTCGATGTTTTGTCGGGGTCCGCCATGCGATTTCCCAATTAGGCTTTATAGAATTCTACAATCGCAACTGGCCAAACTCTACACAGTAAGAAGCAGCGCCACTACAATATTTAGAAGTATTTGTGACGTTCTCCAGCCATGAAGGCTTCTGAATCGCCTGCCGTTCGCGATTGTGTCTAGCACCGGTTGAAGTCAAGTTGGCTGCAAAAAACCAACAGAGGCCAAATTGCTCCGGTCCACTTTTGGTTTTTGCAGCCAAACGACTGGACTAGAAATCCTATCCAGCATGTCGCCGCCGCTGTATGTCGATGTCTTGCTACGATTTGCGCTTCGTCCGCTTCAAGCCGAGTTTACGTCCCTGATGGTGCACATTTCGCCCTCTAGGAAGACCTTTGGGCATTGGCTCGGCGCCCGAGACGGGCGCCAACAAGTCGGCTGGGGCGACCCGTAACGCCTTCGCCAGACGCGCCAAGACGTCGACCGTCGGGTTCTTCTTTCCGCATTCGATGCCGCTGACATAGTTCAGCGCCATGTCGGCTTCGAAGGCGATGACCTGTTGCGAGACGTCGCGCTTCAGGCGCAGGCGGCGCACGTTTAGACCGACCTGCTTTCGGATGTTCAGCACTGGCTACGACTTAACTTTCTTACGCTTTACGCCCGGCCTGCGCCCCCGATGGTGCACATTGCGGCCGCGAGGAAGGTTTTTCGGCATCGGCTCATGCTCTGGCACGAGTGCGACAAGATCATAGACTTGGACGCCCAGCCTTTTCGCGATCAGGTCCAGCTTGAGGGCGCTCGGGTTGGCTACGCCGCGCTCGATACCGCTGATGTAGGTGCGGTCCATATCGATATCCAACGCGAGGGTTTCTTGCGACAGCTTCGGCTGAATCGCGAGCCTGATCCGCCGCACGTTTCGTCCGATTTGCCGCCGGATGTCCATGCCCGGAGGCGACCAGATTGTCGTTTATTTAATGACGGATTATAAACGACATTAAGAAACATCCGGACCGGACTCGAAACTGCCCCATGGTTGAAACCGAACCCGTCGATCCGGAATCCCTCGCGCCCGAGTTGTGGCCGCTGCTGGAGATGTGGCGCAGCGAATGCCGTCTCAAGGGCCGGCTGCTGCGTCCCGGCGAGATCGTGCCGAATATTCGCGGGCGCTGGCTGCGCCTGGTGGCGCTGATCGCTCCGGGTGCGCGCGCGGGCTTCGTCATCGAGACCTGCGGCTTCGATCTGATCCGCCGCTTCGGGCGGCTGGCGGGCGGCCACCGCGTCGCCTCGCTCGCGCCGGGCATTCGCCAGGGGCTCGGGCGCAAGCTTCGCTTGGCCGCGCGCACGCGCGGGCCGGTGGTCTGGCGCCCGGCGGTGCTGCTCGGGCGCGATCCGATCTATTTCAGCGAACTCATCCTGCCGCTATCCGAGGACGGCGAGACGATCTGCCAACTGCTGCTCATCGCGCGGGAGGAAAGGCGGCCGAGGCGCATAGCGCCGCCGCCGCCGGAGATGTACGAGCCCGATTGGGAGCATGACTGAGGCGCCAAACAAAAGGGCCCGGTGTCACCACCGGGCCCGTCCGTACGCTGGCGCTACGGACGCGTCACGGCAGCTTCAGCGGGAAGTAGTTCCGCATCAGGTTGTTGGTGGCGAAGGCGTTGGTCGCCTCGGGCTTGGTCACGTTGTTGCCGATGGCGAAGCTGAAGTCCTTGCCGAACAGCGAGGCGTTGTCGTGGCAGCCGGCGCAGCCGCCCGCCGCGATATTGCCGAAGCCCAGCCTTCCCGTCTGGAACGGCAGCAGGCGCGTATTGTAATACGGCACGTTCGCGCCGCTCTGCACCACCACGTCCGACGGCACGCCCTTCACCAGCTGGCCGGTGAAATTGCCGAGCGAGTAGTCGGTCTCGATCGTGGCGTTGGCCGAGTAGTACGCCGAGGTGGTGCTGAAGATGCCGCCATTGCGCCCGCTATAGTCGATCGGCACGCCCTGGGCCGCGACCAGCTTGTAGAACAGCCACGGCGACGAACCGCCGCCGTTCGCTTGCAGATAGGCCGTGATGGCGGCATGCGCCTGCTTGTTCGCGGCGATGAAGATCGGATCGATCGGATGCCAGCGCGCGTTGACGCAGATATTGCCGGCGGACGGCATGGTGCCGTAGGTCGGGTTCTCCTGGAAGTACAACTGCTTGCCCGGATCGGTGCAATAACCGCCGGTCGCGGTCACCGTCGGATTGGGCTGGCTCGGATCGGACGACAGGGTCGGCGTCGTTGGTGCCGCCGTCGTCGGCACCGTCACATTGCCGTCGGCATCCTCGGTCGCCGTGCCCGTGTTGGTCAGGATGTTGTCGGCCTGTTCGAAGGTGGACCAGACCACCCACGGCGCATTGGCCGCGAAGCTGATGACGTGCATGCCGACCAGGCCCCAGGTGCCTTCGCGGTAGCACGTCGCCTTCGACGGCGGCGGCTGCTCGTAATAGCGCACCGTCGAGGTGAAGAAGCGGCCATGGGACATCTCGTCCGTCGTCAGAGGCCGCCACGAGGTCTTGATCTCGATGCCGAAGGTCGAGGGATCCGAGCCGCCTGGCGGCGCGAAATTGACGTAAGGCGAGGCCGGATCCTGGTTGGTCCCCGCGTTGAGCGCCGTGATGTAATTGATCATGGCGGTGTAGAGCGGCGACGCGGGGTTGGCGAAATACCAGTACTGCCCGTTCACCGCCTTGGCGTAGAGCGGCTGGTTCATCTTCAGCGCATAGCGGATGAGCTGCGGCTTGCTGTTTTTGAGGTCGATGGCCGGCGCGGCGCCCGCGAAGGTCTGGTTGTTGTTGATCTGGGTGGTCTCGTCCAGCACGATCAGCGCCGGCGTGGTTACGTTCGCCTGGTCCGCGCAGGCCGGAATCTCGCCGGCGGCGTATTCGTATTTCGCCGGATCGCTGTAGCCGTAGTCGGGCCCGTTGGTCGGCACATGCGTCGTCGGATCGAGCGTCACGCCATGCGGCGCGACGGTGGTGCTGGCATTGCCCGGATAGACCTCGACCTTGGAGCGCATCGTCACCCACACCGGCGTGCCCGCGGCGCCGAACTTACTGCCCGTGTCGGGTGCGCCGCGCGTGCCGCTGGCGGCCGGCCAATTCATCGCGATGAGCGCGTTCCAGGCATAGGACGCGGCGGAGTTCAGGCGGATCGATCCGGTCGCGCCGTCGGTCTGCAAGGCCGGCATGCTCGATGCGACCACGATCGGCGGTGGCGGCGGCGGTCCTTCGCCGACCGTCGGCGGCTTGGGCGGCGGCGGCTTATTGCCGGCGGTGTTGGTGTTGGGTTTGTTGTCGCAAGCGGCCAGCAGGACGGCGAGCGCCGCGGCGACGGTCCAAAGGATTTTCCGGTTCATGGGTGCCCCCTCGAATTCCTGACAAGAACGCGATTCAAGCAACGCACGCACATACTAGAACGTCATTCCTTGCCGCCCGCAAGTAATCAGAACGCATCCGAAGGAAAAACCGCTGGTTGAATTGAACCTGTGCGGTCGCGCGGCCGGTGAAAACATCAACTGTCTCAGAGGCATGGCGGAGCAACAAAAAGGCCCGGCGTCGCCGCCGGGCCTTTTCGTATTTCAGAAGATGGGTGGCCGGGTCGCGCTTCGCTACGCTCGCCGCCCGGCCATGACGGGATTTAGAAGTCCATGTCGCCCATGCCGCCGCCCATGCCGCCGCCGGGCATGCCGCCGCCGCCCGATTCCTTCTTCGGACGATCGGCGACCATCGCTTCGGTCGTAATCAGCAGCGAGGCCACGGACGACGCGTTCTGCAGCGCCACGCGGACCACCTTGGTCGGATCGACGATGCCGGTGTCGATCATGTCGGCATAGGTCTCCGACTGGGCGTTAAAGCCCCAGGTCGCCGACTTCTGCTCGAGCAGCTTGCCGACCACGATGGAGGCTTCGACGCCGGCGTTCTCGACGATCTGACGGATCGGGCTCTGGATCGCCTTGCGAACGATCGCGATGCCCTGCGTCTGGTCTTCGTTGTCGCCGGTGACGCCGTGCAGCGCCTTGGTGGCATAGAGCAGAGCGACGCCGCCGCCCGGAACGATGCCTTCCTCGACCGCCGCCTTGGTGGCGTTGAGCGCGTCGTCGACGCGATCCTTCTTTTCCTTGACTTCGACTTCGGTGGCGCCGCCGACGCGGATCACCGCAACGCCGCCGGCGAGCTTCGCCAGACGTTCCTGCAGCTTCTCCTTGTCGTAGTCGGACGTCGTCTCCTCGATCTGCGCCTTGATCTGCGCGACGCGGGCCTGGATTTCCTTCTTCTGGCCGGCGCCGTCGATGATCGTGGTGTTGTCCTTGTCGATGCGGATCTTCTTGGCGGTGCCCAGCATGGAGAGCTTGACGTTCTCCAGCTTGATGCCGAGGTCTTCCGAGATCACCTGGCCGCCGGTGACGATGGCGATGTCTTCCAGCATGGCCTTGCGGCGATCGCCGAAGCCCGGCGCCTTGACGGCGGCGACTTTGAGGCCGCCGCGCAGCTTGTTGACGACGAGAGTCGCCAGCGCTTCGCCTTCGATTTCCTCGGCGATGATGACGAGCGGGCGGCCCGACTGCACGACCGCTTCCAGGATCGGGAGCAGCGGCTGCAGCGTCGTCAGCTTCTTCTCGTGGATCAGGATGTGCGGCTCGTCGAGCTCGGCGATCATCTTCTCGGCGTTGGTGATGAAGTAGGGCGAGATGTAGCCGCGGTCGAACTGCATGCCTTCGACGACGTCGAGCTCGGTGAGCAGCGCCTTGGCTTCCTCGACCGTGATCACGCCTTCATTGCCGACCTTGGCCATGGCCTGGGCGATCATCTTGCCGACTTCGTGGTCGCCGTTCGCGGAGATCGTGCCGACCTGGCCGATCTCTTCGTTCGACTTGACCTTCTTGGAGCGTTTCTTGAGGTCGGCGACGACGATGTCGACGGCCTTCTCGATGCCGCGCTTCAGGTCCATCGGGTTCATGCCGGCGGAAACCGCCTTGGAACCCTCGCGCACGATGGCGCGGGCCAGGACCGTGGCCGTCGTCGTGCCGTCGCCGGCCGCGTCGTTGGTCTTGGAGGCGACTTCGCGCACCATCTGCGCGCCCATGTTCTCGAACTTGTCGGCGAGTTCGATTTCCTTCGCCACCGTCACGCCGTCCTTGGTCGTGCGCGGGGCGCCGAAGCTCTTCTCGATGACGACGTTGCGGCCCTTGGGCCCTAACGTCACTTGTACGGCGTCGGCGAGAATGTCGACGCCGCGGAGCAGACGCTCACGCGCGTCGGCGCCGAATTTTACGTCCTTGGCTGCCATGTCTTTAGTCTCCTGAGTACGGAATACGGAAGACAGGGATCAGAAGGATTTCCGATACCTGTATTCTGTTCTCTGTGTTCCTGTTGTCTGTTACGCCGCTTTTTTGGAATGCTTGGCCACGGGGCGGCCTTCGAGCACGCCCATGATGTCGCTCTCCTTCATGATCAGGAGGTCCTCGCCGTCGACCTTCACTTCGGTGCCCGACCATTTGCCGAACAGCACGAAATCGCCGGCCTTGACGTCGGGAACGACGCGCTTGCCGTTGTCGTCCAGGGCGCCCGGACCGACCGAGATCACTTCGCCTTCCTGTGGCTTCTCCTGCACGGTGTCGGGGATGATGATCCCGCCGGCGGTCTTCTGTTCCTCTTTCACGCGACGGACGACCACGCGGTCGCCAAGCGGACGGAATTTCATATGGATGCTCCCTAACTATTTGAATGAACAGTAAATTCTGAAAGTAGCAGCACTCACGCATTCGGAGTGCCAAGCCACTATGGGGGTATTTAGGGGGGGTGAGGAGGCGCGTCAAGGGTGAAACGCTCGACTTCGCTCGGCCTCCCCTTGATCGCGTCCCATTATATTGACTCCCGCTAATGTTATCAGGTATATATAAATCGCCGGGACAGAGGCTTTTCTTCCGGCCTGCGGGATCGACTCAGCCCGGCAGTAACTGGCAACCGCGGCTTTGAGTCGGCCGTGACCTTGAGTGGAGAAAATGAATGCGAAACCAATTTCGGCTCACGCCAGTGGCGATGGCGATGTGTTTCAACCTGATCGGCGACAATCCAAGTCCCCGTCCTCACGAAGCGACGACGCAGCGACGCGCATTGCCGATCAATTTGTCCGAGACGATGGCGAGAGCCGTGATGTCGCCGGTGGCCATGCTGCGCCGACCATTGCACCTCGCGAGACGATCGCTGGACGTCGTCGTCAACGCGATGACGTACTACAACATTTTGAGTTTGCGGTGCTGACCGCAGTCTCAAATCTTCGGGATGCTGCGTTCCCGGCGGAGATCACGCGTCACTTGAGAGCGAACCTCAAGCCTCACATATCTCTCGCGCAAGTCTTCGTGACCTTGGAAAGGTTGGAAGATAAGGGATTCGTTACGTCCCGTTCCACAAAACCTGAGCCTGTACGTGGTGGCCGCCGAAGACGAGTCTTCCAATTGGAAGAGTCCGGCACGCAGGCTCTTGAATTTACGGCGGCTACTTATCACCGGACGCCCCCGGTACTAACCCAAGAGGCGTCACATGTCACAAGAGGACGACAACCGAGACCATCTACCGCCTAGACTATCAAAGTACGCATACAAACTATTTGCAGCGGGTCGCTACGCAAGCGACTGGTTGCCAGAATTGCTCGACCTGTACGACAGGATCGTACAGGAAGAGGGTAAACATGAGGCATACCATTGGCTGCTACAAGAGTTGGGACATGCCTCGATTCTGAGTTTGGTGGTTCGAGCATATCGTTTGTCGCGTGTAGTGAATTTGGTGTGGAAAAAATATCGCAAGGTAGCGCGCAAATAGCTTTCCAATAGCGGCGTGGCGCGAGGAAAAGGGTGGGTCGATCCGTTCCGGTCCACCCTTCTCGTAAGCCCAAGCTCTCGCACATTTCTAAGCACCGCCCACCATCACGCGCACGATCAGAACTACCGCCCGTCGCTGGTCCGCGTCGGTGAGTTTGGGAAACATTCCAACCAGCACTTTGCCTTCCTCGGTCGCGATCATCCGCTCATAGTTCAGCCTTAAGGCGGTTGAGGGTCGGCCGGAGCCCACCGGTGACATGCCATCGATGAACGACGAGACTGGCGTCGTAAGAGCCGCTGCGATCTTGAAGACCTTTTCTGCCTCCATCGGGACAAGGCCGCGCTCGTATTGCTGCAGTTCACGAATCACCATCCCGACCCTTGACGCCAGGGCGCGTTGTGTCACGCGTAGCGCCATTCGCCGCGCGCGGATGCGCGAACCCACATAGCGGTCAACCTTGCTGGCTTCGTGTCGTTTCACGTCTTGCGTGTCATATACTGCCAGTAATGCACACCGCCAGTTTGTAGAAGGTCGAAGCTGGCAACGCAACAGTTTGGGCGTGAAGCCGAACCGCGACCTCCACTCTCTGGGAAACGAAATCCGCCGCGCTCGCGAAGCGAAAGGGCTTAGCCAAGAGGGATTGGCTGAGTTGGCGGAGTTGAGCCGGAACTATGTCGGCTTTATCGAGCGTGCGGAACGCAGCCCTCGGGTGACGACGATCTTCAAGCTTGCCCGCGCCCTCGGTTTGCACCCATCCGAGCTGCTACGCGAAATGCGCTGGCCTGCAAAGTGATGTGAAAACGCCTCAAGCGTGGTAGATTTGAGTGGGGACTCTTGAAGCAGGAGACCGCATGAGTTGGTTCGACAATATCCAGGCCAATCTGCACGACATCGCCGCCAAGGCCGGCATGACGCCCGACAAGCTGAAGGCGGTCACCGACACGCTCAATCATGAGCTGTCGCGGCTGCCCGATCACGCCAGGGCGCTCAAAGCCACGGCCGAGCAGCACGGCATCGAAGTCGGCAAGATCCAGGACGCGCTCGAGCATGCGGGCACCGAACTCGGCAAACAGGCCGACAGCATTGCGGACCAGGTGTTCAAGAAGAAGCCGTGAGCGGACTTAATGCAGCGCGAACTCGCCGCCGCAGAGTTTGAGCTCGGCGTCCGAGATCAGCCCACGCGAGGCGACGCGCACCTGGAACAGCTTGCCCTCGATCGAGGTCTCCCAGAAGCGCAGGAATTTGTTGAGCACGGGAAATTTCGGCGCGATGTCGAGATCCTGCCAGATGAAGCTCTGCAGCATCGCCGGATGATCGGGCAGGCGGTAGACGATCTCCGCGGTCGTCAGACGATAGCCGCGAAGCTTGGCTTCAAGACTGCTCATGCGCCCCTCCAATGAACAAGACTTAGAGTTCGACCGGCCCTTCCTGTGCGTCCCCGATTGTCACGCTTTTTGCTGAACAAAGCCTGAAGTGCGCCCAGGCTTCTGTCGAGACGAATTTTCGGCAGCAATCCGGCGCCATGAGTGCTTGCCAGCTTGGACGGGCAAGGGCAGCATCGCGGGCGGGGAGCGCGAGGTTTAGAATTAGGCACGCATGCTCTTCGCTATCCGCCCCGATTGGAAAAACGCCGCCGCGCTGTGGCGCGCCGGCGTCGCGTATTTCGAAGGCGACGGACGCGGGCTGGCCGGCTCGCTGGGACTGCATGGCCTGTTCGCACTGCTGGTGCTGCTGTTCATCCTGCGCGGCGTGACGCAGCCGCCGATTCCGCCATCGCGCTTCGTGCCGGTGGAGATCGTGCGCCTGGGCGCCGAGACGACGTCGCCGCCAGAGCCGCTCAAGGCCAGGGTCCCGCAGCCCGTCACGCCGCGCGCCACGCCGCATGAACCGGCCTCCGCCAATGCGCCCGAGGGCACATCGCCTTCCGCGACCAAGCCGCTGCCGGACGATCTGGAAACCCGGCTGCGCGCGCTGGCGCATCTCAAGCAGCCCGAGAGCAATGTGAAGCCTCTCGATACGCCGAGCGCCGCCGACACGCCGGCCACCAGCAACGACGCGATGCCGGGTTCCGAGAGTGCTTACGCCGTGCATGACCTCATCCGCGCCCAGGTGATGCGCAAATGGAATTTCAACGTCACCGCGCTGGGTCGCAGCAGCTTCCTGATCGCGTTGCGCATCGTCGTGCTGAAGAACGGCACGGTGGCGAAAGTCGATATTCTCGACCGCGAGCGCTACACGCGCGACGCGCTCTATCGCGACATCGCGCTCAGCGCGCGCAACGCGGTGCTGCTGTCCTCACCGCTGACCTTGCCGGCCGGCGCGATCGACTATTCGATGCAGGTGACGCTGAACCTCAACCCGCGCGATACGCTGCGATAGCGGGCGCCGCGTCGCGAATCTTCTTGGCGGCGGAGAAGCCTTCCATCCCCGACTGCCATTGCACCGCCACGACGGCGCCCTTCACCGGCTGGATCAGCGCCAGCGCGAAGGCGAAGGTCACCGGCAGCCAGATCAGTGCATGCAGCCACAAGGGCGGCGAATAGGCCGCCTCGACGCCCAACACCATCGCCACGACGATGTGTCCGACGATGACGATAACGAGATAGGCCGGAAAATCGTCGGCGCGGTGGTGGTGCAATTCCTCGCCGCAGGCGGGGCAGGCGTCGGCGACTTTCAGGAAGGCGCGGAACAGGCGGCCCTCGCCGCACTTCGGACAGCGCCCGCGCATGCCGCGCACAACGGGCCTGGCCAGGAATTCATGGAGCTTGGCTTCCATGACGTGGATGTAGGCCCGCGCCGGTTACCGGACAAGGAACAGCGGCCAGCATGTCGCGGATAGCAATGTCGCAGGCGCTCGCGCGACATTTCACTTTGCTACGGCAGCGTCCGCGCCACGCGGAATCCGGCCAGGCTCGAATAGTCGTATTCGCCGCTCACCGCCGGGCTGCCGCTGCGCGCGGCCGAGCGCACGAAGAGCGGCACGTTGTCCCAAGAGCCGCCGCGCAGCACATGCCGGCTGCAGTCGCCGCCGGTCCAGGCCGAGCCGTCGCGTGGCGCGCCGCTGTAGCTGGGATGCCAGCAATCGGCCGTCCACTGCCAGGCATTGCCCAGAATGCCGTAAAGCCCGAACGGGTTGGCCGCGAACGCATCGACGTCCGACAGAATGCGCGCGTCGAAGGCGCTGCCGCAGCCATTGCAGTTGGCGTTGCCCGTGCCAAGTGCATCGCCCCACCAGCGCGCCGTCGTGGTGCCGCCGCGCGCCGCATATTCCCACTCCGCCTCGCTCGGCAGGCGATAAGGCCCGTCATGCATCGCCATCGACGGTCGCGCCGCTTTGGCGATCTTGTTGAGCCAGGCGATGTAGGCGAGCGCGTCTTTCCATTCCAGGCACACCGCCGGCCATTGCGGCGGATAGGCTCCGGCCGGCGCCGCCGCGTGTCCCGCTTCCACAGGATGCCAGCGCAGATCCAGAATCGAATTGCATGCCGCCGGCTTGTAGCCCGTCGCCTCCAGGAAGGTGATGAACTGCGCCGCCGTCACGTCGTACTTGGCCAGCGCGAAGGCGCGGATGCTCACCGCGTGCTGCGGCCCTTCATTGTCGAAATGTCCCGGCTCGCTCGCGGCGCTGCCCATGATGAAGCTGCCTGCCGGAATGCCGACCATCACCGGGCAGTCGGTGCACTCCTGGAATTCGCGCTCCTTGTGCTCTTCGGCGTGAACGCTGCCCAGGAAGGCGAGCACCAGCAGCGGCAGAAGCAGGGCGAGTCTTCTCACCGGATTCCGTTCAACGATTTCGATTGCATCCCGTAGCGTAAGTTTCACATGGCGCAGGCGCAAGCCGTGCGGCCACGGTGACGCAAATGTTATGTGCCGGTTGTGCGCCGCGCCGTTCGCCGCTAGAGCGTCAATCTCGCTATCCCAAGGTTTTCCATGTCCGCTAATATTCCCGAGGGCTTTCGGCCCTTTCGCTTCAATGTCGGCTTCCTCGAGGCGGTCGGTCCTCTCTACGGCAAATGGGACGGCACGCGCCTCTTGATGGGCTTTCGCGTCGAGGCGCGGCACTGCAATCCGGGCAATGTGGCGCATGGCGGCATGCTGGCGACCTTCGCCGATATGTTCATCCCCATCGCCGCGCGCATGCAGAGCAAGGCCGATGTCGGCTTCGCGCCGACGGTGAACCTGACGCTCGACTTTCTCGCCCCCGCCAGGCTCGGCGCCTGGGTCGAGGGCACGGCCGAATTCCTGCGCGCCGGCAAAAGCCTGTTCTTCGCCCAGGGCACCGCGACCGCCGACGGCATCCTGTGCCTGCGCGCCAGCGCGATCTTCAAGGTCACCGCGCCGATGGGAACTGTGCCGAACCCCGAAACCATGTTCGGCGACGCCTGAAACGCGCTAAGCTCCTGTCTCAACAACGGTGGAGACCGGCATGGGATTGTTCGACGCTCTCACGGGCACCAAGAAGCCGAAACCCGGCACGCCGGTGAAACCGCAGACGGAATTGCGCGCCAACCTGCTGGCGCTCAATCGCGAGTCGTCGCCCTGGCACATTCGCGAGGCGACGCCGGAAGACAAATGCGATCTCGTCGTCGAGTGGCGCATCGTCGACGCCAAGTGGTACGAGATCTTCGCCAAGGCGGGTCTCAAGAGCGCCTTCAAGATCTTCCTGAAATTCGACGACGCGAAAAAGGAAGTGCGCGGCGTCGACCAGGAATGGACGGTGGAATGGCGCGCCGGCGTGCCGTCGCTCTCCATGGCGGCGTCGGCGTTCCGCGGCCAGAAGACGGAGATTTCCTTCGGCCAGGCCTACGCCTTCACCGAGAAGCTGAACTACGGCCAGGTCTACAGCTACTATTTCAAGACCTCCGAGATGAAGACGCCGATGCAGGAAGCGATCACCGGCGCCGGCTGGACCTATCGCGCCGTGACTTTCGGCAAATTGTGAGGCGGCATGGCGTTCGACGGTTTCCCGAAAGACTTCTTCGCCTTCTTCAAGGAGCTGAAGGCGCACAACGAACGGTCCTGGTTCGAAGCCAACAAGCAGCGCTTTCGCGACTCCGTGCAGGCGCCGATGTCGCAATTCATCGAGGCCATGGCGCCGCGCCTTGCCAAGGTTTCGAAGCACTTCGTCGCCGATCCCAGGACCAATGGCGGCTCGATGTTCCGCATCTATCGCGACGTGCGCTTTTCCAAGGACAAGCGCCCATACAAGGAAAACGCCGCCTGCCACTTCCGGCACACCTCCACGAAAGACGTGCATGCGCCAGGCTTCTACATGCATTTCTCGGCGGGTGAGGTGTATTATGGCGGCGGCATGTACATGCCCGAGCCGCCGGCGCTGGCCAGCATCCGTGACGCCATCGTCAAGAAGCCGGCGGCGTGGAAGTCCGTCAAGGCCGACAAAGCCTTCGTGAAGATGTACGGCACACTCGGCACCGATCATGCGCTGACGCGTCCACCGCGCGGCTACGATCCCAACCATCCGCTAATCGAGGACATCAAGAAGAAGAGCTTCTTCGCCATCCGCGATTCGAGCGTAAAGGCGGCGCAGTCGGCGAACTTCGTCGACGAGGTGGCCGCTTCGTTCAAAGCCGCCACGCCGCTGATGAAGTTCCTCTGCGCCGCCGAAGGCGTTCCATTCTAGCGCCGCGGCGCCGTGTACAGCGCGGTGCACATGTTGCGCTCCACTCGGCCGCCGAACTGCGTCTCGGCGATGTGCGCGACGCCGTCCAGGATGCGGGCCCGCTCGTCCGGCTCCAGCACGCTGAATTGCGAGTAGGTGGCATAGAGCGCCCGCGTTTCGGATGTCGTCAGGGTCAGCGTCCATTTTTGGATTTCGCATTCAACGCGTTCGAATGCGTCGACGGCTTGCAGATCGGCCAGGCGCGCCTTGACGTCGAGTCCGAAGGGATGCGCCTGGCCCGCGTGATGGCTCGGCGTGTTGCCAAGGCCGTTGAGCAATGCATCGGTCGCGTCGTGGAAGGCGTCGGAGCGATCGGGATCGCCGAAGACGTTCCACCATGCCGCCCACCAGCCGCCGCGGCGCAGCACCGCCGCGACCTTCGCCAGCGCCGCGCGCTGATCCATCCAGTGGAAGGAGGTCGCCGCGGTGCCCAGATCGAAGCTTCCCGGCGCCAGGGACGCGTCCTCGAACGCGGCGTTGACGACGTGCAAGCGGCCGTCCTTGCCGTGCTTGGCGCCGAGGAACGCCGCGAGGCGGGCGTCGGGTTCGATGGCGACCAGCGGGCTCGCGCCCAGCGCCAGCAGCGTGCCGGTCGCCAAACCCGTGCCGGGCCCGATTTCGAAGGCGCGCGTGCCATGCGCAAGGCCGCACTTCCGCCGTAGTCGCTCGAACACCCAGCCGGGATAGGGCGGCCGCGCGGCGTCGTAATTGGCGGCATCCGCGCCGAAGGCGCTGCGCCCCTCCTGGGCGGTCAGGTCGCGCATATTGCTTCTTGTCACGGCCCGTCCCCGGGTCATTATCGGCGCCGAACACTATCATAGCGATGCGCCATGACGGATATGCTCCCTTCGCCGCCGCCCGGCTCCAACCGCGACCCGCATGCGCGCTGGAAGTTCATCCGCGATGTCGCGGTGTTCGAGCTGAAGCTGGCGCTCAACAATCTGCACAATTTTTTCCAGATTCCGCTGACCCTCGCCGTCGCGGTGTTCGATCTGGTCGTCGGCGGCGCGGAGGAGGGCACACGTTTCTACAAGCTGGTCGAGATGGGCCGCACCATCGACGATTCGATCGACATCTATTCCATCGTCGAACACCGCGAGCGCAGCCTGAACAAGGACTACACGGTCGATGCCGTCATCGGTCGGCTGGAAAGCGTCATCGTGCGCGAATACCAGAAGGGCGGCAGTGCCGCGAGCGTCAAGCAGGCGCTCGACAAGGCCATCGACGAAATGCAATCGCGCACCGGCGAGCATGCCGGCAAGGCCGCCGATGCGGTCAAGGCCGCGGCCGACAAACTGCACGAGAAGATGCAGAAGCTGGGCGGCGACGCGCCCTAGATACGATTAGCTCCGACTGGCCGCGGCGATGGCGCGGAACAAGGCGAAGTGGTCCGCCGAGCGGTAGTGCTCCGGGCGGATGGTTTTGCCGTAGTCGCGAAAGGCCGAAGTCTTGGCGATCACGACGCGCGCGGCGGGATCGACATAGACGAATTGGCCGTAGATCCCGATCGCGGAATAGGCGCCGCTCAGGTCCGGCACCCACCACTGATAGCCGTAGCCCAACTTTTCCGACGACGACGCGCGCACGCCCGGTTGCAGATGCGGCGCGTCCGGCGTGACTGAGGCGCGCACCCAGTCCGCCGGCACGATCCGGGCGCCGTTCCACGTACCGCCATTCAGGTAGAGGCTTCCCAGCTTGGCATAGTCCCGCAGCACGGCGTTCAAACCGCCGCCGGCGAACTCGGCGCCGTCGCGGTCGACGATCCAGAACGCGTCGGCTTCCATGCCGAGCGGCTGCCACAGCTTGTCGTGCAGATAGTCCGACAACGAACGGCCCGTCGCATTGCGCAGCACCAGCCCCAGCACATGGGTGTCGGTGGTGTTGTAGCGATTGAACGCTCCGGGCGGATGTTCGCGCCGGCAGCCGGCGGCGAACGCATCCAGCGAACTGCCGTCGATGAGCAGGCGGCCGAACTTGTTGATGTCCGAGTCGGGATCGCTGTAGTCCTCGTTCCAGCGCGCACCCGACGACATCTGCAGGACATCCTTGATCCGCACCCCGTCATAGGCGCTGCCGGCGAGCTCCGGCGCATATTGCGTCACCGGATCCTCCACCGCGCCGACCGTGTGCTCGCCGATGGCGATGCCCATCAGGGCCGACACGAACGACTTGCCGACCGACCAGGACACCGACTGCGTGGAGGCATCATTGCCCAGCCGATAGTCCTCGAACACCAACTTGCCGTCTTTGAGGATCAGCAGGCCTGTCGTATCGACCTGGGTGAGGAATTCCTGCGTCTCGAGCGTCTTGCCGTCGAAGGTGAAAGTCGGTGGCAAGGCGAACGGCTTGCCGGCGGCGAATGGCGCGGGCTGGGAGGACCGCCGGATCACGCGCACCGGATAGATCGCGCTCATCGCGCGGAAATTCGCGGTCTGGTCGATGCCGGAAAACAGCTTTGTGTTCTTTGTCGTCCAGCGCGCGGACATCGGGAAGCTCCGGTCAATTTGTTGCGATGGGCGGAATTCTCACCGCGCCGCGCTCTGGTATCCTTCGAGCACATTGACGGTGATCTCCGCCAGCGCGTCGAGATTGTAGCCGCCTTCGAAGATGAAAAACGTCGGCAGTTTCAGCTTGGCGATGGTCTCGCCCATTTTGAGATAGTCGGCGGCGCGCAGCTTGAATTTCGAAATCGGATCGGCCTCGAACGTGTCCAGGCCCAGCGACACCAAAAGGACGTCCGGCCCGAAGGACAGGATCGCCTCGGCGGCGCGCGCCATGGCGTCGGCGTAGCCTTCCCAATCGGTGTACATCGGCAGCGGCAGATTGAGATTGGCGCCCGCGCCCGCGCCTTCGCCGCGCTCATCGGCGAAGCCGAGAAAGTGCGGAAAGGCGAAGCTGGGATCGCCATGGATCGAGCAGAAGAACACGTCGGAGCGCCGGTAGAAGATGCTCTGGGTGCCATTACCGTGGTGATAGTCGACGTCGAGGATCGCCGGCTTCAGCCCCTGGTCCACGAACCACTGCGCCGCGATGGCGACGTTGTTGAGATAGCAATAGCCGCCGAACACATCGGCGCTGGCGTGATGGCCGGGCGGCCGCGCCAGCGCGAAGGCGGCGCGCGCGCCGTCCTTGATCGCGCGCGCCGCCGACAGCGCGCTGTTCGCCGCCGCCAGCGCGGCCGGCCAGGTGCCTTTCACGATCGGCGTCGCGGTATCGAAAGCGTAGCTTCCCAGCCGCGACTCCACGTCGCCGTCGGGCTGCGCCCGCAAGCCCCGCGCCGGCCAGGCCGATGGGATCGCCGGGGGCGCCGCCTCGCCATAACGCCTGCGCCACAGCCCGCTCGCTTCGCCCAGAAACTTGACCAGCCCGGCATCGTGTACCCGCGCGATGGCGTCCATGCCGAAATCCGACGGTGCGAGGATGGGCCCGATCTTGCGCCGTTCGATCTCGTCGCGCACGCGCAGCGCGCGCAGCGGCACCTCGACGGCCGGATTCATCCTGCCGCCCTCGAACTCCTCGGACGGCGCATGCTCCAGATGGGCGGGGGAATAAAAGGTCTTCATCATGACCTTCTTAGAACAATGTGCTAAGTTGGGCGAGCATCAACCACCAGTCGCGAAGAGGACCATGACCTTCACGCGGATTACCCTCAATCCCAACCAAATGGGCGGCATCGCCTGCATCCGAGGCTTGCGGATTCCGGTCGCGACTATCGTCAGGCTCGTGGCCGACGGCTTGCCGGACGCCGAGATATTAAAGGCCTATCCCGACCTCGTGAACGAAGATATCCGTGAAGCGCTACACTACGCCGCTGACGCCGTGCGGGAACGCGAATTGCCGCTCGCGGCGTCGTGAAATTTCTCGTCGACAACGCGCTATCATTCATAGTCTCTGAACGACTTTGCAGTCTTGGTTTCGACGCCGTGCACGTCCGCGAGCGTGGGCTCCAGGCCGCCGATGACGGCACGATATTCGACCTGGCCAAGGTGGAAGATCGGATTCTCATATCTGCGGACACCGATTTCGGGACGCTGCTCGCCCTGCGGCAAAGCCAGAAGCCCTCCTTTATTCTGTTTCGCGGCGACGCGGTTCGCGATCCTGAGCGCCAGGCCGCACTGCTCGCTGCCAATCTCCCCACGCTTGAAGCGGTGCTGCAAAGCGGTTGCATCGCGGTTATCGAAGAGGCGCGCATTCGTTTGAGGACGTTGCCTATCGGCGGCAGCGAATAGCTCAGCCCATCTGCAGCAGGATCGCGCCCGAGGCGATGACGCCGGCGGCGATCCAGCGGCGCCAGGTCATGTGCTCGCCGAGGAAGCTCATGGCCAGCGCTGTGCCGAACAGCACGCTGGTCTCGCGCAACGCCGCCAGCTGCGCCGTGGCGCCGAAACGGTAGGCCAGCATCGCCGAGCCATAGGTGACAATGGACAGTGCCGCGGTGCCGGCGCCCAGTTTCCATTGCCGCCGCGCCTCGATCACCACGGCGCGGCCGCGGATGCCGGGCGCGGTGACCAGCACGCAGGCGCCATGCGCCACGAAGAACCAAAGTACATAGGTGAAAGGCTCGTGCACGCTGCGCACGCCGGTGGCGTCGATCAGCGTGTAGCAGCCGATGGTCAGTCCGGTGCCCAGCGCATAGGCGAGACCCTTCGCCGCGCCCGCGCTGGCACGATGCGAAATCCCGATCGCGATCACCCCGCCGCACACCATCAAGATGCCGAGCAGTTCCAGCAAGGGCGCGTGCTCGCGTAGGATGAAAATGGCGCCGAGCGCGGTGAACAGCGGCCCGGTGCCGCGCGCCACCGGATAGACCGCCGAGAACGCCGCGCTCTCATAGGATTTGACCAGCAGCAATTCGTAGATCGCATGCACGAAGGCGGTGCCGAACAGCAGCCACACGGCGGGTCCCGTCGGCAGCGGCACGAAGAACAGCGCCGGCGTCACCAGGACCGCCGAAAACACGCCGATCAGCAGCCGCATGGCGTATTTGTCGGCGGCGCGCTTGGTCAGGACGTTGACCACGGCATGCACGACGGCGGACAGCAGGATGAGGAGGAGGGCGGTGGTCACAAACCGACCTTATAATGCGCCCGCATCTGCGCAATACTGTTCGTAGCGTCAGCGTACGAACGCACATCGCGCCACGGCAGGGGAAGCATGACGATACTGAACGAAGAGCTTGTCGGCGTTCCCGGCGCCGCCGCGCGGATCCAGACCCCGGCGCTGATCGTCGATCTCGACATTTTCGAGCGCAACCTGGCGCGCATGGTCGAGCATTCCCGGCGCGCCGGCATCGGCCTGCGCCCGCATGCCAAGACGCACAAATCCGTCGAAATCGCGCGCCGCCAGATCGCGGCCGGCGCCAACGGCATCTGCTGCGCCAAGCTGGGCGAGGCCGAAGCGCTCGCTGCCGGCGGCATCGCTGCCATCCTCATCACCTCGCCGGTGGTTACGGATGCCGGCATCGCGCGCGTCGTGGCGCTCAACGCGCGCATGGCGGAATTGATGGTGACTTGCGACAACGCCTCGGTCGCCGCCCGGCTCGATCAAGCGGCGCGGGCGAGCGGCAAGACGCTCAAGGTCCTGGTCGACATTGATCCCGGCATGAGCCGCACCGGCATCGCCCGCGCCAACGCGCCGGCGCTGGTGGCGCTGATCGCGGCCGCGTCCGGCCTCGAATATTGCGGCCTGCAATGTTACGCCGGACAAGCCCAGCACATGGAATCGCCCAATGAGCGCCGGGCGGCGTCGCTGCAAGTCCTGAAGGAACTGGGCGAATTGCGCGACACGTTGGCCAAGGCCGGCCACGCGCCGAAGATTATCTCGGGCGGCGGCACCGGCACCTTCGACATCGATCCCGACGCGCATGTCCTGACCGAGCTGCAGGTCGGCTCCTACGTCTTCATGGACAAGCAGTACAACGACGTCTGGGAAAAACCCGGTGATCGCGTGCCGTTCGAAGCCTCGCTGATGGTGCAAACGACGGTGATCAGCGCCAACCGCGCCGGCCTCGCCACCACCGATGCCGGTTTCAAGTCCTTCGCCACCGACGCCGGACCGCCGCTGCTGGTCTCAGGCGCGCCGGAGGGCGCCGCCTATTTCTTCTTCGGCGACGAGCAGGGCGGCATCGCCTATCCCAAGGATGGTCCCCCGCTCGAAGTCGGCGACGTCGTGCGCTGCGTCGTGCCGCATTGCGACCCCACCGTGAATCTCTACGACCGCTATCATTGCGTCCGCGGCGACACCCTCGAAGCCCACTGGCCGATCGAAGGAAGAGGCCGTTCCGCCTGACTTTTTCGGCATTTCGTTTCCTGACAGCCGCGTTCATGTACGGTTCAGGCGGCGCCAAGCAATCTCAGCCTCGGCAATCGATTCCAACGAGGTGAGCCATGAAATATCTTTCCAAAGCGGTGCTCGGCGTCCTGCTGCTGGCCGGCGCCGCGACACTGAGCGCCGCGCCCGCCCAGGCGCGCGTGACGGTCGGCGTGGAGTTCGGCGGCGGCGGTTACTCCCACGGCCGGCCCGCCTTCTGCGATCCCTATAGCCGTTACTTCGATCGCTATCGCTGCGACCGGTACTATGACGACTACGATGCCTATGACGATTACGACTACTACAACGGTCCGGTCTTCATCGACGGCATCTGGCTGAACGACTCCTTCCGCTCGCGCTACTACGGCGGACACCGCCAGTTCTACTATGGCGGCAGCTGGCGCGGCGGTTCGGGCTTCCACGGCGGCGGCTTCAGCCATGGCGGCGGCGGCAGCCACTGGAGCGGCGGCGGCAGTGGCAGTCATTGGAGCGGCGGTGGCGGCAGCCATGGCGGCGGCGGACATCACCACCACTAAACGCGACCGCGTCCACGCAAACAAAGCCTTGAGTTAGGCGTTGTAAGAACAGGCGGTTCTCATCGCATTGCGTGGAGGCCGTCCGTTCGCTTTTTCGGCGGACACGAGACGCCGTTTTGGCGCGCTCCTTGTCCGCCTTTCGTAACTGGAGCGCAGAAGACCATGAAGAAAATCATGAAAGCGGCGGCGACCGCGACGGTGCTGGCGGGGGCCTCACTGTTCGCGGCGGCGCCGGCCCAGGCCGACAGTTTCGGCTTCTCGATCGGAACCGGCGGCGGCTTCTCGTATGACAGCGGCGGCTATTGCGACCGCGATGGCTGCCCGGACGGCTTCTGGGACTATCAAGTTTCCTATTGCCCGGTCTTCTATCGCGGCCAGTGGTATCGCGGTCCGATGTATTTTCGCAGCTATCGCGGCCGCACACTCTATTGGATTCACGGCGACTGGCGCCGCGACGAATGGGGTTCGCGCCGTCCGTCCTGGGCGTGCGTCAATCGCTTCGGCCCGGCGCTCGGCTTGGACTTCTACCAGAGCCACGGCTTCCGCTGGCGCGACGACTGGCGTCAGCGCTGGTTCCACGATCATGGCGGACGCGGCCACGGCTTCGATCATGGTGGCGACAACGGTGGCCACGACGGCGATCGCCATGACGGCGGTCACGGCGGATGGGATCGCCACGACGGCGACCATCAATCCGGCGATCAAGGCGGCGCAGGCGGAGGCGGTTCGAACGGCTCCAACGGCTCGGGCGCGAACGGCGGTCACCAACATGGCGGCGGTTCCGGCAATGGCGGCTCAGGCTCCGGCGGCGCAGGTGGCAACAGCAGCACGGGCGGTTCCGCCGGCGGCGCGGGCGGTTCTACCGGCGGTACAGGTGGTGCTGGCGGCGGTCATCACCACGACGATACCGGCACGCCCGCAACGACGCCCCCAGCCATCTTGATACCGACTCCGGCGCCGGCGGTTACGCCGCCGCCAACCGGCGGCGACTCAGGCGGGGCAAGCGGCGGTAGCCATCATCAACACGACGACGGTTCACCGCCTTCTGGTTCTACGAATGATGACAACGGTGGACACCATCCCCACACCAATACGCCCTGAAGCGCCAGGTTTGTGATTATCGACGGCTCCGGCGTTCGTGCGCCGGAGCCGTTTCGATTCGAGCTTGCCGTTCGCGGGGCCGTCGTCCGGCGCGAAAATCGGCGGCGATCGCGCACTCTGGCTCACAGCAACGCTTTTCTGAAACAATCGGTCCCTCGTGCCCGCACCTGCGCAACAGGGTTCGATTGAATCTGCTGCTACCGCTGGAGTACTTTGCCGGCCTCTTCCGGGCCGTCGGCTCGAACCAAAGGGACCATCCCATGCGCGTCGGCGTTCCAAAGGAAATCAAGAATCACGAATACCGCGTCGGTATGACGCCGGCGGCCGTGCGCGAACTGACCTCGCGCGGCCACGAAGTCTTCGTCGAGACCATGGCGGGCGACGGGATCGGCCTGACCGACGAGATGTACCTCCGCGTCGGCGCGTCGATTCTCAACTCCGCCGACGAAGTTTTCGCGCGTGCCGACATGATCGTGAAGGTCAAGGAACCGCAACCGGTCGAAATCGCGCGCCTGAAGCCCGGTCAGGTGCTGTTCACCTATCTGCATCTGGCGCCCGATCCGGAGCAGACGCTGGGTCTGCTCAAGAGCGGCGCCATCTGCATCGCCTATGAGACCGTCACCGACGCGCGCGGCGGCTTGCCGCTGCTGGCGCCGATGAGCGAAGTGGCGGGCCGCATGTCGATCCAGGCCGGGGCGCACTGCCTGGAGATCGCGCAAGGCGGCCGCGGCCAGTTGCTCGGCGGCGTGCCCGGCGTTCAGGCGGGCAAAGTGGTGGTCCTCGGCGGCGGCGTCGTCGGCACCAATGCGGCGCGCATGGCGATGGGGCTGGAAGCGCATGTCGTCGTGCTCGACGTCTCGCTGCAGCGCCTCAAGGAGCTCGACGAGCAATTCGGTTCGCGCCTGCACACCGCCTTCTCCACCATCGACGCGCTCGAGGAGCATGTGACGAGCGCCGACCTCGTCATCGGCGGCGTGCTGCTGCCGGGCGCCGCGGCGCCCAAGCTGATCACCCGCAAGATGATCAGCCAGATGAAGAAGGGCTCGGTGCTGGTCGACGTCGCCATCGACCAGGGCGGCTGCGCCGAGACCAGCCACGCCACCACCCATGCCGATCCCACCTATGTCGTCGACGACGTGGTGCATTACTGCGTGGCCAACATGCCGGGCGCGGTGGCCCGCACCTCGACCTTCGCGCTCAACAACGCGACGCTGCCCTTCACGATCGCGCTGGCGCAAATGGGCGCGGAGAAGGCGATGAAGGCCAACAAGCATCTCGCCGCCGGCCTCAACGTCTACAAGAACTCGCTGACGTATAAGGCCGTCGCCGACGCGCAGGGTTTGCCGTTCAAGAGCGCGGAGAGCGTGCTGGGGGCATAGGCGCGTTGAATTTCTTTACCCAGGTTCATCGGTGAGGCGCGCTTGCAGGAGCACTTTCTGATTCATTTCAGTGCGGAACAATAGGGGCCTGCGCACTGCGGGACGCACTCTTCATAAAGGCTGCATAACTCAAAAGCGACCGTTATCTGACTCACGAAATCGCGGTCAAAGACCGTCATATTGGTTATGTTGTCGGGTTTGGTTCTGAGAATCCAGAATGTCGAATTAGTCGGAATTGTGGATTGATAGCTGCTCGATGTCCACACTATCGGTCCGTCATGAAACATGGTTCTGTTAGCGTCGACTATCGACTCCCAATTGTTCGTGTGCTCATCGTAAATTATTTTGCCTCGATAGTAGACTCTGAGATTTTGGAGCAGTCCTGGTCCAAGGCCTTCATTTTGGATAGCTATCCCGTCGTACTCATCAATCCCGGTGGCGTAAGTGTGAATGAGCCCCATTGGCCGAACCGAGAGCCTGTCGTGTTGGCGCGATTTGAAGCCTTCGTAGCCGGCAAAAAATAGAGCCAGGACAGAAATTGCAATGGGCGACCATTCTGACAGTAGTTGTCTGATCGTTTTCGTTCTTTCGATAACTACGACCTTGATAGGCTCATTGTCGGCCATATCTTTTGTCTACTCAGATTCGCGTGCAAAAAGCACTCGCGAGAGATTGGTGCGGTTCAGTTGAACTTCGTGCGACCGGCTGTCCCTGTTCCGGTATCGGGTCAAGATATTATCTTGATGGTTGCCGGCAGCGCCGCTGGGCGACTTGCAAACAAGAAGGCGAGCGCCCAATTCCACCGCCATCGGGCCCATCAGGCGCATCAATTCTGTCCCGCCTGCAGCTGCTTGATGCGGTCCTTGGTCAGCGTCGTTTGGCAGCCGGCATAGACCATCGGATAGATGCTGCCGCCTTCGTTGGATTCGTTCTGATAGGCGCATTCGGCGTCGCGAAAGCTCACCCAGGCGCGTTCGGACGTCTTCAGCAAATCGCGGCCGTGGTCGTCCAGCCCCTTCATCGTGTCCTGATAGACCTTGTTCAGCACCTTGTCGGTGCGGGCGAAAGCGTCTTCGGCGCAGGCGCTCATCTCGTTCTGCGACATCGCGTTGTCGCAGGAATCCCTGGCCACGGCCGGCGCGGTGCACAGAAGGAGCGGCAAGGCGAGTACCGGTAGCCAGAATCTCAGCCTGTTTGCGCTCATGCGAGCGAGCCGCCGTCGACAATGATGCACTGGCCCGTCATCCAGGCGCCCGATTTGGCGGCCAGGAACACCGCCGCGCCGGCGATGTCGTCCGGCTCGCCCAGGCGGCGCAGCGGATTGCCGGCCGACGAGCGGCGCTCGGCCTCCGGCGTGTCCCACAGCGCCTTGGCGAAATCCGTCTTCACCAAGCCCGGCGCGATGCAGTTGACGCGAATATTGTTGGGGCCGTTCTCGTAGGCGAGGTTGCGCGCCAGCTGCAGGTCGGCCGCCTTGGAGATGCAATAGGTGCCGATCACCGTCGAGCCGCGATAGCCGCCGATCGACGAGACGATGATGATCGAGCCGTCCTTCTTCTCGGTCATGTCCGGCAGCACCATCTGCGCCAGCCAGTGGTTGGACTTGATGTTGGCGCCGAGGATCTTGTCGAACGCCGCGTCGTCGATTTTCGACATCGGTCCATAGGCCGGATTGAGCGCCGCGTTGCACACCAGGATGTCGATCTTGCCGAGCTGCTTGTGGGTCTCGTCCACCAGCATCTGCAGCTGTTCCTTGTAGTTGATGTTGCAGGGGATCGGCACCGCGACTTTGGCGCCGCGCTCCTTGTTGATGTCCGCCGCGACCTTGTCGCAGGCGTCGGCCTTGCGGCTGGAGATCACCACCTTGGCGCCGTGCTCGGCCATGCGGTGGGCGATGGCCTCGCCGATGCCCTTGGTCGAGCCCGTGATCAGCGCCACTTTTCCCGTCAGATCGAAGAGGTTCATTTTTCGTCCCCATGCGTTGTGGAAATATCGGTCCTTATCCTTAGCAGGGGCGGAGCCGAACGGACAAATATCCGCCACCATTGCGGCGCGAAATTCGTAGGTTGTTTCCGACCGAAAAGCTTCCGACCGAAAAGACCGCCGCCATGCGCCTCGCCAAAGCCCTGATCCCGCTGCTCGCATTGGCCGTCTCGGCTTGCGGCAGCGGTCCGCGCCCGCTCGGGGAGTTGCCGTCCATGCCGCCGGCGCGCGAGCGGTCCACCTGGCAGAAGCCGTCGCCATCGGCACGCAACGCCGCGCCGGTCGCGCCGACGGGACCCGCCGGACCGCTGACCGTCGCCAGGATCGGCAGCTACATGGACAGCCTGGAAACCGATCTGCGCCGCCATGTCCATGGCAGCGGCATCGTCGTCGCGCGCCAGGGCGACACCCTCAACCTCGTCATTCCCAACGCCGACCTGTTCACCGCGGATGGCGGAGTTGCCGGCGACGACGTGCTCGAGCCGCTGGGCGCGGTGCTGCGCGGATATGGCCATACCGCCGTGCAGGTGAACGGCTTCACCGATACGTCCGGCAGTCCGGAGCAGAACCTCGCCCTGTCGCAGAAGCGCGCTTTGGCGATCGCCGGCGCGCTGGCGCATGAAGGCGTGCCGGCGGCGCGGCTCTCGTCGCAGGGCTTCGGCGAGATCCGCCTGCGTGTTGCCACCGGCGACGACAAGAAAGAACCGCGCAATCGCCGCATCGAGGTTCTCATTCGGGCGGTGGCAGGTTAGGATTTGCTTGCTCTTGGCCACGCAAGGGACCGCAAGTATCGAATACCTGTCTGGACCGCGCTGGGAGGCAATGAAGCTAGTCTTCACTGGATTTCTATTGTGTATTCTGCCAATCTCCCCGCCAACTGGCGTTCAACGGGTTGAGTGATGGTCGGGCACTCCGAGGGGTGCACGGATAGATGATGTCTGCGCGTGCCTGGCAGTCACGCGTGAGCATCTTCGCTCCGGTTGAACCTTGCAGTGCAACAATATTTGCAAGTGGGGAGACAAACATGAACACGACAGGCCGCGTGCGCAATTTGATCATGGCGTCCCTTCTGGCGATGGGACTCACGGGCTGTTCGACGGTCGACTATGACGCGCAGGCCGACCAGCAACTCACGACGATCTCGCAAGAGGTCAACCAGCAATTCGTCACTTGGGAGAGCGAGGCGAGCCCCGCGACGCCGGTCGCCTATGACACCAAGTTCTACGACAAGGTCGAGGCCGACGTAAAAACGCTCGAAATCAGGATGGAAGCGTCGCAGGACACATCGACCAGGACCCTGATACCCGTATTCGACAGCTTGAACACGCAGTTCGAAGGGCTGCGCACTGTGCACAAGGCGATGACGGCATCGCATGGCGGTTTCAGGGATGCCCCCTTTCTTCATTCCGTGCAGGACAACTTCAACAGTCAGATCGCCTCCTTGCTCACTTACGAGTTGTCGTTGAAGGCGGCTTCGCCGGCAGGTTCGACAGGGGGAAAGACCGACAGCACGGCAACAGCCACCACCGGCGCCAAGGCGGCGGCTTCGGCGGCAACGCTGGCCGCAGGTCCCGGCAACTGATCGAAGTTTTCTCGTGTTGGTGAACAAGTCGGGAGAGACCCATGGACTGGACGAAGATACTCAACGATGCGATCGCAGCCGCGAAAACCGCGCTTGGCAACGAGGATTGGTCGGCGGTTGCCAAAGGCGCGGCGACGCAGATCGGCAAACTCGTGGTGACGGCCCAATATATTGCCGAACACAAGGATCAAATGGATCCGGCGGAATATCAGTTTACCGTGGCCCAAAATAAGACCGCGCTTCACAACGTGTTCACGGCCTACGAAGCGATAGGCGAGGCGGCGGCGCAAAACGCGATTGCCGCAGTCGTCAAGGCGGTGGTGGCCGATGTTCCGGCCTTGGCGGGCATTCTCTGATCGCATCCCAATAGGGCCGAGTTCGGCTGGGCTTGCGGTACACGGTAAACCGAACCGGCCCGTCCTTGCGCGAACCCGCAAACTCGTATGCATTGGCGGCAACGCCATTCACCCGAGGGAACTCCGATGAAATTCCGTACACTGATGATTGTCGCCGTCGCGATTGCGCCGGCCTTCGCCGCCGATGCGCCACCGCCGCCCATGCTGGTGCGCGGCACCATCGCCAGCATCGATGCCAAATCCATGACGATCACAAAGGCCGACGGCACCACCGTCACCGGTGCGCTGCTGCCGACCTCGATCTACGCCGCGGTCGAGCCGCGCCGCTTCGACCAGATCAAGTCGACCGATTTCGTCGGCATCACCTCGGTGCCCGGTCCGAACGACACGCTGAAGGCGGAGGAGATACACATCCTGCCGGTCCATGTCGGCGAAGGCTCATACCCCTGGGATCATCATCCCGGCGGCGCCAAGACAGCGGGCAGCATGACCAACGGCACCGTCGCGGTGGTGCACAGCGCGCCGACCGCCGCCGGCAGCATGACCAACGGCACGGTCTCGGCGTCTGACGGCTGGTCGCTGAAGGTGACCTATCACGGCTCGGGAATCGTGAACGGCAAATGCGTCGGTCTCGCCGCGATGGGCGGGGCCACGCCCTGTACCGGCGTCGCTTCGGTCTCGGTAACGCCCTCGACGCCGATCGTCGCCATCGTGCCGGCCAAGAACACCGATGCCAAGGCCGGCCTCGCCGTCTTTGCCGTCCTCGCCACCGGTCCCGACGGCAAGCCGGTGGTCGGCTCGATGACACTGGAGAAAAACGGCATCAAGCCGCCGATGTAGGACCCAATTTCACCTCCCCCTTGCGGGAGGTGAAATTATTTACTTCGCCAGCGCCTTGTCGATTTCCGCGTTCATCGCCACGTCGTCCGGCGTGGTGCGCGGGCCGAACGTGCCGCCGATCGTGCCGTCCTTGTTGATCAGGTATTTGTGGAAATTCCACTTGGGCGCCGCGTCCTCGCCCAGCTCGCCAGCCAGCCATTTGTACATCGGATGGGCATTGGCGCCGATCACGTCTTCCTTGGCCGTCATCGGGAAGTCGATGTTGAAGCGCGTCTCGCAGAAGGTCTTGATCTCGCTTTCCGTGCCCGGCTCCTGGGCGCCGAAATTGTTCGCCGGCACGCCGAGCACGACCAGGCCCTTGTCCTTCTTGTCCTTCCACAAGGCTTCGAGCCCGGAATATTGCGGCGTCAGCCCGCACTGGCTCGCCACGTTGACGACCAACACCGCCTTGCCCTTGAACGTGGCCATCGGCAGCGCGCCGCCGTCGATGGATTTGAAGCTGAAATCGTAAGCCGTCGTCATGTTTTGCCTCCGCCGATGATCTGGTGGAATAGTAAAGCGAAGATCGCAAGGCGAAGCCAGATGCTTGAAACGCCGCCCAAACCCGACTGGCTGAAAGCTCTGTTTCCCTGGGAGCAGAAATCGCTGCCCGTGAACGGCCGCCGCATGGCCTTCGTCGACCAAGGCCCGTGCGCCGCGCCGCCGGTCCTGTTGCTGCACGGCAATCCGACCTGGGGCTTTCTCTACCGCGATTTCATCGAACCGCTGAAGGCGGCCGGCTACCGCGTCATCGTGCCCGACTGCGTCGGCGCCGGCTACTCCAGCAAGCCGCGCATCGACACGGCCCATTCGCTGGCCCACCACATCGCCGATCTCGTCTCGCTCGCCGACCAGCTCGATCTGAAGCGCCTCACCATCGTCGGCCAGGATTGGGGCGGACCGCAGGGCATCGGCCTGGCGCTGACGCGGCTGCCGCGCGTCGCGGCCATGGTGCTTATGAACACCTGGTGCTTCACCGATTATGTCGGTCCGTTCCACCAGAACCCGCGCCCCTGGACGACCTGGCACGCGCCGCTGATCGGGCCGATCTTCATGAAGCGCTTTAAGGTGCTCAGCCATGGCGGCACCTCCACGATCAGCAAGCGGCGCATGACGAGCGCCGAGAAGCGTGCCTATCACCATATCTATGACGAACCGGATTCGGAGACGGTGTGCATGACCTGGCCGCGCTCGATCCCGCTCAAGGACGGTGATCGCGGCTGGAGCGACATGCGCGCGCTCGAGATGCGTCTCGGCGAATTGTCGAAGACGCCGATCCAGATTATCTGGGGCGTCGACGATCCGGTGTTCGACGTCGAATATCGCGACCGCCTGCTGAAACTATTGCCGCACGCCGAAGGCCCGGTGAATTTCGCTCGCGCTTCGCATTTCCTGCAGGACGATCGCGGTCCTGACATCGTCCAGGCGATCATCCCCTTCCTCAAACGCGTGGTGGCGCCATGAATTTCGTCGCGCCCACGCCGGAGGAACTCTCGAAACTGCGCGCCGATCCGCTGATCTTCGAGCAGGAACTCGACGTCCGGCCCTTGATCGCGGAGTCGTTCGAACGGGTTGTCGGCTTCCGCGCCGGCCGGAAGTATTGGCGCAGCGCGCACAGCCATATCTATGCGCTGGAACTCGGCGATCTGGGCCGCGGCCGCCCGTCGCTCGCCTTCCTCTACGGTTTCTGGCCCCGCTTCGAGCCGCGCCCGCCCGAAATCGAGATCGACAACGATTTGAAGGATTTCGCGTTGTGGATGGCAAATGTCTGCGACGGCCTCGACCCCGCCGACATCGAAGCGACCATCGCCTCGATCGCCATCATCCGCGAGAGAGCAAAGTGAAGTCACGTCTTACTGCCGCTCGAGGAACAACCCCACGCCGAACGCGAGCAGCACGCCGCCCGTGATGCCGTCGAGGGCGCGTGTGACGCCGCTCCGCTGGATCCAGCCGGCGAGCGGTTTCATCAGCGTCGTCAGCAGCCAGAACCATGTCAGGCCTTCGGCGACATGGATGCCGGTCAACAGCATGCTGAAACCCGTCACGTTCGCATGCGCCGGCACGAACAGCGGCAGGAACGTGACATAGAACACGCCGACCTTCGGGTTGAGGATGTTGGTGAGGAAGCCGCGCAGCAGCCAGGACCGTGTTGGCGCCGCTGCTGTCGACTCGGTGGCCGTCTCGACCTTGCGAAACGCCGCCACCAGCATGCGCCCGCCCAGCCACAGCATGTAGAGCGCGCCCGCGATCCGTAGTACATCGAAAGCGAACCGCGACACCGCCAGCAGCGCGCCCAATCCGACCGATGCCGCAACGCCCCAGGCGAGGCAGCCGAGCGCGATGCCGAGCGCCGCCTGCATGCCGCGCCGCGGCCCTTCGACTGCGGCTGTTCTCAGCACCAATGCCGTGTCGAGCCCCGGCGTCACCGTGAGAAGTCCGGCGGCAACGGCGAAAGCTGCGATGGCGTGCGGAGCGTCCATGTTCACCGGAAGCGCGAATGCGCGATCCTAACGCCGGACCCGGCCCGGCCAACCCCCAAAAGCTTCCAACCGGACCCGCGCCGGGCGCGGACCCGTCCAGGTTGCCGCCGTGTCGTGCCGGCCGCGAGTGGTGCGCGAAAAGACCGGGAGTTTCGACTGAAGATTTTTGGTAGGGTTGTGTGGGCCGGAGCCCGCATTGGCGCCGGATTGGGGCAATTGGGCATGGAAAGTCCGGGTTTGGCGCATTGGGACGCGGCAACGCACGGGCCGCGCATTCCCGACGCGGCGCTGCTCGAAATGCGCGCCCAGCCGCGTTTTGGCGAAGCGGCGCGCCATGCCGCGACCCAGTCGCTCGCGCTTTTCGACCGCGATCCGATCATGACGCGCGCGCTCAAGGATGTCGGTCGCGTCATACTCGGCATGATCGCGCTGTATCTCGATGCCAAGGGCGGCATGACGCTGTCGAAGATCCAGGCGTTTCTCGTCGAGATGCGGCTGACCAGTCCGGGACGCGCCGCCGCGATGCTGATCCAGCTGCGGCTGATCGGCTATGTCGTGCCGGCCGAGGTGCAGCCCAACCGCCGGGTGCGCATCTACGTGCCGACGCCGCGCATGCGGGCCGCCTTCCACGCCCATTTCCGCAAGGACCTCGAAGCGCTCTCTTTCATCGAGCCGGAGGCCGCTCGCGTGCTCGCGCACTTCGAGGAGCCTCAGATCTACAATCCCTTCCTCGTCCGCTTCGGTCAGGGCCTGATCGACGGCGCCAAGGTCCATGACCGTTCGTCGCCCGGCCTCGAACTGTTCTCGCAGCGCAATGCCGGCCTCACCATTCTCGCCGATCTCACGCTCGCCGGCGCGGCGGACGACAGCTTCCCGCCGCGCGGCCCGATCCATTTCTCCGTCGCGGGCCTGGCGCGCCGTTTCGGCGTCTCGCGTCCGCATGTTCTCAAGCTGCTGCGCGATGCCGCCAATGCCGGTTTTCTGACGCGCGATGCGGAGGAGGGCGTCGGCATTCTGTCGCCGCTCTTGTGCGATCAGCTCGCCAATTACTATGCCACGACCTTCATCGGTATGGCCGCCTGCGCCTTGAGCGCGCTGCAGGCGGTCCAGCCGCGCCACGCCGCCGCCGCAATGGCTAACGCTTCGTTAAGCGCCGGCCCGCCACCGGCGTGAATGCCGCATCGCCGTGGTTAAGGAGTTGGAAACGGGCGCTGGGTAAATATTGCCCGCTATCCATCGGACCGTTCCCATGACGCGTGCCCTGATCGTCGCGACCTATCTCCTGGCTTGCGCCACCGCCGCCACCGCCATCTTCATGGTGGCCGGCATGCCGACTGGCCTGCTCACCGGCGTCGTGCTGTCGCTGTGCTGCACCCAGATCCACGCCGCCTTCCGCCGCCACCGCGACAAGCGCGTCGCCGACCGCGAGATCGCCGGCCTCAAACGCGTCAGCTTCCAGTTCGAACAGGCGCTCACCGACACGCGCGCCAAGATGGAGGACCTGAGCAAGGCGATCGAGGCCAAGACCAACGCGCAGGGCAAGAAGATCGTCGCCGAACTGCAGGTGCTCGAAACCCTGATGCGCGAATTCGCCAGCAAGGTGGCCGGCAGCGCCAGGAAGGAGCCGCTCGACGATACGCTGGATCGCCGCTCGGTCCCGCGCCAGGGCACCGCCGCCGCCTATATCAACACGCTGGGCGACACCGGCATGCTCGAAACCATCCGTGCCTCGCTGGAACAGAACCGCGTCGATCTCTACCTGCAGCCGATCGTCAGCCTGCCGCAGCGCAAGCTGCGCTTCTACGAGGCGCTGTCGCGCCTGCGCTCGGAAGACGGCAAGGTCATCATGCCGGAACAGTACATCAAGGTCGCAGCCCCAGCCGGGCTGATGTCGGTGGTCGACAATCTGCTGCTCTTCCGCTGCGTCCAGATCGTGCGCCGCCTGACGCAGAAGCACCGCGACATCGGCGTTTTCTGCAACATCTCCGGCGACACGCTGGCCGACGCGGAGTTCTTCCCGCAATTCCTCGAATACATGCATCACAACCGCGACCTGGCGGGCCAGATCGTGTTCGAATTCAGCCAGGACGCCGTGACCAAGGCGGGCGAACAGGGCGAAGCCAATCTCGCCTATCTCGCCAGCCTCGGCTTCGCGTTGTCGATGGATCACGTCTCGTCGCTGGCGCTCGATTTTGTCAAGCTGAAGAAGCTGGGCTTCAAGCACCTGAAGGTCCGCGCCCACACGCTGGCCTACGGCATGACCACGGCGAATGCCGCGGTCACCGCCGAAGACTTCAAGAAGCTGGTCGAGCGCAACGGCCTCAACCTGATCGCCGAGCGCGTCGAGGACGAGAAGACCGTTGTCCAGCTGCTCGATTACGGCGTCGACTTCGCCCAAGGCTACCTGTTCGGCGAACCGCGCGCCGTGCGCGAGGATTCGCTGAAAGCGATGGACCCCGCGCCGGTCATCCCGTTTCGCAAGAGTGCCTGATTCAACGCCCTGCGCCGTCCGAAATACCGTCGAGCTTGGTTTGTGATATGGCTGCTGCGCCTCTTTAGCGTAAAGGCGCGCGATGGTTGAGGTTACGGAATTCTTCGTCGAACTGTTTGTCGCGGACTGCGCGCCGTACATCGAATTGTTCGAGCAGGCTTTGGGTGCCCGACTGACCCGCCGCGAAGGGACTTTCGTATCGCTGGAATCGCCCGGTTTGCGTGTCCTGCTGCATCAGGGACATGATGATCTGCCGCCGCAACATTTCTTTCACGAGCCGCTGGCGAACAAATTGCGCCGCGGTGTTGGCATTGAGATAGGTCTCGCGGTGGACGATCTGCCGAGCGCGCATCGGATTGCGTCCGGGCTGGCTGCCTTCAGTGTGTCGAAGATTGTTCGCATGCCCTGGGGTTTGCGCGATTTTCGGCTCTCGACCCCGGATGGCTACTACTTCCGGATCACCGAACCGCGATCCTAAGGTTGCCTTCCGTGACGTCGGTAGAAATAGATATCGTTTCTATCGATATCACGCATGCAGCGATATCATTGGCCCAGGTTCGTGCGGCCCGCTAAAACTTGGCCCATGAACACGCCAAAGCCCGCCCCACCGCCCGACGACCGCCACCGCATGCTCGACGCCCTGCGCGCCTCGGTGCCGGTGTTCCGCGACGAGAAATCGGCGACTTTCATCCTCACGCGCTACGCCGACGTTCGTGCCCTGCTGACCGACAACACGCTGTGGCGGGACGCCGACAAGGCCGAGCCGGGCGCGATGGTGCACAAGTTCAAGCCCGCCGACATGAACCGCCCCGGCGACCGCAATGCCGGCATCGGCTGGCTGGACGATCCCGATCATGCCCGCGTCCGCGCGCCCATCGCCAAGGCGTTGAACCGCCGCGTCGCCGCGTTGCGGCCCGTCATCGAGGAGATCGTCCGCACCAGGCTCGACGCGCTCGGCGGCCGCTTCGACGCCGTCGCGGACTTCGCCATGCCGATCCCCATCGCCATGATCGGCGCGCTGCTGGGCGTCGCCACCGCCGACATGCCGCGCTTTCGCGCCTGGTCGGAAGCGGCGATCAACGTCTTCTCGCCGGACCCGACGCCGGCCGAACGCGCCGCCACCAAGGATGCGGCCGATGCCATCTGTGATTATCTCGACGCCGCCATGGCGCTGCGCCGCCGCGAGACGCATGACGACCTGATCGCCGAACTGCTTGGCGTGCAGGCGCAGGACGGTTCGCTGTCCGACAGCGAGATCCGCGTCAATTGCATGAACCTGCTGCTCGGCGGCAATGTGACGACGGCGGATCTCATCGCCTCGGCGGCCATGCTGCTGGCCAGCCATCCCGCCGAGCGTGCAAAGTTGAGCGCCGATCCGTCGCTGATCGCGAACGCGATCGAAGAAGTGCTGCGCTACGAGCCGCCGACGCAGGGCACGCAGCGCATTGCCTCGCGCAGTCTTGAGAATCAGGGCTGTCCGATCCGCAAGACGCAGGTCGTCGCGGTCTTCCTGCATGCCGCGAACCGCGATCCGGCCGTCTTCCCCGATCCGCATCGCTTCGACATCACGCGGCGCGATGCCCCCCAGGTCTCGTTCGGCGGCGGCGCGCATATCTGCATCGGCGCTTCGCTGGCGCGGCTGGAAGCGCAGGTCGCGGTCGCGGCGCTGTTCGCGCGTTTTCCAAATCTGCACCTGGCCGATCCGGCCGCGGCCCTGAAATGGCGTGACATGCCATATTTCCGCGGCCTGGAGAGCTTGATGGTCGAGCCATGAGCGTCCCCGACGCGCTGGCGTCGCGCCGTCCCGGGCCATGTGCCGGCGTCAACCACGCGCAGAACGTGGCGCAAATCTTTCGCCTCCCCATGCGGCGAGGTGAAACGTCTTTTTCGCATTGACCCGCTGCCGCCCCGCATGCGACCGCTAGCGGCATGACCGCATCGCTCCAGCTCCTCACCGGCCTCTCCCAGATCGCCGCGCGCTACGACACGCTGATCTGCGACGTCTGGGGCGTGCTGCACAATGGCGCGACCGTCCATGCGCCGGCGATCGCCGCGCTTCGCAAGTTTCGCGACAAGCATGGCCGCGTCGTGCTGCTTTCCAACGCGCCGCGCCCGGCGTCCGATCTTGAAGAGCAGTTCGCCCATTTCGGCGTGCCGCTCGACTGCTACGACACCATCGTCACCTCGGGGGGCGCGGCGCGCGAGGATCTGGCGCGGCGTTCGGCGCTGGGCGGCCTCGCCATGCTGCATCTGGGGCCGGAACGCAACCTCTGCGTCTTCGACGGCCTCGACATCCAGCTCACCGACGCGGCCGGCGCCGAGATCGTGCTCTGCACCGGTTTCCACGATGACGAGATCGAAACCCCCACCGATTACGCGGATCGCCTCGCCGCGTTGAAGGCCCGCGACCTCACCATGCTCTGCGCCAATCCCGACCTGGTCGTGCAGCGCGGCAGCAAGCTGATCTATTGCGCCGGCTCGCTCGCCAAGGCCTATGAGGCCATCGGCGGCAAGGTCATTTACTACGGCAAGCCGCATCTGCCGATCTACGACCACGTCCGCGCCGTCGCCGCCGGCGCGGCGCGCCCGCTCGCCATCGGCGACGGCATGCATACCGACATCAAAGGCGCCAACGCGGCCGGCATCGACGCCCTCTTCATCGCCGACGGCGTCCACGGCGAGGACGTTTCTGAGTTTACGCAAGGCCATCTGGGCGAATTGTTCGCCGGCGCGGGCGTCCACGCCCAGGCGGCGATGCGGGCGCTTGTCTGGTAGCGGTGCGAACCGATAGAAACATCCATCGCCAGCAGGACGCGCTCATGACCTACTACATCGACGACCTCAAGCCCGGCATGGCCGAGAGCTTCGCCAAGACCGTCACCGAGCGCGACGTTGAACTGTTCGGTGAAGTCTCCGGCGACGTGAACCCGGTGCATTTCGACGAAGCGTTCGCCGCTAGGACGATCTTCAAGGGCCGCATCGCCCATGGCGTCCTGTCGTCGAGCTACATCTCCACCGTGCTCGGCATGAAGATGCCGGGCCCCGGCACCATCTTCATGTCGCTGACCACGCGCTTCAAGGCGCCGGTGCGAATCGGCGACACGGTCGTCGCCACCTGCACGGTGCGCGAGGTGAATGCTGAGAAGCGCCGCGTCGTCTTCGACTGTGTCTGCAAGGTCGGCGACGTCACCGTGGTCGACGGCGAGGCGATGGTGATGGCGCCGTCGCGTCCGAAGGCCTGACCGCCAGCGCATGCGCATCTTCCGCCACTACGCCGATGTGCCGGACGCCTACAAGGGGGCGGTGGTGGCGGTCGGCAATTTCGACGGCGTGCATCGCGGCCACCGGGCGCTCATCGGCGAGGCCAAGCGCATGGCCGATGAGCGCGGCGCACCGCTCGGCGTCATGGCGTTCGAGCCGCATCCGCAGGAATTCTTCCGCCCGTCGCCGGAATCCTTCCGCCTGACGCCGTTCCGCGCCAAGGCGCGGCTGATCGCCGAGGCCGGCGCCGACATCCTCTACGCGCTCGCCTTCGATGCCGAGATGGCGGCGAAGCGCGCGCAGGAATTCGTCCAGGACGTCCTGGTCGACGGCCTCGCTATCGGCGCCGTCGTGGTCGGCGCCGATTTCCAATTCGGCAAGGGCAGGGCCGGCGACGCGACGTTGCTCTCCTATATGGGCGAGATGGAAGGCTTCGGCGTCACGCTGTTCGATCCGGTGCTGGCTGAGGACGGCGAGAAAATCTCCTCGACCGAGATCCGCGACGCGCTGAAAGCCGGCCGCCCCGACGAAGCCACGCGCCTGCTCGGCCATTACTGGAGCGTCGAGGCGCGCGTCGAGCATGGCGACAAGCGCGGCCGCACCATCGGCTTTCCCACCGCCAACATGAAGCTCGACGATTGTTTGAAGCCCGCCTTCGGCATCTACGCCGTGCGCGCCAGGATCATCGAAGACGATTCCGTCGTCTCGACCCATGACGGCGTCGCCAGCTTCGGCATCCGCCCGATGTACGAAGTCGACACGCCGCTGCTCGAGACTTATCTGTTCGACTTCGACGGCGACCTCTACGGCAAGCACATGGCCGTAGACCTCATCGCCTACCTCCGCCCTGAGGCGAAACTGGAAACCCTCGAAGCGCTGAAAGCGCAAATCGCGATGGACAGCGAAGCTGCAATGAAAGTCTTGCGACAAGTTTGAAATACCCTCTTCACTCCCCAGCATGGGGAGGGTTCGTAGCGACAGCGTACGAACGCGCGCAGCGGGGCGGGTGGGGGTGTCTCATGGCTCGCATGCCGCCGATCACTCGCAGACTCTTCAAGACGCCGAACGCGCGCGCGGCAGAGCTTGTCGCACACCCGCGAACCCGCACCCCGGATACTCACGTCAGCCGCGCCCGCATTCTGCGTGCCGACGCCACCGGTGGCGAGCGCGTATTATGGGCGAGGCTTCGGCAATTCAGGGCGCAAGGATTTCACTTTCGTCGCCAAACGCGTATCGGCCCTTACATCGCCGACTTTGCCTGCAAAGGTTCGAGACTTGTCGTCGAACTCGATGGATCGCAGCACGGCGTGGCTGAGAATGTCGTATACGACGAAATTCGTACCGCATTTCTCCGCGCACGCGGCTACCGCGTCCTGCGCTTTGCCAATCACGAAGTGTTCGAAAACCGCGACGGCGTCGCCGAGGCGATCCTCCGGGTGTTAACCCCCACCCGTCCCGCTGCGCGGGACGACCTCCCCATGCTGGGGAGGTGAAAGGGACGGATTCACCTCCCCAGCATGGGGAGGTCGAGCCGAGCGAAGCGAGGATCGGGTGGGGGAGTCTTAGGCTGGACCGCCCGCGCCGCCGCTGTTAGAACCCACCTTGCTGATTTGTGGGCTTGAACCAAATGCTTGATTTCGCGGGACTTTCGCGAATTCGCCACCCGGCTTCGCGCCGGGGCTGACCACCCATGCGCGCAAGGCCGGGCTTGACGATGACGCCGCCCAACCATCCCGCGAAAGCCTGAAAAAGATGTCCAAGACCGAAACCGACGCACGCGACTATCGCGCCACGCTGTTCCTGCCGGCGACCGAATTTCCCATGAAGGCCGGCCTGCCCGAAGCCGAGCCCAAATGGCTGGCGCGTTGGGACGCCATGGACCTCTATGGCCGCATCCGCAAAGCCGCCAAGGGCCGCCCGCTCTTCGTGCTGCATGACGGCCCGCCCTACGCCAATGGCGAGATCCACATGGGCACCGGCATGAACAAGATACTCAAGGATTTCGTCGTGCGCAGCCGCGGCATGCTCGGCTTCGACGCGCCCTACGTGCCGGGCTGGGACTGCCACGGCCTGCCGATCGAATGGAAGATCGAGGAGAAGTACCGCAAGGAAGGCAAGTCGAAGGACAGCGTCCCCATCGAACAGCTGCGCCGCGATTGCCGCGACTTCGCCAATCACTGGATCGGCGTGCAGCGCGAGCAGTTCAAGCGCCTGGGCTGCATCGGCCAATGGGACAAGCCCTACACCACGATGGATTTCCGCGCCGAGGCCACCATCGCGCGCGAGCTGCACAAATTCGTCGGCAACGATCTGCTCTATCGCGGCTTTCGCCCCGTGATGTGGTCGCCGGTCGAAAAAACCGCGCTCGCCGAAGCCGAGGTCGAATACCACGAGAAGACCAGCCACACGATCTACGTGAAGTTTCCCATTGTTGATGTCGAACCTGTCTATGGCGCCGATACCACTCCGGAGAGCCGGGCGCGCACGCGAGACGAAACAGAGCGCAGTCGTGCAAAGGAGATCTTTTCAGGGGCGTCGGTAGTAATTTGGACAACAACCCCTTGGACTATCCCAGGCAATAGAGCCATCGCTTGCTCGCGCTCGATCGACTACAGCGTGTATGAAGTCGCTGAGGTTTTGGAAGGCTCTCTGGCCCGAGTGGGTGAAAGGCTCTTGCTGGCCGATCTCTTGTCGGGACAAACTGCCCAGCACGCGAAGGTGGTGCTGAAGCGACTCGCGCCCGCTAGCTGGTTCAGCATGATCTGCGCGCATCCGCTGCGCGGCCAGGGCTACGACTTCGATGTGCCGGTCCTTCCCGGCGAGCACGTCACCGCCGACACCGGCACCGGCTTCGTGCACATGGCGCCGGGCCACGGCGAAGAAGACTTCGAGCTGATGCTGTCGACGTTCAAGAACTACACGGTCGACCATGCCGACGCCTTCAACGTCGTGCAGGAAGACGGCTCCTTCGCGCCGCACGTGCCGCTGTTCGCCGGCAAGTTCATCCTGTCGCGCGACGGCAAGAAGGACGGCGAGGCCAATGGCGCCGTCATCCAGGCGCTCAAGGATGCCCACGCGCTGCTGGCGCAGGGCCGTCTCGTCCACTCCTATCCGCATAGCTGGCGCTCCAAGGCGCCGGTGATCTACCGCGCCACGCCGCAATGGTTCATCGGCATGGACAAGCCGATCACCTCCGATCCCGCCGACACGCTGCGCGCCCGCGCCATGAAGGCGATCGACGAGACCAAATGGTATCCGCCGACCGGCAAGAACCGCCTCGGCGGCATGGTCAAGGACCGTCCCGACTGGGTGATGTCGCGCCAGCGCGCCTGGGGCGTGCCCATCGCGATCTTCGTCGACAAAAATTCGGGCAAGGTGCTGAACGATCCGGCCGTCAACGCGCGCATCGGCGACGCCTTCGAGGCCGAAGGCGCCGACGCCTGGTTCAACTCGCCGCCGGCCCGCTTTCTCGGCAACGACCGTAATCCCGACGACTACGAACAGGTGCGCGACATCCTGGACGTCTGGTTCGACTCCGGCTCGACGCATGTCTTCACGGTTGAAAATCCCATCGAGCCGTCCTGGCCGAAGAAGGATCACGCCGATCTGTATCTCGAAGGCTCCGACCAGCATCGTGGCTGGTTCCAGTCCTCGCTGCTCGAAGGCTGCGGCACGCGCGGCCGCGCCCCGTTCGACGCCATCCTGACGCACGGCTTCGTGCTCGACCGCGAAGGCGACAAGATGTCCAAATCGGTCGGCAACACGATCCTGCCGCAGGCCATCGCCGACAAGAACGGCGCCGACATCCTGCGCCTCGGCGTCGCGGCGTCGGACTTCACCGAAGACACCCGCATGGCGGGTGACATCATCCAGGCCAATGCCGACGCCTATCGCCGCCTGCGCAACACCATCCGCTTCATGCTGGCGAACCTCGCCGGCTTCGACGACGCTGAGCGCGTGACGCCCGAAGACATGCCCGAGCTCGAGCGCTTCATGCTGGCCAAGCTCGCCGAGCTCGACGGCCTGGTGCGCGAGGGTTACGGCGAATACGATTTCAACCGCGTCTACAATACCGTCTTCGCCTTCTGCACCAACGAGCTCTCGGCGTTCTATTTCGACATCCGCAAGGACGCGCTCTATTGCGACGGCAAGTCCGCCCTGCGCCGGCGTTCGGCGCGCACGGTGACGGACGAGATCTTCCGCCACGTGGTAACGTGGCTGGCGCCCATCCTGTGCTTCACCATGGAGGAAGCCTGGCTGCTGCGCTTTCCCGGCGCCGACGAGAGCGTGCATCTGCAGACGTTTCCGCAGACGCCCGCCGCTTGGCGCAATGACGCGCTGATCGAAAAATGGACGCGCATCCGCACCCTGCGCCGCGTCGTCACCGGCGCGCTGGAACTGAAACGTCGCGACAAGGTCATCGGCGCCAGCCTGGAAGCGCGTCCGGTGCTCTATGTCGGCGACGCGAAAGACGCTGCCCTGTTCGACGGTCTCGATCTCGGCGAGATCGCGATCACCAGCGGCGCCAAGGTCTCGACCCACGAGCCGGCCGAGGGCGCCTTCCGCCTGCCCGACGTCGCCGGCGCGGCGGTGACGTTTCATCACGCCGAGGGCGACAAATGCGCCCGCTGCTGGATGATCCTGCCCGAAGTCGGCACGAATCCCGCGCATGACGATTTGTGCAACCGCTGCAGCGAGGCGGTCGATGGACACTGATCTTCACCTCCCCAGCATGGGGAGGTCGACGGCGCAGCGAAGCGAGCACGTCGGGTGGGGATGTCAGACTTCCCCACCCGAAATGCTTCGCATTTCGACCTTCCCATGCTGGGGAGGTGAAGTGCCATGACCCTGCTCCCGCGCGACTGGGGTCTGGCGGCGGCGGCCGGCGCGCTGGTCCTGGACCAGGCCAGCAAGCTCACCATGCTCTACGGCTTCGGCTTCAAGGACATGACCGCCGGCGAGGCCGTGCCTGTATTGCCATTCTTTAATATGGTCATGGTGTGGAACCCGGGCGTCAGCTACGGCCTGTTCCCGGCCCACAGCCGGTTCGGCTCGATATCCCTGGTTTTTCTCTCGCTTTTGGCGGTTGGCGGCCTCGGCTGGTGGCTGTGGAACGCGCACCGCCGGTCGCTCGGCATCGGTCTGGGCTTGGTTATCGGCGGCGCCATCGGCAACAATCTGATCGACCGGCTGATTTACGGAAAGGTTGCCGACTTTTTCCACTTTTACGGATTGGGCTACGACTGGTATGTGTTCAACGTGGCCGACGCCGCCATAACCTTCGGTGTCATCGCGCTGCTGTACGATGCGCTGATGCGGCCGGACGACGGGTCAGGGTCCTTAAAACAAGTTAGTCGGGAGTAGCCTATGCATTCGCGCCGTATCGTTCAGATCGCGCTTCTAGCCGGTTTCGCCGCGGGCCTTGCCGGCTGCGACTCCATTCGCGACGCCGCCGGCGGCAGCAAAGATGCGCCCGACGAGTTCGCGGTCGTCACCAAGGCGCCGCTGGTCATTCCGCCGGACTTCAACCTGCGGCCGCCGGCGCCTGGCCATGCGCCCACCAACCAGGTCGAGGCGACGCAGGCGGCGCAGAACGCGCTGTTCAACTCCGATCCGGCCACCGTCGCGGCCGCCCTGCCCACGACCATGAGTTCGGGCGAACGCTACCTGCTCGCCTATGCGCATGTGCAGGACGCCGATCCGTCCATCCGCCAGCAGATCGCCTCCGATGTCGACGGCATGCGCGGCGCCGACGACAGCTTCACCAACAACATCCTGTTCGGCAGTTCGCAGCCGTCCGGCAATGCGCCGGTCGATGCCGACGCCGAAGCCCGCCGTCTCGACGCCGCCCGCGCCGGCGGCAGCGCCACCGCGCCCGCCACCACCATGGCCCCGCCGCAAGCGCCGCCGCCCGCCGACTCCGACTCGAACAGCGACGACAGCTGGCTCGACCACCTTTGGCCGTTTTAGATTCGCGAACGCTCCCTCGCCCCCGCGAAGCGGGGGAGAGGGCTGGGGTGAGGGGGTGTCGAGGTCGAATGCACAGCTTCAAAGCCCAGCGCAGCTGTAGCTACAGATCGCGATTTCTTTCGGCGTCTCAAATCCCAGCAGCCCCTCACCCGTTCGGCCCTGGAAAAACGTCCGACAGGGCGTTTTTCGGGCCGAACCCTCTCCCCCAGAGGGGGAGAGGGAAAAGTGTATTGTTTGGCACTGCTGTCCTACTCGTCACTCTCTTCCTCACCCCCGCCCAAGCCGCCCCACCCGCCATCGCGCAATTCACCTTGCAGAACGGCATGCAGGTCGTAGTGATCCCCGATCACCGCGCGCCGGTCGTCACGCAGATGATCTGGTACAAGGTCGGCGGCATGGACGATCCGCCCGGCCATTCGGGCCTCGCCCATTTCTTCGAGCACATGATGTTCCGCGGCACCAAGGCCGCGCCCGGCGACGCCTTCAGCCACACGCTGGCCAAGAACGGCGGCGACGACAACGCCTTCACGACGCAGGATTACACCGCCTTCTTCGAACAGCTGGCGGCCGACCGGCTGAAGCTGGCGATGAGCTTGGAAGCCGACCGCATGGTGCATCTGGATCTCTCCGACGCCGCCGTGCGCACCGAGCGCGACGTCGTGCTCGAGGAGCGCCGCATGCGCGTGGAGAACTCGCCGCAGGCGCTGGCCGGCGAGCAGGTCTCGGCCGCGCTCTATCTCAGTCATCCCTATGGCCGGCCGGTGATCGGCTGGCCGCTGGAAGTGCAACGCCTCGACCGCGCGCAGGCGCAAAGCTTCTACGACCGTCATTACGCGCCCAACAACGCCATCCTGGTGATCGCCGGCGACGTCACGCCCGATGCGGTCAAGGCTGACGCCGCCGCGACGCTCGCGCTGGTCCCGGCGCGCGCGCTGGAGCCGCGCACCGTCTATGCCGAGCCGGCGCGTCTGGGCGAAACCCGTCTCGCCATCGCCCGCCCCGATGCGGCGGTGCCGAGCTTCTCGCGGGTCTGGCGCGTGCCCAGTTACACCACCGCCAGGCCGGGCCAGGCCGAGGCGCTGGAGGTTCTCGCCGCCATGCTGGGGGCCGACGCCAACGCCGTGCTCTATCGCCAGCTGGTGGTCGAACAGAAACTCGCCACCGATGCCGGCGCGAATTATGACGGCGACGCGCGCAATTCCGGCGAGTTCTCCATCTTTGCCGTGCCGCGTCCTGGCGTGATGCTGCCGGCGCTCGAACAGGCTGTCGACGCGATCCTGGCGCACTACGCCGCGGCGCCGCCGGCCGCCGCCGACCTGGCGCACGTCAAGACCCAGCTCGTCGCCGGCGAGGTTTTTCGCAAGGACAATCAGCTTTCCATGGCGTCGGCCTACGGCCAGGCGCTGGCGATCGGCCGCACCGTGGCTGATGTCCAGGATTGGCCGCGCCGCATCGAAGCGGTGACGCCCGATTCGGTGCGCGCCGCCGCCGCCGTCGTTCTCGATCGCAAAAACGCCGTGACGCTCTACCTCACGCCGGGGCCTGCATGAAAATCGTCGCGCTCGCAGCCCTACTCCTCTTCGGCGCCGTCTCGCCCGTCGCCGCCTCCGCGCCGCGCGCGCTCGACATCGGGGCCGGCGAACAGGTCTGGTTCGAGGAAGATCACACCGTCCCGATGGTGGCGGTGAGCATCTCGCTGCCCGCCGGCTCGGTCTACGATCCGGCGGACAAGCCGGGCCTTGCCGCCTTCGCCGCCTACATGCTCAATGAGGGCGCCGGCGATATCCGCTCCGAAGCCTTCCAGGCCGCGCTCGCCAACCGCGCCATCCAGCTTTCGATGTCGCCCGACCGCGACGGCCTGGTGCTGTCGCTCACGGCGCTGTCGGCGCAGGTCAAGGACGCCTTCGCGCTGCTGGCGCTGGCGCTGCGCCGGCCGCGCTTCGACGCCGACGCCATCGACCGCGTCCGCGCGCAGATGTTGCAAAGCATTGCGCAGGATTCGTCCGATCCCGCCGCCGTCGCCGTCAACCGCTTCTACCAGGTCTATTTCGCGGGCCATCCCTACGCCCATCCGGTCGGCGGCACCGCGGCCGGCTTGAACGCGATAAACGCCGCCGATCTCAAGGCCTTCGCGCGGACGCATTGGGTGCGCGGCGGCGTCCGCATCGCGGTGTCCGGCGACATCGACGCGGCGGCGCTGACCGCGTTTCTGAAAGCGGCCTTCGATCCCTTGCCCGGCCAGGCGCCGGCGCCGCCGCCGCCGGTGCTGCACGCCGGCGCGCCCGGCGAGATCGTCGTCGCGATGCCCGTGCCGCAGCCGACCGCGATCTTCGGTCTGGCGGGCCTGGCGCGCAGCGATCCCGACTATCTCGCCGGCTATGTCGCCAACCACATTGTCGGCGGCGGCGGTTTCTCCTCGCGCCTGACCGACGAAGTGCGCGAGAAGCGCGGCCTGACCTACGGCATCTCGACCGGCTTTTCGGATTATCACGGCGGCGGCCTCGTCCTCGGCCAGGTCGCGACCAAGGAGGAGAGCATGAACCTCTCGCTCGCCGTGGTGCGCGAGGTGCTGGCCAGCTACGCCGCGCGCGGCCCCACCGCCGCCGAGCTCGCCGACGCCAAGACCTATCTCACCGGTTCCTACCCGCTGGCCTTCGCCTCGAACGCCGGCATCGCCGCGCAGCTCAATTCCTTCCAGCGCTCGGGCCTGCCCATCGAATATGTCGCCCGCCGCAACGGCCTGATCAACGCGTTGACGCTGGACGACGTCAGACGCGCCGCCGCGCGCCTGTTCAATCCCCAGCGCATGACGGTCGTCGTCGGCGGCAGCATCCAGCTGGCCGCCCGGCCTTCGAAGTTCCCGTCGCATCGCTGACAGGCTAAATAGTAGGATACGTCATGCCCCAGCTCCCCTTCTCCATCTCCCTCGATCTTGCCCTCGGCGGTCCCGGCGCCGTGCCGCGTGCCGCTTTCGACGCCGCGCTGAAGGAGGCCGACACGGCGCTCGCCTGGCTCAAGGAACAGAAAAAAACCCATGCCATCGAACTGCTCGACATCGTCGAGCGCAGCGACGACATCGCCGCTGCCAAGGCGGCCGTCGATCCGTGGCTCCAGAACACCTCCGATGTCGCGGTACTCGGCATCGGCGGCTCGAGCCTCGGCGGCCAGGCGCTGAAGGCCATCGCCAAACCCGGCGGCAGCCCGCGCGTCACCTTCCACGACAATCCCGATCCCTGGAGCTGGCAGCAGGCGATGGCCGGCTTCGACTTGAAGACCACGCGCTTCGTCGTGATCTCCAAATCGGGCGGCACGGCGGAGACGCTGTTCCAGGCGCTGACCGCCGCCGATGCGCTCGAGAAGGCGGGCGGCGGCAAATATCTCAAGCACCACTTCATCGCGATCACCGAGCCGAGGAAGAGCCCGCTTCTGGATTTCGCCCATGCCATCGGCGCGCCGGTGCTCGACCATCCGCTTGGCATCGGCGGCCGCTATTCGGTGCTCTCTATGGTCGGCGTGCTGCCCGCGCTGCTGATGGGCCTCGACGTCGTCCAGCTGCGCGCCGGCGCCAAGGCGGTGGTCGATCACGTTCTGGGTGCGCCGGGCGCCGAACAGGCGACGTCCGCCGCCGGCGCCGCGCTGCACCACGCGCTGGCGCGCCAAGGCCGGCTGCATCACACCGTGCTGTGGAACTACGCCGACCGCCTCGCCACTTTGAGCGGCTGGTGGCGCCAACTCTGGGCCGAGAGCCTGGGCAAGAACGGCAAAGGCTCGACACCGGTCGGCGCCGTCGGCCCGGTCGATCAGCACAGCCAGCTCCAACTCTTCCGCGACGGTCCCAACGACGCGCTCTACACCATCGTCGCGCCCGACACCAAAGGCCAAGGCCTCGTCGCGCCGCGCGAACGCGCCGCAGCGCTCGGCCTCGACTATCTCGCGGGGCGACACATGGGCGACATGGTCGCCGCCGAGGCGCGGGCCAGCGCCGAGACGCTCTCGCGCAACGGCCGCCCGGTGCGCCAGATTGCGCTGCCGAAGATCGACGAATACAGCGTCGGCGCGCTGATGATGCATTTCATGCTGGAGACCATCCTGATGGGCCGCCTGATGGGTGTCGACCCCTTCGACCAGCCCGGCGTCGAAGAGGCCAAGGTGCTGGCGCGGGAATATCTTGCGAAGGGCTGAGGATACTTTTTTCACCCCCGCAAGGAGGAGGTGAAAAAAACGCTTTATCCACAGCGGTTTTCTGGTGTTCTGGGCCTCGTGTGTATAGTCGCCTCATGAAGATTCGCCGTCTTGCCGAAGGCACAATCAACCGCATCGCCGCCGGCGAAGTGGTGGAGCGTCCGGCCGCCGTGGTGAAGGAACTGGTCGAGAACGCGCTCGACGCCGGCGCAAGCCGCGTCGAGATCGCCACCACCAATGGCGGCGCCGATCTCATCGTCATCGAAGATGACGGCGAAGGCATGGCGCGGGACGATCTCATCCTCGCCATCGAACGCCACGCCACCTCCAAACTCTCCGACGACGATCTCACGCACATCGTCACGATGGGCTTTCGCGGCGAAGCGCTGCCTTCGATCGGCGCCGTCGCCCGCCTGGCCATCGCCAGCCGCACCGCGAGCGGCGAGGCCCATGAGATCCGAGTCGACGGCGGCATTCTCATCGGTCCGTCGCCCGCCGGTTTTCGTTCCCAGGGCCAGCACGGCACGCGCGTCGAAGTGCGCGAGCTGTTCTTCGCGACGCCCGCCCGGCTCAAATTTCTCAAATCGGCGCGCTCCGAAGACCTCGCGACGCTCGACGTGGTCAAGCGCCTCGCCATGTCGCGCCCCGACGTTGCCTTCACGCTGGTCATGGACGGCCGCCGCGCGCTCGAATTGCCCGCCGAGGCGACCTCAAGTAGCGACTTGTCCGCCGAAGCCTTGGCGAAGGCGGAAGCGGTAGGTCGCCTCGGCAGACTAAGCAAAATCATGGGACGCGATTTTGCCGACAACGCCGCGCCTGTGAACGTCGCGCGCGAAAGCGTCGCCATCGCCGGTTTCGCCGGCCTTCCCACCTACAACCGCGCCAACGCCCAGATGCAGTTCCTTTTCGTCAACGGCCGCCCGGTGCGCGACAAGCTTTTGGCCGGCGCGGTGCGCGGCGCCTATGCCGACTTTTTGGCGCGCGACCGCCATCCCGCGCTGGCCCTGTTCCTCGACTGCGATCCGGCCTTCGTCGACGTCAACGTGCATCCGGCAAAAACCGAAGTGCGGTTTCGCGACGCCGGTCTGGTGCGCGGGCTGATCGTCTCGTCGCTGAAGGCGAGTTTGGCCGAGGCCGGCCACCGCGCTTCGACCACCGTCGCCGGCGCCGCGCTGGCGGCGCTGCGTCCGCAAACCAGCGCGCCGTTTTATCAGCAGGACTATTCCCGCACGCCTTCGGCGAACGATCCCGGCCGCTCGTTCTATGCCCCGCTGCTGCCCGGCGCCGCGGCGCCCGCCGCACGCATCGAAGAACCGGCCGCGCAACCTTCCGCCGATCTGCCGCTCGGCGTCGCGCGCGCCCAGTTGCACCAGACCTATGTCGTGGCCCAGACGCCGGACGGCATCGTCATCGTCGACCAGCACGCGGCGCATGAGCGTCTCGTCTATGAGCGCATGAAAAAAGCCCTCGCGGCCGGCGGCATCGCGCGCCAGCCGCTGCTGATCCCCGAAGTGGTCGAGCTCGATCCCGCCGAAGTCACGCGCCTCGCCGCGCGCGCCGGCGAACTCGCCGAGCTCGGCCTGGTGCTCGAAGCCTTCGGCCCCGACGCGGTGATGGTGCGCGAGATGCCCGCCATGCTGGGCCAGGCCGACATCAAGGCGCTCATCCGCGACCTCGCCGACGACATCGCCGAAACCGGCAACGCGCTGTCGTTGAAGGAACGCCTGGAAGCGGTCGCCGGCACGCTGGCCTGCCACACCTCCGTCCGCGCCGGCCGCCGCCTCAACGCCGAGGAGATGAACGCGCTGTTGCGCGAAATGGAAGCCACCCCCCACAGCGGCCAGTGCAACCACGGCCGTCCGACCTATGTCGAGCTCAAGCTCGCCGATATCGAGCGGCTGTTCGGCCGGCGGTAGGCGCCGGCTTTGTTCGAATATTGAATCCTTGTAGCGTCCAGCGCAGCGACGGGCTCGTCGCTTTGGGACGCGGCATGGAAAAGACCTATTACATCACCAACCGCCAGCTCATTTCCGGGGTGGACAAGCCTTGGTTCGGCATCGAACAATGCAAATCGGTCCCCAATTTGCGCGCCGGCTGGGCCGAGATCGATCTTGGTCCGGTTCCACCCGTCGTCGGCGAGGTCTTCGTGTCGGCATCCGGCGGCTTGGAAAGCCTCGGCGCCAGGCGGCCCGACGCGGCCGGGTTTTCGTTGTTCGGCGAACTGCAAACCCGCATGGCTGGCGCCGTTCCCGACACCATCCTGTTCATCCACGGCTTCGACTATCGCTTCGATGAGGCGCTGGTCGGCCTTGGTTTGCTGAAGCAACGCTTGGATATCGGCAAGTTCGGCCCGGCGAACATGGTGCTGTTCACTTGGCCTTCGGACGGAACGCTGCGGCCGTTTCTCTCCTACGCCAGCGACCGGCGCGACGCAAAGGAGTCCGGTGTCGCAGGCGGCCACGCCCTTCTGGAGTTGGCGGATTTTCTCAAGAGCGTCAACGCGGGCGGCCGCAATCGTGGCCGTATTCACATCGTCGCGCACAGCATGGGTGTCTATGTCTTGCGCAACGCGCTGCAGGGTCTCGTCCGGGAACTGCCGGCCGTACAAGAAGCCTTGTTCGACCAAGTCCTGCTGATTGCTGGCGACGAAGACCACGATGCTCTGGAACTCGACCAGAAACTTGCGCCGCTCGCCCGCTTATCCAAGCGCATCCACGTCTATTACAACCCGCACGATGTTGTGTTGGACCTCTGCCTGATGTCCCGCCGTGTCGCACGGCGCCTCGGTCTGCGCGGTCCCCGGAACGCCGCTGCCGTCCCCGGGCAGGTGGTTCTTGTCGATGCTTCGAATGTCTCGCGCTGGACGAAACACGATTGGGACTTTCACCATTACTATCTGCACGCTTTCGAGATGGCGGCCGACATGGCGCATGTTCTGATGGGTACGGCGGAAGACAATATCCCGGGCCGCACGCCCGTGCCGGGCAGCGGCCGCTCGTTCCGGCTCGACGCGGCGCCCGATCTGCGCCGGCGCTAAGACGGCCCCGCAACATTGCGATACTCCAGGTTGCGCCGCGCCGAACGCAATTCCTTAAGACTTGTCTGTAAAGATTTCCACGGTCTTAACCTACGCGTAGGGCGGGCGGGGTCGCCGTGCTTCAGAGTCTCTATCAGGAACAACGCAAGGCGCTGACGCAGCAGGAGCTCAACGTTGTCCTGCTCGCGCATGAGCGGCTGCTTGCCTATAAGAGCGGCGCCGCCAAGGCGGAGCTGTCGCGCACCAAGCTGGACCGCCTCAATCTCGCCAACCGCAATCTCGCCGAGGCGGACTTCTCCTTCGCCTCGCTGGTCGGTGCCGTCGCCTTCGGCACCAATCTCGATCGCGCCAATCTGCACTGCGCCGATCTGCGCGACTGCGATTTCACCTCGGCGCGGCTGAACAAGGCCGACATGCGCGGCGCCTCGATCTGCGGCGCCAAGCTGGCTTTCGCCAAGCTCGACGGCGCCGATCTGCGCGCCGCCACCGTGGCCTATAAGGGTCCGGACGCGGCCAAGGATGGCGAGGCGACCGTGCGCGTCGATTTCTCCAACGCCTCGCTCAAGGGTGCCTCGTTCGGCCATGCCAGGCTCGACGGCGTGAATTTCTCGGGCGCCATCCTCGAGGGCGCCAATTTCAAGAACGCCCAGCTCACCAACGTCATCTTCAAGAACACCGTGCTGACCGGCGTCAATCTCGCCGACCTCGGCGTGCCGCGCGAAGCGCTGGAAGGCTGCGTGTTGAGCCTGACTCAGGAGGCCGCCGATAAGGCCGGCGCGCTCGCCGCCGTTCTCGACGCGCACCAGCTTCTGATCACCAGCGGCGCCGCCAAGGGCGCCCCGGCTGTGCTCGACGGCGAGGATTTGCGCGCCGTCTCCGACAAATTCGCTGGCCGTCCGCTCACCGGCCTTTCCGCGCGGCGCGTCGTCGCTATCGGCATCGATTTCTCGGGCGCCCAGCTTCAGGGCGCGCGCTTCGAGGGCGCGGATCTGCGCGAATGCGACTTCTCCGGCGCCGATCTGCGCGGCGCCTCGTTCAAGGACGCCAAGCTGGCGCATGCCAAATTCGAGAAGACCAATCTGGGCAGCCTCAACCTCCCCGGCGGCAAGAAGCTGGCGCCCGATTTCACCGGCGCGCAAGCGACCAAGTCGCAGTTCCATTACGCGATACTGGAAGCCGGCATCGCGGCGCTGGGTTTGGGCGCGGCGGCAGCGTGATCTCTGCACCCTCCGTCAAGGGGAGGGTGCTTTACTTCCTCCGAAACGCTTGCCCGTCTTCCGCCAGCGCTCGCTCGACGGCTTCCGGTTCTTTCTCGATCACGGTCAGCAGCACCCGCGCCGCGACATCCACCTTCTTGCCCTGTTCCCAGCCTTCCATCGTGCGCGCCGGCACGCCGAAGCGGCGTTCGAACGCGCGCGGGCTCTTGGCCGCCGCCTTGCGGATCGCTTTCACACGTGCCGGCGTCATCGGCTCGACGGTCCGCACGTCCAATTCGATCTCGCCGCGCTTCCAGGCGATGGCTTCGCGCAGGCCTTCTTCGATTGCTAGGCCGAGTTCGGTTCGTTTGCTCATTGTAAGAACTCCTCCAACGCATGCAGGATCGACTTGCGGTCGTCCGGCGACAAATTTTCCTTCTTCGCTTTGGCATACGCAGTGATCATGAGGATCGCTTCATTGGCGGTCACGATATAGTAGATCACGCGTCCACCGCCGCTCTTTCCGCGATCGCCAATACGAAAGCGCGCTTTGCGTACGCCCCTTAGACCTTGGATCACCGCACCCGTTTCCGGACTGGCCGTGATGGTTCTTTCCATCAGCTGCACGTCAGCTGCCGAAGCCTTCAGCTTCTTGATATCTCTGAGGTAGCGGGTAGTGCGAATAAGCTGCCTCGCGAGTCTATACGCCGTTGGCGTACCAACCACCACCCCCGAAAATATTTCTGGTTGTACCCCTTGACATCGAGGATTTAATACCCATTTCAGCCAAATGACCGACCAAAACCCAGACTCCAAGCCAAATCCGCCCGGCGCCGATCCCGCCGCCGTCATCCGCCAGACGGCGGCGGAGCAGTTGTCGGCGCAGTTGACCCTCGGCACCTCGCTGATCGCGCAATGCGACGCCTGGATGCGCAAGGGCAAGCCCGGCCATGTCCAATCCGCGACGGCGGCGGCGCGAGTGATGCAATCCAGCGCCGGCGTCGCGCGGGCGCTGACGCTGGCGGCGCTGGGGGAGACCCGCCACCGCTCGATCGTCGAGCAGCAATCGCCCGCCGACCGTCAGAAAGAGGCGAGAAAGGAATACTTCCAGAACAATCTCAACAAGGCTGAAACGCTCAAGGGAATCTATAAGCAGTTGGACGATGTGGTCGAGAACTCCGTCCGCGCGCGCATGGGCGAGAAGGACAAGGAGGACCGAATTGCACGGAACCTGAAGCACTACGGGGAATCCGTCGAGCAACTGAAAAAAGTCGTGGCCGAAGAAAATGGCTGACGTTCTTTCGCTGCGCCTGCGAGAGCGCCTCGCGCGCGGCGAGGTCACGGACGAATCCCTGTCGAATGCGATTGCCCAATTCCTTCAGGCCTTTGCGCGCGACCCGACGCATTGGAACCGCGCTTTTGCACAGTGCCCCCCGCCACCCAGGAAAAGGGGTGCGCAGCCCGGCAACCGCAACCGCTTGCGGCACGGCTTCCACGCACAGGAGAGCAGGCGCTTCCGCGCCGAGGTCCGCGGCGGCCTGCGCGAGATGCGGCGCTGGACGGCATGGGGCAGGGCGGTCGTAAGGCTCGACCGGGTCGCTGCAAAGCTGTCCGCGCTCGAAGCGCGGCTACAAATTGCGCGCCAGCCGGCGGATACCCGGCACGCCCATCGCCGCCTCGAAATCCTTGGCGCATTTGTCCTCGGCGAATGCGAAACCGCAGGCGCGGTAGCAGGCCTCGGCCGGCGCGTTGCCGAGCAGAAAACTGATCTGCGCCCGTTTCGGCTCACCCATCGTGCCCAGCATGTGTTCGATCAGCGCCTTCGCCACGCCGCGGCCGCGGAATTCGGGCCAGGTGGCGACGTTCTCGATCGTCCAGCAAGCGTCCTCGCCGCTGGTGGCGCTCATCATGAAGCGGCCGCGCGGCCACAGCTGTTCCTGCTCGGCCTTGGCGATGCCCATCTTGTCCGAGGCTTCCGCCATCGCCTCGCCCGAAACCATGTAGGGCGCGCTGTCGGCGAAGGCGCAGGCCGCGGCCGCGGCCCGCCCGTCGATCTCCGCGACCGTGAAAAAAGAATGGTGCCACCATGACTTGGCTCGCGCATTCGCCAATCTCCCGCAGAACGCGACACCGAATTCGATCGGCCGCTGCAGCACGATGTCGAACCAGCCGCGCGCCAGGTGTCCGCGCGCCGCCATGAACATGACCCAGCCGAGAAACCTGGCGTCGTCCGGCGTTGCGGGGCGGAAGGTCGTGCTCATGATCACACAGTACCGCATTTTCGCCGCGTCTTGCGCGCCGGCCGATTGAAGCCGCCGCCGAACCGGTCTAGCGTGTCGCCGTCGCAAGAAGGTTTGTCCCAAAAATGTTGGCCGGTCGCCTGCGTTAACTGCCGTTCCGGTGTAGAGGCTCTTAAGCCCGCCCGGACGTTGACGCATGTCTTCTCCGAACCAACTTTTTTGCGGGACTCAAATGGCCTTCTTCCACAATCGCACCGTCAATCTCATCAATCTGCATTATGTGATCGTCTCCGTCGCGCTCGGCGGCGGCGGCGCGTTCTACTCGGTCTATCTGCTGCAGGCCGGGCTGAGCGTTCCGATCGTTCTGCTCGCCACGGCGGCGACGCTCGCCCTGCGCTTCGTCCTGCGGCTGATGGTGCTGCCGCTCGGCATCCGCATCGGCCTGCGCCGGCTCCTCATCCTCAGCACGACGTTGATGGCGCTGATGTTCCCGATCCTGCCGGCCGTTCACGGCGTCGACCTGGCGCTGGCGTGCCTGGTCCTCGTCAACGCCTTCGCCGACGCGATCTATTGGCCGAGTTACCACGCCTATTTCGCGGTGCTCGGCGATGCGGAGCATCGCGGCCAGCAGCTCGGCATCCGCGAAGCCGTCGCCGCCGCGCTCGGCATCGTCAGTCCGCTCGCGGCGGGCTTCCTGCTGGTGCGCTTCGGCCCCGCCGTCGCGTTCTGGACGACGGCCATCGTCCAGGTCGTCTCGGCGCTGCCTTTGCTGTGGACGCCCGATGTGCCCGTCGCGCCGTCCGCGCCGGGCGCGTTCCGGGTCGCGCTGTCCGGCGTGCTGCTGTTCGTCGCCGACGGCTGGATCGCGTCGGGCTATTTCATCGTCTGGCAGATCGCCTTGTTCATCGCGCTGAGCCGCAGCTACCTCGCCTATGGCGGCGCGCTGGCGGTCGCGGCATTGGTCGGTTCGCTGGCGGGACTCCTGCTCGGACGCCTGATCGACGCGGGCAAGGGCGCCCGCGCGGTCTGGCTCGCCATCGGCACGATCCTGTTCGTGATCGCCCTGCGCGCCGCGTCGTTGCGCAGTCCGGCGCTGGCGGTGGTGGCCAACGCGCTGGGCGCCTTCGTCAGCTGCATCTACATCCCGACGCTGATGACGGCGGTGTACAACAACGCCAAGCGCTCGCCTTGCGTGCTGCGCTACCACATCGCGGCCGAGGGCGGCTGGGATGTCGGCATCACGTCCGGCCTCGTCGTCGCGGCGGCGATCACCTGGTTCGGCTTCGACATCGCCTGGGCGGTCGCGACCGCCGCGCTGGGCGCGGCGGTCGTGTTCGTCCTGCTCCGGCGCTACTACGCGGCGCATGCTTCCGAAGCCGTCGACACGACTCTCACTCAAGCGGAGGAGGCGAAGATATAGAGCGCCGTCTCGCCATAGGATCTGGTGTCGAGCAGCGTGAAGCCGTCCGGAGTCGCGGCCGTTTCATCGGCTGCGGTCTCCGCGACCGCCAGCGCGCCCGGCGCGAGCCAGAAGCCGGCCGCGAGGCTCGCCAGGGCGCGCTCCGTCAGGCCTTTGCGATAGGGCGCGTCGAGAAAGACGAGGTTGAACGGTCCGCCCGCGCCGGCGCCCAAAGGGCCCATGTCCGCCGCGTCGCGCCGCCAGATCTTGCTGACGCCGGTGAGGTTCAACGCCTCGACGTTCCGGCGGATCAGCGCACGGCTCTCGGCGTTGTCGTCGACGAACAGCGCGAAGCCCGCGCCGCGGCTCAGCGCCTCGAGCCCGAGCGCGCCGGTGCCGGCGAACACGTCGATCACCTTGGCGCCAGCAAGTTCGAAGCCGAAGTCGTTGTGCGCCAGGATGTTGAAGATCGCCTGGCGCACCTTGTCCGATGTCGGCCGCACCCGATTGTCCGGCGGCTCGGCCAGCGCCCGGCCGCGAAACTGTCCGCCGGTGATGCGCAACTAATTCTCCTCGGACACCTGCACCAGAAGCTTGCCGGTATTGCCGCCGGTGAACAGCATGTTCAGCGCGCTCAGCGAGTTCTCGATCCCCTTGACGACGGTGGTGTCGTATTTGACCTTGCCTTCCGCGACCCATTTTCCCATGTCGGCGGCGAACTCCGCGAAGCGCGGGAAATAGTCGATGATGATGAAGCCCTCGATCCGCGCCCGCTTCATCAGGATGTTGGTGAGCGGCGGACCGGGCGGCGGTGTTTCGGCGTTGTACTGGCTGATCATGCCGCACAGCACGATGCGCGCCTTGAGGTTGATCTGCTCCAGGATGGCTTCCAGGATCTCGCCGCCGGCATTCTCGAAGTCGACGTCGATGCCATTCGGGCATTCGCGCTTGAGCGCCGCGCGGATGTCCTCCTTCTTGTAGTTGATGCAGGCGTCAAAGCCGAAATCCTTGACGAGATGGCGGCACTTCTCGTCGCTGCCCGCCAGGCCCACGACGCGGCAGCCCTTGAGCTTGGCGATCTGCCCGACGATCGAGCCGACCGCGCCCGCTGCCGCCGACACCACGACGGTCTCGCCCGGCTGCGGCTTGCCCAGATCGAGCAGGCCGAAATACGCCGTCGCGCCGGTCGCGCCCAGCACGCTCATGTAAGCGGGCAGCGGCACCGGACCCTTCGCCATCTTCTGTGCGCCGTCGACGACGGAATATTCCTGCCAGCCGGCGAAGGCGTTGACGATGTCGCCTGCCTTGTAGTCGGGATTGTTGGACTGCTCGACCACGCCCAGCGTGCCGCCGCGCATCACGTCGCCGATGTTCACCGGCGGCATGTACTGGTCCATGTCGCTCATCCAGATGCGGTTGGTGGGATCGAGCGACAGGTACAAGGTGCGGACCAGAATCTGGTTCGGCCCGGGAACCGGAATCGGCTGCTCGACCAGCTCCAGATCGCCGGGCGCGATGTCGCCGACGGGACGTTTCTTCAGGATCCATTGCCGGTTGGCGTTGCGCATGGTCGTTCTCCAATAACGGGCAGTGACATTACAGGGGCCTCATGCTCTCGCATACGGCCTATATAACCGCGATCACGGATAGGCGAGGGCGCTGGCGGGAAACGGCTGTGAACGCTATAGCCAGAAGCATGAAATGGTTCGCCGCATTCCTGCTGCTTCTTGCCGCTGCGACACCCGCGATGGCGCAGATGGACGACGCGCCCAAGGTGCACGCGCGCCTGATCGCCGAGCACGACGCCGTGGCGCCCGGCGGCACGGTGACGATCGCCTTCGAGCAGGTCATCCGGCCGGGCTGGCACACCTATTGGAGCAATCCCGGCGATGTCGGGCAGCCGACGACGCTGGCCTGGACGCTGCCCGCGGGCTGGAAAGCCGGCGCGCTGCAATGGCCCTATCCGATCCGACTGCCGGTCGGTCCGTTCATGGATTTCGGCTACGAAGGCAAGGTCTGGCTGCTGAGCAACCTCACCGCGCCGGCCGACGCCAGGCCCGGCGATACCGTGCTCCTGAAAGCCGCGGTCGGTTGGCTGGTCTGCAAGGAGGTCTGCATCCCGGAAGAGGCGACGCTGACCTTGCCGCTGAAGATCGGCGCGCCGTCGGCAGCGAACAGGAGCGCCGACTTCGCCGCGACCCGCGCGCGCTTGCCGGCGCCGTCGCCCTGGGCGGCGCGCTACCGCCTCGGCGACGCGCTCGATCTCTTCGTCGCCGCGAAGCCGCTGGTCGACGCGCATCCGCTGAGCGCCGATTTCTTTCCCTTGAGCGACGGCATGATCAACGGCCCCGCGCCGCAGGTCATGGGTTTCGCGAGCGACGGGCTGGTGCTGCGCCTGACGCCCGGCAAGCGTCTCGTGAAAACAGGCGGCGCGCTCGAAGGCATCCTGGTGCTGTCGTCGTCCGACGGATCGGCGCAGGCGCTGCGGATCAAGGCGCTGCCGGGGCCGGTGCCGGAAGCCGCCTTCGCGGGAGGCGAAAGCGGCATCGGCTTCGCGCTGGCGCTGCTGCTGGCCTTCGCCGGCGGCCTGATCCTGAACCTGATGCCCTGCGTCCTGCCGGTGCTGGCGATCAAGGCCTTCGCGCTCTCGTCGCAGGCCGGCCGTGACCGCCGCGAAGCGGTGCGCGAGAGCTTCGCCTATGGCATGGGCGCGGTCCTCAGCTTCGTCGGGCTCGGCGCTTTGCTCATCGCCTTGCGCGCCAGCGGCCAGGCGATCGGCTGGGGCTTCCAGTTGCAGGAACCCATCATCGTCGCAGGTTTCGCGATTCTGATGTTCGGTGTCGGGCTCAATCTCTCCGGCGTGTTCGAAGTCGCCGGCTTCGGCGGCGGCGATGGCCTGACCCGGCGCGGCGGCGAAGCCGGTTCGTTCTTCACCGGCATCCTCGCCGTGGCGGTCGCCGCGCCCTGCACCGCGCCCTTCATGGCGGCGGCGCTGGGCTATGCGCTGACGCAGCCGGCGATCCTCGCGCTCGGCATCTTCCTCGCGCTCGGGCTCGGCTTCGCGGCGCCGTTCGTGGCGATAGGCATCTCGCCGCTGCTGCTGCGCGCGCTGCCCAAGCCGGGCGCCTGGATGATCCGCTTCAAGCAGGCGCTCGCCTTCGCGATGTACGGCACCGCCGCCTGGCTGGTCTGGGTTCTGGCGCAGCAGGCGGGCGCCAATGCCGTCGCGTCCGTTCTGGCGGCGATGGTGGCGACCGGTTTCGGCGGCTGGATCTGGGGCATCAGCCGGACGTACGGCCCGCGCGGCCGCGGCATCGGCGCGCTCGTCACGCTGATCGCGATCCTGGCGGCGCTGTCGTGCCTGGCTTTTCTGAAGTCCGCGCCGGCGCAGACGAGCGCCGTGAACGTCACCGGCATTGCGTCCGAACCTTATTCCGCCGCGCGCCTCGCCGCGCTGCGCGCCGACAATCGGGCGATCTTCGTCAACGCGACCGCCGCCTGGTGCATCACCTGCCTGGTCAACGACGAAGCGGCGCTGTCGGGTGCGCGGGTGAAGGACGCCTTCGCGCAACGGCATGTCGCCTATGTTGTCGCCGACTGGACGCGCCGCGACCCTGAGATCACCGCGCTGCTCGCCGCGCATGGCCGTTCCGGCGTACCGCTCTATCTCTATTATGCGCCAGGCGCCGCCGAGCCGCGCGTGCTGCCGCAGATCCTGACCGAAGGCGAAGTCCTCGCCGCGCTGGAGCCGTAGATGCAGCTCTTCGCCTTCACCTGCGGTCACGTCACCGGCGCGCGCTCGGGTTTCCTCAGCGGCGAAAGCGGCAAGTTCACCGTGCCGGTGCCGGCCTATCTGATCGTCCACAGCCAAGGCAAAGTCCTGTTCGACACCGGCCTCAATGTTGCGATCCGGCAGGAGAAGGCCCGCCTGCTCGGCCCGACGGCGGATGCCTGGGAGATCGATTTTCCACAAGGTAGCGACATCGCCTCGCAGCTCGCGCGCCTCGGCATCGTCCCCGCCGACATCCGCTACGTCGTCAACTCGCATCTGCACTACGATCATTGCGGCGGCAACGCGCATTTCTCCAAATCGACGTTGATCGTGCATGCCAAGGAGTGGCGGGCCGCGCAGCGCGCTAACACGCAGGCGGCGGGCATCTATCATCCCGACGACTTCGACCACATGACGAGCGTTCGCGAGCTCGACGGCGAACTCGATCTGTTCGGCGACGGCAGCGTCGTGGTGTTCCCGACGCCCGGCCACACGCCCGGCCACCAGTCGCTGCGGCTGAAGCTGGACGGCGGCGAGATCGTGCTGGCGGCCGACTGCTGCTATCTCAAGCAGACCCTCGACACGCTGCATCTGCCGACGTCGGTCTACAATCGCGACCAGATGCTGGAGAGCTTGAACCTGCTGCGCCGGCTGCAGGCCGATGGCGCCCGCATCTTCTTCGGCCACGATCCGGAATTCTGGAAGACCGTGCCGCAGGCGCCGCTGCCCGTCTTGGGCTAGAGCCGCATTCAAGTTATTTGAATCGGAATGCGGCTCTAGATTCTTTGATTGGCGCGCAATCTGACGGAAAACCGGCTTCCACTTTTCCGGATTGCGCTTTAGTGCGCGACCTTCACCTGATCGGGCGAAGTGAGCACGATCTCGGGTTTGCCCTTGTAGATCTTGATCGCGCCTGTGACGGCCACGGTCTTTCCGACCAGCGGCAAGAAGTTTGGCGCCGGCTGACCGCTCTTCGGGAACATGACCGCGGAGAATGCATTGTCGGGATAGACGCCGCCGATATCCAGAAACGTCATCTGCTTGGCGTCGGTATGAACGTTGCTGAGCACGCCGATCACGGTCGCGGTCTGACCGGCATGGGCGGCGGCTTGCGCCGCCGGTACGTCCGCGGCAGCTGCCGGCGCGACGGCGAACACGGCAAGCAAGGCCAGACAAACCATACGCATCGGAAATACCTCGGGTTCGATTGGAAAGGACACCGCCGCGACTCTCGCCGTCAAGCGCTCGATCGCGACAATACCGTATTTTGATCCGTTGTTCTTGGATCTGCCCAACGCATAACGCTGAGCCGCGCGCGATCCCGGCCAAAGCCGCGCGCAAGCGCAACTCCATCCGCGCCAGCGCCAGGACTTTGGCGTTCTCCTTGCGCCAGGCCCAGATGCGCGCCCGCATCTGGCGCATGAAGGCGCTGTGGCGGCCGGTCTTGCGCGCGTTGGCATTGCTGGGCTGTCCACCACGGCGGCGCTTCGGCGGGACGGTTTCTTCAACCATTGCCATGGCTTATTCGTTTTCGACTTTTCGCCGACCCCTCCCCCCTGCCGCATGGGCGGGTCCTGGTCGAACGATGGCTTTGGCCTGCGCGCATGTTTTCCTCCGGGCTGGACCGCGCATTATGCGCGCGGTTCTGGAGGCCTGGATAAGGAAGGGGAAAACGCCTTGGTTTGCGCCGAAAAGGCGCGGCGCTATCCATATAGTGCTTTGAAAAACTTGGCGCGAGCCCGTTTACGCCGCGTGACTGCCGCCGACATAGGTGTGGGTGCCTTTGGTGTGGAGGTGGTCGGTGGCGAGGATGTCGCCGGGCTTGTAGGCCGGGCCGCTCTGCAGTTTGGCGTACAGCGCGGCGAAGTCCTTGTAGGTCTCGGCGAACAATTCGTCGAACGACCGAATAACGAAATAGCTCTCCTGGAAATCGTCGATGCGGTAGTCGGTGCGCATGACGCGCTCCAGATCGAAGCCGATGCGGTTGGGCGAAGGGCTCTCGACGGCGTAGATCGACTCGCCCCGGCTGGAGACGATGCCCGAACCGTAGATGCGCAGGCCCTCAGGCCCTTCGATCAGGCCGAATTCCACCGTGTACCAGTAGAGCCGCGCCAGGTTCTTGAGCGCGTGGAACTGGGTCAGCGCGCGTACGCCGCCCTTGCCATAGGCCTGCATGTAGTCGGCGAAGACGGGATGCGCCAGCATCGGCACATGGCCGAAGACGTCGTGGAAGATGTCCGGCTCTTCGATGTAGTCGAACTGCTTGGCGTCGCGGATGAACTGGCCGGCCGGAAAGCGGCGATTGGCGAGATGGTCGAAGAAGATCTCGTCCGGCACCAGCGACGGCACGGTGACGACGCGCCAGCCGGTCAGCTTTTCCAATCCGTCCGACATGCGCTCCAGGTCGGGAATCCGATCGGATACGAGCTTTAGCTTGGCAAGACCGTCCAGGAACTCGGCGCAGGCGCGGCCGGGCAAGATCTTGGCCTGGCGCTCGAACAAGGTCTTCCAGACGCCGTGCTGGGCCGCGCCGTAGCGCTCCCAATGCTGGTCGATGGTGAAATCGGCGCGGATCTCGGGATGCTGGGTTCGAAGGGCGTCGAGGCTCGGCATGGCGGGACTAGAGAACGTCGAACACGGCCTGTAAAGCGCCGGCGCGAACCATGAATTCGTTGCGAGGTGCGCGCTCCCGGCGCATCTGTGTTGCGGGCCAGCCGCGCAAAAGGCAAGCCAATTGCGGCAGGCAAACGCTATGGTCCGGCAACTTTCGCACAGAGTCGGCACATGAACGCCTTCGATTCACCGGACTTCGACCATCACGAGGCCGTCGCCTTCTTTGACGACGCCAAGACCGGCCTCAGAGCCATCATCGCGATCCATTCGACCGCGCTTGGCCCCGCCTGCGGCGGCACGCGGATGTATCCCTATGCGAGCGGCGACGCCGCGCTGACCGATGCGCTGCGCCTGTCGCGCGGCATGTCCTACAAGAATGCCATCGCCGATCTGCCGCTGGGCGGCGGCAAGGCGGTCATCATCGGCGATCCGGCGACAGACAAGTCCGACGCCAAGTTCGCCGCCTATGCGGAGGCGATCAACACGCTGGGCGGGCGCTATGTCACCGCCATGGACGTCGGCATCCTGCCGCCCGACATGCCGGTGATCGCGCGCGGCACCAAGTTCATCGCCGGCTACGACCAACCGGGCAAGGCCGGCGGCAACAGCGGGCCCGCGACGGCGCTCGGCGTCTTCGTGGGGCTGAAGGCGGCGGTGAAGCACCGCCTCGGCGCCGACACCACCAAGGGCCTGCGCGTCGCGATCCAGGGCCTGGGCAAAGTCGGCATGGGGCTGGCGACGCGGCTGCATGCCGAAGGCGCCAAGCTGATCGTCGCCGATACCAACCAGGCGCATGTGAGCGAAGCGGTGGACAAGCTCGGCGCGCTGGCCGTGACGCCGGACCAGATCGTGACCTGCGAATGCGATGTGCTGTCGCCCAACGCACTCGGCGCGATCCTCGACGATCAGAGCATCCCGCGCCTGCATGCGCGCGTCATCGCCGGCGGTGCCAACAACCAGCTGGCGCGCGATCCGCACGGCGCGATGCTGCGCGATTTGGGCATCCTCTACGCGCCCGACTACGTCATCAACGGTGGCGGCATCATCCGCGTCGCCGCCCAGATCGAGAATTGGAGCGACGCCGAAGTCGAGCGCCGCGTTCTCGGCATCGCCGACACGCTGAGCGCGATCTTCGCGCGCGCCGCCAAGGACGGCGAACCGACCAACGCCATCGCGGATCGGATGGCCGTGGAGCGGATTGCGCGGGGGAAGAAAGCAGCGAAGGCAGCTGAGTAGCCACCTTCGCTGTTCGAACTCAGCCCATCGTTTCCAGCGCGCCGATCTCCTGCTTCACTCTGCGGCCGCGGTCGCTGACCAGTTTGGCGATGCAGTAGGCGAGGGCCAGTGCCGCGATGGCGCCGAGCGCGATGCGCAGCGGCTGGTTCTGCGAAATGCCGGGCGCGATCAGGTTCAAACCGAGGCCGGCGAACAGCGGCGCGAACCACCACCACCACATGACGCGGCGCAGGCGATGCTGGCGTGCCAGCTCGCCCTGATACTGCGCGCGCAACTGCCCGGTTCCCGATGGCAGCGGACGCGCCCAGCCGCGGATCGCCAGATAGAGCGTGAGCGCGGCGAACACGGCTTGCGTCGCCCAGGCGATCGGCGCGATGGGCGGATTGTAGCGCAGCAGGAATGACACCGAGACCAGGATGATGGCGAGACAGGCGGAGATCTCCGCGAGGTTGCGCCAGCGCACGCCGCGCTCGAACCTGGTGTAGTCGTCCGCGAGATCGGAGACGCCGCCCTCGGCGAGGCGCGATTGCGCGTCGATGCCCGACGCGACTCTCAGGATGAGAAGGACGGGCAGGGCGGTGAGGCCCATGACGATGCCCTGCTGCAGGAAGAGCCAGCCCGGACCGATCAGTTGCTCGGCCGCCAAACCCGCCACGGCCGCTTCGGCCAGGATCACGGCGACGGCCGCGGCGATCGCATCCAGCGCGCCGCTCGAGAGCGGACGCTGCGACGGCGTACGATAGGCGCCGAGCAGGAGCAGTCCCAGAAGCGCGGCGGCGGTCGGCACCGCGGCGCGCGCCCAATGCGGTACGGCGGCGCCCGCGAGGTCAGGAATGAAACCGCCGAGACAGGCGAACAAGGCGAAGCCTTGCAGCGCCAGGACGGCGAAGCTCGAGGCGCGGCGGATCTGGCTGGCGACGGCATAAGGCATGATCTGAACTCCCTCCGACAAGAATTGCATGGGCGATGAATAGCGTTCCCACAGATCGCCGATCACCGCTTCGCGCTGGGCGGGCGGGATGAGCGTTGTGACCAGCCAGTCGATCAGCGCGGGCGGCTTGCGAAATTCCATTCGCCGTCTCCCCAGCTTTCGACGATATCGATGATGCGCCTCGCGGTGCGTGCCGAGTCACGCAGCGCCCGGACGCCGGCTTTCTCGAGGCGATAGTAGCGCTTGGCGCGTCCGCCGCGTTCCGGCGTCGGATCGGACAGCCAGGACGCGATCAGCCCTTTGTCCTCGAGCCGGTCGAGCGTGGCGTAGACGGCGCCCAGCGCCGCCTTCCTGGGCCGCGACAAGTCCTCCACCTTGGCATGGATCGTGACGCCATAGGCGTTGTCGCGCAGCGTCAGGATCGCCGTGAGGACGAGCTGTTCGAACTGACCCAAAGAATATGCTTCGGACATTTGTCATACAATGTAGATTTAATGGCGCGAGTCAAGTGGGTTTTTGCTTTGGGCAATTTTGACTCATGCGAAAGCCCTCGTCTTGCGCTGCAAGACGAGGGTTTCGCTTAACCCGTTGCAGATTGAATCAGTAGGTGTGTGGCACCTTGGCGTCGCCGGACTTCACTTTTTTCTCGGCTTCCTTGACGGCATGGGTGTCCGCGGTCGGCGAGTCGCTTTCGCGCTGCTGCGGCGCGCCGATGATGTGCTTGCCGCCGGAGAAGGACGGCGGATCGCTCGCGGGAAACGAATCCTTCATCTGCCGGTCGATCTTGTCGTCCTGTTTCTTATGCTCTTCGGGCGTCAGTTTCTTCGCGGCTGTCATGGAATCCTCCATTCGTTGCAGGCGCGCCAAAACGCGCCTGCTTCGCGTCGAGAGGAAACGGCCGGCCGGGGGATTGGTTGCGGCGGTTAGTGGAACAGGCGGTCGAAGACATGCGGGAACAGCCCGACAACGCCCACCAGAATGAGGTAAATCGCCACCAGATAGTTGAGAATTCGCGGCAGCAGCAGGATGAGAATGCCGAAGATCAGCGCGATCAGCGGCTGGATCATGATAATATCCAAATGCATGGCGATATCCTCAGGGCGATGGGGGTTAAACGCGCCAGTTCCGCTTTGGCAACATGACATTATCTTAGGGCGGCGGTGCGCCCTGCGTTTTCTTGGCCGCCGCGATATGCCACGCTTGGAACAAGGGGCAGGAGGCGGCCATGGCAACACGAGCGACGCGCAAGATCCAGGCGGCTGGACCGCAGCTTGCGCCCAGGACCATCACCATCGATCCCCTGACCCCGGTGATCGGGGCGGAAATCGGCGGCGTGGATTTGTCCAGGCCCCTGCCGGCCGAACAGATCGCCGAGATCCGCGCCGCGCACGAGGCCTATCACGTCATCCTCTTCCGCGATCAGCACTTAAGCAACGAAGACCACAAGCGCTTCGCGCGCCTGTTCGGCACGCTGCATGTCCATCCCTATCACGCCAAGAACATCATTCCCGAACACGCCAAGGGTGGCGGCGGCAACGCGTTCGATCCGGAAATCCTGATCGTGAAGTCCGACCAGAACTCGCGCTTCGTCGCCGGCGAGGAATGGCACACCGACGTGACCTGCGATGTCGAACCGCCGATGGGCTCGATGCTGTACATTACCAAAACGCCGGAGATCGGCGGCGGCGACACGATGTACGCCTCGGCGGTGCGCGCCTATGAAGCGCTGTCGGAGACGATGAAAGAATTCGTCGGCAAGCTGAGCGCGGTGCATGATGGTGCCAAGCCCTATACCGGCGGCTATGGCGCCGCGCCGCCGGCGGGCGGCTGGCCCAAGACGACGCATCCGGTCGTTATCACCGTGCCGTGGAACGGCAAGAAATCGCTCTACGTCAACCGCGGCTTCGTCACGCGCATCAACGAGCTCGACGCCAAGGAGAGCGCCGCGGTGCTGGAGATGCTGTGGCGCCACATCGAAACGCATGTCGAATTCCAGTGCCGCGTGCGCTGGACGCCGAACACGCTGGTGTTCTGGGACAATTGGTGCACGCAGCACCACGCGGTGTGGGACTACTACCCCTATTCGCGCTACGGCCAGCGCGTCTCGATCGTCAACGGAAGACCCGGAACGTAGAAATGGAAAGACGCCAATCTAAAACCTGTCGTTCGAGGCAGTGTGATAGGAGGGGTAATGTTCAAGCGATCTGCCGCGCTATTGTTCGCGCTCATTCTGATTTCTGGCGTGGTGTATCTCGGTTGGCTCTCGAGCAAGGATAGCTGGTTTGTTGCTTGGTTTGGTATTGCCGCGGCTTTTGCCGCGCCACTTGGTCTCTCGCTGCTAGGGTTCGCGGTTCGCGGCTCGGACACTGATGTAATACAGCGTCTGGCTAAGGTGCCGGACATCGAAAAGCTCGTTTCTGAGGCGCAAAGCTACGAAGAGAAAATTCGAGCGCTGGCCCTAGAGCATTCGAGATTGGCGGATGTTATTCAATTTGAAAGCAGACGCTTGGCGATAGAAGATCGCATTCAAAATCTTGAAGCTGATGCGCGACGGATTGTAGAGGAGTTGGATTCTCTCGATCGTGAAAGATCGCTCATTGGCGAAAAAGACCGCGATAGCGGGGTAAGTGAGGAGGTCGAGCAACTGAGGCGTCGAATTCGTGCGCGCCAGCGTGGAGACACGATCATCACCATTGGGGGAATGTCGTTCAGTGTCGATTTTTCTATGTTCGACGGCCTGCCATTCGGTTTTCTGTTTCACGCGATTGTAAAAGTGCTTGAAGCTGCAAGCAATTTCATCGAGACGGGAAGGTTGCGAAATATGCAGAAGAGGCTAGATCAGAGGGAATGACGGAGATCAAATGAAAAGCCGTGCCGCCGTCGCCTTCGAGGCGAAGAAGAAGCTCGAAATCGTCGAACTCGATCTCGAGGGACCCAAACCCGGCGAGGTGCTGGTCGAGATCAAGGCGACCGGCATCTGCCATACCGACGCCTACACGCTGTCGGGTCTGGACTCGGAGGGGTTGTTTCCCTCGATCCTGGGCCATGAAGGCGCGGGCATCGTGCGCGAGGTCGGCGCCGGCGTCACCAGCGTGAAACCCGGAGATCATGTCATCCCGCTCTACACGCCCGAATGCCGGCAATGTAAATCGTGCCTGTCGGGCAAGACGAATCTGTGCACCGCGATCCGCGCCACGCAGGGCAAGGGCCTGATGCCGGACGGCACCTCGCGGTTCTCCTATCGCAGCAAGACCATCCATCACTACATGGGCTGCTCGACCTTCTCGAACTACACCGTGCTGCCGGAAATCGCGGTGGCGAAAATCCGCGACGACGCGCCGTTCGACAAGGCCTGCTATTGCGGCTGCGGCGTCACCACCGGCGTCGGCGCGGTGATCAACACAGCGAAGGTGAAGGCCGGCGCCAACGCCATCGTCTTCGGGCTCGGCGGCATCGGGCTCAACGTCATCCAGGGCCTCAAGCTGGTCGGGGCGCAGATGATCGTCGGCGTCGACCTCAACGACGACAAGAAGGCGTGGGGCGCGCGCTTCGGCATGACTCACTTTGTCAATCCGAAGAAGATCGAAGGCGACATCGTCGCGCATCTGGTGGCGCTGACCGACGGCGGCGCCGACTACACGTTCGACTGTACCGGCAACGTCACGGCGATGCGCCAGGCGCTGGAGGCCTGCCATCGCGGCTGGGGCGAGAGCATCATCATCGGCGTGGCGCCGTCTGGCGCCGAGATCGCGACGCGGCCCTTCCAGCTGGTGACCGGCCGGGTGTGGCGCGGCACCGCCTTCGGCGGCGCCCGCGGCCGCACCGACACGCCGAAGATCGTGGACTGGTACATGAAAGGCCTGATTCAGATCGATCCGATGATCACGCACGTCCTCACCCTGGACCAGATCAACGATGCCTTTCACCTGATGGAAGAAGGCAAATCCATCCGCAGCGTGGTCGTGTACTAAAACAGGGAACCCTCGCCCCCGCTTCAGCGGGGGAGAGGGCAGGGTGAGGGGGCGCTGATGCAAGACGATGCGATTGAACAGCGGTCACCACCGTCCATGCCATTGAGAATGCTTTGCCCGGCTGCGCCCCCCCCTCACCCCAACCCTCTCCCCCACTTCGTGGGGGCGAGGGAGAAGCTCGGAGCGGTGTGATGCTGACGCACTCCTATTTCAGTGCCACCTCCGACAAACCCCTGGTCTATGAAACGATCGGCGCCTGCTTCGACCGCATCGCCGAGGCGCATGGCGGGCGCGACGGGCTGATCGTGCGGCATCAGGATGTGCGCTGGAGCTACGCCGCGTATCGCCGCGAGGTCGACCGCTTCGCCGCCGGCCTGCTCGCGCTGGGCATCGCCAAGGGCGATCGTGTCGGCGTCTGGGCGCCCAACTGTTTCGAATGGTGCCTGACGCAATTCGCCACCGCGAAGATCGGCGCGATCCTGGTCTGCATCAATCCCGCCTATCGCGTCTACGAGCTGGAATTCGCGCTCAACAAGTCGGGCTGCGTCGCATTGGTGACGGCGCAGCAATACCTGACCAGCAATTACGCTGGCATGGTTCGCGAACTGCTGGACGCGGGAAAACTGCCGCATCTGAGGCACATTATCGCGATGGGCGAGACGCCGCCGCGCGGGCTGCTTCGCTTTGCCGATATCTGCACCATGGGCGAGGGCAAGACGGCACAACTGAAGGACATTGCGCGCACGCTGTCGCCGGACGATGCCATCAACATCCAGTTCACCTCCGGCACGACGGGCATGCCCAAGGGCGCCACGCTCAGCCATTTCAACATCCTCAACAACGGCCGCATCGTCGCCGAAGGCATGCGCTTCACGGAAGTGGACCGGCTGTGCATTCCCGTGCCGCTCTATCACTGCTTCGGCATGGTGATGGGCAATCTCGCCTGCGTCAGCCACGGCGCGGCGGCGGTGTATCCCAATGACGGCTTCGATCCGGTCAAGACCCTGGAAGCGGTGCAGGCCGAACGCTGCACCGCGCTGCACGGCGTGCCGACGATGTTCATCGCCGAATTGGAGCATCCGCGCTTCCACGAATTCGATCTTTCGAGCCTGCGCACCGGCATCATGGCGGGCGCGCCCTGTCCGGTCGAGGTGATGAAACGCGTGCAGGGCGAGATGCACATGACGCAGGTGCTGATCGCCTACGGCCAGACCGAGACCAGCCCGGTCAATCACCAGACGACCGCGGACGATCCGCTGGACAAGCAGGTCGAGACGGTCGGCCGCCCCGGCCCGCATCTGGAGATCAAGCTGGTGGGCGAAGACGGCAATGTCGTGCCCATCGGCACGCCCGGCGAGATCTGCTGCCGCGGCTATTCGGTGATGCAGGGCTATTGGGACGAGCCGGGGCGCACGGCGGAGACCATCGACAAGGCCGGCTGGCTGCACTCGGGCGATCTGGGGACGATGGACGGCGAGGGCTACACGCGCATCGTCGGCCGTCTGAAGGACATGATCATCCGCGGCGGCGAGAACGTCTATCCGCGCGAGGTCGAGGAATATCTCTTCACCCATCCGGGAATCCTGGAAGCGCATGTCTTCGGCGTCGCCGACCGCAAATTCGGCGAGCAGGTCTGCGCCTGGGTGCGGGTGCGCGCCGGCCACGCGCTGAGCGAGGACGACGTGCGCGCCTTCTGCAAGGACCGCATCGCGCATTTCAAGGTGCCGCGCCATGTCCGCATCGTCGACGCCGTGCCGATGACCGTCACCGGCAAGCCGCAGAAATTCAAGATGCGCGAAGAGATGGAGCGCGAGTTGTCGGAAGCGGGTATCTGACGATGCGGGTCGCAATCGTCGGCAGTGGAATAGGGGGGTTGAGCACTGCGCTCAGTCTCCATGCCGCCGGCATTGCGTGTGATGTCTTCGAGGCGGCGTCCGAAATCAAGCCGCTCGGCGTCGGCATCAACCTGCTGCCGCATGCGGTGCGCGAGTTGACGGAGCTCGGCCTCGCCGATGCGCTGGCGGCGGCCGCCATCGAGACCGAGGCGCTGATCTACGCCAACCGCTTCGGCCAGGAGATCTGGCGCGAGCCGCGCGGGCGCGGTGCCGGCTATCGCTGGCCGCAATTCTCCATCCATCGCGGCACGCTGCAGACGATCCTGCTGGAGGCGGTCAAGGCGCGGCTGGGCGAACGCTGCGTGCACGCGGGCACGCCGGCCATGCGCGTCGGCGACGCATCCGTGACATTCGCCTCCGGCGAAACGGTCGAATCGGATGTGATCATCGCCGCCGACGGCATCCATTCGGCGATCCGCGCGCAATTCTATTCCGACGAGGGCGCGCCGAAATGGAATCGGCGCGTGCTGTGGCGCGGCGTGACGGAGGCGGAGCCTTATCTCGGCGGCCGCACCATGGTGATGGCGGGGCACCAGAACCAGAAATTCGTCTGCTATCCGATCAGCGCCGAGGCGCGGGCGCGCGGCCGCTCGCAGATCAACTGGATCGCCGAACTCAGCATCGACGGCGTCGAGGGTTGGCGGCGCGAAGATTGGAACCGGGCAGGGCGGCTCGAAGACTTTCTTCCCCGGTTTGAAGACTGGCATTTCGGCTGGCTCGACGTGCCGGCGCTCATCCGCGGCGCCAGCCATCTCTTCGAATATCCCATGGTCGACCGCGATCCCGTGCCGCGCTGGACCTTCGGGCGCGTCACGCTGCTGGGCGATGCGGCGCATCCGATGTATCCGATCGGCTCGAACGGAGCCTCGCAGGCGATCCTCGACGCGCGCGTGCTGGCGCAGGCGCTGGCGACCATGTCGGTCGATGCCGCGCTGGCCCACTACGAAGAGAGCCGCCGCCCGCCGACCACGAGGTTGGTCCTTGCCAACCGCGCCAACGGCCCGGAGCAGGTGATGCAGACCGTCCACGAACGGGCGCCCGAGGGCTTCAGCCGGATCGAAGAGGTCATCTCGACGGCCGAGCTGGAGGCAACCGCCGGGGAATATAAGAAGATCGCCGGCTTCGACCGGGATGCGCTGAACAACCGGGCGTCGTTGGGCATCTCGCCATAACGCGCTCAGGCGAGGGCTTCGAACGCGCCCACGATCAGCCGCCGCGTGACCAGTTTCGGGGTCAACGAGTGCTGGAAGAGAAGGCCGTCGATCAGGGCGTCCACGACAATGATGAACTGTCGCGGCGGCAGCGGCAGTTCGTCTCGCGGAAGAAAATCCAGCCACCGGTTGGCGTGCACGCGCACCGCCTTGGCGGTCAACCTGGCGAGCTGGATGCGCAGGCGCTCATTGGTCTCGGCATAAAGCTGAAACTCCGCGGCGAGGCTCGGCCGCGACTTCGGCGCATGGACAAGAGCCGCAACGGCTTTGCCGATGATGCGCATCTGCGCCTTGAACGTCGCCCCGCGCCGGAAAGGCGGAGCAAGCGGCTTGAAGTGCAACGCGATAACCGCGAGGAACAGGTCGTCGCGGTCCTTGAAATTGCCGTAGATCGCGCCACGGCTCATGCCGACGCTGGCGGCGACGGCTTCCAGGGTGGTCGCCTCGTAACCGTGCACCGCGATCATGCGCGCGGCGGCGTCGATCAATTGCCTGCGCGTTCGGCTGCGCTTGTCGCCCTTCACCGCGCCAGCCCGGCGGGACGGTCCTGCCTTGACCATTGCGCTCCCGAAATATACTTGTGTATTTAATACGCTTGTATATTTTTGGACCAAGGTCAAGGCGATACCCCATGGGCCACTGGCTGCGCGGCATGCTTGTCGGTCTGGCGGCGCTCGTCCTCGCCGTCGTGGCGATCGGCATGGGCTATCGCGCCTGGCGGCAGCGCGAGAACGGCCTGGCGATGGCGATGGCCGCGCCGAACGGAATCGAACAGACCGGCTTCGTCGCCATCGGCGGTATCGATCAATGGATCAGCATCCGCGGCCGCGACAGGGCCAATCCGGTGATCCTGCTCCTGCATGGCGGGCCAGGCCTGGCCATGAGCCCGCTGCAGTTGTGGTTCGTGCCGTGGGAGCGCGACTTCACCGTCGTGCAATGGGATCAGCGCGGCGCCGGGCTGACTTACGGCCGCTACGGCAAGGCGACGCCGGACCTATCGGAGGAACAGATCGTCCAGGACGGGATCGAACTCGCCGAATATCTCTGCCGCCGTTTGCACAAAAAGAAGATCGTGCTGTTGGGGCATTCCTGGGGCTCGCAGATCGGCTTGCAGATGATCCGTCGGCGGCCCGACTTGTTTTCCGCCTATGTCGGGACCGGTCAGGCCGTCGACAACGCCGAAGCGGAGCGGCGCGGCTATGAGCGCCTGCTGCGAATGGCGCAAAGCGGCGGCGACGCGCGCACGGTCGCCGCGCTGAAGCAGCTTGGACCGGCGCCCTATGCGGATGCCGACGCCATGATGTCCGAGCGGCGGCTCGCCGCCGCGTATGCGCCGCCGGGTGAGCGCGATTATCTGATGAAATCCACGCCGACCGCGCTGTTCGCGCCGGGTATTTCGCTGATGGATCTCTACGACAATGTCTCCGGTGCGCTCTATTCGGGTAGCCGCCTTTTTGCGGAGGCGTCGGCGTTCAAGGCCGAGCGGCTGGGAACCAGCTTCGCGACGCCGGTCTTCTTCTTTCAAGGCGATCTCGACGACATCGCACCGGCCGATCTGGTGGCGGCGTATTTCGCGAAGATCGAGGCGCCGCAAAAGGCGCTTGTCCGCTTTCGGGGCGGGGGCCATCTCACGCTGCTCACGATGCGGGAGGAATTCCTGCGGCAGTTGGATGTCAGGGTGCGGCCGCTGGCGGCCGGGCGGGACGGCGTACCGACCCACTGACAAGTCATTCCCCGTTGACATCGGTTCCGGCCTTCGGCACCTTGTCATCCCAGAATGACAACCGCCGCCGCCCTCGCTCCCGAACGTTCCGCGCCGCGCAAGCGCGACGCCGAGGCCACGCGCGCCGCTATCCTGGAGGCCGCCAAGGCGCACTTCGCCAGGTCCGGCTATGACGGCGCCTTCCTGCGCGACATCGCAGCCGATGCCGGCGCCGACGCGGCGCTGATCAACCGCTATTTCGGCGGCAAGGAAGGGCTCTTCGCGGCGGCGCTGAAGGATTCGATCGGTCCCAACACGACCGCGGAATGGGACCGCCAGAGCTTCGCGCTCGACATCGCCAGGATGATGGCCGGCCACGCGCATCAGCACGTCGAGCGCACGCACGCCTTCCAGTTCCTGCTCCAGGCCGCGACCAATCCCACCACCGCGCCGCTGCTCAACGTCGCGGTGCAGGAACGCTTCATGGGCCCGATCCGCGAGTGGATCGGCGGCGACAATGCCGAGGCGCGGGCGCGCCTCTTCGCATCGGTGTTCATCGGGCTTCTGGTCGAGCGGCTGATCCGCGACGAACCGCTGGCCGACAACGAGCGCGATGTCTTCATCGAACGCACGGCGGCGCTGTTGCAGTCGCTCGTGGACAACTGACAACGACGGACCGGAGAACTTTCATGACGGACGGCAATATCACCAAGGACATGATGTACGACGCGGTCGCGCCGGACGATTTCGAATCGATGATCGAGCTCGACCGCTATGAAAAGCGCTCCACCGCTTTCGACAAGATCATCAGCGCGACGCACGATCATTTCTGGGATCCGCTGGACAAGAAATACATCGATTTCGACGAGCCGTTCGACATCGAGAACGTGCAGATGATGCCGGACGACCAGATCTTCCAGCTCCAGATTCCGTACGTCCGCGAGCATCTCGAGAAGACCGGCCAGAAGATCAAATTCGCCAACGAGATGCAGCTGTGGACGTTCTCCTCCATCCTGCACGGCGAGCAGGGCGCGCTGAACCTGTCGGCTTCGCTGTGCCACGTTCTGAAAGACCAGGGGGCGCAGGAATACGCCGCCAACCAGACGCGCGAGGAAGCGCGTCACGTCACCGCCTTCGCCAAATACGTCAAGGCGCGCTGGGGTCGTCCACGGCCCTGCGGCACGGTGCTGAAGGCGCTGCTGGTCGACATCATCGCCGCGCCGGAGGTCTACAAGAAGCTCATCGGCATGCAGATGCTGGTCGAGGGCCTCGCCATGGGCGCCTTCGCGACGGGCTACAAGTACAATCAGGACCCGCTCGCCAAGAAGCTGTTCCAGCTGGTGATGACCGACGAGGCCTTCCATCACAAGTTCGGCAAGATCTGGGCCGACAAGACGATCCCGAAAATGTCGCCGGAAGAGCGCAACGTGGTCGAGGATTGGGCGGCGCATTGCTTCCAGTCGCTGATGATGAACCTGGGCTCGCCGCAGCAGCAGGCCCAGATGTATCAGGACTTCGGCCTCGATCCGGAAAAGGTCATGGCCGGCCTGCTTGAGCTGCGCAGCAACAACGCGCAGCGCGAGCGCATGAAGGAATCCACCAACATCTTCCGGGTGCTCATCAAGACCCTGGTGAAGTCCGGTCTCATCACCGACCGCACCAAGGCGTTCTATGCGACCTATGTCGACATGGAGGAGCTGCGGGCCGAGGGCGACCGCATGGTCGGCGACGACATCGCCGAGGAAGGCATCAAGTACCTGCAGGAGATCAACTTCAAGGACCGCAGCAACGACGCCGCGATCCGGATCGCCGCGGAATAATCAACCACAGCCGGGCCGCTTCGGCAGAGGCGGCCCGTTTGCACATCCCCTTCAAGACGGAACGACATGCCCAAGATCAAATACATCGAGCACAACGGCAAGGAACATGAGGTCGAGGTCCCTAGTGGCTGGTCGGTCATGGAAGGCGCGGTGAAGAATCTCATCCCCGGCATCGACGCCGATTGCGGCGGCGCCTGCGCCTGCGCCACCTGCCATGTCTTCGTCGACGCCGCGTTCGGCGACAAGCTTCCGCCGAAGTCGGACATGGAGGAAACCATGCTCGACTTCGCGCCCGAGATCGCGCCGAACAGCCGCCTGTCCTGCCAGATCAAGGTGACCCAAGAACTCGATGGACTGGTCGTCCGCATGCCGACCAGCCAGCATTAGAGGAACCTATGCCATGAACATTGCGGTCAACGCCCAGCAGCAAGAAGCCCGCGACGCGGCCTATGCCATGCCGCTGGGCCGCATCGATCCGGCCAATTCGGATCGCTTCCAGAACGATACGATCTGGCCGTATTTCGAGCGCCTGCGCCGCGAGGACCCGGTTCACTACACGGCCGACAGCGCCTATGGCCCCTATTGGTCGGTGACCAAGTGGAACGACATCATGGCGGTGGACACCAACCATGCGGTGTTCTCCTCCGCCGACGGCATCGTGCTCTCGACCCTGGAATCGATCGTCGAGAACGAGAAGATCCGCGGGCCGCGCGACCGCAATGCCGGCGGCTTCATCTCGATGGACCCGCCCGATCATGGGCCCAAGCGCAAGAGCGTCACGCCGGCGGTGGCGCCCGACAATCTGGCGCGCATGGCGCCGCAGGTGCGCGAACGCGCCGGACTGATCCTCGACCAGCTGCCGATCGGCCAGGAGTTCGACTGGGTCGACAAGGTCTCCAAGGAATTGACGGCGATGACGCTCGCCACGCTGTTCGATTTTCCGTTCGAGGATCGCCGCAAGCTGACCTACTGGTCCGACATGTTCACCAACGCGCCGGGCCACGGCCCGGCCAGGAGCTGGGCGCACAAGAAGGAAGCGGCGGACGAGTGCTTCAGTGCCTTCAACGATCTGTGGAACAAGCGGGTCAATGCCGACACCGGCTTCGACATGATCTCGATGATGGCGCACAGCCCGGCGACCAGGAACATGGACCCGCGCGAATATCAGGGCCATGTCGTGCTCTTGATCATCGGCGGCAACGACACCACGCGCAACACGATCAGCGGCAGCGTCTATGCCCTCAACAAATATCCCGAGCAATACGCCAAGTTGCGCGCAAATCCGGGCCTCATCACCTCTATGGTGTCGGAGACCATCCGCTGGCAGACGCCGCTGGCGCATATGCGCCGCACCGCGCTGTCGGACTTCGAGCTCGGCGGCAAGCAGATCAAGAAGGACGACAAGGTCGTCATGTGGTACGTCTCGGGCAACCGCGACGAAGACGTCATCTCGAACCCCAACGCCTATCTCATCGACCGCGAGCGGCCGCGCCAGCATCTCTCTTTCGGCTTCGGCATCCACCGCTGCGTCGGCAACCGGGTGGCGGAGCTGCAGCTGCAGATCATCTGGGAAGAGATCCTCAAGCGCTTCCCCGAGATCCGCGTCGTGCGCGAACCGACGCGCACCCATTCGTCCTTCGTCAAGGGCTACGAGACGCTTCCGGTCATCATCCCGGCGAAGAACTAGGTGGCGGAGCCATGAACATCGCGGTGAAGGGCAATCTGAAGGAGGCGCGCGACGCGGCCTATGCTCTGCCGCTCGAACAGCTCAACCCCGCGCAGGGCATCCTGTTCCAGTCCGATACGATGTGGCCGTATTTCGAGCGCCTGCGCAAAGAAGACCCGGTCCACTACACCGCCGAGAGCGAGTTCGGCCCCTATTGGTCGATCACCAAGTACAACGACATCATGGCGGTCGACACCAACCATCAGGTGTTCTCCTCCGCGTTCAACCATGGCGGCATCACCATCGGCGGCGGCGCGGCCAACACCGATCCCTTGCCGATGTTCATCGCTATGGACCCGCCCAAGCACGACATCCAGCGCAAGATCGTCACGCCGGTGGTGTCGCCGGCGAATTTGCAGGTGCTGGGCCCCATCATCCGCGAGCGCGCCGGCAAGATTTTGGACTCGCTCCCGATCGGCGAGACGTTCGACTGGGTCGACAAGGTCTCGATCGAACTCACCACCATGACGCTGGCGACGCTGTTCGATTTTCCGTTCGAGGAGCGACGCAAGCTGACGCGCTGGTCCGACATCGTGACCGCCGTGCCGGGCTTCGGCATCGTCGACACGCTCGAGCAGAAGATGCTGGAATTGCAGGAATTCCACGCCTATTTCACGCAGCTATGGAATCAGCGGGTGAATTCGACCGAGCCCGGCGGCGACCTGATCTCGATGCTGGCGCACAATCCGGCGACGCGGAACATGGAGCCGCGCGAATATTTCGGCAATATCGTGCTGCTCACCGTCGGCGGCAACGACACGACGCGCAACACCATCACCGGCAGCGTCGTGGCGCTGAATCAGAACCCGGATCAGTACGCCAAGCTGCGCGAGCATCCCGAACTGATCCCCTCCATGGTGTCGGAGACAATCCGCTGGCAGACGCCGCTGGCGCACATGCGGCGCACGGCGCTGTCCGACGTCGAATTCCAGGGCAAGCAGATCAGGAAGGGCGACAAGGTCGTCATGTGGTACGTCTCGGGCAACCGCGACGAGGAGGTCATCGAGCGGCCCAACGACTACATCATCGACCGCGAGAACCCGCGCCGCCACATCTCCTTCGGTTTCGGCATCCATCGCTGTGTCGGCAACCGCCTGGCGGAACTGCAGCTGCAGATCATCTGGGAGGAAATCCTCAAGCGCTTCCCGGTGATCGAGCAGGTCGCCGAGCCCAAGCGCAACTATTCGACCTTCGTGAAGGGCTACGAGCACCTGCGCGTCGTCATTCCGAAGCGGGCCTGAACCGTGCAGACGCTCGCCCTTGCCGATGTCGAGCGCTTGCTGGAAGGCCATGTCGACGTGCGGCGGCGGCCGGGCAGCATCCAGCCGATCCGCTATCCGGCAACCGAGCAGCTATTCTACGATCCGTTCACGCGCTGGGTCGCCTCGGCGCCGTCCGGCGTGCGCCTGCGCTTCAAGACGAATGCGCGCGCGCTGTACCTGAAACTGAACCAGCGCGTCGCCGCCTTCAATGGCGAGCCGCGGCCGGCGCCCTATGATCTCTTCATCGACGGCAAGCCGCACAAGCGGCGTGCAGCGAATGGCGGCGCGGCCCTGGCGCTGGACGGCGGCCTAGTCGGCGACGAGCGCGCGACGCTCGATTTCGAAGACCTTCCGGCCGGGGACAAACACATCGAACTGTGGCTGCCGCAATCGGCCACCGTATCGATCGCCGCGTTCGAGATCGACGACGGCGCCGCTTGCGCGCCCTGGCCGGATACGCGCCGGCGCATCCTGTTCCACGGCAGCTCGATCACCCATTGCATGGAAGCCGAGACGGCCGCCGGCGCCTGGCCGGCGGTTGCGGCGGCGCTGGGCGATTTGGCGCATATCAATCTGGGCTGGGGCGGCTCGTGCCTGCTCAGCGGCCTGGCCGCGCGGATCATCCGCGACCAACGCGCCGACGCCATCGTGCTCAAGCTCGGCATCAATGTGCATGGCGAGGGGCTCCTGAAAGAACGCACCTTTCTCGACTCCGCCCATGCCATGCTCTCGATCATCCGCGAAAAGCACGTGACGACGCCGATCGTGGTGATCTCGCCCATCTGGTCGCCGCCGCGCGAGGACGTCGGTGCCAATGGCGGTCTTTCGCTGGTGCGCATGCGCGAATTGCTCGAAGCTGTCGTTGCGGCACGAATGAAGGCTGGCGACGCGAATATCCGTTATCTGTCGGGCTTGGCGCTGTTCGGCCCCGCCGACCGCGCCGACCTGCCGGACGAACTGCACCCCAATACGGCCGGCTATCGCCTGATGGGTGAACGATTTCACAAGCATTTTCTGTCAGGCTCCGATCCGCTCATCGTCGCCTGAATTTCATTGCAGCGCGGGCCAAATCACGCGCAAGATAATGGGAACTGGGAGTACGCCATGACCGACAACAACATCACCAAGGACGCGATGTACGGCGCCGTGGCGCCCGACGATTTCGAGTCGATGATCGAGCTCGACCGCTACGAGCAGCGCTCGACCGCCTTCGACAAGATCATCAGCGCCACCCACGACCATTTCTGGGATCCGCTGGACAAGAAATACATCGACTTCGACACGCCGTTCGACCTGGAAAACGAAGCGCTGATGCCCGAAGAGATGCAGCCGCTGCTGCGCCTTCCCTACATCGCCGAGAAGCTGACGGACCCGAAGGAGAAAATCCGCTTCATCAACTACATGCAGCTGTGGAATTTCTCCTCCATCCTGCATGGCGAGCAGGGCGCATTGAATCTTTCGGCGTCGCTGTGCCATGTGCTGAAAGACCAGGGCGCGCAGGAATATGCCGCCAACCAGACGCGCGAAGAGGCCCGCCACGTCACCGCCTTCGCCAAATACATCAAGGCGCGCTGGGGCCGCCCGGTGCCCTGCGGCGCGGCGCTGAAGGCGCTTCTGATCGAGATCATCGAAAGCCCGGCCGTCTACAAGAAGATCATCGGCATGCAGATGCTGGTCGAGGGGCTCGCGATGGGCGCCTTCGCCAACGGCTACCGCTACAATCGCGATCCTTTGGCCAAGAAACTGTTCCAGCTGGTGATGACCGATGAGGCTTTCCACCACAAGTTCGGAAAAATCTGGGCCGACAAGACGATTCCCAAGCTCAGCGAGAGCGAGCGCAATTTAGTCGAGGACTGGGCGGCGCATTGCGCCCAGTCGCTGCTCTTCAACAACGGCTCGCCGCAGCAGCAGCAGGTGATCTACAGCCAGTTCGGCCTCGATCCGGAGCGCGTCATCGCCGACATCATGGAGCGCCGCAAGGGCAAGGATCCGGCCCGCCGCTTCAAGGGCGAAACCAACGTTTTCCGCGTCCTCATCAAGACGCTGCTCAACGCCGGCCTGATCACGGCCCGCACCCGCGGCTTCTACGGCGCCTATATCGACATGGACGAGCTTTCAGCCGAAGGCACCCGCATGGTCGGCGACGACATCGCCGAAGAAGGCATCCGCTACCTGCAGGCGATCAACTTCAAAGACCAGGGCAGAACGGTCTCGATCGCGGCGGAGTAGGCGCCGAGCCCTTTCCTCCCCCTTTGTTAAGGGGGAGGTGCCGAGCGAAGCGAGGCGGAGGGGGCCTAGCGCCGCGGAGCGGCGCCCAGCGTCCGCCCCCTCCGTCACGCCCGAAGTGGGCGTGCCACCTCCCCCATAACAATGGGGGAGGAAAAGAACGGCACATCGCCTTCGAACAGGTATACACTCCCCCAATCGAAGGTTGCGGATCTCCCGTGACCGACGGCAGGGGCGGCCGCCAGGCCACGCGATCTCACACCCTCGAACAACAACGTTCGGGAGGATCGCCATGACTATCAGGAATCCGATCGAGTGGAGCGGCGCGCAGCTGGTGCAGGCGGCGCATGTCCTCAAATCCGCCGGCCACTCCATCCAGCATCTTCAGGATACCGCCCATTCGCCCGTGCCCGCGGTGCGCAAGATCACCTTCGCGGATTTGCGCTTCGCGCTTCGGGCGGGCTTCGAGGACTTCGAAGCCTACCGCACCGACGTGCTGTTCGTCGGCATCGTCTATGCCGCCGTCGGGCTGGTCCTGTCGCGCGTGATCTTCGGCATGGACCTCTTGCCGCTGCTGTTCCCGCTGGCATCGGGCTTCGCGCTGCTCGGGCCGTTCGCGGCGATCGGACTTTATGAGATGAGCCGGCTGCGCGAGATGGGTGTGCCGGCCAACTGGTCGAACGCGTTCGATGTCTTCAAGGCGCCGGCGGTCGGCGCCATCGCCATCCTCGGCGGGCTGCTGATCGCGCTGTTCGGACTGTGGCTGTTCGCGGCCTGGGAGATCTATCTCGCGACCTTCGGACCGGCGCCGATCGACTCGCTCAGCCAGTTTGTGCACGACGTCTTCCGCACGCCGGGCGGGCAGGAGATGATCGTGGTCGGCATCGGCGCCGGCTTCCTGTTCGCGCTGGTCGCCATGGCGATCAGCATCGTCTCGTTCCCGTTGCTGCTCGACCGCGATGTCGGCTTCGACACGGCGATCCGCACTTCGGTGCGCGCCGTCCTCGCCAATCCGGGCCCGATGGCGCTGTGGGGCCTGATCGTCGCCGGCGCGCTGGTGCTCGGCGCCTTGCCGCTGTTCCTGGGGCTGGTGGTCGTGCTGCCGGTGCTGGGTCATGCGACCTGGCATCTCTATCGCCGGGTGGTGCCGCGCCTGCCCGGCGAATACAACCGCTCGCTACCGGTTTTTGACGATATCCACTAGCCGGGCGACGTGGTCCGGCGGCGTGTGCTGCAAGACGCCGTGGCCGAGGTTGAAGATGTGCGGCCGGCCCTTCATCGCCTCCACGATGCGGCGCGCCTCGGCCGCCATGGGCTCACCCCCGACCATCAGCAGCATGGGGTCCATATTGCCCTGCACCGCGATTCCCGCCGGCAGCGTGGCGGCGGCGGCCGCGATATCGGTCATGTGATCGATCGCCACGGCGTCGACTCCCGTCTGTGCCGCATAGCGCGCGACATGCGATCCGGCGGCGCGCGGCAGGCCGATGATCGGAATGTTCGGGTGCCGCGCCTTGACGGCCTTCACGATGCGCGCGGTCGGCGCGATCACCGCCATGTCGAACAAGGGCGCCGGCACCGCGCCGGCCCAGCTGTCGAACAGCTTGAGCGCCTCGGCGCCGGCATCGGCCTGGGCGATCAGGTAGGATGACGTGGCATCGACCAGCTTGTCTATCAGGCCTGAGAACAGCTTCGGCTCGCCCCACATCATGCGGCGGCAATTCTCGTAATCCGTTTTGCCACGGCCCTCGATCATGTAGGTCGCGACGGTCCAGGGCGCGCCGGCGAAACCGATCAGTGTCACGTCGTCGGGCAGGGCCGCGCGGACGCCTTTCACCGTCTGCATCACCGGCGCAAGGACTTCGGCGGCACGCGCGTCGGAAAGCCTGGCGAGACCGGCCGCGTCGCGGATCGGCTCCAGGCGCGGCCCTTCGCCCGCGACATAGTCGAGGGACTGTCCCAGCGCATGGGGTATCAGGAGGATGTCGGCGAACAGGATGGCGCCATCCATGCCGAAGCGGCGCACCGGCTGCAGCGTGACTTCGATCGCCAACTCCGGCGTCATGCACAGTTCGATGAAGTTCTTCGCATCGGCCCGAAGCGCGCGGTACTCCGGCAGATAGCGCCCCGCCTGCCGCATCAGCCAGATCGGCGGCCGGCTCAGCGTCTCACCGCGCAGGACTTGCAGGAGAGGTTTCACGGGCGATCCGGAGTTTCGCTCAAGCCCACGCGTCAGTTTTCGGGTTTGACCGGCGGCACGGCGCCGTCGGGCCCTTCGCCGCGCGCGGCCTTCTTGCGCGCCGATTTCTCGGCCCGACGCTCGGCCTTGGCGTCCGCCTTGGCGGCCTGTGCCCGCTCGCGCTGCGAGCGTTCGTGGGAGTAGTTCGGAGGTCTCGGCGCCATGGGTTCGTCCTTTCAAAAAAACGTGGTGGCTTGCCAAGGCGAAGCCGCGCGAACCCGTCACCGGCCCGGCTTCGCTTAGCGAAGGATGGCCTGCCATCCGAAGCCGCGCGATGTCGAGCCCGTCCTCCTACGCGCTTTGCGCTTCGGAGGACACCATCCTCCGCCGCTGCGCGGCGTAGGATGGTGCCGGAGGTGAGAATCGAACTCACGACCTACCCCTTACCAAGGGGTTGCGCTACCACTACGCTACTCCGGCATCCGTGGTATTTGGGCCAAAAGCGCCCGAAGGACGGCTGCTATAGCCCAAGCTTGGGCCAAAGGGAAAGAGGCGGGTGCCGCCCATGTCGCGCAAGCCCCAGACCCGGCAGGAGCGCCTCGCCGCCGCCCTGCGCGCCAATCTCAAACGCCGCAAGACGGCGCAGGCGCAGGCCCGGGCCCACACCAAGGCGCAGCGCGCGGCCGCGTTGGACATCGCGCCGGACGGCCCGAATAACGCCCAAAAGCCGGATTAGCGTCCGGGCCGTTGCGTGCCTGTTCGCGGGCCCGCTACAACAGACACCGATGGCGGCTTTGGGCCGCGATGAGGGAAAATGGACAGAATCCGGATACGGGGCGGCAACCGCCTCAAGGGTGAGATTCCGATCGGCGGCGCCAAGAATTCGGCGCTGAAACTGATGGCCGCGTCGCTGCTGACCGATCAGCCGGTGAGCTTGCGCAACATGCCGCGCCTCGCCGACATCGAGGCGATGGCCGACCTGTTGATGCAGTTCGGCGTCAGCCTGAACATCCGTCGCGGCGCGGGTCTGGGCCACAGCGACACGATACGCCTGCACGTTCCGAAGATTGAATCCGCGCTCGCGCCCTATGACATCGTGCGCAAGATGCGCGCCAGCTTTCAGGTGCTGGGCCCGCTCCTGGCGCGCCACGGCGAGGCCAAGATTTCGCTGCCCGGCGGCTGCGCCATCGGCGCGCGGCCGGTCGATTTCCACATCCAGGGCCTCGAAGCCATGGGCGCGCGGATCGATCTTGAGGACGGCTACGTCATCGCCAATGCCGGCAAGGGTCTGAAGGGCACGGTCTTCACCGTGCCGCGCGCCTCGGTGGGCGCGACTGAAACGCTGATGACGGCGGCGACGCTCGCGGGCGGCCGCACCGTGCTGAAGAACGCGGCGCGCGAGCCCGAGACCGTGGACCTGGGGCGTTTCCTGATCGCCATGGGCGCCAGGATCGCCGGTCTGGGCACCGCGGAAATCACCATCGATGGCGTCGAGAAGCTTAGCGGCTGCGACTATTCGGTCATGCCGGACCGCATCGAGACCGGCACCTATGCCATCGCCACGGCGCTGGCGGGCGGCGAGGTCGAACTGGTCGGCGCGCGCGCCGACACCAACACCGTGCTCTTCACCCTGCTGCGCAACATCGGCACCGAGGTCAGCGAGACCAATCGCGGCATCGCCGTGCATCGCAACGGCGTGCGCCCGTCCTCCGTCGACGTGACGACCGACGTGTTCCCGGCCTTCCCGACCGATCTGCAGGCGCAGTTCATGGCGCTGATGGCGGTGTCCGGCGGCATCTCGCATATCCGCGAGACCGTCTTCGAGAACCGCTTCATGCATGTGCCGGAACTGGCGCGCATGGGCGCCAACATCCGGGTCGAGGGCGACATGGCGACCGTGACCGGCGTCGAGCGGCTCAAGGGTGCGCAGGTGATGGCGACCGATCTGCGCGCCTCGGTCAGCCTGGTGCTGGCGGGCCTGGTCGCCGAGGGCGACACGATCGTCAACCGCGTCTATCATCTGGACCGCGGCTTCGAACGGCTGGAGGAGAAACTCTCCGGCGTCGGCGCGGACATAGAGCGGCAGTCGGCATGAATGTCGGTTTGACTCTGGCGGCGGAAGACGCCGCCGATCTGGAAGTGATCTCCGCGCGGCTGCAGGACGCGGTCGCGCAAATGAAGGATCTCGTCTATCTGCCGAAGAAACGGCGCTTCGCGGCGCTGTTCAACCGCTTCCAATGGGAGACCGAGAAGAAACGCGGCGATTTGCGCGTGCGCGCCGGCCTGCATTTCGACGGCGTGCTGTCGGTCAAGTCGCAGAAGCTCAAGCGCGGCGCGCCGGACGCCGTGGTTTCGCTGCTCGCCATCCGCTACACGCCAAAAGGCGGCGAAGATCCCGGCGGCACGGTGGAATTGACCTTCGCCGGCGGCGGCGCGCTGAAGCTCGAAGTCGAAGTGATCGACGCCGGCCTTTCGGACATCAGCGGCGTATGGGCCGCCCGCGGCCGTCCCGCGCACGAAGAAACCTGAACATGGCGCGCCGTCTCGACATGCGCGAGCGCGATTTCGCGGGCGCCTTCGACGCGCTGCTGAACGCCAAGCGCGCGGAAGACGAAGACGTCGCACAAGTCGTGCGCGGCATCGTCGCCGATGTGCGGGCGCGCGGCGACGCGGCGCTGATCGAACTGACGAACAAGTTCGATTCCGCGAACGTCACGGCGGCGACGCTGCGCCTGACGCAGGCGGAGATCGACGGCGCCGAGGGGCAATGTTCCAAAGCGATGCTGGATGCGCTGGCCGTCGCGGCAAATCGTATCGAGGCCTATCACCGCCGGCAAATACCGAAGGACGAATGGTTCACCGATGCGGCGGGCGTCAAGCTGGGCTGGCGCTGGACGGCGCTCGACAGCGTCGGGCTCTACGTTCCCGGCGGCACCGCGGCCTATCCGAGCTCCGTCCTGATGAACGCCGTGCCGGCCCGCGTCGCGGGCGTCGCGCGCATCGTCATGGTCACGCCGGCGAGCGGCGGGGCGATCAATCCGCTGGTGCTGGCGGCGGCAAAAAGGGCAGGGGTGAGCGAAATCTACCGCGTCGGCGGCGCCCAGGCCGTGGCGGCGCTGGCCTATGGCACCGCCACCATCGCGCCCGCCGACAAGATCGTCGGCCCCGGCAACGCCTATGTCGCCGCCGCCAAGCGCGAAGTGTTCGGCAAGGTCGGTATCGACTCGGTGGCGGGGCCGTCGGAAATTCTCGTCGTCGCGGACGGCGCCAACAATCCGGACTGGATCGCCGCCGACCTGCTCGCCCAGGCCGAGCACGACGCTTCCTCGCAGAGCATCCTCATCACCGACGACGCGGCCTTCGCCGACAAGGTCGAGGCGGCTGTCGAGCAGGCCCTGAAACTCCTGCCCCGTGAAAAAATCGCGCGCGCCAGCTGGACGGACTACGGCGCCATCATCCTGGTCGCCACGCTGGACGACGCCGTGGTGCTGGTCGACCGCATCGCGCCGGAGCATTTGGAGATTGCCACGGCCGACCCGGAGGCTTTTGCAAAACGCGTGCGCCATGCCGGCGCGATCTTCCTGGGCCGCCACACGCCCGAGGCGATCGGCGATTATATCGCCGGACCCAACCACGTGCTGCCGACCTCGCGCACCGCGCGCTTCTCCTCGGGTCTTTCCGTGCTCGATTTTCTGAAGCGCACGACGCTGCTGAGCTGCGATGCCGCCGCCGTCGCGAAGATCGGCCCGGACGCCATCGTGCTGGCCGAGGCCGAAGGGCTCGAGGCGCATGCCCGCTCGATCGCCGCGCGCCTCAATCTCGGCCGCTGACGGATGGCGGACGACGATCCCTTTCGCCTGACCGCCATCACGCTGGACGAGCGCTCCATCGTGCGCCGGACCCGCGAAATCGAGCAGGAGCGCGACATCGCGATCTACGACCTGCTCGAAGGCAACAGCTTTCGCCCCGAAGGTTCGCAGGGCGGTCCCTACAGACTGGTGCTGGGCATCGAGGAGAACCGGCTGACCTTCGACATCCAGCTCGAGAGTGGCACGGCGCACGGCAAGGTCATGCTGTCGCTGACGCCGTTCCGGCGCGTCATCAAGGATTATTTCCTGATCTGCGAGAGCTACTACAAGGCGATCCGCAACGCCCCGCCGTCGCAGATCGAGGCGCTCGACATGGGCCGCCGCGGCCTGCACGACGAGGGTTCGGTGCTGCTGCGCGAGCGGCTCAAGGGCAAGGTCGAGCTCGACCACGATACCGCGCGCCGGATCTTCACCCTGATCTGCGTCCTGCACCTGAAGGGTTAGCGCCATGCGGGGTCCTCATGGCGAGGAACTGCCGGGCGCGGTGCTCTTCGCCTGCACCATGAATTCGGTGCGCAGCGTGATGGCGATGGCGATCATGAAGCACCTGTTCGGCAAGTTCGTTTACATCGACGCGGCCGGGGTGCGCGCCGGAGAACTCGACCCCATGGCGGTGGAGGTGATGGAGGAGATCGGCATCGAAATCGGCAAGTACCATCCCAAGACGTTCGAGGACATGGAGGATTCGACCATGTTCGATCTCTGCGTCACGCTCTCGCCCGAGGCCCAGCACCGCGCCATCGACCTCGCCCACACCTCGGCCGTCGAAATCGAATACTGGGCGACGCTGGACCCCACCATCGTCGAGGGCTCCCGAGACCAGCGCCTCGACGCCTATCGCGCCACCCGCGACGGCATCCTGAGGCGCATCAAGGACCGGTTCTCGGAGAAGCAGGCGGCGGATACGTGAGTTTTATCCTCTCCCGCGGAGCGGGAGAGGACGGCGAGCAAAGCGAGCCAGGTGAGGGGAAGTCCGTTGCAGACAAGCTCACAGCAAACTCCCCCTCACCTGGTTTTCGCTTCGCTCAAACCGTCCTCTCCCGCTGCGCGGGAGAGGTTATCGTCCAAACCCTTGCTTTTGGCCGCTTTCGGTGGCATTTCCCCGGCCAGCCAACCATCTAGAGGACGAATGGCGAAGGAAGAACTGCTGGAATTCGAGGGCACGGTCAGCGAGCGCCTGCCCAATGCGACGTTCCGCGTCATGCTGCAGAACGGCCATGAGATCATCGCCCACACCGCGGGCAAAATGCGCAAGAACCGCATCAGCGTCCTGACCGGCGACAAGGTCATGGTGGAGATGACGCCCTATGACCTCACCAAGGGGCGCATTACCTATCGCTTCAAGTAGCGCCCCTCTGCTCGTTCTGGCGAGCGAGAGCCCGCGCCGCAAGGCCCTGCTGGCGCAGGCGGGCCTGACGCCCGACGCGACGGTCGCCGCCGCGATCGACGAAAGCATCCACAGGAACGAGCAGCCTCGGCCCTACGCCTCGCGCCTGGCCGCCGCCAAGGCGCGCGCCGTGGCGGACGCCTGGAGCGGCGCGCCGGCGATCTTTCTCGCCGCCGACACGGTGGTCGCCTGCGGCCGGCGCATCCTGCCCAAGGCGGCAGCGGACGACGAGGTGCGCGAGTGCCTGAAACTCCTGTCGGGCCGCGCCCATCGCGTGCTGACGGCCATCGCGGCGCTGGCGCCGGACTGCAAACTCCGTACACGGATTGTCGAGACCCGCGTAGTGTTCCAGCGCTTCGACTCGGCCGATATCGAATCCTATGTGCGTTGCGGCGAAGGGCTGGGCAAGGCCGGCGGCTATGCCGTGCAGGGCCGCGCCGAAATTTTCGTTCGCCGCATCAGCGGTTCTTATTCCAATGTGGTGGGGCTGCCGCTGCGCGAAACAATCTCCCTCCTTCGGGGTTGCGGCTATCCGTGTTAGCGTGTCGCGTCGCTATTGCCTGAGCACCCGCTAATGCAGAAGGACGTCCTGATCAACGCAGGAGCCGGGGAAATCCGCGTGGCCGTGGTCGAAGACGGCCGCCTGCAGGATTTGATGCTCGAGCGCACCATCGGCCTGGAAGACGGCGGCCCGCGCAAGAAGGCCAGCGGCCGCAGCGGACATAGCCTGATCGGCAACATCATCCTGGGCCGTGTGCAGCGCGTGCTGCCCGGCATGCAGGCGGCCTTTGTCGATGTCGGCCTGGGGCGCGCCGGCTTCCTGGGCGCCCGCGAAGCGCGCTGCCTCGCCGACCTGCCGGGCTATGACGAGGACCGCACGCCCAAGATCGGCGACTGCGTCCATGAGGGCGAGGAAATCCTCGTCCAGGTCGTCAAGGACCCGATCGGCGACAAGGGCGCGCGGCTTTCGGCCAATATCACCATTCCGGGGCGGCTGGCGGTGCTGGTGCCCAACACGCCAGGCGTCGCGCTGTCGCGGCGCATCGAGGAGGAGGGCGAGCGGGCGCGCATGCTCAGCCTCGGCGAGGCGATGATCGCCGAAGGCGGCGACCGGCTGGTGCTCGGCGCCGGCTACATCCTGCGCACGGCGGCGAGCGAAGCGACGCTGGCCGACCTGAAGGAAGATGCCGAACGCCTCGCCGAAGCCTGGCGCCCGGTCTTGTCGCGCCAGCAAAGCGCGCGCGCGCCGGCGACGCTCTATCACGATCTGGACCCGGTCGAGCGCACCATGCGCGACACGGTGCGCAGCAGCACCACGCGCGTCGTGATCGACGATGCCGCCGCGGCCGAAGCCGCCCGCGCCTATTGCCGCCGCGCCATGCCGGAGGCCGAAGCCAAGGTCGAGTTGTTCGCCGGTCCCGGCTCGCTGTTCGACGCCTACGCCATCGAGGAAGAGATCGACCGCCTCACCAATCCCAAAGTGCCGCTGCCGTCGGGCGGCTGGATCACCATCGAGGGCACCGAGGCGCTGACCGCGGTGGACGTGAATTCCGGCAGCTTCACCGCCTCGACCGGCCTCGAGGAAACCAGCTTCCGGGTCAATCTGGAAGCCGCCGACGAGATCGGCCGCCAGGTGCGCCTGCGCGGCGTCGGCGGCCTGATCGTGGTGGATTTCATCCATCTGGGCGATCCCACCAACATCGAAAAAGTGCTCGACATGCTGGCCGAGAGCCTGTCGAAGGATCACACGCCGACGCAGATCTCGCCGATGTCGGAATTCGGCCTGGTCGAGATCACCCGCAAGCGCATCCGCGATCCGCTCGTCAAGCTGATGAGCGAATGCTGCCGCTCCTGCTCCGGCCATGGCCGCAAGCGCACGCGCGAGGCCGTGGCGCTGGAGGTGCTGCGCAGCGTCGAGCGCAGCGCCGCCGCCGCGCCCGGAAAGGCAATCTCCGTTCGCGCGTCGGCGGAAGTCGTGCGCTGGCTGGAAGACCACGGCGAGGAAGTGCGCGCCGCGCTCGCCCGCCGCGGCGCCGCCCGCGTCAGCTTCGAGCCGAACGAGGCCTTCGCACGGGAAGGCTTCGATGTCGCCACCGTCTGAGTTCGGCTCCTGCCCGATCTGCGGCCGGCCGCGCGACGCGAAAATGCGGCCGTTCTGTTCCAAGCGCTGCGCCGACCTCGACCTGGCGCGCTGGCTGAACGGCGAGTACGCGATTCCGGGCGCGCCCGCCGGCGAGGAGAACGTCCCGGAGTCCGAGGAAGACCCTGAATTGCATTGATTTTCGCGCCGCTGGACACCGCGCCAAGGCTCGCCTAAAAAGCCCGTCCTTTGCCGGGCTTTTTCCCCGGTTGGCCCGGGTAGCTCAGTCGGTAGAGCAGTGGATTGAAAATCCACGTGTCGGCAGTTCGATTCTGTCCCCGGGCACCATCCTACGCCGCGGTCCGTAGCGACAGCGTGCGGACGCGGAGGATGGCTTCCGGTTTCGCGCGTCGATACGCTGTCGCTATCGACCGGATGGCAGGCCATCCTTCGCTCGGCGAAGGCGCGCCGGGAAATGTAGGTTCTCGCTGGTCGTAAAGGTTGGGATATGACCGAGACGTTCGAATCGCGCGACCAGGCGCGGTTGGCGCTGTTGCGCCAGGCCGTTTCGCTGCGGCCGCAATCGGCCGATCTCGTCTTCCAGCTTGCCGGCGAACTCGCCGGCATCGGCCGCTACGACGAGTACGCCAGTCACTTCCGCAAAGCCCTGCTCCTGGATCCCAATATCGATCCCTGGCCCGTGCTCCTGCCCGGCGAAACGCAGCAGGCGGCGGCGCTGCGGCAGCGCGAACGCATGCGCGCGCTGGTCGAGCGCGGCGTCGTCTATGCGCCGGTGCTGGCGGCGCTCGTCATCGCCGAGGCGTTGCTCGGGAATGACGCCGAAGTGGCGCGGCTGGTCGATTTCGAAGGGTTCTTGCGCTGCGCTCCGATCGCGCCGCCGGCCGGCTATACGGCGCCCGGCTTTCACGCCGTGCTGGCGGAAGAAATCGAATCCGCCGCACAGGTTCGCAAAGACCCGGCCGGATCGCCTCTGCATCATGCGTCGCGCCTGAATGGCCTGATGCAGTCGCCCAAGCCGGTGTTCCGGGCGCTGGCGGAGGAAATCCGGGGCCATGTCGAACGCTACATCGCGCAACTGCCGGCGGGCTCGGATCATCCCTTCGTCGCGGCGCGCCCGGAGCACTACGACCTGCGCGGCTGGGCGATCGTGTCGAACGGCGAAAGCCGGCTCGATTCGCATTTTCATCCGCGCGCCTGGCTGGCTGGCGTCTATTACGTCGTGCAGCCGGAGATCGCGGACAGCCCGGGCAGCGACGGCGGCTGGCTGCGCGTCGGCCCGCCCACGCGTGGTGGCGTGACGGTGGCGGATGGTTTTCCCGAACGCCGCGTCAAGCCGGAGCCGGGCCATCTCCTGCTCATGCCGGGATACTTCTTCCACGAACTGCCGCCGATGGGCGTCGCGCAAAAAAGGATCAGCGTCGCGTTCAATGTCATGCCGCGGGAGTTCGGCGCCGGCGACGCGGCGGACGACGGCGGCTAGAGCGCAATCGGGTGAAGCTACTTCAGCTTCACCCGTAAATTGCGCGCCAATCAAAGAATCTAGAGCATGATTTGATTCGACATCACCAAATCATGCTCTAGCGCTGCCGCTGGTTTGATTTGCCGAGAATCGTGGCACAAAGCCCGCCAGCGGAGGAGCCTCATGCGTCTGGAAAACAAGCGCCGTCTCTACGTCCGGGTGAGCTGGAACGAGATCCACCGCCAGATGCGCGAGATGGCCGGCTGGGTGCACGATCTCATGCTCAACGGCCGCGCCATCGAGATCGTGGTCGGCGTCTCGCGCGGCGGCCTGCCGTTCGCCGCCGTGCTGGCGCGCGAACTCAACATCCGCGAGAACATCGAGGTCATCGGCGTCACCTCCTATCGCGGCGAGGACAAGGTGAGCGGCGCCCAAATCATCAAGCCGCTGCATCCGGAAATCCTTGCCAAGGTGCGCAACGGCGGCGAGAACATGGTCGTCCTCGACGACCTGGTCGACACCGGCGGCACCTTCCGCGAGCTGCGCAAGATCTGGCCCAACGCACTCTATGTGACGATCTATTCCAAGCCCGAAGGCGAGGACATGGTCGACATGCGCTTCCTGCAGGCGCCGCAGAATTCCTGGGTCGTGTTCCCCTGGGACGCCCGCGACGGCGACCCGCAAGCGGTCGATCCGATCAGCGGCGCGGAGAAGGATTAGTTTTTTTATCCTCGCCCGCGCAGCGGGAGAGGACGGCCGCGCAGCGGCCAGGTGAGGGGATGTCTTCGCGCGCAACACTTCCCCTCACCGGGTTGTCGCTTCGCTCCAACCGTCCTCTCCCGCCAAGAGCGGGAGAGGTCAAACCACCTCCAGAATATTTATTTGCGCAGCAAGAAAATATCGTTCGCTGCGTTGCACCCACGCGCCTATCCCATATCGCGCGAGGCTTTCTCCGCGGACTCCGCGCCTCCGCGCGAATTTTTTACTGGATAAGAAATGGCAAAAATTATTTTCGCGAGCCCCTTGAACCGAGTCGGTCCAAACCCCATTTGCCGTAAATCCCCACAGGTGTAAGCGAAAGGAACGCAGCGAAAATCTCCACGCGGCATTGGACCGCGATTCCGGCCAAGCCCGGACTCAGTTTTGCCGGCGCGCGAAAAAATTATGCCGGTTCCAGCAGGCGATACGCCGGCAGGGTGAGGAATTCCTCGAACTGCGGCGCCAGCGACAGGTCGTGGAACAACGCGCGGGCTTCGGCGAAGCGGCCGGCGGCGAAAGCATCCGTGCCGATCTCGCCCACGATGCGCGTCATCTCTTCGCTTAGGCAGCGCTCGAACAGTTCGGGCGTCGCCTTGGCGCCGTCCGCCAGCGCGACGCCGTATTTCACCCATTGCCAGACCTGGGCGCGGCTGATCTCGGCGGTGGCGGCGTCTTCCATCAGGTTGTAGAGCGGCACCGCGCCGCGGCCGCGCAGCCAGGCTTCGATATACTGCACGCCGACGCGGATGTTGTCGCGCAGGCCGGCTTCGCTTTTCGTGCCTTCGTGAACCTCGAGCAATTCGCGCTGCGCGATGTTCACGTCCTGCCGCATGCGCGCGAGTTGGTTCGGCCCCGGCATCAGCCGGTCGAACACCTCCTGCGCGACGGGAACGAGATCGGGATGCGCCACCCAGGTGCCGTCATGGCCGTCGCCGGCTTCGCGTTCCTTGTCGGCCCTGACCTTGGCAAAGGCCGCGTCGTTGGCGGCCTTGTCCTTGCGGTTGGGAATCTGCGCCGCCATGCCGCCCATCGCGAAGGCGCCGCGCCGGTGACAGGTCTTGATGAGCAGCAGCGAGTAGGCGCGCAGGAACGCCTTGCCCATGACGACCTGCGAGCGGTCGGGCAGGACATAGGCCGGATTGGCGCGCAGTTTCTTGATGAAGGAGAACATGTAGTCCCAGCGGCCGCAGTTGAGGCCCGCCATGTGATCGCGCAACTCATAGAGTATCTCGTCCATTTCGAACGCCGCCGGCAGGGTCTCGATCAGCACCGTGACCTTGATCGTGCCATGCGCGATGCCGAGCGCCTTCTGCGCCTGCACGAAGACGTCGTTCCACAGCCGCGCCTCGAGATGACTCTCGAGCTTCGGCAGATAGAAATATGGCCCGCTGCCCCTGGCGATCTGCGCCCTGGCATTGTGGAAAAAGTAGAGCCCGAAATCGAACAGCGAACCGGAGATCGGCGCGCCGTCGATCGTCAGATGCCGCTCCGGCAGATGCCAGCCGCGCGGCCGCACCAGCAGAACTGCGGGGTTCGGCCCCAGCGCGTAGTGCTTGCCGCTCGCGGCGTCGGTGAAATCGAGCGATGCGTGCCAGCGGTCCTTCAGGTTGATCTGGCCTTCCAGGTTGTTGGCCCAGGTCGGCGCGTTGGCGTCCTCGAAATCCGCCATGAAGACCTTGGCGCCGGAGTTCAGCGCGTTGACGATCATCTTGCGGTCGACCGGACCGGTGATCTCGACGCGGCGGTCGAGCAGATCGGCCGGGATCGGCGCGACGCGCCAGTCGCCGTCGCGAATGGGTTTTGTCTCGGCCAGGAAGTCGGGCAGTTCGCCGGCATCGAGCCGCATCTGCCGCGCGGCCCGCGCCGCGATCAGATCGAGCCGCCGCGCATCGAAGGCGCGATGCAGGCCCGCGAGAAAGGCGAGGGCCTCGTTTGTCAGGATTTCGTCGTAGCGGGGACCGAGCGGCCCCTTGATCTCAATGCCGGGAATGGTCATGTTTTTTCCAACTCAAAAACAGTGTCATGGCCCGCGAATGCGGGCCACCCAGGTGACGCCGCCACGATTTTCGAAACTGATGCTCCATGCCCAACTGGGTGGCGCGCATTCGCGGGCCATGACAAGGAGGGAATTACCGCGCCGCCGCGGCGGCCATCTTGTCGAGCGCGCCGAACATGGAGGGAAACGGCGGCCGCTTGATGTAGCGTCCCGCGCCCTTGACCGCGCGGACTTCGCCCTTGGCATAGACGATGCTGCCGTTCGCCACCGTGTGCGACGGCACGCCCGTCACCGCCATGCCTTCGAAGATCGAGAAGTCGACATTCTGATGATGCGTCTTGGCCGAAATCGTGCGCGTGCCCTTGGGGTCCCAGACCACGAGATCGGCGTCCGCGCCCACCGCGATGGCGCCCTTGCGCGGATAGATGTTGAAGATCTTGGCGGTGTTGGTGGAGGTCACCGCGACGAATTCCTCCGGCGTCAGCTTGCCGGTGTTCACGCCATGCGTCCACAACACCGCCATGCGGTCTTCGACGCCGCCGGTGCCGTTGGGAATCTTGGAGAAGTCGTCGCGCCCCGCTGCCTTCTGCGGCGCGCAGAAGCAGCAATGATCGGTGGCCGTGGTCTGGATGTTGCCCGACTGCAGCCCGCGCCACAGCGCCGCCTGGTGTTCCTTGGCGCGGAACGGCGGCGACATCACATGCGCCGCCGCGAAGGCCCAGTCCTTGGACTGGTAGACGCTGTCGTCGACCAGCAGGTGCCCGGCCAGCACTTCGGCGAACACGCGCTGCCCGTTGTTGCGCGCCAGGGTGATGACATCGAGCGCGTCGATGGTGGATGTGTGCACGACATAGACCGGCACGCCGATCACTTCGGCGAATTTGATGGCGCGGTGCGCCGCTTCGCCTTCCGCCGCTGGCGGGCGCGACAGGGGATGGCCTTCGGGCCCGTTGATACCTTTGGCCAGCAGTTCCTGCTGCAGCTGGTAGACCAGCTCGCCGTTCTCGGCATGCACGGTGACGATGGCGCCGAGCTCCTTGGCGCGCTGGAACGAGTGATACATCGTCTCGTCCGTCGCCATGATGGCGTTCTTGTAGGCCATGAAATGCTTGAAGCTGTTGACGCCCTCTTCCTGGACCAGCGTGCCCATGTCTTTGCGGACGCTTTCGTCCCACCAGGTGACGGCGACGTGAAAGGAGTAATCGCCGGCCGCTTTTTCGGCCCAGCCGCGCCAGTTGCGGTAGGCCTCCATCAGATTCTGCTTGGGGTCCGGGATGACGAAATCGATGATGGTGGTGTTGCCGCCGGCAAAGCCCGCCGCCGTGCCGGTGAAGAAATCCTCCGACGCGACGGTGCCCATGAACGGCAGCTGCATGTGGGTGTGCGGATCGATGCCGCCCGGCATGACATATTGGCCGCTGGCGTCGATGATCTCGGCGCTGGCTGGCGCGTTCGAGACGTCGCCGACCGCTTTGATGATGCCGTCCTCGCAATAGACGTCGCCGCGAAACTGCGTATCCGCGGTGACGATGGTTCCGCCCTTGATGACCAGAGACATTTAAGCCGCTTCCTGTTTGGCGCCGAGATTGAGCAGGATATAGACCCCCGCCGCAAGGAAGAAGCCGGCGAACCAGGCGCCGGTGAAGATCGTGTCCCAGATGGGCGCGACGCTCGCCACCAGATTGACCGAATGCAGGAACCCCGGAATATTCGGCGCCACGCCGAGCGTCAGCGCCGCGATGCCCTTGAGGTTCCACCCCGCCGTTCCCTTGTACAGGCCGTTATACTGGAACAGGTCCGCCGTCCGGAGCTTGCGCCGGCGCACGATGTAATAGTCCGCGATCATGATCCCGGCGATGGGGCCGAGCAGGGCGGAATAGCCGACCAGCCAGGAGAAGATATAGGTGCCGGCGGTCTCCAGCAGCTTCCACGGGAAGATGAGGATGCCGATGGCGGCCGTGATGTAGCCGCCGCGCGTGAAGCTGATCGAGCGCGGCGCCAGATTGGCGAAATCGTAGGACGGCGACACGACGTTGGCCGCCATGTTCACCGTCAGCGTGCACACCATCACCACGACCAGGGCGATGGCCGCGCCGACGCCGCCCAGATGCCCCGCGAGATCGACCGGGTCCCAGATCGCCTTGCCGAAGATCACCACGGTCGCCGACGTCACTGCCACACCGAGAAAGGAGAACAGCGCCATCGGCACCGGCAGGCCGATGCTCTGGCCGATGAGTTGGTCGCGCTGCGACCGCGAGAAGCGCGTGAAGTCGGCGATGTTGAGCGCCAGCGTCGCCCAGAACCCGACCATGGCGGTCAGGCTGGCGGCGACCACCGGCCAGAAGCGGTCGGCCGCCAGGGTGGACGGCGCCGACAGCATCTCGCCGAAGCCGTGCGCGTTGACATAGGCCCAGCCGAGCAGCACCAGGCCCATCACGATCAGGAACGGCGCCGACAGCGTCTCCAGCCAGCGGATCGACTCGGTGCCTTTGCTGATGAAATAGATGTGCAGCGCCCAGAAAGCGAGAAAGCAGACGAACTGGCCAAGATCGATGCCGAGCACCGGCAGGGCCGTGCCCTTCAGCGCGCCGCCGAGCAGGATGTTGAGCAGGCCGTAGATCGCCGAGCCGCCGATCCACGTATTGATGCCGAACCAGCCGCAGGCGACGAAGGCGCGCGCCAGGGCCGCGACCTGCGCGCCGCGCGGTCCGAACGAGGAGCGCAGCAAAACCGGGAACGGCACCCCGTATTTCGTGCCCATCGCGCCGGTCAGCAGCATGGGAACCAGCACGATCAGATTGCCGAGGAAGACCAGAAGAATGGATTGCACCGGGGAGAGACCGGATGCGATCAGCCCGCTCGCCAAAAGGTAGGTCGGAATGCACGCCACCATCCCGACCCACAGCGCCGAATAGGACCGCCACGTCCACGTCCGCTGCGCCGCCGTCGCGGGAGCAAGGTCGTGATTGTAGAGCCCCGGATCGGCGCCGGAGGCGACGAAGGTCGCCGCGGTATCGATGGTGGATTCACTCATGTGCAGGTCCCCCGCGTGCAATCCCCGGAACGATGCAAGCTGATACTCTAATGGAAAACCGTCATGGCCGGGCTCGTCCCGGCCACCCATAATCACTTCGGCCTGTCGTGATTATGGGTGGCCGCCACAAGGGCGGCCATGACGACGTTAGGTAGGTTGGCGCAAGCCAAATCCAATCACTCCTGCGACACCAGCGGCCCATAAGTATCCGGCCGCCGATCGCGGAAGAACTGCCACGTGTCGCGCACCTCATGGATCATGTCCATGTTCATGTCGTGCACGATCAGCTCGTCCTTGTCGCGCGACGCGATCTTCTCGATCTGGCCGCGCGGATTGACGAAGTACGATTGCCCGTAGAACTCGCCGATGTTCCACGGCGCCTCGGTGCCGACGCGGTTGATGGCGCCGATCCAGCAGCCATTGGCCGCCGCCGACGCGGGTTGTTCGAGTTTCCAGAGATATTCGGAAAGCCCCGCCACCGTCGCCGACGGATTGACGATGTACTCCGCGCCCGCCAGCGCCAGCGCCCGCCAGCCTTCGGGGAAGTGGCGGTCGTAACAGATGTAGACGCCGAGCTTGCAATACTTGGTCTTGAACACCGGCCAGTTGGAGGCGCCGGGCTTGAAGAAGAACTTCTCCCAGAACCCGGCGACCTGCGGGATATGCGTCTTGCGATATTTGCCCAGATAGGCGCCGTCGGCGTCGATCACCGCGGCGGTGTTGTAATAGACGCCGCTGATCGTCTCCTCATAGATCGGTACGACGATGACCATCTTGTGCTTGGCCGCCAGCTCCTGCATCAGCTTGGTGGTGGGGCCGTCGGGAATGCTTTCCGCCGCGCGGTACCATTTGCGATCCTGGCTCGGGCAGAAATAGGGCTGGGTGAAGACTTCCTGGAAGCACAGCACCTGCACGCCTTGGCGGCCGGCTTCCTCGATCAGCGGCAGATGCGCCTCGATCATCGCCTTGCGGATGGTTTCCGGATCGGAGTCGGTGGAGCCCTTCAGCCCCATCTGGATCAGTCCGCCGCGCAACTTCGTCATGGTTTCGCCCCCTCAGTCGATGGATTTGATGACCTTGCCGAGCGTGTCGGCCAGGAAGTCGATGTGCTTGTGCTCGGCGATCAGCGGCGGCGCGAACGCGATGGTGTCGCCGGTCGTGCGGCAGAGCAGGCCCGCTTCGTAGAGTTTGAGATACGCCGAGAAGCCGCGCTTGGTCGGCTCGCCCGGCGCCGAAGAGAGTTCGACCGCGCCGACGAAGCCCAGATTGCGGATGTCGATGACGTTGGGCAGGCCTTTCAGGGAATGCAGCGCATCTTCCCAATATTTCGCGATGGATGCGGCCCGCGTCAGCAGGCCTTCTTCTGCGTAGGTGTCCAGCGTGCCCAGCGCGGCGGCGCAGGCCATCGGATTGCCGGAATAGGTGTAGCCATGGAAGAACTCGATCGCGTTCGGCGGCCCGTGCATGAACGCCTCATAGATTTTCGCCTGCGCGAACACCGCGCCCATCGGGATGACGCCGTTGGTGATGCCCTTGGCGGTCGTCACCAGGTCGGGCTCGACGCCGAAATACTCGACCGCGAACGGCGTGCCGAGGCGGCCGAAGCCGGTGATGACCTCGTCGAAGATCAGGAGGATGCCGTGCTTATCGCAGATCTCGCGCAGGCGCTTGAGATACCCCTTGGGCGGCACGATCACGCCGCCCGATCCCTGCACCGGCTCGACGATGACAGCGGCGATGGTGGAAGGATCGTGCAGGGCGCACAGCCGCTCCAGGTCGTCGGCCAGTTCGACACCATGCTCGGGCTCGCCGCGCGAGAAGAAATTGCGCGGATCGCCATGGGTGTGCCGGATATGATCGACGCCGGCGACCAGCGTGCCGAACATCTTGCGGTTGGCGACCATGCCGCCGACGCTCATGCCGCCGAAATTGACGCCGTGATAGCCCTTCTCGCGCCCGATCAGGCGCACCCGCGCGCCATCGCCCTTCACGCTGTGATAGGCGATGGCCATCTTGAGCGCCGTCTCCACCGACTCCGAACCCGAGTTGGTGAAGAACACATGGTTCAAATTGCCCGGCATCAGCGCGACCAGCCGGTTCGCCAGTTCGAACGCCTTGTGATGGCCGATCTGGAACGCCGGCGAATAGTCCAACTCGCCCGCCTGTTTGCGGATCGCCTCGGTGATGCGCGGCCGGTTGTGGCCGGCGTTGCAGCACCACATCGCCGAGACGCCGTCGAGCACCGCGCGCCCGTCGGTGGTCTTGAAATACATGCCGTCGGCGGATGCGAACAGGCGCGGATTGGCCTTGAATGCCCGGTTCGCCGTGAACGGCATCCAATAGGCTTCGAGGTCGTTCGGCTTGGCGGGTTCTCGGTCCATGGTCCTACGCGCCTCGCAGCGGATTGAGCGGATGATTGGGCCAGGTGACGGGCGGCAGGCCGTTGGCCAGCGGCTTCATCTCGATGCAGTTCTCCACCGGACAGACGTGCTGGCACAGATTGCAGCCGACGCATTCGTCGTCGATCACCGTGAAGGTGCGATGGCCGTTCGCGCCGGCGCCGATGCGGATCGCCTGGTGCGCGCCGTCCTCGCAGGCGATGTGGCAGCGGCCGCACTCGATGCACTTGTCCTGGTGGATCAGCGCCTTCAGATCGAAATTGAGATTGAGTTCGTTCCAGTCGACCGTGTTGCGCAGCGCCTTGCCGCGAAAGTCCTCTATCGAGCGGTACTGGTTCTCTTCCATGAAATTGGCGAGACCCGCGATCATATCGTCCACGATGCGAAAGCCGTACAGCATTGCTGCGGTGCAGACCTGCACGCCCTGCGCGCCGAGCGCGATGAACTCGGCCGCGTCGCGCCATGTGGTAATGCCGCCGATCGCCGAGATCGCCAGACCCGCCGTCTCCGGATCGCGGCCGATGGCCTGCACCATGTTGAGCGCGATGGGTTTGACCGCCGTGCCGCAATAGCCGCCATGCGTGCCCTTGCCGTCGACGGTGGGGCGCGGCGACATGTTGTCGAGGTCGACCGAGACGATCGAATTGACGGTGTTGATGAGCGCCACGCCGTCGGCGCCGCCGCGCTTGGCGGCTTCCGCCGGCACCACGATGTCGGTGATGTTGGGCGTCAGCTTGGTGAAGACGGGAATGTTCACCGCCTCGCGCACCCAGCGCGTCGTGTTCTCGACCATCTCCGGCACCTGGCCGATGGCCGAGCCCATGCCGCGCTCGCACATGCCGTGCGGGCAGCCGAGATTGAGTTCGATGCCCTGCACGCCGGCGTTGGCGATTTTGATGGCGAGGCTCTTCCAGGACTGCTCGTCGACCGTCGCCATCAGCGAGCCGATGATGACGCGGTCGGGATATTCGCGGCGCAGCTGCTCGATCTCGCGCAGATTGTCGTCCAGCGGCCGGTCGGAGATCAGTTCGATATTGTTGATGCCGACGATGCCGCGCGCGGTGTCGCGGTGCACACCATAGCGGCTCGAGGCGTTGACCACGGGCGGGTCGACGCCCAGCGTCTTCCACACCACGCCGCCCCAGCCGGCATCGAAGGCGCGTTTGACGTTGATGTACTTGTCCGTCGGCGGCGCGGAGGCCAGCCAGAAAGGATTGACGCTTTTCACCCCGCCGATGCTGCAATGAAGATCGGCCATCACACGCCTCTTACCTGTTTGTCGACCGCGATCGCGGCGCGCTTGCCGTCCTCCACCGCCTGCACCGTCAGGTCCTGGCCGGAGGCGATGCAGTCGCCGCCCGCATAGACGCCGGGGATGGACGTCCGATAGTCCGCATCGACGACGACCTGTCCGCCTTTCAGCGCCAGATGCCCGAGCGTCTTGAGGTCGAGCTGCTGGCCGATGGCTTTGAGCACCATGTCGGCTGCGATGGTCGAATGCTCGCCGGTCGTCTCCAGTCTGCCGCCGTTCAGCCTTGTGCGGGCGAAGGTGGCCGAGGCGACCTTGCCTTCGCCGTCGAATGTGACGGGCGCCGACCACAGCTTGAACACGACGTCATGGCTGCGCGCGAGATCGCATTCCCATTCCGTCGCTTTCATCGCGCCCTCGCCGCGGCGATAGACGAGCGTGACGGTCTGCGCGCCCAGCCGCTTGGCCTGCACCGCCGCGTCGATCGCGGTGTTGCCGCCGCCGATGACGACGACGTCGCGTCCGACTTTCATCGTCGATTTGTCCTTCGCCTGGCGCAATTCCTCGATCCAGGTGATCGCATCGCGAACGCCGGGCAGGTCCTCGCCGGGAAGGTCCAGACGGTTGGGCACCTCCATGCCCGCGCCGATGAAGACGGCGGCAAATCGCGCTCGCAGATCGTCGAGCGCAACGTCACGTCCCAGGGCGCGGCCGTATTCGATTGCGATGCCGCCGATGCCGAGGAGGAAATCCACTTCGCGCTGCGCGAAGTCGTTCGCCATCTTGTAGGCGGCAAGGCCGTACTCGTTCAGACCGCCCGGCTTGGCCTTGGCTTCGAAGATCGTGACGTCATGTCCCAGTATCGCGGCGCGATGGGCGAAGGCGAGACCGGCGGGCCCGGCGCCGACCACGGCCAGCGTCTTGCCGCTGGGCGCGGCCCGGGTGAAGGGGTGCGAACCGCCCCGGGCCATCAGGTCCTCGACCGCATGGCGCTGCAGCGAGCCGATCCTGACCGCCTCTTCGCCGCGTGCATTGAGCACGCAGGCTTCTTCGCAGAGCACCTCGGTCGGGCAGGCGCGGCCGCAGGTCCCGCCCAGGATGTTGGCCGACAGGATCGTGTGGGCCGAACCCCTCAGGTTCTCGGTCCGGATCTGGTGGATGAAGGTCGGGATATCGATGCCGGTCGGGCAGGCCTTGATGCACGGTGCGTCGTAGCAATACAGGCAGCGCGCCGCCTCGACATGCGCCTGGGTGCCGTTCAGAGGCGGCGCAAGGTCCCCGAAATTGTCTTCAATCTGGTCGCGGCTGAGGCCCGCGCCGTTGGATACATGTGGGCGGAGGCCCATTGTTCGCCGGCTCCTGCCTCCGGAAGGGAGGCGTCTTATCCACAGTTAAGCCCAGCAGGTCCTTGAACGCCATACGAATTCGCGGATTTCCGCCTTTCGGGCGCAGGCGGGCCGGTGCTAGGGAAGCCGGCGGTCTCATGGGAGCAGGGGAATGAAAGGCTTAACGGTCGTCGATCACCCGCTGATCCAGCACAAGCTGAGCCTGATGCGCGACAAGGATCGCAGCACCAAGAACTTCCGCGAGCTGCTCAACGAGATCGGCATGCTGATCTGCTACGAGATCACGCGCGATCTGCCGATCGAGATGGTCGAGATCGAAACGCCGATGACCAAGATGATGGCGCCGGCGCTGGCCGGCAAGAAACTGGTTTTCGCGCCGATCCTGCGCGCCGGAACGGGATTCTTGGAAGGCATGCTCAACCTGGTGCCGTCGGCCCGTGTCGCTCATATCGGCCTGTACCGCGATCCCAAGACGCTTCAGTCGGTCGAATACTATTTCAAGGCGCCGCACGATATCGCCGACCGCCTGGTGATCGTGATGGATCCGATGCTGGCGACCGGCAACTCGGTGTCGGCCGCCGTAACAAGGCTCAAGGCGCATGGCGCCAAGCAGATCCGTTTGATGACGCTTCTATCGGCGCCGGAAGGCATCAAGACGTTCCAGACCAACCATCCCGACGTCCCGATCTGGACCGCCGCGATCGACAGCCATCTGAACGACCACGGCTACATCATCCCCGGCCTTGGCGACGCCGGAGATCGCATGTTCGGGACGAAGTAGCAGAAGTTGCGGGGTAGGGGGCGTCGGGATACCCTTATGCAATGACGGAACCTGTTGCCATTCGCGATCCGGAAATTCTGGGCGGAACGCCGGTTTTTTTCGGTACTCGCGTACCGGTGGAAACCGTGTTTGATTTCCTCAAAGGAGGTAAGTCCATCGATGCTTTCGTCGATGCTTTTCCTTCCGTACGTCGCGAACAAGTTAGCGCTCTACTGAAACAAGCCACCGACAGTCTTCTCGAATCTGTGCTCTGAGAGCCTGAAAGCTCGAACCATGTCCAACATTCAACCGATCACACCGCGAGCGCGTGAACCGCAACCTTCGGTGTCGAACCACGGCCACGCCCGCAACCCGGGCATCGCGTTTGACGCGGATGCCATCGACTCCCTGCGCATCAACCGCAGCGCGGCGGAGCGCCGGATCGCGACGCTGCCGGGCCGCCGCTCGGTGAAGAAGGAGTGGCAGGCGGCGTGGCTCTTGAAAGCCGTCACCTGCATGGATCTGACGACGCTGTCGGGCGACGACACGGCGGGCCGCGTCCATCGCCTCTGCGCCAAGGCGCGCCAGCCGGTGCGCCAGGATGTGCTCGACGCCATGGGCATGGGCGAGGCCGGCATCACCGTCGGCGCGGTCTGCGTCTATCACAACATGGTCGGGACGGCCGTGAAGGCCCTCGAAGGCACGGTCATTCCCGTTGCCGCGGTCTCCACCGGATTTCCGGCCGGACTGTCGCCGCTGCCGCTGCGCATCAAGGAGATCGAGGCTTCGGTCGCCGCCGGCGCGCGCGAGATCGACATCGTGATCGACCGCGGCCATATCCTGACCGGCAACACCAAAGCGGTCTATGACGAGATGAAGGCGTTTCGCGAAGCCTGCGGCCCGGCCCATGTGAAGGCGATCATCGGCGCGGGCGATCTGGGCACGCTGACCAATGTCGCGCGCGCCTCGATGGCCTGCATGATGGCGGGCGCCGACTTCATCAAGACCTCCACCGGCAAGGAGCCGACCAACGCGACCTTGCCCTTCGCGCTGATCATGACGCGCATGATCCGCGCCTATCACGAGATGACCGGCTACCGCATCGGCTTCAAGCCGGCGGGCGGCATCTCCACCGCCAAGGACGCGATCAACTACCTGACCGTGATGAAGGAGGAATTGGGCCTGCCCTGGATGCAGCCCGACCTTTTCCGCCTCGGTGCATCCAGTCTGCTGACCGATATCGAGCGCCAGCTCGATCATTTCGTGACCGGCCACTACTCGGCCGCGCACCGCCATCCGATGGGTTGATCCGTGAGCGTCGCAACTGCCTTTCAGTCCCTGGATTACGGCGTCGCGCCGGAAGCATCCGCGACCGCCGAAGCCTGGCTCAAGAAGCATGAGGTTGGGTTCAAACTGTTTATCGGCGGCGAGTGGATTGCGACAAAATCGCATTTCGACAGCCTCAATCCCGCGACCGGCAAGAAGCTCGGCGCCGTCGCCGAAGGTTCGACGGCCGATGTCGACGCCGCGGTGAAAGCGGCGCGCGCCGCGCAGTCCAGCTGGGCCAAGCTCGGCGGCCACGGCCGCGCCCGCTTTCTCTACGCGCTGGCCCGCCTGGTGCAGAAGCATGCGCGCCTGTTCGCGGTGCTGGAGACGCTCGACAACGGCAAGCCGATCCGCGAGACCCGCGATATCGACGTGCCGCTGGTGGCGCGGCATTTCTATCATCACGCCGGCTGGGCCCAGCTGATCGAGTCCGAATTCCCCGACCACGAGCCGCTCGGCGTCGTCGGCCAGGTCATCCCGTGGAATTTTCCGCTGCTGATGCTGGCGTGGAAGATCGCGCCGGCGCTCGCCGCCGGCAACACGGTCGTGCTCAAGCCGGCCGAAGACACCAGCCTGACGGCGCTTCTGTTCGCCGAGATTTGCCAAGAGGCGGGCCTGCCCAAGGGCGTGGTCAACATCGTCACCGGTGCGGGCGAGACCGGCAAGGCTATTGTCGAGCACGGCGATATCGACAAGATCGCCTTCACCGGCTCGACCGAAGTCGGCCGCATCATCCGCGTCGCGACGGCCGGCACGGGCAAGAAGCTGACGCTCGAATTGGGCGGCAAGTCGCCGTTCATCGTCTTCGACGACGCCGATCTCGACGCCGCCGTCGAAGGCGCGGTCGATGCGATCTGGTTCAACCAGGGCCAGGTCTGCTGCGCCGGCTCGCGCCTGCTGATGCAGGAAAGCATCGCCGAGAAGCTGCTGGCCAAGCTGCGCGCCCGCATGGAGATGTTGCGGGTCGGCGATCCGCTCGACAAGAACACCGATATCGGCGCCATCGTCTCGCCCAAGCAGCGCGAGCAGATCGACGGGCTTGTAAAAAAGGGCGTCGCCGATGGCGCGACGCTGTTTCAGCCCAAAACCGCGTGTCCCGAAGGCTGCTTCTATCCGCCGACCTTGCTCAGCGGCGTGGAGCCGGCCTCCATGGTGGCGCAGGTCGAGATTTTCGGACCGGTCCTCGTCGCGATGACGTTCCGCACGCCCGCCGAGGCGGTCCAGATCGCCAACAACACACGCTACGGCCTCGCCGCCAGCATCTGGTCGGAGAACATCAACGTCGCGCTCGACATCGCGCCCAAGATCAAGGCCGGCGTGGTGTGGGTGAACTGCACCAACCAGTTCGACGCCTCGGCCGGTTTCGGCGGCTACCGCGAATCCGGTTTTGGCCGCGAGGGCGGCCGCGAAGGCATGTTCGAATATCTGAAGCGCAAGCACGTCGCGAAGGCCGGCAAGGCCGGCAGGCCCATCGTGCAGAAAGCGCCTTCTGCCGAACCCGCGCTCACGCCGATCGATCGCACCGCCAAGTTGTTCATCGGCGGCAAGCAGACGCGTCCCGACAGTGGCTATAGCCGTCCGGTGCTGTCGCCGTCCGGCGCGGTGCTCGGCCAGGTCGGCGACGGCAACCGCAAGGACATCCGCAACGCCGTCGAGGCGGCCTCGAAAGCCGAGAGTTGGGCTTCGACCAGCGGCCATGCCAGGGCGCAGATCCTCTACTACTGCGCCGAGAATCTTTCGGCCCGCGCCGACGAATTCGCCAAACGCCTGCGCCAGATGACGGGCGCCTCGTCCGCCGCGGCGGCGCGCGAGGTCGAGGCTTCGATCCGCCGTCTCTTCACCTATGCCGCCTGGGCCGACAAGTTCGACGGCGCGGTCCACGATCCGCCGCTGCGCGGCGTCGTGCTGGCGATGCACGAAGCGCAAGGCGTGATCGGCATCGCCTGTCCCGACGAGGCGCCGCTGCTGGCGTTCATCTCCTTGCTGGCGCCGGCGCTGGCGATGGGAAACCGCGTCGTGATCGTGCCGTCGGAGCGCCATCCGCTGGCGGCGACTGATTTCTACCAGGTGCTCGAAACCTCGGACATGCCGGACGGCGTCGTGAACATCGTCACGGGATTGCGCGATCCCCTGGCGCTGGTCCTTGCCGAGCACGGCAATGTCGACGCCGTGTGGTATTTCGGCGGCGGCGCGATCACCACGATCGAAGCCGCCTCGGCCTCCGATCTCAAGCGCACCTGGACCGGCGACCTGCATCCGGTTCCGTGGTTCGACGCGTCCGAAGGCGAAGGCCGCGCCTTCCTGCGCCAGGCGACGCAGGTCAAGAACATTTGGATACCCTACGGCGCGTGAACCGTGCAGGATGGGCGCCGGGGCGCGCGTTAGAGTGGGACAAGGACGATCCATGACAAAGTTTTGGTCGCGAAGCCTGCTCGCAGGCGCCGCTGTCGCCGTTGCCGCCCTGGTCACGCTGGCGGAGGCCGGCACGGCTCCTATCCAACCCGCGATCGTCTATGCGATGGGCGGCAAGTTCGACAAATCCTTCAGCGAAGGCCTCTATCGCGGCGCCGAGCGCTTCAAGAAGGAAACGGGCACGGCTTATGTCGATTTCGAGATCAGCAACGAAACGCAGTACGAGCAGGTCTTCCGCCATTTCGCCCATGCCGGGCGCAATCCCATCATTGGCGTTGGTTTCGCCCAGATCGCGGCCGTCACGACGGTGGCGAAGGAGTTTCCCAACGTCCATTTCACGCTGATCGACAGTTCGATCCGCCTGCCGAACGTGCAGGCGGTGCAGTTCCGCGAGGAGGAAGGCTCCTTCCTCGTCGGCGTACTGGCGGCGATGGCGTCCAAGACACACAAGCTTGGCTTCGTCGGCGGCATGGACGTGCCGCTGATCCGCCGCTTCGCCTGCGGCTATGTCCAAGGCATCCACTACATCGATCCCAAGGCCGAGGTCATCCAAAGCATGGCCGGCACGACGCCGACCGCCTGGACCGATCCGGCGCGCGGCGGCGAGCTGGCGCGGCAGCAATTCGACCGCGGCGTCGATGTCGTCTATGCCGCCGCCGGCGCCACCGGCATGGGCGTGCTGCAGGCGGCGGCGGACGCGCACAAATATGGCATCGGCGTCGACTCCAACCAGGACTACCTGCATCCCGGCACGATGCTGACCTCGATGGTCAAGCGCGTGGATCTCGTCGCCTATGACGCGCTGAAGTCGGCGCAGAACGGCACCTGGAAACCCGGCTATCGGATTCTTGGTCTCAAGGAAGGTGGCGTCGACTTCGCCTACGACCAGTACAACAACAAGCTGATCACGCCGGCGATGAAGACCAAGGTGGATCAGGTGAAAGCCGACATCATCAGCGGCAAGATCAAGGTGCACGACTACGAGAGCACCAACAGCTGCAATTCGTGATTGATGGCTGTTGGGGGAGCACCGGCGTCTGACAGTCGCGCGCCAGCGGCGCTCGAGCTTCGGAACATCGAGAAGTTCTTCGGCCCTGTGCACGCCAATCGCGGCGTCTCGCTCAGCATTCCGCGCGGCTCGATCACCGGCATCATCGGCGAGAACGGTGCCGGCAAATCCACCGTCATGAGCATCGTCTACGGTCTCTACGAGGCCGACAGCGGCGAGATCCTGATTGACGGCAAAAAGGCCGACATCAAGAGCCCGCGTGACGCCATCACCGGCGGAATTGGCATGGTGCATCAGCATTTCATGCTGGTCGACACGTTCACGGTCCTCGAGAACGTCATCCTCGGCGCCGAAGCGGGCGGCCTGCTCAAGCCGAGCCTTGCCAAGGCGCGCGCCGAACTCGAACGCCTCGAACGCGAATACAGCCTCAAGGTCGATCCCGACGCCCTGATCCAGAATCTGCCCGTGGGCGAGCAGCAGCGCGTCGAAATCCTCAAGGCGCTGTTCCGCGGCGCGCGGATTCTCATCCTCGACGAACCGACCGCCGTCCTGACGCCGCAGGAAACCGATCGGTTGTTCCGTATTCTCAAGGCGCTGAAGGAACGCGGCACGACCGTCATCCTCATCAGCCACAAGCTGCGCGAAATCATGGCGGTGACCGACCTCGTCTATGTCATGCGCCACGGCCAGGTCGTGGCAGACCGCGAGACGGCCAGGACAACCCGCGAGGATCTCGCCGAGCTGATGGTCGGCCGCAAGGTTCGCATGTCGCTCGACAAGGTGCCGGTGAAACCCGGTGAGGCATTGATGGTGGCCGATCGCTTGACTGTGAAAGGCAAGGGTGGTGTTCCGCTGCTCGACAATGTCAGCTTCACGCTGCGCGCCGGCGAGATCGTCGGCATCGCCGGCGTCTCCGGCAACGGCCAGACCGAGCTTCTGGAAGTGCTCTCCGCCATCCGGCCGCCGACCTCGGGAAGTCTGACGGTGGGGGCGCGCAAGATCACGCCGGCGCGTCCCGCCAATCCGGCTGAGATGCGCAAGCTCGGCGTCGCGCATGTGCCGGAGGATCGCCACCGCTATGGCATGGCCGGCGATTTTACCGCCAGCGAGACCTCGGTTCTCGGTTTTCAGCGCAGCGCGCCGTTCAGCCGCCGCGGCTTTCTCGACTATGGAGCGATGACGAAGCATTGCGCCGCCCTGATGGAACGCTACGACGTGCGGCCTCGGCGGCCCTCGCAGCGCGCCACGAGTTTCTCCGGCGGCAACCAGCAGAAGCTGGTCCTGGCGCGCGAAACCTCGCAGGCGCCGCGCGTGCTCCTGGTCGGCCAGCCGACGCGCGGCGTCGATATCGGCGCCATCGAGTTCATTCATCGCCAGCTCGTAGCCCTGCGCGACGCGGGTTGCGGCATCGTGGTGGTCTCGGTCGAACTCGACGAAGTGATGGCGCTCGCCGACCGCATCCTGGTCATGTATGCGGGCCGCATCGTCGGCGAAGTCGCTGGCGACAAGGCGGACGAGCGCATGCTCGGCCTGATGATGGCCAATGTGCACGAGCCGGCGGGAGCGCCGGCATGAACGGGAGCAAGCTGCCGCTCTGGGTCGACATCGGCGTCATTCCGATTGCAAATGTCCTGTTGGCTTTCGCCGTGGCGGGCCTGGTGGTGCTAGCGGTCGGCGCCAGCCCGCTCGATGCGGTGAAGTTCATGCTCGCCGGTGCGCTCGGCGATTCCGAAGCCATCGGCTACACGCTCTATTACACGACGAACTTCATCTTCACCGGCCTCGCGGTCGCCGTCGCTTTCCATGCCGGCCTGTTCAACATCGGCGGCGAGGGCCAGGCCTATCTTGGCGGCCTCGGCGCGGGCCTGGCGGCGTTGGCGATGAATGCCGCTGTGCCGCCCGTCATCGCCATTCCGCTCGCCATCCTGGCGGCCGCCGCGGTCGGCGCGCTGTGGGCCGCCATTCCGGGCTACCTGCAGGCCTATCGCGGCAGCCACATCGTCATCACGACCATCATGTTCAACTTCATCGCCGCGGCGATCATGGTCTATCTGATGGTCAACGTGCTGATCGCGCCCGGCTCGATGTCGCCGGAGAGCCGCGAGTTCACCTCCGCGCAACTGCCGCTGATCAGCGACATCCTGGGTCATCTGGGCATCGCGGTGGCGCAGACGCCGCTCAACCTGTCGAGCGTGCTCGCCGTGCTGTGCTGCATCGGCGTCTGGCTGCTGATCTGGCACACGCCGTTCGGTTACGATGTGCGCACCATGGGCTTTAACGCGAACGCCGCGGTTTATGCCGGCGTCAACCCGAAGCGTCTGACGATCATCGTCATGATGCTGTCGGGTGCGCTCGCCGGGCTCGTCGGCGTCAACGAGATTTTGGGCGTACATCACCGCCTGCTGCTCGATTTCGCGACCGGTTACGGTTTCGGCGGCATCGCCGTGGCGCTGATGGGCCGCAACCATCCGCTCGGCATCGTGCTGGCCAGCCTGTTGTTCGGCATCCTGCAGCAGGGCGGCACGGAACTGTCCTTCGACATTCCGACGATCACGCGCGACATGGTGATCGCCATCCAGGGCCTGGTGATCCTGTTCTCCGGCGCGCTCGCCAATCTGCCCCGGCCCTGGCTGGAAGCGCCATTCCTCTGGCTGGCGCAGCGCCGCCAGCGCGCCGCGGAGGACGTCTAGATGGAGGACTGGCTCGCGCTCGTCATCCCGACCCTTGCCGCGACCTTGCGCGTCGCGACGCCGCTGATCCTGTGCGCCATGGGCGGACTGTTCTCCGAGCGCAGCGGCATCATCGATGTCGGCCTCGAAGGCAAGATGCTCGCCGCCGCCTTCGCCTCGGCCACCATCGCGGCGCTGACGGGCTCGCCCTGGCTCGGGCTCGGCGGCGGCATTGGCGTCGCCTGCGCGATGGCGCTGCTGCACGGCTTCGCCTGCATCACCCATCGCGGCAACCAGGTGGTCAGCGGCGTGGCGATCAACATCCTGGCATCCGGCCTGACGGTCGTCTTCGGCATCGCCTGGTTCCAGTCGGGTGGTCAGACGCCGGCACTGCCGAATTCCGCGCGCTTCATGCCGCTGTTCGGCGGCTTCAGTCTCTTGACCTTCGTCTCGCTGGCCAGTGTCGCGCTGACCTGGTGGACGGTCGAGCGCACGCGCTTCGGCCTGCGCCTGCGCGCCGTCGGCGAGGCGCCCGGCGCGATCGACGCGGCGGGCATTTCGGTTTCCTGGCTGCGCTACCGCGCGCTGCTGATCTGCGGCGTCTTCACGGGCATCGCCGGGACCTATCTCGCGATCGCGCAGAACGCCAATTTCAGCCGCGACATGAGCGCCGGCCAGGGCTATATCGCGCTCGCGGCCCTGATCTTCGGCAAATGGAAGCCCATCCCGGCCTTCGGCGCCTGCCTGATCTTCGGCCTGCTTGACGCCGTCGCCATCCGGCTGCAAGGGGTGAGCTTGGCGGGCATCGGCGAGATTCCGGTCCAGTTCATCCAGGCGCTGCCCTATGTGCTGACGGTGATCCTTTTGGCCGGCGTCATCGGCAAGGCGATTGCGCCCAAGGCCATCGGCGTTGCGTACGAGAAAGAGCATTGAAGGTGACATGAGTAAGCCCTCCGCCGAGATGTTTGCGCAAGCCAGGCTGATGATGGAACGGGCGCATGCGCCCTATTCGAATTTCCGCGTCGGCGCGGTGCTGAAAGGCGCCGACGGCAAGCTCTATGCCGGCTGCAATGTGGAGAACGCCTCCTATCCCGAAAGCTGCTGCGCCGAATCGTCCGCCATCAGCGTCATGGTCGCGGATGGCGAGAAGACGATCGCCGAAGTCCTGGTCATGGCCGTCGCCGACGATCTGGTGACGCCCTGCGGCGGCTGCCGCCAGAAGCTGCGCGAATTCGCCGGCGACACCGTGCCGGTCTACCTCTGCTCGCCGGAAGGTCTGCGTCACACGATCACGCTGGGCGATCTGCTGCCCCTGTCGTTCGGCCCCGATCATTTGAAGAACACCGCCAAGCTGTGATGCTGCCGCAGGAACTCATCCGCAAGAAGCGCGACGGTCACGCCCTGACCGACGACGAAATCGCCTCCGTCGTGCAGGGCATCGCGCAGGGCGGCTTCAGCGAGGCCCAGGTCTCGGCCTTCGCCATGGCGGTCTTTTTCCAGGGCATGAACGCGGCCGAGCGTGTCGCCTTCACCCGCGCCATGACGCATTCGGGCCGCGTGCTCTCCTGGGACGAGCATGCGCTGGGCGGGCCCGTGCTCGACAAGCACTCGACCGGTGGTGTCGGCGACAAGGTCAGCATCATGCTGGCGCCGATCGTCGCCGCCTGCGGCGGCGTGGTGCCGATGATCTCAGGCCGCGGCCTCGGCCACACCGGCGGCACGCTCGACAAGATGGGCTGCATCCCCGGCTATGCCTGCGATCCGGACATCGAGACCTTCCAGCGCGTCGTGCGTGATGTCGGTTGCGCCATCATCGGCCAGACCGCGGACCTCGCCCCCGCCGACAAGCGGCTCTATGCCGTGCGCGACGTGACGGCGACCGTGGAGTCGATCCCGCTCATCGCCGGTTCGATCCTGTCGAAGAAGCTGGCGGCCGGCCTCGGCGGCCTGGTGATGGACGTCAAGACCGGTTCCGGCGCCTTCATGGCCGATCCGGCCCAGGCGCGCGAACTGGCCGAGACGCTGGTCTCCATCGGGCAGGGCGCGGGCCTGCCGATCACGGCGCTGATCACCGACATGGACGAAGTGCTGGGCACCACCGCCGGCCATTCGCTCGAGATGCTCGAAAGCGTCGCCTATCTCGCCGGCAGCGGCCCGCGCGACAAGCGTCTGCACGCCGTCACCATCGAACTCGCCGCCGAGATGCTGCTGCTCGGCGGCCTCGTGCCCAATCTCGAAGAGGGCCGCGACGAAGCCCAGCAGGCGCTCGACTCCGGCCGCGCTGCCGAGGTGTTCTCGCGCATGGTCGCGGCCCTGGGCGGGCCGGCCGATTTCGTCGAGCGCGTCTGGGATTATCTGCCGCGCGCGCCGGTCGTGAAGCCGGTCGTGGCGCGCCGCACCGGCTATGTCGTGGGCATGAACGCCCGCAATATTGGCGTCGAGCTGATCGATCTGGGCGGCGGACGGCGCAAGACCAGCGACGTCCTCGACTTCCGGGTCGGCTTTTCCCAATTCGTGCCGGTCGGCATGAAAGTCGCGAAAGGCGATATCCTGGCGCTGGTCCACGCCGCGAGCGAGGACGCGGCCAATTCCGCCGTCGCCGTGCTCGGCCGCATTATCCACATCGACGATCCGCAGCCGGCCAGGCGCCCGATAATCTCCGCGCGGATCACGGCCTGAGAGATCTGGTTGGTCCCACGGGGCACCACCAAGATGCCCTTTCCTTCGAATTTTCTGCTTCGGGCTTTACCGCAGTATGCTTGCCGCAAATTGGAAAAAGGTGCAGCCTTGCCGGGATTTCGTGAGGCATAACCCATGAACATCGCGAAAAATATTCTACTGGCCGCTTTGATTTCCTCTCTGCCGGCCATCGCGTCCGCGGCGCCGCTTACGGTCGTCAATGTCGGCGCGCCTGCGATCAATTGCGTGTTCAATGCGACGTGCACCGTCACGGTCAGCGATTCGATCGGCAACTATCCGCCGGCCACCGGCTATACGGGAACGCCGCGCCTGCAAACGCGCACCTATCCGGGACAGGCCGGCACGCCGGGCGCGGGCCTGACGGCCTTCGAATATCGAGTGGATTTCACGCCGGCGGTCGCCGCATCGGACATCAACTGCGCCACCAACCTGAAGATAAAGTTTGGGCCGGTTGCGCGCCTACCCTATGCACGAGGCCGCGTGGCGGATGTCTTCGTGGTTACAACGGGTGGAATCGGTTCAATCGGAATATCGTCCGCCAACCGGGTCGGAAACGTCATCACTTTCACGTTTGCAACGCCGGTTTGCCCGGCCAACGGAGTGAATGCGCCGGCGCAATCGAGTTTCTTCTTCGGCCTGGCGTCGAAGGGGGTACCCGTGGTCACGGTCGCGAAATCCGCTCTGACCTTTGGCGGTGGTGTGGTCGACGTGGCGGCCCGCGCGCCCCTGCCTTGATCGGATCGATCTGAGCTTTCTTTCTGGATTTGCCCAAATTTGCAGGCGTTCACGCGCTCCTGCCCCACAGGCGCAGCCGCGCCACGCCGCCGTCGGGCACGATGTTCAGGCGCACGAACTTTACGGGTTCGTGCTTGAGGATTTCAGTCGTGAAGCGATGCTCGCGGTCCGCCGACAATTTCTGCTCGGGCAGGATGACCGGCCAATGGAGCGACTGCGTGATCAAGGAGTCCTTCGGCAAGGCGCTCGGACCGATGGCCTGGAGGAAACAGCGGTCGGGATAGTTGCCTTTGAAATGCGCGGTATCGACGACGATCTCCTCGATGCGGCCCGGCCGCGCCAGCGCGACGATCGACCAGTCATGTCCCGGCTCGCGCCGCCGCCGCGTCTCCCAGCCGTCGCCCATGTCGCGCGAGGTGCCCGGCGCCAGCATGTTGGAGACCTGGCCGAAATGCTCGTCATTGGCCGCGACCGGCAAGCCGCCGTTTTCCATCGCCGCCAGATCGATGCGCTCGCCCTGGGGCCAGTCGCGCACGACTTGTCCGAACACGCGCAGCCGCGCCACGCCGCCGTCCGGGAAAATGTTGAGCCGCAGATGGGTCGCGACCTTGTCCAGGGCTATCGGCAGAACCAGCCGGCTGTTGCCTTGCAACGCCGTGGTCGCAAGCAGCGGCGCCCATTTCGCCTGATGCGACGGGATCCGCTCGTCCGCATGGCACCAATCGATGGACGCGGCCGGCGGATAGTTGCCGGTGAAGTTGCGGGTGTCGATCTCGATGCCGTGGATGATCCCGGGCTTGCCCAGCCGCACGATGCAATGGTCGTGGCCTGCATCGCGGCGGCGGCGGCTTTCCCAGCCGTCCATCCATTTGCCGTTCTCGTCGTATTTGCCGGGAACGAAGACCGGTTCCGCCGGATCGATCAGCCGTTCCTTGGCCGCGAAGAACTCGTCGCTCGCGGACACGACTTCCGAACCGAGACGCGGCTGCGCCAGGTCTACCGAGTTTTTCGCGAAATCTTCCATGCTTCTTCCTAGGCCAGATCGTTCAATCGCAGCACTGCAATCTTATGGATTTCGTCGAGCGCTGTCTTGAACTCCGCGTCGGCATCGTTACCGGCGCGGCGGCGGAATTCCGCCAGGATATCGGCCCGCGTGAAGCCGCGCACCGCCTTGATAAACGGAAATCCGAACCGCGCCTTGTAGGCATCGTTGAGCGTGCCGAATTCGGCCAGTTCCTCAGCCGAGCAGTTGTCCAAACCCGCGCCCGCCTGTTCCGCCACCGACTCCGGCGAGAGCCGGATGCGATCCGCCAGATCGGGATGGGCGCGGATGAGGGCGAGCTGCACGCCGTGCGCGCTTGCCTCGACAGCGCTCTTCAGGGCGTGCGCCAGCCCGTCGACCGCGTCGAGCGCCTTATGCGGAATGTTGTGCCAGACCTCCGCCGCGAAATGCGGCGAGTGTTCGTAGACGCCGCCATACAATTTGAGGAACGCTTCCTCGCTCAGCGTGCTGGGCGGCGTGCGAAAGGCGTCAGACATAAGGATGCGTCGCCCGCCAATGCCGCGCGATGTCGATGCGGCGGCAGAACCAGACGTCTTTGTGCTCTCCGGCATAGCGGATGAACTTCTCAAGCGCGGCGATGCGTCCGGGCCGTCCGACGATGCGGCAATGCAGCCCGACCGACATCATCTTCGGCGCGGTTTCGCCTTCGGCGTAGAGCACGTCGAACGTGTCTTTCAGATAGGCGAAGAACTGATCGCCCGAATTGAAGCCTTGCGCCGCGGCGAAACGCATGTCGTTGGCGTCCAGCGTGTAGGGCACGACCAGATGCGGCTTGCCGCCTTCGCTGACCCAGAACGGCAGATCGTCGTTGTAGTCGTCGGCGTCGTAGAGAAAACCGCCATGCTCGACCACCAGCCGGCGCGTGTTCGGACTCGTTCGTCCGGTGTACCAGCCGAGCGGCGCGGCGCCGGTGAGGCCGCGAATGATCTCGACCGCCTTGGCGATATGGGCGCGCTCGGTTGCCTCGTCGATGCGCTGGTAATTAATCCAGCGATAGCCGTGGCTGCAGATCTCGTGACCGTCCGCCAGCAGCGGTTCGACAATGGCCGGATAGCGCTCCAGCGCCGAGGCGACCGCGAAGACCGTGACCGGAACCTGATATTTCCGGAACAGCCGCAGCAGCCGCCAGAAGCCGGCACGGCTGCCGTATTCGTAGATCGACTCCATGCTCATATGGCGGGCGCCGAGCACGGGTTCGGCGTTAATGATTTCCGACAGGAAGGTCTCCGCGCCGGCATCGCCATGCAGGATGGAGTTCTCGCCGCCTTCCTCATAGTTGAGCACCAGTTGTAGCGCGAGCCGCGCGCCGCCCGGCCAGCGTGGATGCGGCGGGTTTGGACCGTATCCGATCAGATCGCGCGGATATTGGGCGGTCACGAAGGTCTCACCGGTTCGAATTGCCAGACTTTGCCGCTTCACTATACACAAGGCGCTTTACAGCCCAAGCAACCAGACTCATCATCGTTCCTGGGAAAGAGGCCGCTTCGTGGGACGCTTGACGACGCATGTACTCGACACCGCGCATGGCTGCCCCGGCGCCGGAATCGCCGTGCGTCTGTATGCGGACGATAGCGCCAAGCCGCTCGTGGAAACGCGGACCAATGCCGACGGACGCTGCGATGCGCCGCTCCTGACCGGCGCGGCGATGAAGCCCGGCCGTTACGTGCTGGAATTCGAGGCCGGCGCCTATTTCAGGGCCAAGGGCGTGACCCTGGCCGAGCCGCCGTTCCTGGACGTCGTGCGGATCGCTTTCGGCATTTCCGACGCCGAGGCCCATTATCACGTGCCGCTGCTGGTTTCGCCTTACGGTTACTCGACCTATCGCGGAAGCTGAGCCATGCGCGACACGGTACGGTTCCGGCTCGACGGCGTAGTGCATGAGGTCCGCAATCCGGATCCCACGCTGACGGTGCTGCGCTGGCTGCGCACGCAGCTGAACCGCACCGGGACGAAGGAAGGCTGCGCCGAGGGCGACTGCGGCGCCTGCACCGTCGTGCTGGGCGAGGACACCGGCGGCGGCGGCACCGCCTGGCGCGCCGTCAACGCGTGCATTCTTTTCCTGCCGATGCTCGACGGCAAGACGCTGTTCACGGTGGAGAGCCTCAGCGCTGCGGGCGCGCCGCTGCATCCGGTGCAGCAGGCGATGGTCGACGCCAACGGCTCGCAATGCGGCTTCTGCACGCCCGGCTTCGTGATGTCGCTGTACGCGCACTATCTCAATCGCAGCGCGACGGACGCGCCGGCGGTCCGCGACGCGCTCGCCGGCAATCTCTGCCGCTGTACGGGCTACGGCCCGATCGTCGAAGCCGCGCGGCGCATGAACGAGCTGCCGCATGTCGCGCCCGGTCCCCCCGCCACGGTCGCCCGCGCCGAAAGCCTCGCGATTGACCATCGCGATGCGCACACCGGCACTGCGAAACGCTTCTTCGCACCACGCACCGTCGCGGAACTGGCGTCGCTCCTGCAGCGATATCCCGATGCGACGTTGCTCGCCGGAGCAACCGATGTCGGGCTCTGGGTCACCAAGAAGCTGCAGGTCCTGCCGACGGTCATTTCCGTGCTGTCCGTCGCCGAGCTGAACCGCATGAGCGAGACGCCGGAAGCGCTGGAGATCGGCGCCGCCGTCACCTACAGCCGGGCCTATGAGGTGTTGGCGCGGCTTCATCCGGATTTCGGCGAACTCCTGCGCCGTCTGGGTTCGGTCCAGGTCCGCAATGCGGGAACCGTCGGCGGCAATATCGCCAATGGCTCGCCCATCGGCGATTCGCCGCCGCCGCTGATCGCGTTGGGCGCGACGCTGGTTCTGAGACGCGGCGACAAGCAACGGCAAATGCCGCTGGAGGATTTTTTCCTCGCCTACGGCAAACAGGATCGCGCACCCGGCGAGTTCGTCGAGAAGATCCTCGTTCCCAAACTCGCGCCGGACGCTTCGTTCCGGGTCTACAAAATCTCCAAACGCTTCGACCAGGACATTTCGGCCTTGTGCGGTGCCATCCATGTCCGGCGCGGCGGCGACACTGTGCGCGAGGCGCGCATCTGCTTTGGCGGCATGGCCGAGACGCCCAGGCGCGCCCGCGCCGCGGAAGCCGCGTTGACCGGGAAGGCCTGGAGCGAGCAAGCCATTCGCAACGCGATGCAGGCATTGGAGTCCGACTACCAGCCCATCGGCGACATGCGCGCCTCGGCCGGCTATCGCATGGCGGCGGCGAAGAACCTGCTGTTCAAGGCGTGGCTCGAAATCTGCGGCGCCGGCGCGACGCGTGTGCTCGAACTGGAAGCGCTCAACCATGGGTGAGCGCGCCGAGCGGACCGGTGCGGCGCGCCACCACGACAGCGCCGCCAAGCATGTCGCCGGCCGCGCCGTGTATATCGACGACATGCCCGAGCCGCCGGGCCTGCTGCATCTCTGCCTGGGCCTCAGCGAACGCGCGCACGCGAAAATCCTCGACATGGATCTGTCGGCCGTTCGCGCCGCGCCCGGCGTCGCCGCTGTGTTCATGGCCAGGGACATCCCCGGCAAGAACGATGTCGGTCCGGTCTTCCATGACGATCCGATCTTCGCCGACGGCATCGTGCAGTATGCCGGCCAGTCGCTGTTCGCCGTCGCGGCCGAGACCGTCGAACTGGCGCGCGTCGCTGCGCGCCTGGCGAAAGTTCGTTACGCAGACTTGCCCGCCGTCCTGACCATCGGCGCGGCGCGCGCCGCAGGCCTCGAACTCGAACCGACGCAGCGCATGGTGTTGGGCGACAGCGCCGCGGCGCTGGCCAAGGCGAAGCATCGCGCCGCGGGCCGTCTGGCCATCGGCGGACAGGATCACTTCTACCTGGAAGGCCAGGTCGCGCTCGCCGTGCCGCAGGAAGACCGCGACATTCTCGTCTATTCCTCGACGCAGCATCCTTCCGAAGTGCAGCACCTCATCGCCGCGATGCTCGGCGTGCCGAGCAATGCGGTGACGGTGGAAGTGCGCCGCATGGGCGGCGCCTTCGGCGGCAAGGAAACGCAAGCCGCGCTGCCGGCGGCGGTCGCCGCGCTGGCGGCTGCCAGGACCCTGCGACCGGTGAAAATCTGCCTCGACCGCGACGACGACATGATCCTGACCGGCAAGCGGCACGATTTTGAGATCGGCTACGACGTCGGCTTCGACGATGACGGGCGCATCGAGGGCATTGCGTTCGAACTGGCGTCGCGCTGCGGCTATTCGGCCGACCTGTCGCTGGCGATCAACGACCGCGCCATGTTTCACGCCGACAACACTTACTTTCTCAACGCAGCGACGATCGTGTCGCATCGCTACAAGACCAACACCGTCTCGAACACGGCCTTTCGCGGCTTCGGCGGGCCGCAGGGCATGATGGGGATCGAGCGCGTGATGGATGTCATCGCGCGGCGGCTGGGCAAGGACCCGCTCGACGTGCGCAAAGCGAACCTCTACGGCGCGAGCCCGCGCAACGTCACCCCGTACCATCAGACGGTCGAGGACAATATCGCGCCGGACATCATCGCGGCGCTGGAGGAAAAATCGCACTATCGCGCGCGGCGGCGGGCGATTGCGGCATTCAACGCGGAGAACACGGTTCTCAAGCGTGGTCTCGCGCTGACGCCGGTCAAGTTCGGCATCTCCTTCACGACAACGCATCTCAACCAGGCCGGCGCGCTGGTGCATGTCTATGCCGACGGTAGCGTGCATCTGAACCATGGCGGCACCGAGATGGGGCAGGGCCTGATGACCAAGGTCGCGCAGGTCGTCGCCGAGGAATTCCAGATCGATCTTGAGCATGTGAAGATCACCGCGACCACGACCGGCAAGGTGCCCAACACCTCGGCCACCGCCGCATCGGCTGGCGCGGACCTCAACGGCATGGCGGCGCAGGCCGCGGCACGCACGATCAAGGACCGGTTGATCGCCTTTGCCGCCGCCGAGTTCAAATGCGCCGCCGCGGATGTTTCTTTTCGCGACAATTATGTCGTCGCCGGCGCACATAGCGTGCGCTTTGCCGAGCTGGCGCGGGCCGCCCATCTCGGCCGCGTCTCGCTGTCTTCGACCGGTTTCTACAAGACGCCGAAGATCCACTACGATCGCTCCCGGCATCGTGGCCGGCCGTTCTTCTATTTCGCCTACGGCGCGGCGGTGTCCGAGGTCGCGATCGACACGCTGACCGGCGAGAACCGCGTGCTGCGCGTCGATCTGATCCACGACGTCGGCCGCTCGCTCAATCCGGCGCTCGATTTCGGTCAGATCGAAGGCGGCTTCGTCCAGGGCATGGGCTGGCTGACGACGGAAGAACTGGTGTTCGACGACAAGGGCCACCTGAAGACGCGCGCGCCTTCGACCTACAAGATCCCGGCTTGCAGCGATCGTCCGCCGATCTTCAACATGGAATTGTGGCGGGGCGAGAACCGCGAGGACACGGTGCATCGCTCCAAGGCGGTGGGCGAGCCGCCGCTGATGCTGGCGATTTCGGTGTTCTCGGCGCTGATCGACGCGGTTGCCAGCGTGGCGGATCATCGCGTCGAACCCGAACTGGACGCACCGGCGACGCCGGAGCGCATCTTGCTCGCCGTCGAGAAGCTGCGCGCATGAACAATTGGTGGCAACAGGCAGCGGAGTTGGCGCGGCGGGGCGAGGCTTCGGTGCTCGTCACCATCTGTTCGGTCGCGGGCTCGGCGCCGCGCGAGACCGGCACCAAGATGCTCGTCTGGAACGACGGGCAAGACGGCACGGTCGGCGGCGGCAATCTGGAATTCACCATCGCCGACCAGGCGCGCAAGATGCTGGAGAATGGCGGCGCGCATCGTTTCCAATCCTATCCCCTTGGGCCTCTGCTCGGCCAATGCTGTGGCGGCCGTGTCGGCGTCCTGCTCGAACGCATCGATGGCGGCAGTGCCGCCTGGCTGGACGCGGTCCATGCCGCGGAAGAGGCCGGCCATCCCTATGCGATCCATTCGTCTCTTGCGGAGGGTCGCATCGACAAACGCGTCGTTGATCTCGCCGGCATAGCCGAATTTCCCTGCGACGCCGCGCCGGTACGTCTCACAGGCGGCGGCGGCAGACCGGTCGATCCCGGCAAAGCGTTCGACGCGAAAAGCCTGTCGATTGTCGAGCACGTCGATCCTCGGCCGCTGCTTGTCATGTTCGGCGCGGGCCATGTCGGCAAGGCGCTGGCGCCCATTGTCGCCACGCTGCCGTTCCGTCTCGCCTGGTTCGACAACCGCGTGGAGCTGGCGGGTTTCGACGTCACCATCGCCGCCGACCTCGTGGCCCAGGTGGACGCCACGCCGCGGGACGCGCTCTATCTCGTCTTCACGCAGAGCCACGCCGTCGATTACGAGCTGACGCGGGCCATTCTTAAGCGCGCCGACTTCCGCTATTGCGGCCTGATCGGCTCGCGCACCAAGCGCGCACGGTTCGAAAAGCGCCTTCTGGACGACGGCATTGCGCGCGCCATGCTCTCGCGCCTGGTTTGTCCCATCGGCAGCATCGGCCTGACCTCCAAGGCGCCGCAGGTTCTGGCCATCGCCATCGCGGCCGAGCTATTGTTGACCGTGCAATCCCGCGCCGCCGCGCGCGCGCCCAAGGCCGTTCATGGACGTTGATATCGTACCCTGGCTGGAGCTTGCCCTGCGCTGGCTGCACGTCATCACCGGCATCGCCTGGATCGGCGCCTCGTTCTATTTCGTCTGGCTGGACGGCAACATCCGCAAGGTGGAGGGCGGCAATCCGCTCGTCGCCGGCGAGCTTTGGGCCGTGCATGGCGGCGGCTTCTATCACAATCAGAAATACCTGGTGGCGCCGGAACAGTTGCCGCCGCATCTGCACTGGTTCAAATACGAGGCCTATTTCACCTGGATCAGCGGCTTCCTGCTGCTGGCGGTCATCTATTACTACGGCGCCAACGTTTTCCTGATCGACAAGGCGAAGCTGGCGCTTAACCCACCTGAGGCGATCGCCATCTCGCTCGCCTTCCTGGCCGGCGGCTGGTTCGTCTATGACGGGCTCTGCCGCTCGCCGCTGGGCAGGGACGGGCCGGTGTTCGGCGCGGCCTGGTTCCTGATCCTCACCGCCGCGGGCTTTGCCCTGACGCAAATCTTCAGCGACCGCGCCGCCTTCATCCATGTCGGCGCCATCGTCGGCACCGCGATGGTCGCCAACGTCTTCTTCGTCATCATTCCCAACCAGAAGAAAGTCGTCGCCGCGATGCTGGCCGGCCAGACGCCGGAGGCGCGGCTAGGCCTGCAGGCCAAGCAGCGCTCGCTGCACAACAACTACATGACCTTGCCGGTCCTGCTGATCATGATCAGCAATCACTATCCGATGCTCACCGGCAGCAAGATCAACTGGCTGGTGCTCGCGGCGCTGTCGCTCAGCGGCATCATGATCCGGCATGTCTTCAACCTGCGGCACAAGGGTGAACTGAACTGGCTCCTGGCGTTCGGCGCGGTGCTGGTGTTCGTCGCGACGATGGCGATTACGATCAGCGTGCAGCACGGTGCGCAGACGGCGCCGTCCGCGCCCGTTCCCTATGCCACCGCGCGCGCGATCGTGGATCGCCATTGCGTCATGTGCCACAGCGCCCACCCGACGCATGCGGGCATCGCCACGGCGCCGGCCGGCCTCGACTTCACGCGCGACGACGTCGTCAAGAACAACGCCTCGCGCGTCCTGCTGCAGGCGGTGACCACCAAGGCCATGCCGCTCGGCAACGAGACCGGCATGACGGACGCGGAGCGCGCCCAGCTCGGCGCCTGGCTGCGCCAAGGTCCGCCATGAGCCGCATCCTGCGCCCCCAGACGCTGACGGCAGAGGCCTTCGCGCCGTTCGGCGATGTCATCGAAGCGCGCGGCGATCCGCTGGCGATCAACTATGGCGCGTCGCTGCGCTTTCACGACCTGGCGTCCGTCGACACGAGCGGCGAGGCGGGCCGGGCGATCGTCAGCATCTTCCGCTCGACGCCGCCGTCCTATCCCTTCCTGCTGACGGTGATGGAAAACCATCCCGTCGCCAGCCAGGCCTTCATGCCGCTGAGCGGGCAGCCCTATCTCGTGGTCGTGGCGCCGGCAGGCCCGTTCGATCCGCAAGCGCTTCAAGCTTTCTTTGCCGCCCCGCACCAGGGCGTCAACTACCGCAAGGGCGTCTGGCATCACTACAGCCTCGCGGTCGGCGCGGTCAGCGACTTCCTGGTGATCGACCGCGAGGGTCCGGGCGACAATCTCGAAGAGGTCGCGCTCGGCGAAGCCGTCTTCGTCTCGCCGTCGGGCCGACTCTGATGGCGCGCCAGGCCTATCGCGCAGCGGTCTTTCATCTCCTGCACGATCCCGCGGCCGGCGCGGCGCCGCTCGACGGCTATTTCGCCGATGGCGCCTTGCTGATCGAGGACGGCTTCGTCGTCCAAGCCGGCGCCTGGGCGGATATCGGGCCGAAACTCGGATCCGATGTCGCCGTCACGCATTTTCCACAGGCCCTGATCGTTCCCGGCTTCGTCGACGCCCATGTCCACTATCCGCAGCTCGACGTCATCGCATCGCCGGCGACGCATCTCCTCGACTGGTTGAACAACCACACCTATCCCTCGGAGACGCGCTTCGCGGACCGCAAAGTCGCCGACGAAGCGGCGGGCTTCTTCCTCGACGAATTGCTGCGTCACGGCACCACCTCGGCGCTGGTCTACGCCACCGTGCACAAGGCTTCGGTCGAGGCGCTGTTCGAAGCCGCGCTGGCGCGCAACATGCGCCTCGCCTCCGGCAAGGTGCTGATGGACCGCCACGCACCGGACGGCCTGCGCGACAACGCAGAAACCGGTTATCGCGACAGCCGCGATCTCATCCGCGCCTGGCACGGCAAGGGGCGGCTCTCCTACGCCGTCACGCCGCGCTTTGCGGTGACGTCGACGCCGGCGCAACTCGAAAGCGCGGGCCGCCTGCTCAAGGAAAATCCCGGCGTCCTGCTGCACACCCATCTTGCGGAGAACCACGAAGAGATCGCCGAAGTCCGCCGCCTGTTTCCCGATTGCGCCGATTATCTCGGCGTCTACGAGAAATTCGGCCTGGCGACGAACCGGTCCGTCTTCGCGCATTGCCTGCACCTCTCCGACAGCGAGTGGCAGCGCATGGGCAAGAACGGCTGCGCCGCCGCGTTTTGTCCGACATCGAACCTGTTCCTCGGCAGCGGCCTGTTCGATGCCGCGAAGGCGTATCACAACCAGGTCTGCACCGGCCTCGGCAGCGATGTCGGCGGCGGCACGAGTCTGTCGCTGCTGCAGACGATGAACGAGGCGTTCAAGGTCGGCCAGCTGCGCCGGCACATGCTCGATCCGTTCCAGCTCTTTTATCTGGCGACGCTGGGCGGCGCGAAAGCCTTGAAGCTGGACGCCCAGATCGGCAATTTCGCGCCCGGCAAGGAGGCCGATTTCGTCGTGCTCGATCTGGCGGCGACGCCGCTGCTGGCGCGGCGCATCGCGGTTTCGTCTTCGCCGGCCGAGCAGCTCTTCGCGCTCGCCATGCTGGGCGACGATCGCGCCGTCGCGCATACCTACATTGCCGGCGCGTGTGCCTATAGCCGCGGCTGATCGCGCTTCACATCGAGGCCGCCGCGCTCGCGGATGAAGGATACCACCGTGTCCAGGCCATGCCCGGTCTTCAGATTGGTGAAGACGAAAGGCCGCATCCCCCGCATCTTCTTCGCATCGCGGTCCATCACGCCGAGGTCCGCGCCGACGTGAGGCGCCAGGTCGATCTTGTTGATGATGAGCAGGTCGGAGCGCGTGATGCCCGGGCCGCCCTTGCGCGGGATCTTGTCGCCGGCCGCGACGTCGATGACGTAGAGCGTGATGTCGGCGAGCTCCGGCGAGAAGGTCGCCGCCAGATTGTCGCCGCCGCTCTCGATGAAGATGGCGTCGAGGCCCGGAAACTTCGCGCTCATGTCGGCCACGGCGGCGAGGTTGATCGAGGCGTCCTCGCGGATCGCGGTGTGCGGACAGCCGCCGGTCTCCACGCCCATGATCCGCTCGGGCGCCAGCGCGCCGGAGCGCGTCAGGAATTCGGCGTCCTCGCGGGTGTAGATGTCGTTGGTGATGGCGGCGATGTTGTAGCGCTCGCGCATGGCCTTGCAGAGCTTGTCCATCAGCGCGGTCTTGCCCGATCCCACGGGTCCGCCGACCCCGATGCGCAGTGCGGTGCTCATGAGCGAAACAGCCTCGTATATTGGGTTTCGTGTTGGATCGACGTCCATTCGACGACCGGCGCTGCCGAGCCGACATCGCGGGTATCGCGGCGCAGCGCGTCATCCGCCGCCGCGATGACCGCCGGCTGCAACGCCGCGAGCACGCGCTGTCCCGCTGTCTGTCCGAGCGGAATGGTGCGGATGCCGGCGGAAATCAAATTGCTCACCACCGCGTGGAAGAACGCGATCAGCGCCGGCCTGAGCGGCACGCCCGATGAAGCGGCGGCAATGCCGACGGCGGAAGGGTAGGGCACCCATCCCTCCGGCAGAGCCACCGCGCCCCACGCGGCGCGGAACGCCGTCATGAAGGCTTGGCCCTGCGCCTTGTGTTCGAGCTCGAACTCCAGCGTCGGCACGAAGGCACGGGCTTCTTCCAGGGCATCCGCCAGCGCGGCGCGATCCTTTGCTTCGTAGGCGGCGCGCAGCATCGCGCCGTTTACCGGACCGAACTCATGCGCCAGTCCGCTCGCGATCCAGCCGCGCAGGCTGTCCTCGTCGCGCACCAGTTCCGCTTCGACGGCGTATTCGATGCCGTGCGAATAGCTGAAGGCGCCGACCGGAAAGGACGGCGACAGCCAGCTCATCAGCCGGTAGAGCGCGTCGCCGTCAGTGGTCATGATCGTGTCCGTGATGATGCGCATGGCCGGTCGCTTCGGCGCTGTAAGCACCGCCCTCGGGCGAGAACGGCGCTTGGCGGCGATGCACATGTGCGCCGAGACCTTCGATCATCTCGACAAGGACATGATCGTCGCGGATGCGCAGGGAGCCATTGTCCAGCACCTGCACCGGAATATGCCGGTTGCCGATGTGCCAGGCGATGCGTGCGGTTTCGGCGGCCGAATGCGTGTCAATGTCGGCCACCGGCTCGTCGGCGGCGATGACGGCCAAGACGCCGCCGCCCTCCAGCGCCAGACCTTCGCCGTGCTGCAGGATGCGCGGCTTATCCAGGTCGAGCAGGAAGGCGTTGCCTGCCGAGTCCGTCAGCCGCGTCCTGCGGCGGTAGCGGTCGTCGAAGGTCAGCAGCACCGAACCCGCGCCGTCCTTCGCGTTCCACGTCCCGGGGGCCAGAACTTTCGTCGCGCGTTTCATCGTCAGAACAGGAAGTAGCGCTGCGCCAGCGGCAGGACGCTGGCCGGTTCGCAGGTCAGAAGCACGCCGTCGGCGCGCACCTCATAGGTTTCGGGATCGACTTCGATTCGGGGCGTGGCGCCGTTCAGCACCATGTCCGTCTTGCGCACCGTCCGCGTTCCCGACACCGCGATGGTCTGGCGGTGGAGGCCAAGTTTGCTGCGAATACCGGCATCCTGCGCCGCTTTCGACACGAAGGTGAAATTGCTTGCCGCGCCGGCGCCGCCGAAAGCGGCGAACATCGGCCGGTAATGCACCGGCTGCGGCGTCGGGATCGAGGCGTTGGGATCGCCCATGGCGGCTGAGGCGATCATGCCGGCCTTCAGCACCAGGTCCGGCTTCACGCCGAAGAACATCGGCTTCCACAACACCAGATCGGCGATCTTGCCGACCGCGATCGAGCCGACATGCGCCGCGATGCCGTGCGTGATCGCCGGATTGATGGTGTATTTGGCGATGTAGCGCCTGACGCGGAGATTGTCGTTGTCGCCTTTCTCCTCGGGCAGCCGGCCGCGCTGCTTGCGCATCTTGTCGGCGGTCTGCCAGGTGCGGATCAGCACTTCGCCGACCCGGCCCATCGCCTGGCTGTCGGACGAGATCATCGAGAAGGCGCCGATGTCGTGCAGGATGTCTTCCGCCGCGATGGTTTCCTTGCGGATGCGGCTCTCGGCGAAGGCGACATCCTCCGGAATGCGGCGGTCGAGATGGTGGCAGACCATCAGCATGTCGAGATGCTCGTCGATCGTGTTCACGGTGTAGGGCCGCGTCGGATTGGTGCTGGACGGCAGCACGTTCATTTCTCCGGCGAGCTTGATCACGTCCGGCGCATGGCCGCCGCCGGCGCCTTCGGTGTGGAAGGCATGGATCGTGCGGCCGGCGATGGCCGCGATGGTGTCGGCGATGAAGCCGCTCTCGTTCAGCGTGTCGGTGTGGATCGCGACGCCGACATCCATGCGGTCGGCGACGTTCAGGCAATTGTCGATGGCGGCGGGCGTGGTGCCCCAATCCTCGTGCAGTTTGAGCGCGCAGACGCCGGCTTCGATTTGTTCGATCAGGCCCTGGGGTTGCGAAGCATTGCCCTTGCCGAATAGGCCGATATTGACCGGCATGCCGTCCGCCGCCTGCAGCATGCGCGCGATATGCCACGGCCCCGGCGTGCAGGTGGTGGCGCTGGTGCCTTCCGCCGGCCCGGTGCCGCCGCCGAGCATGGTGGTGACGCCGGAGGCAATGGCGTCGTCGGCCTGCTGCGGGCAGATCCAGTGGATATGCGCGTCGATGGCGCCGGCGGTGAGAATGCGGCCTTCGCCGGCGATGATCTCCGTGCCCGGCCCGATCACGATGTCGACGCCCGGCTGGACGTCGGGATTGCCCGCCTTGCCGATGGCGGCGATGCGTCCGTCTTTCAGCGCGACGTCGGCCTTGACGATGCCCCAGTGGTCGACGATCAGCGCATTGGTGATCACCGTGTCGACGGAGCCCTGCACGCGGCTGCGCTGGCTTTGCCCCATGCCGTCGCGGATCACCTTGCCACCGCCGAATTTCACCTCCTCGCCATAGATCGTCCTGTCGGCCTCGACCTCGATGATGAGATCGGTGTCGGCGAGGCGCACACGGTCGCCGGTCGTGGGGCCGTAGATGCGGGCATAGGCTGCGCGGTCGATGGTGAAGGCCATCACAGCGCTCCGTTCACACGGCCCTTAAAGCCGTGAATGGTGCGCGAGCCCGCATAGGGCACCAGCGTCACCTCGCGTTCCTGTCCGGGTTCGAAGCGCACCGCGGTGCCCGCCGGCACGTCGAGCCGCATGCCTTTGGTCTTGTCGCGGTCGAACACCAACGCGTCGTTCACTTCGAAGAAGTGATAATGCGAGCCGACCTGCACCGGCCGGTCGCCGCTGTTGGAAACCTTGAGCGTCAGCGTTGGGCGCCCCTCATTGAGGATGAGCGCGCCGGCGGCGGGAAGGATTTCTCCGGGGATCATCATCGCCTCAGCGGATGGGGTTGTGAACGGTGACGAGCTTCACGCCGTCCGGGAATGTCGCTTCGACCTGCACTTCGTGGATCATCTCGGCGATGCCGTCCATGACCTGGTCGCGGGTGAGAACGCCGGCTCCTTCGGCCATCAGAGCGGCGACGCTCTTGCCGTCGCGCGCGCCTTCGACGACGAAGTCGCAGATCAGCGCGATGGCCTCGGGATAGTTCAGCTTGACGCCGCGCTCCAGGCGGCGGCGCGCCACCATCGCGGCCGTGGCGATCAACAGCTTGTCCTTTTCGCGCGGCGTCAGATGCATGGCGTCAAATGCTCCAAAGGCGCGGCATCACCGGCGGCAGGCCCGCCGCGGCCGCGCGCAGGCCGCACCAGATTTTCGCGAAGGCGTCGCGCAATTCGAGCGTGTTGCCGCCAATGAAGCGCACGATCAGCAGGTCGCGGAACGACGTCGCCCCGATGCGCAGGCCTGCGCCGGCGACGTCCGCCGCGATCGCGCGCGCGAGCCTAAGAAATTGCGCCGCCGTCGCGCCGGCATAGATCAGCGAACCGTACGCCGCCGCGCCATCGAACGTCGCCTTCTGTGTCAGCAATCTGTCGATGTCGCCTTCCATGTGCAGGGCATCCTTCCAAACCAGTTCGCCGGATGGGCCGCGAAATTCCCAGGCGTCGTGGACAAGGCCGGCGCTCATTTTCTCGCAGCGCGCGGTTCGCCCGAAGACCACGATCCCGCCGCCGAGGAAGCGGGCGCCGTCGTCCAGACGCACCTGCGTCCGGCGCCGCAGCCGCGCGGCATCGAACAGGATGGTCTCCTGCGGCAGATATTCCAGCCACGCATCGCGCCCGGCGCGCAACGCCGTCTCGACGAGGCAATCGGGCCCGAGCGAGCGATAGACTTTCTCCGCCGCCTGTCCGATCACCGTCGCCTGCGCGCCGTCGCCGAGCGCCACGCCGATGTCCAGCCGGTCGCCGCCGACCAAGCCGCCGGAGACGCAGGCGATCGCCGCCTGAAAAATGTCGCCGCGCGTCTGATACGGAAACAGGACGCGCAACGGTTGCGCCTGATACAGATCGGCCAGGCGCGTGGAACCATCGGGCGCGCGCCGGAGCGCAAGGCGGACCTCGCCGCCGCGTGGCGCGGCGACAGGCGTCTTCGTCCACGGCCCATAGGCGACATTGCCGACGGTGTTTTCGCTGGCGCGCATGCGTCAACGGTAGTGGAGGGCGCCTGGCCTGACAACGCCGCGCCGCGCGGGCAGCGTGACCAATTCTTGGGCACTCGACTTTTGCGCTTGCCCGAAATAACAAATTGGGATGACAGACCACCGCGGCTTCATCGCCGGCCTGCCCAAGGCCGAACTGCACATGCATCTGGAAGGCAGCCTGGAGCCCGAGCTGATGTTCGCGCTGGCCCGGCGCAACAAAATCGCCATTCCGTTCAAGAGCGTGGAGGACATCCGCGCCGCTTATAGTTTCACCAACCTGCAGGACTTCCTCGACATCTACTACCAGGGCGCCGCCGTGTTGCGCGGCGCGCAAGATTTCTTCGACCTCACCGATGCATACCTCACACGCGTCGCCGCCGACGGCGCGCGGCATGTCGAGCTGTTCTTCGATCCGCAAACGCATACCGCGCGCGGCATTCCGTTTTCCGTCGTCGCCGACGGGATGCTCGGCGCGCTGGCAGAGGCGGAAAAGAAACACGGCGTCACCGCGAAATTGATCCTCTGCTTCCTGCGCCATCTCGACGAGGACGATGCGCTTAAGACGCTGAAATCCGCCGAGCCTTATCTCGACCGCATCGCCGGCGTCGGATTGGATTCCTCGGAACTGGGTCATCCGCCGTCCAAGTTCAAGAATGTCTACAAGGCGGCGCACGAGCGCGGGCTCAAGCTCGTCGGCCATGCCGGCGAGGAGGGGCCGCCGGACTATGTCTACGAAGCGCTCGATGTGCTTCGCATCGATCGCCTCGATCACGGCAACCGCTCGCTGGAGGATGCGGCGCTGGTCGCGCGCCTGGTACGCGCGCAGATGACGCTCACAGTCTGTCCGCTGTCGAATTTGAAACTCTGCGTCGTCAACGACATGAAGAACCATCCCTTGAAGCGCATGCTCGATCTGGGCCTGCGCGCCACCATCAATTCCGACGACCCGGCCTATTTCGGCGGCTATCTCAACGACAATTACAACGCGGTGGCGGACGCGTTGTCGCTGACGCGCGCGGAAGTGGTCACGCTGGCGAAAAACAGTTTCCTTGGATCGTTTCTTGGCGAGCCGGAAAAGGCGCGCCACGTCGCGGCCGTCGATGCGTATGCGACGGCGAATGGCGGCTTGTGATTGTTTGTGCTGCGCATGGCTGACTCCGTTTTTCGCGTGTTGAAGCGCACGCCGGAAAAATCGGCGGGGCGCTTCGAACAGACCTGTGGGGATTTACGGGAGATGGGGTTTGGACCGACTCGGTTCAAGGGGTCGGTGCTGGCCGAATTAGGCCACTCTGCATTCAAATTGAGCCACTCGTAGCGAAACGATTCGTACCACGCTACCGCGTCTGACCTGTATCAGGGCTAGGCGCGCCCGGTGCTTCATCTGCCGATGGTACCGACGTGTCTGGCAAATCGAGTCTCTTGAAAAAATCGTTGTTACAGATTTGACCAACGTATGGGACAAAGCCGTCTCTCGCACCGGGTGCGCCGTTGACAACACCTTCGAGCTTGGCATCAACGATCATCGAATTGCCGTTGTGCAGCGTTATCGTGAGATAGCAAATTGCAGTCACGTAGCAGTTGGGTTGGGTGAGACAATCAACTGATTCGTAACGGACGAACTGGGAGCCGCCCACAGTCGTTGTTTGTGGCATTCCGAGCGTTGCTGTAATCGTGTCTATACTTTTCCCAACTAGAAGCGGCCCGACAACGGGATAAGACTCGATTGGACGTTCCTGTGTAAGGCGAGCTTGCACGATAGATGCGCAGGCTGACAGAAACGAAAGAGCGACCAAAGATGAAAGCATAATCTGTATGAGAGGGTTTCTTATCATTCACAAATCCTCCGAAAACCCCACGTTCACGATCAATCCGCTCTGAATCGCCGTCTGATACCGGGCACCTACGCGCAAGCGAAACTCATGGCTGAAACCATATTCCAGCCCCGCGCCCGCCCTCACGCCGAACGAGGACACGTCACCCGGAATGCTCACGTATTCCGCCCCTATTGTTCCGAAGAGCGAAACACGATTCCATTCACGGAATCGCCAGTTGGCGTAGGCATCCACATAGCCACCGTTGAATCGCACCGGAAGAAATTGAGAGCCCACATACCCGGCTTCCAAATCCAGATACCGATTCAGGTGGAATCCAGCGCCGCCATCATAAGCCTGAAAAGTAATTCCGCCCGCTGAGACGAAATCGTAGTCGGCTGCAAGATATGGCCCAAAGTCGTCGGCGGATGCGCGTAAGGGCCATAGGCAAACGAGGCCAAGTACCGCCACCAATTTCAAAATTCTCATATCCCCATCCCCTCTGGTGATCGGGGAGTTAGAAAACCTAGCTAGGCAAGGTCGCACACGGCTTTAGGCTCCTAAGCCCTGAACATACCCGTATGCCTCCTCGACCATAAAGGTTGAGGAGTGCTGGTGACGGCGGCACTTACGCCGCCTAGCTAGGGGTTTCTACGCCCCGGACCGGTGTGTGCACCGATCTAGGAGAAATATGTCACAGAACTGTAAGTTGCGAAATCCTATTTCCAACTTTTCTACGTTGCGTAGTAACATCAAACTATGTCCACACGACTACCCGGCAGCGAAGCCATACCGATTCCATTTCCAGAACCCGGCTGCTGGATGAAGGAAAATCAGTCCAAAAATTTCGGCGAGTTTCAATGTGGGCTTTGTAGGGGCAATTTCTACAAAACGGCGGATAACAGGCTCTACGTCTATTTGGAGATTATGACGTGGAAGGACGTGTGTATTAAGACTTACATGCCACTTCGCCTGCCGCATGAGGCAGAAAGCATTTTGTACATACGTTGGGAGGAAACAGGGGTGCGCCTGCGGCAAGACGATCATCCCGCCATTGATGCAACTTGGCAGCCGCGAGATTGAGTTCCTCATCGGTCATTTTCTCCGCTCCGCCGATGTAAGCCACACCCAATTCCTCGAAGCGCCGTTTTAGGCGCTCACTCACAAATTCGATAGCCATGATGATATCTGTTTCGTCCAATTAATCCGTACACAGACTATTATCTCACGATGCAGATAAAAGTCAAGAAATCCATCTAGCCAACCCCGCCATCAATTACCCGGAACCGTCCCACCATCCGCCCTTGCGGCGCAGGCGTCACCACGCCATCCAGCGCCGCCTCGACAAGCTCGCTGATCGTCCAGACATGATCGACAACGCCCAACTGCATCGCAGGCGTGATTCGTAGAGCCTCATGGACGCGACAAAGATTGTAGTGCGCCACATACAGCGCCACCGCTGCGCAGTGATTCAAATAGGTCTTGCTGAAGCCGTTTGTCAGCCGCGTGAAGCGGCGCTGGCTCATGCGCAGTGTGAGGTTCTGACGCTCGACATAAGAGGTGCTGATATGCGTCGGCACGCCATGTACGGCGTTGCGGGTTACCTTTACTACCTGACCCGGCGAATAGCGTCGCGCAGCTTCCGGGCTACCGTTTACCGCGTAATGTTTTTCCACAACGCCGTGCGCGCAGTTCTCGCCAAAGGCGTGAGCAATGGCCCACGGGTAGGCGTTGAAGCCGTCCGTTGAAATCTCAGGCGAGCCGATGACGCGGGCGCGCAGATCGTCCGCGAAGTCCTGCGTATTGATCGCGGTACGCTTGCCGGTCTTGTACGTGATGATCGCTTTCGCGGAGTCGGCCAGTGCAATGAAGGTGTATTGATCCCCGACCATGTCGCTGTCATCGGGCTTCACAAGGCGCTGCTTCTTGCCGACGAACGCCCAGATTTCGTCGAGTTCGATCCGGTTGACGTGAAGGCCGCGCATCATGGCGCTGTGCAGCTTCAAGCAGCCTTCGCCGACGCGGACGCCTAGCGACATAACCGTCCCGCGATTGACACCAGTGAGTCGTTCGGTTGCGCGGATGCTGACACCGTCGCAAAGGGCGGAGATCGCTGCCACCTGTCGCTCGCGAGGAAGAACGTTCATTCTGTCACTCTCAAAGTTGGCTCCCCGGCTGGGTGTCGATCCCAAGTCTTCCGGCTGTAAGTCGTCTGTCCTACCGTTAGACGACCGGGGAGAATTCGCATCCTATAGCTATCATATATGATAGCTCGCTGATCTTGTCAACTGAAAAGTATCAGATATGATAGCTTTCATATCTGATAGTGGAGGATCAATGGGTTACCCGAAAACGCAGCCGGACTGGGAGACGCGGGCGGCGGCTTTCATCAAGGCCGAGATACTGAAGGCTGAGATCACCTACGAAGAGCTAGCCAAGCGAATGAAACGGCACGGATTCGCCGAAACGAAGGCGTCTGTGACCAACAAGCTATCCCGGGGTACTTTCCCCGCCTCGTTCTTTCTCGCGGCTATAGCAGCCTTGGAATTGCCCGGGGTAAGCTTGGAGGATGTCTGAGAGGCGTGAGTTTGTCGCCTGAGTCTCAAATCGTCAGAGATGCAGCATGAGCGACAAGCCCGACCCCACCACAGGCAAGACCCAAGGCAGAGAGCCCCCAAATCCACCGCTCCCGACGAGCCATTCGAGTCCCGATAGCCATCAGCATCACCAGTTGAGCGCACACAAGGGCTATGAAACCGCAAAACACCTCGCCAAGCGCCTGCGTCAGGTTGCTTTGGAGTTGTCCGTTTCGGATTGGCTCATGGTTTTCTTCACTGCCGTCATTGCTGCGGCCACTGTATGGAGCGCCGTAGTGGTTCGTGGGCAACAGGTCATCATGCAAGGTCAACTGGACGAAATGAGAAATGAGCAGCGAGCTTGGGTCTACGCTGACATTGATCCCAATGCGTCTCTCGTCATTAACGGCTGGGATGGCGTAGTCCCGCTGCAAATTGTTCTCCACAACGTAGGAAAATCGCCCGCCACTCAGATTCTTACGTTCGCGCATCTCTATCCGATCAGCGGTAGCGGGCCAAACGTTTCTGTCCGCGATTACCCGAGTCTGTGCTACGCGAAAACCTATTCCGAGATGGGTTCCCACATCTTCCCCGGCCAAAGTATTCCGGCAACGCGGTCCCTTAGTCAGGCCGAAACCGGTTCGTGGGATGTGACGCCGGTTTATCCCGGCACGGTCACTTTCCAAATCCGAGGATGTATTCTGTACAAGAGCGGAGCCGATCCAACGCCCCACCACACATGGATCAACGCTAGCATTATCAATGCCAATGGATGGCCGATGTTCGCTATCGCTAAGGGTGATCGAACGAACACCCCCATCCGATTGGAATTCACTTTGGTGAAAGCCGAAGTTGATGACTAATGCGACTGCTGTCGCCAACGCGCGCATCCCGATCATCTAGGAATGCCCGCCGCTGGTTGCGATGCCAAAAGAACAAAACCAGCCACTGAGGGGCAAAACCGGCCAGCACCAAGGGGTCGGAAAAAATAAATTTTGCGATTTCTTATCCCATGAAAATTTCGCGCGGAACCGCGGAGTGCGCGGAGATTTTCTCGGGCTGATGTGGATAGACCTTTGGGTGCAGCGCGGCGAACGATATTTTCTTTCAACGCAAATAAAGTTTGGAAGGGGAGGGGAAGAGGGATTTACCGAAACGCCGGCTCGGTGAAGCTGCGCAGCTTGCGCGAATGCAGGGTGCCGGCGCGGGCCTCCTCGCGCATGAATTCCAGCGCCTTGATGCCGATCTGCAGATGCTGGCCGACACGCTCTTCGTAGAAGGCGTCCGCCATGCCGGGCAGCTTGATCTCGCCGTGCAGCGGGCGGTCCGAGACGCAGAGCAGCGTTCCGTAGGGCACGCGGAAGCGATAGCCGTTGGCGGCGATGGTCGCCGATTCCATGTCGATGGCGATGGCGCGGCTCTGATTGAAGCGCACCGCGAGCTCGTCGAAGCGCAGCTCCCAATTGCGGTCGTCGGTGGTCACGACCGTGCCGGTGCGCAGGCGCTCCTTCTGCACCTTGCCCTTGAGGCCGGTCACCGACTCCACGGCTTTGGCCAGTGCGAGCTGCACTTCGGCGATGGTCGGAACCGGGATCGCGAGCGGCAAGACGGAGTCGAGCACGTGATCGTCGCGCAGATAAGCGTTCGCCAGCACGTAGTCGCCGAGCCGCTGGCTTTGGCGCAAGCCGCCGCAGTGGCCGACCATCAGCCAGACATGCGGCCGCAGCACGGCGAGGTGATCGGTCGCGGTCTTGGCGTTCGACGGCCCGACGCCGATGTTGACTAGCGTGATGCCTTCGCCATCCGGCTGGACAAGATGATAGGCCGGCATTTGCGGCATCTTGGCCAGTGGCGGCGCGCTCGGCTCCTTGCCTTTCTCGGTGACGCGCATGCCGGGCTCGATGAATTTCACGGCGCGGCCGTCTTCGAGTTCCTTGAGGCCATAGCCGATGAACTCGTCGATGTAGCGCTGGTAGTTGGTGAACAGCACGAAGCTCTGGAAACTTTCCGGCGTGGTGCCGGTGTAGTGGCGCAGCCGGTGCAGCGAATAATCGACGCGCTCGGCGGTGAACAGCGACAGCGGCCCGCTTTCGTCGCCGATCCAGCGCCGTCCGTCGACCACGGTGTCGTCGGCGGCGTCGAGGCGGGGCAGGGGGAAGTGTTGCGCCAATTCCAGCCGCTGCTCCGCCGACATCGCCGACGCCGCGCGCTCCACCGCGAAGGTCAGTGGAATGGGGGTGTGGCTCCTGCCGACATAGATGTCGGCCTTGTTGTTCTGGGTCAGCAGGCTCAGCTGCTCGATCAGGTAATTGCGGAACAGGCGCGGCGCGGTGATCGTCGTGCCGTAGAAGCCCGGACGCGGCACCTTGCCGAAGGCGAGCGTCGTCGAGCGCGGCACCGATTCCACCTCGATGCCGAGATAGGGATAGACCGGGTCCTTGGTCGCCTTGCGTTTGCCTTTGGAGAACGCCTCGAAATTCTTCTCGATTTGCGAAATGGCGGCGTCGTAGAGCTCGATCAGGCGGTCGACGACGTCGTCGACCGTGTCGCAGCGCACGAGATTGGTCGCCGGGACTTTTCCGAATTTGGGACCGTGCGCGGGGCTAGCCATTCGGCCTTCTAAAGAAAGGATGTCCCGACGGGAAGGGGTGGCAAGCCAAGGTGAGTCGCCACCGACTGGCCGATATCGGCGAAGGTGCTGCGCTCGCCGATGGAGCCCGGCGCGACGCCAGGGCCGAAGGCGAGCACCGGCACATATTCGCGCGTGTGGTCGGTGCCCGGCCAGGTCGGGTCGCAGCCATGGTCGGCGGAAAAGATCGCCAGGTCTCCGGGGCGCAGGCCGGCCTGCAATTCCGGGATGCGCCGGTCGAAGGCCTCGAGCGCCGCGGCATAGCCCGCAATGTCGCGGCGATGACCGTACAGCGTGTCGAAGTCGACGAAATTGGCGAAGATGATCGCATCGTCCGGCCCCGTCTTCACACACTCCATCATGCGGTCGAAGACTTCCTCGTTGCCGAAGGCCTTGACGTATTTGGTGATGCCGCGGGCGGCGAAGATGTCGGAGATTTTCCCGATGCCGACGACTTCATGTCCGGCCTGGGCATAGCGGTCCAGCAGCGTCGGCGCGTGCGGCGGCATGGCGTAGTCGTGGCGGTTGCCGGTGCGCAAGAACTCGCCGGGCTTCTCGCCGACGAAGGGCCGCGCGATGACGCGGCCGATGTTGTAGCCGTCCACCAGTTCACGCGCGATATGGCAGATCTTGTAGAGCCGCTCCAAGCCGAAATGGCTCTCATGCGCCGCGATCTGGAAAACCGAATCGGCGGAGGTGTAGACGATCGGCTTGCCGCTTTTGATATGCTCTTCGCCGAGGGCATCGAGGATCTCGGTTCCCGACGCGTGGCAGTCGCCCAGGATGCCGGGGATTTCGGCGCGTTCGATGAAGGCCTTGGTCAGCGCGGCGGGAAAGGACGGCACGGTGCGCGGGAAGAAGCCCCACTCATAGTCGACCGGCAGGCCCATCATTTCCCAGTGGCCGCTCGGCGTGTCCTTGCCGAGACCGAGCTCGGCCGCATAGCCGTATTTTCCCACGATGCGGTCCGGCGCGGCGATCTCGACCGCCCGGTCGGCGCCCTTGGCCGCCTGGCCCAGGCCCAGCGACAACAGGTTGGGAATGTTCAGCGCGCCCTTGTGCCCGTTCGCCCGCTTCAGCCCTGCGGCACAGGCCTTGGCGATGTGTCCGAAGGTGTTGGCGCCGGCGTCGCCGAAGCGCTCCGCGTCGGGCGCCGAGCCAAGCCCGAAAGAGTCGAGAACGCCGATGATCGCGCGCAAGTTCGAGAGGTCCGGAAAAGGTGACGGCGCAGCGTACAGATTTGTCGCGCCGGACGGAAATATATAGTTCAGTTCCCTTAAGAGGACGGTTCGCATGGCAAAAGCGCAAGCAGACGAAGTGGAACGCGGCATTGCCGCGCTGAAGACCGCCGTCGGCGGAGCGTTTCCCCGGACCGCGCTCATCCTGGGCAGCGGCCTTGGTCCCCTGGCGGACAGAATCGCGGACGCCACCGATGTCTCCTACGCCGACATACCGGGCTTCCCGGTGCCCTCGGTGGACGGCCATCACGGGCGCCTGCGCGTGGGCTCCATTTCGGGCCATGGCATCGCCTGCATGCAGGGGCGCCTGCACGCCTATGAAGGCCATGCCGCGCAGGCGCTGGCGGTGCCGATTCGCATCCTTCGCGGCCTGGGCGTGGAGAGGCTGTTCCTCACCAATGCGGCCGGCGGCCTGACGCGCGACAAGCCGGCCGGCACGCTGATGATCGTCGACGATCACATCAATTTTTCCGGCCAGAATCCGCTGATCGGGCCGAACGATCCGAAAATCGGCGTGCGCTTTCCGGACATGTCGCACGCCTACGATCCCGCGCTCAGGGCGCAGTTGCGCCAGGCGGCCGAACAGTCCGGCGTCGCGGTCACCAGCGGCATCTACCTCTACACGTTGGGTCCCAATTTCGAGACCCCGGCCGAAGTGCGCATGTTCGCGGCTCTCGGCGCCGACGCGGTCGGGATGTCGACGGTTCCCGAATGCCTCGCGGCCGTTCACTGCGGCATGAAAGTCGTGGCGCTGTCGCTGATCACCAATCTAGCGGCCGGCTTGGCCGCCGACCCGTTGACCCATCACGAAACCTTGCACGAGGCGAGCAAGGCCTATGACCGGGTCGAGCGTCTGCTCATGCGGTTCTTTGCCTTGGCGGCGGCATAACCTTTCATTCCGGTGGATCAAACCGGTCGAATGTTTTGTCGCCCCAAATTGGTGACGGACGACTGCCGCGCGACCGCGCGGATTGCGCGCAAAAGGCCTGCAAATGGCCGTTTCCTGAACAGCGTGACATATTCCACACGCCATCAGTCGCAAATCTGCAAACGTCCGCTCTTAGATTGACTACGCGGTAAGGTGGATGACAAATTGTTGCGAGCGCGAACGACTGGTTGTCAATAAACCCAGGCGTTATGCAGGTTTTTGGGAATTTACGTCATCTCGGAATCGCTAGAGAGCGCAATTGATCCGCGAGCCGTCTCGCGGGTCGCAGTTTTTGAGGGGAATTCAATGACAAATCGGACGCTGAAATCACTCCTGTTGGGCGCAAGCGGTCTGCTTTTGACGCCGATGCTTGCCGGGCCTGCCTTCGCGCAATCCACCGGTACGCAAGAGATCGAGACCGTTGTCGTCTCGGGAGCGATCATCTCCACCACGGGCCTGATGACCCCGCTGGAGATTCCCAAGGAACGTTCGATCGTCACCAAGGAATTCATCGACACGCAGGGCGCGGGTCAGACGGTGTTCGACACGCTGAACACAATCCCCGGCTTCAACTTCACGAACTCCGATCCGTACGGCAACAGCGGCGGCAACATCCGCCTGCACGGCATGGACGGCAGCCGCATCTCGCTGACTTGGGACGGCATGCCGCTCAACGACACCGGCAACTACTCCACCTTCACCAACCAGATCGTCGATACCGAAATAATCGACCGCGTCTCCGTCAACCAGGGCACGACGGACGTTGACAGCCCGACGGCTTCTTCGACCGGCGGCGTCATCAACATCCTGACGACCAGGCCGTCCGATACGTTCGCCGTGTTGAGCGATCTGTCCTATGGCAGCTTTGATTATCGCCGCGGCTTCTTCCGCGTGGACTCGGGCGAATTCGGCCCGTGGGGCACCAAGGCGTTCGCGACCTACTCCTACACCATGTACGACAAGTTCAAGGGCCCGGGTAACGAGCAGAAGCGGCAGATCAACGCCGACATCTATCAGGACATGGGAACGCTCGGCTGGATCAACGTCGCGGCGCATTTCAACAACAACCGCAACGATTTCTACAACGCCCAGTCCTACCTGCCGATTCCGGCGTCGCGAGCCTATCTGGCGACCATTCCGGCCGGCACCACGCCCAATCCCAGCACGGAGGCCGGCGTCCTGGTCGGCACCGGATCGAATTTCAGCTCGACCTTCAGCTCGACCGGCTCGCCCAATATCGCGGTCGACGCCAACGGCAACTACACGGGCGTGATCCCGCCGGGCAACCTCGTCCCGATCGGCGGTTTCGGCCTGGGCTTCGACGAAGATCCGATCTGCACGCGGCCGGCGCCGCTTGCGGCACCGGGCGCGGCCGGCGTGCAAAGCGACAGCGCCATCAACTTCGCGGCCGGCGTGCCGACGAGCTGCACGGGCTTCTACAAGCTGCGCATCAATCCGTCCGACACGGGCAACATTCGCGCCTCCTCGCTGTGGCACGTCACCCAGGACCTGACGTTCACCCTGGACGCCAACTTCCAATACGTCCTGGCCAATGGTGGCGGCTTCACGGCGATTTCGGAAACCGATGCCAAGCTGCGCGGCGCGACGACCGGCCCGACGCTTACGGCCGCGCAGATCGCTGCTGCAGCCGTCGCACCGTTCGGCTGCGTCGCCGGCAATGGCTGCGACCTGAACGGCGACGGCGACATTCGCGACACGGTCGCCGAATACACGCCGAACAACACCAACACCCGCCGCTACGGCGTCAACGCACAGGCCATCTATGCGCTGAACGACTCCAACACGTTCCAGTTCGCCTATGTGCTGGATTGGGGTCTGCACCGCCAGACGGGTCAGTGGTCGACCTTCGACAACGTCAACGGTCCGAACGACGTGTTCGGCGGCCTGCGCGATCCGGCCCATCAGGTGAAGGCGGCGGACGGCTATGCGCTGCGTCAGCGCGACCGCAAATCCTACGCCATCCTGAACCAGTTCTCGTTCGACTATGAAGGCCGGTTCTTTGACGACAAGCTGCGCGTCAGCGCCGGTGTCCGTCTGCCGTACTTCAGCCGCGACCTGAACAACCTCTGTTACAACCAGACCTCGAACGGTTTTGCCTATTGCACGACCGAACTGCCGACCAGCGCGACGCCGGCGGCGAACGGGACGTTCACCTTCGCCGGCCAGTCCGGTGCTTTCACGGCGCCCGGCAAAGAATCCGTGCAGTACACGCGGACGCTTCCGAACGCCGGTCTCGCCTACCTGCCCTGGGGCGCCGAGCACCAGTTCTTCGTCGCCTTTGCGGAGGGCATTTCCGTTCCGCGCACGGACAACCTGTACAATGAAGGCACCAACTCGGATCCGGTTTGCAAGACCGCAAACCCGGCTCCGGCGCCGTGCCAGTACTTCACGTTTGCCCAGGTGGCTCCGGAAACGACGGCCACCTACGATCTGGGCTATCGTTATCAGGGCGACTGGCTGAGCGGCTCGGTGACGTTGTGGAACACCCAGTATCGCAATCGAATCATCACGACGTTCGATTTCGATCAGGGCATCAGCATCGACCACAATATCGGCACCGTGAACATGGACGGCGTCGACGTCGAAAGCACCATCAGCCCGATGGAAGATCTGGACATCTACACGTCCATTTCCTACCTCCATTCGCGCGTTGCGCCCGGTCCGTTCTCGACGATCTTCCTGAGCGCCGCCTCGTCGGTGTCGATCGCCGGCAAGGAAGTTCTCGAAACGCCGAACTGGACCGCCTCGTCGCGCATTCAGTACAAGATCGCCGGCTTCCGGCTCGGTCTCGGCGGCAAGTTTGTCGGCCGCCGCTTCGCGACCGACAACAACGACTATCGCCTCGACAGCTATGTCACGGCGAATGCCGACGTGACCTACGATCTGGGCAAGATCGGCTGGGACGGTTCCTACCTGAAGTTCAACGTCAACAACCTGTTCGACAGCACCTATTTCGGCAGCGTCGCGACGTCGAGAAACTGCTTCACCTACAAGGCGCCGATCATCGCGGGCTGCACCAGCTACCCGTTCCTGGGGATCGGCGCGCCGCGCACGTTGCAGATCGAACTGCGCAGCGTGTTCTAGGCCGTACGCCCGACGCATCCAAAGGGCCGGCCCGGGAAACCGGGCCGGCCTTTTCTTTTGGCTTGCGGCGCGCTTGGATCGGCCGTGGCGTGGTGTCAGCTCCGACGCCGCCTACCCATCCGCAGGAGTTCCCATGGCCAGAAATGCCGCCGCTGCCTTTGTCGCCGCCCTGGCGCTGGGCAGCCTCGTACCCGCGCAGGCGTTCGCCTGGGGCTCAACCGGGCACCGGATGATCGGCGAGCTGGCGGCGCAAAACCTGCCGGACGAGATGCCGGCCTTCCTGCGCACGCCGGATGCCGTGGCGCAGATCGGCGAACTGGCGCGAGAGCCGGATCGCTCACGCGGCTCGGGAACGGTGCACGACGCCGAGCGCGATCCCGGGCACTTCGTGGACGCCTCGGACGATCTGACCGTCCTGGGCGGCCCCTCGCTCAAGGCGCTGCCGCCGACGCGCTCGGACTACGACACCGCCCTGCGCGCCGCCGGCGCGACGCAATACAAGGCCGGCTATCTGCCTTATTCGATCATCGACGGCTGGCAACAGCTGCGCACCGATCTGGCCTATTGGCGCATCGACACGGCGGGCGAGAAATTCGCCAAGACGGATGCGGCCCGCGACTGGTTCGCCGCCGACCGGCGCCTGCGCGAAATGCTGACGATCCGCGATTTCGGCGTCTGGGCGCACTATGTCGGCGACGCCAGCCAGCCGCTGCATGTCTCGGTCCATTACGACGTCTGGGGCGACTTCCCCAATCCGGAAGGCTTCTCGACGGTGAAGGGCCTGCACGCGCGGTTCGAAGGCCATTTCGTCAACGCCAACATCGCCGAAAGCGATCTGTCGCCGCTGCTCGCGCCGACCCGCGACTGCGCCTGCGCCATCGAGGTGCGCACCGCCGACTATCTCGTCGCCTCGCAAGCCTTCGTCGTGCCGCTGTTCCGGCTGGAGAAGGCGCACGCCTTCGACGGCAACAGCCCGGACGGCAAGGCCTTCGTCGCGGCGCGTCTCGCCGCCGGTGCGTCGGAGTTGCGCGACATGGCGCTCGATGCCTGGCATGCCAGTGCCGACGTCCGCCTGGGCTATCCGCCGCTCAGCGTCAAGGATATCGAGGCGGGAACGGTCGACGCCCTCGCCATGATGCAGGGCGCCGAATAGAGCCCGTTCGGCCTCTAGCGGCCGGCGGACACCGGCACGGCGTCGGCGTTCGCCCGCGCCAGCAGGTCCCGCAGCCAGTCATTGACGACGGCGTCGATCACCAGATGCACGCGATCCGTCGTGCCCTTGTTGGCGACGCGATGCGGATCGGTCAGGCGCAGATACCAGGCGCTGCCGGGTTCCATGACGACGCGCCTGCGGTTCAACTCGAACTCCACGCCGGGATTGGTCGCGACCGGAATGTGGATGCGCACGGTTCCGTCCTCGGCGCTGAGATCGGGATCGCTGTGTTCCTTTATGATCGAGCCGGGGGTGAGGCGCATCAGCCGAACGCTGCGCAGCTCGCAGGAAAAGCGCGCCAGGAGGTCGCGGATATTCGGGCAGAGGCCGAGCAGCGGGGTATCTTCGAAAGCCGTCGCGGCCGGATCGGAATAGATCATCATGACCGGATGGCGCGCCCCGGCCGGCGCGCGCAGCGGCAGCACGCTCCAATCGCCTTCGTAGTTCTGCTTGACGAAATGCTCTATCCAGTCCTGCGACGACAGGCGCTCCAAATCGCGCGACAGCGCCGCGGGCTCGAAGGCGAGCGGCAGACGCAGACGGTCGGGAAAAGTCATCTCGCCACTTTATGGCGCCGATCCCCTTGCGGCAAGAATACCGGGAGCGCGCCCATTTCCCATTCCGCGACTTTTTGGTTGCGCAGGATTGCCTTCTATAATGCGATGACGAGGAGCCGGCGCAACGCGATGCGATTCGGACATTCAAAGAGGCTGGCGTGCTGAATTCCTATTGCGTGTCGGGCTTGTCGGTCGCCAGCGAGGTCGACCTGCCGGGGCTCATCGGCAAGCCGGCCGGTCCGCCGGATGTGTCCATCCGCCGGCGTCGTGTACCGCTGGCGCTGGAGAATGCCAGTTCCAAGGGCCCGACCTGGGAAATCGCCGGCGAGCGATTTTTGCTGCGCATCCCGGGCATCGCGCGCTTTCTGCTCAGCGGCGGGCGCGAGATCGACTTCGAACTCGAAGACGGGGCGACGCTGGGCGACGCCGCGATCTTCCTCGTCGGCTCGGTCTTCGGCATCCTGCTGCATCAGCGCCGGCGAGTGGTTCTCCACGCCAGTGCTGTCTGCGTGAACGGCAAGGCAGTGCTGTTCTGTGGACCTTCGGGCGCGGGCAAATCGACGCTCGCGGCGGCGCTCGGGCAACGCGGCTACCCCCTTCTGACCGACGATGTCTGCGCCGTCACCGTGGAGGACGCCGCGGCGCCATTGGTGCATCCCGATGGGCGCCAGTTGAAGCTATGGCTGCAATCGATCGAGCGGCTCGATCTGGCGGCGCGGCGCGGCGAACGGGTCCGGACCTGCCTGGAAAAATTCTACGTCGAGTCGGAAAAGTCGGTCGGCGAGCCGCTGGCGCTCGGCGCCGTCTACGCGCTGCGCGAAGCCCGTCCGCCGCACGCGCCGGGCATCGACACGCCCAACGTGGTCGACTCTGCGCTTCTTTTGCGGCGCAACGCCTACCGTCCCCTGCTCGTGGGCCGCATGGGGCAGAAGGCGATTTACTTTCATGCCGCGACGACGATCGCCAATGTCGCGGGAATTTTTCATCTTTCGCGAGTCTTGGATTTCGCGGCGTTGCCGGATGTCGCCGCGTCGCTGGAGCGGCATTGGCGGACGCTCGGCCTGCTCGGCAAGGCTGTGTGATGCGCAGCGTCTGGCTCGCCTCCTATCCGAAGTCCGGCAACACCTGGCTGCGGATGCTGATCGCGAACCTGTCGGCGACGGACGGCGCGCCGGTCGACATCAACGACTTGCCGGAGCGCGGCGGCATCGCCAGCGCGCGCGGGCCGTTCGACCATCTGCTGCTGATCGATTCCGGCCTGCTGAGCCATGACGAGGCCGATGCTTTGCGTCCGCTGGTTTATGAGGAGCTGGCGCGCGGCGCCGAGGACGACGCGTACGACAACCCCGAGGCCGCGCCGCCGGTCCGCTTCATCAAGGTGCACGACGCCTATACGCTGACGCCGAACGGCGAGCCGCTTCTGGCGGGCAAAAAAGGAGCGGACGGCGCCATCGTCATCGTGCGCGATCCGCGCGACGTGGCACCGTCGCTCGCCAACCACAATGGCAGCAGCATCGACGACGCGATCACCTTCATGAACGACAAGGCGGCGGCCTTCTGCGCCAGAAGGAACCGGCAGCCCAGTCAACTGCGCCAGCAGCTCCCCGGCTGGAGCGGACACATCGCGACCTGGCTCGATCAAACCGACATTCCGGTTCACCTTGTCCGCTACGAGGACTTGAAGGCCGATCCGGTTGCCGTGTTGCGCCGGGCGCTTCAGTTCGCGGACCGCGCGGCCACGGACGAAGAGATACGGCGCGCGGCGGCGTTCGCGGATTTCGGGCAGTTGCGCGCGCAGGAACTGGCGAAGGGGTTTCGCGAAGGGCCGCGCCCGCTGCAGGGCGGGAATTTTTTCCGCCGCGGCGAGGCGGGCGGCTGGCGCAGCGAATTGACGGCCGAACAGGTTCAGCGCATTGAATCCGAACACGCCGCGATGATGCTGCGCCTTGGCTACGCGCCGGCGTCCGCGGAAAACCCGGCCCGCGCCATGGGGGAGACGAGATGAGAGTGCAAAAGAAGGGCGACTGGCTGGCCGCGAAAGTCGGCGACGAACTGGTCATGATGAGTGCCGAGAAGGGCAACTATATCGGACTGAGCGAGGTCGGTGCGCGCATCTGGGAACTGATCGAAACACCGCAGGATGTCGAGGCGGTCTGCAGCCAATTGCAGGCGGAGTACGACGTCACACCCGAGGCCTGCCGCCTCGAAGTCGAGTCTTTTCTCAACGAGCTGGTGAAACATGGCGCGATTGCGCTCGATCCGCCGCCTGCTGCGTAGGTTCGCGCGGATCGGCAATCGCCGCCGCGCCCTGGTGGTCGAGGCGGTGGCGTGGCTGCTGACGGCGCGGCTCTGCCTGATCTTCATTCCGTTTCCGCGGCTGGCGCGCCGTCTGGGCACATTCGCGCCGCCGACCGATCGGCGCGCCCTGCTGGCGAAGGCGCCGGGCCCGGACGAACATGCGCGGCTGGCGGGCGAGGTTAGTTGGGCCGTCACCCGCTCGGCGCGCTATGCTCCGTTCAAGGCTGTCTGCTTGCCGCAGGCGATGGCCGCCCGCATGATGCTCAAGCGGCGCGGCGTTTCCAGCGTGCTGCACTTCGGCGCCGCCAAGGGACAGGACAAACCGCTCGACGCGCATGCCTGGCTGGATGCCGCGGGTGTCGAGGTCACCGGCTATCCGGTGGCGAAGGGGTTCGCGGAGATCGCGTGCTTCGTGTGAGCAATCGATAACAATGGTTGGGGCGACGGCCCATGTCGATGATCGAACCCGGACAGGACGATAAAGCCGCGATGCCGGCAGCCAAGGCCATGATGCCGCCCTATCTCGTGCTGCGGGATTTTCTCGACGAAGAGACGGTGGAGGGACTGCTCGCGCACGCCCGGGTCCACCAATCCGATTTCGCGCCGACGAAAGTCGGTTCGAAGGCGGTCAACAACTCGGTTCGCGTCTCGCTGGGTCTGCGCGGCCTCGGCGACTACCGGCGGGTGCTGAAGAGCAGGCTGTTCGACCTGGTCCCGAGGCTCATCGCTGAGTTGCAGGTAACGCCCTTTGCAGAGCCCAAACTCGAGACCGAATTGGTGGCGCATGGCGATGGGGCGTTTTACAGACGCCATATCGACACCCAAACGGCGCGCTACGACGACGTGCGGCAGATACGCGTCCTGAGCGGCGTCTATTATTTCCATGCCGAGCCCAAGGCGTTCAGCGGCGGCGCCTTGCGGCTTTTCGCCATCGGGCCCGAGCCCGCGCCGCATGTCGATATCGAGCCGCTGCGCAACAGCCTGCTGGTCTTCCCCTCCTGGGCGCCGCATGAGGTCAGGCCGGTGCAGTGTCCGTCGAACAATTTCATGGACTCGCGTTTCGCGATCAATTGCTGGCTTCTGCGCGCCAAACCCGCCGCGGCGGCCGATCCCGTAGAGCCCGCCGGCTAGCGATTATCGCGCGGCGAACCTCAGTACTCTTCGTCATCGCGCGGTCTGATCAGGTTGAGGTCGAAGGCGATGGCGATGCGCGGCTCGGTTCCGCGCGTCGGCACGACGGAATGGAAGAAATGCGACGGGAAAATCGTCGCCACGCCCGCGACCGGCTTGATGTAGCGTTTCCCCCAGCACGGCTTCCGGCCTTCGGCGTCATCACGCCACGGGCCCACCAGGAGCGCGCCGGCCCTGTCGTCTGCGCCTTCATTCGGGGGTATCGAGACGTGATAGACGCCCGAGACATAGGCATATTTGTGCAGATGCGCCGGATGGCTATCGCCTGCGTGAACGACATTGGCGCCGGTGACGAGAATTCCCTCCGCCGGCGCGCCCGGCATGATCTCGTCGAGTCCGCGATTTGGAAAATCCGCGAGATATCGTTCGATCGCGGCGCGCATGAAGACGGTGATCGCCGCATAGGCACGTTCGTGCGCCAGACCCAGATGCTCGGTGCGCAGGAAATCGTAGGTCCGCCGGCGCGCCAGGCCGGGACTGTCCAATATCTCCCCAGCCAGCATGGCATTGAAGTTCTCGATGCCGCCGAATTCCGGCGTCGGTTCGAACGGCACCTGCCAAACGTGACGATCCAGATCGACCAGCTTTCGCGCTTCGTCGACGCGGCCCGCGCGGTCGAGCCCGATGGCGCGAAAGCCGCGCGCGACGGTGCAATTGGCATAGCCGGGCGCAAGCGTGTCGCAAAATGCCAGCAGGGCGTTGTCGTCGGGATCGCGCGCCAGGCCTTGCAGCAGAGCAGCGGCCGATTCGTAGGCTGCCGGGCTGGTTCGCATCGCCGCGTAGAACGCGTCGCGCGAATCGTCCCGCCGGCGAAGGTCTCTAAGCGCAGCCCCGCGCAGGTGATGGAAACTGGCGATGTTCGGATGGGACCCGGCTGCCAGCGCGCGATCGCAGACCTGCAAGGCGTCTTGCGCCCTGCCCAGCATGAAATAACATCGCGCCAGCGCAAACTCGCGCAGGGATACGCCGTCCGGCGCCCGGGCGCGCGTGAACGCCTCCGCGGCTTCATCGAATTGCCCCAGACGGAAGAGGACATCGCCGAGCCGCGCCAGTTTTTCGGAATCGCGCGGCCATCGCGCTACGAGTTCGCGGTGCAACGCAAGCTGTACGTCCAGAGGGACGGGTCGCGGCGCATCGGCGTCGATCCAGCGCATCGGTCAAATTCCAACGGCTCGACAAGGGGCGGCCAGGCGCGAACGTTCACGGGAATCGGCCAAGTGAATTTCGTCCCGATGGTTGGGGCAATCCAACCATTAGTCGGTGTTAATATCAAATGTCGGCGTTCTGTTGCGTGAGGCCGGCGCGTCCCGCCGCATTGGCACCCTGCGCGGCTTGTAGGTTAAGCTCTCGTGGGGCAATTGCGGATCGAGACTTGTGACGCGGGACGCAGCGACGGCAGAGAGTCCGAGGCGGCGGTACGACCTGACGTCCGCAGCCGCCGACTATGCGCCCTGGCAGGGCGCGCCGCTGCGAACGCTCGTGATCTGCACACAGCAGAGGTCCGGCAGCACGCTGCTGGGCGAGGCGATGTATTTCGCCGGCGGCATGGGATGTCCGTTGGAGTATTTCCATTCCGGCTTCCGCCCGGACTTCGAAGCGCGCTTTCAGCCGGCGGACATTCACGCCTACGCCGCCACGCTGCACGAACTTCGAACCGACACGAGCGGCGTGTTTTCCGTCAAACTGTTTTGGCAGGACGCCATCGACCTGGTTCGCGAAATCGCGCCGTCCGAATTTCATTGGCGGCGCAACGGCCATGCCATGCAACTCGATCCCGATGCCCATCGCCGCATCTTCGCGATCCTTGCGAATCTGGTGCCGAACCCCACGCTCGTTTTCCTCCGCCGCCGCGACACGATTCGTCAGGCTGTTTCCTTGTTCATGGCCGGAAGGAGCCGCCAATGGCGTCAGCTTTCGCCAGGCAAAGGCTCCGGCGCCAGGGCGACGGTGGCCTATGACTTCCATCGAATATTCCGCTTTCTTTCCACGATACAAAGAACCAACACGCATTGGACGAACTTCTTCGGCGCCAATGGCCTGGCGCATTACGAGATGGTCTACGAAGATCTCGAAAGCGACTATCAAGGCACGCTGCGGCGGTTCTTCGATGCCCTCGGCCGGCAGGATGCCGCGATCGCGGCGCCGCGATTGCACAAGCAGTCCGATATCCACTCCGAGGAGCAGTTGCAGCGCTTCCTGTCCGAATTCCGCCACAGGTCGGGTCGGGAAGCCTGAGCGGATCCTGAACGCCCTGCTCAGCGATTGCCCCGCCGGAACCATTCGATGTAGCGGGCCTGGATGAAATACACGACGGCCTGACGCGTGTCGTATTCGGAGCCGGAATTGTGGTCGTCGGCCCGCCGCCGCGTCAGCATCTTGCGCATGCGCGGAAAATCGAAGCGGTGCGAGAGTTTGCCGTCGCCTTCCATGCGATCGATCTCGGCCAGAATTTGCGGCTCGATGCTCTTGGCCATGGCCAGAAAATCGGGCTTGAGATCGTCATTGCCCCGGCCGCGCGTTTGATATTCGGGCGGATACAGGTCTTTGAGCGCCTGGCGCGCGAGGTAACGTTCGCGGCCGCCCTTGACCCAGAGATCCTCCGGAATAGCGAGCGCCAGTTCGATCACCCGCTTGTCGTGAAAGGGCTGGGTGAATTCGAGGCCGCAGGCGGCCGGAATGCGCGAGCCGGCAAGGGCGCGGCCGTTCTGGTGGCTTTCCAGCGCCCTTGTCATGCGCGCGCGTCTTTGCGCGCCGCTGACGGGCTTTGACGCGCGGGCCTCGATGCCGGCGGAGGCCTGCACCTTCACCAGCGGCCAGGTCGAACCGAACAGCGCCAGGCCGTGGCGGTGACGCATTCTCACGCGATTGATTTGCTGCGGCAGCAGGTTCGCCACCACTTCGGCCCAGGCAATTCGCCAGACGCCCGCGCCGCTGTGGCGCCGATAAGCGCGGAACTCGGAAACGAATTCGCGCAGGCGGCCCTGGCGCAGCAGACTGTAGAGCCACGGATGGTTTCTCGGATTGAGCGTGTAGTCGCCGCCATGACCGTCCATGATGACCTTGGCGCCCGCGGCCGCCGCCGTCGCATGGATGTCGTCGGTGATATAGCCGCCCGCGCTCGTGGGACCCTCGCCGCCGAAGAACGATTTCTCCATCGCCGTGAAAATGCTGCGTCCGGCGCCTGTGACATAGCGAACGTCGAGATGCGGCATGAACCTGGAGCAGATCTCGGCCCAGCGCCGGGCGTGGCGGATCGTGCCGCGATAGTCTTGCGGCATCGCCGAGCAGATGCAGATGAGTTTGCGGTTCTGCGCCGCAACAATGGGGCCGGCGAGGGCGGCGATGGCGGTGGAATCGAAACCGCCGCCGAAGAACAGCGCTCCGGGCTGGGTGGTGCGCCGCAAGCGGCAGGCCACCGCTTCGCCCAGCACGCGGCGATAGGCGGCGACATAATAGGCTTCGTCCTGGCCTTGGTGACGCGGATCCGCCCTCGGTTGCCAATAGCGCCGCACGCTTGTGGCGCCGTCGGCGGCGACCGTCATCACGGTGCCGCCGGAAATCGCCGATATGCCGTCGAACGGTGTCACTGCAATTTCCACATTGCGGTTGAGCAGTTTAGCCGAGCCGAGCATGTCGTCCAGCAGCACACGCGGAACGTCGCCGAGCGCCCACAATCCCTTGATCTCCGTCGCGAAAGCGAAAAAGCCTTCGGCGCGATGAAAGGCGATGCGACGCTGGCCCATGTGATCGCGTGCCAGGACAAGTTTTCCGGCGCGCGCGTCCCAGATGGCGAACGCGAAATCGCCAAGCAGGCGATCGACGCAGTCCTCGCCCCATCGCGCGTAGGCGCGCAGCAGGAGCGCACTGTCGGCCATGTCGCGCAGCGTCTCGGTGTCGATGCCGAGCGCCTTCGCAAGCTCCTCGCGGTTGTCGAGCCGAAGATCGGCGACCAGCGTCAGGGCGCCGGCCTCGTCGCGCAGCGGCTGGGCATCGAAGCGATCCTCCTGTGTGACGCGCATGAGCAGGTGGGCGAGGCCGACGGGGCCGTCATGCCAGGCGCGGCGGCGATCGGGGCCGAGATGACCCATCGCGTTCATCTGCCGTTCGAGATCGCGCGCGGCGACGGCCGCGCCATCGAAGCGCAGGATTCCGCAGATGCCGCTCACGGCGCCGCTTCGCGCAACGGGCCGGCGACACGGTCGCGTTCTAACAGCGTCGAAAGTCCGTGATGTGCGGATAAGGGCCGGCGCATCGTTTCGCTACCGGTTTCACCCTGCCAATGTCGTCCTGCGCGGCAAGCACATTTCCGCTGCGGGGGTCTGCAAACCGCCGCTAGCTTCCTGACTGGGCGGTATTGGGAGATGAGTTATGGTTTTCTGTAATGTCGGGGATGTCCTTGTTCGTCCCACTGGCTTCCGCCGTCACGATCACTTTCGGCGTTGACCACGGCTTGCGCGCTGCAGCGCAACCCGATTCGGTGGACACTTTCTCAGACATGGCCGTCTTCCCCGCAGCACGACAACGCACATAAGTTGACACAAAGTAATGGCGCAAATCAATCGCCTTCGGCGAACGCCGTCTTTATTGCGTGGAAATGGTTCAAAAACTATTGCCTGAGGCAGAGTTCCTTGGTAAATAAGATTAAGACTAGCCACCTCGCTGCGGTGGTGGGCTCCTGACGCGGCGACTAATCCATGGGGTGATTGATGACCAGTCCGTATCTCGGCGAAATCAAGCTTATGCCCTGGAGCTTCGCACCGCGAGGTTGGGCGTTTTGTGCTGGGCAAATACTGTCAATTCAGCAGAACACAGCGTTGTTCTCCCTGCTCGGTACAATCTACGGCGGTAACGGTCAGACGACGTTCGGTTTGCCGGATCTGCGCGGCCGCGTGCCGATCCATCGCGACCAGCAGGGTCAATATCCGCAAGGCGACATGGAAGGCGAGGAGCAGGAAACGCTCTCGCTGAGCGAGATGCCGGCGCACAATCATTCCTTCGTGGGTACGTCGGCGGCCGGCGGCGCGGGCTCGCCGACCGGTCTGACAATTCTGGCCGCCCCGAATCTGCCGGCGAATGCTTACTACGGCCCCGACACGACGCCGACACCGATCGCGCCGACGAGCGTCAGTCCCGTCGGCGGCAATCAGCCTCACCAAAATATGCAGCCCTTCCTCACGATGAATTATTGCATCGCGCTGAACGGCATATTCCCGGCGCGCAACTAGACGACGGCGGGACGCACAAACCAATTTACGGAGGACGGGCGGTATGGTTACACCTTTTATCGGAGAGCTTCGGCCGTTTGCGGGCAACTTCGCGCCGAGAAACTGGGCGATGGCGAATGGGCAGCTTTTGAGCATCGCGCAGAACGCGGCGCTGTTCTCGCTGCTCGGCACCACCTATGGCGGCAACGGGGTCAACACGTTCGCCTTGCCAAATCTGCAAGGCACGCTGGCGATCAATCAAGGCCAGGGACCGGGGCTGACGTCGCGCACGTTGGGCGAGATCGGCGGAACCGAGAACGTGACGCTGCTGCAGGCGAACTTGCCAATCCACAACCATACGATGAACGCGACAACCCAGCCCGCGGTGGCGAATGCGCCGCCGGGAAACACTGTTCTGGGCGGCACGATCACGGCACCCGGCTCGCTCTATATCACGCCGGGTAGTCCGACGCCCGTTCCGGAAGTATTTCCGGCCAATGCCTGCGGCATCGCGGGCAGTAGCTTGCCGCATCCCAACATGATGCCGGCGCTGGTGATCACCTACATCATCGCCTTGTCGGGCATTTTCCCCAGCCGCAATTGAAACACGAGGAAGACCGAACATGAGCAATATGTACATCGGAGAAATCCGGCCGTTTGGCTTCACCTTCGCACCCCAGAACTGGGCGTTTTGCGATGGCCAGCTGATGTCCATCGCCCAGAACTCGACGCTGTACGCGGTGATCGGCACGACCTATGGCGGCGACGGACAGACCACCTTCGGGCTTCCCGATCTGCGCGGCCGCGCGACGATGCACCAGGGCACGGGTCCGGGGCTGACCCAGCGCGTGATCGGCCAATCCTTTGGAACGCCGAATGTGACGCTGATAGCCTCGCAAATGCCGGCCCATGTGCACACTTTGAACGCCGCCCAGCCCGCGCTGCACGGCGAAGGCTTGTTCACGGGCACGCCGGGTCCGACCGTGCTTTATTCCAACAGCGCGCCCGGCAAGGCTTGGCATGGCGAGGCGAGTCCGCCGCCCTATGTCAATTTCTCGAACAAAGCGATCTCGATCAATGGCGGGTCGCTGCCGCACGACAATCTGCAGCCGCTCCTGTCGGTCAATTTCTGCATTGCGCTCTTCGGGATTTTCCCGTCGCAGAACTAGCCGTTCGGGGAGGCGCTGACGAAACGGGGCGGCGGCCATGTTCGCGTTGCCGTCCTCGCTTGTCTCTGAAGGCTTCTCGCTGCGGCCGGAGACTGAAGCGGATATTCCGTTCCTCGCCGGGCTCTTCGCCTCGACGCGCGCCGAGGAGATGGAGCGCATCGTTGAATGGACCGCCGAACAGAAGCAGGCGTTTCTGTTCGATCAGTTCCGGCTGCAGCGCCACCACTACTACACCCATTTCCCGAACTGCGAGTTCCTCGTCCTGGAACGCGGCGGCGTGGCCGGCGGGCGAATTTATCTCGACAGCACGCCCAATTCGCTCGATCTCATCGACATCTCGCTCCTTCCCCCATGGCGCGGCCGGGGCACGGGCACGACGCTGCTGGACGCCGTCATCGCCGCCGCCCGCGCCGGCGGCCGGCGTGTCACGATTTTCGTCGAAAAGTTCAATCCGGCGCTGAACCTCTACCGCCGCTTGGGATTCCGCGAGATCGCCGATACCGGGCTCTATCTCGAAATGGAATGGCGCGCGGACGCCGCCGGGAACGTCAGTTGAACGTGCAATCGTAGAATACGCCGCGTTCGTCCTTGCCCGTCGGGACCAGGAACAGCGTCAGGCTGCCCAATGCCGCGTTCTGCAGGCGCCACAGACGCTGCTCGAGGATGCGCGGATCCTGGGCCAGGAACGTCAACGAAAAGGGCGGCCGGAGCGCCGGCCGCTGACCGCGGACCGCCAGCGCGTCGGCCGCCTTCAGGGTCAGCGAGATCGGCGGGACATCGGTTTCGTCGACCATGAAGATCTGTCCGATCAGGCCGGTGAAGTCCTCCAGAACAAATTGCCGTTCCGTCATGTGCGTCCCGATTTTCTTGGCGCCGTATTTTAGGTGGCAGAGGCGCCCATCTGCAAGACGGCCGCCTTGTCCTGCGGTCTAGCGCCTCAAGTTCGCCAAGACCGGCGGCTTTGTGCAACAGTTCGCCTTCCAGATTAGGCAAATGAGGAACGCGGAATGTTTACTCTCATCGGGCTCGGCATCAACGTCATCGTCGCCGCCATGGTCATCGGGATCTACGCCAAACTCGACGATCTGTCGCGCGCGGTGAGCCGCTTGACGGCTCAGGGCGTCGCGCCGCCACAAGCGTCTTCGCCGCCGCAGGCGTAGCGGGCGCCGATGCGCCTTCAGGTTTTTCCGGCGGTCTGCCCAAGCCGCAGGGCTTCCAGTCGGCGGTAGCTCTCGGCCAGATGACGGTCCACCGCGGTCCGCATCGCAGCCGTCGTCGCCCGCTGCTTGGAGATTGAATCGGGGGCGAATGTCTCGCTGGGGGATTTCGCGTTGTAGCGCGCTTTTTCCGCCATGACGTCGTGCTCGGATGCGCTGTAGGCGACGCCGAAATGCGGCAATATGGCCGTCGCCAGCGCCTCCGGCAGCTGGCGGTAATTGACCAGCAGCCCGTTGCCCTTGGGAAACGCCTCCAGCACGGCATCGCAGATCTTTGCCAGCACGCGCGCGCAATAGTCTTCGTCCGGCACGCCGCCCGGCAATTGCAGATCGTAAAACGGCGGCGGGAAAAATTCCGGGACCATCTGCGTGCCGCGTTGCCATGCCTGCGAGACCAGCACTTCGAGCGGGTCGCGATAGAGAAACACCCAGGGCACGGACGGGAAGGCTCGCCGGAACCAGGGCAGCGCCAGCGTGTGCCAGCTGTCCAGCTTGACGAAATAGTGTCTCTCGCCGCCGCCGCGCATTTGGCCGAAGGCCGCGATCATCGCCGTCAGGAGCGCGGTATTCCTCTCATCGTTTCGGACGCGGCAGAGTTGCACAACGGCGTCGATCGGGCTTGCCTCGGAGACGACGATGTTCTGCGGCAGGGCGCCGAGCATCTGGGCAGCCAGCGTCGAGCCGCAGCGCGACATGTGAAAAATGAAGCCGCTCGGCTGCAACACCGGCAACTCATGCGACCATCGCGCGAGATCCGGCAGCGGCGTGCGGAAGCGAAACAGCCGGTTGAATGGCCGGCGCAAGATCTGCCGGATCGAGTCTTCATAGAACGGTTCGCTCAGGCGCCGGTCGCCGAAATACGCCCAATCGACGGCAAGCCGATCGCCTTGCCCGAACATCTGGATCGGAAGCCAGCCCTTTTGCAGCGGTGAGGGGGCGGCCAGGGGTGCCGCCACGAGGCGCTCCAGGCCCAAGGGATCGGGGCGCAAGAACGGCGTCAAATCGTCCGCTGCCAGGGCGATGGCGCGGGCCCGCGCCGCAGCGACCGTCCGTTCGACGAATTGCGCAATGTCGTCAATCGTCCCCAGGGCGGCTTGCAGTGCGCCGTCGTTCAGGACGAGGACGCGAAAGCGATCCAGCTCGTGTCTTGCGCCGTTCGCCCCGTCCGCCACCATTTGCATCGTTCTCAGGGCCGCCTGCCGCGCAGCCTAAGGGCGAAGCAAAGCGCAGATCAATGGCGTGGCCGGGCCGATCCGGCCCCGGCCATTACGGCCGGTAGGTCAGCTGCAAGCCGGCGACGTTGACATAGGACTGGGTCGTGCCGGTCAGCGTGCCGCGCAGCGCCGCGCCCGGGATGGCCGGATTGAGCGCGACGTCCGTCTTCAGGTTGAACAGCCGCGAGGCCGTGACGTTCAGGTCCATGCTGCTGCTCAGGCGGCAGCGTACGCCCGCCGACAGCCAGATGCGGTCGGCGTCGGGAATGCGCGGCTCGCGCGTCGCGTCGGGCACGGGGCTTTGGTCGTAGGCGGCGCCGGCGCGAAACGCGAGGGATTGGCTGGCGCGATATTCCAGGCCGACTGAACCGAACAGCGTGTTGCGCCAGTGCGTCGTCGTCACGTCGTTGGGCTGCAACGGATTTGCCGCGATGACGGTGAGCTGGCGAAAGCGGCTCCAATGGGTCCAGTCCAGTTCCACCATGCCCGACCAGTTGCTGGAGAACTCGTTGCGCGCGCCGAACTCGACCATATCCGGCATGGTCAGCGGCGTCGTCTGGCGCGTGTCGGTGAACAGGCCCGTCACGGCGCGGATGGTGGCGCCGACGCCGGTGGCGTCCAGCGTGAAGGTCAGCGGCCCCTTCAGGTCGTGCTGCAGCGACGAGCGATAGGAGAGGCCCAAGGTCAGGCTGTCGCTGGGCCTGGCCATCACGCCGGCGGTGTAGCCGAACGTCCAGCTCTTGCCGCCGAGACGCGCGAAGCTGTCCTGCCCGCCGGGCACGGAGCCGGGGATGCCGTTCAGCGCCCCCAACGTGCCGGTGTCGATGGCGCTGGTCAGCGTGCCTTGCGCGTACTCGACCTGCAGGCCGGCACCGAAGGTGAGGCTTGGGCTCAGCTGATAGGAAATCGTCGGCGTGGCGTTGATCGTCAGGAGTTCGGTCTTCTGCGCGTCGTACCGTCCGGCCCAGGTCGCGGGATAGTCGGTTCGCAGGCCCCAGGGCGCGGAGATCTCCAGCCCGACGGCGATGCGGTCGGACAACCGATGGCGAAAACCGAAGGCCGGAACCAGCGCGTCGCTGATGAAGCCGCTCGGCGTCAAACTTCCGCCGGTCGGATTGCCGGCCGAGGTCGTCGCCGATGCATAGGTGCCCTTCGAGCCGGGCAGGATCGCGACCATGCTGATCGAAAAGTCCGTGTCCATGACGCCGGCCAGCGAGGCGGGATTGTAGGCCAGATAGCTCGCGTCGCTGCTGGTCGCGGCGGCGCCGGCATAGGCCGCGGCCATCGCGTCGGCACTGTGCTCCTTGAGGCCGTAACCGGCGCCGAGAGCGGGCGATGCCCCCAGGGCGAACAGGCCCAGGAAAACGAACGCGGTCCGGCGCATGGTGAAATTCCTTTTCGGTATCGCAGAGCAGATCATATCGCTTGATCGTCCAACTCATTGAAATTGCGTGAAACTGCGTAAATTCCCGTTAACCTTCGCCGCTATGCAATTATTTACTCGGGTAAGGCGATGATGCGGCGGGGAAATTGTTAGGGTTCTCTGGCCATCCAGATGCAGGCGCCTCTTCACAGCAATTCGCGGTCGACCGAGGGCGGCTACGATTTCGACCGGCTGCGCCTGCGGTTTCGCAATGCCGCGGTCGAAGCGCGCTATCGCGTCGACAGTTTGAATGAATCGCGCTCGCTGATCCGCACCTACCTTATCGCCGCCGCCTTGCTCTACCTCAGCTTCGGCATTCTCGACAGCGTGGTCGGCGGCGACTTGGTGCAGGCCCTGTGGTTCATCCGCTACGCGATCGTCTGTCCCGTGCTGCTGGCGGCGGCGGCGCTGACCTACGTGCCGTCCTTCGAGAAGTTCTCGCAGACCGTGCTCTCCATCGCCATGATCGCGCCGGGCATCGGCGTCGTGATCATGACCGCCATCATGCCGCCGCCGTTCAACAGCCTGTACTATGCCGGCCTGATCATGGTGGTGATCTATGGCAGCTCGCTGGTGCGGCTGCGCTTCATCAACTCGGCCATCATCTCGCTCTTGCTGGTCGCCCTGTACCAGATCGTTTCGACGCTGATCAATCCGATCCCGTTCAAGGACTATCTCAACAACAATTTCTTCCTGACATTGGCCACAGCCGTCGGCCTGTTTTCCGGCTACATCCAGGAGATGTACATCCGCCGCTCCTATCGGGCGCAAAAGGTGATCGAGGCCAAGAACGCCGCCGCCAACGTCCTGCTGCTCGAGGCCGACAAGGCCAATCGCGCCAAGAGTGAGTTCCTGGCCAATATGAGCCACGAGCTGCGCACGCCGCTCAACGCCATCATCGGCTTCTCCGACATCCTGAAAAAGCAGCTGTTCGGCGAGATCGGAAACGCGCGCTACGTCGAATATGTCGGCGACATCAACGACTCGGGCAATCATCTGCTCGCCATCATCAACGACATTCTGGACTTGGCGAAGGCCGAGGCCGGCAAGCTGACGCTGCAGGAAGACGATATCGATCTGGTTCGCTGTCTCGACGATGCGGTGCGCATGTGCCGCGGCCGCGCCGCCGCCGGCGGCGTCGACCTCGCCTTCAGCGCCGCGGGCGAATCCATTCATGCCTGCGTCGACGAGCGCATCATGCGCCAGATCGTGCTCAACCTTTTGACCAACGCGATCAAGTTCACCCGCGAAGGCGGTCATGTCGAGCTGAGCGTCGAAGCCGATCCCAGGGCCGGCATCTTCATCCGCGTCAAGGACACCGGCATCGGCATCGCGCCGGAGGACATCGCCCGCGTCATCCGGCCCTTCGAACAGGTCGAAACCGTGCTGTCGCGCAGCCATGGGGGCACCGGCCTCGGCCTGCCGCTGACCAGCAAGCTCACCGAGCTCCATGGCGGCCAGTTCATGATCGAGAGCCAGCTGGCGCAGGGCACCACCGTGACGGTCCATCTGCCGGCCGAGCGCCTGCGCGCCATGCCGGTCAAGCGCCTGCTGAAAGCCGTCTGAGGCCCGCATCAGTTCTTGCGCACGAACAGCATTCTGACGCGGCCCGTCCGTTCGGTTTCGGTCCACGCCCTGGCGGCGTTCAGGCCCTCGGCCCATCCGATCATGTCCGCGTCGTTGCGATATTGCAGCGTCCAGTCGGCGATGTATTCCATCGGCCAATAGTTGCTGAGCGGGCATTCGTTCATGTTGCCGATGATGAGCAAGCCGCCCGGCATCAACAGGTCGAACAGCCGCTTCACCAGCGCCTTGGCGCGATGATCGGTGAGGTAGTCGAGCAGGCCGACCGAATAGACCAGATCTTGCGGTGGCAGGCCGGCGAGGCCCTCTGTGCCGCGCAGGATGTCGGTGAAGGACAGGTTCAGCCCCTGCACCTTGATGCGGCCGTCCGAGTTCAGGACATAGGGATAGGTCGTCTCATGCGCGTAGAGCAGGGCGACTTCTTCCTGGTCGATCAGCGAGAACTCGACGCGGTGGCCCGACGTGCTGTGGCTGCTGAGATAGGCCTGCACCTCGCGCGCCGGGCCGCTGCCCAGGCTGGCGATGCGCGCCGGACGGTCATGACCGCGCTCGCGCACGACGTCGCCGATATGGGTGCGGACCACTTCCATGCGCGTGCGAATGCATTCGGCCACTTCCAGGCCGACCCGATGCATCAGCATCTCGTAGGCGTCGCCGCCCAGCCGCTCCCAGTCATAGACCTGGTTCATGATCTCGAAGTCGCCGGGATAGCCCAGCGGCTTGGCGTAGGAGCGGTCCCAGATCGCGCCCTTGCGCAGTTCGGGCGTCAGGACGAGCTCGGTATACTCCTTGGCGGCTTCGCGCACGTCGCGGTCGCCGGTGAACGCCAGGGTCAGATCGTTGCCGGTCCGCCACAGCGAGCGCCATTGCTGGATCAGGCGCGGCTCGCAGGTCTCGAACGCCTCGACCTGGTCGAGGCCGTGGTGGAATTCGTTCGCGACCGCCGAATTGGACTCCAGCACCACGCGGTAGGAGCGTAGCAGCTTGAGGACATCGGCGCAGAAGGCGCGATATTCGATCGGCACTAGCTGGGCGAATTCCTGCGTGAAGGCCGGCGAGCGCGCCGCGATCTGTGCCTGGGTGTTGCGCGTCAAGAGCTTGTCGAACTCGACGAAGCGGTCGACGAAGTTGAAAGCGATCTTGGATCCGAACACCGTGCTTTCGGCCCGGCAGACGCGCGCCGAACTTTCGAAGATCGGCAATCCCGATTGCTGGATGCTAAGCGGCACCGTCTCGCCGACTTCCGGAAGATCGTCATGCGACGTCTTCGACAGCGCCGACAAGCCGCCCAGACTGATGTCATGCAAACGGTACGCTGTGGCACGCACGCGAACGCGCGGCGCCAGACTCGGAAACATTCTGCGGGCGTCGTAGCGCGGCGGGCGAAAACGGATTTGACGGCCGGTCGAGCCTTTTAACTCTTCATACGCAAGCATGACGGTACCCCATGGAGAACAACCAAAAACATTCCCTCCTGAAGGCACCCCAGGGACGCCCGTTGGAGGACGCCATCACCCAAACCCCTGCGCCGATCGTTGAGTCGTCCGGTCGCAGCGAAACAAAGTTAACAAACCATTAATAGCTGAAAGAGTCAGACGAATCAATTGGATGCGGCCCCCCTGTTTGAGGGGTGGGGTAGGGTTAATCGTTAATGCTGCCCAAAAACACGCCAAGCGATTCAAATCCTTCTGCAATTTGAATCCCTTAACGCCGCCGCCGCGAAGTTCCCGGGCGGCCAAACGGCCTATCGTTAAGAGAACGTAAACATCATGGAGCGGTGCGTATTCGATAAGAGCGAGCGTGCCTATTCGATAAAATACCTACGATTTTCACCGATCAGCGTTAGCGATTTTGGCGCAGCATCGACGCGTCCGAGAACGGACGCCGAAAAAAGGGCTGGCCATGTTTCTGTATCGCGTCAAAGTCGAGGAACTCGACTCCCTGCGTCTGCTGACCTTGAAAAACGATCTGACGCGCAGCGAGGAAAGTCTGCGCGCGCAGTGCCCCATTCGCGAGATGAGCCTGGTGAGCGACGGCAGCAATCGCCGCGAGCTCGACATCTATCTGGCGCTCGACGATTTCATCGACAGCGATCAGTTGCAGCGGCTGGTGGGCGAACTGAATTCGCTGCTCGACAGCGACGCGAAGTCGAACCGCGCGCACCCGGCGCGCGTCAGCTCGGAACTGATTCACATCTGACCGGGTAGTCAGCCATCGTAGAAGAACGGCTGGTGCAATCCGATCAGCGTGCGCTCGCGGTCGGTCTGTGCCCGCTCAATCGCTTCGGGCGACAGGTGATTGATCTCTTCGGTGGTGAAGATGCGCTGCGCCAGGTCGCGGCGGCCATAGTGACACTGCAGGAAAAAGCGCCCGCGCCCCGGTTGCGCCGGCGTGCCGCGATGCCAGGCATCCGACACGAACAGGATCGCATCGCCCGCCTTGGCCGGCAGGTAGACCGGCTTCTTGTTCTCGAAGGTGAGGTCGCTATCGCCCAGGCGTTCCTTCGGCGGCAGGCGTCCGGAGCGATGCGAACCGGGCAGCACGGCCGTCGGTCCGGCTTCCATCGGGCAGTCCCAGATGAAGATGTGAACCCCGATGGCGAATATCGGATAGGGGATCGCGTCCGGCCACGGCACGTTCTCGGGCCGCGGCACGTGCGGTCCGGCATCGACATGCCACATGCCGCCCTGATGACCGGGCGCATTGCGCCAGGCGGTGTTGGCGATGACGTGGCAGTCCTCGCCCAGCAGCGGCTCGATGACGTCCAGCAGGGCGCGCGACGCGATCGCCTTCTGCGCCAGGGCCGAGCGGTTGAGCATGCCGTAGCGAAATTCATTGCGTGCGTCGCGCTCGCGGTCGGTGCCGGAGGTTTCGAAGATGGCGGCGATCTCCGCGCCCAGCGCCGCGGTGCTTTGCGCATCCAGCACGCCGCGGATCAGCGCGTAGCCTTCGCGCTCGAGCTGCTCGGAGGCGGCCGGTGCGGCGCCCCGCAACACTCTCAGATTGCCGTGTCTGCGCGTCAGCATACGCGCATGCTAAGCGTCCGCAGCGGTACGGAGCAATGACTTCGCGGCTGCAGCAAACGAAAAAAGACAATCGAGACGGAGGGCCCGGGGCGCTGTAACCTTTACCGAGGATCACGCGAACTTGATGGCGAAGGCTTGGTCGAAGCGGAAGCAGAACTGAAGGCGCTGATGGTCCGCGCGCTGGGCGGCGACGGCGCCGCCTATGCCGCGCTGCTGCGCCGGCTGGGCGGCTATCTGCGGGCCTATTACCGCCGCCGCCTCGGCAACGCCGCCGATGCGGAGGACATGCTGCAGGAGACGCTGATCGCCATGCATACGCGCCGCGCCACCTACGATCCCTCTCGGCCTTTCACGGCCTGGGTGCATGCGATCGCGCGCTACAAGCTGATCGATCATTTCCGCCGCAGCAAGCGCCGGGCCGAAGATCCGCTCGACGATCCCGATCTGTTGTTTTCGTCGGCTGACGCCAATGCCGCCGAAGCCCAGCTCGATGTCGACCGGCTGCTCGGCCGCCTGGCGCCGAAGACGCAAGCGCTGATCCGCGACGTGAAGATCGAAGGCCTGTCGACCGCCGAAGCCGCGGCGCGGCACAACATGTCGGAATCGGCGGTGAAGGTCGGCGTCCATCGCGGCTTGAAAAGTCTCGGCGCCAAGCTTGGGGAGGGGGAAGGCGAGCGATGAAGACCGACGATCTCATCGCGGCTCTGTCCGCCGGGCTCGATCCCGTTCCCAGGCGCGCGGCCGCGGGCCGCCTGGCGCTGGGCCTGGCGCTCGGCGCGGCCGTCTCGGCGACGCTTATGTTGCTGTGGCTCGGCGTTCGCGCCGATCTGATGCCCGCCATGATGACCGGCCCGTTCTGGATGAAGTTCGCCTACGCCTTCAGTGTCGCCGTGCTCGGCTTCGGCCTGATCGACCGGTTGGCGCGGCCCGACGGGGAGGGCGGCGTGTTGGGGCCCATGATCCTGGCACCGCTCGGCGTGATGATCGCACTCGCCGTCTGGCAGCTGATCGGCCTGTCGCATGCCGAGCGCATGGTGCTGATGATGGGCAGTTCCGCTCAGGTCTGCGCCCGCAACATCGCGGTTCTGTCGCTTCCGATCTTCATCGGCCTGTTGTGGAGCCTGCGGGCGCTCGCGCCCACCCGCCTGACGCTCGCCGGCGCGGTCGCCGGCGGCCTCGCGGGCGCCGCCGGAACTTTCATCTACGCCTTTCACTGCACCGAGAACGCGGCGCCGTTCGTGGCGATCTGGTATACGCTCGGCATCGCCGCGATGGGCCTGCTCGGCGCCTTGCTGGGCCGGCTGATGCTGCGCTGGTGATCTTCACATTGCTTGTAACCGTATAGTCTCGGCCATCGAATAACGGTCGAGGAACTGGAGACGTCCCATGCTTCGCAGCCTTCGCAATGTGGTTCTGGCGGCCGGCATCGCCGCCGCCTGCAGCCTGTCCACCGCCTGCGCCGACGCCATCGACAAGGCGGTTCCGGCGGCCACGGTCGACGCGCCCAAGGCACAGGCCCCGGCCAGCGAGACCGCCGTCCTCGCCGGCGGCTGTTTCTGGGGCATGCAGGGCGTGTTCGAGCATGTCCGCGGCGTGACCAAGGTCGTGGCCGGCTATTCGGGCGGCGCCAAGGCGACGGCGATCTATGAGCTGGTCGGCACCGAGACCACCGGCCATGCCGAGTCGGTGCAAATCACCTTCGATCCGCGTGTGGTTTCCTATGGCGAGATTCTGCGGGTCTATTTTTCGGTGGCGCATGACCCCACCGAGCTGGATCGCCAGGGCCCCGACAGCGGCAACAGCTACCGCTCGGAAATCTTCTTCGCCTCGCCGATGCAGGAGAAGATCGCGCGCGCCTATGTCGCCCAGCTGACCGCGGCGCACACCTTTGCCGCACCGATCGTGACCCGGATCGAGAAGGTGACGGGCTTCTACGCCGCCGAGGGCTATCACCAGGACTACCTGTTCCATAACCCGACCGCGGGCTACATCGTCTACAACGATCTGCCCAAAATCGATGCACTCAAGCGCGTCCTGCCGGTCCTGTATCGCGACAAGCCGGTGCTGTTGACCGACCATAGCTGACACAATCGGGGAACTTTCCTGCTATTGTCCCCGTTGACCAACGGCAACGCGGGCGACCCCTAGGACATGGCCAGAGACGCGACACTCCCCGCCGCAGCGACGGCGGACGCGCCGTCCGCGCTGCTGGCCGACTATGCGGCCGTGCGCCGGCACAGCGAAGCGCTGGCCGCCCCGCTGAGCGCCGAGGACCAGAACATCCAGTCCATGCCGGACGCCAGTCCCACCAAATGGCATCTGGCGCATACGACCTGGTTTTTCGAAACCGTGGTGCTGGGGAAATTCGACCCGGGCTACAAGCCGTTCGATCCCGCCTTCGGCTACCTGTTCAATTCCTATTATGAGGGCCTGGGCCCGCGCCATCCGCGGCCGCAGCGCGGCCTGCTCAGTCGTCCGTCCGTCGCGGAGATCGGCGAATACCGCCTGGCGGTCGACGAGGCGATGACGCGCCTGATCGAGGAGCGGCCGGCCGAGGTCGCGCCGCTTCTGACGCTTGGCCGGCATCACGAACAGCAGCACCAGGAACTGATCCTCACCGACATCCAGCACGCCTTCTTTTGCAATCCGCTATTGCCCGCCTACGCGCCGGCCGCGGCCCGCGCCGCGCGCGCGGCTTCGCCGACGTCATGGCTCGACCATGCCGGCGGCGTGGTCGAAATCGGACATGCCGGCGAAGGCTTTTCCTTCGACAATGAAGGCCCGCGTCATGCGGTGTTGCTGCAGCCCTTCCGCATCGCCGCACGCCCGGTCAGCAATGGCGAGTTTCTGAACTTCATCGCCGATGGCGGCTACCGCCGGCCGGAATTCTGGCTGTCGGACGGCTGGGCCATGGTGCAGCGCGACGCGCTCAACGCGCCGCTCTACTGGCTGGGCGAGGCGTCCGGCTGGCGGCAATTCACCTTGCATGGCCCCCATGCGCTTGAAGAACAGGCGCCCGTCGCACATTTAAGCTTCTACGAAGCCGCGGCCTATGCCGCCTGGGCGGGAGCGCGCTTGCCGACCGAATTCGAATGGGAAGCCATGGCGCCGCGCCTCGCGGGGCGGGGCGAGGTCTGGGAGTGGACCCGTTCGTCCTACGATCCCTATCCGGGCTATCGCCCGTTCGACGGCGACGTCGCCGAATACAACGGCAAATTCATGAGCGGGCAGATGGTGCTGCGCGGCGGCTCGGCCGCCACGCCGCCTGGCCACATCCGCCCGACCTACCGCAATTTCTTTCCGCCCTCCGCGCGCTGGCAGTTCAGCGGCCTTCGACTTGCGAGCGACACATGAGCCCGTTTGCCATTGCCGCGCAGACCCAGACCAGCGAATTCGGCTACGCCCTGCTGGAAGGCCTGCACCGGCCCATCAAGCGCATTCCCAGCAAGTTCTTCTACGACGCGGCGGGGTCCGAACTCTTCGAGCGCATCACCGAGCTTCCCGAATATTATCCGACCCGCACCGAGCTTGGCATCCTCAAGGCCCACGCCGCCGAGATCGCGCGGCTGATCGGTCCCGACGCCGAGCTGGTCGAATTCGGCGCCGGGGCGCTGCGCAAGGTGCGCCTCCTGCTGGACGTCCTGAAATCGCCGCGCGCCTATGTGCCGGTGGACATCGCCGGCGACTATCTGATGGACGTCGTGCGTCGGCTGGAAGGCGACTATCCCGGTTTGCGCCTCCATCCCGTGGTTGCCGATTTCACCCGTCCCCTGGCGCTGGGCGTGTTGGGAAGTGGCGCGTCGCACCGTGCGGGCTTTTTCCCGGGCTCGACGATCGGCAATTTCACGCGCGCCGATGCCGTTCAGTTCCTGCGCCACACCCGCGCCACGCTGGGCGGCGGCGGCCTTCTGATCGGCGTCGACCTGGTGAAGGATCCTGCCATCCTGCATGCGGCCTACAATGACGCCGACGGCGTCACCGAAGCCTTCAACAAGAATCTTCTGGTGCGCGCCAATCGCGAACTGGATGCGGATTTCGATCTCGGCGCCTTCGCCCACTACGCCTGTTACAACCCAGTGGCGCAGCGCATCGAAATGTATCTGGTCAGCCTGGCCGCCCAGCGTGTGCGCGTCGCCGGCGAGACGATCCGCCTGGCGCAAGGCGAAGCGATCCACACCGAGGACTCGCACAAATATACGCTGGATGGCTTCCGGGCGCTGGCCGCCGAAGCCGGCTATGCGCCGCGCAAGGTGTGGACGGACCCGGCCCGCTTGTTCAGCCTGCAATGGCTGGAGCCGGCCTAGAGTCCGATCCAATCGGGAACCTCGCGCCTACAGAACGCTTATCTCAGCGGGAAAGCAGGCGGCATTCATGCACTTGGCGCAAGTCGAAGACACGGGCCGGATCACCGATCCGCAGACCGCTGCCGCGACGGCGGGGCTGCGCTATGTCTCGGCGGACGATGGCGGCATTGCCCGGCGGCGTGCCGGCAGGGGCTTTTCTTATGCCGACGGGGACGGCGCCACGATCCGCGACAAGGCGACATTGACGCGCATCGCCAAGCTCGCGATCCCTCCGGCTTGGCGCGATGTCTGGATTTGCGACCGCGCCAACGGCCATCTCCAGGCCACGGGCCTCGATGCCAGGGGTCGCAAGCAATATCGCTACAACGACGAATTCCGCCAATTGCGCGAGAGCGCGAAATTCGAGCATATCCTGATCTTCGGCCAGGTATTGCCCACGATCCGCGCAACGGCCGCCACGGACATGGCGCGCCATGGCCTGCCGCGTGAAAAAGTGCTGGCGACGATCGTGCATCTGCTGGAGACGACGCTGGTGCGCGTCGGAAACAAGGACTATGCCAAAGCGAACGGCAGTTACGGCCTCACGACGCTACGCGAGCCGCATGTCGAGATCCATTGCGGCACACTACGCTTTCAATTCAGGGGCAAGAGCGGCAAGACCTGGAAGCTGAAGGTGCAGGACCGCCGCGTCGCGAAAATCGTGCGGGCCTGCCAGGACCTGCCCGGCCAGCAGCTGTTCCAATATCTCGATGACGACGGCGCGCGGCAGGGTGTCGATTCAACCGACGTGAACGCTTATCTGAAGGAGATCACCGGCTGCGAGATCACCGCCAAGGATTTCCGCACCTGGTTCGGCACCGTGGCCGCCGCGGTTGCGCTGCACGAACGGGGGCATTGCGAGACGGCAACCGAAACGAAGAAGACGGAGCGCGAGATCATCGCGGCCGTCGCAGGCCGGCTCGGCAATACGCCGGCCGTTTGCCGCAAATGCTATGTCCACCCGCTTGTGCTGTCAGCCTACGCCGATGGTGCGTTGGCGCTGCGGGTCTCGCACGGCGATGCCGACGACAAGACCAAGCTCTCGCCGGAGGAGGCGGCGGTGTATCGGTTTTTGGTGGGGCGGCTCAATTGATCCTCAACTCTCCAAAGGGGAGATGAAAAATCAAATCGTCCCGTCGAGGAAGTCGAACACGCTGGCCTTGAACAGCGCATGACCGATGATCGAGAAGTGATCGACGCCCGGGACCCGGACGGCGCGGCCGTCGGAAAAGACATCGGCAAGCGGCTGCGGGTCGCCCGCCAGCTCATCGCGGGCGCCCGCGATCACCAGCACCGGAACATCCAGCTTCGCCAGTTCTTCTTTGGCGAACGGCTCGTCCTTGGCCCGGGTCAACGCCGCCAGCGCCAGACGGTCCTCGCCCTGGTCGTCGGCGAATTGGCGAAAGCTCTTCAGCATCGGCTCCTTGATGCTGTCGGGGTTGGCGGCCTCCATGGCATCGGCCATCGGAGTGCCGGCGATGGTGCGCGGCTCGAACAGTTTCTCGCCGATGCCGCCGATGGTGAGCGTGGCGAAACGTTTGGGCGCGCGTAACGCCGCCGCCAGCGCCAGCCGCGAACCCATCGAGAAGCCGAGGAGATGGGCGCGCTCGAGATCCAGATGGTCCATCAGCGCCAGGATGTCGCCCGCCATGTTCTCGCGGCCATACGCCGCCGGATCGTGCGGCTTGGCGCTCTCACCATGGCCTCGGCAATCCAACGCGATGGTGCGGATGCGCTTGCGCTCCAGCGCGCCGTACCAGCCCAGCCTGCGCCAGTTCTCGACTCTGTTGGAGGTGAAGCCGTGGACGAGGATCATCGGCCGGCCCTCGCCGGGGCCGGCGATATCGTCATAGGCCAGTGTCAGCCCGCCGGACTCGAACGTCGCCATCGCCATATTGTCCGGCGAAGGCGGACCGAGTGCAACTGGAGCGTGGCCGCGAGGCCGAGCGACCGTTAAATCAAGCCGGCTTGAAGCCCAGCGCCACGCCGTCCATGCAGTAACGCAGGCCCGTGGGCTTGGGCCCGTCGTCGAAGACATGGCCGAGGTGTCCGCCGCAGCGGCGGCAATGGACCTCGGTCCTGGTCTCGAAGAAGCTGGTGTCGGTCGTGGTCAGCACGGCGTTCGCCAGCGGCTGCCAGAAGCTCGGCCAACCCGTGCCGCTGTCGAACTTGGTGGCCGAAGCGAACAGGGGCAGGGCGCAGCCGGCGCAGGTGAACGTGCCCTTGCGATGCTCGTTCAAGAGGGGGCTGGTGTAGGGCTGTTCGGTGCCTTGCTCGCGCAGGATGTGGAACGCCTCGGGCGACAGCAGGTGGCGCCACTCGGCTTCGCTGTGCGTCACCTCATAGCCCTTGGCCAGGGCCGGCAGCGCGCCCAGCGCGGCACCGGCGCCGCCCAGCATGAGAAGCTGCAAAAGATTGCGTCTGTTTGTCATCGCGTGTCTCCGTCCGTCTTCTTGTTCTGATCGACCATGGCCATCACGTCGGCCGATGAGCCCGATGGCGCCGCCACTTCGACGATGCGCTCGTCGACATCGTCATATTCCAGGCGCAACGCCTTGGCGATCACCGCGTGCATGTCGTACATGCCGACGGTGTAGGTGAATTCGAGGATTTCCTCGTCCGAGAGATGTTTCTTGAGCGTCGCGAAGACGCCGTCCGCGACGCGGCCGCCGTCATAGACCATCGCATCGGTATAGGCGAGCAGGGCGCGCTCGATCTCGCTGTAGCAGGTCGCGACCTGCCAATGCGCGATGCCAGCGATCTTGTCCTCGGCGAGGCCGACGCTGCGCGCAGCCTTGCAGTGCTGCGAATAGACGAACTGGCTGCCGCGCGCCCAGCCGACGCGGGTCTGACCGATCTCGCGGTATTTGGGGTCGAGCTTGCGCTTGCCGCGGTAGAACTGGAATCCCGCCACGGCATGATCGAAGGCGTCCGGTACCAGCGCGAAGACGGTCCACCAGTTTCCGGACGTGCCGGTGGCGGTGCCGGGCTCGACAACGGGGTCGCGATCGCCAAACAGCGACTTGTAAACGGCCTTGGCGAACGGATGGGCGTCATCTTTGCCGACCTGGCGCAATCTGGGCATGGCTTCACTCCCCCTTATTCGGTCCCGCCAGCGCTTTGGTTACAGCCAGGAGCTCCGGCAGTTTCATGATCTCGTTGTAATGGGTGAAGCTTGAACGGCTGGCGTCCAGGCTCTTACGGTTTCCCGCGAGCAGCAGATCATAGATCTCCTCCAGCCGCCTGGTGATCCCCAGCAAGGCGGAGATCGGATAAAGGACGATTCTGTAGCCCAGCGCCTCCAGTTCGGTCACGGACAGCAGCGGCGTCTTGCCGTCCTCGACCAGGTTGACGATCAGCGCCACGCCCTTGAAGGTCTCGGCGACCCGGCGCAATTCCTCTTCGCTGCGCGGCGCCTCGATGAACAGGACATCCGCGCCCGCTTTGAGGAAATCGTCGCCGCGCGCCAGCGCTTCATCCAGGCCGTGCGTCGCCCGCGCGTCGGTGCGCGCCACGATCTTGAAGGCCTTGCTGGTCCGCGCCTGCGCGGCCGCGCGAATCTTCTGCGCGGCTTCGGTGCGGCTGACGACCTCCTTGTCTTCCATATGGCCGCAGCGCTTGGGCAGGACCTGGTCTTCCAATTGAATGGCCGCCGCGCCGGCGCGCTCATAGGCGCGCGTCAGCTGCGCCGCGTTCAGCGGTCCGCCATGACCGTTGTCGCCGTCGGCGATCAACGGCGTACTTTCGCATGCCCCCGCGACCACGCCGACGCGCGCGATCATGTCGCTCGCGCTGACCAGGCCGATGTCGGGCACGCCGAAGCCGGCGCCCGCGACGCCGAAGCCGGTCATGTAGAGCGCCCGCGCGCCGGCCCGCGCCGCGATGCGCGCCGACAGCGCGTCATGGACGCCGGGAACTATGGTTGCATGCGAATCCCGCAGGATTGCATCGAGCGATTCTGGTTCCTCCATTTGTCGAATTTAATCCTTCTGCAGCGACGGAACGCATTCCGGCGCTTGCCGTTTTATAACCGCAATTCGCCCCAAACAATGGAGAGAAAACATGGACAAGGATCGCATCAATGGCGCGGCCAATCAGGCCAAGGGCGCCGTCAAGGAAGAAATCGGCAAGGCCACCGGCGACACCAAGCTGCAGACGGATGGCACGGCGGACAAGATGAAGGGCAAGGTCCAGAGCGCCGTCGGCGGCGTCAAGGATGCCGTCCGCGACCTGCGCGACGCAGCCGAATAGGCCCTGCGCGTAACGACAGGAAGGCCCGGCGAAAGCCGGGTCTTTCGCTTTTTGGCTACAGTGCCGCCGCTTCCTGGAACTGCAGATCGTAGAGCGTGTTGTACAATCCGCCCTTGGCGACCAGTTCCTCATGCGTGCCAATTTCGCGCACGCGGCCTTCGGTCAGCACCACGATGCGGTGCGCGTCCTTGATGGTCTGCAGACGGTGCGCGATGATCACCGAGGTGCGCCCCTCGGTCAGTTTCAGCAGCGCGTCCTGGATCACCAACTCGGTCTCGGTGTCGATGCTGGCGGTGGCTTCGTCCAGCACCAGCACTTCCGGATTCATCGCCAATACGCGGGCGAAGGCGAGCAGCTGGCGCTGGCCGTGGCTCAAATTTCGTCCGCGCTCGTTCAGCGGCGTGTCGTAGCCTTGCGGCAGGGCGCGGATGAAGGGATCGGCATGCACCAGCCTGGCGGCATGCTCGGCGACGTCGCGCGTGATGCGCGGATCGTTCAGCGCGATGTTGTCGTACACGGTGCCTGAGAAGATGTGGAAATCCTGCAGCACCACGCCGATGCGCTTGCGGATATCCGACGGCCGGATCTGCATGACGTCGATGCCGTCGAGGAAAATGCTGTCGTCCGGCACGTCGTAGAAGCGGCAGAGCAGGCGGATCAGGCTGGTCTTGCCCGATCCGGTCGGGCCGACGATGGCGATGCGCTCGCCCGGATGGATGGTGAAGCTGACGTCTTTCAGGATCGGATGCTCCGGCATGTAGCCGAAGGTGAGATGCTTGAATTCGACGCTGCCGTGCAGATCGGCGGGCAGGGCAATCGGATGCTCCGGCTCCTTCAGGGCTTCATTCCAGTCCAGTGCCTGGAAGATGCGCTCGCCGCTCGCCATGGCGCGGAACAGAACGTTCCACTGCTCGCCCATCGCCACGATCGGCGCGAACAGCATGTTGAGGAATTGCGTGAACAGGAACAGCACGCCGACCGTCATCTCGTTGTGCAACACCAGATGGCCGCCGAACCAGACGATCGCCGCGATGCCGATATAGTTCATGCCGTCTATGAAGGGGCCGTAGAAGCTTTCGATCGTCGTCGCTTTGGTCTCGCTGACGCGGTTCTCGTTGTTGATCGCCGAATAGCGCTCGAAATTGATCTTCTCGCGGCCATAAAGCTGCACGACTTCGATGCCGGAGAGGTTCTCCTGCAGGTTCTCGTTGAGCCGCGAGATCGTCATGCGGATGGCGCGGTAGAGCGGCCGCGACATGCGCCGGAACAGCCAGGTGAAGAGCCCCGCCACCGGCATCACCGGCAGCAATTCGAGCGTCAGCGTCGGCGACAGCGTCAGCATGATCGTGATGGCGACGAAGAACGGCACGAACTGGCCGGCGAGCTGGCCGAAGCCGGCGAACAGCTCGAACAGCGTTTCGACGTCGTTGGCGACGCGCGTCATCACGCGGCCCACCGCGACGCGGTCGTAGAAGCTCGACGGCAGATGCTCCAGATGCTCAAACAGGTCGCAGCGCAGATCGCGCAGCGTGTTGAGCGTCGCGCGTCCGAACAGGATGCCGAAGCCGCGGCCGAAGGCGGCGGCCAGCAGCACCCAGACGATGAACTGGAGGCAGGCGGCATTGATCGGCGTCGTGCCGAGCGTCGCCGACAGCCAATGGTTGAGCGCGACCTGGCCCAGATCGCCGATCCGCTGGCCGGCATGCCCCTGCTGCAGGATGCCGTCGATCAGGACGCGGTTGACCACCACCGGCCCCATGATCGAGGCCACCGCCGCCAGCAGCACCAGCACCAGCGATGCAATGGCTTGGCCGCGATAGGGCCGCATCCAGTGCATCAGGCGCGAAACCTGGTGGACGTCCAGGCTTTTGCCATAGACGTCGTCGTCGAAGGCGCCCCTCATGCGGCGCGGCGCGGCGGGCCTTTCGTTCAAGGTCGCATCGCTCATTTCGCGGCCTCGATCGCATGGCCGACCTCGCGTTCGAGATCCTGCACCAGCTCCTCGCGCCGGCCCTGGGCGCGCGCGAAATTGGCGTAGATGCCGCCGCGCGCGATCAGCTCGGCATGGCTGCCGAGCTCGGCCACCCGGCCGGCGTCCAGTACCACGATGCGGTCGGCATGGCGGGCGGTGGAAATGCGGTGCGACACCAGCAGCGTCGTGCGTCCGGCGCGCAGCGATTTCAGCCGCGAGAGAATATGCTCCTCGGTCTCGGTGTCGACGCTGGAGAAGCAATCGTCGAGCAGCAGCACGGCGGTGTCGCGGATCAGGCCGCGCGCCAGGCTGGTGCGCTGCTTCTGGCCGCCGGACAGCGTCACGCCGCGCTCGCCGACCAGCGTGCGCAGGTGGTCGGGAAAGCGTTCGATGGTCTCTTCCAGATCGGCCGCTTCGGCGGCGTCGCGGATTTCGCCTTCCTCGCGCATCGGATTGTCGTAGGAAATGTTGCGCCCCAGCTCGTCGGCGAACAGGAAGGGATCCTGCGGCACCAGCGCGATCTGGCCGCGCACCTGGGCGATCGGCAGCAGGCGGATGTCGCGGCCGTCGAGATAGACCGTGCCGGGCGGCGGATCGAGCAGCCTGACGATCGAGCGCAGCAGCGTCGATTTTCCCGAGCCGACGCGGCCCAGAATCGCGATCATCTCGCCGGCCTTCACCTCCAGCGAGACATCGTTCAACGCCGCCAGACCGGTCGCCACCGCTTTGGCATCGGTGCCGCGCGCGTCCTTCGCCGAAGCGCGCCGCGGATAGGTGTAGGACAGATGCTGCAGCTTGATGTCGCCGCCGATCCTGTCCAGCGGCCGCGCCTCGCCGGCGTCGCGAATCTCCGGCTCGTGGTCGAGGACCTCGAACAGCCGCGCCGCGCCCGACGAACCGCGCTGGAACATCGAGACGATCTGTCCCGATTGCTGGATCGGCTGCACCGCGATGTTGAGGTAGAGCATGAAGGCGATGAAGGTGCCGACCGACATTTCGTGGCTTAAGACCTGCCAGCCGCCGAAGCCCATGATGATCGTGACGGCGATGCCGGTGAACACCACCATCCAGGCGTTCAGCGCCGCATTCATCACCATCAGGCGGAAGTAATTGTCGGCATAGGCGCCTGACACCGCCTTGAAGCGCGCGACCTCGCGGTCTTCCTGGGCATGGGTCTGGATGGTGCGGATGCCGTTGAGGTTCTCCTGCACGGATTCCGACAGCGAGGAGAAGCCTTCCTGCACCAGCGTCGACTGCTCATAGATGCGGCGCGACAGGTAGAAGCCCATGCCGGCGATGAACGGCATCACCGGCAGCAGCCACAGCGTCAGCTTCGGCGACAGGAACAGCATGAAGGCGAAGGCGATGACGCCGGAGAAGCCGAGCACGATCAAGGTGCGCGAACCGATGCTGATCAGCTGCCGCACCAGGTTCAGATCGTTGATGGCGCGCGCCATCAGATCGCCGGTGGGAAAGCGTGCGAAGAAGCGCGGCCCCTGCAATTCGAAGTGCCAGTACAGCCGCTCGCGCATGTCATAGGCCACGGTCACGCCCGTCAGGCGCACCAGCTGCCGTCCGTACGCCACCGTCACGTAACGCGCTGCCGCCAGACCCAGTATGCCCAGCATGGGTGTGAGCAGATTCCAGTTGTGGGCGCTGATCCCGTCCACGGTCCGGCGCACCAGCAGCGGCATCCCCGCTTCGAACACGCGCCCCAGGCAGATGTAGAACATCCCGCCCCAGAACTTGGCGCGATGCTTGTTGATGAGCGGCAGCACGCGCCAAAGAGGGCTGCGTCGTGTCCGCCGCGGTGTTTCAGAGACGCTCAATCGATCCGTCGGCGCGTTGGCGCCGCCTGTCCTGACCGCCGCATGGCGGCGATTTTGTTGTTTGATTCCGGCGAATTGTACGAACGCGGTTTGCCCAGTGCCAGTCCTATTGCTGCACTGCACCGCACAATTGCCGATTGCGACAATTGCGCCGCGAGGGCGGCCTACCTACCTTGATGTGCTGACGGAGGGGCGCCGGATGAAAACGGTATGTTGGGCCGCGTTTGCCTTGGGGCTGTCGCTCGCGCCGGCGCTGGCGCAGGACGACTTTGCCCCGCCGACACCGGCCGAGGCCGCCGAGCTGGTCGCCAAGCCGATCCCTTCGGGTCCGACCAATGACGGCGCCGGGCTCACGGCGAGCGATGTCGCGGCGTTTTCGGACGGTCTGGTGCCGGCGAGCCTGGCGGAGGGCGATATCGCCGGCGCCGTGGTCGTGGTGGTCAAGGACGGCCGGGTGCTCTTCCAGAAGGGCTACGGCGTCTCCGACGTCGCCACCCAGGCGCCGGTCGATCCGGAGCGGACGCTGTTTCGGCCGGGTTCGGTCTCCAAGCTCTTTGTCTGGACGTCGATCATGCAGCTTGTGGGAGAGGGCAAGCTCGACCTCGACCGCGACATCAACGCCTATCTCGATTTCCCCGTGCCGCCCGCCTTCGGCAAGCCGGTCACCTTGCGCAATTTGATGACCCATACGGCGGGCTTCGAGGAGGCGCTGCGTCCGCTGGTCATCGGCGGCCCCGGACCGCTCGAAGCGCTCGACAAACTGCTCAAGGATTCGATGCCGGCGCGCGTCTATCCGCCCGGCGAGGTGCCTGCTTATTCAAATTACGGCGCAACGCTGGCCGGCTACATCGTGCAGCGCGTCTCGGGCGAGAACTTCAACGACTATGTCCAGCGCCACATCTTCGCGCCCCTGGGCATGAAGCACGCCACATTCGTCCAGCCGCTGCCGCCGGCGCTCAACCGCGACATGTCGAAGGGCTATGAAAACGCGGCCGGGGCGGCGGTACCGTTCGAGATGATCTCGATGGCGCCGGCCGGCGGCTTGTCGGCCAGCGGCGGCGACATCGCGCGCTTCATGCTCGCCCATCTGGGCGATGGGGCTTACGGCGATGCCCGCATCCTGCCGGCGCAGCTGGCGGTGCGCATGCACGGCATGGCGTTTCGCCCCTTTGCCGATCTGCCGCCGATGGCCTACGGCTTCTATCATGAGGATATGAACGGCCACGTGCTGATCCAGCATGACGGAGACACCGGCGTCTTTTGCTCGATGCTCACATTGGTGCTCGACGCCGATACCGGCATCTTCATTTCCATCAACAGCAGCGGCAAGGACTTCGCCTCGAGCAAGCTGCGCGCCGCCTATCTGCTCGGATTCATGGCCCGTTATTTCCCGCCGCCGCACCAGGCTGCGATGCCGACGCTGCCGTCGGCGCATGTCGATGGGCTGAAAATCGCCGGCACCTATCAGATCAGCCGTCGCGGCGAGACCAATTTCATGCGTTTCGTTTTCTTGTTTCAGCCGGTCTCCATCGCTCTCAATCCGGACGACACGATCACCGTTTCCGATCTCGTCAATTTCGCCGGTCGTCCCAAGACGTGGCGCGAGGTCAAACCGTTTCTCTGGCGTGAGGTCAATGGCGACCGCTATGTGCAGGCCAGGCTCCAGGGTGGCCGGATCGAGCAGGTCGGGTCCGACCAGTTCGGCCCGGTGGGCGTCTTGCAGCCGGCGCCGCTGCTGACGAGTTCGGCGTGGAACACCCCGCTGCTGTTCGCGACGCTGGGCATGCTGGCGCTGACCGTCCTGTTCTGGCCGCTCAAGGCGGTGCTGCGCTGGCGTTACGAGCGGCCGTTGCCGCTGGCCGGCCGCGCGCGGCTGCTGTACCGCTTGACGCGGCTCGTCGCGCTGCTCGATTTCATCTTCTTGGCCGGCTGGCCGATCTTCCTGTTGACCGTTACCGCGAGGCTGGAGAGCCACGGCGCCGGCAGCGATCTGGTGCTGCGCACGATTCAAGTGCTGGGCGTGATCGGCATTCTCGGCACGCCGGCGCCAGTCCTCAATTTTGCCTTCGGTCTGAAGGATCCTTCGCGGCCCTGGTGGACGAAGGCGAGCGATCTGCTCATCGTCCTGGCCGCCCTGGCCACCGTCTGGTTCGCTTTCAGCGAGAACCTTCTGACCTGGAGCCTGAAATATTGACGGATGGAATATCCATATAATTCAACTAGTTAGAATGACATTTGGGAGCGACGGCACGGCACTGTCACGCATCCGGCGCTGGGTTTTCTTAAGTTCGATCCCCATATAGTGAGTTCAACCGGCACCAAAGGGACGTCTCAACGATGATCGCATTTCTCCGCTGGCTGAAATCCATCGGCCTGGGCGTCCTCAACGGCATCGCCAAGACCGCCGCCTTTCTAATCCTGGTTTTCATCGTCATCGTCGCGATCGGGGTCGTGCAGGGTGATGGGCTGCCGTCGAACATGGTGCTGGCGCTCGACCTGCGGGCTCCACTGCTGGATTCGTCCAACGTCGATTTCAGTTTCGGGTCGTCACCCGTCACGGTGATGGACATCGTGCTGGCGCTCGACGCCGCCGAACGCGACCCGCGCGTCAAGGGCGCCGTGCTGCGCGTCGGCAGCGCCAATCTCTCCATCGCCCAGGCCGAGGAGATCGGGGCCGCGCTCAAGAAATTCGAAAAGTCCGGCAAGTTCGTTATCGCGCACAGCCAGGGCTTTCTCGCCGCCGGTCTGGGGGATTATCTGACGGTCGCGGACGCCAACGAGATCTGGATGCAGCCCAAGGCGCCGTTCACCGCGGCCGGCGAAGGCGGCGGCCAGATCTTCCTGCGCGGGCTGCTGGATAAGCTCCAGGCCGTTCCGCAGATCGTCAAGCGCGCCGACTACAAGAGCGCCGCCGATCAGGTCATGGAAAAGAACATGACGCCGGCCGACCGCGAACAGCTGACGCGGCTTATGCAGTCCTGGTACGACGCGGCGACGACTAGCGCCGCCGCTTCGCGGCACCTGGCGCAGAGCAGCGTCGTGGCGGCGTTCGAAGCCAGCCCGCAACTCACCGAGAATGCGCGCGCCGCCGGCCTGATCGACAGAATCGGCTACGACGACGACGCGCAAAATGCGGCCCTCGCCCGCGCCGGCGACGGCGCGAAGATGGTCGCTCTGGCTGAGTTCGCGCGCGTCCGCAAGCAGACGGGCGAATATGGCGGCGGCACGCGCATCGCTCTGATCCAGGCGTCCGGCGAAATCCAGGACGGCGCCGCCGGCGGCGGCGGGCTGTTCGGCGGCGACAACGTCATCGGCGGCGATACGCTCTCCAAGGCCATCCGCGCCGCGGCGGCCGACAAGGATGTGAGGGCGATCATCCTTCGGGTCGACTCGCCCGGCGGCTCGGTGACCGCCTCCGACCAGATCCTCGACGCGGTGAAGAAGGCGCAAAGCGCCGGCAAGCCGGTGATCGTCAGCATGGGCGGCGTGGCGGCAAGCGGCGGCTATTACATCTCGCTTTCAGCCAACCGCATCGTCGCCGAACCGGGCACCATCACCGGCTCGATCGGCGTCTTGACCGGCAAGGTCTCGATCGACCGCAGCCTGGCGCTCGCCGGCGTCGGCACCGATACGGTGGGCGTGGGGCGCAATGCGCTCTACAATTCGGAATTCCAACCCTACACGCCGGACCAACTGGCGGCGCTCAACCGCGAGGCCGACGCGATCTATGCCGACTTCACGCAAAAGGTCGCCGGCGGCCGCAAGCTGCCGCTCGCCAAGGTGCAGGACATCGCCAAGGGCCGCGTCTGGTCCGGCGCCGACGCCCGCGGCAACGGCCTGGTCGACGAGCTCGGCGGCTTCTGGACCGCGGCGGACGTGGCGAAGAAACTCGCGGGCATCGCGCCGGACGAACGCGTCAGCTTCCGCCTCTATCCCCGGCAGAAGGGGCTGTTCGAGGCGCTGGGCGATCTCTTCGGCAACTCGTCGGCCGGCGTGCGCGCCGCGCAAGGTATCGTCACGCTGATGAACGCGCCGGCGGTTCGCGCCGTGGTCGGCGCCGTGAACGAATTGCCGCGCGGTGGCGTCGAACTGCGGGCCACGCAACTGCCGCGGTAGGGTGAGGGGCGGCATCGCGAATGGAACTCGCCGCCGAGTCGCGCGGACTCTCGGACGCGACAGGTGCATAATTGCCACACTGACCGGCTTGTCGATCTTTTTTTGCCGACAGGCGGGGATAAGAAAGCCTCTTGCACCGCAATAGGACGTACATCAAAATATGAATGAACTCTCAAACAGGGCTGATTGCGACATGCGTAACGTCAACTGGATGGTGGTGGCCGCTACGGCCTTATTCTTGTCAGCCGGATCGGCCTCGGCCGGGGATTCTTCGACCCTCACATCCACCGCGCCCGCCGCCACGGCGCCTGCGGCTACCAGCAACACGTCCGATCCCGCGGACGAGATCGTCTGCAAATCCATGGCGCCGCCGACCGGTTCGCGCCTCGGCAGCCGCCGCATCTGCCAGACGGGGCGGCAGTGGCAGGCTCAGGAACAGGCCGCGCGCGACGCCGTCCAGCATGAGCAGAACCGCGGCGCGCTGTTCTCGACGCCGGCCGGTTAACCCAGCCGCCGTTTGTATCGGAATTGCGCCGTATAGCCGCCCGTGGGCCGTCCTACGGCGTGCGATGCGGTTGCCGCTCTCGAACGGCGGTATCAGGTCCCTTTGGTGTCGATGACGACCCGAAAGCGCCTCAGCTGATTGGACGCGGCGGCGAAACGCGGCTCAAGCCGCAGTGCCGTCTTGTAGTCCTCGAACGCCGCGCCGACATTGCCCAGTTCCTCATTGGCGACGGCGCGATTGTAATAGGCGATTTCCATGCGGCCGGCGCCGAGCGTTATTGCCCGGTCGGCATCCTTCAACGCGTCGTCATAGCGTTTCAGGGTGATGAACACCGCGCTGCGGTTGAGATAGACTTCGCCGTCATTGCCGCCGAGCGCCAGCGCCGCGGCGTAGTCTTCGAGCGCGCCGTCCGTGTTCCGCGCCCGCGCCAGCAATATCGCCCGGTTGATCAGCGTCGAAGCCCGGTCGACATTGGTCAGCACTTCGTTGGTCAACGCTTCGGTGCAGGCCACGATGCCCGCCTTGGCATTGCCGTCGAACCCGGCCGAGACATAACAGGAATGGGCGCCGCTGCTGCCCAGCACGGACACCGCCGACTGCGCCGGGAGGGCGGCCAGCACAGCAACCGCCATCGCCAAAATCGGAACGATTTTCATCGCCGGCCTCCCGCCTGTCTGGTCGCGATCATCGTTCCACCACCTCTTGCCGGGGTCAATTTTGGCGCGCAGCGAAGCGGCCCCCGCGATTTGTTTCAAGGCCACCCTTTTGCTAGCCTCGCGCCGCAATTCGCTGGCGCGAACACCTTTATGATATTGGAATTAAAGGATTTTCTTAACCCAACCGAAGTCACGCGGCTGACCGCGCTGAGTCGCGAGCTAAACTTCGTCAACGGCCGCATCTCCAATCCGGCCAACCTGTCCAAGGACAATCTGCAGGCCGACGCCGCCGATCCGCGCTCGGCCGAGTCGTCGAAAATCGTGGCCGACGCCTTCGTCCGCTGCCAACCGTTCCAGGAATTTGCCTTTCCCAACCGCGTCGCGCCGCCGCTGCTGTGCCGCTACGAGACGGGAATGAAATACGGCGCGCATGCCGACGCGGCTCATCTCACGGTTGAGGGCAAGCTGATGCAGTCGGATCTGTCCGCCACCGTCTTCATCGCCGATCCCAATTCGTATCAGGGCGGCGAACTGGTCATTCATCTGGGCACGCGCCCGGTGGTCCTGAAGGGCTATCCGGGAGAGATCGTGGTCTATCCCTCCACCATGTTGCACGAGGTCCGTCCGGTGCGCTCCGGAACGCGGCTTGTCTCCATCACCTTCATCGAGAGCCTCATTCCCGACGAATACCAGCGCACGCAGCTTTATGAACTCAACGAAATCGGCGTGCTCGAAGGCATGAAAATGCAATGGCTCAACCGCGTGCGCCTCGAAACCGTGCGCCAGAATCTGACGCGCATGTGGTCGCGGCCGCGCAACGGTTGATGGCGGCGCAAGCGATCTGCGGCCCGAACGGGTTATAGAAGCGCGGCGACGCGCGCGTCTTTCGCGGCGATCCGCTCCAGGAACTTCAAGCCCTTGGCGATCTCACCGCCCTGTTCGGCGCGCGCCTGCGCCAGCAATTGCGCGCGCATCGCAGGGGAATAGGAATATTGCAGCGGTGCCTTCGAATAGCGCGTGAGCACCGCGCTGGCGCCGATCGCCTCGGCGAAGCCGGGCGCTGCGCCGATTTCGAAATGCGCCAGAACCTGCGCCAGCGTGGCCGCCAAATTCGCCAGCAGCTGCTCGAAGTCGAGCGGCAGGACGCGCGGTCCGAAAGTCTCCAATGTGTGCGCTCGCATCAGGCTCTCGGCGAGCCAGCTCACGGCCGAAAGCTCGCCGATCGAGGCAGGGGCGGGAACGACGTCGCCCAGCATGCCGCGCAGTCGCCGTCTGCGTTCCAGCTCGAAGCCTCTGAGATCCATCGCAGCGTTGGCGCCGGCCAGCAACGTCGCAAGATAAGGCTCGGGGCGCAGGTTGAGATAGACCGCCCGGGAAGAGGGGCTGGCCGCCAACAGACGCGGCGCCAGGCGGCCGGCGCTGCTCGTGGCCTTGAGCACGATCGTCTCGGTTTGCGCAAAGCCGCGCTGCCACAAATTCACGAACGTCGCGAGCCGCGCCTCGAGCGGCTCGCTGCCGCCTGCGCCCAGCTGGTCCTGCATTTCGGCCAGCGTGCGCAGCGGCAGCGGTTCGCGCAATCCAAGCACGCCGCCGGCCTCGTCGATCAGGCGTGACAGCAGCGTGGAACCGACATGCCCGCTGTGAAAGATGAAGTGCAGCGGCTTGCCCGCGCCGGCGCCGCGCAGCGCCTGCTCGACGGCGGGGTAGGGCAGCCAGCTGCCCTGCAGGCCCGGCGCCAGCACCCGATCGTCCAGAAAGCTCGCGGCGCGATAGGCGGCTTCGTCCAGGCCGACAAAATAAACCGTATCGCGAACAGGGTCGAATTTCTGCGGGTAGAGGGTTGGCGCCGGCAGCAACTCGGCGAGAAGGTCGCGCATGCGGGCAAAGTATCAGCGCGCCCCGGTCAAATAAAGCAGCCCGAACCGCCCGGCGGCGCGCGGGGAACGACCCTTGCCTTTCCGGAATCGGTACTGCTAGACGAGCGTGTCTCTTGAACGCCGTCAGCCTTGTTGGAGCGCCGGGACTACACATGAAAAACTTGGAGACGTCCGTCGCCGAAGAACTCCGCAGCCTCGATGAAGCGTTGCGTGCCAACTCGACCGCCACGGTGGCAATGTCCGAGAGCTTCGTGCGGCGGCACCCGGACAACATCGACGGCCTAATATTCCTCGGCCGCGCCTACCAGATGCGCGGCCAGTTCGGCCCGCTGATGGACGCCGCCAAGCAGATCGAGGCGCTCGATCCCAAGCATGGGCTTGGCCGGACCTTGATGATCGACGCGCTGTATCGCTCGGGCCAGATGGAGGCCGCGTTCCAGGCGGCCAGGACGCTGGAAAACGAGAAAAAACTCGATGCGGATATCCTCTCGGAGGTCGCCGGGTTCTACCGCCAGACCAGTCGCTATGTGGATGCCGCGCGCTGTCTCGAACGGGTGCGGATCCTGCAGCCGACGAATTTGCACGCGCTGCACGCGTTGGCGGCGTGCTACGCCGCGCTGGGCGATCTGGACAAGACCGAAAGCATGTTCAACGCCCTGTTGCGCCGGGCGCCGCACGAATACGAGGCCTATTACAATCGCTCCGCGCTGAGAAAGCAGAAACCCGAGAGCAACCACGTCGTGGACATCGAAGCGATCCTCAAGACGCCGCTCCAGACTTTTGGCGCCGAGTCCGTACTGTGCTACGCGCTCGCCAAGGAGCTGGAGGATCTCAAGGAATGGAGCCGCTCGTTTAGCTATCTGAAACGCGGTGCCGATTCGCAGCGCCGCGGCATCACCTACGACGTGCAGCTCGATCTAGACTATCTGCGGCTACACGAGCAGACCTTCGACGAAGCCTTCTTCCGCCAGCCGCGCCCCGGCTACCGCGCGCGGCGGCCGGTCTTCGTGCTCGGCATGCCGCGCAGCGGCACCACGCTGGTCGACCGCATTCTGTCCTCGCACAGCAAGGTCGGAAGCGTCGGCGAGTCGAGCGAATTCACGGTCGCGGTGTTGCGCCAGAGCAGCCGCACCGATCGCGGCGAGGTCTCGCTTGATCGCGCCCGCGATCTCGACTACGCGCATCTCGGCCGGGATTACTGCGCCGCGGTGGATGGGCTCCTGCCCGGAATCGAGCATGTGCTCGACAAGACGCCGCCGAATTTCTACCACCTCGGCCAGATCGCCGTGGCACTGCCGGAGGCGCGGATCGTCCATCTGCGCCGCAATCCGGTGGCGAACTGCTATGCCATCTACAAGACGCTGTTTCGCGGCGGCTACGCCTATTCCTACAACCTCATCGAGCTGGGCCGGTTCTATCTGGGTTATCTCGAGCTGATGGCGCATTGGCGCCGCGTCCTGCCGGGCCGTTTCCTGGACGTCGACTACGAGGAATTGGTCAAGAACCAGGAAGAGATGACGCGGCGGATGATCGGATTTAGCGGCCTCGACTGGGAGGACGCCTGCCTGTCGTTCGAGAAGAACGACAGCCCGACCATGACGGCGAGCGTTTCGCAGGTGCGCCAGCCGATCTACGACAGTTCAGTCGACCAGTGGCGGAACTATGAGAAGGAACTGGCCCCGCTGATCCGCCTGTTCGAGGACGCCGGCGTCAAGGTGGATTGAGCGCAATCGGATGAACCGTACTTCAGGTTCACCCGATTGCACGGCAATCAAAGAATCCAGAGCATAAAAAGATCATGCTCTGAGCCTGTCGCATCATTCGCCGTAGCCGAATTCGCGGATCCATGGCTCCAGGATGGGGAGGATCGCGGCCAGCTTGTTGGCATAGCTCCGCCAGCGGCCGTCGCCTTCGGCATAGAGCCCGCGGCGCACCTGGGACGCGCTTTGCGACGTGATCTCGCGGCTTGCGGCATGCGCCGCGAAGTCCCGCAATTGCTCGTTCCACTCGACGCCGATGAAGTCGCAAGCGCCCCGGACCTGGCCCTCGAAATCGGCGACCAGATCCTCGTAGCGCAAAAGCCGGAAGGGCAGCGGCAGGTTTTGCCGCGACCAGGCGCCGATCGTCATGACCGCGTCGTAGACGCGCGCGGCGCTTTCCAGGGTGAGGAACGAGTAGGTGAAGGGATGGATCTCGAAATGCCGGCGGTAGCAGCTGAAGACCACGTCGCGCGGATCGCGCACCGCGAACAGGATGCGCGCGTCGGGAAACAGCTTGGCGATCAGGGGCAGCTTGGCGGTGTTGAGCGGATGCTTGTCGATGAAAATCTTGCCTTTGGGATCGAGCCCTTGCGCTTCGACGCCCTGCCAGTAGGCGTCGCGCAACCTGTTCAGGTCCTCCGTGGACGCCACCTGCAGGCGTGACAGGCCCGCGACGTCGCCCAGGAAGCTCTGGGCGGGTTCGACCAGCAGGTCGGTTTCTTCCAGCGTCACGACATCGGGGTGGCTGGCCAGGACCTGTTCCAGCAGCGTCGTGCCCGAGCGCATGAATCCGAGCAGGAAGACATGTGCTCGTGTGCCGCCGGACGCCGTTCCCGCCGCCGGCTTCGGCCTGTTCGAAGGCGCCGCCTCGAGATTCTGGGCCAGGGCCGCAAGTTCGCCCGCCAGTCGCTGTTCCTGCGCGGCGCCCGCGGCATGCAGCGATTTCAGCGCCGCATTCTCCGCCGTGTAGGCGTCGAAGGCTGCGTCGGTCTTGTCCATGGCATCCAGCGCGTCGCCCAGCACGCCGCAGGCGATGGCCCGTGTCGCGTAGGGCTGCTTCTGGGTCAGCAGGGCGCGCATCCGGCTCTCGGCCGCGGCGGGATCGCCGCCGGCGATGTCCGCCAGGGCAAGCGCCGTCGTGGCGGTCGGATCTCCCGGCACCAGTGCCAGCGCCTGTTCGGCCGAGGCGCGCGCCAGCGCGAAATTCTGCAGCCGAGCGGCGGTCGTGGCCAGCCCGGCCAGCGCCTGCACGTGCCCCGGCCTGAGGACCAGGGTGCGCTCATAGGCGCGCTGCGCATTTGGGTAGTCGCGCAGGGCTTCGAAGGTCCAGCCGCGCATGTAGTTCGTCGTCACCAAATTCGGCGCCATGCGCAGCGAGGTATCGAGAATTTTCATGGCATTGGCATGGGCGCCCATGGCCGAGAGGACGCCGGCGATGCCGTTCAGGATCATCGGGTCGTCCGGCGCCAGGACACGGGCGTGATGGAAGGTCCGCAGCGCTTCGGCATGCTGGCCGTGTTCATGCAGCCACAGCGCCTGCACTTTTAGCAGAAAGGGATGCTCGCTGCCCGCGTCGATCGCCTCATGGGCGATGGCATGCGCCGCCTCCAGGTTCAGCGCCCGCATCGCAGCCGTCGCCTGTTCGACGGCTTGGTTGGTCTTCTGGTCGGTCGTCATTTCGGCCATGTCCGGCATTTTCCTGGCGTCATGTGGCGGCCCTGATTTAAAGCGCAACCGGGCGCAGGGGAAGCCGGTTCGGCGCCGGATCGTCCGGCCAGCGAAATAACCGAGGGGCAATCCGATTCAGGATGAACGGGCGCTGGCGGCCATCAAGTTCCCGGTTCCAAGGCCTTGAAAAGCAAAACGGCGGCCTTTGGGGCCGCCGCTCGCTTAGGCGATGCGTAAGATATTACAGCTTGATCGTGCCGTTCACGAAGATGAACCGGCCGAGCGGATCGTAGACGCCCGGGAACGTGTTGCCGTTCAACGGACCGGTCGGGCCGGCCACGATGCCACCGCTCGCGAGGAGCGGGGGGTTCTTGTCGAACACGTTGTTCATGCCAGCGCCGAGCGTGAGGCCTTCCGACACATTCCAGGTACCCGACAGATCGAAGTAGTCGAACGCCGAGATGGTTCCGCCCGCGACGATCGGCGTGCACGAGAAGACCTTGGGTCCGCCCGCCACATCCGGGCAGTACGAGCCGGTGTGGACGTACGTGTTGGCCTCGTTGCCCGCGAAGGTGACGCCGCTCAGATGGCGCCAGTCGAGGGACAGCGAGAGATCCCACGGCGACGTCCAGGTCACGCGCAGCTTGTGGCGCCACTCGGGAGTGGGGGTGCCGCAAGCCGTGCCGAACAGGCCGACGCAGTCGTAGAACGTCTCGGCCGTCGTACCCGCCGGTGCCGGCAACGCCGCCGTGCACAGATGGATCGTGCCGGTCTGCAGGTACTGGCAGGCGCCGGTGAAGGGCTGGACGTCGTAGTCGTTGACCAGCGTTCCGACGAAGTTGAACGACAGGCTGCCGGCGCCGTTCATGCCCCAATCGGACAGATCGGCGTCGTAGTTGGCTTCGAAGTCCAGGCCTGAAGTCTTCACGAAGCCCGTGTTGACCTCGGTGCCGATGACGTAACCCTGCAACGTCAACAGCGTGCCGTTGGCGTCGCGATGGATCAACGGACACAGAGCGGCGTTGCCGTTCGCGCAACCCGTCAAGACGGTCTGCGGCGAGACGGTGCCGATCGCGTCGTTCACGCGAATGTCGAAGTAGTCAATCGTCGCCGTGAAGCCCGGCAGGAAGGTCGGCGTGAACACCAAGCCGAGCGAGTGGGTGTCCGACTTCTCGACGTCGAGAAGCGGATTGCCGCCTGACAGGACTTCGCACTGTGCCGCGGGGCACTGCGTCGTGTGCGTGTACTTCGCCGCCGTCACGCCGGTCAGCGCACACTGCGCCGCCGTGAAGGACGGTGTCGGACCCGCGCACGGATCGGAGTAGCTGCCCAGAACCGTATTCTGCGGCGAGAACAGCTCAAGCACGTTCGGCGCACGCACCGCACGGTTGAGGCTGGCCCGGATGCGGAAGTCGTCGATCGGCTGCCATTCCAGACCGATCTTGTACGAGGTCGAGTCGCCCGCCGAGCTGTACGACGAGAAACGATAACCGGCGTTCAAGGTCAGATCTTCGGCCCATTCCTGGTCCTGGATCAGCGGCACGCGCAATTCCAGGAAGCCTTCGCGGACGTCGAAGCCCGACTTCGGCTGGCCGAGCGCCTTGCCGCCGGCGCCGAACAGATCGCCGCCCTGGTCGGCCGTGCTGGTCGTCTCTTCCAGCGATTCGGAGCGGTATTCCGCGCCGAACGAAACGCCCACTGGCGACTTCGCCCACGGAGACTGGATGCCCCATGCGCCGAGATCGCCGGTGACCGAACCGGTGACCACGTTTTCCGTCGTCGAACCTTCCTGCTGGCCATGGGTATAGATGTAGGCAAGCATGGCCGGCGTGAAAGCGGGAATGCCGTGGAAGACGTCAAGCGGTACGCAACCGGCGTTGCCGCTGGCGCAAACCGGGCCACCAGGCGAAGCGACGGCCATTAACGCGTCCTGCACGCGCGCCTTGGAGAAGTCGTTCAGGTAGAGCTGCTGGTAGAGCGATTCCCCGTGCTGTGCCGAGATGTCGTAGGACCAGCCGCCGCCCAGATCGCCCTTCGCGCCAACCACAAAGCGGAAGCTTGTGTGGCGGAAGTCGGTGATGCGCGCGCCGCCTTCGACGTTACGACGGCCGATGAACACCGAAGCGTTCGCCGGGGAGGGGACGCTGCCCGGGCAGTAGTCGGCCACGAAGTCCGTGCCCGTCGCCAGGGGGTTGTTACAATTGATGAACAGCTGACCGGAAGGTCCGGGGCCGGCGCCGAAGAACAGCGCGGAAGGCGCCGCCTGCCAGCGTGTGTGGTCGTCGGTGAACATGAAGCTGGAGTAGAGGTCCAGCATCGGGTCGGCCTGGTAATGGGCGAAGAAGCCCGCCGTCCAGCGCTTGTCGGGACGCTGAATGCTGTTGACCGGACCAAAGTTGTAATACTGGTTCGATGCACCCGTGAACGGCACGATGTGGCCGCCCGGCTGCATGAAGTCGGTCTCGAACGCGCCCGGATGGCCCGGCACCGCTGCGGGGCCCGTCTGCGAATACCACAGGTCGAAGTTCGCCGAACCGGCGCACTTGAAGGCGTCAAAGGGACGCTGACCAGTCGCCGGATTGGTCGGATGCGAACGGAAGTTCGATGTCGAGCAAGCCGAATAATCGCGCGAGTTCTGCAGCACCTGGGCTGTCTGGTGGTAGCCCAGATAGCCGGTGATGTTGCCTTTGCCGTTGTCCGTGTTGACGCCGATGAGCATCGTTCCGTCGATGCCCTGGCCGTCGAACACGTTGTCCGGTGCCGCGTTGAAGCCGATGGCTGGGCCGCCGGCGGCCGTCAACAGACCGCGCTCGAACGTATCGTCGTTGTTGTGACCGTTGCCGCTGTACTGGCCATCGAACTCGACGCCCTGGAAGTCCTTGCGCATGATGAAGTTCACGACGCCGGCGACGGCGTCCGAACCGTACACGGCCGAGGCACCGCCGGTCAGCACGTCCACGCGCTCGACGAGAGCGGCGGGGATCGTGTTCAGATCGGGAACCGGAACGACCGGGTCGCCTGGCGCGAGGCGCAGGCCGTCGATCAGAACCAGGGTACGCGCCGGTCCAAGACCGCGAAGATCGACGGTCGCTGTACCCGACGAGGCGTTACCCGAGAAATTCTGCTGACCGGAGAACACCGACGGCAGGTTGTTGAGGAGGCTTTCGACGTTCGTCGTGCCTTCGAATTTCAGTTCCTGCTGACCGACCGAGGTCAGAGGGCTTGAGGCGGTTAGTCCACCTTGCTGCGGAATGCGCGAACCGGTGACCACGACGGTCTCGGTTGCGGTGTCCGCGGCTCGGGCAGGCGCCGAGAGACTGAGTGCGGATGCTGTAGCAGCACCGACCATCAGCGCGGCGCGTAGATTCGAGTTGGTTATCTGAAACACTTGTGGAACCCCCTTGGTTCTGTCGAAACGACGTTGCCCTGAAGCGAACGCTTGGCTGGTGATCAGCCCTGCCCCCCGAGCACCGAACATGCGGTGACGCGGTTATGCCTCAATTACCTGGAAGCTACGTCCGGGCTGCGCTGGGGTCAAAACGGAATTGCGCGTCTGCGCAATTCGCACGGGCGATGTTGCATTTAGGTGTCAGCTTCTTGCGAGTAATCGCTGCGATTAGCTAACTATCGACAATGCTTGGAATAAAAGTTCATTGACCGGCGTCAATTCAGGCGAACGTTGCTGTTCATTTTTCGGCGTTTGACCGCCTTAACCATTGCTCCTGGTATTCGAGGGGCGGACGACTCGGAGATGACAGTGTTAACATTTGTCAATTTTACTTTGAAGGGGCGGAATCGGACCCGTCAGCCGACTCGCTTCAGGCTCAGTCGGCCTGCGGCTGTCGGAACAAGCTATTGAACAGATTGCGCGCTTAGGATTTACAAGCCGAACGGGGCAAATTCCCGTGTGGAGCGACATATGCCTGCCAAGACCAAGCCGGACGCCGTCCCGGTCGATCAGCTCAGCTTCGAGACCGCCCTCAAGGAACTCGAGGAAATCGTCGCGCGCCTGGAGCAGGGCGAGGTCGACCTGGAAGATTCGATCGCCCTTTACGAACGCGGCCAGGCCTTGAAGGCCCATTGCGAGAAAAAGCTCAAAGCCGCAGAAAGCCGGCTGGAAAAGATCGTCCACGGTGCCACAGGCGCCACCGGTTCGGAGCCTTTAGACCTTAGTTCGTCTTGATTTGCGGCCCGAAAAAGCCGAACTTTTTCGCACTGCAACAGGAAACCGAGCGCTTAGATCGATCCGCCATGGCACTGCCTACAAAAACGCCGCTCCTGGACACCGTCAGCGAACCGCATCAGCTGAGGGCGCTCGACAAGAAGCAGCTCCGCCAGTTCGCCGACGAACTGCGCAAGGAGACGATCGATGTTGTCTCCGTCACCGGCGGACATCTCGGCGCTGGCCTCGGCGTCGTCGAACTGACGACGGCGCTGCACTACGTCTTCGACACGCCCAAAGACAAGATCGTCTGGGACGTGGGGCATCAGGCCTATCCGCACAAGATTCTCACCGGCCGGCGCGACCGCATGCGCACGCTGCGCCAGGGCGGCGGCCTTTCCGGATTCACGAAGCGCGCCGAGAGCAATTACGACCCGTTCGGCGCCGCACACTCCTCGACCTCGATCTCCGCCGGCCTCGGCTTCGCCGTGGCGCGCGATCTGAAGGGCGAGCACAACAATGTCGTGGCGGTGATCGGCGACGGCGCGATGAGCGCCGGCATGGCCTATGAGGCCATGAACAACGCCGGTTCGACACGCCTGATCGTCATTCTCAACGACAACGACATGTCGATCGCGCCGCCGGTCGGCGCCATGAGCGCCTATCTCGCGCGTCTGGTGTCGAGCCGCTCCTATCGCGGCTTGCGCAAGATCGGCAAGAAGATCGCCTCCGTCCTGCCGCGTCCGATGAAGGTCGCCGCCGGCCGCGCCGAGGAATATGCCCGCGGCATGGTCACCGGCGGCACGCTGTTCGAAGAGCTCGGATTTTACTATGTCGGCCCGATCGACGGCCACAATCTGGATCACCTGATCCCGGTGCTGGAAAACGTCCGCGACATGAAGAACGGTCCGGTTCTCATCCATGTCGTGACGCAGAAGGGCAAGGGCTACGCGCCGGCCGAAGCCAGCGCCGACAAATATCACGGCGTCGTCAAGTTCAATGTCCTGACCGGCGAACAGAACAAGTCGAACGCCAAAGCGCCCTCGTACCAGAAGGTTTTCGGTGAATCGCTGATCGCCGAAGCCAAGAAGGACAGCCGCATCATCGGCATCACCGCCGCGATGCCGTCGGGCACCGGCATCGATCTGTTCCAGAAGGAGTTTCCGGACCGCACCTTCGACGTCGGCATCGCCGAGCAGCATGCCGTGACCTTCGCCGCCGGCCTCGCCGCCGAAGGCATGAAGCCCTACTGCGCGATCTACTCGACGTTTCTGCAGCGCGCCTACGACCAGGTCGTGCACGACGTCGCGATCCAGTCGCTGCCGGTGCGCTTCGCGATGGACCGCGCCGGCCTGGTCGGCGCCGACGGCCCGACCCACGCCGGCTCCTTCGACATCGCCTATCTCGGCACGCTGCCCAATTTCGTTCTGATGGCGGCGGCCGACGAGGTCGAGCTGATGCACATGGTGGCAACCACCGCGCAGATCGACGACCGGCCGAGCGCGCTGCGCTATCCGCGCGGCGAAGGCTGGGGCCTGCAGCGCCCGCCGGAAGGCATTGCGCTGGAACTCGGCAAGGGCCGCATCCTGCGCGAAGGCACCTCGATCGCGATCCTCTCCTACGGCACGCGGCTGTTCGATTCGATGCTGGCGGCCGAGAAACTGTCCGGCTACGGACTATCGGTCACCGTCGCCGACGCGCGCTTCGCCAAGCCGCTGGACACCGATCTGGTCCGCCGCCTGGCCCGCGAGCACGAGGTTCTGATCACCATCGAGGAAGGCGCGGTCGGCGGTTTCGCCGCCCATGTCATGCAGTTCCTGAGCTGGGAAGGCCTGCTCGACCGCGGCCTGAAGATCCGCCCGATGGTGCTGCCGGATCGTTTCATCGACCACGATTCGCCCGACAGGATGTACGAAGCGGCGGGTCTCGACGCCAAGGCGATCGTGGCGACGGCGCTGAACGCACTGGGGCGCGAAAACGAAGCGGCGGCGGTCGGCAGAATAGCGTAAGCTCAGACTACGGCCTCATCCCCTCGTGTCATGGCCCGCGAATGCGAGGGCTTTGCATAAGTAGGACTTTTGAGCGGCTACGAGTGAGTTTGGCAATAGGGCGTTTGGACGATTGTGGGTCCGTCATTTGGATGGTGTTGAACCGTCGGATCAAGCCGGGATCGGCCGCCCTGTCGCCCATCGTTTGAGGTTCATGGCGA
>DATCAT010000015.1:0-143740 GCA_036512455.1 Rhizomicrobium sp.
CCTTTGTCTGACAAGCGATGGATCAACGACAATGGCGTTAGAGCTCTTCATGACCGCATCGCCCGACATAACCGGCCCCGGCCAGGCCGACCCGCGCCCCGCCCGCGCCTCCTGGCAGCGTCCAACCTTGCGAAAACTCCCGGCCGTAGAAGCTGAGGTCGGACTTGATAATTTCGCAGACGGCGAATTTACGGAGTCCTGAAAGGCCTCAAAAGAAGGCGCTGCGTCGCACAAATATCGCGCCAGCAGGCGCGAATCCACGATGTCACATCACGGATCCCGCAGGATGAGCGCTACGGCTATGTCATTCTGCTGACCAGAAAATCGAGACCGGTACATTGGTCTGCTGCAACACACCGCGAACCGGCGCATCGAGGACATCTCTGCCGGCGAGTGCTCGCTTGTAGGCGGCAAGCTTCGCATCGCCGCGGATGAGCAGGACGATCCACCGCGCGTCCAGAATGGTGCGCAATGTTAGAGTCATGCGCTCACCCATCGCGGTGAGATCAGGCGGATCGACGGCGCGGACAAGCGCTGACTCGCAGCGATCCATCGCGCGCGCCAGGCCTTGTGCGCCTGGAATAAGCGATGCGGTGTGTCCATCCGTCCCCATGCCGAGTAGAACCACGTCGAATGGTCGAAGGATGCCGCCGATAGCGGCGCTTACGACGTCTTCCGCATCAAGCGCGTGCGCATGGGCAGTCTTGAACGGCACAAACTGTGCGGCAGCCGCGTTGGCGGTGAGCAGGCGCGCGCGCACAAGATATTCGTTGCTTCGCGTCGAACTGGGATCGGTCCAGCGTTCATCCGACAATGTGATCGATACGCTCTTCCAGGAAGCTTCACGCTTGGCCAGAAGATCGTAGAGAGCGCCTGGCGTCGTTCCGCCCGAGGCAACGAATCCGGCGCGGCCGTTGCGCGCCACGCCGGCCGTTAAGCGAGCAGCGATCTGCTCTGATAGTACGGTGTATAAATCGTTCGCATTGCGAAAGCCGCAGAACAAAGGCTCCGCGCTGTCGGAACAAAAGACGCTATTCATACCAGCTGTGTCCATTGCGCTCGGTGAGGGCAATTGCGGCGGACGGGCCGCAACTGCCGGCCGCATAGGTGGCCGGCGGCGCGCCCTGGCGTTGCCAGCCCGCGACGATCGCGTCGATCCATGACCAAGCGGCTTCGGCCTCGTCCCGGCGCACGAATAGCGTGCCTTTGCCGTTCAGCGCTTCGAGAAGCAGCCGTTCGTAGGCGATGCGGCGACGCGGACTGTGACTCTTGAAGGTATCGCTGAGGCTGAGATTGAGGCTCAGTGGTTTGAGTTGCATGCCGTTCTGCTCCAGACTCGGCGTCTTGTTCATCAAGAGAAGTGCGATCTCCTCTTCGGGTTGCAGGCGAATCGTCAGCCGGTTGGCGAGCAGATCGTTGCCGGGGAAAATGGAGTGTGGCACGTCACGGAACTGAATAACGATCTCGGAGCGGCGCAATGGCAGGCGTTTTCCGGTGCGCAGATAGAACGGGACGCCGGCCCAGCGCCAGTTATCGACATGCGCGGCGAGTGCGACAAAGGTTTCCGTCTCGCTAGCATGGCCGCCGGCTTCGTCGGCATAGCCGCGCACGGCACGTCCATCAGAATATCCCGAACCGTATTGGCCGCGCATGGTTTTCTTCGCGATATCGCGGCCTTCGATCGGCCGCAGGGAGCGCAACACCTTTACCTTCTCGTTGCGCACCGAATCCGGGTCCAGACTGGCGGGTGGCTCCATGGCAACGAGACAGAGCAGTTGCAGCAGGTGGTTCTGGACCATATCGCGGGTCGCGCCATATTCATTGTAGTACGACCAGCGCTCCTCGACCCCGACGGTCTCCGCGACTGTAATCTGCACCTGCTCGATGTTGATCTTGTTCCACAGAGGCTCGAAAAATGTGTTTGCAAAACGCAGCGCCAGCAAATTCTGCACAGCTTCCTTGCCGAGATAGTGGTCGATACGGAAAATGCGGTCTTCGCTGAACGTCTCCGCGAGCGAGTCGTTGATCGCGCGACAGCTGGCGAGGTCGCGCCCGATCGGCTTTTCGACCACGACGCGGCTTCGCCCGCCGGCAAGTCCATTCGCCTTCAGGTGTCGGCAGATGTCGCCGTAATAGCTCGGCGAAGTTGACAAATAATAGAGAACGTCTTCGGCATCGTCTATCACCCGGCGAAGGTTCGCGAAAGTCGGCGCAGCCGTCGCGTCGATCGCGGCATGACGCAATCGCCGTCTGAACGCTGCCCATTTCGTCTCGTCATAGTGCTCCCCGGATCGCGTCTTGATCGTTTCGCCGATACGCGCCGCGAATACATCGTCCGTCATCGTGCTGCGCGAACAGCCGATGATCAGCAGGTCGTCTGCCAGCAGGCCCTCGCTGGCGAGATGGTAGAGTGATGGAAAGAGCATACGCAGAGCGAGGTCGCCCGTGGCGCCGAAGATCACAATCACGCGGCTCGGCGTCATCACGCCCTCCGCTGCAGATGGCCGTCGATCCAGACTTCATGAACCTCCAGCGCATCGTTCACCAGCGCGAAATTCGCGCGCTGACCGCTGCGAATAGTGCCAACCTCGTCCGACAGACGGAGAAAAGCAGCAGGATTGCGGCTCGCCATATTCACCGCCTCGGCAAGATTGAGTGCCATGAATTCCATTGCATTGCGTACTGCAGATGCCATGTCGAGATCGGAGCCGGCGAGAGTGCCGTCGGGTGCGGTGCAGACGCCATCCCTCACCGTGATCGCGCGGCCTTGCAGCGTAAAGGTCTTGCTCGTGGCACCGACGCTCGGCATTGCATCGGTCACGAGCATCAAACGATCGGCATGCTTGCAGGCGAGCGCAATGCGTAGAGCCGCCGGATTGACATGGTGGCCGTCGACAATGATGCCGCACCAGCTTCCGGTATCGTCAAGTGCGGCGCCGACGGCGCCCGGCTCGCGCGCGCGTAACGGCGACATCGCGTTGAACAAATGGGTGAAACCGGTCAGTCCGTGATCCAATGCGGCGCGGATTTCGCCACAAGTTGCGTCGGTATGACCCGCCGATACGATCACACCGGCCTTCACCAGGGCCGCAATCGTCTCGGGCGTCGCCTTTTCGGGCGCCAGCGTGACAAGGGTCGTGCCGCGCCTGGCGGACGTCAGAAGTTCGAAGGCTTCGCCATCGAGTTCGCGAAAATTCTCCACGTCGTGGATGCCCTTGCGCTTGGGATTGAGGAATGGCCCCTCGATATGAATGCCGAGAACACCTGGGACGCCGGCATCGATAGCAGCTTCGACTGCGGCGATCGCCGTCCGGATGAGTGAGAAATCTCCGCTGATCAGGGTGGGAAGAAACCCCGTCGTTCCGAAACGGGCGTGCGCTGCGGAGATGGTGCGCAGTGTCTGTACGCTTGGCGCGTCCCCGAAAAGGACGCCGCCACCGCCATTGACCTGGGTGTCGATGAAGCCGGGCAGCAACAATCCACCTCTCAGATCATGCCGCGCTAGGTTTACCGGTACATCCGCTTGCCGCATGACATCACTGATGCGGCCGTTCTGGATCAGTACGGCACAGTCCTCGACAGCGCCGCGGTCCGTCATCACCCGGCCGTTGATCAAAGCCATCTGCATGTCAGATGGTCTCGGTGATTTTGAACAGGTTCGGAGGGCAGTCGGGATTGAAGCCGCGCGCAAGCGAGAGCGCGTTGACCATCCGGTAAAAGCTTTGCGCCATCAGGATCGGTTCGATCGCGGAGTGCGCTTCTATTGTCGGCAGCACGGTTGCGCCCGGCACCTCGAAGCCGGCAACGAGAAGCGCAGAACCGGCTGCGACGAGTCTTGCCGCAAGGTCTAGCAGACCGGAACGGGTTTCATCGTGCTGTGCAAGCATCAGGATCGGAAATCCTTTCTTCACCAAAGCCATCGGGCCGTGTTGCACCTCAGCTGAGCTGAACGCCTCGGCGTGCATGCCGGATGTTTCCTTGAATTTGAGCGCCGCTTCCTGCGCCGCGCCGAAGCCGAGCCCGCGGCCGATTGTGTAGAGATCGCGCGCGGATTTCAGTCGCGTGGCGGCGGCGCTCCAGTCGCAGGCCCAGGCTCGGTGCATCAGAGCGGGCAGATCGTGCACCTCGCCCGCCAATTCGCGATCCCCCGTCCATTCGGCAACGAGGTCGGCGATTGCCGCAACGGAAGCGAGATAGGTTTTTGTCGCTGCAACGCTGGTCTCGGCGCCAGCTCGCATGGGCAAGATCTCATGTGACAGCGCGGCGAGGGGGCTTGTGTCGTCATTGACGATCGCCAGGACGAAGGCGCCGCCTGCCTTTGCGCTTGCCACCGTCGAAAGCAGATCGGGACTTCTGCCGGACTGCGAGATCGCCAGAAACAGCACATCGTCAAGCTTCGGCTGTGTCGCATAGACTGAACTTGTCGACAGGCCGGTGGAGGATGTCAGAACGCCGGTCTTGGTTTCGATCAGATATTTCGCGTATGTTGCCGCGTGGTCTGAGCTGCCGCGCGCACCAGTCACGACGGCTCGCGGTTTGCTGGTGCGCAGGCGAGCGCCGATCTTTTTTACAAGCGCTCTGTTGTCGGCTAATTGTCGCGCGATGACGTCCGGCGATTCGGCCGCCTCGCGAAACATCTGCGTCGGGCGCTCGCTGGGCTTGCTCAATCCCCTATCGCCGTCGGCAATCACTTTTCCATCTCCGATGCATTTAGCTCGGCGACAAAATCGTACGTATCCCCGCGATAGAAGGATTGCGAGAATTCCACCGCGCGCCCGTCCGGCAGAAAGCCACGGCGTTCGACGAGCAAACCCGCATCGTGCTCGTGAGCGCGCAGGAGTTCGGCCTGTTCGGCGGTGAACAGTACGGCGCGCAACCGTTGCAAGGCGCGCGTCGGCCGATAGCCAGCCTTGGCCAACGCGCTATAGAGCGACGATTCGACGGCATCGACCGACGGAAGACAGAAGGCAGGCACGGTGCAGTACTCAAGCGCCATGGGCGCCTCATCCGCGAAACGAATGCGATTGAAACGATAGACGGGTGTACCGGGGCTAAGGCCCATGGTCAGCGACTCTTCCGGGGTGACGGTGCCCTGCGATTTGCGCATCCAACTGCTCGTCGGCACGCGGCCGCGGGCGATCATGTCTTCTGTGAACGAAGTGAGCTTGGAAAAGTTCTTTTCGACTCGGCTCGAAACGAAGGTTCCGGAGCCTTGTTTACGTGTCAGCAGGCCTTCAGCCACCAACCCATCGATCGCCTTGCGAACCGTGATGCGGGAGACCGCGAATTCCTCGGCCAAATCACGTTCCGGCGGCAGCGCGTCGTCCGGCGCGAGCAGCTTGCTCTCAATCGCTTGGCGTAAGCCGCGCTGAAGTTGCTGGTAGAGCGGCAGACTCGCCGCTTCGTCGAGTTGGCCGATCATCGTCAGCAGCGGCGCCACTTCGCTCTCCTGATGTTCCCGCGCAACAGGCGAGGGATATTTGCTCAACTTTCTATATAACCAATTTAGTACCACATGTACAGCCACTCACCGCGATCTCGAAAAAATCTCAAATTATCGCACTTGACACAACAGCCCAATCGAGGAATGGTTCTATATTGGACTTGTATTGGTGCTTATGCCGAGTGGCGAAAACAGCCCAACCAAGTTACGGGGATCGAATCATAAGGAGGACCATCGCATGTCATTTCGGGGGATATTGGCCGGTTCGGTCAGTCTTGCGGCGCTTGTCGCGGCCACGCCGTCATTTGCCGATTCGGTTGAAGTCGTCGTCGTCACGGGCATTCGCGGATCCCTCGATCGTGCGATCGACATCAAACGCGATTCGACCACGATTGTGGACGCCGTATCGGCGGAAGACATCGGCAAGTTCTCCGACAAAAATGTCGCTGATGCCCTTCAGCGCATTCCCGGCGTCAATACGGTATCGGCAGCGAGCGGTGAAGGCGGCTTCGACGAAAACGACCGCGTTTCGATTCGCGGCACCAATCCCAGCCTGACACAGACGCTGGTGGACGGGCATACGATTGCGAACGGCGACTGGTTCATCCTCGATCAGTTCCAAACCATTGGCCGCAGCGTCAGCTACACGCTGTTGCCGTCGGAAATTGTGGATACCGCCAAGGTCTACAAGAGCCAGCAGGCCGACCTGACGGAAGGCGGCGTCGCCGGCATGGTTGATATCCTGACGCGCAAGCCGCTCGAATTCCGCGACAATCTCACTTTCGAAGGAAGCGCCGAAGCCGCCTATACAACGCTGCGCGGTAAGATCACGCCGCAACTCAACGGCTTGTTCAACTGGAAGAACGCGTCCGGCACGTTCGGCATCATGGTGCAGGGCTTCTATGAAGCCCGCGACATTCGCCGCGACGGTCAGGAATTCCTCGGCTATGCAAACGTTGCTGCCGGTAGTCCGGCGGCGGTCGCACATCCCGTTCTGATCGGCGCCGCCTATCCGACCTTGATCGGCTCGGCCCTGTTCCTGCAACAGCGCGTGCGGGAAGGCGGCGATGTTACCCTGGAGTTCAAGCCCAGCGACGCGTTCGACCTCAGGCTGACGGGCTTCTACTCGCACCTGTCCGCCAGCAATTTGAACGACAACTTCATGTTCTGGGGTACGAACGAGTTCGGCAACAATTCACCGTCCTCTTTCAGCGTCGTGAACAACACAATCGTCGCCGCGGCATTCCCGGCCAAAGCCGGCGTTGCCCCGATGGTCACTGACTTCATCCACCGCCCGGGCGGCGGCGCCGAGACCTATTTCTTCAGCGCCGACGGCAATTGGGCTCCCACCGATACCATGACGGTCGGGTTCAAGGCGGGCTACAGCCACGGCGTTGGCAAAACGGATCCGCAGGTTGCCTGGGAAGGCGAAATCGCGCCGGGTCCGGGCAATGCCGCCAGCTACGATTTCAGCAGTGGCGTGGGCAAGGTCAGCGTTCCGGGCGTCGATCTGTCCAATGCCGCCAATCTCATCAACGACTGGGCCTGGACAGCCGTGTCGACTGCGGTCGACAGCGAATATTATGGCCAGGTTGACGTCGATCAGAAGGTGTCTGTTGGCCCGATCAGTTCGGTGAAGGCGGGCGTCCGCTTTGCCGAGCACAAGCGCAAGAACGACCTGTGGGACGGTGGCGTTTCGTATGCCGGATCGATCGGCAGCGACGTTTCCACATCCCACTACCCGGCCGACTTCGCCGACTCGTTCAAGATCCCGGGAATGCTGACCAATCTGCCGGAAGGAAATACCGCGCTGATCGAAAAACTTCTCTACAACAACACCAGCTGGCGGCCTTACCCCCAGACGCCGGCCGCCATTTCGAATCCCGCCAACGGTCGGTACGATTGGCAGGCCAGTATGAACATGAGTGAGCAGGACACCGCGGCTTACGCGATGGCCAATATCGGCGGCGATCACTGGAAGGGCAATTTCGGCGTTCGCATCGTCAACACGCGTGAGTATATCTATCAGTACGTCAACCGCACGGGCGCCGGCAGCACCTACAGCGACTTCGGTCCATACGGCGTAAACAAGATCAACCACAGCTACTGGGACGTCCTGCCCAGCGCCAATCTCAGCATCGACCTCAACGAGGAGATGGTGCTGCGCTTCGCCGCCGCCGAAACCATGGCGCGACCGGACTACAGCGCTCTGGGCGGTGCGGTGCAACTCACCGACCTTAACCTCACCGGCAATGGCGGCAATCCGAACCTCAAGCCGGTAAAATCCGCCAACTACAACGTCAACTATGAATGGTATTATGGACCTCAGGCCCTGCTGTCCGTAGGCCTGTTTTACATGGACCTGTCGTCCTACGTGTCTTACGGCACATCGACGGCAAGCTATGTGAACATGACGCTGACCGGCGCCAATCCGGTTCCGGTATATTCGATCTACACCATCACGTCCCCGTTCAATTCCAGCGGACATGACGAAGGTCTTGAAGTCAGCTGGCAGCAGCCGCTCTGGGGCGGCTTCGGCGTCGATGCCAACTACACCTATGCAAGTGGCGTCGACTCGAGCGGTGGACCGCTGGTCGGGGATTCGAAGAACACAGCCAACCTGTCCGGCTATTTCGAGAACAACTGGCTGAGCGCGCGCCTGTCATACAATTACCGCTCGAAGATGCTGGTTGGTCTCGATCGCAGCTCGGCCGAGAACCAGAATGCGTACAATACGGTCGATGCATCGGTGCAGTTCACCATTACCGACAATGCGTCGCTCACCTTTGATGCCCTGAATCTGACGAACCAGACGTTGAAGTACTACGCCGCGAGCACCACGCAACCGCGCGCCTTATACAGCAATGGCAGCCAGTTCTATGCTGGCATTCGCGTGAAGTTCTGAGGGAAGAGCCGGGGCGCCACTGTGCCCCGGCTCTTTAGTCGGCAGATGCGCCCTTCCTGTCGCACTGCTAGTCTCGAGGGCGGAGAGCGCATGTTCTCCGCCCTTTCTTTTTTGAAGGCTCGAAACGCCAACGTCGCCCCGACATGAGCGAAAGAACCACCGAAATGACGTTCTTCCGCCGGAGTTGGGCGCAGTCGGCGGCAGCGCTGTTGGTGTTGCCCCTGCTTGTATCCTGCGTGACCAGGGAGCCGATACCAGTAGGCAGGCAGGCGCATGGTCCGGACGTGCAGACCGCGCTGACGCCGGCGCTCATTCCTCTTCCCGCCCAACTGGCGATGCAGTCCGGTCAATTTGCGGTCAGCGATGGAACGCCGCTCGTCTTCGATGGGGCGGATGCCGACAGCGCGCACATAGCGGCCTATTTTGCCGATCTTGTTCGTCGCACCCGCGGTTTGACCCTGACCGCACAGCCGGATGCTGCGGGCGCGATCGCTTTGCGCCGGCTGGCAGATCCCAACGCGACCGGGAAAGAAGGGTATCGCCTTGAGGTGACGCCAAACGGCGGGTAGTGGGTCCGTTTGATTGAGCGCGTGAAAAGCGCCGCTGCATCGGGCATATTCATCGCATGACAGCGAAGCACCCGAAACGCCCCCGTGACGCCAATCAGCTAGCGAAGCATATCCTAGACCTTGCGACCGGCGCGGCGACGGACGCCGATCTGTCTGCCGGGAAAGACCCCGCTGCCGTGAGCCTTGGGAAACGGGGCGGTTTGAAGGGGGGTGCGGCCCGCGCTGCCAAGCTATCGCCAGAGCGCCGAACAGAGATTGCTAGAGGTGCCGCCAAGGGCAGATGGGGAAAAGATACAGAAAAGTGAATCTCCCCTCTTGCAAGTAGTCTGATACAGGACCATCTTCCCTAAGCCATGGTCCTGAAATTCCCTCCTCCGAAGCAGCCATCGCCAGATTGGCGTGATGGCGCTGCCGTTGAATACCGCGAGAAGCGCGCAGCACATGTTCGCGATCGCGATGGTTATCTCAAGCAGGCTGAAAAGTTTTCGGCGAAGGCGCTGGCTGAAAGCGCTGCAATTACGGCATTAGACGACGCTGCCAAGGCGTTCGGTTTGATGCTGGAAATCGATATTTCGCAGCTTGAAACTGACCTAGAGACGCTTCTTTCCGAAAACCGCCGCTCAGGGCCACTTTTCAAAGACATTGCCCTGCAACTACTCAAGGACGCTTATCCCAAGCCTCTCCGCGCGGCGGAAGTTCAAGCTGCCGCAGAGGCAAAGCTCAGTCGCAAGTTCCACTCCAAAACGCCAGGAATGAGCCTTTACAGGCTGGCCAAGGAGGGACTGGTCGAACGCAGGGGCTGGGATTGGTTCTATCTTCCAGAGTCCGAAAAGGCTCTCAGGTATGAGGAAGCCTTCCCGAACGGTGCAGAGCCTAGTGATGAAGGGATGGGCAATGGCTGAAACGAAATAGCCGGACAGGATTGCAGCCTGCCCGGCCAATTTCACAACTCCCACAAAGACTTACGCGGACGTAAAGCTCAGTGGTAGAGCTGATAGGTCTCCCACCCATCGGTCGCGGGTTCGATTCCCGCCGTCCGCTCTCGCGTTAGACGTGACCCGATCCGCCCCACCAAAAGTAGGCGGACAATCCCTATTTGTCAATGCACAAACGGACTTTTGTGCTTGACCGATCAAGGAATCCAGACTACATTGTAGCCCATGAACAAGCTATCTCCCACGCAACGCGCCAAGGTTCTCCAACTCCTCTGCGAAGGCATGAGCATTCGCGCCATCTGCCGCGTGCTGAATGTCGGAAAGAACACCGTGGCGCGCCTGCTGCTGACGGCTGGCGCCGCATGCATGGACTATCAAGACAAGTACTTGCGCGATTTGCAGTGCCGCCGGATCGAAGTTGATGAGCTTTGGAGTTTCGTCGGTTCGAAAGAGAAGAACACGCCCAAGGAATTGAAGGGCGAACGCGGCGATGCATGGACGTGGGTTAGCATCTGTGCCGAAAGCAAACTCATTCCGGCTTGGTATGTCGGTTCGCGCGACAGCGAAGCAGCAATGACGTTCATGGACGATCTTGCCAAGCGCCTCGCGAACCGCGTGCAACTCACCAGCGACGGCCACAAGCCGTATCTGGAAGCCGTTGAGGGCGCGTTCGGCGCGGATATCGATTTTGCACAGCTTGTGAAAATCTATGGGCCTGCGCCGGAAGGCCAACGCCGCTACAGCCCTGCTGAATGCCTTGGGGCGAAAAAGCATCGCGTAGAGGGAAACCCGAACCCCAAGTTTATCAGCACGTCATACGCCGAAAGAAACAACGGCATTATCCGCCAGCACTGCAAACGCTATGCGCGCCTGACATTGGCCTTCAGCAAGAAATGGGAAAATCACGTCGCGGCGTTCGCGTTGCACGTCCAGTATCACAACTGGGTCAAAATTCATGGCGCGCACAAAGTCACTCCGGCCATGTCGGCAGGCGTTGATAGCCGTCTTTGGGAGATGAGTGATATGGTGACGATGATCGAGCAATGGGAGGCGGCACAAGAAACTGTGCCCGCATAGAAAATGCCGGACTCCTCAGACAGAGTGATTGCGGGTTTTCCAGCCGGAGGACATGCAGACTTCGGGCACGGAATTAGGTTCCAATTGAAATTATCCGATGGCGCAGAACAATTCTTCTATTGCCGCGCAGATTTGTACGAAAAGCTTCTTATCGCACTTCAAAGCTATGGCGCACTTGCTGCGCGCGTTCGCGCCAGTAAGCCAGGTCAATTGGTAGACATTGCAACGCCAGTTCAAATGACTAGGGCGACACGGACGGGGCAAGATGCCAATGGGCATGTAATTCTTGAGTTTGGAACCGATCTTGGCTTTCCAATGCAGGTTGCCATGACGCGGGATCAAACCCAGAAGACCATCGAACTTCTACAGACGGAGTTAGGGCGCACCCCTCCGCAGGCACCAAGAAGTTCAACGAACTAGCGATTTTCGCACTATTCATCAAACGGACCCACTACCAAACGGCGTCACCATTTCCGCAAGCCAGACCGCCGGGTTATTCTACGGAACCGTCACGCTCTGGCAGCTTCTCACTGAGACGCAGGGCGCAGCGCATAGTGTGAGTATTCCGGCACTGCGAATCGACGATGCGCCGCGCTTCGCCTGGCGCGGTCTGCTGCTCGATTCCGTGCGCCACTTCCAATCGGTCGTCTTCATCAAGACGCTGATCGATGCGATGGCGCGCGAAAAACTCAACATTTTGCAATGGCACCTGACCGACGACCAGGGCTGGCGTCTGGAAATCAGGAAATATCCGCGCCTGACACAGATCGGTGCGTGGCGTGTGCCGGCGGGCGAGGCGGCGTTGCACGATATCGATCCTGCGACGCGCAAGCCGCGCCTCTATGGCGGCTACTACACGCAGGCGCAGGTGCGTGATCTGGTCGCCTACGCCGCGGCGCGCAACATCACCATCGTGCCGGAGATCGAGATGCCCGGCCATGCCATGGCCGCCATCGTCGCCTATCCGCGCCTCGGTTCGGTGGCAAAGCCGCCAACCACCGTTTCGAGTGACTGGGGTGTCTTTCCCTATCTCTACAATCCGGACGATCGCACCTTCGCGTTCCTCGAAGATGTGCTGATCGAGACGATGGCGTTGTTCCCCAGCACCTACATTCACATCGGCGGTGACGAAGCTGTCAAAGATCAATGGAAGGCCTCGCCTGTTGTACAGGTCAGAATGCGTGCGCTTGGCATCGCAAACGAGGATGTGCTGCAAAGCTGGTTCGTCCGGCGCATCGAGAAATTCCTGAACGCCCATGGTCGGCGCCTGATCGGCTGGGACGAGATGCTGCAAGGGGGCATCGCGCCCAATGCGACGATCACCTCCTGGCGCGGCATCGACGGCGCAATCACAGCGGCGAAGGCGGGGCACGATGCGGTGCTATCGCCGGCGCCAGTCCTGTATTTCGACAACCGACAGGCCGAGGGAGCGGACGAGCCTTCTGGTCGCGGCGCGATCGTCTCGCTGGGCGACGTCTATGACTTCGACCCCGCGCCCGTCTCGCTGTCCGAGGACGAACGCCGACATATCATTGGCGTACAGGCGAATATCTGGACCGAGCATATCCGTGAAGAAAACGACGTCGCTTATGCCGCGTTCCCGCGCGCCGCTGCGCTGGCGGAGCTGGGCTGGTCGCCGGCCGCGTCGCACGACCCGGCCGGTTTTCTGGCACGCCTACCTGCTGAACTGGGCCGCTACACCGCGCTTGGTCTTCCCCATTCGGCGTATGGAACGGCAGAACCCGCGTCGCCGGTCTTGGTGTTGGTTCGCGACAGCCATCAGATGAAGCTCTGCAGCAACGCGATCTCGCTTTCCATCGAGGGGCCGGCGCCGCTGCATGGCAAGCGTCCGGTCTTTCTCCACGATGTGATGAATCCCTGCTGGATATTCGAAAGGGCAAATCTGACCGGCGTCTCGAAAATCACGGCTTCAGCCGGGTCGCTGCCCTTCAATTTCCAGATCGGCGTGGACGCGCAGAAGATCATGCTGCGCCCACCCGCGACGCCGGACGGCGAATTGGAAGTCCATCTCGATAGCTGCGACGGCGTGAAGATCGCGGTCTTGTCCATGCCGCACCCGGCGCCGAATACCGCGCTCTTCACTGTGCGCGGTCCTTTGGCGCCGCAAACGGGTGTACACGACCTCTGTCTCGTCTTCACGCGCGCCCGGCTTGATCCATACTGGGCTCTGCACACGGTGCAACTCGTGCCGGGTCGATAGGGAAGGGGGGTGGCTCGCTTGTCCAATCTCACGCTGGTTGCACCGATCCAAGGCTGGGTTACGCCGTTGGAAGAGGTTCCCGACCCGGTTTTTGCCGAGCGTATCTTGGGCGATGGCCTCGCGATCGACCCCACCGCTGCGACCGTGCATGCGCCATGTGACGCCCTTGTCGTTTCCGTGGCGCGCCATGCGGTGACGCTGCGGGCGGCGAACGGTGCCGAGATTCTGATCCATGTCGGTCTTGAGACCGTTGCGCTGCACGGCCAGGGCTTCGTGACCCATGTTCGCGAAGGCAACACCGTGCGCACCGGCGAACCGCTAATAACCTTCGACCTAGATTTTCTGGCGATGCGGGCCAAGAGTCTGATCTCGCCGATCGTCGTCACCAATGGCGATATGTTCTCCATCGCGCGCCGCAGCATGGATCGCGAAACGGCGGTAGGTGAATTCCTCATGGAATTGCGGCCGCTGGCAGACCAGCCGGCCACCGATATCTCTGGTGATATATCGCGCGATGTGGTTGTGCGACTGGCGCACGGTATCCATGCACGTCCTGCCGCCGTCATCTCCGTGGCCGCCAAGCAATTCGGCGCCGAGATAGAACTGTCGGTGCGCGATCGCCGCGTCAATGCAAAGAGCATCGCGGCGCTGATGTCGCTCGGCGTGCGCAAGGATGAGCGGGTGACGATCGTCGCGCGCGGCAGCGATGCACAGAGTGCAGTGACCAGGCTAGTAGAACTGATCGATCATGGGATTGCGGAAGAGCCGGAAGTACCGCCTCTGCAACAAGCCCCCCAAGCGACGATATCCGATCTGCCGCCAAACACGTTGCGGGGCGTCTGCGGCGCGCCAGGATTGGTCGTCGGCAAAGCACTGCAAATGCGCGCCACGGAGTTCACCATCGTCGAAGAGGGTCGCGGCATCGGGCATGAGCTTGCGAGACTTGCCGACGCGCTGGCTGCCGTGCGCGCGCGCCTGAACGATCTTGCTGCCGCCGGCAATCGTCAGCGGCGCGAAATCCTCGGCGCCCATATCGCCCTACTTGACGATCCCGAACTGGCGCAACGCACACATGCGGCGATCGAAGCCGGCAAGAGTGCGGCGTTCGCGTGGCGCCAGGTGATGGGCTTCTACGCTGAAGTCTTCAAGACCGGTGACGACGCCCGCATCCGCGAGCGGGCGGGGGACTTGTTGGACCTTGAACGCCAAGTCCTGGTTGCGCTGAACGGCGTGGCGGTTACTGAAGCACGGTCTTTGCCCCCCGACACGATTCTCATCGCCGATGAATTGCTGCCCTCTGAAATTGCAGGTCTCGCCTCCGTTGTCGGCTTCTGCACAGCGGGTGGAGGTCCGACCTCGCATGTCGCGATCTTGGCCGCCGGCATGAATATCCCGGCGATGGTCGGTTCCGGCAGCAGCGTGTTGCAGATAGCCGACGGCACCACACTTTTCCTCGATGCCGATCGTGGTCTTCTGCATGTCGATCCCGATGCAAGCTTGCTTGAACGAGCGCATGCAGCGATCGACAACCGCAACCAACGCGGGCGCGCAGCCCTCGCTCAAGCGCATGAAGTCTGTTGCACCGCTGACGGTACGCGCGTCGAAATCCTGGCCAATCTTGGCGCCGGCGAGGAGGAAGCCCTTTCCGCCGTCACCTCCGGCGCGGAAGGCTGCGGCTTGTTGCGGAGCGAGTTTTTGTTTCTCGACCGCGAGACGCCACCGACCGAAGACGAACAGGCGGCCGCCTATCAGGCGATTGCTGCGGCCCTCGGCGGACGACCAATCAAGATTCGCACGTTCGATATCGGCGGTGATAAGCCTGTGCCCTATCTACCGCTACCTCCGGAAGAAAATCCGGCGCTCGGCCTGCGCGGCGTGCGGGCGGCGCTGTCGCGAACCGACCTGTTGAAAGCGCAGCTTGGCGCGATCCTGCGCGTGGCGCCGCCAGCGCGCATCATGCTGCCCATGGTCGCATCGCTGTCCGAGTTGCGCGCCGTGCGCACCCTGCTCGATGCCATTTGCCGGGAACGTGGCATCGCGCATCCCGTTCAGCTGGGCGTGATGGTGGAAACGCCCGCTTCCGCGGTTCTAGCGGCGCAACTCGCGCGCGAGGCCAACTTTCTCTCCATCGGCACCAACGATCTGACTCAGTACACGCTGGCGATGGACCGCGGCAGTGCGTTGCTTGCCCCGCAGATCGACGCGTTTCATCCCGCTGTTCTTGCCCTCGTCGCGCAAGCGGCGGCGGGCGGTGCCGAGCAAGGCAAACCCGTCGGCGTTTGTGGCGGATTGGCGGGCGATCCGCTTGCGGCGGCTCTGCTGATCGGCATGGGCATTCGCGAATTGTCCATGGCGCCGGCCGCGATCCCAGTGATGAAAGAGACAATCCGGAAACTGAGTTTGGATATCTGCCGCGCCGCGGCGGCGGAAGCATTGCGGCAGGATTCTGCGGCAGCCGTGCGCGCGGTGGCCGCGAAATTTCTACCTTCGGCTTAGGAGCGAGGACGAGACATGAAATCCATCGCCGAGACGCTCCAGCCCCTGGGCCGCGCGTTGATGTTGCCGATTGCGGTGCTTCCTGTCGCCGGCTTGCTGTTGCGGTTGGGCCAACCGGATCTGTTGAACGTCGCCTTCATCGCTGCCGCGGGCGATGCGATCTTCTCGAATCTTGGCTTGCTGTTCGCCATCGGTGTTGCCGTCGGTCTCGCCCGCGAGAATCACGGCGCCGCGGGGTTGGCGGGCGCCGTCGGATTCCTCGTCGCCACCAAAGGGGCACAGGTGTTGATCGCGGTGCCGCCGTCGGCCATAGCGGGTTTCACGGGCGCGGCACAGGCACTCGCCGCCGATGCATTCAAGGCCGCTGCCATCGCCAAGCTCAGCGTGCCGGCCGGCATCGTCTCCGGTCTGCTCGCGGGCTGGCTCTACAACCGCTATCGCGACATCAGGCTCCCGGAATATCTCGCCTTCTTCGGCGGCCGTCGCTTTATTCCGATCGCCAGCGGCGCGGCGGGGGTGCTTCTGGCGGCGACCATGGGTTTCGGCTGGGAGGCGATTTCGGCCGGCATGGATGCGCTCAGCCACGCCGTCCTTGGCGCCGGAGATTTCGGTTTGTTTGCCTATGGCATGCTGAACCGGCTCCTCATCGTGACCGGTCTGCATCACATCATCAACAATATCGCCTGGTTCATTCTCGGCGACTTTCACGGCACGACCGGCGATCTGAAGCGCTTCTTTGCGGGCGACCCGAACGCCGGCAAATTCATGAGCGGTTTTTTCCCCGTGATGATGTTCGGCCTGCCCGCTGCGTGCCTGGCGATGTATCACGCGGCGCTGCCCTCTCGGCGCAAGGAGGTCGGCGGCCTGCTCTTGTCGATGGCGCTGACCGCGTTCCTGACGGGCGTGACGGAGCCGATCGAATTCACCTTCATGTTTTTGGCGCCGATGTTGTACGCGATTCATGCCGTACTGACCGGCCTCGCCATGGTGGTGATGAATGTCTTGGGCGTGCGGCTGGGCTTCGGCTTCTCGGCCGGCCTGTTCGACTATGTGATCAATTTCGGCAAGGCGACACGTCCGTTGCTGCTGCTGCCGGTTGGAGCCGTCTATTTCGCGCTCTATTATGGACTGTTCCGCCTTTCGATCCGTGCCTTCGATCTGAAAACGCCGGGCCGCGAAGCCGAATCGGACACGCAGACGCCCCTCGCATCTCCGCCGGACACGCGCGGCCGTGCATTCGTGGCGGCGCTGGGCGGCTCGGACAACCTTTTGACGGTCGACGCATGCACCACGCGCCTGCGCCTGGTCTTGGTGAACGGGGCGGCGGTTAGTGAGACGGCCCTGAAAGCACTCGGTGCGCGTGGGTTGGTGCGGCCGTCGGCGAATGCGTTGCAGGTTGTGCTGGGTCCCATCGCCGATTCCGTTGCTGGCGAGATCCGGGCCGCACGTACCATCCTGCGGGGCACGATCCCCGAGCCAACTTTGGCGCAAGACGGGCCTGCGACGGCGAATGCGCTTACCCCGGAGGTTACGGATACGCACGCTCTGCTGCTGGCGCTTGGCGGACCGGCAAACGTCCTCAAGATCGAGACCTGTTCCAGCCGACTGCGTGTGCGCGTGGTGTCGGGTGAAGGCATCGATACGCAAAGGCTCCGGGCGCTCGGTGTGCGCGGGTTCGTGATGGCGAAGAGCGACAGTGTGCATCTCGTCATCGGGCCGACGGCCGACACGGTCGCTACGAAGCTCAATCGCGAATTGAGCGGCAACCCGACGGCCTAATCAACGCAAGACGTCGAGCAAGGGCCGCAGCCATTCTTCGTAAGGCCGCCAACGTCCGATCGAGCTCTTGAACAGAGGCTGGCGCACCTGAGCTTGGCTGAGCGTGCGCACGGCTCGTTCGGTTTCGTAAAAGGTCAGACAGCGCTCGTCCCATTCCAGACCACAAAACTTCACGACACGACGCGCCTCGCCCGCGACGTTTTCGACCAAGGTTTCATATTGCACGTCCAGCATCGCACCGTCGGGCAGGACGGCACGCCAATGCGCCATCAATGCTTCGTACAATCGATAGTAGCGGCCAAGCTCGCCGAGATCGTAGGCGAAGTTGAGACCGCTCAGGAAGAGTTTGGAATAGCATGAGAAGCAAGTGTCAATCGGATCGCGGCGCACATGAATGATACGCGCGTTCGGCAATGCCAAATGGATGAGCCCGATGTGACGGAAATTGGCCGGCAGCTTGTCGATAATGCGTTTAGGCGTTGGCGCTAGAGCGTTGAGCCGCTCGGCATAATCGCGCCCGAGTCGGTTGAACATTTGGTCAGGCAGCGACGCCACGCCCGAGGGATAGCTCATGCCAGCACGGCCATCCGCGACGAGGTCGTTCAGGTACAGAAGCTCGCCGGCGGCGAAAACGCTCGGATGACTTGCCAGAATCTGTTCGACCAACGTCGTACCGGACCGTGGCATGCCGACGATGAATATCGGTTGTTCGGACGGGTGGCCCACCTTGTGTTTCGTTTGCATGACCGCAGGGTTGAAGGCGGCTGCGATCTGGCGAAAGTAGCTCGCGACGGCCGCCTCGTCATAGGGCGCCAGGCGCCGTTTGATCGCATTGCCCTTCTTCAGATGTTCGAACGCTTGGTCATATCGCTTCAGATCGTCATAGGCCTTTGCCAGCGCGAAATGGAGTTCGACCCTCTGGTCGTCGGAAAAGCTGGCTTCATCCTGTGACATCGCCTCCAGCGGCGCTAGCCGCGGATCGTTTTCGCCGAACCGTTCGCTCTCTGCCAGCGCGCGATGATAGGCCGGGCGTCTGGGCGCGCGCGCGACGGCGTTCTCGAAGGCGCGGCGCGCATCATCGAGCTGGCCCTGCTGCATCAGTATCGTGCCGATTCCGAAGTGACCCGCCGCGTTGCTGGGGTCGATAGCCGCAAGCTTTTCGAACGCGCTTTTTGCTTCGCCGGGTCGTCCCAGAATACCGAGCGCATCGCCAAGGCCGGTCAGCGCCGCGACGTGCGCAGGATCTGTATCCAGCACGTCTTGAAAGCAGCGGCGAGCGTCTTCGTAACGGCCCAGCATCAGCCATGCCTTGCCGAGATCGCTGCGGATCGCGATATCTTGCGGCGCGGCGGTCGTCGCGCCGCGCAGGAATTCCGCGGCTTCCTCGAACCGCTGGGTGCGGATGCAAATCAAACCAAGACCGTGCAGAGCGCCCGGATGGTGGGGATAGATCTGCCGCACGGCCAGGTAGTGTCGCTCGGCTTCGGCCAGTTTGTCCTGCCGATGCAGCGCGACCGCCGATTCGTAATGCTGCCGGGCGGCAAGACCGCGCTTGGCGTCGTTCATGGCATCCGCTTCATGTCGTAGACCACGCGATCCTGGATATTATCGTCTGGCGGCCCGCCAGGCGCTTTTCTGAGGCCAGAAGCGATTTTCGCGGTTATATGATGGGGCACGAACATCTGATTCACCAACCGGAATTTCCATGCCAGACCCACGACTGCCTTTTCTCATCGAGCTCGAAAGAAAGGTGCTGTGGCTCTCCACCTGGATGATTCACAATGCCAATCATCTGCGCGATAATGACGATGGCCTGAAGGTCGGCGGTCACCAGGCATCGTCGGCGTCTCTTGTCACCATCCTGACGGCACTCTACTTCGCCGTTCTGCGGTCGCAAGATCGTGTGGCGGTCAAGCCGCATGCCAGTCCCGCTTTCCACGCCATCCAATATCTCCTGGGCCGCCAGAGTCGTGAAAAACTCGAGAACTTTCGCGGTTACAAAGGGGCGCAATCCTATCCCTCGCGAACCAAGGACGGCGAGAACGTCGACTTCTCGACGGGATCGGTCGGCCTTGGCGTCGCGCAGACGTTGTTCGCAAGCCTGGTGCAGGATTATGTCAAGGCCCATGGCTGGGCAGCCGAACGCGGCGAGGGCCGCATGATCGCGCTGATCGGCGATGCCGAGATGGACGAAGGCAACATCTTCGAAGCGCTCCTGGAAGGCTGGAAACAGGGGATCCGAAACACCTGGTGGATCATCGACTACAATCGCCAAAGCCTCGACGCGATTGTCCGGGAAGGTCTTTTCACGCGGTTCGAGGCGATCTTCCGCGCGTTCGGCTGGGACGTCGTCACGCTCAAATATGGCGCCTTGCTGGAGGCGGCGTTTCGGGAGCCTGGCGGCGAGGGACTACGCAGCTGGATCGATTCATGCCCCAACCAACTCTACTCCACGCTTGTGTTTCGCGGTGGTGCCGCATGGCGCAAGCGCCTGCTGGACGATCTCGGCGACCAGGGCGCCGTGACGAGTCTGATCGAGAAACGATCCGACGCCGAACTGGCGCGCCTGATGTCCAACCTTGGCGGCCACGATCTTCCGAACCTTTTGTCCGCATTCGAGGCCATCGATCACGACCGGCCGGTTGTCTTCATCGCCTATACGGTGAAAGGCTTCGGCTTGCCGCTCGCCGGTCACAAGGACAATCACGCCGGCCTGCTGACGTCCCGGCAGCTGGAAACCTATCGCTCTTCCATTGGCGTGCGCGAGGGCCACGAATGGGATCGCTTTGAGGCCATTACGATTCCAGAGCCGCAGATGCAGGGGTTCCTGGACTCCGTGCCGTTCGTTCGCGAGTCGCGGCGCCATCTGCCAGCGGTGCATCTCGACATTCCAGCGACTTTGCCGACACCAAAATCCGAAGCCGCGATGTCGACTCAGCAGGGCTTCGGATTGATCCTCAACGAGCTGGCGCGCCTGGATGCGCCTTTTGTGCAGCGTATCGTGACAACCTCGCCCGATGTGACCGTGTCGACGAATTTGGGCGGCTGGGTCAATCGCCGAAAACTGTTCGCGCGCGAACAGATGAAGGATCTGTTCAAAGCGGAGCGAATTCCATCCACCTTCGTGTGGGATTTTTCGCCGGACGGCCAGCATATCGAACTGGGCATCGCGGAGATGAACCTGTTCATCCTGTTGTCGGGACTTGGGCTCTCGCATTCGTTGTTCGGCGAGCGGTTGCTCCCGATCGGAACGCTATACGATCCTTTCATCGCCCGCGGTCTCGATGCCCTCAACTATGCCTGCTACCAGGACGCCAGATTCATAGTCGCCGCCACACCATCCGGCATCACGCTAGCTGGTGAGGGTGGCGCACATCAGTCGATCGGAACGCCGATGATCGGCATGGCGCAGGACGGCTTGGCGTCGTTCGAGCCGGCCTTTGTCGATGAACTCTCGGTCATTCTGCGATTCGCGCTCGATTATATGCAGCGATCGGGCGACGCCGAGCCAGACGAGACAAGCTGGTTGCGGGACGCGACCGGCGGCGCCGTCTATCTCAGGCTCTCTACAAGGCCGTTGGAGCAGCCCCAGCGCCAAATGACACCGCAGCTCGCGTTGGATATCGTGGATGGCGCCTATTGGATGCGTCCGCCTGGCCCCAACGCCGAACTCATTGTTGCCTACACCGGCGCCGTGGCGGCCGAGGCCATCGAGGCGGTTGGACTGCTTGGAGAATACCGGCGCGATATTGGGCTTCTGGCCATAACCTCTGCCGATCGCTTGAACGCCGGGTGGACCGCGGCGCAGCGCGCTCGGGAACGGGGTCAACACCAAGCGCGCAGCCACATCGAGCGGCTGCTCGCTTCGGTGCCGGCGCATTGTGCCATTGTAACAGTGATCGACGCCCATCCAGCGACGCTGGCATGGCTCGGATCGGTCGGGGGCCATCGCACGCGGTCGCTCGGCGTCGAACATTTCGGACAAACCGGATCGATCCAGGAGCTTTACCGTCACTACGGTATCGACGCGCAGAGCATAATCGCAGCGGCCGAGACGATTGCACCGGGACGGCTGGTCCGGCATTTGCGCTCCATCTGACAAATTTTTCCGGGCCGCGCCGCAGCGCCTTAGTCCTGCACTCTCAGGCGGTAACCGACACCCTGTTCCGTCAGAATGTGGACCGGACGTTCTGGGTCGGCTTCGATTTTCTGCCGCAATGTGCGGATATAGACACGTAGATACTGTACGTCGGTCGCCGCGCCCCACACTTCACGCATGGCGAATTTGTGCGTCAGCACCTTGCCGGCATGCAGCACCAGCAAGCGCAGCAAGTCATATTCGCGCGGCGACAGCTTCACTTCCACACCGCGCGAAGTCACGATCCTGCGCACCAGGTCGACCATCAGATCGCCGCTGCGGAACACCGGTTGTGTGCCTTGCTCCTGCAGTCTGTGGCGCAGGGCAGCCCGCACCCGTGCCATCAATTCGTCGACGCCGAACGGCTTGGTCACATAATCATCCGCGCCCAGGTCGAGGGCGCGAACCTTGCCGGTTTCGTCGTCGCGGCTCGACAGAACGACGATCGGCACCGACGAACCGCTGCCGCGCAACGCCTCGATGACCGCAAAGCCGTCCATGTCCGGCAGGCCGAGATCGAGTATGACGAGGTCGACCGGGGTGCCTTTCAGCGCGGCAAGCGCCGCCGCGCCGTTCCCGGCTTCAGCGACCTGATAGCCCTGGGCGCCGAAGCTGGTGCGCAGCAGCCGCCGGATCGGCGGCTCGTCGTCGACGACAAGAACGCGCAACGGCTTGGCGTTCACGCCTGCAACTCCTTCACCGTGTGTTCAAGCGCGGGGAGTGTAATCGTGAATACCGCGCCGCTGCGGTCCTCGCGGTTGCCGGCCGTGATTGTGCCACCCATGGCTTCGACGAAGCCTCGTCCGATCGCAAGACCAAGGCCCGTTCCGGCCCGCTGTCCATCGCTCGCCCGCACGCGATAGAACTTGTCGAAGACGCGCTCGCGCGCTTCTTCCGGCAAGCCGGGCCCGTCGTCCAGAACCTGCAATACGATCCGGCCGGCGTCGCTGCGCGCCACGATATGGATCGTTGTGTTGGCTGGCGTATACTTCGCGGCGTTGTCGAGCAGATTGAACAGAACCTGTTCGATCAGCACCGGATCGGCCCGCGCCATGGGCAGATCGGACGCGATGTCGAGTTTGACTTGATGCTGCGCCATCACAGCGGTCGCGCGCCGCAGCGCGCTGCCGACCACGTCGCCGATGTCGACGGGTTCGCTCTTCGCCTGCACGGCGCCCGATTCCAGACGTGTCATGTCGAGGAGATTGGCGATGAAGCGGTTGAGCCGCTCGGCTTCGTCCTTGATCATCCCGATCAGTTCATCCTGCGATTCTTCGTCCAGTGATTTGCGATACGTCTTCAGACTCGTCGCGGAGCCCAGGATCGACGCCAGCGGCGTGCGCAGATCGTGGCTGATCGAGGTGAGGAGCGCATTGCGTAAGCGTTCGGTTTCCGCCGCCAGTCGCGTGCGATCGACATCGACGACGAGATTGATTCGTTCGATGGCGAGCGCGGCCTGATCCGACAGGGCATCGAGCAGGCGGCGCTGATCGGGCGACAGCAGCGGACCCGGTTCATCCTTGTCGAGTCCAATTACACCCACCGTGCCGCGACCGGTCTTCATCGGCAGGAACAGCCGCTTGGCGCCCGGTAGGGTGTCGGCGCCCCGGCCCGCCGGCTGGGCGTGCTGCCAGGTCCATTTGGCGGCGGCGAGATCGGCGTCGTCCAGCATATCTTCCGGCGGAAAACCGGCGCGCACCTCGACGCTCTCACCCTCCGGAAGGAGCAATACGACGCGAAGCTTGAGCATCTGCGCAATCTGGTGTGCCGTTGCCCAAAGCAGGTCGTCCAGTTGGATGACGCCGGCGAGCTTGCGGGAAAAGAGATAGAGGTCCTCGGTCATCTTGGCGCGTTGGCGCGCGACCGTCGCTTGGGCCCTCACATTGGCGGTCAGATTGCTCGCGATCACGGCGATGATCGCATAGGTGATGAGCGCCAATATGTTCGCCGGCTCTGCAATCGTGAAGGTGTAAAGCGGCGGTAGAAAGAAGAAATTGTAGGCCAGCACACTGACCAAAGCCGCGAACAGGGAAGGCCAGAGGCCATACGTCACCGCAGCTGCCAGAACCGCGGTCAGGAAGACGAGCGCAACGTCGGAAATTCCCAGCATGCGTTGCAGGGCCAGCCCGACGAAGAGTGCGACACCGACCATGGCAATACTTGCGCCATAGGCGATGGGATCAAGTTGTCTCGTGGGCGAAGGGTTTGGTGTGACACGGCCGTCCCCTTCTTCGGCACGCTCGGTCCGATGTTCGGGGACGACGTGAACGCTGACATCGCCGGCGCGGCGGATCACCTCATGCGCCGCTGAGGCGCGCAGCAGGTCCAGCCAGCGCGAGCGCTGGCGCGTTGACACGACGATATGCGTGAAATTGTTGGCATGGGCATAGTCGACGACGCCGTCCGCCGTCGACGGCGCGGGCACAGTTACCGCTTGCCCGCCCAATTGCTCTGCAAGGCGCAGGGCTTCGGCCACACGGTCGCGTTCGGTTTCGCTCAGGCGTTGCGCCCGCGACGTCTCGACGTAGATCGCCGACCACGACGCCCGCAGGCGGTCGGCCAGACGCCGCGCGTAACGCACAAGCGCTGCGGCGCCGGGCCGCTCGCTGATGCAAACCAGCACTCGCTCGCTCGCCTCCCATGGACCCTGTATGGCATGGGCGCGCATGTAATCGACCATCTGCGCATCGACGCGCTGAGCCGTGCGGCGTAACGCCAGTTCGCGCAAAGCGGTGAGGTTGCCGGGCATGAAATAACTACCGATGGCACGTTCGGCTTGTTCGGGGACGTAGACCTTTCCCTCCTTCAGCCGCTGGATCAGATCTTCCGGCGTCAGGTCAACCAGTTCGACATCGTCGGCGCGGTCGATAATCGAGTCCGGCACCGTTTCGCGCACGCGCACGCCGGTGATCCGCGCCACCACGTCGTTCAGGCTCTCAATGTGCTGGACGTTGAGTGTCGTATAGACGTCGATCCCCGCCGCCAGGATTTCTTCGACATCCATGTGCCGCTTGGGATGTCGGCTGCCCGGGGCATTGGTGTGGGCCAGTTCGTCGACCAGCACCAATTTCGGCTTGCGTTGCAAGATGGCATCGAGATCCATCTCCGCCAGCACATGGCCCTTGTAGGGCAGGCGGCGCTTGGGGATTTTCTCGAAGCTCTTTGTCAGGAGGTCGGTTTCGACGCGGCCATGGGTTTCGACGACGCCGATCACGGCGTCGACGCCGTCGAGGCGGCGCTGGCGGCCTTGCATCAGCATTTCATAGGTCTTGCCGACGCCGGGCGCGGCACCCAGAAACACCTTCAGCCGACCAAGGCCTTCCTGGCCCGCCGCGCGAAGCAGCGCTTCGGGCGACGGTCGGTTCTCGCGTTCCGGCCGGTCATCGCTCATGGGCGGCGATTCTACTCTCTTCCCGCGCCGCGAACAGCGTCAGGGCAGGGCGTCCAGGGCCATGTTCAGCTTCAGGACATTGACGTGCGGTTCGCCGATGAAGCCCAGAAAGCGGCTCTCGATATGCACCGTGACGAGATCGCGGACACGGCTTTGATCGAGCCCGCGCGCCTTGGCGATGCGGGGCACCTGGAAATAGGCGCCGGCCGGCGTGATGTCGGGATCGAGCCCACTGGCGGAGGTCGTCACCAGATCGACCGGCACCGGCACGCCGGGATTGTCCTTCTGCAGGGTCGCAGCATCGGCCGTCACGCGCTTGACCAGCGCCTTGGACGTCGGCCCCAGATTGGAGCCGGACGAGTTGGCCGCGTCATAGCCGTTGCCCGCGGCCGAGGGGCGGCCATGGAAATACTTCGGGCTTGTGAACATTTGCCCCAACAATTCAGAGCCGACTGTCTTGCCGTTCACGGTGATCAAGCTGCCATTAGCCTGGTGCGGGAACAGCAGTTGCGCGAGTCCCGTCATGCCGAGCGGGTAGGCGAGACCCGTCAGGATCGTCATCAGCACGAGCATCAGGATGGCGGGGCGGATTTGGCGGACCATGGGGCGCTCCTTAGGCGAGGCCGGTGACGGTAACGAACAGGTCGATCAGCTTGATGCCAACGAACGGCACCAGAATGCCACCGAGCCCATAGATCAGCAGATTGCGGCGCAAGATGCTGGCGGCACCGACAGGCTTGTAGGTCACGCCGCGCAATGCCAGCGGGATCAGCGCCACGATGATCAAGGCATTGAAGATGATCGCCGAGAGAATCGCGCTTTGCGGCGAGTGCAGCCGCATGACATTCAGCGATTGAAGCTGCGGATAGAAGGCGAGGAACATAGCTGGGATGATGGCGAAGTATTTGGCGACGTCGTTGGCGATCGAGAACGTGGTCAGCGCGCCGCGCGTCATCAACAGCTGCTTGCCGATCTCCACCACCTCGATCAGCTTGGTCGGATCGCTGTCGAGATCGACCATGTTGCCGGCCTCGCGCGCCGCCATCGTGCCGGTATTCATCGCCACGCCGACATCGGCCTGCGCCAGCGCCGGCGCGTCGTTCGTGCCGTCGCCGCACATGGCGACGAGCTTGCCCTTCGCCTGCTCCTCGCGGATCAGTTTCAGCTTGGCCTCGGGCGTCGCCTGCGCCAGGAAATCGTCGACGCCGGATTCGGCGGCGATCGCCGCCGCCGTCAGCGGATTGTCGCCCGTGATCATGACGGTACGAATGCCCATCTTGCGCAGCGCCGCGAAGCGTTCGCGGATGCCGCCCTTGACGATGTCTTTCAGGTGGATGACGCCCAGCAGCTTGCCGTCCTTGGCGACCGCCAGGGGCGTGCCGCCGGACTTGGCGATGCGCTCGGCAAAGGTCATCAGCTGCTGCGCCTGCTCCGCGCCGACGGCTTGGATGGCCGCCGCGACCGCGCCGTCGCGGTCGGCGGGCGCCGGGATGCCCTTTTGCGCCCTGACATAGTCGAGCACGGCGTCCACCGCCCCCTTGCGGATGGACGAGCCGTCGATGTCGATCCCGCTGATGCGCGTCTGCGCCGTGAACGGTATGAACTGCGCCGAGAGTCCGGCCATCTCGCGGCCGCGGATGCCGTATTTCTCCTTGGCCAGAACGACGATGGAGCGGCCCTCGGGCGTCTCGTCCGACAGCGAGGACAGTTGCGCCGAGTCGGCCAGGTCGCGTTCGCCGACGCCGGACAGCGCCAGGAACTCCGTCGCCTGCCGGTTGCCCAGCGTGATCGTGCCGGTCTTGTCGAGCAGCAGCGTGTCGACATCGCCCGCTGCCTCCACGGCGCGGCCCGACATCGCCAGGACGTTAAAGCGCACCAGACGGTCCATGCCGGCGATGCCGATGGCGGACAGCAGCGCGCCGATCGTTGTGGGAATCAACGTCACGAACAACGCAACGAGGACAAGTATGCTGATCGAACCGCCGGCATAGGCCGTGAAGCTGGGAATGGTGGCGACCGCGAAGACGAAGATGATCGTCATGCCAGCCAGCAGGATGTTCAGCGCGATCTCATTGGGCGTCTTCTGGCGCTCGGCGCCTTCGACCAGTGCGATCATGCGGTCGATGAAGGTCGAACCCTGGGCGGCGGTGATCTTGACCTTGATCCAGTCCGAGATGACTTGCGTGCCGCCGGTCACGGCCGAGCGGTCGCCGCCGCTCTCGCGGATGACCGGTGCCGACTCGCCCGTGATCGCAGCTTCGTTGACCGACGCTACGCCTTCGACGACATCGCCGTCGCTCGGGATCAGATCACCAGCTTCCACCAGCACGACGTCGCCTTGCCTAAGTTGCGTCGCCGGAACGAGCGTCCACTTTGTGCTTCCCTTGTCGTAAAGCTTGGCGGCGGCTTCCGTCTTGGTCTTGCGCAACGACGCGGCCTGGGCCTTGCCGCGGCCCTCGGCGACGGCCTCGGCGAAGTTCGCGAAAATCACCGTGAACCACAGCCACAGATTGATCTGGAACGCGAAACCCAGATGCGGCGCCCCGGCGAAGAGATCGCGGACGAACAGGACCGTCGTCAACGTAGCGACGATCTCCACCACGAACATGACCGGATTGGCGATCATGTGCCGCGGATTGAGCTTGAGGACGGAGTCCCAGATGGCCGGGATAAGGATCTTTGGATCGGTCATCGTCGAAGCGGTTCGGGTTCGTGCGGTGTCCATGACAGTTCCTCAGAACAGATTGCCGGCGAGCGTCGCGAAATGCTCGACGATCGGGCCAAGCGCGAGCGCCGGGAAATAAGTCAAACCGCCCATGATCAGGATCACGCCGATCAACAGGCCCACGAAGAGTCCGCTATCGGTGGGGAAGGTGCCGGCGGAAGGCGGCACGATCTTCTTTGCCGCCAGCGATCCGGCGACCGCGAGCATCGGCACGATCATCAGGAAACGGCCGATCAGCATCGCGAAACCCAGCGTCACATTGTAGAAAAGCGTGTTCGCCGTCAGACCCGCGAAAGCGCTGCCGTTGTTGCCGGTGGCCGAGGTATAGGCGTAGAGAATTTCGCTATAGCCGTGCGGGCCGGCGTTCAGCGGTCCGGCGAGCCCCGCCGGCAACACCACGGCCAGGGCCGTAAAGCCCAGGATCGACAGCGGCAGTATGAGAATGGCGAGCATCGCCATCTTCACTTCCTTGGCTTCGATCTTCTTGCCGAGATATTCCGGCGTGCGCCCGACCATGAGCCCGGCGACGAACACGGCGATGACGGCGAATAGCAACATCCCGTACAGGCCGGAACCGACGCCGCCGAAAATGATCTCGCCCAGCATGATGTTGACGATCGGGATCATGCCGGCCAGCGGCATCAGGCTGTCATGCATGGTATTGACGGCGCCGCACGACGCGTCGGTGGTGATGGTCGCGAACAGCGCCGAATTGGCGATACCGAAGCGGACTTCCTTGCCTTCCATATTGCCGCCGGCCTGCAGTGCGCCGGCCGACTGATCGATGTGCAAGGCGGCAAAGGCGGGGTTGCCGGGGGCCTCGGCGGCATAGACGACCGCGACGCCGGCCAGGAACAGCAGGCCCATGACGGCAAAGATCGCCCAGCCCTGCCGCTGGTTGCCGACCATTCGGCCGAACAGGTTGGTCAGCGCCGCGCCCAGCGAGAAAATCAGCACGATCTGGACCAGATTGGTGATGGCGTTCGGATTCTCGAAAGGATGCGCCGAGTTGGCGTTGAAGAAACCGCCGCCATTTGTCCCGAACATCTTGATCACTTCCTGCGAGGCCACCGGACCCTGCGCTATGATCTGCTTGGCCCCGTCCAGTGTTGCCGCCTCGGTATAGGGCACCAGGTTCTGCGGCATGCCCTGCCAGACGAAGAACAGACCGACGACGATGGAGATCGGCAACAGGATGTAGAGGGTGCAGCGGGTCATATCGACCCAGAAATTGCCTATCGACTTGGCGGAGCGGCGCGCAAAGCCGCGCACCAGCGCCACAGCTAATGCGATGCCGGTGGCCGCCGACAGGAAATTGTGCACCGTCAGCCCCGCCATTTCGACGAGATAGCTCATCGTCGTCTCGGGCACGTAGGATTGCCAGTTGGTGTTGCTGATGAAGCTTATGGAAGTGTTGAATGCCAAATGTTCGCCGACTGCTGGCAGGTGCTGCGGGTTGAACGGCAGAATGTTCTGCAGGCGCTGCAGCAGGTAGAGCGACACGAATCCGGCGATGCTGAAGGCCAGCATCGCGACGCCATATGTCACCCAATGCTGTTCGTCCTTCTCGTCGACACCGCTGACGGCGTAGAACGCGCGCTCCAGCGGACGCAGCAGGGGCGAGAGAAACGTCTTGTCTCCGTTGAACACCCGCGCCAGATAGGCACCGAGCGGTTTGGTGATGGCGATGACGATCACGCAGTAGAACGCGATCTGGATCCAGCCGTTGAGCGTCATCAGAATTTCTCCGGGCGGACAAGCGCGTAGACGAGATAGCCTAGGATGAAGAGGGTCACAGCGGCGCCGAGTACATAGTCGAGGGTCACGATGGGCCTCCTAAAGCCGGTCGCAGGCGACCGCATAGGCGATCGATACGATGAAGAAGCCGATGCCCGCGGCTACGAGGATTGCGTCCAGCATGGCGATTTCTCCGATCCCTAGATTGCGGGTTATTGGCGAAGACGGGTCCAGCGCTTACGCGCCGAAGATGAGCGCGAGCGAAGCGGCAAGCGCGAGAGGGATGGCCAAGGTCAGTCCGATTTCGAACAGCAATTGTTGCGTGGAATTGTCGTTCTGAGCGGAGCGCGGTGCGGGTTTGGCGACAGTCTCGTCGCCAGCGGCAAACCAGTCCCAGCGATTGCTATCGGACAAAAAGCGAATGAAATGCATCGCATGCTCCAGACTCAATTCTCAGGCCGCATAAATGGGCCTTGTGGCCGTATAAATTCGAGCCCGTCTCCGGCACCCGGAAATATAAAATCCATATAGGCCAGGCTCGCTGAGATACCGTCCGGCCAGGCGTGGTGAACACGCTGTTCCCGGCGAAAGACTGGGGTCGCAATAGACCAAACAGTGTTGACGGCCCGATCGGCAACTCCCGGGAACTCTTGCCCGGCCTGGGCGTTTCCCACTCAGACGGCAATCTTTTTGCACGACCCGACTGGTAGATGGCTGAAAACCGGCCGTGCGCGTCGCACGCGCTCCGCCATGGTGCGACCGTGCGGGGCTCGGAATGAACTACTACGACAGACCAAACCGCGTTGCTGGCTCGGCGCTATTCGCACCGGCGGAAGGCCCCATTCGGGCCGAACTGTTCGGCGCCGAGCGGCTCGAACAGCACGCCGCGAGCCTCGCGGCGGCACAGCGCGTCGCACCGGATCTCAAGAAAGGCCAGCCGCTCGCCGCACGGCTGGCCGACAACACGAAAGTCTTGGCCGAAGCCTATCGGTCCATCGTCGGGGCGACGCGGGCGCATCAATCCATTCCGCCCGCGGCCGAGTGGCTGCTCGACAATTATCATGTCATCGACGAGCAGATTCGCGAGATCAAGGACGATCTACCGCCCGGCTATTACCGCAAGCTTCCCAAGCTGCTCGACGGGCCGCTGCAAGGCTATCCGCGCGTCTTCGGCATTGCCTGGGCCGTCGTGGCCCATACCGACAGCGCGCTCGACATCCAAAAGCTGACGCGTTTCGTCGAGGCCTATCAGCGCGTTCAGCCGCTGACCATCGGCGAGCTTTGGGCCATCGCGATCACGCTGCGCGTGACTCTGGTCGAAAACCTGCGGCGTGTCGCCGAGGGTATCACAGAACGGCTGGCGGCGAGCCTCGAAGCCGACGCGCTCGCGGACCAGTTGCTTGGCGACGGCAACACGGTGACGCTCGCGGCGCAGCGCCGGAGCCTCGATTCCGTTGTCTGGTCGCCGGCTTTTGCGGTGCAGCTGGCGCAACGGCTGCGCGACCGCGACCCCGACATAACGCCCGCGCTGCGCTGGCTGAACGACCGGCTGACCACCGAAGGCACAACCACCGACCAGATCGTCCGCCAGGAAGTCCAGCGTCAGAGCGCCATGAACGTGACCGTGCGCAACGTGATCACGAGCATGCGGCTGATCTCGTCGATCAACTGGCCGGAATTTTTCGAGAGCGTCAGCCATGTCGATGCCGCGCTGCGCGCGCAGACCAACTTCGCGGACATGGATTTCCCGACGCGTGACCTTTACCGCCGCGCGATCGAGACTCTGGCGCATGAATCCGGCTGCGATGAAATCGACGTCGCCGAACGCGCGGCTGCCGCCGCCTTGCGCGCCGGAAATGCCTTGAGTCGAGCCGAACGGTCGATCCGCCGGGAGTGCGATCCGGGCTTTTATCTGATCGCAGAGGGCCGGCGGGCATTCGAGAAGGACCTCGGCTGCCGGGTTCATCCCAAGACCAGTTTGTATCGTGGTTTCTCCGGCGCGGGCGTCGTCAGCTATGTGGCGATGATTGCGGTCATTACCGCCCTCATCGTTACGGCCGCACTGATGGGCGCGGATGGCATCGAGGGTTGGCTTCTGGCCGCGTTGGCGGTCAGCGCGATTGTGCCGGCCTCGGATCTGGCCACCGCTATCGTCAATCGAGTCATCACCCATCAAGTCGGCGCCATGCAGCTGCCGGGTCTCGAGTTGCGCGACGGGGTACCCGATTCATTGCGCACGTTGGTCGCGGTTCCGACGCTCTTGACGTCGACCAAAGCCATCGCCGAGCAGATCGAGCGGCTCGAGGTGCATTATCTCGGAAATTCCGACGACAATTTCACCTTCGCCCTGCTGTCGGACTGGACGGATTCGGCGACCGAACAGACGCCCGGCGATGACGCGTTGCTGACCGAGGCTACGGCGGCGATCGCGGATCTTAATGTGCTCCACCCCAGGACCGGCGGCGATCGCTTCCTGCTGCTTCACCGCCACCGGGTGTGGAACGAAGGCGAATGCAAATGGATCGGCTGGGAACGCAAGCGCGGCAAGTTGCAGGAACTCAATCGCCTCCTGCGCGGTGCCACCGACACGACGTTTCTTACGGTGGGCGGCAAGACGCCGTCGCCACCGTCCGGCGTTCGCTATGTCGTCACCTTGGACGCCGACACGCGTTTGCCGATTGGCGCCGCCAGACGACTGGTCGGCAAGATCGCCCATCCGCTCAACCGCCCCCGATTGGATTCGAAGGCTGGAAGGGTGGTCCGCGGCCACGCCATCCTGCAGCCGCGCGTGACGCCATCGCTGCCGACGGGCGATGAAGGCTCGCTGTTTCAGCGCGTATTTTCCGGTCCGACCGGCATCGATCCCTATGCCATCGTCGTGTCCGACATTTATCAGGATCTCTACGAGGAAGGTTCGTATGTCGGCAAGGGCATCTACGATGTCGATGCCTTCGAAACCGCGCTCGACTCGCGCATCCCGGCCAATGCCGTGCTGAGCCACGATCTGCTCGAAGGCATCTTCGCGCGTGCCGGCCTTGCGTCCGATATCGAAGTGGTCGAGGAATTCCCCTCGCGCTACGACGTGGCCGCATCGCGCCAGCATCGCTGGGTGCGTGGCGACTGGCAGTTGCTGCCGTGGATTTTCGGCAAGGGTCCGGCCGCGTCCAAGCGCCGGACCGCGATTCCGCTGACCGGGCGCTGGAAGTTGATCGACAATCTGCGCCGTTCGTTGTCGGCGCCTTCGACCTTGCTGGCCCTGCTACTGGGTTGGCTCCTGCCCTTGCCCGATGCGGTGGCGTGGACCGTTTTCATACTCCTGATGCTTGTGCTGCCGACCTTGCTGCCGGCCCTGTCGGCGCTGGTGCCGCGCCGTGTCGGCACGTCGCTGCCCAGTCATTGGCGCGGCGTGGCGCGCGATTTCGAGCTCGGCCTCGTTCAGAGCGCGTTTCTGCTGACATTTCTCGCGCATCAGGCGTGGATCATGGTCGACGCGATCGTGCGCACCTTGTTCCGTCTCTTCATCCACCGCCGGCGGCTGCTCGAATGGGTGACGACCGCGCAGGCCAGCAGCCAGCATGGCTTTGATCCCCGCAGCCTCGCCATGCAGTTCGCGGCAAGCCTGATCTTCGCCGTCCTGGCCGCCGGATCGATTGTTCTTGCCGGCCGCGGCGCCTGGCCGGTTGCAGTACCCTTCGGCGTTCTTTGGTTGTTGTCGCCTTTCGTCGCGCGCTGGGCCAGCCAGCCGCCGCCGGCCCTCGGACATCTGGCTATTTCAAAGGACGATACGCGCGCGCTGCGACTGGCGGCGCGGCGCACCTGGCGCTTCTTCGAAACGTTCGTCACCAAGGAAGACAATTTTCTTCCGCCGGACAATTTCCAGGAAGATCCGGCGCCGATCGTGGCGCACCGCACCTCGCCGACGAATATCGGACTTTATCTGCTCTCCATCGTGGCCGCGCGCGACTTCGGCTGGATCGGCACGCTCGACGTTCTGGATCTCTTGGAAGGCACCTTCGCGACGCTCGACAAGCTCGAGCGTCATCGCGGCCATTATTACAACTGGTACGACACGCGCGATCTGCGCGCGCTTGAGCCGAAATACATCTCGTCCGTCGACAGCGGCAATCTCGCCGGCCATCTGATCGCGCTGGCCAATGCGGCTCGCGAAATTTCGCATGGCCCGGTGTGCAATCCCGCCTGGCGAGCGGGTCTTCAAGACGCGCTGGAACTTGTTCGCGAGGCGGCGCAGACGAAGTTCGCCAACCCGCGCTCGCCGGGTCAGATGCCAACACAACTGAACGAGGCAATCGCGGACTTCGGCAATGCACTGAGCGGCGGGGCTGAGAACCTCGGCGACCTGGCGCGCCTGCTTGGCGAACTGGACACGAAAGCCGTCGCGATCCAGCAAATCGCATCGGCACAATGCGGCACCGCGGAGACGCCAGCCAAACCGCCGCCGGACCTGATCGTTTGGGCCGAGGCTTTGAGCCGTTGCCTGCGTTCGCATCGGCGCGATCTGGAGTCGCTGGCGCCTTGGACGTTTGCCGAAGATCGGGCTGTTTCCTTCGAAGGCAATGCCGCAGCCAGTCGCTTTGCCGCCATCCCGACCCTCGCCGAACTGTGTCTTGCAATTGGCGATCCGGCGGAGAGCGCCCCACTTGGCGGTGCGGGCGTCGCTGCAAGCAGATTGCGGCACCGGCTCGACAGTCTGGCAACCCATTCCTATGAGACGTTCGATGCGATGGAGTTCGGCTTCCTGCTGGATCGGGGCCGCCTGTTGCTGTCGATCGGTTATCGCAGCGCCGATGCCGGCCTCGATCCGAATTTCTACGACATGCTGGCGTCGGAGGCGCGGCTCGCCAGCTTCGTCGCTATCGCCAAGGGCGATATTCCGGCAAAGCACTGGTTTCACCTCGGCCGCACACTGACACCGCTGCCGGGCGGTTCGGCGCTGATTTCCTGGTCCGGTTCGATGTTCGAATACCTGATGCCGTCGCTGGTGATGCGCGCGCCGGCCGGAAGCCTGCTGGCCGAGACCAACCGCCTCGTCGTCCGCCGTCAGGAAGCATATGGCGTCGAACTCGGCGTTCCGTGGGGCATCTCGGAATCGGCCTTCAGCGCCCGCGACATCGAACGGACCTATCAATATTCCAGCTTCGGCGTGCCTGATCTCGGCTACAAGCGCGGACTCAGCGAAAACACGGTGATCGCGCCCTACGCGACCGGACTTGCCGCCATGATCGATCCTGCCGCGGCGGCGCGCAATCTGCAGCGCCTGGCCGATGCCGGCGGCCGCGGGGCCTATGGCTGGTATGAAGCGCTGGACTATACGCGCGCCCGGTTGCCGGAGGGCGAGGCCGTCGCCATCGTGCGCTGCTATATGGCGCATCATCAGGCGATGACCCTGTTGGCCATCGACAACGCGTTGCATGACGGCGCCATGCGGACGCGTTTCCATGCCGAGCCGATCGTCCAGGCCGCCGAGCTGCTGCTCCAGGAACGCATGCCGCGCGACGTCGCGGTGGCGCGTCCGCCGCCGGAGCAGGTCGCTGAAACCGTCGAGGTCGGCGATCTCGTGCCGGAGATCCAGCGCCGCTACACCTCGCCTTATAGCCGCCTGCCGCGCACGCATCTTCTGTCGAACGGCAATTATTCGGTGATGGTGACGGCGGCGGGATCGGGCTACAGCCGCTGGCGCGACATCGCGATCACGCGCTGGCGCGAAGACGTCACTTGCGACAATTGGGGCAGCTATTGCTTCGTGCGCGACATGGAGAACGGCGAGATTTGGTCCGCCGGCTATCAGCCGAGCGTCGCCGCGCCGGACAGCTATATCGCGAGCTTTACCGAAGATCGCGCCGAAATCGTCCGCCGCGACGGTGCTGTCACGACCGTGCTCGAAGTCGCGGTCTCGCCGGAAGACGACGTCGAAGTCCGGCGCGTTTCCATCACCAATCACAGCCCGCGCGAGCGGGACGTCGAGCTGACGTCCTATGCCGAACTTGCGCTGTCGCGGCAAGCCGACGACATGGCCCATCCGATCTTCGGGAAACTGTTCGTGCAGACCGAATTCGTGCCCCATCTGGGGACGCTGCTGGCGACGCGCAAGCGCCGCTCGGACGGCGATCCCGAGGTTTGGGCGGCGCATCTGGCCGTGGTCGAAGGCAACGGCGCCGGCGAAGTCCAGTTCGAGACCGATCGCGCGCGCTTTCTTGGCCGCGGCCAAACCATCCGTCATTCGGTTGCGATCGGCGAAGGCTGGCCGCTGTCCAACACCGTGGGTGCGGTCTTGGATCCGATCTTCAGCTTGCGCCGCCGGGTTCGCGTGCCGCGCGGCGCCACAATCCACATCGCGTTCTGGACGCTTGTGGCGTCGACGCGCGAGGAAGTTCTGGAACTCGCGGAGAAGTACCAGGATTCCATGGCGTTCGACCGGGTGCGCACGCTCGCCTGGACTCAGGCCCAGATGCAGCTGCATCACCTCGGCATCAGCGCCAATGACGCGCATCTCTACCAACGCCTCGCCAATCATGTGCTCTACTCCGACAGCACGCTGCGGCCGTCGTCCGAATTGGTGAAGCGCGGCATCCGCAAGGCATCGCTGTTATGGGCCCACGGCATCTCCGGCGACCTGCCCATCGTTCTGTTGCGCGTAGACCAGGATGAGGACCTGCTGCTCGTGCGCCAGCTCCTGCGGGCGCACGAGTATTGGCGGCTGAAGCAGCTACCGGTCGATCTCGTCATCCTGAGCGAACGCGCCTCTTCCTACGTGCAGGATTTCCAGAACGCGATCGATGCCCTCGTGCGCATGAACCAGTCGCTGCCTCGGATGTCGCGCGGCGATGTGCGGGGCGCGGTCTATGTCCTGCGCACGGATCTGGTGTCGGGCGAGATATGCGACCTATTGCAAGCCTCCGCGCGCGCGGTCCTGCATGGACAGCGCGGCACGCTTGCCGAACAGATCAACCGCGCCCGCGACCGCCGGCCCGCCGTCGCGCCGCCGGCGAGACGGATAACGGCGGCCGGCATGCCGGAAATTTCTTTGCCGCGCCCCGAGACCGAATTCTTCAACGGTCTGGGCGGCTTCGTGTCCGCTGGCCGCGAATATCTGACCGTCCTGGATGACGGCCAGCGCACGCCGGCGCCGTGGATCAATGTCGTCGCCAACCGCAGTTTCGGTTTTCAGGTCTCGGCGGACGGCAGCGGTTTCACCTGGTCGCTCAACAGCCAGCAGAACCAGCTCACGCCCTGGTCGAACGACGCGGTGAGCGATGCGCCGGGCGAGGCGATCTATGTCCGCGACGAAGACACCGGCCAGCTCTGGTCGCCGACGGCGCTGCCGATACGCGAAAAGAATACGCGCTACATCGCGCGGCATGGCCAGGGTTACAGCCGGTTCGAACATACGGCGCATGGCATCGCGCTCGAGTTGACGCAGTTCGTGGCCATCGACGACTCGCTCAAGATCGCGCGACTCAAGATCACCAACCAGTCCGGTCGCGAGCGCCGGCTCTCCGTGACGGCCTATGTCGAATGGGTGCTGGGCAATGCGCAACGCAGCGGCAGGCCGTATATCGTCAGCGAAATCGGCACCGAAACCGGTGCATTGCTGGCGCAAAACCCGTGGAACAACGAGTTCGGCGAACGCGTGGCCTTCCTCGATATGAAGGGCCGGCAGTCAAGCTGGACAGCCGACCGCGCCGAATTCATCGGCCGCGACGGCGCGACCGACAGTCCGGCGGGTTTGGTACATGGCACGGTGTTGTCCAATCGGGTCGGCGCCGGCCTCGATCCCTGCGGCGCGCTGCAGACCGCAATCAAGCTGGGCCCGATCGGCTCGGCAGAGATCGTCGTTTTCCTCGGCCAAGCGGGATCGAAGCACGACGCCGAGAAGCTGGTTTCGAAATATCGCTCTGCCGATCTCGATGCGGTCTACAAGCAAGCCACGGAGCAATGGGACGACATTCTAGGAACCGTGCAGGTCAAGACGCCCGACCGGGCGCTCGACATCTTGATGAACCGCTGGCTTCTGTACCAGACGCTGAGCTGCCGCGTTTGGGCGCGCGCCGGTTTCTACCAGGCGAGCGGGGCTTATGGCTTCCGCGACCAGTTGCAGGACGTCATGGCGCTGTGCGTCGCGCGGCCGCAAATCGCGCGCGAGCATCTGCTCAGGGCAGCCGGCCGGCAATTCGCCGAAGGCGACGTGCAGCACTGGTGGCTGCCGGAGACGGGGCGCGGCATCCGCACGCGCATCTCCGACGATCGCGTCTGGCTGGCGTTTGTCGCGAACCATTATGTGCGCACGACCGGTGACATCGCGGTGCTGAATGAGATAATCCCCTTCCTGACTGGCCCGGTGCTGCAGCCCGGCGAGCATGACGCGTTCTTCCAGCCCGGCATCTCCGAAACCGGCGCCAGTCTCTACGAGCATTGCGCGCTGGCGCTCGACAGCAGCCTGGCGAACGGCGTGCATGGCCTGCCCTTGATGGGCACCGGCGATTGGAACGACGGCATGGATCGCGTCGGCGAGCAGGGCAAGGGTGAGAGCGTCTGGCTCGGCTGGTTCATCTACACAACGCTTGGCGCTTTCGCGAAACTAGCGGAGCGGCGCGCCGACTCGGACCGCGCCGGCGAATGGCGGCGACACGCGGCCGATCTGAAAACAGCGCTGGAGCGCGATGCCTGGGACGGCGACTGGTACCGCCGCGCCTATTTCGACGACGGTTCGGCCTTGGGCTCGGTCTCGAACAATGGCTGCCGCATCGACTCGATCGCGCAGTCCTGGGCGGTGATCTCCGGCGCGGCAGAGCCCGCCCGCGCCGCACGCGCCATGGCGGCGGTGGACAAGTATCTGGTGCAGCGCGACAAGAAGATGGTGCTGCTCTTCACGCCGCCGTTCGACAATCCGGAACGCGATCCGGGCTACATCAAGGGCTATCCGCCGGGTGTCCGCGAAAACGGCGGCCAATACACCCACGCCGCCGCCTGGACGGCGCTGGCCTACACGCATCTGGGCGACGGCGACAAAGCTTACGAACTTCTGGCGATGCTCAATCCGATTTGCCACGCCGACAATCCGGCCGCGATCCACCGCTACAAGGTCGAGCCCTATGTCATAGCGGCAGATGTCTACTCCGTGCCGCCGCATGTCGGACGCGGCGGCTGGACCTGGTACACCGGCTCCGCGGCCTGGTACTACCGCGTGGCGCTCGAAGGGTTGCTGGGATTCCGCCTGCAGGGCGACACCCTGCAGCTCGCGCCGTGTATCCCGCGCTTCTGGCCCGGCTTTGAAATTGCCTTCCATCACCGTACTTCACGCTACGAGATTGCCGTCGAGAATCCGCTAGGCGTTTGCAGTGGAATCCTTGCGCTCAAGATCGACGGTGAGACCGTGACAGGCGATCGCAAGGGCACGATCCCGCTCGTCGACGACGGCGCCACCCATCGCGTCCTGATCGTGCTCGGCTAATACAGAAACATCGGCTTGCCCGGCACGCGGCTGATGCGCGGACGATAGGCTGCCGCATCGTAGAACGAGCCTGTATCGACCCGCCGCTTGCCCTGAATGCAGGTGTCGCCCGGGACCGACGTGTACTTGCCGTCCTGTATCGCCATCATCAGGCCGTGCTTGCCTTCCGACAGCAATTGCACCGCCATCGCGCCGTAGCTTTTGGCGACCATCAGATCGAGCGCGTCGGGCGCGCCGGCGCGCATGAGGTAGCCCAGATTCTGGTTGATGGTGCCAACGCCGGTGAGCCGCTTGATCTCGCCGCCGATGAACTCGCCGATGCCGCCGAGCTTGGGCGTGCCATACGCGTCGCGCGGCCCGCGTTCCTGCACTTCGCCCTGCAATATCTTGGCGCCTTCGGAGACCACGAGCATGGCGTAGTTCGCCGGATTGCCGGCGCGGTCCTTCAGCAGAAGGTCCGAGACTCTGCCGATGTCGAACGGAACCTCGGCGATCAGCACGCGATCGACATCGGCGAGATAACCGGTGATCAGCGCGGTTTCACCCGAATTGCGCCCGAACAATTCGACGACGGCGATGCGCTCATGGCTGCCGGTCGTCGTGCGCAGGGCGCTGATGAACTCGACCGAGCGCGACACGGCGGTCGAGAAGCCGATACAGTAGTCCGTGCCGAAGACGTCGTTGTCCATCGTCTTGGGCACGGACAGCACCCGCATGCCTTCCCGCCGGAGGCGCGCGGTATAGGAGAGCGTGCCGTCGCCGCCGAGCGCGATCAGCGCATCGATGCGCAGGGCTTCAAGAACGCGAAGAATATGCGATGTGCAATCGGCATAGCCGTCCGCGCCGGGCGCGAATTTCCCCTTCAAGAAGTGCGGCATCTCCGCGCCGGAGATTCGGTCCGGACTGGTTCGCGTGCTGTGCAGCACGGTGCCGCCGGTGCGGTCGATCGTGCGCACGCTGTCGAGATCCAGGCGCATCAGCTGCGCCGCGCTGCCGTCCGGATCGCCGGGGTCGTAATTCAAAAGGCCCGCATAGCCGCGCCGGAATCCGACGATCTCCCAGCCGAGTTCCGTGGCCCGGCGCGTGATGGCCTTGATGCACGGGTTGAGCCCGGGCACATCGCCGCCGCCGGTTAGGACGCCAATTCGCCTGATCGTCATCGCCGCTCACTGTCGCGCCGGCGCGGTCAATCCACAAGCGATGATCAGTAGTGCCCAGATCCGTGGCCGCCCATCGTCGTGCCGATGAACACATGGGCTGACGCGGAGGCGCGGGCGAATGCCGACGCACTGGCGGACCCGGACGACCTTGCGAAGGCGCCGGCGTTCGCGCCACCGGACACGAATACCGCGGTTCCGCCATAGCCTGTGTCGTAGACGGCATACATCTGTCCGCCCACGCCGCCAGTGAAATCGGACGTCGCCAACTGCCCGTTGAGCACGATCGGGCAATGCCGTTCGCGGTTTCGGACCTCGCAGGCCTGCGCCGAAAGGCTGGGCAGGGCAAAGGCCAGAGCCAATACAAGACATGCCCGCTTCGCCGGGTTTCGCGCGTTCTGCGCCATCGGTTTGCTCATCGTCGCATTCGGCTTGCACTCTAGGGCCTTGGCGTGTTTCTGCCAACGCCTTGCATTTACCATGGCGCACGGTCGAATAGGGCGTCAGGAAGAGACCTCTCGCATGGACTACGATTTCATCATCGTCGGCGCCGGATCGGCGGGCGCCACGCTTGCGGCGCGGCTGTCGGAAAATCCGGCGCTGCAGGTCGCGCTGATCGAGGCGGGTCCCGACTATCGTTCGGCGGATGCGCCCGACGCGATGCGCATTCCCAATCCCAGCCGCATCATTACCGAGCCGGCTTTCGCCCATTTCCGCTATCCTAATCTCAAGGCGCGCCGCACCGCCGCGCAGGCGCCACGACTTTACTGGCGCGGCCGCGGCGTGGGCGGCAGTTCGGCGATCAACGGCCAGATCGCCATCCGCGGCACCGTCGAAGATTACGATGAATGGGCCGCGGAAGGCTGCGAAGGCTGGTCGTTCGAAGACGTGCTGCCCTATTTCAATCGGCTCGAGACCGATCTGCGTTTCGGCGACGCGCCCTGGCATGGCGACAGCGGTCCCATCCCGATCTATCGCGCGCCGGTCTCGCAATGGGGCGCGGTCGACCAGGCCGGCGCGGAAGCCGCGCTCGATCTCGGCTATTGCTGGGCCGCCGATCACAACGCACCACATGCGCTGGGCGTCTCGCCTTACGCGATCAACAATCGCGACGGCGTGCGCGTCAGCACCAACGACGCCTATCTCGAGCCGGCGCGCGGCCGCAACAATCTCGCCGTGTTCGGCGATACCCAAGTCGATTGCGTCCTGTTCTCGGGTGCGCGCGCCATTGGCGTGCGGCTGAAAGCCGGTGACGGCAGTTGGCGCGCGTTGCGAGGCGCGACGATTATCCTGTCGGCCGGTGCGGTGCATTCGCCGGCGATCCTGATGCGTTCGGGTATCGGACCCGCCGATCACCTCAAGGACCTGGACATTGCGCTGCGCGCCGATCTGCCGGTCGGACAATCGTTCCAGGACCATCCGCTCTGCGCCTTCGGCATCAGCCTCGAGGAATTCGCGACGCCGCCGCCGGGCTTTCGCCATACCAATTGCTGCGTGCGCTACAGTTCCGGACTTTGCGGCGCCGGGCCTGGCGACATGATGCTCGTCTTTATGAACCGGCTCGGCGACAGCCTGGCGCGCGGCGCCATCGCGGAGGGCGGCAAGCCCTTCGGCATTTTCGGCGTCTGGGTCAATCAATGCGAGTCGCGCGGCAATCTGCGTCTTGTGTCGCGCGATCCTTACGCCGATCCGGCCATCGAGGAGAACATGCTCGACACCGAATCGGACCGTTTGCGCATGCGCGACGGCCTTCGCCGTCTCATCGCCGTGGCGCGCCAGAGCAGCATGCGCGCCATCGGCCAGGTGGACGCGCTCGGCCTCGACCTCTCGCGCGAGCCTTCCGATGCCGAGATCGATCAATGGGCGCTCACCAATGCCGGCGACACGCAGCACGGCACCTCCACCTGCCGCATGGGTGCCGAGAACGATCCACGGACGGTGGTCGACAGCCAGTGCCGCGTGCTCGGCTTCGACGGCTTGCGCGTCATCGATGCCTCGATCATGCCGTCGGTGGTTCGCGCCAACACGCATCTGACGACGGTGATGATCGCGGAGAAGATGGCCGCGGCATTGCGGGAAGAGTCGACATGACATATTTAGTCCGTATACTGACATTCTCGGCGATCCTCGTCGCGGGTCTGCCGGCGCAAGCTGCCGATTACTTTCCACCCAAGGGCGCCTGGCAGACGCATGCGCCCGAGGCAGAGGGCTTCGATCCCGCCAGGCTGCAGGCCGCCATCGACTTCGCCGTCGCCAGCGAAACCAGATTTCCGCCCGGTGCCACGGCCGAGGCATCGCGCGATCTGCGCCTCGTCATCCCGCTGCAATTCGCCGGTCCGTATTCCGATCCCATCGGCCCCCTGAAAGCCCACGCGCCGGCGAACGGCATCATTTTGCGCCATGGCTACATCGTCGCCGAATGGGGCGACACCGGCGCCGTCGACATGACGCATTCGGTGACCAAGACCTTTCTCTCGGCCGTCGCCGGCATCGCCTTCGACCGGCATTTGATCCGCGACGTCAACGACCGCGTCATCGATTACGTCCGTCCGACGCCTGATTTCTCGGACCCGCACAATCAGCCCATCACCTGGGACCAGATGCTGCGCCAGACCAGCGGCTGGACCGGAACGATGTGGGGCAAGCCATGGTGGGCGGATCGGCCGGGCAAGAATCCCTGGGACGAGATCGCCGCCGGCCCGCCGCCCGTCGGCACGCAATGGAAATATTCCGACGTACGCGTCAATGCGCTGTCCCTGGCGCTCACCTATCTGTGGCGACGGCCGCTGCCGGACGTCCTGCGCGAGGCCGTGATGAATCCCATCGGCGCCTCCGACGCCTGGCATTGGGAGGGTTACAGAAATTCCTGGGTCACGATCCATGGCCGGCGCATCCATGCTGTGCCGGGCGGCGGGCATTGGGGCGGCGGCCTGTTCATCTCGGCGCGCGATCTGGCGCGCATGGGTCTGCTCGGCCTCAACAACGGCAATTGGAGCGGCAAGCAGGTGCTGTCGCAAAAATGGATCGCGCTGTCGCGCACGCCGACCGGTCCCAATCCCGGTTACGGCTACATGAACTGGTTCCTCAACACCGACCGCAAGCTGTTTCCCGCCGCGCCCGAGGACGCGTTGGCCTTCATCGGCAACGGCGACAACATCGTCTTCATCGACTACCAGCACGACATCGTCGCGGTGGTGCGCTGGATCGACGATGCACAGAAGGCCGCGTTCGTGGCGCGGCTGGAAGCCTCTATTCGACCCTGAGCGTCGCGATCTGGAACGGCCGCAGCGTCAGCGTGCAGCCATTCGCCTCGAGCGCCAGCGGCTTACCTGGATCTTCCAGCGTATTGCTCATATGAACGCTGCGTACCGGTAGGCCGAAATTTAGTCGCGCCGTCGCTGAGCCGCCATGACTTTCGTAAAGCCGCACGACCCAACCCTTGCCGTCCTCCGCCGGCTTGATCGTGTCGACAACCACATTCGTGGGTTCCGCCGACACTAGCGGCTTGCGCAGGATTTCCGGCGCGGTGCCATTGGCCCACAGCAGCGGGCGATTGAAGCGCGCCGCTTCGCCGACCGTGCCGGCCTCGCGCCAGTCGCCGGCGTGCGGGTACAGAGCATAGCGAAAGCGATGCACGCCGATATCGCCGTGCGGATCGGGCGAGGCGGTGCCGCGCAGCAGGCTGAGGCTCATGACATTGCCGAACGTCGCATAGCCGTAGCGCGAGTCGTTCAGCAGCGAGACGCCGAAGCCCGGCTCCGACAGATCGGCCCAGCGGTGGCCGGGCACTTCATACTGCGCCAGGTCCGCATCGGTGCTGGCATGCGTCGGACGCTCGACCGCGCCGAACATGGTCTCATAGGTCGCGCGCGGGGACCGGCAGGCCAGCGGAAACACGACTTTCGCCAGCGTGCGCCGCTCGCGCCAGTCGATCTCGGTGTCGAATTCGAGCCTGTCCGACGCTGCGTCGAGCCGGATCGTCTGGATCAAGCGGCTCGCCTTGCCGAGCTTGCGTTCGAAGCGCACTTCGGCGCGCAACTTGCCGCGCGAGACGATCGTGCAATTCTCGGCGGGGCCCACTTCGCGCCCCGTTTCGAGGGCGAAGGGATCGATGTCCCAAGCTTCGTATTCCGTCGGCCGGTCGTCGAACAATACAAAGCGGTTGCCGTCACCGGCCAGCGCTTCCCGTCCGGTCGCGAGGTGCACGAGCGAACGCACGGCGCCGGAGCGCGACAGGACGGCGGCGAGGCGGTCGTTCTCCAGCCGGATTTCATCGGCTGTCTCGCTCAGGCGAACGCTTTCCCCGGTCTCGCCGGTCTCGCCGCAGGCGAACGGCGCGGCGGTGACATAGTGCAATGCGCTATCGGGACCCGACACGATTTCGGCGCGGGCAAATCCGATCGGATTGACGGGGCTGGACATACTCTTGGAATCAGCCAGTGCGTCCAGCAGCTCTTGCGAAAGTACAGCCGCGGATTCGGCGAGTTCTGACAGCTCTTGGCGCGTGCGCGCATAAACCTCGCCGATGCTGCTGCCCGGCAGGATGTCGTGGAACTGGTTGGTCAGCAGCGTGCGCCACTGACCCTCGATTTCAGCGCGCGACGGCGCCGGCTTGCCGGCGAGCAGGCTTGCGGTGCAGAGGAATTCCAACGTCTGCAATCGTCCCTCGACCAGCCGGTTGAGACGTTTGACCTCCGCCTGGCTCGTATAGGTGCCGCGGTGATATTCGAAATAAAGTTCGCCCTCGACCGTGGCGAATTCGCCGGCGTCGCGTTGCAGCCGGTCGAAGAACACGTTGGGATCGCGCGTCTCGCTGCGCGGCACACCGAGCAGGTCCTTCGTCCGCCGCAACTGCTCGATCATGAAGGCGTCCGGCCCGCCGCCGCCGTCGCCATAGCCGAACAGATAGAGCGCCTCAGCCGAACGGTCCGCGTCCTTGTAGTTGGCGGCGTGATAGCGCAGCTCCTCCATGCTTGCCATGCCGCTATAGGTGTCCACCGGCGGGAAATGCGTCAGCACCTCGCTGCCGTCGATGCCGCGCCAGTGAAAGCTGTGATGCGGCGGAGAGGTAAAGCGGTTCCACGACAGTTTCTGCGTCAGGAAACGGTCCATGCCGGCTTCGCGCATCAGTTGCGGCAACTGCCCGGCATAGCCGAAGACGTCCGGATTCCAGAAAATGCGCGAGCGCGCGCCGAAGGTGCGCTCGAAATAGCGCTGGCCATACAGGAATTGCCGCGACAACGACTCGCCGCTGGGCAGGTTGCAATCCGGTTCCACCCAACTGCCGCCGATGGGAATCCACTGGCCGTTCGCAATCTTGGCGCGGATGCGCGCGAAGAGGTTGGGATCGGTCTCCTCGATGACGGCATATTGATAAGCCTGCGAGCAGGCGAATTTGAATTCGGGATACTCGTCCATCAGGGCCAAGACATTGGCGAAGCTGCGCTGGCACTTTCGGCGCGTCTCCTCGATCGGCCACAGCCATGCCGTGTCGATATGCGCGTGCCCGATGGCGGACAGTTCGTGGACCACATCGCCGTTCCGCATGGCCAGAAGCGTACCCAGGATCGCGCCGCCTGCCGCCCAGGTCGCGCGGTCGTCGGGATCCAGAACATTGCAGACCTTGTTCAACTCATGCAGCAGCTTGCCGGCCCAGGTTGTGTCCAGCGCCGGCCGCACGATCTTGGGCGCGACGCCGCCGGTGGAGCGCGGCGTCTGCACCGGCTCGCGGTCGGCCTCCAATTGGCGCAGCACGTCGAAGTCGTGAAACAGGCTCCAGGCTTCCGGATCGAAGCGGCGCAGTTCGCAGGTCTCCAGCAGATAAGGTTCTTTGGGCGGGTGCCCCGCCTCGGCCGCGCCGAATGCGCGGTTGCACGCGACTTCGATATAGAAAGTGAGCGTCTCGCCGCCCCTGGCGGTCGGCGTCAGCCGCGCGCTGTTGCGCCCGATGTTCAAACCTTGCGACGAACGGCCATCGAGCCACAGCAGTCCTTCCGAACGCGAATCCCAGTAGAGATCGACGCGCGCGCCGCGCCAGCTTTGCGGTATCCGCGCCGTCACGCGCACCCAATAGGTCGACCACAAGGGTCCGAGCGGCTCGCCCAGCCCGATGTCGCGATAGCGCAGGGCCTGCGCCTCGGCGAACGATATGCGTTCCGTCGGTCCAGCCAGTTCGATGCGCAGAACCTTTTCGCGTTCCGGATAGATCGCGCTCTTCAGCCGCCGCGCGAATTGCCGGAGCCGCGTGCGCGTATAGCCGGCATAGCGGCCGCGCAGCCGCTGAAATTCACCGCGTTTCGTTGGTTCGCTCATGGCCGGCACTGTGCCGGTTGACAGGGTCGGCGCGCAAACCCTTTGATCGGGGGCCATGTCATCGTCCACACCCACCGGCACGCTGCAGGCCGCGCTGGCGCACACTGTGCGCCTGCTGGACGGCGATCCTGCCAAAGCCGCCGAACAGGCGCGTGAGATTCTCATCGCCGTTCCGGGCCATCCGCAGGCGCGGCTGTTCCTGGGTTCGGCGCAGCGCCGCCAGGGCGAGCTAGCCGCGGCCCGCGCGATGCTTGAAACCCTGGCGGCGGAACAGACCAAGGCGCCTTCCGTCTGGCTTGAACTCGGACTGGTGCGCGCCGCGCAAGGCGAGACGGAGGCGGCGATCGCGGCGATTGCGCAGGCCACCAAACTCAATCCCGATTCCGGCGAAGCCTGGGCCGCGCTGGGCGAGCAATACGCGCTGCTCGGCGACGAAGCCGCCGCCGGCAAGGCCGCCGCGCAGCAGATCCGCGCCGCCACCAAGGAGCCTGCGCTGATCGCGGCGGCGATCGCGCTGTGCGACAACAAGCTGGCGGTCGCCGAACGCAAGCTGCGCGAATTCCTCAAAGCCAATCCCACCAACATCGCCGCCATCCGCATGCTGGCGGAGATCGGTGCGCGGCTCGGCCGTTACGGCGAAGCCGAGACGTTGCTCGCCCGCTGCCTCGAACTGTCGCCGGCCTTTGCCGTGGCGCGGCACAACTACGCCATCGTCCTGCACCGCCAGAACAAGTCGGAGCTGGCCATCGCGCAGATCGATACCCTGCTGCGCGACGACGCCCGCAACCCGGCCTATCGCGCCCTGAAAGGCGCCGCGCTGGGGCAGATCGGCGAATACGGGCAGGCCATCGCAGCTTACGAGGACGTGCTGAAGGCCTTCCCCAAACAGCCCAAGGGCTGGATGAGCTATGGCCACGCCTTGAAGGCCGTCGGCCGGCAGGCGGATTCCATCGCCGCCTATCGCCGCTCCATCGCGCTGGCGCCGACGCTCGGCGAAGCCTGGTGGAGCCTGGCGAACCTCAAGACCTTCCGCTTTGAGCCGCGTCACGTCGAGGCGATGCGCGAAGCCCTGGCGCGCGCCGACCTCGATGGCGAGGACCGCTATCACCTGCATTTCGCGCTCGGCAAGGCGCTGGAAGACGAACAGCGCTACGACGAGTCTTTCGAACAATACGCGGCCGGCAATGCGTTGCGGCGCAAAGCGGTCGTCTATGACGCGCAAGAAACCGCCGAGCATGTGCGGCGCTCCAAGGCTGTGTTCACCGAGGCATTCTTCGCGGCGCGCGCCGGCCAGGGCAATCCCGCGCCCGATCCGATCTTCATCGTCGGCCTGCCGCGCGCCGGCTCGACGCTGATCGAGCAGATCCTGGCGACGCATTCGCAGGTCGAAGGCACGATGGAACTGCCCGACATCATCGCCATCGCGCGCCGCCTCAGCGGCCGCAAGACGCGCAGCGAGATGTCGAACTACCCCGAGATGCTTGGCGACCTCGATGCGAAAGAGCTGGATCGCCTGGGCGCGGAATATCTCGATCGCACCCGCATCCAGCGCAAGCTCGGCCGCCCCTTCTTCATCGACAAGATGCCGAACAATTTCGCCCATGCCGGCCTCATCCATCTGATCCTGCCGAACGCGAAGATCATCGACGCGCGCCGCCACCCGCTGGGCTGCTGCTTCTCGGCCTTCAAGCAGCATTTCGCGCGCGGCCAGGCTTTCAGCTACGATTTGGGCGAACTCGGCCGCTACTATGCCGACTATGTCGCCTTCATGGCCCATATCGATGCCGTGCTGCCCGGCCGCGTCCACCGCGTGATCTACGAACGCCTGGTCGAGGATCCGGAGGGCGAGGTGCGTCGCCTGCTCGCCTATTGCGGCCTGCCGTTCGAGGACAAGTGCCTGCAATTCCATCAGAACGACCGCGCCGTGCGCACCGCCAGCTCCGAACAGGTGCGCCAGCCGATCTTCCGCGAGGGCATCGAGCAGTGGCAACATTTCGAGCCCTGGCTCGGGCCCCTGAAGGACGCCTTGGGCGGAGTGTTGCACGATTACATGTGACCGCGCCGCATCTGACGCAGCGCTGCAACAATCCCGAAATCTTGCGGCCCGCGCCCATTGACGGGTTCCCCGGTCGCGGTTTCAACTTATGACGTATCGAAGACTGTGTTCGGGGATTCGCTCCGGCGTTCCGCGCCGATCCAACGAGGGGCTTGCAGGCCATGCGGGGCATTTCGACGAGCGGCCGGGTGTCGCTGTGGCAGTTGTTGCTCACCTCCACGATGCTGACCGGCGTGACGCCCGCCTTCGCCGCCGACGTCGAGAAGCCGACCGGCATCGAGACCGTCGTCGTGACCGCCGAAAAACGCAGCGAGGACCTGCAGAAAGCGCCGCTCAGCATCCAGGCGCTGCCCACCGAAAAGCTCGAACAGCTGCACATCACCGATTTCGCCGACTTCGTGAAATACCTGCCGAGCGTGACCTACACCGTCGGCGGCGCCGGCGCCGGCAATGGCGGGCCGGGCTTCGCCAACGTCTCGATGCGCGGCGTGTCGAGCGGCAATGACGGCAATCATTCGGGCTCGCTGCCCACCGTCGGCATCTATCTCGACGAGCAGCCGATCACCACCATCGGCGGCGCGCTCGACATCCATGTCTACGACATCGCCCGCGTCGAATCGCTGTCCGGTCCGCAAGGCACGCTGTACGGCGCCAGTTCCGAGGCCGGCACCATCCGCATCATCACCAACAAGCCCGATCCATCCGCTTTTTCCGCCGGCTACGATGTCAGCGCCAACACCGTCGACCATGGCAGCTTCGGCGGCGGCGTCGAAGGCTTCGTGAACATTCCCCTGTCGGAGAATGCCGCGATCCGCCTTGTCGGCTATACCGAGCACGACGCCGGTTTCATCGACAACGTCCACAACACGCGCACCTTCCCGACCTCGGGCGTGACCATCGACAATGCCGGCCTGGCGAAGAAGAATTTCAACAGCGTCGATTCCTATGGCGGCCGCGTGGCGCTTCAGATCGATCTCGACGCCAACTGGACCATCACGCCCACGATCGTGGCGCAGCACACCCAGTCGAGCGGCATCTTCGCCTACGACCCCAGTATCGGCGACCTTCAGGTCTCGCACTACTTCCCCGAATTCGCGCACGACACATGGGTCCAGGCGGCGCTTACCATCCAGGGCAAGATCGCCAATCTCGATGTCACCTATTCGGGCGGCTATATGGACCGCTCGATCAACGCGGCGTCGGATTACACCGACTATTCGTTCTTCTACGACACGCTCTACGGCTACGGCGCCTACATCTACGACAACAACGGCAATTTCATAAACCCGTCGCAGTACATCCTGGAAAAAGATCACTTCACCAAGATGAGCCACGAATTGCGCTTCGCGACCCCGGCGGACTCGCCGCTGCGCTTCGTGGGCGGATTGTTCTACGAAAGGCAGGGCCACTACATCCTGCAGAACTACACCATCGCCAACCTGTCGGATTCGGGTGCCGTGCCGCCGACCAAACCGCTTTCCATCACAGGGTGGCCCGGCACGCTGTGGCTGACCGACCAGCAGCGCTACGACAACGACCTCGCCGCCTTCGGCGAGCTCAGCTACGACATCACGCCCAGCCTGACCTTCACGGCCGGCGGCCGCGTCTTCTACGCCGCCAACTACCTGAAGGGCTTTTTCGGCTTCAACGCCAATTACAGCTCGCACACCGGCGAGAAAATTTGTTTCGCGCCGACCAGCGTCGGCAACGGCCCCTGCACCGATCTCAACAAGAGCGTCTATGAGAGCGGCTTCACGCATCGGCTGAATCTGTCCTGGAAGATCGACGACGACCGCATGGTCTACGCCACCTGGTCGACAGGCTTTCGGCCCGGCGGCATCAACCGCCGCACCAGCGTGCCGCCCGATCCGCCGATCGGCCCCTACCAACCCGACCGCCTGACCAATTACGAGATCGGCTGGAAGACGTCCTGGTTCGACAACACCCTGCGCTTCAATGGTGCCGCTTATAGGGAGGATTGGAACCATTTCCAGTTCTCCTTCCTTGGGATCAATTCCTTCACCGAAATCCACAATGCCGGCGGGGCGCGAATCTATGGCGCGGAAGGCGACGTGGTCTGGCAGCCGACCGACGGCCTGACGCTGTCGGGCGCGGCGACCCTCACCGACTCGCATCTGACGTCGGACTATTGCAGCAAGGCCGGGGCGACGGTCTGTCCCGGCCCGCTGGATCCCAATCCACCGAGCGCGCCCAAAGGCACGTCTCTTCCGACGCCGAAATTCAAGACCAACTGGACGGCGCGTTACGAATTTCCGTTCGAAAACTTCCTCGGTCACGTGCAGGCCGGACTGGTGTATCAGAGCAGCAGCTGGCCGGATCTGCGCGTCATCGCGCCAAATCCGGTCACCACGCTCGAGACGCCGATCCGCGCCGCGCTGGGGCTGCAGCGTCCCTTCACCACGATCGACTTCACGACCGGCATCGAGACCGACCGCTGGGCGTTGGAACTTTCGATCCTGAATGCCTTCGACGAGCGCGCCGATCTTTACCGCTACGCCGAATGCACGACGCAGATCTGCTCGGCCGAGCCTTATATCGCGACCAACACGCCGCGAACCATCGGGCTGCGCTTCAGCCAGAAATTCTGATTGCTTTCACCTCTTCCTCGTGGGGAAGTGAAGACCGCGCTGGAAGGAACGGCCATGAAGGACTTCGCAGGCAAGATCGCGGTCATTACCGGCGGCGGCACGGGCATGGGCCGCGAGCTGGCGCTGCAACTCGCCGCCGAAGGCTGCACCGTCGCGATGTGCGACGTCTCGGCTCCGAACATGGCGGAGACGCGGCGCCGCGCGCTGGAGCATGCGCCGCAGGGCACGCGCGTCGTCAGCTATGTCGCCGACGTCTCGATCGAGGGCCAGGTGAACGAATGGGCCGACTGCGTGCGGCGCGAACTCGACACCGACAAGATCCATCTGCTCATCAACAATGCCGGCATCGGCGGCGGCGGCAGCATCGTCAATGGCGACCGCGGCCAGTGGGAGAAGACGTTCAACGTCTGCTGGGGCGGCGTCTATCACGGCGTGCGCGCCTTCCTGCCCCTGCTGATGAACGCGAGCGAGGGCCACATCGTCAACACCTCCAGCGTCAACGGTTTCTGGGCGTCCATCGGGCCGGGGCGGCCGCACACCGCCTATTGCGCTGCGAAATTCGCGGTCAAGGGCTTCACCGAAGCCTTGATGACCGATCTCGCGGTCAACGCGCCGCACATCAAATGCTCGGTCGTGATGCCCGGCCATATCGGCACCGACATCGTCACCAATTCGCGCCTGATCCTCAGCGGCGGCGGCGTCGATGTCGCCGCGGTGCGCAAGGCGCTGGCGGCGCAGGGCATGAACCTCGCCGCCATGAGCGACGATCAGGTGCGCGCCTTCGTCGACGCGCAGGCCAGCAACTTCCGCGACAACGCGCCGACCAGCGCCGCGCAGGCCGCCACCATCATCCTCGACGGCGTCAGGGCCGAACGCTGGCGCATACTGGTGGGCAAGGACGCGGAGTTCCTCGACAACCAGGTTCGCGCCGCGCCGGAGAAAGCCTATTCGCCGGAATTCTACCAGGCGCTGGTCAGCGGCACCGATTGGCGAATTTGAGCGGCGTCAGTCCAGCGCTTCTTCCAGATAGCGTTTCTTCAGGTGCCGCTTCAGCGCGTCGGCGGAGAGTTTGCGGCCCGTCGCATCGAACACGATGTCGTCGAAGCTCTTCAGGCTCGCCTGCTCATGGATGCGCGGTTTGACCCAGCCGAAATAGGGCTTGAAGTCGCCGCGCCCCAGCGCGGGCAGGATCGATGCGTCGTCGGCGCAGGCGCGCTCAAACAATTGCGCGCCCAGGGCTTCGCCCAGCGCGTAGTTCGGGAAATAGCCGAACAGCGCCATCGCCCAATGGATGTCCTGCAAACAGCCCTTGGCATGATTGGGCGGCACGCGGCTGAACAGCTTGCCGAACAACTCGTTCCAGGCGCCCGGAATGTCGTCCACGGCGAGATCGCCCGACAGCATGGCACGCTCCAGCCGGTAGCGCAGGATGACGTGCAGCGGATAGGAGATCTCGTCGGCGTTGACGCGGATGAAATCGTCGTCGACGCGGCGGAAGAAGTTCAGGATGTTCTTCGGCGCCCAGCAGGCCGCATCGCCGCCGAGATATTCGTGCAATAGGGGGCTGAGAAATCTCAAGAACTCCTTGCTGCGTCCGGCCATCATCTCCAGCATCAGCGACTGGCTCTCATGCGCCGAGGCGCCGCGCGCGAAGCCGACCGGCGAGAAGGCGAGGCGGCGCGGCAGGTTCAACTCGTACATCGAATGTCCGGCCTCGTGCAGCGTCGCGGTCACCGAATAGCGGAACTTGTCCTCGCTGTAGCGGGTCGTGAACCGCACATCGCCTGGCGAGTGCGGCATCGAGAACGGATGCGGCGCCGGATCGATGCGGCTGGACTGCGGCGAGTGGCCGACGATCACCGCCAGGCGCTCCGACAAGACACGTTGCTTCTCGATCGAGAAGTCGCCGCTGAATTCGAGCACGTCCGGCCAGGCCGCCTGGCGCTCGCGCACCTCGGCCAGGATGGCCGGCAGGTTCGCCGCCAGATCGTCGAAGATCGGGTCGATGATGGCGCAGGTCAGCCCGGGATCCTCCTGGTCCATCATCGCGTCGTAGGGCGCGAGGCCCAGCGCCGCGCTCTTCGCGGCCGCCACCTCCTTGTGGATCGCCATCAACTTTTTGAAGCCGGGCGCGAACGACTTGAAGTCGCTGTTGGCCTTGGCGTCGATCCACACCGATTGCAGCGCCTGGCTGACGCGCGCGCGTTCGACCAGCAATTGTTTCGGCACCGCGGCGCGGTGCGCCCACAGCCGCCGCATCTCCGCCAGATTGGCGCGGTCGGCGGCGTCCAGCACGTTGGCGTAGCCTTGCGCTTCGTCCAGCAGGACGCCGACTTCCGGCGTGCCGGTCAGGTCGGACGTCACCTCGGCCAGCGCGCCGATCTGTTCGCCGCGGGCCCAGGCGCCGTCCTTGGGCATGTTGGTCTGCGCATCCCAATTGAGCAGCGATTCGATGCTGGCGAGCTTGGCCGAGAGCGCGAATTTCGCGGCCGCCCTGGCATAGGGATCGGCCTGGGGTGAAGACATGAATCGGTCCCGAGATATTTTCGGGACCGACCCTATAGAAGTTTCATTTGCCCGTCAGGCGGTTCAGATCACCATCTGGGTCTGGATCACGACGGCGACCAGCTTGCCGTCTTCGCGCGTCACGTTGGTCTGCCACACCGAACTGCGGCGGCCGACATGCAGCGGCACGCTTTCGGCGAAGATCGGTGCGCCTTCCTTGGGCGCGCCGATGAAATTGGTCTTGCTCTCGATGGTCGTGGTCTTGGCGCCTTCGGGCAGGTTGAGGAACGCGCCGCAGGAAGCGACGATGTCGGCCAGCGACATGATCGCGCCGCCATGCAGGGTGCCGCCGGAGCGGCACAACTCGTTGCGCGCCGCCAGCCTGGCGCGGACGCGGCCCGGCGTCGCTTCGGTGATCTCGAGCCCGATCAGTTTGGGAAACGGCTGTTCGGCGGGCGTCAGGCGGACGGGCGCGGGCGCTTCGCTGTCGTTGGCAGGGGTGCCGGCGAGCTTGGCTGTGTCAACGTGGAGCATGGGTGAGCCTCCTGTTGGACCGGAACGGCACGGCCGTTCCCGGAATAATTCATGCAGGTCCTGCCGTGCATAAGGCGTGCCTGTCCCGGATTGGGACGCGACGTTCCCAGAGGGTTTCAGAGTTTGTTGTTCGTGGCGGGTTAGCCTCGCGCGCCCGCAATTGGCGAAAGACCGTGCTGCACCGATTCACCGCCCCCTGGCTGGATCAGTCGAATTACGCGCTGGACTGGAACGGTCCCGCGACGCGCGCCTTCACGCCGTTCACGGATGCCGATCTCGCCGTGCCGATCGCCGAGCGATTCCGCGCCGTCGCGGCGGCTTACCCGGACCGCGTCGCGATCGACGACGGCGAGACGTCCGTCACTTACGCGCAGGCATGGCAACGGGTCGCCGCGCTCGCCGCGCTGATCGCGCGCGAGACTGCGCCCGGCGACCTGGTCGGCATCCTGCTCCCCGCTTCGGTCGATTTCCCGCTCGTCCTGCTCGCCTGCCTGGCGGCGGGACGCTTGTTCGTGCCGCTCGATCTGCATTATCCGAAGTCCTGGCTTGCCGATGTCATGGCCGATTCCGGCATGGCGGCGGTCGTCGGCCGCTTCGATGGCGCGGAGAGCTCCGAGCTTGTGCCGGCCGGCGTGCGCAAGATCGATCTCTCGAAACCGCTCCCTCAATCTTCGAGCGTCACGCTGACGCCGGCCGGACCGGACGCACCGGCGCTTGTTCTCTTCACCTCCGGCAGCACCGGGCGGCCCAAAGGTATCGTCAACAGCCAGCGCGCGCTGCTGCGGCGCGTGGCGCAATATGTCGGCGCGGCGCATGTCGACGCGCAGGACCGTTTTCTGCCGCTGTCGTCCGAATGCACCATCGCGGGCCTGCGCGAGCGGCTGACGGCGCTGCTGACCGGCGCGACGCTGCACCTGATCGACGTGCAGCGCGCCGGCGCGCGCCAGATCCTGAACCGTCTCCGCGAAGCCCAGATCACGATGGTCTACGCCGTGCCGGCCCTGCTGCGCTCGCTGATGCAGCTGGACGCAGCCAAGGCGCCGGCCTCGCTGCGCGTCGTGCGCGTCGGCGGCGATGCCGTGCTGTGGAGCGATATCGACGCCCTGCGCGCCTGGCTGCCGCAGGATTGCCGCGTCGAGCTGGGCTACAGCTCCACCGAAGCGCCGATCATGCAATGGTTCGTGCCAAACGATTTCCCGCAAGACGGCGCCAAAGTGCCGCTGGGCTATCCCTTGAGCGGCAATGCGCTCGCCATCGTCGGCGAGGACGGCAGCGCGGTGGCGCCCGGCGAGAGCGGCGAACTGGTCGTGCGCAGCCCCTATGTCGCGCTCGGGCGCTGGCTGCATGGGCATTGCGTCGCCGACGATTTTCCCTCCGATCCCAAAGACCCGTCCTGCCGCATCCTGCGCACCGGCGATCTGGTCCGGTTGCGCGCCGACGGGCTGATCGAGCTGATCGGCCGCAAGGACCGCCAGCTCAAGATCCGCGGCCAGCGTGTCGAGCCGGGCGAACTCGAAGCCGCGATCCGCCGCCATTCCGGCGTCCGCGATGCCGCTGTGTTCCCGCGCCGCGTCGGCGCCAATTGGTGGCTGATCGCCTATGTCGTTTCAGCGGACGCAAGCGAGGCTTTCGCGCCGGATTTGAAGGCGCAGCTGCGCGGCGCGCTGCCGCCGGCGCTGCAGCCGCAACGCATCCACCGGATCGACGCCATTCCGCGCCTCGCCAGCGCCAAGCTCGACGGCAAGGCGCTCGCCGCGCTCGATGAGGACTGGCAGCGCCGCGAAGCCACGACGTCTCTCGCCGGCAGCGCGGATGCGCCGCGCGGTGAGAGCGAAGAAGCCGTCGCCGCGATCTGGCGCCGCGTCCTGGAGCGCGACGAGATCGGCCGCGCCGACGATTTCTTCGACCTGGGCGGCGACTCGCTCGCCGCGCTCAGCCTGATGTTCGGCATCGAAGAGGCGCTCGGGGTCGAACTGCCGGTCACGATCATCTATGCCGCGCCGACCATTGCCGCGCTGGCCGAGGCCGTCCTGCAGCGCAGGGCGCCGGATTTCTCGCCGCTGGTGCCGATCCGCGAAGGCGCGGGCGCGCCGCTCTTCGTCGTGCACGGCGTCGGCGGCAACGTGATGGAGCTCTTCGCGTTCGGCCGCCGGATCGCGCCGGGCCGTGCCGTCTATGGCATCCAGGCGCGCGGTCTCGACGGCCGGCAGGAACCCAACCGCTCGATTGGCGCGATGGCGGACGACTATCTCGCCGCGATCCGCCGGGCGTTTCCGCACGGGCCCTATCATCTCGCCGGCTATTCGTCGGGCGGCCTGATCGCGTTCGAGATCGCCCGCCGGCTGCGCGCGGCAGGCGAGACGCCGGCCTCGCTGACGCTGATCGACACCCAGACCAATGCGCGGCAATGGCCGTTCGCCGTCTGGGCCGCGCATGCCGGCGCGCGCGCGCGTCACCACGTTGAAGTCATGCATGCGCTGCCGCGCGGCGCGCGCCTGCGCTATGGCGTGGCAGCGGCGTTGTCGTTCGCGCAGCGCGTGTCGTGGCGGCTCGGTTGGCGCAAGGCGCCGGCCCTGGAGTCGCCGTCGCGCATTCCCAAGGCGCTGCAGGGCGTCTACGACGCCACGCTGTCGGCCGTCGCGCGCTATCGCCCGGCGCGCTATGACGGCGCGATCCTGCTGATCGTGCCCGAGGCGGACGATCCGATGCGCGTCAGTCCGGCGCGCATCTGGCAGGGCCGTTGCGCGGCGCTCGCCGTCCGCAGCGTGCCTGGCGATCATCGCAGCATGATCCAGGCCGACAACGCGGCGCGCCTCGCGGACGTGCTGTCCGCATCTCTGGAGAGTTGAATCGGTTTTGTTTTTCATCGGGTGACTCCAGACGGAATCCAGGCGTGAACTGAATCGCGGTTTTTCAAACCGCGCAAAAATTCAGCTGCTGCGCTTCGCTCGCACCTGTGGGGATTTACGGGAAATGGGGTTTGGACCGACTCGGTTCAAGGGGGCGTCGAAAATAAATTTTGCTATTTCTTATCCACATGAAGATTTGCGCGGAGGCGCAATGAGCCCGGAAAATTTCATGAACGAGATTGGATAGCGCTGTGGGTGCAACGCAGCGAACGATATTTTCTTTCAACGCAAATAAATTTTCCGGAGGCATCCCGTAGCTGAATCGGATGTAAGACCAGAATACGGTGGACGGGCCGCCGGATGTCGACGCCCGTCCCCGTTACATCGACCATGCGCCCGGTTAGGGGCGCGTGACTTTGATGCTCAGTATCCGTTTCCGGCGTCCATGCCGGCTTCGGTTTCGGCAATCGCGGCGTTGGTCAGCCGCAGCGCTTCGGCACGATGGCCGGCCTTGTTGTGCTCCGCCGATTCGAGTTCCGCCTTTGCGGCCCTCAGATCGTCCAGCGCCGCCCGCATGTGCGGCTGCGCCGCCAATGCCTGGCCGATGAACATGCCGATCGCCAGCGTACCGGCCAGCCCCGCGACACCCAACCCCGTCATGACTTTCGTGTTCATGGATAACCCCGCTTTGTTCGCGGCAATGCCTGCCGCCGGCGAAGTTTAGCGCGGGTTCCGCGCGGTTCCGCCCGTGCGCGGGATGAATAATGCGCAACGAATCGGGCGCAAAGCGCGCGCAACCGAGCGGTTCCCGCATGCCGGACCGTCCACGGGCACAACCGGCCTTTGGCCGGATGCAACCTGTTTTGGCCATTGCCCCGCCACAAATCGGCCAAACCGCGGCCATTTCCTTACTATGTATTTGTTGCGGCGCAAAAAATCGCTACATTGCGCCGTATATGAATTTTATATTTTGTGGCCTGCGATGGTTGGGGAATTGCCGCGTGTAGCTGCGCGCGTGCGAACGGGGGACGTTATCCGTTGCTGAGGTGGGGTTTGTCATTAAGTTCAAAACGCGCCGCGAACGCGGCGTCGGGCATGGCCGCTGTCGCGCTGGCGACGGAGTTGGTGTTGTCGCTCGCCGCGCAGGCGCAGCCGGCACCGTCCACCGTTCTGCCCAGCCGCCGTGCGGGTCCGGCCCTGCCGCCGCAGCCCGATTTCGATTTCAGCATCGTCGCGCCGCATCGCTCGGCGGTGCCGCGCGCCGTCGATGAAGTCCACTTCAAGCTGACCGGCATCACTATCACCGGCGCGGTCACGATTCCGGCCGCCGAATTCCAGCCGCTGTATCGCGACCTGATCGGCAAGGACATCACACTCGCCAACATCCTCGATGTCGCCGACAGAATCGAAGCGGAGTATCGCGCCCGCGGCTACCTGCTGGTGCGCGCCTATGTGCCGCCGCAGCGCGTGCGCGACGGCGTCTTCACCATTCACGTCGTCGAGGGCTTTCTCGCCAGCATCACGGTGCAGGGCGGCGACCGCGCCGCCAAGGCGCAGATCCGCCGCTACCTGGCGCCGGCGACGGCGGCCCATCCGCTGACGCTCTCGACGATGGAGCGCGGCCTGTTGCTGACCAACGACCTTCCCGGCGTCACGGCGACCGGCGTGTTGCGCGCCTCGCCCGACACGCCCGGCGCGTCGGACCTCGTCGTCGACGTGGCGCAGCCCTGGATCACCGGCGGCCTGGCCGTCGACGACCGCGGCTCGCGCTTCTCCGGCATCTGGACCGTGGCGGGCGACGTCGAGTTCAATTCCATCTTCGGCGACGACCAGCTCGCCGCCACGATAGTCTCGTCGCCCACCACGACCGAGCAGATCGCCGGCTCGCTGCGCTATCGCCGCGCCATCGGCGACGACGGCATGATCGGCAGCCTGATCGCCAGCGTCACGCATGGCGAGCCGGGCTCGACGCTCAGCGCCTTCGGCGTGCTGACCGACAGCTATGCCGTTGGGCCGCGCCTGAGCTATCCGCTGATCCGCAGCCGCGCCGAGACCCTGCTGCTGGACGGCGGCTTCACCGTGCAGGACGCGCGCGTCGACGTCGTGGGCCCGATCAGCCACGACAAGTGGCGCGTGCTGGACATCGGCGGCAGCTATCAGCGCAGCGGCGTGCTCGGCGGCGTCTGGACGACGACCTTCGACGTGGCGCAGGGCCTGCACATCCTGGGCGCCTCGGACAACGGCACGCCCGCGACGCCGCCCGGCGTGTTGCCGCTGTCGCGCTTTCTGGGACAAACCGACTTCACCAAGCTGACGGGCTTCTCGCGTCTCGCCCTGCCGCTCGGCGGCGCGTTCAGCAGCGTCGTCAGCCTGCAAGGCCAGTATTCGCTGTCGCGCCTGATCACCGGCGAGCAGGCCACGTTCGGCGGCACCCAGATCGGCCGCGGCTACGACCCGGGCGCCATCACCGGCGACGACGGCATCGGCGGATCGGTCGAGCTGCGTTACGATTTCCGCTTCCCGAACTTCTTCCTCCAGGCGCTGGAGCCTTATGTCTACGTCGATGGCGCGCAGACCTGGTACAAGAACGATCCGACGGGCCCGTCGCCGTCGCTGCCGGATCAGAACATCGCCTCGGTCGGCGGCGGTCTGCGCTTCTGGCTGCCCTACAACCTCACCGCTTCGCTCGAAGGCGCGCGCACGCTGCATGCGGTGCCGGGCAGCGACGCGGGCAAGGTTGCGACCAAGCTTCTCCTAGACATCGCCGTGCGCTTCTAACGGGATAAGAGTCATGAACAAGACCAGCTCCGCCATCGTCCGCACCCTTCTTCTGGGAACCAGCTGTCTGTCCATGCTGGGTTTGAGCGTGGCTGTCGGGCGCGCCGATCCGGCCGGCGGCACGGTCGTCGCGGGCACGGCGACGATCACCAATCGCGGCGCCAACAATACGGTCATCAATCAGACGACCGACCGCGCTCTGATCAACTGGCAGAGCTTTTCCATCGCCGCCGGCGGCTCGGTGCGCTTCAACCAGCCGGGCAGCAATTCGATCACCGTCAACCGCGTCATCGGTTCGGGCGGGTCGACCATCTACGGCAGCCTGCTGGCCAACGGCCAGATCTGGCTGATCAACGGCAACGGCATCCTGTTCGGCAAGGGCTCGCAGGTGAATGTCGGCGGGCTGATCGCCACCACCTCCGACATCTCCGACCGCGATTTCGCCGCCGGCAATTACAGCTTCTCGGGCGGCACCGGCGCCTCCGTCGTCAACCAGGGCACCATCCATGCGCGCAATGGCGGCGCGGTCGTGCTGTCGGGCGCCAGCGTCTCGAACCAGGGCCTGATCGCGGCCGACACCGGCACCGTGGTGCTGGGCGGTGCATCCGCCTTCACCGTCGACTTCACCGGCGACAATCTGCTGCGCTATGCCATCACCGCGCCGGCGGCCACCGCCGCCAACGGCCAGACCGGCGTCTCCAACTCCGGCACGATAAGGGCGGCGGGCGGCCGCGTGATCATGACCGCGCGCGCCGCGGCCAATGTCGCCGACGCCGTGGTCAACAACACCGGCATGATCTCGGCGACCAGCGCACGCGTCGCCAACGGCGAAGTCGTGCTCGACGGCGGCGACGGCAATGTCTTAGTCGGCGGCACCATCGACGCCTCCGGCACGGGCAGCGGCCAGACCGGCGGCTCGGTCGCGATCACGGGGCGCAACATCACGGTCGCCGACAACACCAGGATCGACGTCTCGGGCGATTCGGGCGGCGGCACGGTGCGCATCGGCGGCGACCTGCATGGCGCCGGCGCGCTGCGCAACGCCGACAACACCACCGTCGGCAGCGCCACGATCACGGCCGACGCGATCCACCGGGGCAATGGCGGCACGCTGGTCGTGTGGTCGAACGGCCTGACCGATTTTTCCGGTATCTTCAGCGCCAAGGGCGGCGCGGCAGGCGGCGATGGCGGCTTCCTCGAGACCTCAGGACACTCGCTGAACGTCGGCATCGGCGCCACGGTCGACACGCGGGCGCCCAAGGGCAAGACCGGCACCTGGCTGCTGGATCCGGAGCGGATCGTCATCCAGGCGGGCGAGGGCACGGGCACGCCGATCCCGCCCGGCGGCACGCTGACGCTCGGCAGCGATCCCGAATCGACCGACTATGTCCGCCCCTCGACCATCATCGCCGCGCTGGCCAGCACCAATGTCACGCTGCAGGCGTCCGACGAGATCGACGTCTATTCTCCGGTCATCTACAGCAGCGCGAACGCGCTAAACCTGATGTCACAAGGTAGCATCGCGATCTATGCCAGCATCCAGAACATGCAGGCCGTGGGCGGCGGCGCGCTCAACCTGATCGCCGGCTGGGATGGCGCCACGACGCTGGGCGCGATCCTTTCGACGCCGAACGCCTACGGCAACAATCTCGGCGACGTCTTCATGAGCAGCGCCAACGGCGACGTCTTCGTGGGCAGCGCCAGCGGCGTCACCACGGTGGCGGCCTCCGACCTGACCCTGCATGCGCAAGACGGCGGCAATCTGCAGCTCGGCTATCACGGCGCCGGCGGCGGCGATATCAACGTCTACACGACGGACTTCGTCTCGCTGACCGGCCAGTCGCCCTTCGAGGACGGCAACTACGCCATGATCGGCAATGGCGCGCTCGACGGTTCGGTCAGCGGCGCCATCACCGGCAACATCTTCATCGAGACCGGGGGCACGCTGTATCTGCAGACGAGCAGCGGCTGCGACTGTGCCGACGAGACGGGCCCCGGCGGGCAATCGGGCGGCGACGGCCGCACCATCGGCATCGGCAACGAATCGGGCATCGGCCAAGCGCCGCCGACCGGCAGCGTCGTCTTCATCGGCGCCGACGTCCAGGACGACGACGATTCCAATGGCGGCTTCGGCCGCATCCTGCTGAACGACCTGGCCTATGGCGATGTCACCGTCGGGCGGACCGACGCGGAAAACGCGGGCGATGTCAGCGGCGACCTGCTTTACGACAGCGCCCACAATTTCACCTTCCTCTCGGTCGGCGACATCACCATCGGCGGCGGCGTGCAGAATGCCGGCACGGGCGCGATCACGCTGATCGCGGGCTGGGACGGCGTCTACGATCCGGCCCATATGACCGAGGCCGGGCATTACGGCCTCAATGGCGGCTCGATCACCGTCGGCGGCGACAACGCGGCCGGCGATGCCGGCGTCGGCGCGGCCCATGGCGCGCTCAATCTCTACGGCGCCGATCTGAACATCGATGCCGTCAACGGCCTGGCCCAGGTCGGCTATCACGGCGCCGGCGGCGGCGACATTTTCGTGCATATGACGGGCAACATTACGGCCGTCGGCAGTTCCGAGACGGCGGGCGATTACGCGCTGCTCGGCAATGGCAGCATGGGCGGCGACGTCAGCGGCAACATCACCGGTAACATCTGGCTGAGCGCCGGCGGACAGACCGCCTTCTTCGACGAGACGGGTACCGCCTGGCTCGGCAATGTCGCGGGCACAGGTTTCACGGAAGTGGGCGATCTCACCGCGCTGACGCGCAGCGGCTTCTTCCGCGCCGATTATATCGACGCCGATCTCGGCAGCGTGCCAGGCACCGGTGGCAACGTCTTCCTCGGCTTCACCGATCCCGCGGTCAGCCCCATCTTCATCGGCGGCCTGACCTATACGAGCCCCAATTCCTTCGTCTTCGCCGGCGCCGGCAGCATGAACGTCACCGGCAAGGTGATGAACGCGGGCTCGGGCGCGGTGACGCTGGTCGCTGGCTGGGACGGCCACACCGTCGGCAGCGCGGCACAGCTGCAGAGCGCCGGCGCCTACGGGCTCAACGGCGCCTTCATGGCGGTGGGCAATGCGTCCCAGTTCGACGATATCTCCGTCGGCTCGGCCGGCGGCCGCACCACGCTGCTGACCGGCAGCCTGACGATCGCGCCGCAGGCCGGTTATTACGCGCAGGTCGGCTATCACGGCGCCGCCGGCGGCGACATCGCCATCGTCGCGCGCGGCGCACTGACCCTGACCGCCGGCACCGCCGCGCACGACTATGCGATGATCGGCAACGGCTCGCTGAACGGCGACGTCAGCGGCAACATCACCGGCAATATCGACATCCGGGTCGGCGGCACCACGATGCTCACCGGCAGCGGCGGCAAATCCTGGATCGGAAATTTCGCCAATACCGGGTTCAACGAGACCGGCAATCTGGTGCTCGTGACGTTCGACCTGGACGGCAACGAAGAACTGGGCACGAACGTCGTCTCGGATCTCGCCGGCGGCGACGTGACGATCGGCGTCACCGACGCCGCTTCGCACAATTCGATCGACGGCGTTCCGGCCTATAACAGCACGCATGCGCTCAACCTGCTCAGCGCCGGCAGCCTCGAATTCGACAGTTCGCTGCAGAACAGCGGCAGCGGCGCGATCAACGTCGTCGCCGGCTGGAACGGCACGACGCTCGACGCGGCGCATTTCGCCGACGCCGGCGTCTTCGGCAACAACAACGGCTCGGTCCTGATCGGCGGCGCCAATGCGGAAGGCGACGTCGCCGTCGGCAGCGCCGGCGGGCAAACCACCATCGCCGCCAGGAACGTCACGCTGTCCGCGCTCAACGGCTATGCCCAGCTCGGCTATCACGGCACGGCCAGCGGTGTCGTGAACGTCTTCGCGCTCGGCGCCGTGGCGCTGAACGGCGGCGCCGTCGCGGCGGACTACGCGCAGATCGGTCATGGCGCGACGTTCGCCCTGAACAATTCGCCCGGGGACGTCGGCATCGCCGCGGGATCGATCACGGCGCAGGGCAATGCGGCCGTCGTCGGCCCGAATTTGAAACTGGCCGCGTCCAGCGGCGGCATCGGGGCCTCAGGCGCGGCGCTGCGCATCGCGACCAGCACGCTTCAGGTCTCGACGGCGGGCGGCAACGTCTTCCTGTCGTCGCCCAACAGCGGCCTGAGCTTCGCCGGCACGGGCGTCAACACAGCCGGCGGCAGCTTCACGCTGGCCGCGGGCGGCGCCATCGCGCAGACCGCCGCGATCCACACCGGCACGCTGAACCTGTCGACCACCACCGGCGCCATCACGCTGACCAACAGCGGCAACGCCTTCGGGGCGCTGACGGTCGCGACCACCGGCACGGACAACGCATCCTTCGCCCACAGCTCGCTGCTGACGATCGCCAGCGCCACGGTCGGCGGCACGCTGACCCTTGCGGCCGGAACGTCGGTCAACCAGAGCGGCGCCATCGTCGCGAGCGCCCTCAATGTCTCCGCCACGGGCGGCAGCATCGTGCTGACCAATGCCGCCAACGCTTTCGGCACGCTGACCGTCGCCACGGCGGGCACCAACGACGCCGCGATCGTGGATTCCACCGCGGTCGCGATCGCCGGCGCCACGATCGGCGGCAAGCTGACGCTCACCGCCAACGGCGCGATCAGCCAGACCGGCGCCATCGCCGCGCACGGCCTGGCCGTCACCGCGAGCAGCGGTGCGATCGCGCTGACCAAGGCGACCAACGCCGTGGTCGGCACGGTGCAGCTCACCACGCCGGGCGCCGCCACCTTCTACAATTCGGTCGCCACCAATGTCGGCGCCAGCACGGTCGGCGGCGACTTCACGCTGCTGTCGAAGGGCAACGTCAATTTCTTCGGGTCGGTCCAGGGCGTCACCGGCGCCGTCACGGTGGTCGCGGGCTGGGACGGCACGACGACCGATGCGGCGCATTTCGGCGATGTCGGCGTCTACGGCAACGGCACGGGCAACATCGTCATCGGCGGCACCGGCGCGGCGGGCGCGGTAGCGGTGGGCTCCAAGAGCGGCGCCACCAGCCTCTACGCCTCCAACGTCACGGTGGCCGGCAATCTCGGCATCGCCCAGCTGGGCTATCACGGCAGCGGCGGCGGCGCGATCGTGGTGCGGGCGCTGCACGACATGAACGTCACCGGCGCCGCCTTCAGCGCCATGGTCGGCAACGGCTCGCTGACCTCGGACGTCAGCGGCAACATCACCGGCGACATCGACGTGCGCCTCGGCGGCAACGCGGTCTTCAGCGACGGCGCCGGACAGTCCTGGTTCGGCAATGTCGCCCATGCGGGAAGCGAGACCGGCAATGTCGTGTTCGTCGCCAACGACGCGATCTCCTCGAGCGACAACGATTTCGGCAACTTCATCGCCGCCGCTCTGGCCGGCGGCGACGTCACGCTCGGCTTCACCGGCGCCCAGGACCAGGGTCCGGACCACGCGATCGCCTACAACAGCGCGCACACGTTGAATATCCTCACTGCGGGCAACCTGGTGATCGCCGGTTCGCTGCAGAACGCCGGCAGCGGCGCGATCAACGCGGTGGCCGGCTGGGACGGCCACACCCTGGCGCCGGCCTCCTTCGGCACTGCCGGCGTCTTCGGCAACAACGGCAAGGGCATCGTGATCGGCGGCGCCACGGCGGCGGGCAATGTCGCGTTCGGCAGCGCCGGCGGCACGATCTCGGTCTACGGCGCCAGCCTGGCGCTCACGGCGACCAACGGCTACGCGCAGCTCGGCTTTAACGGCCACGGCGCGGGCGCGATCTTCGTCAAAACGACGGGCGCGGTGTCGGTCAGCGGCGGCAGCGGCGCCGGCCAGTTCGCGCAGATCGGCAATGGCGGCCGCATGACCAGCGGCAGCAACAGCGGCGACATCCAGATCTCGGCCGGCGGTGATTTGTCGGTCAGCGGCGGCGGCGGCGCCGAAGCCTATGGCCAGATCGGCCATGGCGGCGCAGAGTCCAATACCGGCGCCAACGGCTACAGCAATGTCGCCACGATCACCGTCACCGCCGCCAACGTCCTGCTGGGCGCCGGCGCGGGCGCGGCGGCCTATGTCGAGATCGGCAATGGCGGCTATAAATCGGGCCTCAACCTCGCCGGCGGCACGGCCAGCAATGGCGGCAACATCACCGTCACTTCGGGCCACGCCGTCACGCTCACCGGCAACGGCGCCGACGCCTATGCCCAGATCGGCAATGGCGGCAGCCAGAGCAATCTCAACGCCGCCGCCTCCGCGGGCGGCAGCGATTCCGGCGACATCGTCGTCCACGCCCCGAACGGCGCGGCCGGCGCGGTGACGCTGAGCGCCGGCGCCGGCGCCAACGCCTACACCATGATCGGCAATGGCGGTTACGCGATCAATTTCGGTCCGACGACGACGCTGGCGAACTGGACGGTGAGCGGCGACATCTCGGTGACCGATCTCGCGCTGGCCGGCGGCAATGGCGGCGCCAACGCCTATTCTGTGATCGGCAATGGCGACGCCTCCAAGCACGGCATCGGCAATATCAGCGGCAACATCGTGATCGACGCCAACGGCCAGATCACCTACAGCAAAGGCACGGCGGCGGATTCGCCCGGCACGATCGGCAACTTCACGGGCCAGGGCAGCGTGACGGGCACGCTGACCGGCGCCCAGCCGCCGTCCGACGTCACCACCGATCCCGCCGTGCTCGGCAATATCGCGGTCAACACGGCCGGCAACGGCTCGCCCACCAACACCACGCCGGTCATCAGCACCGTGGTCATCACCAACACCGACGAAGGCAAGGGCCCGACCAACACGGTCGTGACGCTCGAGACCTCGACGCCGGGACCGCTGGCCTCGCTCGACAACAGCGGCGACAGCTCGGCGCCCAACGCGTCGGACAGCGCCACCGTCGTCATCGCCGACTCGCTCAACGGCGCGACCAAGGCGATCGGTTCGCAGACCATCCTGGCCGGCATGCTGAAACAGACCGCGCCGGGGACCGGCAGTTCGTTCCATGGCGTGCCGCCCGCCGACCAGGACTTCTCCAGCTGGGGTAACGAGGCCTTGTGGCAGTGAACGCGAAACGTCTCCTCCTGACCGCCGGCGCCGGCGCGCTCCTGTTGTGCGCCGGTGCGGCGTCGTTCGCCGCCGGCAACACCGCCTCGCTGGGCACCAGCCTGGCCGGCGAATCGTGCAGCCTGTCGGGCGGCGACATCCTGTGCGGCGGCGAGCCCTCCGGCTCGCTGCGTATCTCGCAGCTGTCCTCGGCCGTGCCGTCCGATCCGGCCGGCCGCCGGGCCGCGATCGTGGCCGGCGCCAGGGCGCTGCCGGGCGGCCTCGCCACGGTGGCGGACATCACCTGCGATCCGGCGCAATGGATCGGCGACGCCGGCAACGAAGCCGCGCTCTATCTGTGCACCCTGCGCAGCAACAACTGGCCGCGCATCATCCTGGTCAGCGCCGCCGGCAACACGCTGGTCGCCGCCGAAGGCTTGCCGGGCATGCTGCCGGTGCTGGAAGCCGCGACGCAGAACGCCGGCGGCCGCAACGCCTCGACCGGCGAAATCGACGCCGCCACGAGGCTGGTGACGGCGAAATATTCCGCCGCCGGACTGCGCCTCGGCTCGAACGATTTCGCCAGCTACAAATCGCTGGTGGAAAGAGCGCGGCTTTATGGCGGCGCCGACAACTACGCCGGCGCGGAAGACGCCTATCGCCAGGCGCTCGACATCGAGACGCGCCTGTTCGGCGCCGATTCCCTGGCGGTCGGCGAAACGCTGGCCGAGCTTGCCTTGCAGGTTTCCAATCAGGGCCGCTTCGACGAAGCCGCCGCCCTGTTCCGCCGCGCCTCGCCGATCATCGAAGGGGCCGCCAGCGCCACCGCGCGGGCGCGGCTGGCGTCCTACCAGGCGCTCGACGCCGCCAACCAGCGCCATTTCGACGACGCGCTGAAATTCGCCCGTGCCGCCACGGCCATGCGCCGCGCCGAAGTCGATGCCGCCAAAGCCGCCTCCGTCGCCGACGACAGCAACAGCGGCGAACTCACCGCGCCGGTCACGCTCGAAGCCGAGCTCGCCCATTCCCTGCGCATCGAGGCGGAGATGGCGCTGCGCCTGGGCGACACCGCCAGCGCCCAGGCCGCCGCCGAGGAAGCGCTGTGGATCATCACCGAGGAGCCGGGCCTGCCGCTGTGGTGGAAGCCCGAGATGGTCGCGCTGATGGCCGAGGTCAACGCCGCCCAGGGCCGCGTCCTCGTCGCCGAGCGCGATTTCGGCGACGCGCTGGCGCTCGACAAGAAACTGTTCGGCGACACCGCGCCGACGGCGCGGGCGCAATTGCGCCTGGGCCGGTTCTATGCCGAGCAGCAGCTCTGGCCGGCGTCGGTCGCGGCCTTCCGCGACGCCTTCGCCATCCTCGCCAAGGATCCGGTGGCGCGCTCGCAGATCGTCACCGACCAGATCGTGCCGTTCCTGGCCGCGGCGTCCGCGCTGGGCGCGCAGGATGCGTCGCAGCGCGCCGCGCTCGACGCCGACATGTTCCGCGCCGCCCAGCTGGTCAATTCGGGCATCGCCGACCGGACCATCGCCCGGGTCGCGGCGCGCGAAGCCGCCGGCGATGCCGCACTGGCCGATCTGGTGCGCCAGTTGCAGGACGCGCAGCACAAGCGCGACAACGCCCGCCTCGAACTCGTCGCCGAAAACGCCAAGACCAATGACGAGCGCAACGCCGGCCTGATCGCGCGCTACGGCGCCGACTTCCAGGCGGCTTCGAGCAGCGCCGATGACTTGCAGGCGCGGGTCGCCAGGAGCTATCCGGACTACGCCAGGCTCGCCGATCCGGGGCCGGTGGCGCTGGCCGATTTCCGCAAAGCACTCAACCATGGCGAGGCGTTCCTCACCTTCGTGGTCGGCGCCAAGGGCAGCTTCGCGCTGGTCGTGACCGCCAACGCGCTGACCGCGGCGCCGCTGGACGCGACGACGCAAAGCCTGGCCGACGACATCGCCGGCCTGCGTAGCGCCTTCGTGCCCAAGCTCGGACGGCTCTCCGATTTCAGCCTGAAGTCGTCCTACGCCCTTTATCAGCAGCTTCTGGCGCCGGTCGAGCCGGCCCTCGCCGGCGCCGACCATCTGATCGTCGCGCCCGGCGGCGATCTCGACAGCCTGCCGCTGTCGCTTCTGGTGACCTCGCCACCGACCGGCGGTTACGGCAACGCCGCCTGGCTGATCCGCAAGATGGCCGTCGCCCAGGTGCCGTCGCCGCGCGCTTTTGTCCTGCTGCGCGCCGAGCGCGCCACGCACCGCCCCGCGCCGCGGCCGTTCTTCGGCGTCGGCAATCCCGCCTTCGCCGGTGATAGCGCCAAGGCCCTGGGCGCGCTCGCCGCCGCCTGCCAGCAGGGCGGCATGGCCGATCCGGCGCTGCTGCGCGCGCTGCCGCCGCTGCCGGAGACCGCGGGCGAAGTGCAAAGCGTCGGCCGCACGCTCGGCGCCCAGCCGGGCTCGATCCTGCTCGGCGCCAGCGCGACCGAGGGTGCGGTGCGCGGCGCCAAGCTGGAACAATACGCCGTCCTCTATTTCGCCACCCACGGCATGTTGCCGGGCGAACTGCACTGCCAGGCCGAGCCCGGCCTCGTCCTGTCGCCGCCCTCCGGCGCGCCGGCCTCGGCGGCCGCGGACGGCGTGCTCAGCGCCAGCGAGATTTCCGCGCTCAAGCTCAACGCCGATCTCGTCGTCCTCTCGGCTTGCAACACGGCGGCCGGCGGCGGCACGAAGTTCGGCGGTGGCGCGCTCGAAGGCCTGGCGGGTTCGTTCTTCAATGCGGGCGCGCGCGCCGTGCTGGCCAGCCATTGGGAAGTGCCGTCGGCGGCGACGCAGAAACTGATGACGGACCTCTTCGCGCGCTACGCCCGGGACCCGTCGCGCGACCTGGCCGAGGCGCTGCGGCAGGCCCAGCTGGCGCTGATCGCGCAGGCCGGCACGGCGCATCCCTTCAACTGGGCGGCGTTCACGCTGATCGGCGACAGCGGAACGGCGGCGGCTCGCACCGCGCGCGGCGGCGCGCCGGCGAACGTGGCGAGAAACGGAGAATGACCATGCGGACGACATTGATGGCTGTCGCGGCGGCGATGCTGCTGTCGGCGGGGGCGGCTCAGGCGGCGAACCTGATCGTGGTCGAGGCGCGCGGCATCGGCCTGAAGCCCGGCTCGACGGTGGACTCGAGCAAGCCGCTGGTCCTCAAACAGGGCCAGCATGTGACGCTGATTTCCGACGCCGGCGCCACGCTCAGCATCGACGGGCCCTACGACCAGCCGCCCTCGGCCGGCGGCAGCGGCAGGAGCATCGGCGCCACCATTGCCGCGCTCGGCACCGAGCATTCGGCGCGCACCGGCGAGGCCGGCGTCACGCGCAGCGGCGGAGCCAATACGCTGCCCGAGCCCTGGCTGTTCGACGTCACGCGCAGCGGCAATGTCTGCCTGCAGGAAAACAGCCAGCCGGTGTTCTGGCGGCCGGATGCCAAGAGCGCCGCCGCCATCGTCGTCATGCCGGTGGATCGTAGCTGGAAGTCCCAGGCCGCCTGGCCGGCCGGCCTCGACCGCATGACGGTGACCACCGACGTGCCGGTGCATGGCGGGGCGGCCTATGTCGTGAACTATGGCGGCGCCGATTACGCGCTCGCCGTGAACACCATTCCCGCCAGCCTCGCCAATGATTCGATGCGCGCCGCCTGGATGGTCCAGAAAGGCTGCGAGGCGCAGGCGGAGGCGCTGCTCCGTCCGCGCAAATGAATGGCTGGCCCCAGCGCCTGAGGGCGCTCGCCCGCAACAAGACGCTTCTCAATGCCGCGACCGCGATCGGCATCGCGCTCGTCATGTCGCTGCTGGCGATGTACGCGGTCGGCAATCTGTCGTTCCTGACCAGCGCCGACCGCTTCGTGCAGGATTGGGAGATCGCCACCCGCTCGCCGCTCGAGCCGCAGGATCCCAACATCGTCATCGTCGCGGTGGATGAGTCGGCGATGCAGCATTTCTCCTATCGCGAGCCCTTGGACCGCGCCTTCATCGCGAGCCTGTTGACGGCGCTCGATGCCAAGCAGCCCAAGGCGATTGTCCTCGACTACCTGTTCGATCAGCCGTCGGAGAAGGTCAAGGATGACCTCCTGCGCCGGACCTTGCGCGAGATCAGGACGCCGTTGGTCGTCAGCTATTTCGAAGCCGGCAGCATCGTCAGCAAGGACCAGACGAGCTATCTCGACGGGTTCGTGCCGCAGCGGCTGCGCGCCGTCGCCAATATCGGTACCGACCAGACCGACACCGCGCGCTGGATCGTTCCCGGACGCATGGGTTCGGACGGGCGCTACCTGCTGAGCGTGCCGCGCCGCGTGGCGCAGATCGCCGGCATCGCGACGCCGGACGAGGAGGTGCCGATCGTCTGGCGCGCCGATCCGGGAGTCAATCAGGACGCTTTCCGAACGGTGCCGGCCTGCATTGTCGGCTTCGAGACCTGCCTGCCGCTGCAATTCTATCCGCCGGCGATGTTCCGGGACAAAATCGTGCTGATCGGCTCCGACCTGACGCTGATCGACCAGCATCGCACGCCTTTCGCGACGGCGCCGGGCAGTCCCAAGGCGACCCTGCCGGGCATCTTCACCCATGCCTATGCCATCGCCCAGTTGATCGAGCATCGCGATCCGCCGGAGGTTTCCTGGTGGAAGAACTTCCTTATCGCTCTTCTGTTCGCTGGCATCGGCGCGGGGCTCGGCCTGTTCGACTATCAGCTGATACTGCGCGCCGTCACCATCAGCGCGCTGACGGCGGTGTTGTGGGGCGGCGGCGTGCTGGTCCTGTACGAACAGTTCGGAATCCTCATCGGCCTGATCGCGCCGAGCATCGCGCTGATCGGCTCCTTCGCCGCGGTCGAATCCATCACCGGCCTGGACGCCCGCCGCCAGCGCTCCTTCATCCACAACACCTTCTCGCTCTACCTGCCGCCGAGCTTCGTGCAGCAGCTGGTCGACGATCCGAGCAAGCTGGTGCTGGGCGGCGAGCGCCGCGAGATGAGCCTGCTGTTCACCGACATCCACGGCTTCACGACGATGGCCGAAGGGCTCGATTCCAAGGATGTCGGCCGCGTCCTCAACGGCTATCTCGACGGCATGACCAGCGCCGTGCGCCGCCACGAGGGCACGGTCGACAAGTTCATCGGCGATGCGGTGTTCGCGCTGTGGAACGCGCCGCTCGACGTCGCGGACTACGCCACCAAGGCGGTGCGCTGCGCCCTCGACATGGACGCCTTCACGGAGAGCTTCCGGCGCAAGATGAACGCCGAAGGCATCCCCTTGAGCTACACGCGCATCGGCGTCCACGCCGGCGCCGCGGCGGTGGGCAATTTCGGCTCCCGCGACCGCTTCAGCTACACCGCCTCGGGCGACGCGGTGAACGCGGCCTCCCGGCTGGAGGGCCTCAACAAGACCTTCGGCACCCGCCTCTGTGTCAGCGGCGCGGCGAAAGTGCTATGCCAAGGAATCACCTTCCGTCCGATCGGATCGGTCATCCTGAAAGGCAAGACGGAAGCGCTCGACGTTTGGGAGCCGTTGCACGATGGGGCCGTCAGCGAAGACCTTCTCGCGCGCTATGTCGGCGCCTTCGAGGCGACCCGCGACGGCGCGGCCGACGCGCTCGAGCGCTTCGCCGCGCTTGGCGCCGAGGCGCCGGACGATCCCCTGGTGCAGTTCTATGTCGAGCGCCTTAAGGGCGGCGAAACCGGCATCAAGATCACGATGACCGAAAAATGATCGTCTGGTACGTCCTCTTCCTGATCGTCCTGCTGGTGGCCCGCCTCTGGGGCCTTTCCCTGCTGGGCGGCCATTTCCCGCCGGCGACGATCGCGGAAATCGGCCATGGCCTCGTCGTCGCCATGGTCGTCGGCATCACGCTGCTGATCGACGGCCTGATCCGCCATTTCTACTGGCTGCGTTACCTGCAGCGCCGGCTGAACCGCGAAACGCCCGGGCTGATCCAGGATCTGCTCACCATTGCGCTGGTGTTCGTCGGCCTGTCGATCGGGCTGTACTGGCAGGAAGATTTCTCCTTCACCGCCTTCTTCACCGCCTCGGGCGCCCTCGCCATCGTGCTCGGCTTCGCGTTGCAGACGGCGATCCAGGACCTGTTCAGCGGCCTCTCGATCAATCTCGACGGCTCCTATTCGCTCGGCGACTGGCTGACGATCTACACCGACCAGATGCCGGAGCCGGTCTATGGCCGCGTCACGCACATGACCTGGCGGTCGACTTTCCTGGCGCTCGACGACGGCCGCCGCCTGATGGTGCCCAACCACATCGTCACCGCCAATCCGGTGATGAATCACAGCCGCCCGGCGGACGCCAAGCGCCTGTCGGTGACGGTCGGCGTCGACGGCCGCATGCCGTCCGACCGCGTCATCGACATGCTGCTGGGCGAGGCCTTCAAGGCGGCGCGGCGCGCCGGCCTGGCGCGCACGCCCGAGCCGTCGGTGATCCTGACAAGGCTGACCTCCGACGCCATGGATTACGAGGTGCGCTTCTACTACTACCCCGACCAGGTCGAGCCCGCGGCCGCCAAGTCGGTGGTGCTGGCGGCGCTGCAGGACGTCATCATCCAGAACCGCATGCCGCAGCCCGTGACCCAGATCGAGCTGGCCCAGCCGCCCGATCTCGATCTCGTCCTGGGCGAGGCGGAAATCCGCGGCGCGCTGCATCACGCCAACCTGTTCAGCCATGTCCTGAACGAGGACCAGTCGCGCGAACTGGCGGGCTTGAGCCGGCCGGTGGATTTTCCGCGCGGCGCGAACCTGATGGTGCAGGGCGAAGCCGCCGCCTCGATGTTCATCATCCTGGAAGGCGCCGCGCGCGTCAGCGTGCTGGGGGTGAACAACGACCCGCGCGAGGTCGCGGTGCTGGCGACGGGCGACGTGGTCGGCGAGATGTCGCTGATGACCGGCGCGCAGCGCAACGCGACGGTGACGGCGCTGACCCGGGTGCGCGTGCTGGAGATCACCAAGGACCCGATCGAGGCCCTGCTGCGCAAATCGCCCGAACTGCTGGAGCGCTTCAGCCATGTCCTGGCCAGGCGCGAACAGGAACGCGCCGCCATCGCCCAGAAGACCATTCAGGTTGCGACCGTCGAAAAGGACCTGATGGCGCGGATGAAAACCTTCTTCAACCGCGTGCTGTGGGCCGAGCCGGAACAGCCTAACTGAGCATCCCCGTCACCAGCACATACACGATCCCCAGATAGGTCAGCTGGTGAATCAGCTGGTCGGTGCCGAACAGGATCCAGTAGCGCTGGTCGGTGTTGCCCCACTGGTACTGGCGGTCGATCCGCGATTTGGTCCAGTCGGTGTGATAGTGGATGGCGAATTCGCAGGCCAGGACGATCGCGATGGCTTTGGGTCCGGCGCCCAGGATCAGCAGCGCCGGGATCGTTCCCAGGATGTGCAGGCCCGAATGGATGAAGCCGCCGAAATGGCCGTAGATGCCCTTGGTGCGGACCTGGTATTCGCTCTGCAGGACGAAGTCGCAAAGGAAATGCTTCAGCTGCAGCGCCAGAAGCGCTCCCATGGCCAGAGCCGTCTCGTGGCTCATTGCGACAACCCTTTCGCGTCCGCCGACAACACGGATAGTGCATATCGCCCGGCGCGGCAAATAACGGCTCCGTCCTTGGCTTTCCCTGCGGATGCACTAGGATTTGCTCGACCCAGGAAGAGGCCTCAGCGATGAACGCGCTCGTCGGAACATCGGTCAAGCGGAAAGAGGATTTCCGCTTCATCACGGGGCAGGGCCGTTACACCGACGATCTGGCGAAAGCCGGCCAGACCTATGCCGCCTTCGTCCGCAGCCCGCATGCGCATGCGAAAATCCGCAAGGTCGATACCGCGCCGGCGCTCGCCGTGCCGGGCGTCGTCGCCGTGCTGACCGGCGCCGATCTCGACGCCGACGGCGTCAAGAGCCTGATCTGCGGCTGGATGATCTACTCCAAGGACGGCAGCGCGATGAAGATGGGCGCCCATCCCGCGCTGGCACTGACCAAAGTGCGCCATGTCGGCGATCAGCTCGCCGTCGTCATCGCCGAGACCCAGGCCGCCGCCACGCTCGGCGCCGAACAGGTCGAAGTCGATTACGAAATCCTGCCGTCGGTTCTGGCGCCGCAGGATGCGCAAGCCAAGGGCGCGCCGCAAATCCACGACGAGGCGCCCGGCAATCTCATCTACGACTGGCATCTGGGCGACGCGGCCAAGACCGCCGCCGCCTTCGCCGCCGCCGCCCATGTCGTGACGCTGGACATCGTCAACAACCGCCTGGTGCCCAACGCCATGGAGCCGCGCGCCGCCATCGGCGAATACGATGCGGGCTCGGGCATCTTCACGCTGACCACCACCAGCCAGAACCCGCATGTCGCGCGCCTGGTGCTCTCGGCCTTCGTGGGCATCGCGCCGGAGCACAAATTGCGCGTCATCGCGCCGGACGTCGGGGGCGGCTTCGGCTCCAAGATTTTCATCTATCCGGAGGAGACGGTCTGCATCTGGGCGGCGAAGAAGGTGAACCGGCCGGTGAAATGGACCGCCGACCGTTCGGAAAGCTTTCTCACCGATGCGCATGGCCGCGACCATGTCAGCACGGCCTCGCTGGCGCTCGACGCCAACGGGAAAATTCTGGGGCTGAAGGTCAAGACCGTCGCCAATATCGGCGCCTACATGTCGACCTTCTCGTCGTCGGTGCCGACCTATCTGTATGCGACTTTGCTCTCGGGCCAGTACGACATCGGCGCGATCTATGCCGAGGTCGATGCGGTCTACACCAACACCGCGCCGGTGGATGCCTATCGCGGCGCCGGTCGGCCCGAAGCGACCTATGTCGTCGAACGCCTGGTCGAGGAGGCGGCGCGGCAATTGAAGCTCGATCCCGCCGAATTGCGCCGGCGCAATTTCATCCGCAGCTTTCCGCACCAGACGCCGGTGATCATGACTTATGACGTCGGCGACTACGACGCCTCGCTGGTTGAAGCGATGAAACGTGCCGATGTCGCCGGTTTCGCCGCGCGCAAGGCCGCCGCCGCCAAGAGCGGCAAGCTGCGTGGTCTGGGCTATGCGACCTATATCGAAGCCTGCGGCATCGCGCCGAGCCAGGCGGTCGGCTCGCTCGGCGCCGGCGTCGGCCTGTGGGAATCGGCCGAAGTGCGCGTCAATCCCACCGGTTCGGTCGAAGTGCTGACCGGCAGCCACAGCCACGGCCAGGGCCATGAGACGACCTTCGCCCAGCTCGTTGCCGACCGCCTCGGCGTGCCGATCGACACGGTCGAGATCGTCCACGGCGACACCGACAAGGTGCAGTTCGGCATGGGCACCTATGGCTCGCGCTCCGCCGCCGTCGGCATGTCGGCGATCTCCTTCGCGCTCGACAAGGTCGTCGCCAAGGCCACTCGCATCGCCGCCGCCGTGATGGAACTGCCCGAAAGCGACGTCGGCTTCGAGAACGGCCAGTTCGCAGGCCATCACAGCAACAAGACCATGATGTTCACCGAAGTCGCGCTCGCCGCCTATGTCGGGCACAAATTCAACACCCAGGAGATCGAGCCGGGCCTCAAGGAAACCGCCTTCTACGATCCGAAGAACTTCACCTTCCCCGCCGGCTGCCACATCTGCGAAGTCGAGATCGACAAGGACACAGGCACGGTGCGCATCGTGAATTTCACCGCCATCGACGATTTCGGCACCGTCATCAATCCGATGATCGTCGAAGGCCAGGTGCATGGCGGCGTCGCGCAAGGCATCGGCCAGGCGCTCCTGGAGCACGGCATCTACGACCGCGAGACCGGCCAGCTGATCACCGGCTCCTACAACGACTACTGCATGCCGCGCGCCGACGACATGCCGAACTTCGACGTCGGCATGACGATCACCGCCTGTCCGTCCAATCCGCTCGGCGTCAAGGGCTGCGGCGAAGCGGGCGCCATCGCCGCGCCGGCCGCGGTGATGAACGCGGTCACCGACGCCTTGGGCGTCAAGACGTTCGACATGCCCGCCACGCCGGAGAAGGTCTGGCGCGCCATCCACGCAGCCGCCTGAATGTGGATTGCAACGGTTTCGCTGCCCTCGAGCCTCGCAGCCGCGTTGACGGCGGGCCGTTTCGCGGACGTCGCCGCGCTGAGCCTGGGCGACGCGCCGACCGCATTCGCGCGCGGCGTGGCGCTGTTCAACCTGGGGCACGCCGGCGACGCGCGTGACGCCTTCGCATCCGCCGGCACCGATCCATCGCTCGCCGACGCGGCGGCCATCGAGACCGGTTTCATCGATCTGACCGCGCCGGATGGCGCCGCCGCGGTGGCGGCACAGATGCGCATCCTCGCCAAGCGCGCCTTGCCAGGCACGGCGCTTGGCGCCCGCGCCTTTCATCTGCTCGGCGCCGCCGAGCTTCGCCTGCTGCATGTCGGCGACGCGCTGGACGCGCTGAGCGCGGCGCAGAAAAACTATCGCCTGGCCAGGTGCGAGGCCGGCGAAGCGCAGGTGCTGGACACGCTCGGCATGGTGCATCAGGGCATGGGCAACGAGACCGCGGCGCTGGTCACCTATGCCCGCTCGCTGGCGCTCAAGACGCAGCTCGGCGATCGCGGCGGCGCGGCGATCACGCTGGGCAATCTGGGGCGCTATTGCGCTGGCCTCGGCCGCGCCGTCGATGCGCGGGGATTCTTCGCGCTCGATCTGCAGATCGCGGAAGAGACCGGCGACGCGCGCGGCCAGGCGCGCATGCTCAGCGATATTGCAGGGCTCGATCGCGGCGACGGAGAGCTCGACGCCGCGCGCGACAAGCTGATACGCGCGCACAGCATCGCGGCCGGCGCGGGCTTGCGCCAGCTCGCCTTCGAAACGCTGCTGGAGATGTCCCTGACCGCGCTGGCCGCGAAAGACGGCGCGGAGGCCGCAAGCTTTCTCGATCAGGCGCGGCGGCAGGCCGGCATCACGCCGTCCGACTATGACCGCCTGATGCTCGGCTGGGTCGAAGCGCGCCTCACCGCCGATCGCCCGCGCGCGCTGACGCTTCTGAACGAGGCTGTGGAGGGTTTCCGCGACGCCGAGATTCCGGCACTGGAAATCGAGGCGCGTCTGGCTCTGGCCGAGATGTTGACCTCGGACGGTAAGCGAAACGAAGCCGAACGCGAGACGCTGATCGCCCTCAAGCGCGCCAAGGAGCGCAGCCTGCCGCGCTACCGCGTGCGCATCGGCGAGTTGATGGAAAAGCTGTCGCTCAGCGAGGGTGTCGCCGAGGAGAGCGGCAAGTCGATCGGCGACACACCGTCCGGCACGGTCGACGGCTATGTCGTGCGCGGCCGCATCGGCGGCGGCACCTTCGCCACCGTCTACCGCGCCTTCGATGTCGAGCGCGCCCGCGAAGTGGCGCTGAAGGTCCTGGATCTGGAATCGCGCTACGGCAAGCGCGAGCGCGAGCGCCTGCTCGATTCGGCGCGCCTCGACCTGGAGGCCGCCAACCGCGCCCGCCATCCCGGACTGGTGAAGGTCTTCGCCATCGGCCGCGACGCGCGCGGCAATGTCTATCTCGCCGTCGAATTCATCGCCGGCAGCGATCTGCGCGAGAAGCTGGACGGCAAGCCGCCGCCGGACGTCAAGCCGGTCTATGCCACCCTGGCCGACATCGCCGAAGCGCTGGCGGCGCTGCACGGCCAGGGCGTCGTGCACCGCGATCTCAAGCCCGAGAACATCATGCTGCGCGAAGACTCATCGCCGGTGATCGTCGATTTCGGCATCGCGCATATCAGCGGCCTCGAACAGAAGCCGGGCACGGTGTCGCGCGGCTCGCCGGAATATTTCTCAGCCCAGCAGGCGCGCGGCGAGCCCTCCGCGCCGTCCGACGACATGTATTCCTTCGGCGTCATCGTCTGGGAATGGCTGAAGGGCCAGCGCCCGAACGCGCAGCTGGGACCGGTGCGCAAGACTTCGTTGTTCGGCGGCCACGCCCAGCCCAAGACACCGGACGATCTGGTCGCCGATCTGCTCGATCCCAGATCCGAGCGGCGCCCCAGCGCCGAACAGGCCGCGCGCATCTTGCGGAGTTTCGCCACATGATCGACGGCTACGACCTCGCCCGCGATCTTGCCGCCATCAACCGCGCCTTGCGCGAGGACATGCCGGAAGCCGCCATCTTCTATTGCGGCCGCGCCCTGGAAGTGACCTCGGCGCGCGCCGTCTCGGCGCTGAACCTGGATCCCGGCAACCAGGTCTTCGCCAATCTCGACATGCTGGAGCGGCTGTCCTGCATCTCGCGGCCGGCGCTGTACCTCGGCCATGCGCTGCGCCGGCTGTCGAACGATGCGCGCCACATCCTGCGCCCGCTGTCGAAGCATGACGCCGATTTCGCCGCGCTGTGCCTCGGCCCCTGGCTGCAATGGTACATGGAGGATTATTTCCGCGGGCCGAAGACCAAGGCGGCGGACGAGACCTTCGGCATCGCCTCGGCGCTCGCCACCGGCACCGTCGCCGATGTGCTCGCCTTGCTGCGCCGCGCGCAGGCGACGGGCGAAGACGTCTCGGACGGACTGCTGGCGCTGTGCGACGCGCGCATCGCGCAGCTGCCGGCGCTGTCGTCGATGATCGCCGAGACGCTGATTTCGTGCGCCCAGGCCAGCCAGGCGCAAGCCGTGCTGAAAGCCGCGCTCGCGGTCGTGCCCGACGATCTGCGCCTCAACCAGCTTTATGCGCTCGGCCGCCGCCGCGCCGGCCATCCGGACGAAGCCGTCGCTCTGCTGAAAAATCTGTCGAGCCGGTATTCCGAAGACGAAGAGACGCTCGGCATCACCGCCGGTGCGCTGAAATCGTGGTGGGAGAGCGGTCATGGCCCCGCGGACGCGCTGCCGCAGGCATTGAAGCTCTACCAGAAAGGCTGGCAGGTCAGCCGCGAGCGCAATCTCTATCTCGGCCTCAACGCCGCCGCGATCCAGCTCTGGCAGGGCGACCCCAAGGCCAAGGAATTGGCCGCGCGCCTGGTCGAGAGCTTCTCGGCCCGCAATGCGCTGCTGGCCAAATCCGGCATCGATGTCGCGGGCCGCCGCGACTATTACGACCAGGTGACCGAAGCCGAAGCGCGGCTGCTGGCGGGCGAGGGCGACGCAGCGCGCGCGCTCTATGCCGAGGCCTTCCGCCGCTTCGCCGCGCGCAAGGGCGACATCGCCGGATCGGTCGATCAGGCGAACCGCTCCATCGCCTTGCTGGGCGGCGAGCCCATCTCCTAAACTCGATTCGCCCGGGGGACTCGATGCCGCTGAAAATCACCTACAAATCGCCGCCCTATCGGGACAAGGTCGTCGCCTTCAGCGACGATCTCGAAGAGGTCCGCATCGGCCGGACCCAGGGCTCGGAAGTTCCGTTCCCCGAAGACATGGCGATCGTCGGCCACGATCACTTTGCCATCCGGCGCGAGGCCGGCGCCTACAAATTCGTCATCAATCCGCATCACCGGGTCTTTCTCTACGGCAAGGACGTCGTCGACGGCCAGGAGATCGCCGCGGCGCAAGACGTGCGTCTGGGCACGGTCGATGGTCCGCGACTGCTGTTGGAGCCCAGCCGCGCCGGCGGCACGGCCACCATTGCTACCGAACCGCAGGGCAGGAGCGAGGCCCTGCCGGAAATCGCGCGCGCCAATGCGCGCTGGACGCATGTCCTGGGGGGCATCCTCGCGGTCGCGCTCCTGGGCGGCCTCTTCGCCTATTGGAATCTCAGCGACCAGGTCCAGCCGATCTACACCAATGCGGCCACCGGCACGGATTTCTCCGCCATCATCGCCAGATATCAGAAGTCGGTCTTCCTGGTCGACGAAGTCGACAGCGCCGGCACTTCGCATGGCGGCGCCACGGCCTGGATCGTGGCGATGCCCGACGGCAGCAAGGCCTTCGCCACCAACGCCCATGTCGGCGGCCTGCTGGCCGAAGCGCGCAAGGCCGGTTACCGCCTGGTGGTGCGCGCGCCCGACGCGGCGCACCGCGAATACGAGATCACAGCCGCGATCATCCATCCGGCCTATTCGGCGTTCAACGCGATGCTGGCCGACGCCGGCAAGCAGGCGAGTTCCGGCCTGCTGCGCCAGGTCGAGCTGTCGCCGGCCTATGACGTCGCCATCCTGATCCCCAACACGCAGGACGGGTTGCCCGATCCCTTGCCGCTGGCGCGCGACAATGTGCTCGCCACGTTGCATGCCGGCGAGCCCATCGCCTTCGTCGGCTATCCGGCGGAGAATCTCGTCAGCTTCGACGCCGCCGCGCCGACACCGACCTCGCAGGTCGGCATCATCACCTCGGTGCGCAACTTCTTCCTCACCGCCGATGGCGGCCCGGCGCAGCTGATCGAGCATTCGCTCCCCAGCGCCGGCGGCGCCAGCGGCAGCCCGATCTTCGACGCCCACGGCCAGGTCATCGCGCTGCTCTCGGGCGGCAACAACATCGCCAGCAAGGACGGCCGCATTCCGAACGCCGCGCTCGTCAACTTCGCGCAGCGCGTCGACCTGCTGCGCGACCTGATCGACGGCAACGCCAACGGCCAGCTCGACGACGACCAGCGCATGTGGGCCGAGGCCGTGGGGCGCTGGGGCCGCGCGCCCGACGCCATGGCCGGGATCTACGTCAAATCGTTCGAGGACACCGAAGGCAAGCTCACCAGTTTCAGGCGCGAGGCCGCGACCGGCGCCGCCGATCCCTTGTTCGACAAGCGCTCGGCCCAGACCTACGATTTCGCGCTGCTGGCCGACACGCGCTACCTCGTCACCGCCTACACGTCCGCGAAGAAGCCGCTGCGCATCGTGGTCTACGATGCCGACAATCCGTCCTCGATCGTCGACACGACGGTGCATGTCGCCGACGGGCCGCTCACCGTGGTCGAAGTGCCGGCCGGCCCCGCCGGCAAGGTCAAGCTCGCGGTGATCTCCGAAAGTCTCGGCGACGACAACCGGCCCGACATCCAACCGGTGCCGTTCAAGCTCGCCGTCTACTGGTCGACCTCCAAGCCGCCACCGGGTTCGGGGCAGGAATCGGGCGCCAGTCCGCATGGCGGCGGCAAGCCCATTCCTCCCGCGACGACACCGCCTCCCACGCATCCGCCGGCTCCGCCGTCCGGCGGAGAAGGCGGCGGCGATGTCGGGCAGGGGCCTTAGGCGCCCTACGCCTCGCCCCGCAGCATCTTGATGATGCCGGAAAAATCAACGCCCGCATTCCCCTTGGCCGCGAACAGCGAATAGAGCTGCATCGCCTCGGCGCCGAGCGGCGTTGTCGCGCCGGCGCCTGAGGCCGCGGCCTGGGCGAGCTTGAGATCCTTCAGCATCAGCGCGGTGGCGAAGCCGCCGGCGTAGTCGCGGTTGGACGGCGCCGTCGGCACCGGTCCCGGCACCGGACAATAGGTCGAAAGCGACCAGCACTGGCCCGACGCCGCCGACATGATGTCGAACAACTTCTGATGCTCCAGCCCCAGCTTCTCGCCCAGCGCGAAGGCTTCGCAGGTGCCGATCATCGAGATCGCCAGCAGCATGTTGTTGCAGATCTTCGCCGCCTGGCCGGCGCCCGGCCCGCCGGCATGGACGATGCGCTTGCCCATCTTTTCGAGAATCGGTTTTGCCCGCGCGAAGGCGGCGTCGCTGCCGCCGCACATGAAGGCGAGCGTGCCGGCCTCCGCGCCGCCGACGCCGCCCGACACCGGCGCGTCGAGGAAATCGAAGCCCGCTTTCTGCGCCGCCACATGCACGGCGCGCGCCGAGTCGATGTCGATGGTCGAGCAGTCGATCAGAAGTGCGTCCTTGCGCGCCGCGGTGAGGATGCTGGCGTCCTCGAGATAGACCGAGCGCACATGCGTCCCCGCCGGCAGCATGGTGACGACGACGTCGGCATCCTTGACCGCGTCGAGCGCTGTGGCGGCCTGCTTGCCGCCGGCGTCTATGACGGACCCCAGCGCCGCCGGGCTGACGTCGAAGGCCCGCACCTGGTCCTGTGCCTTGAGCAGGTTGCGCGCCATCGGCCCGCCCATGTTTCCGACACCGATGAATGCGATGGTGGTCACGGTGATCCTCCCGAAATAAAAACCGTCATGGGCGGACTTGCCCCGCCCATCCATCCGGCGCGCGTCCGCGCGCCAAAGACTCTATCACGTCCGTCCGGCGGCGCCCCGAGTTGGATGGGCGGCTCAAGGCCGCCCATGACGAAATGGGGTTACAGCGGGAGTTCCCCCTCGCCCAAGGGTGCAAAATACGCGTCGATGTCGGCGTCGCTCACCTCGGCCAGCGTCGCGGGCTGCCACTTCGGCGCGCCGTCCTTGTCGATGATGGTGGCGCGGACGCCTTCGTAGAACTCGTGGCCCGCGATGACGCGGGTGACCATGCGGAATTCCATCCGCATGCAGTCGTCGAAGCTCAATTTCGCGCCCTCGCGGATCTGCCGGAATGCCAGCTTGGTCGCGGTCGGGGATTTGGTTCGGATGGTCTTGGCCGCATCCGCCGCCCAGTCCGTGCGATCGGCGTCGAGCGCCGCCAGAATGTCCTCGACGGAGCCGCCGCCGAATATCCGGTCGATCTTCTCGCGATGCTCGGTCAGGAAGACGTCCGGCACGGTTTCGCAAAGCCCCTGCATCGCCATGTCGGGCACCTTGCCGTCCGCCATCGCGGACAGCAGCGCCTCGCGCTTGCCCGCCGGCACGAAATGCGTCGCCACGCCGGCATAAAGCGCATCCGCCGTCCTCAGCCGCGCGCCGGTCAGCCCCAGATACATCCCGATCTCGCCCGGGCAGCGCGGCAGGAAATAGCTGCCGCCGACATCGGGAAACAGGCCGATGCCGGTCTCGGGCATGGCGAACAGCATGCTCTCGTCGGCGATGCGGTGGCTGCCATGCACCGAGACGCCGACCCCGCCGCCCATGACGAAGCCGCGCAACAGCGCGACATAGGGCTTGGGATAGTGTTTGATCAGCACATTCAGCAGATATTCGTGACGGTAGAATTCCACGGTGCACGGCATGCCGGCCTTGCCGTTGTCGTACAGCCAGCGGATATCGCCGCCAGCGCAAAAGGCGCGCTCACCGGCGCCCTGGATGACGACAGTCTTCACATTTTCCTCGCGCTCCCATATGCGGAGCGCGTTGCGCATGGCCATCGCCATGTCGTAGGTCAGCGCGTTCAGCGCCTTGGGCCGGTTGAGGGTGATGAGACCCACCGCGCCGCGCTTCTCGAACAGGATTTCGGGTTCGCCGCTCATGCCCAACCCATTGCCGCGTCGATGGCGCCGAAACCCATCAGGATGACCGACAGGAACGTCAGATAGAGCGCCGTGTTGAAACTGGCTCCGCGCGACGCAGCCAGTTTTCCGATCTGAAACAGCGACGCGCGCTCCAGCTCCGCGGCGTCGCTCACGTTCGGCGGCGCTTCCATGTAAACAGTGCGCAGGTTGATCATCACGATCAGCGCCGAAAGGATGAGCGCCAGCACCGACACCACCACGGCCAGGCGCGGCCAACCGTGATCGATGCCGTAGGTGTCCACCACGATAAAGATCGCCTGCGCCGCCAGCAACGCTCCGGACTTCTGTGTGATGTGCGAGTTGTTCTCGCTCAAGGTCGCGCGGATGGCGTCGACGGAGCGGAAGCGCAGATGCGTGTCGATCGCTTCACGCAGCCGCGCGTCCGAGAACGGCAGGACGAACAACCTGTCGAGGGCCGAGGCCATTGCGCCTTACTTCATGGTCGGGATGTTGAAGTCCGCCTTCTCGCGCACGCCGCCTTTGGGCCAGCGCGCGGTTACCGTCTTGACGCGGGTGTAGAAGCGCACGCCTTCCGGCCCGTGCTGGTTGACGTCGCCGAAGGCCGAGCGTTTCCAGCCGCCGAAGGTGTGATAGGCCAGCGGCACCGGGATCGGGATGTTGATGCCGACCATGCCGACTTTCACTTTCGACGCGAACTCGCGTGCCGCATCGCCGTCGCGGGTGAAGATGGCGACGCCGTTGCCGTATTGGTGGTTGCTGGGCAGCGACAGCGCCTCGTCGAAATCCTTCGCCCGGGCGATCTGCAGCACCGGTCCGAATATCTCTTCCTGATAAGTCTTCATCTCCGGCTTGACGTGATCGAACAGCGAGCCGCCGAGATAGAAGCCCTTCTCATAGCCCTGCATGGTAAAGCCGCGCCCGTCGACCAGAAGCTGGGCGCCTTCCGCGACGCCCTGGTCGATATAGGCCTTCACCTTGTCGCGGTGCACCGCGGTCACCAGCGGGCCGTAATCGGCGTCGGGATCGGTGGGGATGCCGACGCGCAGGCTTTCGACGCGCGGCTTCAGCTTGGCGACCAGCGCCTCGGCGGTTTTCTCGCCCACCGGCACCGCGACGCTGATCGCCATGCAGCGCTCACCGGCCGAGCCGTAGCCCGCGCCGATCAGCTCGTTGGTCACCTGGTCGAGATCGGCGTCCGGCATGATGATGGCGTGGTTCTTGGCGCCGCCCATCGCCTGCACGCGCTTGCCGTGCGCGGTGCCCGTCGAATAGACGTAATGCGCGATGGCCGACGATCCGACGAAGCTCACCGCCTGGATGTCCGGATCGGTCAGGATCGCATCCACCGCTTCCTTGTCGCCGTTGACGACCTGCAGCACGCCGGCCGGCGCGCCCGCTTCCATCATCAGTTCGGCCAGGCGCATCGGCACGCTGGGGTCCTTCTCCGACGGTTTGCAGATGAAGGTGTTGCCGCAGGCGATGCCGACGCCGAACATCCACATCGGGATCATCGCCGGGAAGTTGAACGGCGTGATGCCGGCGACGACGCCGAGCGGCTGGCGCATGGAATAGATGTCGATGCTCGGCCCCGCGCCCTCGGTATACTCGCCCTTGGACAGATGCGGGATGCCGCAGGCGAATTCGATCACCTCGATGCCGCGCTGGATGTCGCCTTTGGAGTCCGCGATCACCTTGCCGTGCTCGGACGACAGCATATGCGCCAGCGCATCCATGTTCTTCTCGACCAACGCCTTGAAGTTGAACATGACGCGGGCGCGGCGCTGCGGATTGACCGCCGACCATTGCTGGAACGCGGCTTGCGCGATCTCCACCGCCTGGCGCATCTCAGCCTTGGAGGCCAGCGCGACGCGCGCCTGCACCTCGCCGGTCGCCGGATTGAAGATGTCGCCGAAGCGGCCGGAGGTGCCCGCCACGTTTGCGCCGTTGATGAAATGGCCGATGGTTCGCATGGGAACGCCTAAATTTGCTGGGGTCTCGCAGCGTTCGTAACACCCCCGCAGGACGGTGAAAAGCTTCCCCGACGCCAAGCACATTTCGCGTGCTGCAAAGAGGAATAGGCGATGTAATGTTGCCCGCTTTCCCGCGCCGGAGACCGTCCATGTCCCAGTCCTACGAGACGCTGCTAATCGAAAAGAAGGGTGCCGTCGACTGGGTGACGATGAACCGGCCCGAAGCGCTCAACTCGCTCAACAGCGTGCTGGTGGACGAATTGCTGGACTATTTTGGCAAGCTCTATTTCGACCGCTCGGTGCGGATCGTGGTGCTGCGCGGCGCTGGGCGCGCCTATTGCGCGGGGCTGGACCTCAAGCAGTCCGGCGCGCGGCGGAACTCGCAAGGGGCCAATGTCGGCGGGCCGGATGGCGGGTTGCTGGGCCAGCGCCGCATCAGCGAGATTGTCCTGCGCATGCGCCGCTGCGGCCAGCCGATCATTTCCCTGGTCCAAGGCCCCGCTTGCGGCGGCGGCTTCGCGCTGGCGCTCGCCTCGGACATCCGCATCGCGGGGCAAAGCATGCGCATGAACGCCGCCTTCATCCGCATCGGGCTGTCGGCCTGCGACATCGGCGTCTCCTATTTCCTGCCGCGCCTGGTCGGGGTTTCGGTGGCGTCGGAGCTGATGCTGACGGGCCGCTTCATCAACGCCGAGCGCGCGTTGCGCGTCGGTCTGGTATCCGAAGTCGTGCCGGACGCCGATCTGGCGAAAGCCGCCGAGCCGTATCTCGAAGAGATGCTGACGACCGCGCCGCTCGGCCTGCGCCTGACCAAGGAATGCCTCAACATGAGCGTCGACGCGCAGGGCCTGGAAGCCGCGATCAACATGGAAGACCGCAACCAGATCCTGTGCGCCCAGACCAACGATGTCCGCGAGGGCATGACGGCGTTCCTGGAAAAGAGGAAGCCGGTATACACCAACACATAGTTGTCATCCCCGGCGAGCCGCGCCCTTCGCGCGGCGAGGGAAGGCGACCCAGGATAAGAAATCTGGACAGTGCCGAAGAATTTGATCGAGCCGTTTTCTGCAACGTCGGAGATGCGTCTTATCCTGGGTCCCCTTCCCTCGCGTCGCCCGAAGTGGGCGCCGCTCGCCGGGGATGACAGTTTTGCTTTAGGAGAGAAAAGAAAATGAAAGTCTCATTGGACGGAAGAGTCGCGCTCGTCACCGGCGGCGGGCGCGGCATCGGACGCGCCATCGCGCTCAGCCTCGCCGAGGCCGGTGCGGATGTCGCGATCAATTATCGCCGCGACGAAGGCGCCGCGAAGGAAACCGTCGCAGCCATCGAGAGGTTCGGGCGCAAGGCAAAGGCCTATTCCGCTTCAGTCGAGAACTGGGACGAAGACGTCGCCATGGTCGCCGACGTGCTGAAGGATTTCGGCGCCATCGGAATCCTGGTCAACAATGCCGGCATCGCCAGCCGCGGCCAGTCCGTCGCCGACACCGACCCGGCCGAGATGGAGCGCGTCATCCGCGTCCACGCCTTCGCGCCGCACTATCTGTGCAAGCTGGTCGTGCCGCAGATGCGCAAGGAAAAGCGCGGCGACATCGTCATGATTTCCTCGGTGGCGACGCGCGGCAACGCCGCCAACGGCGCGCCCTACAATATGGGCAAGGCGGCGATGGAGGCGCTGGCGCTGACGCTGGCGAAGGAAGAGCGGAAGAACGGCATCCGCACCAACATCGTGGCGCCGAGTCTCACCGTGACCGAAATGGGCATCCGCCTGACCAAGGCGATCACCGGCGGCGACATCCACAAGCTCGACGCCAACTCGCCCTTCGGCCGCGTCAGCGTGCCGGAGGACGTCGCGGCAGTGGTGACGTTCCTGGTGTCCGACGCGAACCCCTACGCCAACGGCCAGAAGGTCAATATCGACGGGGGGAACTAACTCAACTGTCATGGCCCGCGAATGCGGGCCACCCAGGTGACGACAAGCTCCGAACTTGAAAGAATAGTACAGCGAAATTGGTCAACACCAACACGGTTTCAACTGGGTGGCCCGCATTCGCGGGCCATGACACCGTTTTGTAAGAAACACACCGAAGGGGAAGAAACACATGAAAGCCGCTGTCCTGCGCGAAGTGGGAAAACCACTCGCAATCGAAGACATTCAGATCAACAAGCCTGGACCCAACGAGGTTCTGATCCGCACCGTCGCTGCCGGCGTCTGCCATTCCGACCTGCATTTCATCGAGGGGTCGTACCCCGCGCAGGTGCCGGTCGTCCTCGGCCACGAATCCGCCGGCATCGTCGAACAGGTCGGCAGCGAAGTGCGCACCTGCAAGCCCGGCGATCATGTCATCACCTGTCTTTCGGTGTTCTGCGGTCATTGCGAGCACTGCCTCGGCGGGCACATGTCGCGTTGTCAGAGCCCCGAAGTGCGCCGCCAGCAGGGCGACGCGCCGCGCCTGACGCAGGACGGCAAGGCGATCAACCAATTCCTCAACCTGTCGTCCTTCGCCGAGCAGATGCTGGTGCACCAGCACGCCTGCGTGGCGGTGCGCAAGGACATGCCGCTCGACCGTGCGGCGCTGATCGGCTGCGGCGTCACGACCGGCGTCGGCGCGGTGATCCAGACCTCAGCTGTCCGCCCCGGCGAGACCGTCGCGGTGATCGGCTGCGGTGGCGTCGGCCTGGCGGCGATCAACGGCGCGGCCATCGCCGGCGCCGGGCGCATCATCGCCATCGACGTCAATGGCACCAAACTCAACCTCGCCAAGCATTTCGGCGCCACCGACGTGATCAACGCCAAGGACGGCGATCCGGTCGCGCAGGTCATGGAGATGACCAAGGGCGGCGTGCACCACTCCTTCGAGGCGATTGGCCTTAAGGCAACGGCGGAACAGGCGTTCCGCATGCTGAACCGCGGCGGCACGGCCAACGTCATCGGCATGATCCCGCTCGGCACCAAGATCGAGCTCGACGGCTTCGCGTTCCTGGGCGAGCGCCGCATCCAGGGTTCGGCGATGGGCTCCAACCGTTTTCCCATCGACATGCCGCGGCTGATCGACTTCTACCTGTCGGGCAAGCTCAAGCTCGACGACATGATCAGCCAGCGCATCAAGCTGGAACAGATCAACGAGGCCTTCGCCGAACTCAAGCGCGGCGAGGTCGCCCGATCGGTGATCATGTTCGACGCGTAAGGTCTTTGGGCGGTCCGTCGACGTAAATTCGTGCGAAACACGTCTTGATTTGACGCCCCCTTGTTCTGTTAAGTTCCACTGGGGTGGCAACTCAAGGTTGCGCCATCGCAAACGGTCGGCTTCGGGGGACGCGATGCAGGAAAAGGATTGGATCGACCGGCTTATTAGCCGAATACAAAGCCGGTACTCGGCAAAAGACGTCGCGATAATCGTGCTTTTAGCAGTGTGCCTTGCGGCTGCTTATTTTACCGCGGCTCATTTCGATCTGCCCGAGGCCAACGGCGCGCTGCTGACCGCGGTCATGATCTCGCTTTGTCTGACGTTTTACGATCGGCTGGGACTGCTGTTACCGGTGCAAAAGCAAATCGCGACGGTATCGGACCGCGTCGAGCGGTCCGTGAAGGGCTTGGAAGGCTATGGCGCATACAGGATCGCGCGCGAGAATTTCGGCTTCATGCGGGTGGTCGGGCAAACCGTCGGCGGTGACTCCGACCAAAAGCTTTTCGCGCCCGACAGCATCTTTCCCCGTCTGCTCACCGAGGCCGGTCCGGGAACAACGATCTATTATATGAATACGTTCATGGAATACAGCACGCTGTTCACCCATGCCCTTGAGAACTGTGTCCTCAAAGGGGTCAATGTGAACATCCTGCTGATGGACCCGCGAGACTGCGGCAGTTGCGAAAACCGCTGGAAGGACGCCTATACCGACCGCGCCTTGGAGAAATTCACATCGGAGCTCATCGTCGACGCCGGCAGGCTGCTGGACATTCGCAACCGGGCCAACAAGCACCCAAAGCGCACCGGAAAATTGACGATCTGTTTCTACAAGGACTCGATCAACTATCCTCTCATCGCTGTTTGCCACACGGCGCCAGACGGGACGGACATTCCGGTTGTGGTCTATACCGGATTCTATGGCGCCCGCTCGTCGGAGCTCATGCCCTATGTGGAGTGGCGCGGCGGCAGCTTCGATGTCTGCGAAAAGTTCATGGAAATTGTCCGCAACAAATGGTGCGCCAACCAAAACTGCACCGATCTTAACTGAGCGGCACAATCCAGACCTATCTGTACCTTTTCACCGCCGTTGACACCGGTTACCATCCGCAAAATCCGGGATGGGAACGATGCGGACAGGGCAGGGAATTGTGCGCGGTGTGGCGCTCGGCATTTGCCTGTTCGGCATCGGCGCGTCGGCCGCGCCGGCCGGCGACTCCGGCCTCCTGTTCCACCTCAACTTCGACCACGGCCAAGCCGCGGATGTGGCACGCGGTATCGCCGCACCCAACATCGCAGACCGTGCGCCGGTCGTTCCCAGCGGGCCGCAGGGAAGCTATCTCCAGCTTGCCGACGACGGCGTGATCTCTTGGGCTGCGCCGGGCAACATCTACGCGCAGCGCGGCACGCTCGCTTTCCTGTGGCGCGCCCGCACGCCGCTGGGCAAGGGCGAGTTTCCGATCTTCCGCGTCGGCTATGGCGATCACACCTCGTGGGACATGACCTGGCTGCGCATCGACTACAACGGCCACGGCTTCGACGCGATGGTGACGGACGCCAGCCTGGCGCGGGTGCGCGTCTCCTACACGCTGCCGACGCTGCCCAAGCCGGAGGAGTGGGTTCACATCGCGCTCAGCTGGGACGAAACCGCCGGCATCCGCTTCTATGTCAACGGCGTGCTGGTGGCGCAGAAGGACGGCGCCGCCGCCCTTGACACCGCGCTCGACCAGTTCGGGCCGCATTCGCGCACCATCTCGCCGATGCAGGTGCAGACGGCCTACCAGTACATGCGCGGCGGCGATGTCGACGAACTCTCGATCTACGATCACATGCTGGCGCCGGCGAACATCGCCGCCTTGGCGCAGGACAAAGACCTGGCGAGCGATCCCGCGCCGCTGCGCGACCTTTCTGATGGGCGCTGGCGGGGCGAGTGGTGGCAGCGTTACGGCTGGACCGGCGCGCCGCCGCTGTATCTCGCCGCCGCGTCGACCGTGATCCGCAGAATCGAATTCAGCGATGCCCGCGATCTCAAGCAGCGCATGATGGGGGCCAATGACGGCATTCCCGAGACTACCTGGCCGGGCGTCTACAACCGTTCCACCATTCCCGGCCGCCACGATTATTTCGAACTGCCGGACTGGAACGTCTATGTCGAAGGGGGCAGGGCGGTCACCTTCACGCTGCCGAACGAGAGGTGGAACCATCTGGAGTTCCAGGGCAGCGCAAACGGCACGCTGACCTATATCCCCGCAACCGGGGCGGAGCATCTTCTCGCCGCGCGCCCCGCCGGCCTTGAACGCAGCACGCACGACTTCGCCGCGCTGACCGGCGGCAAGCTGCGCTTCGACAATGCGGTGCCGGAATCGCCGATCCAGGAATTGCAGGCCTACAACATCGCCGCCGGTGGGCCGCCCGCCAACGCGCAGGGGCTCAGCTACACGATCAGGGCCGGCGCCGATCCCCACGCCTATCCGACGCTCGACACGCTGGCCGATTTCGTCAAGGGCCGTTTCGCCGCCGACGAGCGCGCTACGGTCGTCGCGCTTCCCGACGGCGCAGCCGGCGCGCCGCGCCCGCCCGCCGCCGCGCCATCGCTGCCGATCGTGCACGTGCTGATCCCCGCCGACCTGCGCAGCCCACGCGCCGGCAATGCGCAAAGCCATTACGGCTATGGCTGGCAGAACATGGATGCCGGCCTCGACGGCATCGCGATCGATCTGCCGGCGATGGCCGTCAAGCCGACGCATGGCGGCCTGTTGCCGCTCAACATCCAGATCAAGGATCCGATCTGGCCGGCGCGCAATCTGCTCGACATCTCCGTCTCGGTGAAGCCGGGCGAGGCGCGCACGCTGTGGCTCGACACCCGCGACCGGTTGCTGCCGCCGGACGTCAGCCTCTATCTCACCATCGCCGCGGCCGGCGGCGGCTTCTCGCCCGCGTCGCTCGACGGCGCCCATATCCGCCTGATCTTCAAGCCGCGCGACAAGGCCTTGCCCGAGCACATTGCCGACCGCTTTGCGCAGATGCGCGACAATTTCGCCTTCTTCGTCGAAGAACACACGTCGAGCCGCCTATTCGCCCGCTTCGAACGCTTCACCCGCGAGATCGCCGATCTCTTCCGCGCCGATCCCGGCAATGTCGTAGCGCATCAATACTGGGCCGAGGTCAGTCCCGAGGCGGGCTGGCCGGCGGTGGCGCTGCCGCCGGTGCCCAAGGGCGTGCCGCTGTGGGCCGCGCGCCAGGTGCAGGACCTGAAACTGGTGCGCCAGTTCATCGACTGGTGGATCGATCATCGGCAGGTCGCCTATGGCGATTTCGGCGGCGGCATTTCCGACGACGACGATCTGACCGAGCAATGGCCGCCGCTGGCGCTGATGGGCGACGAGCCGGACAAGATCAAGCGCTCGCTCGACCTGCTCACCGATGCCGTCGACCGCAACGGCATGATCACCAACGGACTGGGCACGATCCTGACCGACCAGCTGCATTCCTACGAGGAAGGCATCAACGCGCGCAGCGAGGATGCCTACCTCGCCGGCGGCGATCCCAAAGCCATCGAGCGGCTGATGGACACGGCGCGCGGTTATGCATCGATCACAGGAACGGTCGGCGCGGGTCACACGCACATCCTGTCCAGCCTGTTCAGCGGCACGCGGGTCGTGCGCGAAGGGCCGTGGGCCTGGAGCAAGCCCTACTCCTACCTGATCCTGCACCCCGGCATCCTGCTGGCCGAATACAACGGCAATCCCACGATCAAGAGGCTCGTCATCGCGCTCGCCGATTCCTATCTCGCCCATGGCAGGAAGAACGAGAAGGGCGAAACCGTCTTCCCCGAAGACATCAATTCGCTGACCGACGAGGCGCGCGGCACGCTGACGCCCGGCAGCAACGGCCTGGCTGGCATCGTGCAGTTGCTGTGGACGGCTTACAGCTGGACGCAGGACGTCAAATATCTCGCGCCCATCGAAAGCGTCGTCGGTAAAGGCGATCACGGCGCCTTGTCGCTGCTCAACGCGAACGCGCTGGAGCTCTTGAACAAGCGCGAGAGCTGGGGCCGCGACCTGGCGCACGCCGCCGACGCCGGCAAGGGCGGCGAGGCGCGCGACAGCGGTGCCCGTCCCGCCGATTTCGACCGCTTCATCGCCTGGCAGATGACGGGCGACAAGCACTATCTCGCCGATCTCTACACCAGCGAGATCACCACCGATCTCAATCGCATGTACATGGTGACCGAAGGCGAGCTGTGGTCGGACCGCGTCGAGCTGTTCAGCGACCTGCTGCAGCGCTCGCGTCTCGGCGGCATGGCGCTGCGCCGCAACCAGATATATCCCGGCCATCTCGTCAGCTGGCGTTTCGCCGGCGCGCCCACCGCCGCCGAGAATGTCGCGATCCTGATCCGCGACGCCTCGCCGACGCATTTCAAGGTGATCGGTTACAATCTTACCGCCAAGACCATCAACGCAGTGATGACCGGCCAGAACGTCGCGCCCGGCACATGGTCGATGCGTTGGGGCGACGATGCCAACAATGACGACATCATCGACGGAAAACCCAAGGCCGTCACGATCGGCTTCGGGCGCGCCCGCGACGCCGGAATTTTCTTTCCGGCCCACAAGGCGATCGTCTTGGAGTTCACGCTTGAGAAAGCTGCCCCGCCTGCCGGCCCGCTGCCGGACATCGCCTTCGGTCCCTCCGACGTGCGTATCGACGGCCGCACGATCACGGTGACGCTGCACAATCTGGGCGGTGCCGCGACGCCGCCCGGCCGCCTCGCCCTGCAGCCCAAACCGGGTGCGACACTGGCCTCCGTCGTGGTTCCCGCGCTGGAGGCACCGCTGGATCTGAGGCCCCGCACCACGACCGTGCGTCTCACCGTGCCGGGTAAAACCCCGTTCGGCCATGCCTTTCTGTCCGTGCTGCTGGACGGAGTTCCCGCCGAAATCTCCATACGGAACAATGGTCTGACACTGCCGTGATCCGGCAACAGGCTTAACCGCGTATCTGGCGCAGATTTCACTAACCCGTCCGAAAATGCGATGTTATGGGGGTCTGTCTCGGCGGGGGCTGGGACGTCCGGAGCGCAACGTGCATTTGCTGGTGCAGACCTTAGGCTGGCTTCTTGTTGCCCTGTCGCTGGCGGGCGCGTTTTACGCGTTGCTGGCCGCCAGCATCGTCGGCCGCTTTGCCTCGGAGCGCATGCCTGCCGCGCCCGAGTTGCCGCCCGTCACTCTCCTGAAGCCGCTGCATTTCGACCAGCCCGGCCTCGAGGAAGACCTCGACACGTTTTTGCGCCAGGACTATCCGGCGCCGATCCAGATCGTCTTCGGCGTGCAGGACGAAACCGATCCCGCCATTGCCGTGGTCCGCCACCTGATGGCGCGCCACCCCGGCATCGACATGGAACTGGTGATCGATCCGCGCCACTATGGCTCCAATGCCAAGGTTTCCAACCTGATCAACATGGCCGAGCGCGCCAAACACGGCATCGTGGTGCTCAGCGACAGCGACATCGCCGTGCCGCGCGATTATCTCAAGCGCGTGGTCGGCGCGCTGCTGCAGCCGGGCATCGGCGCAGTGACGTGCCCTTATACCGGCCGGCCCGGCGCCGGTGCCTGGTCGACGCTCGCCGCCATGGGCACCAGCTACGACTTCCTGCCCAACATGGTGTTCGGCAGCTGGTGGGGTGTCGCCGACGCCTGTCTCGGTTCGACTATCGCGCTTCGCCGGGGCACGCTCGAGCAAATCGGCGGCTTCGAGGCCTTTGCCAATTATCTGGCCGACGATTACGAGATCGGCCGCGCCATTCGCGATTCCGGCCGACGCGTCGGCGTCCTGCCGCTCGCCGTCCGTCATCGCTGCAGCGAGGACAATTTGCGCGATCTGTTCAGCCATGAACTGCGCTGGAGCCGCACGGTCCGGGTCATCCGGCCCTGGTCGCATGCGGGAACCGTCATCACCCATCCCTTCCCGCTGGCACTGCTTGGCCTGGCGCTGCTGGGAACCGGCCCGCTGCCGATTGCCGCCGTCGCTGTGGCGCTTTTGGCGCGTTTAATCCTCAAGTTCCGTGTGGAAAAGGCCTTTGGCGCGGCCTCAGGCCCGCTCTGGCTGATGCCGGTGCGGGACATTATATCCATCGTGGTTTTCTTGGCGTCGTTTTTCGGCCAGAAGGTGCGCTGGCGCGGCAGCCGCTTCGAGGTTCAGGCCTCGGGCGCCATGTCGCAGTTATAGAGGTTCGGTATGAAAGCGCTTTTTCTGCAGGCCCCGTCCTTTGACGGCTATGACGGCGGCGCCGGCGCGCGCTACCAGATGAAGCGCGAGGTCAAGTCGTTCTGGTTCCCCACCTGGCTGGCCCAGGCCGCGGCCATGGTGCCCGGCTCCAAGCTGATCGACGCCCCGCCGCACAATCTGTCGTTCAAGGACATCGAGGAGGACGTCAAGGCGCATGAACTGATCGTCATCCACACCTCGACGCCCAGCTTCAAGTCGGACTGCAAGACGGCGACCATGATCCGCGCCCTCAATCCCGCCGCCAAGATCGGTTTCATCGGCGCCAAGGTCGCGGTCGAGCCGATCGAGAGCATGCAAGCCTGCAGCGCGCTCGATTTCGTCGCCCGCAACGAATACGACTTCACGATCAAGGAACTGGCCGAAGGCGCCGACTGGTCGACCATCACGGGCCTGACCTGGCGCAACGCGGCACGCGAGATCGTCACCAATCCCGAGCGCGAAATCCTGGTCGACATGGACAAGCTGCCGTCCGTGCTGCCGCTCTACAAGCAGCTCAAGGTCGAGAAGTATTTCGGCGGCTACCTGCTGCATCCCTACATGTCTTGGTACACCGGGCGCGGCTGCAAATCGCGCTGCACCTTCTGCCTGTGGCCGCAGACCATCGGCGGGCACAAATACCGCTTCATGTCGATCGACCGCGTCGTGGCGGATGTGAAGTACGTCAAGGAGAATTTCCCGCAAGTGAAGGAGATCTTCTTCGACGACGACACGCTGACCGACAATCACGACCGCGTCGAACAGCTCGCAAGAGCGCTGGGCCCCCTCAACGTCGTGTGGTCGTGCAACGCCAAAGCCAATGTGCCGCGCAAGACGCTCGAAGTGATGAAGGCGAACGGCCTGCGCCTGCTGCTGGTCGGCTACGAGTCCGGCAACCAGCAGATCCTGCACAACATCAAGAAGGGCCTTCTGGTCCCCGTCGCCAAGCGTTTCTCGAAGGATTGCCATGAGCTCGGCATCGTCGTGCACGGCACCTTCATCCTGGGATTGCCCGGCGAGACCCGCGAGACCATCCAGGAGACGCTGGCCTTCGCCAAGGAAGTGAACCCGCACACCATCCAGGTGTCGCTAGCCGCGCCCTATCCCGGCACCTTCCTCTACAAACAGGCCAAGGAGAACGGCTGGTTCGCCTCCGACGTCGACCTGCTGACTGACGACGGCACACAGATCGCGCCCTTGAGCTATCCCAATCTCGGCCACACCGAGATCTTCAATTCGGTGGAGGACTTCTACAAGAAGTTCTATTTCCGCCCCTCGAAGATCATGGAGATCGTCAAGGAAATGCTGACCAGCCGCGACATGCTGGTGCGCCGCCTGCGCGAGGGCGTGGAATTCTTCCAGTTCCTGCGCAACCGCGAAGACATGATTGTCTCGTAATTCCCCAATTGTCATGGCCCGCGACTGCGGGCCACCCAGTTGATGACATTCTGTGGATTTGAAGAATTGAACGGAGCGCAATCCTGCGAGATTCGTGCGGTGTCACCTGGGTGGCCCGCAGTCGCGGGCCATGACAGTTTTTGTGTTGTTGGCCCATGAAAAAACTCATCGTCACGGCGGACGATTTCGGCGCCGCGATCCAGGTGAACGACGCGGTGGAGCAGGGCCACCGGGACGGCATTCTCACCGCCGCAAGCCTGATGGTGTCGGGCGCGGCGGCGACCGACGCGACCGCCAGAGCGAAGGCAATGCCGCGCCTGCGCGTCGGGCTTCATCTGGTTCTCGTCGAGGGCAAGCCGACGCTTCCCGCGTCCGCCGTCCCCGACCTGGTCGATGCGTCCGGCAATTTCCGCGGCGACATGGCGCGCGCGGCGGCGAAGATGTTCTTCTTCCCGTCCGTGCGCCGCCAACTCGAAATCGAGATCGAGGCGCAGTTCGATGCCTTCCGCGCCACCGGTCTCGATCTCGACCACGTCAACACCCACAAGCATTTCCACCTGCACCCGACGATCGCGTCGACAATCCTGCGCGTGGGAAAGAAATACGGCATGCGCGCGATCCGCGTGCCGCTGGAGCCGCACGGCATTCTCGCCAGGGCCGAGCCGGGCACGAAGCTCTCGCCCGCCTATGTCACGGCGCCCTGGGCGAGGCTGTCGCGCGCGCGGTTCCGCCGGGCCGGCTTGCGCGTCCCCGACCAGGTCTTCGGCCTGGCTTGGTCCGGCGCCATGACGGCAGGGCGCGTGCTCGGCCTGATCGAAAACCTCCCCGAAGGTCTCAGCGAGATTTATCTGCACCCCGCGACCGGCCCATACCCCGGCGTCGCCCCCAGCTACCGCTACGCCGAAGAATTCGCCGCGTTGATCGCGCCCCGCGTCATCGAAGCCTCCCGCAACTCCGCCATCGCCAAGGGTGGGTTCGCGGATTTTTGAGTTATCTGCCAGTTTCCCATGATAAACTTAATGCTAGATTTGATGAGGAATGTGTCGTGAATATTTTAGCCGCTGCTAGAACCAATACTGGGCTCAAGATTCTTGCCATCGTGCTTCTCACAGCTCTGTGGCCGTCCTTCTCTGGCGCAGCGCAATCGGCAACTGGGATATTGGGGTTTTGGTACGATTCCACAGGTTATGGGTGCGCGTTTCATTTCTCGGCCGACGAGTCGGAAGATTATTGTCCTGGCGGTCATCGAGACATTAAACGCGTAAGAATTTCCTATGTCGGAAACGAGATTCGCCTGGAAGACGCCTCCGGCAATATACAAGTTTATGTTTGGATCGACCGTTCTACGCTCCGAGACGCTTCAGAAAGTTTCGATTATATTTTGAAGCGCTGTCCTAAAAATACCCTGGAGGAATGCGCTCAGCTTTCCGGTCATTGATGGTTGAAACTAATTCCGATCGCTGCTCGAAGGTGCCATCTAACTCGACTTCGAATAGAGATCAGGCTCGTCGGCCAAAAAGGCGAAGGCACGCCCTTTCTCGGCCAAGGCTGCCAGCGGCAGATCCTCCAGCGTCTCGACGGTTACCCGCACGCGCCGGTCGGCCTTCACGCCGCGTCGCTCGATCTCGCCCGACACGTCCTTCACTTCGACATCTTCAAGCACGTAGCGCATTCCGCGATCGTAATACCGGAACACCTATCGAACAATTGTTTGGAGAGCTTCAGGTTGCGTATGCATGTCCGCCTCATACCGCCTTCGTAACCTCCTGTAACCATTGCTCAATTGCCTTGACGCTTGGCGGCCTGTACACCCGCCCCCATATTCGAGACTTGGCCGCCGGACCTATCCCATGACCGCACTGACATTCCCCGAAATCACAGCCACCGGCCCCGCCGTGCCGGAGGGGCGCATCCGCTGGGGCTCGGAGGAGCACAAGCGGCTGTTCTGCAAGACGCTGCTCGACAGCTTCAACCCCTACCGCCCGGCCGTGATCGACTGGCCCAAGCTCGATGACGCGACGAAGGCGCGCATCACCGCGCTGCCGATCTGGGACATCGCGGTGCAAACCGAGAATCGCGCCGGCCTCAATGTCTGCACCTATGCCGAGCTGGTCGGCGATCCCCTGTTGCGCAAGGCCGTCGAACTCAACGGCTTCGAGGAGCGCCGCCACCGCTACGTGCTCTCCAATCTGGTCGAGGCCTATGGCATCACGCTGGCGCCGGAGCCGGCCTATCCGCGCCCGAAGGATCCCGAATGGGCCTTCATGGTCACCGGCTACAGCGAATGCATCGACAGCTTTTTCGCCTTCGGTCTGTTTGAAACCGCCAAGCAGTCCGGCTTCTTCCCCGCCGAACTGGTCGACACGTTCGAACCCGTCGTGCACGAGGAAGGCCGCCACATCCTCTTCTTCGTCAACTGGGTCGCCTGGTATCGCCGCAACATGAAGCTGTGGCGCCGCCCCTGGTTTGAGCTGAAGGTGCTCGCCGTCTGGGCGTTCCTGATTTACGAGCGCATCGGCATCGCCTCGGACGTCTCCAACGGCCAGCAGGACAACAATTTCACGGTCAACGGCGCCAGCCAGCTCGGCGGCGACGAGATCGACATCTTCAAGCTGATGGATACGTGCCTGGCCGAGAACGATCGTCGCCTCGGCGTCTGGGACAAACGCCTGAAGCGCCCACGCCTCGTTCCGTTCATGATCCGCACCTTCCGCCGGTTCATCGGCCCGAAGCCCGCCGCGGCCGCCTGATGTGGACTTGTCGCGCGGCAAATGAGTGGGAGGAACATCGATGGTAACGGGCCCTGCGGTCGATTTTGGCAAATCGGCGAGCGATTACGCGACCCATCGCATGGGGTTTCCAGGAACGATAATGGAAAAATTGCTGGCCTTGGGCGTCGGAACGCCTGGCCAACGGATACTCGACGTCGGCACCGGAACGGGCTTGTTCGCGTTGGAATTCGCCAGTGCAGGCTGTTTGGTCACGGGCTTGGACCCGTCCGATGCACTTCTTGAAAAGGCTCGAACGGCTGCACGTCGTGACGGTTTGAATGCGCAATTCGTGTCGGGGCGTGCGGAAGCCACGGGTTTGGCTGAGAGCTCTTTTGACGTTGTGACGGCGGCGACCTGTTGGCACTGGTTCGACAAGCGCGAAGCTGCCGGTGAAGCGATGCGCGTGCTGAAGCCGGGGGGAAAGCTCGTGATAGCCGTGCTTGAATGGCACTTCCTGCCCGGGAATGTGCCGACGGGGACGCTCGAACTCATACGACGTTTGGCGCCTGCTACGTCGCGGCCAAATCCTTCTACATTCCGGTATCCGGATTGGACCAACGAACTGATCTCGGCTGGGTTCAACCAATGGGAATTTTTCGGCTATATCGCACCGCTGTTCTATACGCATGAGGGATGGCGCGGTCGCGTTAGAGCCAGCCAAGGCGTGGGGCCTGTTATGGCGCCCGAAGTATTGCGGCAATTCGACGATGAGATGATGGAGATGCTTCGACGAACATGTCCCACTGAACCTATGCCGGTCGAACATCGAATCTCTGCGCTCGTGGCGTGGAAAGCCTAGGCAAGTCTGGCTGCCCGACCGGCTGGATTTGCCGGCTGGTCGCCGGTCGGCAGAGACAAAGGAGTTTCACACGGTGAAACGTCTTGTGGTCATAGGTTGTGGCCCTCATTTCCGATCTCGGTACCAAGAGGTGATAGATCGATTGCGCGAGTCGCAAGGGCTTGAGACTGCCTTGGCGATCGACAGGGAGAGCGAGCGGCATGCGGCGCTGGCGCATTTCAAAAAAGCGGTTGTCAAGCCCGAGCGCTACCTGTTTCTTCCCGAAGCCATAGAGCCATGAAGATCGGTGTCATCGCTGCGGCGCTGGTCGGACTCGCACTCTTCGTCTGGCTGCTGTTCCACATCGGGCTCGAATCGGTCTGGGCGGCCGTCGCCGCGATCGGCATCGGCGGCTTTGCCTTGCTTTGCGTGGCGGGTCTCGCTGTCGTCGCGCTGTTGGGCAGCGGCTGGCTCGCGTTGATCCCGGGCGCGACGCCACGCGACCTCGTCACCTTCGTCATCGGCCGCCAGACGCGCGACAGCGCCGGCGACCTTCTTCCCTTCTCGCAGCTCGGCGGCATCGTCATCGGGGCGCGCGCGGTGATCCTGCGCGGCGTGCCGCCGCCGCTCGCCTTCGCCAGCGCCATAACCGACGTCACCACCGAGCTGATGGCGCAGATCGTCTTCATCCTGATCGGCATCGCGCTCGCGATCGCGCAACTGCGCAGCTCGGCCGCCACCGCGCCCTATGTCGACGGCCTCATCCTGGGCACGCTGCTGCTGGTGCCCGGCATCGCAGCTTTCGTCGTGCTGCAGCAGCGCGGCAGCGCGCTGGCGACGCGTCTCGCCGGGCGCTTTTTGCCGGCCGCGCTCAAGCACACCGCGGAATTCTCGCAGAGCATGCGGGCGATGTACGATTCGCCGGCCCGGCTTGCACTATCCTCCACCATCCATCTGCTGTCCTGGATCGCCGCGGGCGGCCTGATCTGGCTCAGCGTGCGGCTGATCGGCGGGCGGATCGATTTCTTCTCCGCGCTGGCGATCGAGGCGCTGCTGGCCGCGCTGCGCAGCGCCACCGTGTTCGTGCCGGCCGCGATCGGCGTGCAGGAGGCGGGCTATGTGGCCCTCATGCCGCTGTTTGGCCTCGGCCCCGAGATCGGCCTGGCGGTGTCCTTGCTCAAGCGCGCCCGCGACATCGTCATCGGCGTGCCTGTGCTGCTGGCCTGGCAGGCCATGGAGGGCCGCCGCGCCCTCGCAAATCCGGCCGGGACCTGATGGGCGAGCGCGTCCTCGTTACCGGCGCGTCCGGCTTCGTCGGCTCCGCCGTGGCTCGCGCCCTGGCAGCGCGCGGCGACACGGTGCGCGTGCTGATGCGCAAGACCAGCGTGCGCACCAATATCGAAGGCTTTGCTTGCGAAGTCTTCGAAGGCGACATGCGCGACCGCGCCTCGATGATCGAAGCGATGGAGGACGTGCGCCATGTCTTCCACGTCGCCGCCGACTACCGGATCTGGGCCCGCGACCCGCAGGAGATCGTGCGCAACAATCTGGAAGGCGCCCGCGCGGTCATGGAAGCCGCCGCCGCGGTCGGCGTCGAGCGCATCGTCTACACCTCCAGCGTCGCCGCGCTGAAACCGGTCCCTGGCCGCGCGGTCGACGAGACCTCGCGCCACTCGGAAGAGACCGTCATCGGCGCCTACAAGAAGAGCAAGCTGGTGGCCGAGCGCCTGGTCGAGCGCATGATCGGCGAGGGCCTTCCTTGCGTCATCGTCAGCCCGTCGACGCCCATCGGCCCGCGCGACGTCAAGCCGACGCCGACGGGGCGCATCATCGTGCAGGCCGCCAATGGCGGCATGCCGGCCTTCGTCGATACCGGCCTCAACCTGGTGCATGTCGACGACGTCGCCCAAGGCCATCTGCTGGCGCTCGACAAGGGGCGCGTCGGCGAGAACTACATACTGGGCGGCGAGGACGTTCGCCTGAAAGACATGCTCGGTCTCATCGCGCCGCTGGCCGGGCGAAAGCCGCCGCGCCTGCAATTGCCGCGCGCGCCGCTCTATCCTCTCGCGCTGGGCGCGGAACTCGCCGCCCGCTTCACCGGCAAGGAACCGATGCTCACCGTCGACGCGCTCAACATGTCCAGGCATCATATGTTCTTCTCGTCGGCGAAGGCGAAGGCGGAGCTCGGCTTCAGCACGCGTCCCTATGCCGGCGCCATCCAGGACGCGGTGACCTGGTTCCGCCAGGCGGGCTACATCAAGTGATCGCGCTTCTCGCCCTCATTCCCGTCGCCATCTGGCTCTATCTGCTCGCCGGACGCGGCATGTTCTGGGTGATGGGCGAGCGCGACGACGTGAACGCGCCGCCCGCGCCCGCCTCATGGCCGTCCGTCGTCGCGGTGGTGCCGGCGCGCAACGAAGCCGACGTCGTCGCGCGTAGCATCGGCAGCCTGCTGGCGCAGGACTATCCCGGCGACTTCAAGATCATCCTGGTGGACGATCAGAGCAGCGATGACACCGCCGATGCGGCGCGCGCGCTGCCGGGTGCCGGGCGGCTGACCGTGATGAGCGGCGCGCCGCGTCCCCCGGGTTGGACCGGCAAGCTGTGGGCGGTGAGCCAGGGTGTCGCGGTCGCTGGATCGCCGGATTATCTGTGGCTCACCGACGCCGATGTCGAGCACGTCCCCGACAATCTGCGCCATCTCATGGCGCGCGCGGAGCAAGGCAAGCTCGTCCTCACCTCGCTGATGGTGAAGCTGCATTGCAAGAGTTGGGCGGAGGCCTATCTGATCCCGGCCTTCGTCTTTTTCTTCGCCATGCTGTTTCCTTATCCCTGGGTGAACGATCCGAAGAAGAAGACGGCGGCGGCGGCCGGCGGCTGCATGCTGGTCAAGCGCGACGCGCTGGAACGCGCAGGCGGCATCGAGGCGATCCGCGCCGAGATCATCGACGATTGTGCGCTCGGCCGCGCTCTCAAAGCCCAGGGCCCGATCTGGCTGGGCCTGACGGAGCGCGCTGCCAGCATCCGTCCCTATGCCGGCGTGGCCGAGATCCGCGCCATGGTGGCGCGCAGCGCCTATGCCCAGCTCGGCTATTCGCTGCTGGCGCTCATCGGCACGTTCATCGGCATGATCGCGGTCTACGCCGCGGCCCCGCTGCTCGCGATCCTGGCGCGCGACTCGGCGCAGGCGTCGGGCATCCTGGCCTGGGCCGCGATGACGCTAGCCTTCCAGCCGATCCTGAAATTCTATCGCCTGTCGCCGCTCTGGGGTCTGGTGCTGCCGCTGATCGGCTTCGTCTATGCCGCCTTCACGCTCGACTCCGCGATTCAGCATTGGCGTGGGCGTGGCGGCATGTGGAAAGGCCGCGCCCAGGCGATGGGCCCGAACTTGAAGAACCTGTCATGAAGGCCGACGATCTCGCCTCGGGCAAGGACTACAAGGACGAGAATTTTCCCGTCGCTTCGGTGCTGCTGGCCAGGAAGCACCGTCCGCCGATCCTGGCGTTCTACAATTTCGCCCGCGCCGCCGACGACGTCGCCGATCATCCCACCGCGACGGCGAACGAGAAGCTGAAGCTGCTCGACGAGATGGATCGCACCCTGATGGGCGAACTCGACGTCTCCCACGATGCCCTCGCATTGCGGCTGGTGCTCGAAAAGCACCAGATGAGCCCGCAGCACGCGCTCATGCTGCTGGAAGCCTTCCGCCGCGATTGCACCAAGCTGCGCACCGCCGACTGGAACGACCTGATGGATTATTGCCGCTATTCGGCGATGCCGGTGGGGCGGTTCGTGCTCGACGTCCATGGCGAGAGCCGCGACACATGGCCGGCCAACGACGCGCTGTGCGCGGCGCTGCAGGTGATCAACCACCTGCAGGATTGCGCCAAGGATTATCGCGAACTCAATCGGGTCTATATCCCGCTCGACCTGCTGGAACGGGCGAGCCTCTCGGCGGACGTCCTGGCCGAGGCCAAATCGCCGCCCGCCTTGCGCGACATCCTCACCGCTCTGGCGCGTCGCACCCAGGAGTTGTTGGCCGAGGCCAAGCCGTTCGCGGGCCAGATCCGCAACCGCCGCCTGAGCCTGGAGGTCAGCGTCATCCAGACCCTGGCCGAGGACCTGACCAGGCGCCTCTTGATCCGCGATCCGCTCTGCGACCGCGTTCATCACCGCAAGAGCGAGATGCCCGGTCTTTTTATCCGCGCCATAGGCCATTTCGCGGGCAGCCGTCTTCGTCCTAAAAGAACGTCATGACCGAACCCCGAACCGTCATCGCCGCCGCCCAGCAGAAGGCCTCGAACAGCTCGTTCTATTCGGCCATGCGCCTGATGCCGCGCGCCGAGCGCGAGGCGATGTTCGCGATCTACGGCTTCTGCCGCATTGTCGACGACATCGCCGACGACGGCATCGGCACGCGCGCCGAACGCAACGCCGAGCTCGTCAAATGGCGCGTCGAACTCGACGAGTTCTACGATGGCCGTCCGTCGGAGCGCATTCAATTTCTCGCCGAACACGTCAGGCGCTACGGCCTGCGCAAGGACGATTTCCTCACCGTCATCGACGGCATGGACATGGACGTGGAGCAGGACATCGTCGCGCCCGACCTGAAGACTCTCGATCTATATTGCGAGCGCGTCGCCAGCGCGGTCGGCCGGTTGTCGATCAAGGTCTTCGGCATGGAAGAGGGGCCTGGCTTCGAGCTCGCCCATCATCTGGGACGCGCGCTGCAGCTCACCAACATCCTGCGCGACATCGACGAGGACGCCGGCATCGGCCGACTTTATCTGCCGCGCGAATATCTGGATGAGGCCGGCGTTTCGACAGGCGATCCGAGGGCCGCGATCGCCGATCCGCGCATCGACAAGGTCTGCAAGGCGGTCGCGCGCGACGCGCACATCTATTACGCCGGCGCTGCAGCGGTTTTGGCGAAGCGTCCCAAGGGTCGCCTCGCCACGCCGCGCCTGATGGGCGCTGTGTATGAGGAGATCCTGCGCCAGACCGAAGCCGTCGGCTGGGCGCCCCCGCGCACGCGCGTTTCATTGAGCAAGCCCAGGCTGCTCGGCATCGTGCTGCGCCACGGATTGTTCGGATGATCTGGATCGTCGGCGGCGGCCTTGCGGGGCTCAGCGCGGCCGTGGCGCTGGCCGGTCAGGGCCGCAAGGTCACGCTGCTCGAAGGCGCGCCGCAGGCGGGCGGACGCTGCCGCTCCTATTTCGATTCCGTGCTCGATTGCACGATCGACAACGGCAACCATCTGGTGCTCTCCGGCAATCATGCGGTGCAATCCTATCTCGCTTCCATCGGCGCAAGCGGCGCGCTCGCCGGGCCGGACCGCGCCGTCTTCGACTTCGCCGATGTGCGCAGCAACGCGCGCTGGACCATCCGCCCCAATGACGGCGCGCTCGCCTGGTGGATATTTTCCGAAGATCGCCGCGTGCCCGATACCGGCCCCTACGATTATCTCGTGCTGGCGCGGCTCCTGACGGCCGGGGCAGACCAGCGCATCGGCGAGGTCATCTCCTGCAGCGGCGCGCTGTGGGATCGGCTGCTGCATCCCTTCCTGCTCGCCGCGCTGAACACCGATCCGAAGACCGCCTCGGCCGCGCTGGCCGGCGCCGTCATCCGCGAATCGCTCGCCCTGGGCGGCAAGGCCTATCGCCCCCGCATCGCCCATCCGACGCTGGCCGCGGCCTTCGTCGATCCGGCGTTGAAATATCTCGCCGCCAAAGGCGCGGACGTCCGTCTTAGCCTGCGCGTGCGCGCCCTGGGACTCGACGGCAAGCGCGTCGCGTCGCTTCAACTGCCGGGCGAAACGATTGCCGTCGGCGCGGCCGACAGCGTCATCCTCGCGGTCCCGCCCTGGGCGGCGACAGAACTCCTGCCCGGCCTCACCGCGCCGAACGAATTCCGCGCCATCGTCAACGCCCATTTCAAGATCGCGCCGCCTGCCGGTGCGCCTCTCATGACCGGCGTCATCGGCGGCACGGCGGAATGGATTTTTGCCTTCGAGGACCGCATCTCCATCACCGTCAGCGGCGCCGATGCCATCGTCGACGACGACCGCGACAAGCTTGCGGCGCTTTTCTGGGCCGATGTGGCCAAAGTGCTCCATATACCGGGCGCAATGCCGCCCTGGCAGATCGTCAAGGAGCGCCGCGCCACCTTCGCCGCGACGCCGCAGCAGGCGCGGCTGCGCCCGGGCGCGGCGACGCACTGGCGCAATCTGCTGCTGGCCGGCGACTGGACCGCCACGGGCCTGCCCGCCACCATCGAAGGCGCCGTCCGTTCCGGCCAAAAGGCCGCGGCTTTGGCGCTTTCGCGCCTTTCCGTATAATCGGCTCATGAACCAGATGGTCGTGGACCGCGAAGGCGTCGTCGCCGTCGACAGGATGCTCGGTGACGCCACCGCCGCGCTGCTCGCGCAGCAGCGCGGCGACGGCCATTGGGTGTTCGAACTCGAGGCCGACGCCACCATCCCGTCCGAATATGTCCTCCTGGTCCACTACCTCGCCGAGACGCCGAACCTCGAACTCGAGAGGAAGATCGGCAACTACCTGCGCCGCATCCAGGGCAGCCACGGCGGCTGGCCGCTCTATCACGCCGGCGCCTTCGACATCTCGGCGACGGTGAAGGCTTATTTCGCGCTCAAGATGATCGGCGACGACATCGAAGCGCCGCATATGGTGCGCGCCCGCGAGGCGATCCGCGCCCGCGGCGGCGCCATCAAGGCCAATGTCTTCACCCGAATCTTGCTGGCGCTCTATGGCGAAACGTTGTGGGCCAACGTGCCGACCGTGCCGGTCGAACTCATCCTGCTGCCGCGCTGGTTTCCGATCCATCTCTCCAAGATGAGCTATTGGGCGCGCACGGTGATCGTGCCGCTGCTGGTGCTGGCGGCCAAGCAGCCCGTCGCGCGCAACCCGCGGCGCATCCATGTGCCCGAACTCTTCGTGCCGGGCGTGCCGGTGATCAGCCCGCGCGCGCCGCACCAGAGCGCCGGCTGGTCGTTCTTCTTCAGCACGCTCGACAAGATTTTGAAAATCGTTCCTTGGCCGACGGGATTGCGCAAGCGCGCCATCGACCGATGCGTCTCCTGGACCACCGAGCGCCTCAACGGCGAGGACGGCCTGGGCGCGATCTATCCCGCCATGGCCAACAGCGTGATGATGTACGACGTGATGGGCGTGCCGGCCGACGATCCGCGCCGCGCGACGGCGCGCAAATCCGTCGACCTGTTGCTGGTCGTCAAGGACGACGAGGCCTATTGCCAGCCCTGCGTCTCGCCGGTGTGGGACACCGCGCTGGCGGCGCACGCGCTGCTGGAGGCGAAAGACGCGGCCGCCGACGCCGCCGTGGCCAGGAGCCTCGACTGGCTTCAGGCGCGTCAGGTCCTTGACGTGAAGGGCGACTGGGCCGAGGAGCGGCCGCAAGTCCGCCCCGGCGGCTGGGCCTTCCAGTACAACAACGCCTACTACCCCGATCTCGACGACACCGCTGTGGTGGTGATGGCGCTGGACCGTGCGCGCGAGCGCGCCGCGCCCACCGCCGACTACAAGATGCCGATCGCCCGTGGCCGCGAATGGGTCGAAGGCCTGCAAAGCCGGAACGGCGGCTGGGGCGCCTTCGACGCCGACAACGCCTATTATTACCTGAATAACATCCCCTTCGCCGATCACGGCGCGCTGCTCGATCCGCCGACCGACGACGTCACGGGGCGCTGCATCGGCATGCTGATGCAGCTGGGCGCGACGCCGGACGACCCTTTCGTGAAGGCCGGCGTGGAATTCCTCCGCCGTTCGCAGCTCACCGACGGCAGCTGGTTCGGCCGCTGGGGCGTCAACTACATCTACGGCACCTGGTCGTCGCTCGCCGGGCTCAACGCTGCCGGATTGCGCGCGGACGATCCGGCGATGAAGCGCGCCGCCGACTGGCTGAAGAAAATCCAGAACGAAGACGGCGGCTGGGGCGAGGATTGCGCCAGCTACAAGCTCGATTACCAAGGCTACGAGCCCGCGCCGTCGACCGCGTCGCAGACCGCCTGGGCCTTGCTCGGCCTGATGGCGGCCGGCGAGGTCGATTCGCCGAACGTCGCGCGCGGCATCCGCCATCTGGAAGCGACGCAGGCGAGCGACGGCTTGTGGCCGCAGGAGCATTACACCGGCGGCGGCTTTCCACGCGTCTTCTACCTGCGCTACCACGGCTACCCGAAATTCTTCCCGCTCTGGGCGGTGGCGCGGTACAGAAATTTGAAAGCCGGCAATTCGCGGCACGTCGCGCATGGGCTTTAGAACTCCGCTGTCATCCCCGGCGAGCCGCGCACTTCGCGCGGCGAGGGAAGGGGACCCAGGATTACAAGAGCCTCAGGCGCTCATAATCCTGGGTCCCCTTCCCTCGCTTCGCTTCGCTCCGCTCGCCGGGGATGACAGCGGTGTGTGGGTTCGCTTGTGAGCGTCATCGCCGTCACCGGCCTCGCCCGCGAAGCGCGCATCGCGCGGCGCGCGAAAACAATTCCCGTCGTCAGCGGCGGCGACGGCGAACGTCTTGCCGTGCGCCTGGAAGAAGCGATCACGAAGCACAATCCGCGCGGCATCGTCAGTTTTGGCATCGCCGGCGCGCTGGCGCCGCTGCTTAAGGTCGGCGACACGATCGTGGCGAGCCATGTCGTGCATGGCGACGAGCGCTACACCACCGATCCCCAGTGGACCGCGGTGCTGCGCCAGAAACTGCCCTTCGCGAAATCCGCCATCATCGCCGGCCACGGCGAGATCGTCAGTCACATCGACGGCAAGCGCCGGCTGTTCGCGCTCTCGGGCGCCCATGCCGTGGACATGGAATCCCACATCGCCGCGCGCATCGCCAACCGCCACGGCATCCCGTTCGTCGCTATCCGGACGATTTCCGATGCCGCGACGCGCGGCCTGCCGCCGGCGGCGCTGGTGCCGCTCAAACCCAGCGGCCGCATCCGCCTGGCCGGCGTGCTGGGTGCGGTCGCGGCCGAGCCCGGACAAATTTCCGATTTGCTGACCACCGGGCGCGAGGCGGGCCGCGCCTTGCGCGCGCTACTCCGCTGCCGCGACGCTCTTGGGCCTGGCCTTGGCTGCCCGTACCTCGGCTAGCTTGTGCTCGACATGGGCCGAGAACACGAACTCGGCGGGGCGCTGGTTCGACGTGTCGATATCCGGCTTCAGCGGCCCCGACGTCTTCACGCCGCGCACCGCCAGCGGGATCAGTTTGTGCGGATGGCGGATCGAATCGATTACCGCGGTACCTTCGAAGCCGCAATGGACCATGCAGTCCTTGCACTTCTCGTATTTGCCGACGCCGTACTTGTCCCAGTCGGTGCCGTCGATCAGCTCCTTGAAGGTCTTCACATAGCCTTCGCCGAGCAGGTAGCAGGGCTTCTGCCAGCCGAACACGCAGCGCAGCGGCATCGACCACGGCGTGCATTCATAGGTCTGGTTGCCGGCCAGGAAGTCGAGGAACAGCGAGCTCTGTGTGAACTCCCAGTTCTTGCCGCCATTGCCGCGTGAAAGGATGTCGCGGAACAGCATCTTGGTCTTCTCGCGATTCAGGAAGCTGTCCTGGTCGGGCGCGCGCTCATAGGCGTAGCCCGGCGAGATCGTGATGCCGTCCAGCCCCATCTCCATCATCGTGTCGAAGAAGGCGGCGACGCGCTCGGGAATGGCGTTGGAAAACAGCGTGCAGTTGATCTGGGTGCGGAAGCCCTTGGACTTGGCCAGCTTGATGGCGTCGATCGCCTTCTCGTAAACGCCGTCCAGGCACACCGAGTGATCGTGCATCGCCTTGTCGCCGTCCAGATGGATCGACCAGGTGAAATTGGCGTGCGGCTTGTACTGGTCGATCTTCTTGGTCATCAACAGCGCGTTGGTGCACAGGATGACGAATTTGTTGCGGTCCAGGAAACCCTGCACGATCTGCGGCATTTCTCTGTGAAGAAGAGGTTCGCCGCCGGCGATCGAGACAGCCGGCGCGCCGCACTCGTCCATCGCGTCCATGCAGTCCTGATAAGAGAGGCGCTGATTGAGGATGTCGTCGGGATAATCGATCTTGCCGCAGCCGGCGCAGGCGAGGTTGCAGCGGAACAACGGCTCCAGCATCAGCACCAGCGGATAGCGCTTCTTGCCCATGATGTGCTGCTTCATCACATAGGAGCCGATCTTGGCGGCCTGATGCAGGGGAATGCCCACTTGTGCTCTCCGTAATTCTAGGCCGCTGGAACGCGGTCGTTGCGCAGCTCCGCCGGCAGGCGGAACTCGATATGCTCTTTCTTGCCGTCCATCTGGATGACTTCGACGGGCGCGATGCGTCCGAGCGCGGCGATGACGTCCTCGACCAGCTTCTCGGGCGCCGAGGCGCCGGCGGTCAAGCCGACATTCTTCTTGCCCCGCACCCACTCGGCCTTCAGCCCGCTGCCGTCGGCGAGCAGATAGCTCGGAATGCCCTCTTCGGTGCCGATCTCCACCAGGCGGTTGGAGTTCGAGCTGTTCTTGGCGCCCACCACCAGGATCACGTCGGCGACTTTCGCCAGTTGGCGCACCGCGGTCTGGCGATTCTGCGTCGCGTAGCAGATGTCGGTCGTCTCGGGCCCGACGATGTCTTTGAACCTCTTCTTCAAGGCCAGGATGATGCCCTTGGTGTCGTCGATGGAGAGCGTGGTCTGGGTGATATAGGCGATCGGTGTATCGCTGGGGATCATGAGCTTGGCGACCTCGGCTTCCGACTGCACCAGCGTCACCGGCGCGCCCACCTGGCCCATCGTGCCTTCGACTTCGGGATGCCCGGCATGGCCGATCAGCACCAGCTGGCGGCCATGGGCAACGTAGCGCTTGCCCTGATTGTGCACCTTGGAAACCAGCGGGCAGGTGGCGTCGAGAACCGGCAGGCCGCGCGACTGCGCGTCCTTGACGACGGCCTGCGGCACGCCATGGGCGCTGAACACGGTCACGGCGCCGTCGGGAACCTCGTTGAGTTCCTCGACGAACCTGGCGCCCTTGTTCTTCAGCGTGTCGACGACATGCTTGTTGTGGACGATCTCGTGGCGGACATAGACCGGCTCGCCATACTTCTCGAGGGCGCGCTCGACGATGTCGATCGCGCGCACCACGCCGGCGCAAAATCCTCGGGGCTGGGCGAGAATGACTCGCATCTGGACTCCTGTCGCAGGCCAATCTTTGCCCGAATTGGTGGCTATAGCCACCCCTTGTGTGCAGTGCAACCGACGGCTTGCCAGGAGACTGGTGTTTACCATATCCCCCATATAGGTCTGCCTTTGTCGCGGGCCAAATGTGCTAGGCTGAGGCGCACGAAGGCTATGTCCCTGCTGGTTTTGGGGGAAATGAGACCAGCAGGTCGCACGGGGTGTTCATGGTGAGCAGGTCACAAGGGGTGCCGATCGCGTCGGCACGTCCCCCATCTTCGGCATTGGAGTCGTTGCCGCAGGCGCTGGCGGCGGCTGCAAGGACGGTCGACGAAACGCTGGAGCGCGTCCTGCCCAAGCCGCAAGGGCTGCATGCCCGCGTCCAGGAGGCGATGCGCTACGCCACCTTCGCCGGCGGCAAGCGCCTGCGCCCGTTCCTGGTGCTGAATTCCGCCAAGCTCTTCGCCGTCGATCCGGCCCGCGCCGCCCGAGTCGGCGCCGCCATTGAGGTTCTGCACACCTATTCGCTGGTGCATGACGATCTGCCCTGCATGGACGACGACGATCTGCGCCGCGGCCGGCCGACGACCCATATCGCCTATGACGAGATGACGGCGGTGCTGGCGGGTGATGCGCTTCTGACACTCGCCTTCGAAATCGTCACCCATCCGGCGACTCACGATTCGGGCGAGGTGCGCGCCGCGCTCGCCCTGCGCCTCGCCGAAGCCGCGGGCAGCAACGGCATGATCGGCGGCCAGATGATCGACATGCAAGCGGGCCAAAACGTCTTCGGCGCCGACGAGATCATCCTGTTGCAGCGCCTGAAGACCGGCGCGCTGTTCGAATTCTCCTGCGAGGCCGGCGCCATCCTCGGACAGGCGGCGCAGGAAGACCGCGACCGCTTGCGCTCCTACGCCCGCGACATGGGCCTGGTGTTCCAGATCACCGACGACCTGCTCGACGTCACCTCGACGGCGGAAAAGACCGGCAAGGCGGTCGGCAAGGACAAGGACCAGGGCAAGGCGACGCTGGTTTCGATCCTGGGGATCGAGGGCGCGCGGGCCGAAGCCGAAAAGCTCGCCCGCCGCGCGGCGGCGACGCTGGCGCCCTATGGCAACGCCGCGCCCGAATTGTGCGAGCTTCCACTTTTTCTCCTGGACAGAGAGTCCTGATGCCCGATTCGCCGCAAGTCCCTTCGCGAACGCCGTTGCTCGATACTATTGACCTGCCGGCCGATCTGCGCCGGCTCGACACGTCGCAGCTGCGCGCCGTCGCGGACGAATTGCGCGCCGAGCTGATCGATGCCGTCTCGGTCTCGGGCGGCCATTTCGGCGCCGGACTCGGCGTCGTCGAGCTCACCGTCGCGTTGCATTACGTCTTCGACACGCCGGTCGACCGCATCGTCTGGGACGTCGGCCATCAGGCCTATCCGCACAAGATCCTCACCGGCCGGCGCGACCGCATCCGCTCGATCCGCAAGGGCTGCGGTCTTTCCGGCTTCACCCGCCGCAGCGAGAGTGTGTACGACCCGTTCGGCGCCGCCCATTCCTCGACCTCGGTGTCCGCAGGTCTCGGCATGGCGGTGGGCCGCGACCTGCTGGGCAAGAACAATCACGTCATCGCCGTGATCGGCGACGGCGCCATGAGCGCCGGCATGGCCTATGAGGCGATCAACAATGCCGGCCATCTGGGCAGCCGCCTGCTGGTCGTGCTCAACGACAACGACATGTCCATCGCGCCGGCCACCGGCGCGCTCAACAAGCATCTCAATCATCTGGCTGCGACCAAATCGGGCGAGAACACGCTGTTTGAAAAGCTGGGCATGAAACACATCGGCCCAGTCGACGGCCATGACGTGAACGCGCTGGTCGCCGCGCTGGAGCAGATTCGCGACGGCGACGCCGCGCCGGTCCTGCTGCACATCCGCACCGAGAAGGGCAAAGGTTACGCACCCGCGGAAGCCGCGGCCGACAAGGGCCATGCCAACAACGGCTTCGACGTCGCGACCGGCACCCTGAAGAAGAGCCCGTCCAAGGCGCCCACCTACACCAGCGTCTTCGCCAAGGCGCTGATCGCCGAAGCCCAGGCCGACGCACGCGTCGTCGCCATCACCGCCGCCATGCCATCGGGCACCGGCCTCGACGCCTTCGGCAAGGCGTTTCCGGACCGCACCTTCGACGTCGGCATCGCCGAGCAGCATGCGGTCACCTTCGCCGCCGGCCTGGCGACCGAGGGGTTGAAACCCTTCGCCGTGATCTACTCGACCTTCCTGCAGCGCGCCTACGACCAGGTCGTGCACGACGTCGCGATCCAGAACCTGCCCGTGCGTTTCGCCATGGACCGCGCCGGCCTGGTCGGCGCCGACGGCGCGACGCATGCGGGGTCGTTCGACCTCGCCTATCTCTGCTGCCTGCCCAATTTCGTGGTGATGGCGGCGGCCGACGAGGCCGAACTGATGCACATGGTCGCCACGGCTGCCGCCCACGACAGCGGCCCGATCGCGCTGCGCTATCCGCGCGGCGAGGGCACCGGCGTGACGCTGCCCGAACGCGGCCAGGTCCTCACCATCGGCAAGGGCCGGATCGTGCGCGAGGGCCGGCAAGTCGCCATCCTCAGCCTGGGCACGCGGCTCGGCGCCGCCCTGACCGCGGCCGAGAACCTCGCCGAACAGGGCATCTCCTGCACCGTCGCCGACGCGCGCTTCGCCAAGCCGATCGACACCGATCTGGTGCGCCGCCTGGTGCGCAATCACGGCATGCTGGTGACGGTGGAAGAGGGTGCCGCCGGCGGCTTCGGCGCGCATGTCCTGCACTTCGTCGCCAATGAGGGCCTGCTGCGCCCCGGCTTCGACATCCGCACCATGACGCTGCCCGACGTCTTCCAGGAACACGACGATCCGGGCAAGCAATACGAAACCGCCGGCCTCGCGGCGGCCGACATCGCCCGCGTGGTCTCGACCCATTTCGTGAAAAAGGCGCAGGCGCGGGTTTAAGCACCACTGTCATCCCCGGCGAGCCGCGCGAAGCGCGGCGAGGGAAGGGGACCCAGGCGGTTAGACCGGGGGCTTGATCTATCCACCTGGGTCCCCTTCCCCTCGCGTTGCTGTGCAACGCTCGGCCGGGGATGACTGCGGTATGTTGGATGACCCGTTCACCCGCCATTCACCCGGAACCAAATAGTTCCTTGCCGGTTTCTTCTATCGTATCCTGGCGCCGTATCCGGAGACCGACATGCCCCATTGGATCTCGCGTATCTTCCTCGCGCTGCTCCTCGCCATGGCCGCGCCGCTCAGCGCCGCGCGCGCGCAGCCCGCCGATCCGGCGATCGCCACCGTGCAGGGCTTCTACGACACGCTGCTGGCGTCGATGAAGGGCGGCAAGGCGCTGGGCGCGCAGGGCCGCTTTGACAAGCTGAGGCCCGCCGTCGATCAGGCCTTCGAGCTCGGCACCATGATCAAATACGCCGTCGGCCCGGGCTGGGACGCCGCGTCGCCGGCCGATCAGGCCGCGCTGACGGGCGCTTTCGCGCGCATGACGGTCGCCCAATATGCCGGCAATTTCGACAGCTTCAACGGCGAGCAGTTCGTCGTCGATCCCAAGGTCGATGTCCGCGGCACGGATCACTATGTCACCAGCAAGCTCGTCACCAAGGACCAGACGGTGGTCTTCATCTATCGCGTGCGCCAGTTCGGCGGCAGCTGGAAGATCATCGACGTGCTGCTCGACGGCAATATCAGCCAGCTCTCCGTCTATCGCTCCGACTTCGCCGCGACGGTGAAAGCCGGCGGCGCGGCCGCGCTGGTGACCAAGATCAACGCGCTGGCCGACAAGGCGCTGAAGGGCTAGCGCTTCGGCGGCGGGCCCATCAGGGCCGGCAGGAAGAACAACGTCGTGCCGAGCGTCCAGCCGAGCGAGATCATCAACAGCTCGCCCATGCTCGCGGTGCCCGGATGGCTCGACAGCCACAGGCTGCCGAAGCCGGACGCCGTCGTCAGGGCGCTGAAGATCACCGCCCGCGTCAGGCTGGATTGCAGCAGATGGGTCTGGCCGGCGCGCCAGGCCATCACGAAATAGATGTTGAACGCCACGCCGATGCCGAACAGCAACGGCAGCGCGATGACGTTGGCGAAGTTGAGCTCGAGCCCGATGGCCACCGCCGTCGCGATGGTGAGCAGGCCCGTCAGCACCAGCGGGATCACCGCCAGCATCACGTCGCGCCAGCGCCGCAACACGATCAGCAGCAGCGCGGTGATGACGACGAAGGACAAGGCCCCCGCCTGCTCGAACGCCACCACGATGGTGGTGCCGGATTCGCGGATCGAGATCGGCGCGCCGGTGGCGCCGGGCACGATTTTCAGAACCGCCTTGCTGAAGCTGTTGAGGGCCGTGTTGGCACCGGAAGTGTCTTTGGGAAACACCTGGATGCGCGCCGTGCCGTCCTTGGCGACCCAGTCGCGCACCATGTCCGGCGGCATGGTCGCGATGCTGACCTGCGACGCCTCCAGCGAGGCGCTCATCTGCGCCAGCATCGTCTTTAGCCCGGGCACCAGCGCATCCGCCGCGCGCGCGCGGACATCGGCGCCGCCTCGCGCCAGCGTCTCCAGCACGCCGGCCAGCCGCGTCGCATCCGCCGCGGCGGCGCCCGTGCCGGCCTGCGCCGCCGCGCGCAATGCCGTCGCGGTCGCCACCAGACTCTGCACGCTCTGTGCATCGCTCGGCGCCGGCTTGACCGTGAAGGGATTGATCGTCGCGTCCAGCAGCAGGCTGGTGTCGGAGATCAGCGCCAGCTTGCGCGCCTGGTCGTCCGGCACGAATTCGTTCAGCGTGATCGCCTGACCGACCTGCGGAATCTTGCCGAGCCGCTGCGCCAGCGCTTCCGCGGCTTTCAGGTTCGGCGCCAGCACGTCGATCGTGTTGGGCGAGGTCTGCGGATCCTGCATCAGGTCCAGGATGGTGGACACCGATTCCGTCCTGGCGCTGCGTAGGTCCAGCGGATTGAAATCGAATTTCACCAGCGTGGTCAGCGCCAGCGCCACGGCGCCCGCCGCCAGCGCCGCGCCTATCACCTGGCGGCGATGCGAGACCATCACGCGATCGGCGCGGTCGAAGAAGCGGTAGCCGATCTCGTCGTCCTCGCCCGTGGGTTTGACCAGCATCAGCAGCGCCGGCAGCAGGGTGATCGTCAGGATGAACGCCACGATCATGCCGATGCCGGCGACCATGCCCAATTCCGCGACGCCGATATAAGACGTCGGCAGGAAGGAGAAGAACCCCGCAGCCGTCGCCGCCGCGGCCAGCGCCAGCGGCGTGCCGACGCTGTGCCCGGCGCGGACCAGCGATTTGTTCAAATCGTGGACCACGAAGCGCTCATGGCGATAGCGCACGCAGAACTGGATGCCGAAATCGACGCCAAGACCGACGAACAGCGCGACGAAGGCAATCGAGATGATGTTGAAGACATGCGCGATGTAGAGGCCCAGCGCCATGGTGATGGCCAGGCCCACGAACAGCGTTACCAGGATACAGGCGATGATCTTGAACGAGCGCACCGCCAGCCACAGCGTCGCCAGCACCGCCAGCATCATCGCCGCTCCCATCAGGGCGGCGCGGTCGGCCAGGGTGGCGAACTCCTCGTCCGACAGCGGCACCGGCCCCGTCAACCGCACGCGCACGCCGTTCGCCGGCGTCAGATGCAACGACGCGGCCGCGGCGCGGATGGCGTCGGTCGCGCTGGCGCCCGGCTCCAGCGCGCCGAAGTCGAGCTGCGGCTGCACCTCGATGAAGCGCCGCGTCTCTCTGGTCGCGGCCGGCGCACCGCTGACCAGCGCGCGCCAGGAGAAGAACGGGGTGTGTCCGCCTACGACGCTTTCCAGCGCGCCGTCCAGGGCATGGACCGGCCGCTGCAGGTCGGAAAGCTTCGCCTGTCCATGCGCGACGCCTTGCAGCGCGGTCGCGAGGCTCGTCATGATCCCGCGCAGCGACGGATCGCCCGCCATTGGCCCCAGAAACGGCGCCGCCGCGATCATCTGCTCGGTGTTGGCCTTGACCTCGGCCAGGGGCAGGAACAGCAAACCATTCTTGTTGAAGAAATCGCCGCCATCGGGCCGGCGCACGACCGAGAAGAGCTTTGATTGTCCCGCCAGCGCGGCTGTCAGTGCCGCGGTGCCGGCCTCCGCCAGTTCCGCCGTCTGGCCGTCGACCACCACCAGGATCAGGTTGACCTGCTGCGGGAACAGCGAATCGAAATGGATCTCGCGCTGCCGCCACTCCACCTGGGGCGAGATCAGCTTGGTCGAATCCGTATCCATATTGAAATGGGCGGCCGTATAGACGCCGCCCGCCACGCCGGCCGCGATGAAAAGCGCCGCGACAAATGCCGGTGTGCGGCAGCAGACCGCGACGATGCGTTCGATCAAAGACATGCGTGGCTTGTAGCGGACAGTTAAAAGTCCGGCAAACCCTGCACGTCGGGTTCGCCGTTGCGGATTTCGGCGTTGCGCGACTGGCGGTACAGGCTGCGCGTGGTGGCGTAGAGGTCGATCGAGGAGCGCTGGATTTCGCGCAAGGCGTCGATGCCCTGCGAACGGGAGTCCACGAACGAAAGAATGCGCAGGGGCCACGAATAATAATAGTTCTTGTGGCGCCACTGGATGTAGCCGAGCGGGTTCAGATAGCCATCGACGACGCTGCCGGCGATGTCGCGCGGCACGGCGGGCCCCGCCAGCGGCAGCACCAGATAGGGGCCCTCGCCGATGCCGTAGACGCCCATGGTCTGGCCGAAATCCTCCTGGTGGTACGGCATGCCCCAGCGCGTCGCGACGTCGAACACGCCGGCGACGCCAAGCGTCGAATTCACCGCGAAGCGTCCCACCGCCTCGCCGCCGCGCTCGAAATTGCCCTGCAGCACGTCGTTGGCGAAGGTCACCGGCAGGTGCAGATTGGTCAGGAAATAGTGCAGATGCTCGCGCAGGACCGGCGGCGCGGCGCTCCGGTAGAACGTCGCCACGGGCAGGGCGACGCGGTCGTCCAGGCTGTGGTTGAAGGCGAAGACTTCGCGGTTCAGGGGCTCGAACGGATCGTTCTGCTCGACCGCCTCGGGCGTGGTCGAACAGGCCCCGGCCCAGACGCACACAGCCAGCACTGCCGCCAGACGGAAATACCGCAAACCTTCCCCCACAAACCCCAGCCTGACGGCCATGTTGGGGGCACCTTACAGGCAGTTTTCGCGGGCCGTCTACGCCCCCGCGAGGCGGCGGGTCATTCGTACGAATCCCCTCGCGCTTGCCGTACGCCGCGCAAGTTCCTTACTATCGGCGCGAAGACCGCCGGCCACGGCGGCGAGCAGGGAAGAAATCGGGCGCGGCATGTTGAAGGGTATCGACCCGCTACTGGGTCCGGCGTTGCTCGCCATCCTGCGCGGCATGGGCCATGGCGACGAGATCGTGATCGCCGACGCGAATTTTCCCTCGGCCACCGCCAACAAACGCGTCATCCGAGCCGACGGTATTGATGCGCCGCGCATGGTGGCCGCCATCGTCTCGCTCCTGCCGCTCGACGACTTCGTCCCCGCCGCCGCCTTTCGCATGTCGGTCGTCGACCGCCAGGCCGAAATCCCGCCCGTCACCCACGACTTCCAGCGCGTGTTGCGCGCCGTCGGCTACCAGGGCGAGATCGAGGCGCTCGAACGCTTCGCCTTCTACGAGCGCGCCAGGGCGGCGGTCGCCGTCGTCGCCACCGGCGAGACGCGACTCTACGGCAATCTGATCCTGAAGAAGGGCGTCATCCGCCCGGCCTCGGCCTGATGCGCATCGATGCCCACCAGCATTTCTGGCGCCTGGATCGCGGCGACTATGGCTGGCTGACGCAAAAGGATCATCCCAGGATCGCGCGCGATTTCTCTCCGGCCGATCTGGCGCCGCTGCTCGCCGCCGGCCGCATCGACAAGACCGTATTGGTCCAGGCCGCGCCGACGGAGGAGGAAACCCAGTTCCTGCTCCAGATCGCCGACGGCACGCAGTCGGTCGCCGGCGTCGTCGGCTGGGCGGATTTCGAGGCGCCTGACGCCGCCGCCCGCATCGCGCGGCTCTGCGCCCATCCCAAGCTGCTCGGCCTGCGCCCGATGCTGCAGGACATCGCCGACGACGAATGGCTGCTGCGCCCCGGACTCGGCCGCGCTTTCGATGCCATGACGCGCGGCGATCTTTGCTTCGATGCGCTGGTCAAGCCGCGCCACCTTCCCGCGCTCGCCGAATTCCTGGAGCGCTATCCGCAGCTTCCCGTCGTCATCGATCATGCCGCCAAGCCCGACATCGCCCATAGCGGACTCGACATGTGGGCCACCTACATCCGCCACATCGCCAAGAGCACGCAGGCGCATTGCAAGCTCTCCGGCCTCGCCAGCGAAGCCGGTCCCGGCTGGTCGGCGGCGACGCTCAAGCTCTATGTCGATGTCCTGCTGGAATCCTTCGGGCCCGAGCGGCTGATGTGGGGCAGCGACTGGCCGGTGCTGAACGAGGCCGGCGATTACGCCTCCTGGCTCGCGGCGTGCGAAACGCTGACCAGACATCTCTCGCCAGCCGACCGCGCCGCGATCTTCGGCGGCACCGCCGCGAAGTTTTACGGGATTGCGTGATGCTCTTGTCTCGTCGCTTCCACCGCTGTCATGGCCCACGAATGCGGGCCACCCAGGTGACGGCGGACTTGCGGTTATCAAGAATGGGCAATTGCCAAACCTTTCGGACAGCCAACAGATCTTCAACTGGGTGGCCCGCATTCGCGGGCCATGACAAGTGAGTTTGTTGCATTAGAGGAAAAGCATATGTCGCAATTCAACGGCCTCGGCCTCAATCTGGGCAATCTTTCGCGGCTCAGCCATGCCAAGACGCGCTCCATCTCGCCGGAGAATTTCACCGGCGAGAAAGGCAAGGGCGGCATGTCGACCGACGGCCCCGCCGCGAACGCCGCGCGCGGGCTTGGCCAAGGCTGGAAAGTGTCGCCCTATGTCGTCATCCCACCCGGCGAAACCTTCACGCTCGCCGACATCGAAGGAGCCGGCGCCATCCAGCAGATCTGGATGACGCTGGCGCGCGGCAAGTGGCGCTACACCATCCTGCGCGCCTATTGGGACGATCAGGAACAGCCTTCCATCGAAACCCCGGCCGGCGATTTCTTCTGCGTCGGCTGGGAGGATTTCGCGCAAGTGACGTCGCTGCCGGTCTGCGTCAATCCCGGCCGTGCCTTCAACTGCTATTGGGAAATGCCGTTCCGCAGCCGCGCGCGCTTCACGATCCAGAACCTCGCCGACGAAGCCATCGTCGTCTACTACCAGATCAACTACACGCTGACCGAGGTGCCGCAAGACTGCGCCTATTTCCACGCCCAGTTCCGCCGCGTCAATCCGCTGCCCTACAAGGACGTTTACACCATCGTCGACGGCCTCACGGGCCAAGGCCATTTCGCCGGCTGCTACATGGCCTGGGGCGTCAACAATTCGGGCTGGTGGGGCGAGGGCGAGATCAAGTTCTTCATCGACGGCGACGGCGAATTTCCCACCATCTGCGGCACCGGCACCGAGGATTATTTCTGCGGCGCCTACAATTTCGACCTCGGCACCATCAAGCGCATGACGGGCGACCGCGAAGCGATTCCGAAATACCAGGAATTCACCACGCCCTATGCCGGCCTGCCGCAGGTCATCCGCCCCGACGGCCTCTACGCATCGCAGACCCGTTTCGGCATGTACCGCTTCCACATCATGGACCCGGTACGCTTCGAGAACGATCTCAAGGTCACCATCCAGGCGCTGGGCTGGCGCAGCCACAAGGACCGGCAATACCTGCCGTTGCAGGACGACATCGCATCCGTCGCCTATTGGTACCAGACGCTGCCCACCGCGCCGTTCCCCGCGCTGCCCGCCCGCGATTACCTGGAAGTCATCTGAGCGATGACCATCCGCGATACGTCTCGCCTCCCGCTCACGACGAAAGTCATCTACGGCACGGGCCAGTTTGCCGACAGCATCAGCGCCACCGCCATCAACACCTTCCTGCTGTTCTACCTGAACGAGGTCTGCGGCCTGTCGGGCGTTCTGGCGGGACTGGCGCTGGGTCTGGCGCTGGTCGTTGATGCCTTCGTCGATCCCCTGATGGGTTCGATTTCCGACAACTCGACCTCGCGCTGGGGCCGCCGCCACCCTTACATGATCGGCAGCCTGGTGCTGATCTTCTTCGGCCTGGGCCTGTTGTTCTCCCTGCCCAAGGGCCTGGGCACCTGGCCGCTGTTCTTCTACGCGACCTTCATCACGCTGATCCTGCGCGTCGGCCTGTCGGGCTACATCGTGCCCTACACCGCGCTCGGCGCCGAACTGACGGACGACTATGCCGATCGTTCCAGCGTCGTCGGCTGGCGTACCTTCTTCAGCGTCTTCGCCACGCTGACGCCGCTGGTGCTGGGCTATCTGATCTTCCTCGCCGGCCCCAAGACCTACGATCACGCCGCCTATGTTCCTTTCGGCTGGATCTGCGCCGCGGTGATGACTCTGTTCTCGGCGCTGGCCGCCTTCGGCACGCTCGGTGCCCGCGGCCGCCTGCACAGGGCGACAGCGGGAACCGATCACCCGCTGCGCCGGCTGCTGCGCGAAGTCATCGAAGTTTTTAAGAACCCATCCTTCGTCATCCTGTTCGCCGTCGTGCTGATCTTCTTCGTGGCGCAAGGTACCGCCGCCGCGCTGACGCTGCATGGTGGCAAGTTCTTCTGGAAGATGAACACGCTGCAGATCCTGCTCGTCGCCGTGACGACCCTGGTGGGCGTGATGCTCGGCCTGCCCGGGGTCTTTATCCTGGGCAGATGGGTCGAGAAGCGCGCCATGGTGATCTGGAGCCTGCTTTACATCGTCGTGACCCAGGCCGGCCTTCCCGTCGCCCACATCTATGGCTTGATACCGGCGGGTACGGCCGTGGTGCCGATCCTGGTGACCAATTCGGTGCTCGCCGGCATCGCCATCACCTTCCTCACCGTGGGTTTCCAGTCGATGATGGCCGACGCCGCGGACGAGCATGAGCTGATCTTCGGCGCGCGCCGCGAAGGCCTGTACTTCGCGGGGCTCAGCTTTTCCGCCAAGGCGGCATCGGGACTGGGCACCTTCATCGCCGGCATGGCGCTCGGCATCATCGATTTTCCGGCCGACCTGGCGTCGAAGGGCGGCGACAAGGTCCACATCGCGGCCGCGACGGTGAACCATCTGGGCCTGATGTACGGCATCCTGCCCGGCGCCCTGACCTTCGTCTGCGTCGTGCTGACGATCTTCTACCGCCTTGACCGCGCCGCCCATGCCCGCATCCAGGGCGAACTCGCCACCCGCAACGCCGCGAAGAACGGAGCCCAGCCATGAAGATCGACAATCGCATCACCAGGATGCTCGGCGTCGAATATCCCATCGTGCAGGCGCCGATGGGCTGGATCGCGCGGGCGCAACTGGCGTCCGCCGTCTCCAATGCCGGCGGCATGGGCATCATCGAGACCTCGTCCGGCGACATCCCCGCGGTGCGCGAGGAAGTCAAGAAGATGCGGACGCTCACGACCAAGCCCTTCGGCATGAACATCGCGCTCGCCTTCGTGCGCGATCCGGACATCGTGAAATTCGTCGTCGACCAAGGCATCAAATTCATCACCACCTCGGCCGGCGATCCGCAGAAGATCGTCGCCCCGCTGAAGGCCGCCGGCCTCACCGTCTTTCACGTCGTGCCGTCGCTGAAGGCGGCGTTGCGCGCTGTCGAATGCGGCGTCGACGGGTTGGTGGTCGAAGGCGGCGAGGGCGGAGGCTTCAAGAATCCCAAGGAAGTCGCGAGCATGGTCCTGCTGCCGCTGGTCTGTGAAAAAGTGAAGGTGCCGGTGATCGCCGCCGGCGGCATGGTCGACGGGCGGACGATGGCGGCGGCTTTCATGCTCGGCGCCGAAGGCATCCAGATGGGCACGCGCATGGTCAGTAGCGCCGAGTCGCCGGTGCACCAGAACTGGAAGAACGCCATCTTCGCGGCGCAGGAGACCGACACTGTCTTCCTCAACCGCTTCGGCCCCGGCCCGGCCCTGCGCGCCCTGCGCACGGACAAGACGACACGCCTCGAAAAAGAGCCGCCGCCGAACGTGATGGCCGAATTCGGCAGCGCCCTCGACCTCTATTTCGGCGGCGACATGGAAGCGAGCATCGCGCTGTCGGGACAGGTGGCCGGCCGGATCGACGGGGTCAAGCCGGTGGCGCAGATCATCCAAGAAACGATAGCGGAATTCCACGAGACGATCGCGAAGATGGCGAAGGCGTATGCGTGACTTTTCCTCCCCCGTAACAACGGGGGAGGAAAGTAGCGTTCAGTCCCCCAACGAACTCTCCGCATACACCTTCATCGCCGCCGCCAGATACTCCGCCAGCCCCGGCCGCACGGCATCATACGTCGCGCGGAAATCGGCGTGGCTGACATACATCTGGCCCATGCCGATATAGGCTTGCTTGTTCGGCTTCCACGCCCGGCAGACCCAGGCATAGTGCCGCGCGGTCAGCGCCTGCACGCGTTCGCAGCCCGGCGCCTCGCCCGCCGCCATCGCAGCGGCGAAAGCGAGATTGATCGCCTCCATCTCGGCCTTGCCCGCCGCCATGTCCTCCTTGCTCATCTTGCTGAAATTGCGTTTCGACTCTTCGATCTTCTCGCGTCCGCTGTCGCCGAATTTCTCGACGATCTCGCGCTCCCATTGCGCCTGCTTCTGCGGCGAGAAGCCCTGATACAAATCCTTGTCCGACATCTGCTGTTCTCCGTTGAGTTCGGCGATCGTGCGATCGATCGTCCTGATGAGATGGCCGAACCGTGCGCTTTCCGATTCCAGCTTGCCGCGATGCGCCTTGAGGGCGGCAAGGCGGTCGAATGTGGCATCGTCCAGCAACGCGCGGATCTGCTCCAGCCCGAGCCCGAGCTCGCGGTGGAACAGGATCTGCTGCAAGCGCAGCAGCTCCTCGCGCCCGTAATAACGGTAACCGTTCGCGCCAAGATGCGCGGGCTTGAGCAGGCCGATCTCGTCATAGTGGTGCAACGCCCGGACCGAAACGCCCGAGAGCTGCGCCATCTGACTGACCGTGTACTGCTTCATGACCCTTAGCGCCTTTCGCCCGCCCTTGTCAGGTATCACGTCACGTGAGGGTCAAGGGGTATCTCACAAAATCTTTTGCGGAAACAATTGCCCGGCGCGGGCGTTGCCTTTCCGGGCCCTCACAAGGACATTATCCATGGCGACCAAGCGCAAACCGGCGGCGAAAAAACCTGCGGCGGCCCACGCCCATCTCTCCAGCCGCCCCGTCTGGCAGGGACATCTGCGCCTGTCGCTGGTCTCCTGTCCCATCGCGCTCTACGGCGCCACCTCGCGTTCCAGCGACGTCTCTTTCCATATGATCAACCCCGAGACCAACAACCGCATCCGCATGATCGCGACCGATCCCGACACCGGCCCGGTCGAGCGCGCCGACCTGGTCAAGGGTTATGAGATCGAGAAGAACAAATACGTCATCGTCAGCAATGAGGAGATCGAGTCCGTCCGCCTGGAAACCACCAAGACCATCGACATCGAACGCTTCGTGGATGAGAGCGAGATCGACCGGCTCTACTGGAACGATCCCTATTATCTGGTGCCCGACGGCAAGACCGGCACCGAGGCCTACACCGTCATCCGCGACGCGCTGAGCCAGGCCGGGCGCATCGCCATCGGCCGCGTCGTCATGCACACCCGCGAGCGCGTCGTGGCGCTGGAGCCGCGCGACAAGGGCATCGTCGCCTATACACTGCGCAGCGCGGACGAGGTCATCGATCCCAAGCTCGCCTTCGAGGACATTCCGGCGGCGCGCTCCGACAAGCGCATGGTCGAGATCGCCCGGAAGATCATCGAGCAGCAGGAAGGCGCCTTCGATCCGTCGATGTTCGAGGACCGTTACGAGAAAGCCCTGCGCGAGCTCATCCGCCGCAAGCAGAAGGGCGAGAAACCTGTCAAATCCGAGCCGGTCGACGACACCAACGTCATCGACCTGATGGAAGCGCTGAAGAAGAGCCTCAAGCACAAGGGCGCCCGCATTCCGGCGAACGATCACAAGCCAATGAGGAAAAGAGCGCGGTAGTCTCTCCTCGCCCGCAAGCGAAAGAGTTTATGCCGCCGCCACCACCGGCGGCTTGCCGATCGCGACGCCTGCGATGGCGCGATAGATCAGCCCCTGCGCCACGCCGAACGGCGCCAGCCAGCAGAGCGACGCAACGGCGGTGCGCAGCCATAGGCCGAGCCAGCCGAAATCCAGGGCGTTCAACCGGATTCCGAACCCCACGGCCCCGAACAGCAGCGCCAGCGGCGCGCAGAGCGCGCACAGCAACGCGCAGGCGAGATAGTCGGTGCGCCCGATGCAGTTCAGCACCAACCGCTCGCCCGCGCCCAGCATCGCGATCGGAATGCCGAAGACGATGACAAACGCCACCCAGTTGACGAAATAGGTCGAGGCGCCCAATTCGATATAGGCGGCGTAGTAGAGGAAATTGACGATGCGCTCCGGAAAGAGATGCCAGAAATTCCCGCCCATCCGGTACAGCCAGATGAGGAACGGATAGGCCAGGGTGAACACCGCCGTCGAAGCGAGCCAGGCCGGAAAGGAAAGGCGGAGCTTGTGCATGGTCGGCCCAGCCTGCCGCAAGATCGTTGCCGACCGGTTAGGATTGGCGCCGGAACTTTAGCGGCCGCCGCTCAATTTCTTCATCGCCGGCCCCAGCGCCTTCGCGCTCTTTGCCAGTTCCGCCCACGGATCGGCTTTTTTCAGCAGCGCTCCACTCGCCGTTATCGTGAACTTCGCCGGATCGAGTCCCGCCTTGACCTGCGCCCACGCGATCGGCACCGCGATCGGCGCGCCCTCGCGGGCTCGCGGGCTCCACGGCGCCACGCCGGTCGAGGTCCGGTCGTTGCGCAAATAATCGACGAAGATCTTCCCCGTCCGCGCCTTCTTGGCGATGGTCGTGGTGTAGCGTTCCGGTTCGTCTTCTTCCAAGGCCATCGCAATCGCCTTGGCGAACGCCTTGGCCTCGGCCCAGGTCGATCCCTTCTTGATCGCGACCACGACATGCAACCCTTTTCCGCCGGTCGTCTTGACGAACGGCGCCAGGCCGAGCGCGGTCAGCCGCTTGCGCAACTCCTGCGCGGCCTCGATCACACGCGCAAACGGCACGTCGGGCGCCGGATCGAGATCGAGGATGATGCGCTCGGGCGAATCCGGATCGCCTTTGGCGCAGCCCCAGGGATGGATTTCGGTCACCGCCTGCTGCGCCAGCGCGACGATACCCTTCGCGCCGTCGACACCAAGGAACGGCTGTGCCTCGCCCTTGACCTTCAGCGCCAGCATCGGCACTGCCGTGCCCAGCAATTTGTGGCGCTGGAAGAACGTCTCGCCGGCGATCCCGTCCGGCGTGCGCACGACCGAGATCGGCCGCTGCTCGACATGCGGCAGCATGCGCGCCGCTGCCGCCGCCATGTAGCGCGCCAGGTCGAGCTTGGTCACCGCCGCGCCGGACTTCGACTTCGGCCACAATTCCTTCTCCGGATGGCTGATCGTGATGCCCAGGACTTGCGCCGCCTTCGCGCCCAGCTTTTTCGTCGCCATCGTTTTGATCTCCTTCGCCGGCACTTCCGGCACAACCGATTGGGCCGGCTTGTCCTGGCGCAGGCCCTTGAACGCCGCCTGCCGGAACAGCCCATCCGCCGTCACATTCTCATATTCGATCTCGGCCACCAGTTCCGGTTCGACCCAGTTGAGGTCCGGCGCATGCGGCGCCTGCGCGAAGGCGGGCGTCTTGCGCCTGAGCGGTCTCAGCTTCTTGAGCAGATCGTTTGCCACCGCCGCGCTGTAGCCCGTGCCGACGCGGCCCATATAGATGAACTTGCCGTCCTTATGCGCGCCGACCAGCAGTGAGCGCAGCGTGCTGCTGGTGCCGCGCCAGGCGCCGATCACCACTTCCTGTCCGCCGCGGCATTTTGCTTTGGTCCAGCTCTCGCCGCGGCCGGACGCATAGGGCGCATCCAGCCGCTTGGAGATCACGCCCTCCAGAGCCATCCGGCACGCCGCGTTCAGGACCGCCGCGCCCGACGATGCGAAATGCGGCACGAAGCGGAGCCGTCGGCTGGCCCGCGCATGTTTCAGGAGTTCTTCGAGCACGCCCTTGCGCGCCGACAGTTTTTGCGCGCGCAAATCCATGCCGCCGGCGAACAGGACATCGAACGCGAAAAACACCAGATCGGCCGTCTTGTGATCGGACAGCGCCAGCTGCAGCAATCCGAAATCCGCGTTGCCATCCTTGTTCAAGGCGCAGATCTCGCCATCGATCAGGCAGTCGGGTAGCACCGCCCCGTCCTGAGCGATCTGCGGGAAACGTTCCGTCCAGTCCAGCCCCTGGCGCGTGCGCAGCCTGGCGCGGCCGCTCTCCACCCGCATCTGCATGCGATAGCCGTCGAACTTGACCTCGTGCACCCAGTTCGCGCCGGACGGCGGCGTCGCCAGCAGCCGCGCCAGCTGCGGCGCCACGAAGCCGGGCATCTTCACGCGCTTTTGCGGCGCTTTACCCGAGTCTTTTTTTTAGCGGCGGTTTTCCCGGATGGCGCCTTCAGCGCCTTCACATTCTCGTCGACGGAGCGGTTGCTGTTCCACACCTTGGTGGATTTGGCTTCGATCTCTTCCAGCGTGCGCCCGGTCTTCACCGAGGTGACGTTCTTGGTCAGCGTGTCGCCTGCCTTGCCGCGCCGGGCCTCGTCGTCGATTTCCTTGATCAGCAGCCAGTTGTGCCGCAGCTTGCGCCCCGGCTTCTTCTCGTCGTCGCGCATGCGGATCAGGGCCCATTTGCCGGTCATCCGCTCCCCGTCCATGACGAATTTCAGATGCCCCTTGGCAAGTTCGCCTTGCGGGTCGTCGCCCTGGGGGCTCCAGGTGCCGCGATCCCACAGCTGCACGGTGCCGCCGCCATACTGTCCCTTGGGGATTGTCCCTTCGAACGTGCCGTATTCGATCGGATGGTCCTCGACCTCGACCGCCAGCCGCTTCACCGCCGGGTCGAGCGACGGCGTTTTGGTCACCGCCCAGGACTTGTAGACGCCGTTCAACTCCAGCCGGAGGTCGTAATGCAGCCGCGTCGCCGCGTGACGCTGGATGACGAAGCGATGCCTGCCGGCGGGCGCGAGTTTCCCGCGCGGTTCGCGCGTCAGCTTGAAGTCGCGTTTGGCGTGATATGTCTGAAGACCGGCCATGGTGTGAAAACTGCCATGGCCGCGACTCGGTTCCCACTACCCCTGCCGCGTATTGCTCCAGATCACTTGGCCCAGGCCCAGAACCGCGAAGATCGCGCCATAGAGGATCCAGTGATGGTCGCCGACCATGAACGACTTGTCGTTCGGCCCGGTCATATGGAGCCCCTGCAGGGCCCAGAACGTTCCGCCCACCACCATCAGCACGCCCAGCAGGCTGCTGACGATTCGCATCACGATGTTGAATATGCCCCGCATGTCTCACCCCCGTTGTTGTGGCGCCCACACTAGCCCTTTTTGATCCGCGCGTCGCGCAGCGCCGTGCGCCGCACCTTGCCGGCGTCGTCGCGGACGTTCTCGTCCACCAGTTCGAAGGTACGGGGCCGCTTGTAGATCACCAGCCGTTCCGCCAGGTGGCGCTGTAAATCTTCAAGATCCAGGCCCGGCCGCGGCTGGATGATGGCATGCACAACATTGCCCAATTCCTCGTGCGGCAGGCCGATGACGGCGCTGGATGCCACCAGCGCGTGCTCGTCCAGTGCCGCCTCGATCTCGGCCGGATAGACGTTCGCGCCACCGACCAGGATCATGTCGGTGCGCCGGTCGGCGAGGTAGAGGTAGCCCTCGTCGTCGAAAGAACCGATGTCGCCCAAACTCTCCCAGCCGCCCGGCAGCGTGCGCGCTTCCGCTCCGATATAGCGATAGCTCGGTGGCAGGTCGGGATTGCGCTTCATGTAGACTTCGCCGACCTCGCCCGGCGGTAGCTGCGCGCCGTTGGCGTCGAACGCCGCCATCAGCCCGCCACCCATCACCTTGCCGACCGAGCCGCGATGCGCCAGCCACTCCGTGCCGGTGATCACCGTGACGCATTGCGCCTCGGTGCCGGCGTACAGCTCCATGATCGTGTCGCCGCCCAGCCAGCCGATCCACTGCTCCTTCAGATGTGGCGGGCAGGGCGCCGCCAGGTGCCACACCGTCTTGAGGCTCGACACGTCGTATTGCTCGCGATTGGGCAGGCGCCAGATGCGGCTCATCATGGTCGGCACCAGATACATCCAGTCCGCGCGATAGGCCTCGACCGCGCGCAGCGTTTCCTCGGCGTCGAATTTCGGCAGCACGATGACATGCGCGCCGGCGTTCAGCGCGCCGAAGGTGCAGCCGAACGGGCCGTTGTGATACAGCGGGCCGGGCATCAGCACCGTCGAGTTCGCCGTGTAGCGATAGAAGGTGGCTTCCATGCCGCCCTTCACCGTCACGCCGCGCGAGCCGGAGACGATCAGCTTGGGCCGCCCGGTCGAGCCGCCGCTGGTCGGTGCCTTGTAAGAGGGCGCGATGGCTTCGGGAAGATCGCTGTCGTCGGCGGACGCGTCCAGCAATTGCTGCGCCGACACCACCGGGCGCGGCGACGGCATGGCCACGTCGCTGACCACGATCGGCGGATTGGCGAGTTCGACGATGGCGACCAGTTCGCTGGCCGGCAGCTTCGACGACACCGGCTGCGGCGTCGCGCCGATTTTCCAGCAGGCGTAACAGGTTTCGATGAAGCCGTTGCCGTTGGGCAGCGCGATGGTGACGAAATCGCCCAGCTTGACGCCCTTGCTCAAGAGTCCGCGCGCCATGCGGTTGGTGCGCTTGTGCAGCTCGCCCCAGTTCCGGGTCACGCCCTGGCTGGTGATCGCCGGCGCGTTCGGCTTGGCGCGCGCGATCTCCGCCATGCGCGTGCCGATGGCGATGTATTCGAGGACCGGTGCTGCCATGCCTGCTGTCGACATCGTTCAGGAACCTGCCTTCAGCTTCGCGATCCGTTCGTCGCGCAGCGCCGTGCGCCGCACCTTGCCGGCGTCGTCGCGCACGTTCTCCGTCACCAGTTCGAAACTGCGCGGCCGTTTGTAGCTCACCAGCCGCTCGGCCAGGTGCTTGTGCAGCTCGTCAAGATCGAGCCCCGGCCGCGGCTGCACGATCGCGTGCAGGCTGTTGCCCAGATCCTCGTCCGGCAGGCCGATCACCGCGCTGGACGCCACCAGCGGATGCTCGTCCAGTGCCGCCTCGATCTCGGCCGGATAGACGTTCGAGCCGCCGACCAGGATCATGTCGGTGCGCCGGTCCGCGAGATAGAGATAGCCGTCCTCGTCGAACCAGCCGATGTCGCCGAGGCTCTCCCAGCCGCCCGGCAAGGTCCGCGCCTCGGCGCCGACATAATGATAGCTCGACGGCAGCGACGGATCGCGTCTGAGATAAATCTCGCCGGTCTCGCGCGGCCCCAGCACCCTGCCGTCCGGCGAGAACGCCTTCATCTCCCCCAGCGCCAGCGGCTTTCCGACCGAGCCCTTGTGCGCCATGTATTCGTTGCCGTCGATCACCGTGATCGTCTGACCTTCGGTGCCGCCATAGAGTTCGAGGATTTTCTCAGCCCCGATCCAGCCGATCCATTCCTCCTTCAGCCAGGGCGGGCAGGGCGCCGCCATGTGCCAGATCGTGTGCAGCGACGACATGTCGGCTTGCTCGCGCCCCGGCACGCGCCAGATGCGGCTCATCATGGTCGGCACGAGGTAAAGCCAGGTCGCGCGATGCTGCTCGACCAGGCGCAGCGTCTCCTCGGCGTCGAACTTGACCATCAGCACGACATGCGCGCCGCAATGCAGCGCCGAGGCCGTCAGCCCGAACGGCGCGTTGTGATAGAGCGGCCCCGTCATCAGCACCGTGTCTTTGCCGGAGAACCGCCACAGCGCGCCGTCCGCTTCGCCCGCCGCGACGATGCCCGGCGTGCCGGCGACGATCAGTTTGGGCCGGCCCGTCGAGCCGCCGCTGGTCGGTGCCTTCCAATGCGGCGTGATCGCGTCGGGCAGATCGCTCGCGTCGTCGCTGGCCGCCAGCAAGGCGTCGGGCGAGACGACCGGCGGGCCGGCGTCGAGCGCCGCGTTTGCGCTGATCACGATCGGCGAATTGGCCAGTTCGATGATCGCCTTGATCTCATGTGCCGGCAGCCGCCACGACACCGGCTGCGGTGTTGCGCCGATCTTCCAGCAGGCGAACTCCGCCTCGATGAAGCCGCTGGAATTGGGCAGCGCGATGGTGACGAAGTCGCCGAGCTTCACGCCCAGCGCCATGAGCCCGCGCGCCATGCGGTTGGTGCGGGCGTGCAGCTCTCCGAAGCTCAGCGTCCGCCCTTCGACGGTCAGCGCCGGCGCCTCCGGCTTGGCCACCGCGAGCTGGGCGAGATTCTTTCCGATCGAGACGAACTCAGACGGTGGCGCGCCCAGCGACGACATGGTCAGGCTCCCGTCTTGGTCTTGGCGATGCGCTCGTCACGCAGCGCCGTGCGCCGCACCTTGCCGGCGTCGTCGCGCACGTTTTCGCTCACCAGTTCGAAGCTGCGCGGCCGTTTGTAGGTCACCAGCCGCTCGCCCATGTGGCGTTTCAAATCCTCAAGGTCGAGCCCGTCGCGCGGCTGCACGATGGCATGCACCCGGTTGCCCAGGTCGTCGTCCGGCAGGCCGATCACCGCGCTCGACGCCACCAAAGGATGCTCCTCCAGCGCCGCCTCGATCTCGGCCGGATAGACGTTGGCGCCGCCGACCAGGATCATGTCGGTGCGCCGGTCGGCGAGATAGAGATAGCCGTCGGTGTCGAACCAGCCGATATCGCCGATCGATTCCCAGTCGCCGTGGATGACGCGCGCCGTGGCGCCGACATAGCGATAGCTCGCCGGCAGGCCGGCGTCGCGTTTCATGTAGATCTCGCCGGTCTGGCCGATGGGCAGTTCCGCACCGTCGGGTCCGAACGCCTTCATCACGCCGCCGGCCGCGACCTTGCCGACCGAGCCGCGATGCGCCAGCCACTCCGTCCCCGACAGCGTGGTCGAGGCGAGGCCCTCGGTGCCGCCGTACAATTCCCAGATCACTTCTGGCCCCAGCCACCTGATCCATTCTTCCTTCAGCCAGGCCGGACAGGGCGCCGCCAGGTGCCACACCGTCTTCAGGCTCGAGACGTCGTACTTGCCGCGCACGTCTTCGGGCAGCCGCCAGATGCGCCCCATCATGGTTGGCACCAGATAGACCCAGGTGGCTTTGGTGCGCTCGATCTCGCGCAAGGTCGCCTCGGCATCGAATTTGGGCATCAGGATCAGCGGCGCGCCGATCTGCAATCCGCCGAACGCCGTGATGAAGGGGCCGTTGTGATACATCGGGCCGGGCATCAGCACGATATCGTCCTGGACGATGCGCCAGAACGCGGGCGACAGCCCGTCGACCACGCCCGGCGTTCCCGAGACGATCAGCTTGGGCCGCCCGGTCGAGCCGCCCGAGGTCGGCGCCTTCCACGACGGCGACACCGCGTCGGGCAGGTCGCTCTCGTCACGCGACGCGTCGAGCAGCGCCCTGGCCGGCACCACCGGTTTCGAACTGTCGAACGGCACGTCGCTGACCACGATGGGCGTCTGCGCCAGCTCGACGATGGCGTTGAGTTCGGCCAGCGGCAGGCGCGACGACACCGGCTGCGGCACCGCGCCCAGCTTCCAGGCCGCGTAGCAGGCCTCGATGAATGCCACCGAATTGGGCAGCGCGATGGTGACGAAATCGCCGTGCTTGACGCCGCGCGCCGCCATGCCCCGCGCCATGCGGTTGGTGCGCCGGTGCAGTTCGCCCCAGCTCAGCGTCGTGTCCTCGCAGGTCACCGCCGGCGCATCGGGCTTTTGCCCGGCGATCCGCGCCAGTGCCGCGCCGATGGAGATGGGATTTTCCGGCGTACCCGGCTCAGCCATGAAACTCATACCCCTGTGACCGAGCGTCTCCGCGCTCTGCGCCTAATTTCGCGATGCGCGCGTGTTGAGTCAAACCGGCTGCGGCAATGCGGTTCTACGGCCCCTTTTTAGGACGGCAAATTCGCAATCGGCAGGGCGCTCGTCTCCTTCGCGGTCGACATCACGATCAGCGTTTCGGTGCGCTGCACGCCCTTGACGCTCTTGACCACGTCGTTGACGAATTGCTCGAGGTGACGCGTGTTGGCGAGGCGGATTTTGAGCAGATAATTCCACGCGCCGGTGACGTGATGGCACTCCAGCACCGACGCCGATGCCGACGCCCGCTTCAGGAACGGTTTTTCTGTCCTGGGGTCGCTCCAGCCGACGAACATGAAGGCGAGCAGCTCCAGGCCCAGCGGCTCGGGCGCGATCCGGGCATAGAAGCCGGCAATGACGCCGCGCTTGACCAGCCGCTTGACGCGATCGTTGACCGACGACGTGGCCAGCCCGACGCGCTGGCCGAGCTCGGCGAGTGCCAGCCGGTCGTTCTCCTGCAGCAGCGCGAGAATGCGCCGATCGATGCGGTCCAAACCCTTCAAGGCGGCGCGCCCCCGTTCGTCACCGGCTGGCCGCGCGATCAATTGCGCTTGCGGACGCCGGACGGCGTATCCGCGAAGCGGCGGCGAAACTCGCGGTTGAAATGCGACAGATCCTCGAAGCCGGTGGCATAGGCGATATCCGTGATCCGCAGGTGATCGCAGCGCGGGCTCTGCAGCAGCCGCCGCGCTTCGTCCAGCCTAAGATCGCGCACGTAGCGCGAAAAGGAAAGGCCGGCGCCGTCCATCAGCTGTTGCACATAGCGGCCGCTCAGGCCCAGACGCCGGCCGGCGCTTGCCGCGCTCAGCCAGGGCTCGCGCAGATTGGCCGCGATGAATCTCAAAATCGCCTCCAGCCTGGCGGCCCGGATGGCGCCGAACGGCGCGCTGCGCGCCAGTTCGGATTTCGGGTTCAGCAGATGCGCCGCCAGTTCGCGCAAATGGGAAGACGCCAGCGACGCCAGCGACAGCGAAAGCGGATCGCCGCGCGCCAATATCTGCTCGCAATAGAGCCCGGCCAGCGCCGCGGCCGGATTCTCGGCCGCTGTCTTCTTCAAGGTCAGATCGTCCGGCGAAGGCGCGAAGGTGCGCGCGTCGTCGCGGTCGAAGCGCAGCCAATAGGTCTTGCTGCCGGCCGCCGTGGAAATCGCGCCGGCCTGATGATGCGGCACCAATGCCGCCTCGCCCGGCGTCAGCCGCAGCTGCGTGTCTGCGAATCGCGCCTCCACGACCCCGGCGGCGCAGATCACCAGCGAGCAGCCGTCTTCGCCTTCGCGCAACAGGCCCCGACTGCGGATCAGGCTGAGCGGTCCGACGTCGTATCGGCAAAGGAACAGGCGCGGCAGCGCCTGGACGCGGACCTCGGCGCGGAAGTGGTCCGTGTCCGGCGTCGCGGCATCGACCTTGGCGATCTTGAGCGCGAAAGCTTCGCGCCAGGCGTGAAAGCGCTGCGACACCGGCATAAGGCCGATCGACGTCGACAGAGAATCCGTGACGGCCTGCACGCCCATGGCGCCAGCATATCCGTTTTTTTTGCGGAAAGTTCAATAACTATCCGCCTAAAAGATAGGTAATGGCGCCAAATCCCGTTCGTTCTACGCCAAGCCCCGGGTCTCCGCCCGCGCCAATATCGCGCCCTGCGGTGATCGGCAGGAGCACGGCCTGACCGTGACATCCTGGTGGCAAAAGCCGCGATCGCGTCCGCGATGGACCGCTCCCGGACCCCTGGCCGTGGGCGGTCCGGCCGCACGCATCTGCGCGCGGATAACAGACAAGATGAATGGGACAGCCGATGCCGCTTGATCGCCACGCCCACGGTTTTTGGAATCTCGACGACAGCGACAGTTTCAGGTTCGACGACGACGGCCTGAATACCCCGTTCGCCGGCGCGCCTGTAATCTCGATGTCGATCCTGCCGGCTTACGTCGCCGACCCCGACGCGCCGCCGGCCGGTCATCTCGGCCCGGAAGGCTTCGGCGCCAATTTCGACCTCAGCACGATCAACGGCACCAACGGTTTCAAGCTCTTCGGGGCCTCCGCCGCTGACGACAGCGGCTACGCCGTGTCGTCCGCCGGCGACGTCAACGGCGACGGCATCCCGGATCTGCTGATCGGGGCGCCCACCGCCTCGGCGAATCAGACCGCCTCCGGCGCGGGCTATGTGGTGTTCGGCCAACCGGGCGGCGCCAATTTCAATATCGACCTGTCGAGTCTCGTCCCCGCCAATGGCTTCAAACTCAGTGGCGTGGACAACTCCTTTAATGCGGGCGTTTCCGTTGCTTCCGCAGGCGATGTCAACCGCGACGGCTTCTCCGATATCATAATAGGCGCTCCCGGTGCCGGCTCATTGGGAGGCGAGAGCTTCGTCGTTTTCGGCAAGGCCTCCGGCTTCGCCGCCAATATTGACCTGACGAGCCTCGACGGAACGAACGGTTTTGAGGTCACCGGCCTGACCGGCGACCAAAGCGGCACGTCGGTCGCGTCGGCCGGCGACATCAACGGCGATGGCTACGCCGATGTGATCATCGGCGCACCCAATTCAAGCCCGAACGGCGTCAGTTCGGGCGCCAGCTACGTGGTATACGGCAACTCCGGCGGCTTTTCCGCCAACATCAACGTGTCGGACCTGCCGGGTCCGGGCGGCACACTTGGCCGCCAACTCGGTTTCAAAATCAGCGGCGAAGCCGCGGGCGACAAAGCCGGGACCTGGGTCGCACTGGCTGGCGACGTCAATGGCGACGGCCTCTCTGACGTGATCATAGGCGCTCCGCATGCGTTGGGAGACGCGGCGAACACAGGCGCGGCCTATGTCGTGTTCGGCAGCGCGTCCGGGTTTGCCGACAATTTCCAGCTCTCGTCGCTCAACGGCTCGAACGGCTTCAAGCTCAGCGGTGTGCAGGCGAACGGCGTCAGCGGATTGTCCGTCGGGTCCGCCGGCGATATCAATGGCGACGGCTATTCGGATTTGTCCGTCGGCTCCCATGCCCCCGATAGCGGCTCGATCTATGTCGTGTTCGGCAAGGCATCCGGTTTTGACGCCAATATCGACCTGGCGACGCTCAACGGCGCCAACGGATTCCAAATCATCGAGTCGAGCGCCGATAGCAATCTCGGCGATGCGGTCGCCGCCGCCGGCGACGTCAATGGCGACGGCTTCGGCGACCTGATCGTGGGCAATGCTGGAGAAAGTCCGCATGGCGCGGGGTCCGGCGCGAGCTATGTCGTGTTCGGCGGTCCCTCCGGCTTCCCAGCCACCGTCGACTTGTCGACACTCGACGGCAGCCACGGCTTCAAGATCAGCGGCGCGGCCGCCGGCGATCACGCCGGCAGTTCGGTGGCGGCAGCCGGAGATCTCAATGGCGACGGCCTGGCGGACCTGATCGTCGGCGCCGACGGCGTCGATTCCCTGGGCCGCACGGATTCCGGCGCCACCTATGTCATCTACGGCCAATTGCCCTCCGCCGCGGTGAACCTCACCGGATCGGACATCGGCCAAAACCTGGTCGGCGGCAATTTCGCGGACACGCTGAGCGGGCTGGGCGGCGACGACCATCTCTACGGCCATGGCGGCAACGACATCCTGAACGGCGGCGCCGGCAACGATACGGCGATCTATTCCGGCAATATCGCCAATTACACGATCGGATTTTCGGCGGGCGCGTTCACGGTATCGGACCAGCGCGCCGGCGCGCCGGACGGCAACGACACCCTGACCAATGTCGAACAGCTCAAATTCGCCGATGACACGCTGTCGCTCGACAACGTCCACGGCATCACCACGCAGCACATTGCGTTCAACAGCGGCACCACGGGTTTCCTGCTGACCGACGCGGCGGGGACTTTCAACTGGTCTACGCAGCAAATTGATTATGACCCGCAGGGCAATCTCGGTAGCGAAACCACCGTCAACGACAACGGCACGTCTTGGACGACCGACTACTACAATGACGGCTCGCCGTTCGCCTGGGAAACCCTTCATCAAGACCAGAACGGCAACGTGCTCTCCGATGTCATTGTGGACAAAAGCGGCAATATCCAGGTTACGCTGACGGACGTGGCGAACCAGTACAACTGGGCGACCGTTACGATGGCCTTCGACGCCAACGGCAACGTGACCTTGGAGACCGGAACCAACGACGACGGCACACCCATCGGTTCAACGAGCAAGATCGGCGTGGCCTTCGACTCGGCGCTGTGGTTCGCAACGCCCTACGACCCGAACGTCGGTGGGCCGGCGCTCGACACCGTGCGGACGGGCGGACCGGGCGACAATATTCTCTACGGCTTCGCCGGCAACGATACGCTCTCCGGCGGCGACGGCAACGACACGCTCTACGGCGGCAGGGGCAACGACACGCTCAGCGGCGGCGCGGGCGACGACCGCTTCGTATTCCACAATGGCGACGGCCTCGACACCATCACCGAGTTCACGCCCGGAGATTCCAGCGGCGACGTCATCGATCTGCACGGTTACGGCGTGGCGAATTTCGCGGCCCTGCAACCCCTGATGTCGCAAGTGAGCGGCGACACCGTCATCGCCTTCGACCCCTGGAACGAGATCACGCTGCACAACGTCTTCATGGGGCAGCTCAACGCCGGCGATTTCCTGTTCGGCTGAGGCACGCCACTCAGCGGAACAAGCCGCTGGTGCTCAACCCGTCGAAGATGAACTGCATCGCCAGCGCCGCCAGCAGCACGCCGGAGACGCGTGCGATGACATTGGTGCCGGTCTTGCGCAGCAGCCGCATCAACGGCTCGGACAGCAGCATCGTGCCCAGCGTCATCAGGATGACCGCGCCCAGCGCCGCCAGCACCTGCGCCACATCCGAAGGTCCTTGCGCCTTGCTCATGAGCAGGACGATGGCCGTCATGCTGCCCGGCCCCGCGGTCAGCGGGATCGCCAGCGGGAACACCGCGATGTCGGTCTGGTGGCTCTGCGCCTCGCTCGCCTCGGCGCCGGTGATCGAGGAGATCGCCGAATGCTGCGCCAGCAGCAGATCCGCCGCCACCATCAGGAGCAGCACGCCGCCGGCGGTGCGGAACGCCGGCAGCCCGACCCCGATCAGCGTCAGGAGTTGAATGCCGCCCAGCGCGAAGGCCAGAAGCACGATCGCCGCCACCGCCGCCGCGGTGAAGGCGAGCAGCCGCCGGTGCTTGGGCGTGAAGCCCGGCGTCAGCGCCAGAAACATCGACGCCACTTCCACCGGCCCCACCGCGACGAACAGGGTGGCCAGTGCGGTCGGGAAAATGTGGAACATGGCGCTTGTATGCCCCGCGCGGGCGCGCCAGTAAACCGTCCCGTTCAACCGCCGAGATTCTCCGCGCAGCGCACCAGCAGGCTCTTGAACAGGGCCCGATCGCGCGCCGCGATGGCGTCCGTCATTGTCCCTTCGATCGCGTTCGCGCTCCTGTGGGCCTTGGCCAGCACCGCCTTGCCCCGCTCCGTCAGATGGCTCTGCAAGATCCGCCCATGGGCGGGATCGGCGCCGCGCCGGATGAGGTTCAGCTTTTCGAGATTGGCGACGATGCCCTGCATGCTCTGCGGCGTGACGAAGGCGACGCGGGCCAGCGCCGCGCTGGAAATGCCCGGCTCGATCGCGAGCGACGACAGCACCGCATATTGCGGCGCGGTTATCCCCAAGGGCTTCAAGGCCTCGTCCATGCGCCCGCGGAACGCCAACTGCGCCCGCTTGAGCAGATAGCCCAGATTGCCGCCGCCATGCTCGCCGCTTGACATATATCAGGCTCCTGATATTAGTATCAGTGTCCTTATAACATGGAGCCGGACCTTTGAACATGCTTTTTTCGCTTTCCCCACTCGCCGCCGGGCTGGGCGCGGTGCTGGCCTTGAGCGCCGCCAATTACGCCGCCAACCATCTAGCCCCGCGCCATCCGCGCTTTGTCTACGCCTTCGCCGTCGTCTTTCTCGCCGGCACCGTCATTCCCGTGCTGGCGCTGCAGGCGCTGGCGCGCGCCGGTGCGCTGGACGTCCAGGCGCTGGCGTTCTCGCTCTGGCCCCTCGGCCTCGGCCTGACCGCGGGCTTGGCCTTCGTGGGCTTGAGCCTGCGCGGCGAGCCGGCCGCGCAGTGGCGTCGCCTGCCCAAGCTCCTTATCGCGCTGTTCGCGCCCAGCCTCGCCGAAGTGCTGGTCTTCGTCGGCATCGTCTTCAGCCTGACGCAATATTTCGCGGCGCCCTGGCTCGGTCGGCCCGCCGCGACCGCCGCCGCCATCGCCGCCACCAGCCTGAGCTTCGGCCTCTACCATCTCAGCCATGCCGCGCCATGGAACAGCCTGCGCCTGGTGCGCATCCTCTTGATCGTCTGGCTGTTGATCGGCGGCTTTTACGCAGCCACCGGCAATCTATGGTCGACCGCGCTGCTCAACACGGCGCTGGCGGCGGTCGGCTTCGTGAAGAACCGCGTCATGCGTCCGGAGGAGCAATCCTTCGCCATTCTTATCGCTCTGGATGTGGCGGCGGTTGCCGTCGTGCTTGCTATCCTTTGAGAAATTCGATCATCGCCGGCATCGCGGCGCGGTCCTGGATCATGAAGAGGTGGCCGCCCTCGAAGAATTGCAGGCGTGCGCCCTTGATCCGCGCCGCCATCTTCTCCTGCGTCGCCGGCAGCGCGATGCCGTCGAAGCGCCCCGCCGCGATCAGCACTGGGCACGCGATCCGGCTCAGCCGCTCGTAGGTGTCGAGCTTCGAACGAGCTTCGAGCTGGCGGGAATAGCCTTTGCCGCGGCCCGGCTCGTCCGCATACGGATCGCTGGCGGCCATGGCGGCGAACTGCTCGTACATTTCCGCGTTCGCCTTCTGCCACGCCGCGTCGCGCCGCGTGTCGGAGATCGGGATCATGTGCCGCGCTCGTTCCTCACGCCCCATATGCTCGATGTTGTGGAACGGATAGGAGGCGCCGCCCGCGCCGCCGGGCGAGGTGCAGGCCAGCACCAGCCGCTCGACCTTGGCCGGATGCCGCAGGACGAATTCCTGCGCCACCATGCCGCCGAACGAGACGCCGATCACCTTCGCCGATTTCCAGCCCACATGATCCATCAGCCGCGCCGCATCGTCGGCATAGTCCGCCATCGTATAGGGCGCATCCGGCTTGGAGGTCTGCCCCAGCCCGCGCTGGTCGTAGCTCAGGACGTCGAAAGCCTTGGGCAGCGGCCCATCCATCTGATTGGGCTTGATCCGCAGGTCCGCCCCCGACCCCGAGATGAACAACAGCGGCGGGCCCGAGCCCGCGCGCTCATAATAGACGTCCAGATCGCCGATCTTCGCGAAGGTCATGGGCCAATGGTGACGCCTCCTCCGCGCACTGACAAGCAGTCACTCATTTACGCCGCCACGAAGCCAAATTGCCGCAATCCGCCATAATCGCGGAGCAGTCTTGGCGCGTCATTGGGAGGGACTCACCATGGCCATGACCACCGCGACCGCCGACGGCGACGTGCTGTCGGAGATGAACACCACGCCGCTGATCGACGTGATGCTGGTTCTGCTCACGCTGCTCATCATCACGCTGCCGATGCAGACCCATTCGATCACGCTCGACATGCCGAACGGCGTTCCACAGGCGCCGCCGCCCGTCGTCATGCTGGAAGTCGATTTCGACGGCACGCCGATCTGGAATGGCTGGCGCATCGACTACGCCACGCTCGACGCCCGTCTGGCCGATGCCGCCAGGCAGCGGCCGCAGCCGGAAATCCACATGATGGCGAACCGCCTGGCGAAATACGGCGCCGTCGCCCATGTCATGGCGGACGCGCAGCGCCTCGGCCTCACCAAGATCGGCCTGGTCGACACCCAGCCTTACTGAACCATAGAGTCCAGGTCGGCGATCAAGCCGGGCAGGCTGCCCTCGTCCGGCTTGCCGCCGACATGGCGGATCCACCACCACATCGTCACGCGGTGCAGCAGCGTGTAGAGCCACAGCGCGCCGTCCGGATCGGGATGGTCGAGGACGCCATAGCCTTCGCGGATCGCCGCTGCGCTGCGCGGATCCTGATGTGCCGAGCAGAAGATTGCCTTGGCGAGATCGGACAGTCCGTCCACCGCCCGCGCATTGCCGAAATCGATCAAGCCCGTCAGGCGCAAGCGCCCGTTCGCATCGCGCCCCGCCAGCACATTGCCCGGATGGATGTCGTCGTGTCCGAACACCGGCCCCTTGCCGTGCGTCACCAGGTCGAAGCGTTCCGCCGCCGCGCGCTCCAGCCTGGCGGTCAGTGCCGCGTCGCCGCCGAAGTCGCGGAATTTCCGGAAATGCTCGGCGAACATCGCGCGCATATAGTCCGCGTTGGTCGGATAAGGCTTCACGATGCCGCGCGCGCCGATCGCGCCATAGGCCGGCATCCGTATCGTGTGCAGCTTTTTCAGCAGAGCGCCCATCTGGCGATAGACCTCCACGATATCCGGCTCGCCCTTCAGCGCCTCGGCGGGATCGCCCGGCAGGTAGCTCGTGACCGCGAAGCGGAACGGCAGGCGCGTCTTGCTCTCGTCCAGGATCAGGTAGCGCGTCACCGGCACGTCGAGCCCTGCCAGCAGCCCGGCGGCATAGGCATCCTTGCCCGGCGCCCACGGCCGGTCGTTCGGATAGGTCTTCAGGACCAGCGTCGCGCCGTCCGCCAGATCGACGCGAAACACCGGCGCGCTGCCGCCCGCCATTGGCGTGACGGCAAGGGGCTCGGCGACGACGAGATCGCGCAGAATGGGACGGAGTTGATCGGGGGTGACGGAGATGGTCATGCGCAGTTAGTAGAATGTTTCCTGACGTCTCCTGCCCTAAGAGCTGCCACTACCCTTGACGATAGATGTTACTTTCCCGAGTAAGTCCAAGAGTTCTCCAGCAGGCAAGGCCGCTCCCGACTCAGCCCGTAAAGCGGAGACCTCGCCATCCTTCAATGCAAAATTGCGTTCGGTTTGGGAGAAGTTCAACAGAATCTTCCCAGTGGTGTCGCCGCTGTCCAGCTTTGTTGACATAAGCAACGCCAGCAGCCGAAAACGAGCATTTGTTAGTTCGTTGTTGATGTATTTGGCGTCATTGAGTGTGTTTCTAAACAGTCTGAGAAAGAAAAATGCCACTCCCTCAATAACTGCCACTAAGCTCAGGCGCGCCGTGTAGTGAAATATTTCGCCAAACATACCAGTGTCCGATGGGTGGACACCCGCCCAAAAGAAATAGACGAGAACAGCCAGTCCGCCTGCGCCCACGCCCAGTCCCCATGCTTGCGCGGCAGCGGCCTGCCTTGAGATGTCTTTCTGAAAGCCAAGAAGGCGATCTTCAATTTTGGACCAACGATTTTCTATTAGGTCGCTGACTTTTTCATTCCGAATCGCCGTGCCATATTTTTCGTCTAGGCTCTTTAGGAATTCTGTGGAGATCGACGCTCGAACCGTCTCTGCAAGTTCGGCGGCGATCGAAGTTCGTTCTGCTTCTGTAAGAAGCCGATTCTTTTGAATTTGCTCAGCAGATGTTCTTACCGAGTCTGCGATTGCAGCCAAGGTGGTAAGGTCCGCCTCCCGCAAGCTTTGTGCGCTTGCGCGGCGAACTTCACCGATAGAATAGCCACTGACATATAGGAATGTGCCAAAGCCGAACGTGGCGATTATAGAAAGAATCCCAAATATCCTGATCACAGCAGTAACTTCGGAAAGTCTGCTCTCGAAGTCGCTAGGCCCGTCGTAGTTGTGGTGGGTTACAGTCAAGCTGGCTAGTTCACCTGCGAAGCTCACTACTGAAATTGCAAAAAGCAGAACTGTTGCTGCTAGTGCTATGCGTGCGGCAGTAAGGCGCCTCTGATTGAATTCTCTCCGAACACGAGTCAGCGCACGTTCATCCCCATTGCCGCTGGTTCTCTTGTCTTTATTACCTGCGTCTTCTTCTTCGGCCATACTGTCCCCCTTCTTGGTATGGCAGATGTGGATAAAGCAAATGTCAATGCTTGATAAGCTTCAAAATAAGACAAAAAAACAGCGGCAGTTGCCCGCCGCTGTCTTAGAGCAGTTTTGGAATGAACTGACTCGGGTCGGATTCCCAAAGTTGGCACGATAGGCGAGTCTGGGACCGCGGCTGATTCGGGAGGCGTGGATGGCGCGACCCTATTCCCTGGATTTTCGTGTTGGCCTGGTTCGTTA
>DATCAT010000016.1:0-9432 GCA_036512455.1 Rhizomicrobium sp.
CCGACCAAAAATGCTATCGCAAAAGCGCATGCCCGGCCTTCCTACTTCCTGAGTCTCGACAACCAGAAAGTAGCTGCTAAACGCAGGTTTGGCCGGGCATGTACCCGCGTCACAGTGAATCTTCCCCGGACAGCCCTGCCCGAAGGGGGAGAGGGAGTAGTGTTCGTTGATGCCCGCCAACCCGATTCTCCTGCGCGAACTGCCTGCCCTCGTGCCCGCTCCGGGTGGGGCAGTGCTGTGTTCGCGTGACGGGGACTGCAATCGGATCGGAATCGACGAAGCCAGGCGGCTGTTCCGTTCCGGCAATGTCGTCATCGCGCATGCGGCGTTCGTATCGGGGCGGCTCAAGGTACCGCCGGCGGCGGCTTTGTTCGACGTGCTGGAGCTGTTCGCCTTCGTGCGGCCAGGCATGCCCTTCATTCCGAGCGCGCTGGGCCTGGCGCGGGCGATGGGGCTGCCGCTGCCGCAGTCGATCGAGGAACAGGCGCGCTCGCTGCGCGAGAGCGCCGGCGCGCTGATCGATCTGCTGCAGCATGCGCCGGAAGCGGCGCGGGCGCCGATGCGCGCGCTTGCGGCGACGTTGCAGCGCGCCGGCTGGCGCTGGGCGCAGGAGATCCTGGCGGTGCTCGGCGAAGCGGACGGCAAGTCGCCGCCGCTGGCCGGCTTCGAGACCTGGCGCGGCCTGGCGGAGTGGGAAGACAACCAGGCGCCGGACAAGCCGGGTTCGCTGCCGGTGTCGTCGCAAGACGCGCGGGCGCGGCTATCGCAACTGGTGCACCGCATGGGCGAGCTGCGGCCGGAGCAGGAGTCCTATACCGACGCGGCGTCCTATGCCTTCAGCGCGCGCGACACGGCCGGCGCCCCGAAGGTGGCGCTGGTCGAGGCCGGCACCGGCATCGGCAAGACGCTGGGGTACCTGGCGCCGGCGTCGCTGTGGGCCGAAAAAAATGGACCGGGGCTTTGGATCTCGACCTATACGCGCAACCTGCAGCGCCAGATCGTGCAGGAGATCGCCCATCTCTATCCCGATCCCGAGGAGCGCGCCGAGAAGGCGGTGGTGCGCAAGGGACGGGAGAATTATCTCTGCGTCCTGAATTTCGAGGAAGCGGCCAAGCGCACGGCGCTGGCGCCGGGGCAGCGCACGGTGGCGCTGGGGCTGATCGCGCGCTGGGTCGGCGTCACCAGCGACGGCGACGTCTCGGGCGCGGGCTTTCCGGCGTTCCTCGCGGGCTCGCTGCCCTTGAGCGAAGTCACCGACCGGCGCGGCGAATGCATTTACGCAGCGTGTCCGCATTACCGCACCTGCTTCATCGAGCGCGCCATCCGCCGCGCGCGGCATGCGCCCATCGTGGTCGCCAACCATGCGCTGGTGATCGCGCAGGCCTCGCAGGACTGGCTGAGCGTCGACGAGACCACCGACACGCCGCCGGAGCGGCGCGTGCGTTACGTCTTCGACGAAGGCCATCACCTGTTCGACGCGGCGGATTCGGGCTTCGCGCCGCTGGTGTCGGGCACGGAGATGCAGGATCTGCGGCGCTGGATCCGCGGGCCGGAAGGGCGCGCGCGCAGCCGCATGCGGGGCCTGCAGGAACGCCTGCGCGACCTGACGCAGGACGACCGCGAGGCGGAGAACGCGCTGGGCGAATGCATCAATGCGGCGGGCGTGCTCAGCGCCGAAGGCTGGATGTCGCGGTTGCATGGCGGCGGGGCGCGCGGACCGGCGGAATTGTTTCTGGCCGCGGCGTACCAACATGTGCGGGCGCGCAGCGAGGACGCCGACAGCTTCTATACGCTGGAAGCCGACACCCAGCCGCTCGGCGACGAATTGCTGGGCGCGGCGCGCGAGCTGTCGAAAGGCTTGAAACGGCTGGCGGCGCCGCTGATGCGGCTGGCGGCGATCCTGCGCAAGCAGATGGATGCGAAAGCTGAGGACCTGGAAAGCTTCAGCCGGGCGCGGATCGAGGCGGCGGCGCGCGGCCTGACCTGGCGCGGCAAGTTCGTGGTGCCGACCTGGATCGCCATGCTCGACGAGCTCGAGGGCACGCGCGGCACCGAATTCGTCGACTGGTTCGAGATCGCGCGCGAGGATGGGCGCGACGTCGATATCGGGCTGGAGCGGCACTGGATCGATCCGACGATTCCCCTGGCGCGCGACGTGCTGGCGCCGGCGCATGGCGCGCTGATCACCTCGGCGACCTTGCGCGACAGCGCCGAAGGCGTCGACGACTGGCTGAGCGCCGAGGTGCGCACCGGCGCCAACCATCTGCCCGAGCCGGCGCGGCGGGCGAGTTTCGGCTCGCCGTTCAAATATGCGGACCAGGCGTGGATCTTCATCGTGAAAGACGTCAACCGGCGCGACACCGACCAGGTCGCGGCGGCGTTCCGCGAATTGTTCCTGGCCAGCGGCGGCGGCGCGCTCGGCCTGTTCACGGCGGTGCGGGCGCTGCGCGCGGTGGAGCAGCGGATCTCGGCGCCGCTGGCCGAGGCCGGCATCACGCTCTATGCGCAGCATGTCGACAAGCTCGACACCGGCGCGCTGGTCGATCTGTTTCGGGCGGAAGAGAATGCCTGCCTGCTCGGCACCGATGCGCTGCGCGACGGGGTCGACGTGCCGGGGCGCAGCCTCAGGCTCGCCGTGTTCGACAAGGTGCCGTGGCCCAAGCCGACGCTCCTGCACAAGGCGCGGCGCGTGCGCTTCGGCAAGGGCTATGACGATCTGTTGACGCGCTTCCGGCTGAAGCAGGCGTTCGGCCGGCTGATCCGCGGCGACGGCGACAAGGGCTGTTTTGTCATTCTCGAACCGGCGACGCCAAGCCGGTTGCTGAGCGCCTTCCCGCCCGACGCGCCGGTCAAACGCTGCGGATTGGCGGAAACGATTGCGGACATCCGTGGATTTCTGGCAGAGCCTTAGTCCCGATTCGGAGGTTTCCCATGTACGACGCGGCGCGCCACAGCCCGGTTGCGGAGCAGCCCTGGAACGCCGGCGAAGCGCGCGCGGCCATCGACGAGATCGCGGCCGACGCGGTCACCGCTTTCGATCCCGATAAATTCTGGCGCGCCCATCCGCAGGACGAAGGCGCCAAGGGCGCGGCGTGCCTTTATTTCGGCGCCGCCGGTGTCGTGTGGGCGCTCGACTATCTGCGCCGTGCGGGAATTGCCGCAGCGGAATTCGATTTTCACCCTGCCCTTGCGGCCATCGTCGCGCGCAGCACCGACTGGATCGCGAATGGTCCAGCAGCGCCCTATGCCGGATACGGTTCGTTGCTGCTGGGCGATCTCGGCGCGCTGCTTCTCAGCATGCGCCTTGAGCCCGAGCGCCAGACCGCCGACCGGATATTTGAACGCGCCAAAGGCAACGACGCGATGCCGCTTGCCGAGCTGATGTGGGGCACGCCCGGATCGATGATCGCCTGCGTGCATATGCGGGCGATGACGGGCGAAGAGCGCTTTGCGCAGCTTTTCCGCAGTCAGGCAAAGCGGCTTCTGGACGATCTGCAAGACGACGCCGAAGGTCTATTGTGGACCCACGAGATCTATAACCAGCGCGTGCGCTACCTGGGCGCCGTGCACGGCTTCGCGGGCAACATCGCAGCGCTGCTGGCGGGCTGGGACATGCTGGACGATGCCCAGCAGGCGCGCGTGCAAGCCGCCACGGTGCGTACGCTGGAGGTGCAAGCGAATCTCTGCGATGCCGGCACGGATTGGCCGGAGCGTGCCTCATCCAAGCCCCCTCTTCTGCTCTGCCAGCATTGCCACGGCGCGCCGGGGATGATCACCTCGCTCGCCGCCGCGCCGTTCTCGACACCGCAGTTCGAGGCGCTGCTGCTCGGCGGCGGCACGCTGACCTGGAACGCCGGTCCGCTCGCCAAGGGCTCCAACCTCTGCCACGGCACGGGCGGCAACGGCTACGCGTTGCTGAAATTGTACCGGCGGACCGGCGATGCCGTGTGGCTGGAGCGGGCGCGGCGCTTCGCCATGACGGCCATCGGCCAGGTACGCGACGCACGAACCGCGTACGGCCAGGGCCGCTACGCGTTGTGGACCGGCGATGCCGGATTGGCGGTGTATCTGCTGGATTGCATCCGCGCCGAGGCGAAATTCCCGACCATCGACGTGTTCTGAAAGCCGTTGATATCGCGCGCCGAGCCGGTGACCGGGAGACGATCTGCTCTATAGTTCGGGTATGTCGAACCGATTGGACATCTTTCCTCCCCCGTTGTTACGGGGGAGGTGCCGAGCGCAGCGAGGCGGAGGGGGCCGGCTCGATGTCCGCCCCCTCCACCGCTTCGCGGTCCGTCGGCGGCCGCACGCCACCGGTTCGAGTGCGGCCAAGCCGACCCCCCGTAACAACGGGGGAGGAAAAGGATTTCGTCCATGACGCAACACGACGACACGCTTTTTGGCGACGCCGACGACGCCGGCGATTCCTATGGCCGCTATTCGACGGGGATCCTGCCCAGCCATGTGCTGCGGCGCCTGATCCGGGCGCGGCGGGAGATTCTCGCGACCGAACCCATCGCCGACGAACAGATCCAGCCGGCCAGCATCGACCTGCGGCTGGGCGCGGTGGCGTGGCGGGTGCGGGCGAGTTTCCTGCCCGGCCCCCATGCGACGGTCGCCGACAGACTGCCGTCGGTGTTCATGCACGAGATCGACCTGACGCATGGCGCGGTGCTGGAGACGGGCTGCGTCTATATCGTGCCGCTGCTGGAAGTCGCCGAGTTTTCGTCGCGCGTGTCGGGCACCGCGAACCCGAAGAGTTCGACGGGGCGGATCGACGTCTTCACGCGGCTGATCACCGACCGGGCGCTGGCCTTCGACCGGATCGAGCCGGGCTATCGCGGGGCGCTATATGCGGAGATCAGCCCGCGCACCTTCCCGGTGCTGGTGCGCAAGGGTTCCAAGCTCAACCAGCTCAGGGTGCGCAAGGGCACGCCGCAATTCACCGACACCCAGCTCAGACGGCTGCACGCGGAAGCGCCGCTGGTCAGCGGCATCGCGGATATCGACAACGGGCTGGCGCTTTCCATCGACCTCAAGGGGCTGGCCGGCGGCGGCGGCGGGCGGATCGGCTGGCGCGCCAAGCGGCACACCGGCGTCATCGACGTCGACAAGCGCGATGCGCTGAATGCACACGATTATTGGGATTCGATCGAGGCCAATCCGTCCGGCAATTTGGTGCTCGATCCGGACGAGTTCTACATCCTGGTCAGCCAGGAAGCGGTGGCCATCCCGCCGGACCATGCCGCCGAGATGGTGCCGTTCAATCCCTTGGTGGGCGAGTTCCGCGTCCACTATGCCGGCTTCTTCGATCCCGGCTTCGGCTACGAGAAGGGCCAGCCGCCGGCGGCGCGGGGGGTGCTGGAAGTGCGCAGCCGAGAGGTGCCGTTCATCCTGGAACACGGCCAGGTCATCGGCCGGCTGGTGTTCGAGCGGCTGACCGATCCGCCGCCGGAGATCTACGGCCAGGGCATCGGCTCGACCTATCAGCGGCAGAGCCTGCGCCTGTCCAAACACTTCAAACTGCCTTGAATGCCCCCGTCCGTACGCTGTCGCTACGGACCCTTCGCACCTGACGGGTGCTACGGGCGTCGGTAGCGTCAGCGTACCGACCCCCCGCCAGCCTTCGCTTCGCTCCGGCGCTGGGGAGGATAGGGAACTTCGTGACTGTACCGTCACGATTATTGTTGCTGTAAATCAACAGCTTCCTCAAAACCGCATAGCAGCGTTGCATACCCCCCGCATGACCGTTGCGTCACGCACCCGTCTCAGCACAGTTAGCGCGCCGCGGGTCCGAACGGCTTTGGGGGCTAAGCCTCGCGGTTACTAGGGTCCGCATTGAAGGGGGCAGCGTGAGGCGGCTACGGCGCGAAAGCGCCGGCCGCCTCATGATTTTGTGCTCTTCGCCGACCGCCGCTGACCAGGTCCGCGCCGCAGCTTTGTTTGATTGGGGCTTCCGGCCGATTTGAAAGGCCTCCGGCTCGCGCCTACGGCCGATTTGAAAGGCCTCCGGCTCACGCCTACGGCCAGGGCGCGAAGACGCCGGCCGCCTCATTATTTTGTGCTCTTCGCCAACCGCCAGTGACCAGTTCCGCGCCGTAGCTTTTTGCTTGATTGGGGCCTTCCGGCCGATTTGAAAGGCCTCCGGCTCACGCCTACGGCCGATTTGAAAGGCCTCCGGCTCACGCCTACCGCCAGGGCGCGAAGACGCCGGCCGCCTCATGATTTTTTGCAGCGCGGCGCAATTCGGGCCAAGTTCGGCTTCAGACTATGCCAGCTCCAAGGGTCCAAACCGCATGCGCATTGTCCGGGCGTTTCTCATCGCCGCCCTCCTGTGGCCCGCCGCGGCGGATGCGCGGTCGCTGCTCAATCCGCAATGGGGCGCGATCTTTGCGGCCGGCCAAGCGCCGCAGCTCCTGCATCAATGCTCGCGCGCGACGCCCGCCCAGGTTTCGGGGGTCTGGCAACCCACGCCGGCGCAGATCGCCGTCCTGGAACCGAAACTGTCGGACCTGTTGACCCGCCAGCTCATCCCCTTCTCCAACTACCGGCCGTCGGCCGCCGACTATTACCGCCAATATGGCGGCCTGATCGTGAACGGGCGGCAGATCATTTATGTGAACGGCTTCTACCGCGCGCTGCTGACCTCGACGCCCAACATGGACTGGCGCGTCAAGCCGGTTCAAATCTGCGACGGCGGCATCATCTCGTTCGGCGTCGAATACGATCCGGCGAGCGGCGCGCTGTCGCATTTCGCCTTCAACGGTCATCTGTAGACGCATGAACCTGCAGACGTCACGCCTGTTCCTGCGGCCGATCCAGTTGCACGACGCGGCCGACATCTTCGTCGCGCGCGGCGACGAGGAGACGATGCGCTATTGGGACTGGCCGGCGCAGACATCGGTCGACGCGGTGCGCGGCATCATCGCCAATCACTTCGCGGACATGCAGAGCGGCGCCGTACAGTGGTGGGTGGCCGCGCCGGCGCCGCGCGGCGCGGCGATCGGCGAATGCGATCTCAGCGACATCGACCTGCATCACAGGCGCGCCGAGGTCGGCTTCCTGTTCCGGCGCGCGGCCTGGGGCCAAGGTTACGCGCGCGAAGCGATGGAGCGCGTCCTGCGCTACGGTTTCGACGAGCTGGGGCTCGAGCGGCTGACGGCGCGGTTTCACGCCGGCAACGAGGCCTCGCGAACGCTGCTGGAGCGGCTGGGCTTTGCCCACGAAGGCACGTTGCGCGGCCATGTGGTGCGCGACGGCGCGCGGCGTGACTGCCTGCTCTACGGACTGAACAAGACATAACGAAAAGCCCCGGCGCACCTGCACCGGGGCTTCGATTCGGATGACTTCGCGAATGCCTTATTCGTCGCCGTCGTCGTCGTGGCGATTGCGGTCGTCGCGATCGCGATCGCGGTTGCGATAGCCGTCATCGCCGCGGTCGTAGGCGCCGTCGCGGTCGTCGCGGCCGCGGTCGTAGCGCTCACGGTCGCGATAGCGGTCGTGGTCGCTGGCCGCCGCGATGAGGCCGAGCGCGAGAAAGCCCAGGCCGATGCCGAGCGCGGCGTCGCCGCCGCCATGGTGGTGGCCGCGATAGCCGCCACCCCAGCCGCGCGCTTCGGCCGCCGTGGTTCCCAGGAGCGTGAGCGCGAGGACCGCGCAGATGATTCGTTTCATGGTGGTCAAAGCCCTTCAGGTGATCGTCGGGGCGGACCATGACGGCGGCCAGATGAACCCAACCTGAACCGATTGGCTCCGGATGGCGCCGGGCGCGCAATTTACCGGCTCCGCCGGATTGCGCTTGTTGATTGGCGCGCAATTTACCGGCTCCGCCGGATTGCGCTTGTGACAAAAGCGCATTGCAGCTCTTTCGAGCCGCAATGCGCCTTGCCAAAAACCGTTTGCCGGAACGGGCTTAGGGGTTCAGGTTCCAGACATAGACCGGACGGCCGTCGGATTTGAACGTCGTGAACTCGGCCGGCTCGCCTTCCGGGCAACTCGTGTCTTCGGACGCCGTGAAGAAGTCGTACGGGCCAGGATATTCGACGCACTGTTTGATGTCGCTGCCCCAGTACTGGTCGGAGTCGCCCTTCACCTCGGCACGCGCGTAGAAGATCGTGTTCGCGGTCTTGAAGATGTCTTCGCAGCCGCCCGCCTTGACGCGGGTCCAGCCCTTGTTACGCCAATCCCGGCCGCCGACCGGAATGAAGCTGGACGCCACCAGGACGGTGTCGTCGGTATGGTTGCAGGCGCGGAGCGTGACGACGGCGCCGCCGCGAGCCTGGGCCGGCGAGGCAAACGCAACCGCCGCCAAGCCGGCAAGGCCGAGCGCGATCGCGACGCTGTAATTCCTGGACTTCGATAGCATGGGCAACCCCCTAGAATTGGCACTTCCGGGCTTCGACTCCCGTCAGGTAACAAAAAGTTTAGAACAACATCGCCCGTCACGCTAGGTGGGGTTTGGGGCTGCAATGGGGCGGTTTTTGGGTGTCTCGGCGGCGCGTTAACGAAGGCGCCAAACGCAATACCGATTCCGCAAACTGGCATCGGCATCCATCCCATGCGGTGGCGACCGATTCCATCCGCGTTCAGTTCCCCTGCCAAACCAGTGGCACGCTGTCCGAAGATATCGCGCCGCCGTCGCAATTCTCGATCCGTAATGCGGTCTTCGGCGAAGGCAGCGCGATGGAGCCCGCCGGCGACGTTCCGGTGAGCGTCGTGCTCTAGCCGGCGACGGTGGAGGCCAATCTCGATGCACCCGGAGCGCGTTCGGCAACCGGCGCAACATGCGGCAGCCACGATGCGTTGCGGCGCGTGATCGCGTTCAGGGTTCTGTCCGCCGCGCGGACATGCTATTCAAAGGCACGCGCGGGCGTAGTTCAATGGTAGAACGGAAGCTTCCCAAGCTTCATACGAGGGTTCGATTCCCTTCGCCCGCTCCAGCACTTAACGAAATTCGTCAGGTCAGTTTTGCGAGAGTTTTGCAGCGTTCGTTCGTCGATCGTTCGAAAATCCGATCGGCACGCATCCACATTCCGCTCCAGCCGTTCGTTATGAGACCCGGTGGGCTCCTTCCAAGTTCACTTGTTGCTCGTCTCGGCATAGCGCTTCGCCGTCAGATGACCGGGTTGATCCATCCAAACAACATTGGCGTCGTTGAAGCTCGTCTTTTCACGCTCTTCACCCCGATAGCTGCGACGAGCGCGTCAGAGTCGGAGATCGCCGCGCGCCATTCAGGACTCGGTAAATTCACCGTCTGCGAAATTATCGAGTCCGACCTCAGCTTCTGCGGCGGGGAGTTTTCGCAAGGTTGGACGCTGCCAGGAGGCGCGGGCGGGGCGCGGGTCGGCCTGGCCGGGGCCGGTTATGTCGGGCGATGCGGTCATGAAGAGCTCTAACGCCATTGTCGTTGATCCATCGCTTGTCAGACAAAGG
>DATCAT010000017.1:0-111457 GCA_036512455.1 Rhizomicrobium sp.
CGATGTCGGCTCATCACATCCTGGGGCTGTAGCCGGTCCCAAGGGTATGGCTGTTCGCCATTTAAAGTGGTACGTGAGCTGGGTTTAGAACGTCGTGAGACAGTTCGGTCCCTATCTGCCGTGGGTGTTCGAAACTTGAGAAGACTTCTTCCTAGTACGAGAGGACCGGAAGGAACGTACCTCTGGTGGACCGGTTGTGGCGCCAGCCGCATTGCCGGGTAGCTATGTACGGACTAGATAACCGCTGAAAGCATCTAAGCGGGAAACTAACTTCAAAACTAGGTTTCGCTTGAGAGCCGAGGAAGACTACCTCGTCGATAGGCCAGGTGTGTAAGCACAGTGATGTGTTGAGCTTACTGGTCCTAATCGCTCGATTGGCTTGATCGCAAGCAGCACCGTTCCATGTCTGGAAACAAAGCCAGGCATCACTGCAACCATCAGCGCCGCTCGCACGAAGCGCGCGCTGATTTCAATCAGCTCATAAAGTGTCGTATTTTCCGGAAGACGGACGCCAGAATACGGGTATCAGACGATCTGATCCCTGTTCTCTGTATTCCGTCTTCCGCTTTGCAGACGTCCTTTGCCGGACTGGTGGTCCTTGCGGAGGAATTCTACCCGATCCCATTCCGAACTCGGCCGTCAAAGCCTCCAGCGCCCATGGTACTGTGACTCAAGTCACGGGAGAGTCGGTCGCTGCCAGTCCTGCTAAGGACGTCTGCAGACAGAGAACAGAATACGGATGCCGGGTATCAGCAGATCTGATCCCTGTACTCCGTAATCTGTCGTCTGACCCGACCCCGCCAACACAAATACGAAGAGCCCCGCCGTCGAAAGACGGCGGGGCTTTTTGTTTGTTTTTTCACCTCCCCAGCATGGGGAGGTCGAAATTTGCACTTCGCAAATTTCGGGTGGGGGAAAGGTAGCGGCATGCCTCTCAATGCTGGCGGGCGTATGATCGCGCGTTCCTGAGGACATCTCATGCGCGTCTTCGATTTCACCCATGCCATCGTCCGCACGCCCGGGCGCAGCGTCGTCGGCGGCATTCGCAGCGACGCGAGCGCCGTGCCGGACTATGACGGCATCCTGAAAGAGCACGCCGCTTATGTGGCGGCGCTCTCGGCGGCGGGGCTTAAGATCGACGTGTTGCCGCCGCTCGAGGAATTTCCCGATTCCGTCTTCGTCGAGGATCCGGCGCTGGTGTTCGGCGAGGGCGCGATCCTGCTGCGGCCCGGCGTGGCGTCGCGGCTGGGCGAAGCGGAGCATATGCGCGGGCCGCTGGGGCGCCATTTCGATCGCGTCCTCGAACTCGAAGGCGACGAATATGCGGACGGCGGCGACGTGCTGGTCACGCCTGGCGAAGTCCTGATCGGCTTGTCGAAACGCACCACGCCCAAGGGCGCCCAGGCGCTGTCACGCCAGCTCGCGGCGCTCGGCCGCGCAGCGCGCATCGTCGAGACGCCGCACCGCGTGCTGCACTTCAAGACGGCGTCGTCGCTGCTGAGCGAAGACACCGTGATGGTGACAGGCGCGATGGCGGGCGCCTTCGCCGGCCTGAAGGTCATCGTGGTGCCGGACGGCGAGGAGGGCGCGGCCAATTTCCTGCGCATCAACGACACTGTCTTCGTCGGCGACTGCTATCCGCGCACGCTCGATCTGTTGCTGGACGCGGGCTTCGCCGCCAAGGGCCTTGCGATCCGCGAGATCGCCAAGCTTGACGCCGGCCTGTCCTGCATGTCCCTTCGCTGGCATGCCTGATCCCGACGCCGACGCCCTCCTGGGCAGCACCCCGTTCGAGCGCCTTGCGGCGTTTCTGGAATCGCCCGATCTCTCCGACGGCGTCATGACGTTGCCGGAGCTCGATGGCTTTCTCGCCGGCATCGCCGCCGGGCCGCAGCCGGTTCCGGCGGACGAATGGCTGCCCATCGTCTGGGGCGATGACGGCCCGCCCGCCTTTGCCGCCGACGCGGAGGCCAAAGCCATCCTCGCCGCCATCGCCACGCTGTTCGACGAGATCGCCGCCCAGATCGAAGACGGCTCCTATCTGCCGCTCCTGCACGAATCCGATAGCGGCGCGCCGATGCCGCAGGGCTGGTGCGTCGGCTTCATGACCGCGGCGGGCTTGCGCGTCGAGGCCTGGGCGCCGCTGTTCGAATCGGAGGACTACGAAACCCTCGCCTATCCGATCCTCGCCTTCTGCGACGACGAGGCCGGCAAGCCTATCCTCGACCTCTCCGCGCGCGATCGCCGCGTGCTGGAAGCGGACGCCTCCGATCACATCGCGCAAGCCGTCCTCGACATCGCCGAATACTGGCAACAGAAGAACAAGCCGCCGCCGGCCGGCGCGATCCCCGTCCGCACCGCGCCCAAGATTGGCCGCAACGATCCGTGCCCCTGCGGCTCGGGCAGGAAATACAAGAAGTGCTGCGGCGCTTAAATCAAAAAGCTCGCAGACACACAAAAGCCCCGCCGCCGGGGGGATGGCTGCGGGGCTCTTGCTTTCGGGTTCTCTCGGCCGGAAAATCGCCAGGCGAGGGGGATGAACCCTATCTCTCGAATTCGTTTTCGCGGCGCGCCGCGGCGCCACCGGCGCTGGCATCGTGGCGCGAAGCCTGCGCCGTTTTTGTGCCGCCCGCCATTCGGGTGAAATGCCTATTCGCCCGGTAACGCTTGATTAATGGCCACGAATCGCGCGCAATCCCGCCTCCTTCGAAAAGGAGGGCCGCCATGGCCAATCGCGAGCAGAAAAGCAATCGGGAAAAGAAGAAGCCCAAATCCGACAAGAAGGGCGCCCCCGTCACGACGAAGGCGCCCGCCTATGTCGAGCCCCAACTCGTCCGCAAGCCGCATAAGGGCAAGGACTGGACGTAAGACCCGATCGGGCCAAAAGCCCCGCGCCGCAAATGGCGCGGGGTTTTTGCTTTTCGCGCTCCTCTACAGCTTCGCGATGTCGTCCAGCGCGGCCTGCGTGAAATTCATATAACGCTTGTTTTCCAGGTTTTTTCGGATCGCCAGCGCCGCTTCGAAGGCGGCGCGCGCCTCTCCGATCCTGCCCTGTTCGACATAGCAGCGGCCCCGGTGATGCAGCAGGAAATGTTCCTGCTCGCTTATGCCGGTCGCCGCGCACAGCGCCAGGCCCTCGTCGAACAAGCGCTGCGCCAGCTCGCGCTCGCCTAGATATTGCCGCGCCGTGCCCAGGCCCAGCAGCGCCTCGATCTGCGTCTTGCGGTCGCCGCGTGCCCGCGCCAGCGCGAGGGCCTCGTCCAGCAGCGGCGCCGCCTCGTGCTCCTCGCCGATCATGAACAGCGCAAAGCCGAGATTGCCCAGCGCGGCGAGCGTCGCCGCGTCCTCGCCGCCGGCCCGCGCCGCCGTCAGCAAGTCGCGCTGCCGGACGATCTCGGCGCGCAGCGCGTCCGGATCCGGCGGCACGTGGCGGCGAAAGAAAGGCGTAGCGGCAGCGTGCGCCTTGCCGTGCGGATTGTCTGCCATGACCGTTAGTGCTGCCCCGCCTTCCAGCTCGCCAGCGCCGCCAGCATGGTGTCGACGTGCTTGCTGTAGTCCATGTCGGTGTATTCGGCGAGCACGTGGCCGTCGGGCGCGATCAGGTAGGAGGTGCGATTGGCGAAGTCCGGATTCTTGGCCAGCACCGAGTCGTAGGCCTTCATGATGTGCTGGTCGCCGTCCGAGGCGACGGGAAATTTGTTCGAGCATTTCTCGATCGAGAAGCGCTCGAGATCGGCGATGCCGTCATGGCTGACGCCGATCACGCTGGCGCCCAGCGCGGTGAACTTGTCCATCGCGTCGGCGAAGGCGTGCGCCTCCAGCGAGCAGCCCTGGGTGAACGCCTTGGGATAGAAATAGACCACCACCGGTCCCTTCTTCAGCGCGTCGGCGAGCGTGAAGGTGAACGGCGCGCCGGCCAGCGCGGCCTGTGCGGTGAAGCCCGGCGCCACGTCGCCCACTTTCAGCGCGGCGCCGGCGGGCGCCACGCCCAAACAAACGGTCAGAAAAGCGAGTGCCAAGCGTCTCATGTCAAACTTTCTCCGAAGGGGTATGGATAGTGTGCCCGTTCCGGCCGCCTCTGTCACCGCCAAGCGCTTCAAACATCAGCGTTTTCGCACTTTTCGCGCCTATTTCTTATCCCGGGTCCAAAAACCGGGCGGATAATGCGCGCCCTCAAAAGGAGAGAGACAGATGGACTTTGAAGATGCGGAAGCCCAGGTCGATCGCGAGATCGCCGAGGAGCGCAGGCTAAGAGCGGAATGGCGCGCCGAGCGCCTGCGCTTCAAGCAGAAACTGTTCGGCGCGGACGACGCCCTCGATTGGCAGGCGCCGCCGGAGATCGAGGATTTCGACGCCCTGCTGTGTCAGCACGCGGCGCAACTGAGCAACGCCGTGCGCATGACGATGTCGCGCGTGCTTTCCGATGACATCGAGGCGGAAGCACAAAACAAGGCGGCGAACGCCCTGACCCGCCTGATCCAGACCAACATCGCCATCGCCAAGACAGTTGCGCCGGTTGCGCCGATCCGCAAGTCGAAAACAGTACATGGTGTGCCCAAGGCCAAGGAGCCGCAAGATTGAGTGGTCGCGGCGCTCCGTTCGGCAATCAGCGCGCCCGCAAGCATGGCGCCTACGACCGCGAGGCCGTCGCCTGGCGGCGCCATGTGCACAGGCTCGTCAGCGCCGCGCGCGCCACGCTGAAGGCGCGCGCAAACGCCGTCGCTGTGTTGCGGATCGCCGCGCTTGGCGTCCGGGAGGCTTCTATTCCGCCGCTGTCTTCAGCGCGCGCTTGCGCGCCACGTCGGCGGCCGGCGCCGGCGGCTCCAGAAGCGGGATGCGCTGCTCGCGCGGGAACAGCTCGGCGAAGCGCCCCAGCCGCTTGTCGAGTTGGCGGTGATAATATTCGGGCAGCGCGCGCCGGCTGCCGTCGTGAAAGGCGCGCATCTGCGGATCGGAGGCGAGTTGCGCCCGCAAGCGGCGGAAATCGCCCAGCTCCGCGCGCGTCGCCAGCGTCCGCAGCGCGTGCACGAAGCGCAGCGTGGCCGGCGTCCTGGTGCGCAGGCGCCGCGCCAGCATCGCGTTCGAGGTCACCACCTCATGCATTTCGATCAGATGATCGTAATAGGTCAGCGCGTCGTAATTCTTCAGCGTGATGGCGAGATAGGGGTTGTAGTAGAAGGCGAACGGCATCTCTGCCAGGATGCGGCCCTCGCGATAGAGCTGATCGTAAAGCGGCGTGCCGCCGAATGGGCTCGGAATATTGATCGTCGGCCACACTTGCGGCAGCCGGGCGATGAATTCCTTGGTCAGCTCGACCGGCTCGCGCCCTGCGTCGCTGTCGCCGCCGAACAGGAAGTTGGCCTGGATGCCGGCCACGTGCTGGGTGATCTGCGTCAGCTGGGCGATGACGCGCTCCAGCTTGTCGCGGCCGCGCTTGGCGCCGGCGGCGGCCTTGTTGGAATAGTCGATCCACGATTCGATTCCGGGCGCGACATAGACGCAATTGGTTTCCGTCAGCCGGCCCAGCCGGTCGTCTTTGAGGATCGAGAGCGAGCTCTCCATCAGATAGGCGTTGCGCCGTTCCTTGGGGATGCGCGCGATCACGTCCATGGTCTCGTCATAGCGCACCGCGAAATTGGGATCGTGATAGGCGATGAAGACCTTGGGATAATGCCGCGACATGTATTCCAGATCGGCCTGCAGCTTGTCGGCCGGCAGCGCCACATAGTTGGAATTCCAGTCGACGCAGAAGCTGCAGGTATAGGGGCAGCCGATGCTGGACAGGATCGGCACCATGCTGGTGAGCAGCGGCTTGCCCTTGTGGAACGCCGCGATGCGGATTTCCGGCATGCGCTCTTCGATCGAGGGAAATTCCTCCAGCGGCCGGCCGCTGGAGACGATGGCGCCGCGCGCGACGCGCCCGCTCAATATGTCGTCGATCAGCGTCTTGTCGCAGTCGCGGATCACGAAGTCGAAGAAGCGCTGGCAGTCGGTGGGGAACGAACGCGAATGCGGCCCGCCGATCGCCGTCAGCACGCCTCTGCCGCGATAGGCCGCCGACAAGGCGCAGGCCAGCGCGCTCGACTGCGTGTAGGAGCCGAAGAAGACGATATCGAGATCGGCCGGCAGCAACGCCAAGGGATCGGCCTGGCCCCAATAGGTCGCGTAATGCACCTCATGGCCGAGCGCCCGGCACCACACGCTGACCGCCTGCGGCGTGACCGCCATGAACTGCTTTCGGAAATAGAGTCCGTAGAAGCGGCTGGCCCAGCCGCCCATCGCCGAATCCGATAACAGGTCCAGCACGCCCACGCGCATGGCGCGGCCCTCCAACCTCGTCGGCAGCATACACAACTATCGCGAGTACTTAAACAAGGCGGGCGATTATTTGAATTTCGCCTCTAACAACTTGCGCCTGCTGCGAAGTTCGCGGCTCACACGCCGTAATTCTGGTACGGATAGCAGCGCTCGCGCGTCAGCGTCAGGCCATAATGCTTCGCCAGTGCCCCGATCGCGTCGTCCTGTCCGGCGAAGGGATCGGCATTGGCCGGCCCCACGACGAGAATGCGAAAGCCGTCGCTGTCCTTGCCGTCCGGCGGCAGCATGGCGGTGGCCAGCGCCGTGCCGTCATGCTCGCGCAAGGTGAGGAATAGCGGCATGCTGCGCGCGATATGGGCGGCGAGCCCGATGTCGCGCTCGATGGCGTTCGCGGTGGCCGGCCGGTATTTGCCGATCGCCGCCTCGCGCTCGCGCCGGAAATATTTCTCCACCGCGTGGCGCATGATTTCGGACTCGGCGGCCGCTTCGGCTTCGCTTTCGATCCGGAACCAGGTCTTGCGCCCCGGCGCGTCGCACACATATTGCATGGGCCCTCGCGACTCATCTCCACCGCGCAAACCATACGCGCATCGCCCGCATGGCGCCGCTTAGGAGTTTCGCCTATTCTGCACCGGCGAGGAATTGATTTTTGGCAACGACATGCCCGTAGAGATGCTCGAGCACTACACGATCCGCTGCGCCAGCTGCGAGCGCACGCGCGATTTCTACCGCGACGTGCTCGGCCTCGCCGTCGGCGAGCGCCCGAACTTTCCCTTCAAGGGCTACTGGATGTATCTGGGCGGCGTGCCCATCGTGCACCTCGTCGACAAGGCCGAATCCGAAGTCCGCGACGGTCCGCACACGGGCCAGGACACCGCCGCGCTCGATCATATCGCCTTTCGCGGGCGCGATCTCGACGCCACCCGCGCCACGCTGCGCGCCCACGATCTGAAATTCCGCGAGAACGCGGTTCCCGGCGGCCGCATCCATCAAATTTTCGTGCCCGACCCGGACGGCATCCTGATCGAATTGAACTTCCGCTAGACTCCCGCCTGAATGTCCCTTCGAAACGGGAATCTCGCATGAGACCGATGATGATCGCCGTGTTCCTCGCCGCATGGGCTTGCACCGCGGCCGCCGCCGCGCCGCCGCCGGCCGCGCCCGTCCGGCCGGTGACCGAGACGATTTTCGGCATCAAGGTCACGGACAATTACCGCTACATGGAGGCGCTTGACGCTGCCACGATCGGCTGGATGAAGGCGCAGGGCGACTACACGCGCGGCGTGCTCGACGCCATCGCGCCGCGCGCCGCGCTCACAAGGCGGCTCGCCGATTTCGGCGCCAGCTTCGGCTTCGTGAACCAATACCAGTCCTATGCCGGGCGCGCCTTCTATATGGAACGCGAACCCGGCTCCGACAATTTCGATCTCATGGTCAAGGACGCCCGGGGCGTGCGCAAACTCGTCGATCTCACCGCCCTGCGCGCCGCCCATGGCGGCGCGCCCTTCGCCATCAATTATTTCCTGCCGTCGCCGGACGGCGCCAAGGTCGGCGTCGGGATTTCGCAAGGCGGCTCGGAAGAAGCGTTGCTCACCGTCTACGACGCGGCCTCCGGCGCCCAGATCGCCGGCCCCATCGATCGCGCGCAATTCGGCGCCACCGCCTGGAGCTACGATTCCAGGACGCTCTATTTCGTCCGCCTCAAGAAGCTCGGGCCGGGCGATGCCCCGACCGAGAAGTACAAGGACGGGACGGTGGACGCCTGGGACCTCAAATCCGAACCGGTGCCGATCCTCGGCTCGACCGTCGGCCATGGCCCGGCCTTCGGCCCGAACGAATTCCCCGCGCTCACGCTCAGCGTCGGCGCGCCCCTGGCGGCGGCGCTGTCGCTCAACGGCGTCGAGAACGAACTGGCGATGTGGCTGGCGCCCGCCGCCGCGCTGAACGATCCCAGGACGATCTGGACGCCGTTCGTGGTGCGCGACGACGGCGTGACCGGCGCCGATTTCCGCGGCGGCGAGATTTTCCTGCTCTCGCACAAGGCGGCGCCGACCTTCAAGGTCCTCTCCGTCAAGGCGGGCCAACCCCTGTCTTCGGCCACGACGCTGGTTCCGGACGAACCCGGCCGCGTCGTCGAGTCGATCCATGCCGCTTCCGACGCGCTCTATGTGCTGGTGCGCGAGGGCGCCTATTCCAGGCTGCTGCGCATCGCGGCCGGCACGACGAAGATCGAGACGGTCGCGCTGCCCTATCAAGGTCACGTCTCGGAGGCCTTCACGGCGTCCACGGTGCCGGGCATCGCCCTCTCTTACGAGAGCTGGACCGTTCCGCCGAGCGAAATTTCCTACGATCCGGCGACGCGAAAATTCACCGATCTCAAGCTCGGCGTGCAGCCCGCCTACGATGCCGCCGACTATGCCGTGCAGGACCTCATGGCCAAGGCGCATGACGGCGTCGCCGTCCCGCTGACGCTGGTGATGAAGAAAGGCGCCGCGGGACCGCGGATCGTCATCATGAACGGCTATGGCTCCTACGGTGTCTCAGATCTTCCCGGCTTCAGCCCGCGCATGGTTGCCTTCCTGGGTGAGGGCGGCACCGCTTATGCCGACTGCCATGTGCGCGGCGGCGGCGAGTTCGGCGAAGCCTGGCGGCTGGGCGGCAAGGACGCCAACAAGCCCAACACCTGGCGCGACTTCATCGCCTGCGCCGAGGATCTCATCCGCCGCGGCGTGACCACCAGGGACAAGCTCTTTATCACGGGCGGCTCCGCCGGCGGCATCCTCTTGGGCCGTGCCATGACCGAGCGTCCCGATCTTTTCGGCGGCGTCATCGATCAGGTGCCGGCGGCGAACACCTTGCGCCTGGAGTTCTCGCCCGACGGGCCGCCGAACATTCCAGAATTCGGCACCATCACCGATCCGCAGGGCTTCAAGAATCTGTATGAGATGGATTCGATCCAGCATGTCGTCGCCGGCACCACCTATCCGCCGGTGCTGATCACGACCGGGCTCAACGATCCGCGCGTCTCGCCTTGGGCGCCGGCGAAATTCGCTGCCGCCCTGCAGGCCTCGGGCACGCCCAATCCGGTGCTGCTGCGCATCGAGGCCGAGGCCGGCCATGGCATTGGCTCGACCAAATCGCAGAACGACCAGCTGTGGGGCGACGTCTTCGCCTTTGTCTTCTGGCGGGCCGGCCGGCCGGGCTGGCAGCCGGCGCCCTAAACACCGCAACCGTGCTTCAGTGCGGCGTCGTCCCACCCTGCGGCGATGGTCCCGGCGCCGGCATCGGATCGGGTTTCGGCGTCGCGACCGGTGGCACATTGCCGCCCGGCGCGGGCACTTGGGCGTCATGTCCGGTGGCTTGCGGTTGCGGGCCGGGGGCTGGCGCAGGATTGGGTATGGGCGCCACAACCGGTGGCACGGTGCCGCCGGGCGCCGGCACGGTCGCCTGGCCGTAAGCCAGCGTCGCGCTTGACAGCATCAGGACGGCGGCCCAGACGGGAATCTTGTTCAAGGACATAGAGAGAACTCCAAAATCATCCGCGCCCTTCGCAATCGCCTCTTGCAGCTAACGCGTCCGCGCGTATGGCGTTGCTTACGCCTGGTGGCAAAGCGCTCAATTCCACACGTCGCTGGCGGGTTTTCCCGCCCTGACGGCCGCTTTGCCGCCGCCTTGCGGATATGATTTTATGTCAGCGGAATTTGGGGCTCGAACCCCGAACGGCCTTCGCCACCACAGGGAGTCAAGGGAAATGCAGGAACGTCTTCAATTCTATATCGACGGCAAATGGGTGAACCCGGTCACGCCCAAGACCATCGACGTCATCAACCCGGCTAACGAAGAGCCCTTCGCGCGCATCTCGCTGGGCTCCAAGGCCGATGTCGACAAGGCCGTCGCGGCCGCGCGGCACGCGTTCGAGACCTATTCGAAAACCACCCGCGAAGAGCGCCTGGCCCTGCTCGGCAAGATCCTCGCGGTCTACCAGACCAAGTTCGACGAGATCGCCAAGACCATCAGCCTCGAGATGGGCGCGCCGATGTGGCTGTCCAAGGCGGCGCAGGCCGCGACCGGCATGGGCCATCTCGCCGAGGCCATGAAGATCCTCAAGGACTACAAGTTCGAGGAAGTGCGCGGCACCACCGCCATCGTCAAGGAACCGGTCGGCGTCTGCGGCTTCATCACGCCGTGGAACTGGCCGATCAACCAGATCGTCTGCAAGGTCGCGCCCGCGCTTGCCGCCGGCTGCACCATCATCCTCAAGCCGTCCGAAGTCGCGCCGATGAACGCCATGCTGTTCGCCGACGTGCTGCATGAAGCGGGTGTGCCGCCGGGCGTCTTCAACCTCGTCAACGGCGATGGTCCCACCGTCGGCGAAGCGATGTCGGCCCATCCCGGCATCGACATGATGTCCTTCACCGGTTCGACCCGCGCCGGCATCGCGGTGGCGAAGGCCTCCGCCGACACGGTCAAGCGCGTGTCGCAGGAACTGGGCGGCAAGTCGGCCAACATCATCCTCGACGACGCCGATCTCACCAAGGCGGTGTCCGGCGGCGTCATGCAGATGATGACCAACTCGGGGCAGTCCTGTAATGCGCCGTCGCGCATGTTCGTGCCGCGCGCCAAGAACGACCAGGCCATCGCCATCGCCAAGGCCACCGCCGACAAGGTCAAGGTCGCCGATCCGGCTGAAGCGCCTCCTGGCGCCATCGGCCCGGTCGTCAGCGAGGTGCAGTTCAACAAGATCCAGGCCCTCATCAAGAAGGGCATCGACGAAGGCGCGACGCTGGTCGCCGGCGGCCTCGGCCGTCCCGAAGGCATGAATCGCGGCTACTATGTCCGCCCGACCGTCTTCGCCAACGTCACCAACGACATGACGATCTCGAAGGAGGAAATCTTCGGCCCCGTCCTCGCCATGCTGGCCTATGACAGCGAAGCCGACGCCATCAAGATGGCCAACGACACGGTCTACGGCCTCTCGGGCTACGTGCAGTCCGGCGATCTGGCGCATGCGCGCAAGGTGGCCAGTCAGCTGCGCAGCGGCAACGTCCACATCAATGGCGCCGGCGCCGATTTCTCGGCGCCCTTCGGCGGTTACAAACAGTCCGGCAACGGCCGCGAATGGGGCGACCACGGCTTCGAGGAATTCCTCGAGACCAAGGCCGTCCTCGGCTTCGAGGTGAAGGCGGCCTGAACAAATAATGGTGTCATGGCCCGCGAATGCGGGCCACCCAGTTGTCGTTGAGCAAGTGCGCAAGAGCTTAGCGAGATGTCACCTGGGCGGCCCGCAGTTGCGGGCCGTGACAATCAAGAGAAGAAAAGGCCGTCGCGTCCGCGCTAGGACGGCGGCCTTTTTCATTGAGTCACAGAAACCTGCTGCAACTCTGGCTTGCGCGGCGTCAGTCCGGTCGCTAGAAAAGTTAACCACGCCGGGCGGCGTGACAGCGAAGGGGAAATTCCATGAGCTTTCGTCGCGACATACTGAGCGCAATTGTGTTCACCGGACTTGGACTTGGCGGCTCCGCCGGCGCCGCTTCCGCAGCCGCCACCTATGATTGGACCGGCTTCTATGCCGGCGTCCATGTCGGCGCCGGCTGGACCGGCGTGCAGCAGGATCCCTTCGCCGACTCAGTCCAGCAATTCTCCGGCCCCTTCATTCCCAGCCGCGGCATCGTGATCGTGCCGGGCACCACCGTTCCGGGCCCCGCCGGCGATTTCTCCGGCACCAGCGCCTTCTTCGGCGGCCAGGTCGGCGTCAGCCACATGATCGGCGATTGGGTGCTCGGCGCCGAGGGCGACGTGACCGCCTCTTCGCAGTCGGCGGATATCAGCCTCACCAACAACCTGCCGGTGACGGCGATCGGCGCCGCGGCCACCGTGACCGATGCGCGCCGGCTGAAGATCGGCTCGGCCTGGTCGGCGCGGCTGCGCGCCGGTTACGCCTGGGACAACTGGCAGCTCTACGTGACCGGCGGTCTCGCCGGCGCCGACATCTCGGTCTCCGCCACCGGCACCTATGTCGATCTCGGCGGCGCGGCGGCGCTCAATCCCGGCGGCTTGCAGACCTTCAACGCGCCGCTGACCAACACGACGGCCGGCTTCGGCTCTGCGCAGCGCGTCGGCTGGACGCTGGGCGGCGGCTTGGAAATGGGCCTGACCGATTATCTCAGCGTCGGCCTGGAATACCGCCACAGCGATTTCGGATCGAAAACCATCGGCCTGGTGAACAGCGACGTCTCGGTTTCGACGGTCACCGTCACCGCGCCGCCCGGTGCGACCACCGCCGGCACGACCCCGCCCAAGCTCCTGCTCTCGGGCTCGCCGCTGCGCGACCTCACGGACGACGCCCTGACCATCAGGCTCAACTTCCACCTCTGAGGCGGCGCACAAAGGCCGCCGCGCGCGCGGCGGCCTGTTTGCTTTGCTCGGCGTCGCACACCGAAATCGGCAATCAAAATAAGACTGTCATCCCCGGCGAGCCGCGCACTTCGCGCGGCGAGGGAAGGGGACCCAGAATTACAAGAGCCTGAGGCGCTGCTAATCCTGGGTCCCCTTCCCCTCGCTTCGCTCGGTCGGGGATGACAGTTGGAATTAATTCAGCGACGGAGTTGCAAGTGTCGCTGCAACGCCAATTGAGCCGAGGTCGCGATTTCCGCAATTTGAGCGTTAGCTAAGTTGTCGCGGAAACTGTCGCTCGGGTTGGTAGTCACACTTGAAATCTCAAAGCCGTCGGCGTCACGAAGATAGAACGACGCCACATATTTTGGCGTCCACATTCTGTATTCCGCGAGGTTGATTTTCCAAGCTAAAGTCATTGTTCACTCCATAGTTTTGAAGGAATGAACCCAGCCATCGGCAGCGCGACCGCCCCGGTTCGAGGCAAATATAGTCCAACCCGTGCGGGTTTCAACCTGAACCGGCGCAAGCGTCTTGCTTCTTGTTGCGCCCACGCACTCGACCCGCCATGCCATAGCGCATCATCAACTCGGCAAGCGCCACCGTGCCAGACTTGCCGCTGCGCAGTGCAGCCAATCGCTTCTTGGCGAGATAGCAATCCTTCAGGTCCGCATGGTGCTCAAGAATCGTGTTCACTGGGCGTGACATGACAATCGACGCTCTAATCCTTCGCCCGCTCGACGTAAGACCCGTCCGCCGTCTGCACCACGACGCGCGTGCCGGTCACGATATGCGTCGGCACCATGGTCTTGACGCCGTTCGACAGCATCGCCGGCTTGAACGAACCGGATGCGGTCTGGCCCTTCATCACCGCTTCGGTGTCGACGATCTCGAAAGTGGCGCGCTGCGGAATTTCCAGGCTGATCGGCAGACCGTTAAAGCTCTGCAGCTGCACGTCCATGTTCTCGGTCAGATACGGCGCCATGCCGCCGACCACGTCCTTGCCGACATGCACCTGGTCGAAGGTCTCCGGCTGCATGAAGATCCAGTGATCGCCGTCCTGGTAGAGATAATTGTACTTGGCCTGGTCGATGAACGCCTTCTCGATGGAATCGGTGGTGCGCAGACGCTCGACCGTCTTCACGCCGTCGCTGATGCGGCGCATCTCAAGATGCGTCACCGGCGTGCCCTTGCCGGGATGGATGTTCTCGGCGGTGAGGACGACATAGAGCTTGCCGTCCTTCTCGATGACGTTGCCTTTGCGCACGCTGCTGGCGATGACGGAAACCACGGGGAACCTCGAATGCTTGGGCTGGAAGACGCCGCGCTCATAGCAGCCCGCGCCCGTCCGGCCAAGTCCGGGCTTACAGCCGCCCCAGCGCCTCGGCCAGCGCGTCCGGCGCCGAGAAAAACGGCGAATGGTCGGTGTCCAGCGTGAACACCCGCTGGCAGGGCAGGGCGCCGTGCAGCCGCCTCTGCATGGCGATCGAAATCGCGTTGTCGCGCAGGCATTCGACATAGGTCCTGGGCAGCCGCCCGAATTTTCCGGCGCTGGTGCGCATCGGCGTGCGCATGCCCGCCACCGCTTCCAGGCTCAGCCGCGCCCGGGCGAAGGCGAAATCCTCGTCGGAGCAATCGCCGTAGAAGCAGTCGCGCAGCGCATCGGGCTTCACCGTCGCGATGGCGCCGTCGTCGGAGAAGTCGACCTGACCGCCCAGATGGCTCTCGCCGTCCTCCTGCGCCAGGTCCATCAGCGCCTGCCCGTCGTCCAGCAGGAATGCCGTCACATAGGCCAGACTCTTTATCCTGTCGGCGCGCTGCTCGGCGGCTTGCGTGATCATCGCGCCGCCATAGGAATGACCGACCAGAACGACCTTTTCATCAGCTGCATCGATCGTGTCGCAGACGCGCTTGACGATATGGTCCAGCGTCACGCCCTCGATCGGCGCCTTGTCCTCGCCATGGCCGGGCATGTCGGGCGCCACCGCGCTGTGCCCCATGGCCTCAAGACGCGCCACCACCTTGTCCCAGCACCATCCGCCGTGCCACGCGCCATGAACCAGTACGAACGCACTCATCTGTATTCCCCCGGCAAGCTCGGATAGTGTCCGGCAGCAACGCTACCGTACGGTAGCGGACGATAGCGCCGGACCCTAAATGAATAATTCCCCCTGGTGGTCGCCGCACAGACATGCCGACCGCCGGTTGCTGCTAGGGCAACGCAATAAGATTAAGAAATCAATCTCTACCCATTTTGAGACGCTCGGTTTTACCGAAGTCGAATGCGGCGCGCTCGCTGTTTCCCCTGGAAACGAGGCCCATCTGCACGCTTTCGCGACGCAAGGCGTGACGACATCCGGCGAGCGCCGGACGCTCTACCTGCACACTTCGCCGGAATTCGCCGCCAAGAAACTGCTCGCCGCCGGCGAATCGCGGATCTTCGATTTCGCCCGCGTCTTCCGCAATCGCGAGCGCGGGGCGCTGCACGCGCCCGAATTCACCATGCTGGAATGGTACCGCGCCGGCGAACCCTACGAGGCCGTGCAGGAGGACTGCCTGGCGCTGCTGCGCCTCGCCGCCGACACCGCGAACGCCAGGCAATTCGCATTCCGCGAGCGCAGCTGCGACCCGCGCGCCGCGGCGCAGTGCCTGACCGTGGCTGAGGCCTTTACCTGGCACGCCGGCATCGATCTTTTGTCGACGCTGTCGCCGTCCGGCGAAGGCGATCGCGACGCCTTCGCCACCAAGGCGCGCCGTGCCGGCTTCGCGGTGACCGAGGCCGACAACTGGTCCGACATTTTCAGCAAAGTTCTCACCGCCGCCGTCGAACCGAAGCTCGGTCTGGGCGCGCCGGCGCTGCTGACCGAATATCCGCGCTGCGAAGCCGCGCTGGCGCGCGGCAGCCCGCATGACGCCCGCGTCGCCGAACGTTTCGAGCTCTATGCCTGCGGCGTCGAACTCGCCAACGGCTTCGGCGAACTCACCGACCCGGTCGAACAGCGTGCCCGCTTCGAAGCCGAGATGGCGGAGAAACAGCGCATCTACGGCGAGACCTATCCCATCGATGAGGATTTCCTGGCTGCCCTCGCGCACATGCCGCAAGCCAGCGGCGTCGCGCTCGGCTTCGACCGCCTGGTGATGCTCACATTAGGCGCGCCGCGCATCGATGATGTGCTGTGGACGCCGGCTCCCATGTGAATCGCACAAACACGATTGTCATCCCCGGCGAGCGTAGCGAAGCGGAGCGAGGGAAGGGGACCCAGGATTGCAAGAGCCTCAGGCGCTTCCAATCCTGGGTCCCCTTCCCTCGCCGCGCGAAGGGCGCGGCTCGCCGGGGATGACAGCTGTTTTTGCGTTCAACGATCGTGCAAATGCTCTCGTCTTCCGCTAACAGACCGCCATGAAATCGACGACCCTCCGCAGCCCCACAGACCTCGCCGCCGCCGGCCTGATCGCGCCGTCGCGTGCGCTCGACACCGTCGCGGCGCGCTATGCCGTGGCCATCTCGCCCGATATCGCCGCGCTACTCGGCCATCCCGCCATCGCGCGCCAGTTCCTGCCGACCGAAGCGGAACTCGTCACCTTGCCGCAGGAACGCGCCGATCCCATCGGCGACGCCGCGCATTCGCCCGTTCCCGGCATCGTGCACCGCCACCCCGACCGCGTGCTGTTCAAGGTCGTCGCCGCATGCCCGGTCTATTGCCGCTTCTGCTTCCGCCGCGAGACGATCGGTCCGCAGAGTGAAAACGCGCTGTCGACCGCCGCGCTCGACGCCGCCTTCGCCTACATCGAAGCCCACCCGGAAATCTGGGAAGTCATCCTCACGGGCGGCGATCCGTTCATCCTGAGCCCGCGCCGCGCGCAGGAGATCACCCAACGCCTCGCCGCCACCGGTCATGTGAAGATCGTGCGCTGGCACACGCGCGTGCCGGTGGTCGACCCGTCGCGCGTCACCGATGATTTCGTCGCCGCCCTGATCGCGCCCGGTGCGACGAGTTGGGTGGCGCTGCACGCCAATCACGCGGCCGAGTTCTCGCCCGCCGCGTGCCGCGCCATCACCCGGCTGATCGACGCCGGCGTGCCCCTGGTCAGCCAGTCGGTGCTGCTCAAGGGCGTCAACGACGACGTCGAAACGCTCGCAGCCTTGATGCGCGCCTTTGTCGAGAACCGCGTCAAGCCGTATTACCTGCACCACCCAGATCTGGCGCCCGGCACGTCGCACTTTCGCGTCGGCATCGCGCGGGGACGGCAATTGATGCGCGATCTGCGCGCCCGCCTCTCCGGCATGGCGCTGCCGGCCTACGTGCTCGACATCCCCGGCGGCCACGCCAAAGTGCCGCTGCTGTCGAACGATGCGCAGGAAGTCGCACCCGGCCACTGGCGCCTGCGCGACCATGCGGGCGCGTGGCACGACTACCGCGACTAACGCCCGCGCAGCCCTTTGAAAAACGCGCTCACCTTGTGCCGCGTCTGCTCCCACCACACCACGCTGTCGCTCGTCACCCAGTTGAGCTGGATCACGCGGCGCGGGCCTTCGAACGCCTCGAAGCCGTGCCAGGCGTTGGGCTTGTTCTCGAACACCAGCAGCGTGCCTTCGTCCGGCGGCACTTCGGCGATGACGGCGTTCAAATCGCTCGGCCCGCGCAGCAGGCGCAAACGGCCGCCGGCGCTCTCCCACTTGCCGTTCATGTAGATCAGCACGGTCACCAGCTTGCTGACGCTGTCGGTGTGGATATGTCCGTCGCGCGCGTTCGATTGCCCGCGCACCGTCACCATGGTCGGCCGCCGCGCCAGATCGATGCCGAGCTTGCCGGCGACGGCGGCCGTGAATTCCGGGCCCCGTATCGCCTCCATGAACGCCTGGAACGCCGGCCCGAATGTGAGCGTCGGCAGCGGAAAGCTTCCGGCATGCGTCACGGGCGGAAAATCCGCGTTGATCGCGTCGAGCGCGGCCGGCCGCACGAAGCGCGGCACCATGAAATAGGGAAACGGCGTGCGCGTCACCGTCGCGCCGCGCACCGCCTCGACGTCGATGGGCAGCTCCGCCGCCATCGCGTCAGCGATATTCGGCGTTCAGGTCCGCAAGCTTGGCCGAACCGGGGCACAGCACGTTCTCGCCCAGGCGGTTGAGCGGCGCTGCCACCGTGTTCAGACTGGCGTGCAGATCGTCGGCCTGTTCCTCGACATAGAGCAGTCCGGTCAGCACCTCGCCCTTGGAGTGATGGTGCTGGATATAGGCCATCGCCGAGGCGCGGTCGGTCGGATCGTAATCGGCATGCAGCTTGGAGAGTTTCAGGAACGATCCGTCATGCTGCTGCACGACCTGTACCGTGCCCGGCGCGTGGTCGACCATGATCTCCTTGGCGTCGACGATGAAATCGAGCCGGTTCACCGCTTCGTTGTGCTCGCGCACGAAGTCGAAGCTCTTGGTCGAACCCGCATGGTTGTTGAACTGCACGCAAGGCGAAATCACGTCGATCACCGCCGAGCCCTGATGCTGGATCGCCGCTTTGAGCAGCGGCACCAACTGTTTCTTGTCGCCGGAGAAGCTGCGCGCCACGAAGGTCGCGCCCAGCACCAGCGCTAGGCTGACCAGATCGATCGGGTTGTCCGAATTGGTGCCGCCGGCCTTGGACTTCGAGCCCTTGTCCGCCGTCGCCGAGAACTGGCCCTTGGTCAGGCCGTAGACGCCGTTGTTCTCGCAGATATAGACCATGTTGACGCCGCGCCGCACGCAATGGGCGAATTGGCCGAGCCCGATCGAGGCGCTGTCGCCGTCGCCGGAGACGCCTAGATAAATCAGCTCGCGGTTGGCGAGATTGGCGCCGGTCAAGACGCTCGGCATGCGGCCATGCACGCTGTTAAAGCCGTGCGCGCCGCCCAGGAAATAGTCCGGCGTCTTCGACGAACAGCCGATGCCCGACATCTTGGCGACGCGATAGGGTTCGATGTCGAGCTCATAGGCCGCCTGGATCAGCGCCGCCGAAATCGAATCGTGGCCGCAGCCGGCGCACAGCGTCGAGATCGAGCCTTCATAGTCGCGGTGCGTGAAGCCCAGCTTGTTGGGCACCAGCCCGGGGTGATGCATCTTCGGCTTGGCGATGTAGGTCATCGGAGGTGCTCTTTATTCTGCCGCGTGAGGATCGTTGGGTCGATGGTTCTCGCGCCAGGCGAAATAAACAGCGACCGCCGCTACCAGTAGCAACGGCGGAGACATGGCATAAACCATGAAGTCCAGCGGGCTCAGATGATTTAACCAAGTGTCCAGGGATGACAGCCAGATCATGGCTTTTCTCCTCTCGGCGCAATGTAAAGCGCGGCACCTTGAAACGCCAGAGCGAGTAAAATGGCCCATCCGCGTGACTCGGTCATTTGCATCTGACCGGTCAAAAATGGCTGAATGATTGCCGCACCTATGATCGCATAGCCATAGGTCGTGAACATGGAACCGAGCAGGCCAAATCGCGCACGGCGCGCGGCATTCCTCTCGCTCGATGTCACTCGGCCGCTTCCTTGGCTTTGGGCTTGGCCACGCCCATCCGCTCGGCGATGGCCGCCGTGATGTAGCGCGCCGTGATCGGCGTGCCGTCATAGTGCAGGATCGAGATGCAGCGCGCCGGATCGATGGAACATTCGTTGACCATCAGCTTCTGCAATTGCGCGTCGCGGTTCTGCTCGATCACGAACACCTGGTCGTGCGCATTGAAGAACTCGACGACCTCCTCGCTGAACGGAAAGGCGCGGATGCGCAGCGTGTTCAGGCGCACGCCGTGCTGTTCCAGGCTGTCCAGCGCCTCGTCCATCGCCGGCGAGGTCGAGCCGTAATAGATCGCGCCGACCTTGGTCTTCTCCTTGGCGTCGCGCTTGACCGGCGCCGGCACCAGGCTCTTGGCTGTCTCCAGCTTACGCAGCAGGCGCTGCATGTTGTAGACGTAGTCCGCGCCCTCCTCGGAATACTTCGCCATCGTGTTGCGGCTGGAGCCGCGCGTGAAATAGGCGCCCTTGGAGGGATGCGTCGCGGGCAGGGTGCGATAGGGAATGGCATCGCCGTCGACGTCGGTGTAGCGGCCGAAGAACTTGCCCGCCTCCAATTCCTCCGCCGTCATGATCTTGCCGCGGTCGTAGGTGCGCGCGTCGTCCCAGACCAGCGGCTTGCACAGCCAGTCGTTCATGCCGATGTCGAGGTCGAGCATGACGAAGATCGGCGTCTGCAGCCGCTCGGCGAGATCGAACGACAGCGCGCTGAATTCGAAGGCCTCATGCGGATCTTCGGGGAACAGCAGCACATGCTTGGTATCGCCATGGCTGGCGTAAGCGGCCAGCAGGATGTCGGATTGCTGCGTGCGCGTCGGCATGCCGGTCGAAGGCCCGCCGCGCTGGATGTCGAACACCACCGCCGGCACTTCGGCGAAATAGGCGAGGCCGAAGAATTCCTGCATCAGCGAGATGCCGGGGCCGCTCGTCGCGGTGAAGCTGCGCGCGCCGTTCCAGCCCGCGCCGATCACCATGCCGATGGCGGCGATCTCGTCCTCGGCCTGCACGATGGCGAAGTTGTTCTTCTTGGTCACCGGATCGATGCGGAAGGTCTTGCAGTGCGCCGTGAAGGCCTCGGCCAGCGAGGTCGAGGGCGTGATCGGATACCAGGCGCACACCGTCGCGCCGCCATAGACCGCGCCCAAACCCGCCGCGTCGTTGCCCTGGATGAAGATGCGATCGCCGACCTTGTCGGAATGTTCGACCTTCAGCTTGCACTTGCCGGCCAGATTCTTGGCGGCATAGTCGGCGCCCAGCTTGATCGATGCGAAGTTCAGCTTGATCAGCTTGTCCTTGCCCTTGAACTGCTCGGTGATCAGGGTCTGGACCACGTCGAGGTCCACCGACAGAAGCTGCGCCACGGCGCCCAGATAGATCACGTTCTTGAGCAGCTGGCGTTCGCGCGGGATGGTGCCTTCCAGCGTGTTGGACAGCTGCGTCAGCGGCACGCCCAGAAGATGGATATCGCCGCGCAGCTTCTGCGACGTCAGCGGCTTGGTGGAATCGTAGAACAGGTAACCGCCGGGCTCGATGGATTCCAGGTCCTTGTCCCAGGTCTGCGGATTCATCGCCACCATCAGGTCGACGCCGCCGCGCCGCCCCAGCCAACCCTGGCCCGAGACTCGCACTTCATACCAGGTCGGCAGGCCCTGGATGTTCGACGGGAAGATGTTGCGCGAGCACAACGGCACGCCCATGCGCAGGATCGAGCGCGCGAACAACTCATTGGCCGACGCCGAGCCCGAACCGTTGACGTTGGCGAATTTGACGACGAAGTCGTTGGTGGCAGTTATCGGCTGCATGACCCCGCCTTCGCCGTCTCGAGATAGAACTTCTTCATGTCCCACGCCCCGGTCGGGCAGCGCTCGGCGCACAGCCCGCAATGCAGGCAGACGTCCTCGTCCTTCGCCATGATGCGGCCGGTCTTGAGATAGTCTGAGACGTAGATGTCCTGCGTCAGGTTCTTGGCCGGCGCCGTCAGCTCCAGCCGCAGCTTCGGCTCGGGATCGTTGTCGGTGAAGGTGATACAGTCCACCGGGCAGATGTCGACGCAGGCGTCGCATTCGATGCACAGGCTCTCGGCGAACACCGTCTCGATATCGCAATTGAGGCAGCGCTGCGCTTCCTTGAAGCCGAGCTCCTTGTTGAAGCCGAGCTCCACTTCCATGTTGACGTCGCGCAACGTCAATTCCTTGGGCGCGTGCGGCACCTTGAAGCGCAGGTCCATCGACACGTCGTTGTCGTAGGACCACTCGTGGATGCCCATCTTCTGGCTCGACAGATTGACCAGCGGCGACGGCCGCACGGCGACGTCCTCGCCGTTGCAGAACAGGTCGATCGAGACCGCCGCCTCGTGGCCGTGCGCCACGGCCCAGATGATGTTCTTGGGCCCGAACGCCGCGTCGCCGCCGAAGAAGACTTTCGGATTGGTCGACTGGTAGGTTACCTCGTTGACCACCGGCATGTCCCACTTGTCGAACTCGAGTCCCAGATCGCGCTCGATCCACGGAAACGCGTTCTCCTGGCCCACCGCGACCAGCACGTCGTCGCATTCCATCAGCACGTCCGGCTCGCCGGTCGGCACCAGATTGCGGCGGCCCTTGGCGTCCTTCTCGGCCTTCACTTTCTCGAACAGCACGCCGGTCAGCTTGCCGCCTGTGTGCTTGAATTCCTTGGGCACCATGAAATTGTGGATCGGGATGTCTTCGTGCATCGCGTCGTCTTTTTCCCACGGCGACGCCTTCATCTCGTCGAAGCCGGAGCGGACAACGACGTCTACTTTTTCGCCGCCCAGGCGCCGAGACGTCCGGCAGCAATCCATCGCGGTATTGCCGCCGCCGAGCACGATGACGCGTTTGCCGATCTTCGTCGTATGACCGAACGAGACGCTCGACAGCCAGTCGATGCCGATATGGATGTTCTCGCGCGCCTCGTCGCGGCCCGGGATTTCCAGGTCGCGCCCACGCGGCGCGCCGCAGCCGACGAAAATCGCGTCATAATCCTGCACCAGCACCGATTTCAGGCTGTCGATGCGCTGGCCGAATTTGGTTTCCGGCTCCAGGTCGAGAATGTATTTGCACTCTTCGTCCAGCACCGATTCCGGCAGGCGGAATTTCGGGATCTGCGTCCGCATCATGCCGCCCGCGAACGGATCGGCGTCGTAGATGGTGACGTGATAGCCCAGCGGCAGCAAATCGCGCGCCACGGTCAGCGAGGCCGGCCCCGCGCCGATCAGCGCGATGCGCTTGCCGTTCTTGGTGGTCGCAGGCCTCGGCATGCGGCCCGAGACATCGTCCTTGGAATCGGCGGCGACGCGCTTCAACCGGCAGATCGCCACCGGCTGCTCCTCGACGCGCCCGCGCCGGCAGGCCGGCTCGCAGGGCCGGTCGCAGGTGCGTCCGAGCACGCCCGGAAACACGTTCGAGTGCCAGTTGATCATATAGGCGTCGGAATACCGTCCCGCCGCGATCAGCCTTATGTATTCCGGCACCGGCGTATGCGCCGGGCATGCCCACTGACAGTCCACCACTTTGTGGAAGTAGTCGGGATTGGAAACGTTCGTTGGCGCCATACCGGGGCGGCGCGCAGGCGCGGGCGCTGGGCGCCCTTCAGCCGTGACACTCATGTGATGTACGTGTTCTCCAAGACAGCGCTTTTTTGCCCGCCGGATGACTTTGGCTCATGTGCCCCTTTTAGGCGGCGCACTTATAGACTCGTCGGCCCGGTATTTCCCCTTATTTCTGAGTTTAGTCAGGGAGATAGCGCGCGCAACAGGCTTGTGGGGCGCTGGCGCCACATTCTTAATGCGCCAAACCGTTGATTATGTTCTGTAATCGCCCGAGTTCCGCGCTGGCATTTCCTTAGGCAAGATAAGGTCATGGACATCACGCTCTCCGCCGACCACCGCGCCATCGACGAAGGCGTCAGCCGCATCGTCGCCGGCTTCGGCGACGACTATTGGACCGCATGCGATTCGGCGCCGCGCTTCCCGCACGAATTCCACAAGGCGATGGCCGACGCCGGCTGGCTCGGCATCACCATGCCGGTCGAACTCGGCGGCGCCGGCCTCGGCGTCACCGAAGCCGCGATCATGATGCAGGCCGTGGCGCGCGGCGGCGGCGGCTACGCCGCAGCGTCCTCGATCCATCTCAACATCTTCGGACCGCACGCCATCGTCGTGCACGGAACGGACGAGCAGAAACGCCGCTTCCTGCCGCCGCTGATCAAGGGCGAGCAGAAGGCCTGTTTCGCCGTCACCGAGCCCAACGCCGGCCTCGACACCACCTCCATCGAAACCTTCGCGACGCGCACCAATGACGGCTACACGCTGAAGGGCCGCAAGATCTGGACGACCACGGCGCAGGAGGCCGACAAGATCCTCATCCTCGCCCGCACCGCGAAAAAGGCCGACGGCAAGAAGCAGACCGACGGCATGACGCTGTTCTACACCGACCTCGACCGTTCCAAGGTGGAGGTCCGCCGCATCCCCAAGATGGGCCGCGCTGCCGTCGATTCGAACACCGTCTTCATCGACGATCTCTTCGTCCCCGATGAAGACCGCATCGGCGAGGAAGGCAGGGGCTTCCGCTACCTGCTCGACAGCCTCAATCCCGAACGCATCCTGATCGCCGCCGAAGCCATCGGGCTCGGCCGCGACGCCCTGGCGCGCGGCGCCAAATACGCCAAGGAGCGCGTCGTCTTCGGCCGTCCCATCGGCCAGAACCAGGGCATTCAGCACCCGCTCGCCGAAAGCTGGATGGCGCTGGAGAGCGCCTGGTGGCTGACCCTGCGCGCCGCCGCGCTCTACGACGCGGGGCAGCCCTGCGGCGCCGAAGCCAACGCCGCCAAGTTCCTCGGCGCCCGCGCCGCCTTCGACGCCTGCACCCGCAGCATGATGACCCATGGCGGCATGGGCTACGCCAAGGAATATCAGATCGAACGATTGCTGCGGGAAAGCATGATCCCCCGCATCGCACCGGTGAGCGAACAGCTGATCCTGTCGTTCATCGCGGAGAATGTGCTGGATCTGCCGAAGTCATATTAGATTGAGAATTGGAGGAAATGTTCAATGCAAGGCATGGAATTTATATTTGGATTGAAACTCGCAGAATTTGTAACGCTTGTTGGAGTAGTAGCGAGTCCGGTCATTGCGGTTCTAATCACACTCGCGATAGAACACTTCCGTCGCCGCCGTGATGAACGCACGCAGGTCTTGCGCTTTCTATTGGCAACACGTGCTACGCCGGCTGATCCAAATTACAATGGGGCGATAAATCTGATACCCGTCTATTTCAATAAGCATGCCAAGGTGATGGCAGCTTGGCAGAATTATATGAATGCGGTTCGATTCAAGCCTGCGCCTGGCGACGAGGCTGCGCAAAATGTGCAAACTTCCGCGAAGCAAACGGCACTAATATTTTCGATTATGAATGCACTTCACTTGAAGCTATCTGAGAGCGAAATTCAATCTGAGGCATACATATCAGGTGGATTCGTTGCGAGAGATTCGCTGTACCTTAGTTCTTTATCGGCGACCGTCGATCTAGCTGCTTCCGCCAAGCGTTCGGCTGAAGCGACGGAGAAGTTGCTGGCAATTGTAACAAACAACTCGCAGCGGTCGAAGTAGCCGTACCTCAAACGCGTTGCATCAGATGCCGAGAACGTCATGACCCGTTTCGAATACGCCGCGATCTTCTACGGTTTCGTCGTCGGCCTGGCGCTGCAGAACATCCTGTCGAGCGTCCACAAGCTGGTCGAAGCGGGCAGCCGCGTGCGCTGGCACTGGATGGCGCCGGCGACCGCGCTGTACGCCGCCATCCTGACGCTCGGCAGCTTCTGGACCTGGTGGCTCAAGCAGAACGAGAACCACGGCCAGCGCACGTTCCTCACCTTCCTGGCGACGGCCGCCGCCCTGTCTCTCTTGTTCCTCGCCTGCGCCGCGACCTTGCCGGACGACGTTCCCGAGCAGGGCATCGATCTCAGAAAATACTATTTTGAGAACCAACGCCGGTTCTGGAGCCTTTATGCTCTGACCTTCACGCTCAATGCGCTGACCTGGGTGTTCGCTTTCGTCCAATCCGGTCTTACGGCCACGTTCCTGCGCGCCGAGTTTCCGATTCTACTCGGCAATGTCGCGGGCGTGGTGCTGGGCGTGGCCTCCATGTTCGTGCGCGCCGCCTGGTGGCACGCCGTCGTCATCGTTGCCAGCCTGGCTTTCGTGCTCCTCGTTTTCGCGCCGATGCAGCTCAACTGACGCCTTGCGAATGGCCGGCAAAATCGCGCTATAACGCCTCCATGAACCGCCTCATCGATGGATACCGCGCCTTCAAGGCCACGCGCTGGCCTGAAGAGCATGCGCACTACCAGGAACTGGCGCAACGCGGCCAGAGCCCGCGCTTCCTCGTGATCGCCTGCTCGGACTCCAGAGCCGATCCCGCCACGATCTTCAACGCCAGCCCGGGCGAGCTTTTCGTCATCCGCAATGTCGCCGGCATCGTGCCGCCGTTCGAATCCGACAGCGGCCATCGCGGCACCAGCGCGGCGCTCGCCTTCGCAGTGGTCCGGCTCCAGGTCGCCGAGATCGTCGTCCTCGGCCACGCCCAATGCGGCGGCATCGCCGCGGCGCTCGACAACCGCCTCGTCGCCGGCGTGCCGTTCATCGGCAATTGGATCGAGCTCCTCGAACCCGCGCTCGAACATTCCGCCCATATCCACGACACGCATGAGCGCCATGTCGCGATGGAGCGCGATTGCGTCCGCCTCTCCCTCGACAATCTCATGACCTTCCCCTTCGTGGCCGAGCGCGTGAACGCCGGTCAGCTGACGCTCAGCGGCGCCCGTTTCGGCATCGCCGACGGCCAGCTCGAAATCCTCGATCGCGCCAGCGGCGCCTTCGTCGCGGTGGAATGATCGTGACCGTCCTCGAAACCGAACGCTTGCGTCTGCGCCGGCCCGTCGCCGCCGATTTTCCGGCCTATGCGCGGATGTGGGCCGATCCCGACGTGACGCGCTTCATCAACGGCGCGCCACTCAGCGAAGAAGACGCCTGGGCCAAATTCATGCGCGCGTTCGGCCATTGGGAACTGGTCGGCTATGGTTTCTGGACGGTGGAAGAAAAGATCGGCGGCCTGCGCGTCGGTGAGACCGGATTTCTCGACGTGCGTCGTGAGATCGAACCCTCGCTGAACGGCATTCCCGAAATCGGCTGGGCGTTCGCGAAATCCGCGCAAGGCAAGGGCTACGCCACCGAAGCGGCGCGCGCCGCGCTCGGGTGGGGCGAGGCTCGTTTCGGCAAGGTGCGTTTCGCCTGCATCATCGCGCCTGAGAACGCCGCGTCGCTGCGCGTCGCCGCCAAGACCGGCTTCAGGGAAGCGGCACGCACCACCTACAAGGGCGAACCGACCGTGATGCTCTACCGCGATCCCTGAGGTTCTTCGCGCAGGATGCGGTTTTCCTTGACGCCCGGCGGCACCTGATCGACGACATAGGTCTTGACCGGCACCGTCCCGTCATTGTGGCCGTAGTGCCAGGTGTTCAACATCTCGACCAGGAAATGCCCCGCCGGCACGTCGTAGCTGCGGCCGGTTTCGACATTGGTGATGGTGAGCGTTCCTTCCGCGACGAAGACGTAATGGGGATACAGGTGCTTGTGCACCGGCGTCCTGGCGCCCGGCGCGAAGACGCTCGACGAAGCGATCACGACCGGATTGGCCGGCGGCGTGAATTTCTGCCCGATGATCGTGGTTTCCTCGCGCGCGATCGGCGTGGTGACATAATCCGCCGCCGCGGCCGGCGCCGCCGCCAGCACCGCCGCCGCCAGCGCAAAAGCAGTTCGAAAAATCATGGCTCTGGCCTCCCGCCGCAAATCCGGCGTAACAATAGCGCGCATCCCAAGGCGCCCGCCATGGCCGGACTTTATTTCGAGCAGTTCGCCGTCGGCCAGACCTTCGCGCATGCCATCCGCCGCACCGTGACGGAGGCCGACAACGTCCTCTTCACCGCCATGACGCACAATCCCGCCGCGCTGCATCTCGACGAGGAGTACGGCAAGACCACCGAATTCGGCCAGCGCATCGTCAATTCGCTGTTCACGCTCGGCTTGATGATCGGCATCTCGGTGCACGAGACGACGCTCGGCACCACCGTCGCCAATCTCGGCATGACCGACGTGATCTTCCCCAAGCCTGTCTTCCACGGCGACACGCTGCGCGTGGAAAGCGAGGTCCTCGAAATCCGCGAAAGCAAGTCGCGCCCGAGCCAGGGCATCGTCCTCTTCCTGCACAAAGCCATCAACCAGCGCGGCGAGATCGTCGCGCAATGCAAACGGTCGGCGTTGATGCACAGAAAGCCGGTTGGCTAGGGCATTGAAATTAGCATCGTTTGATGCTAGATTTGATGCCTAAGGAGACTGCCATGCGCACCACCGTCACGCTCGACGACGAATTGCTCGCGGACGCGGAGAAATATACGGGCATCAAGGAACGGACGACGCTTCTCAACGCTGGACTGAAGTCGCTGATCGAACGCGAGGCGGCACGCCGGCTGGCGCGTCTTGGGGGCACGGAACCTCAGTTCAGAGCGCCACCCAGGCGCCGCTTCGGCAAATCGTGATTCTTGCCGACACGTCGGTCTGGGCCGATCACATCCGGGCGGACGATGCAACGCTCGCGCGCAAACTCGACGCGGGAGAAATATACATGCACCCCTTCGTCATCGGCGAAGTCGCCCTGGGCCATCTCAGACAGCGCGACCTGATCTTGTCGAGACTGTCCAGGTTGCCGCATGCACCGATCGCGCGAGACACCGAAGTTCTCCACCTCATAAACAGCCATGGATTGGCCGGTACGGGAATAGGCTATGTCGATTCGCACCTGCTGGCGTCGGTTCGTCTGATTCCGGGCATGGGCCTATGGACCCGCGACAAGCGCCTCCATGCGGTCGCAAGCAATTTAGGATTTGCGGTCGTTCCCGATGGCAGGATGTCGCCATGATCCTGCGCTCCCTCCTCTTCGTTCCCGCCGACAGCGAGAAGAAGCTCGCGAAATCGAAATCCTCGCCCGCCGACGCGCTGATCCTCGATCTGGAAGACTCCGTCGCGCCGGAAAACCGCGTCAAGGCGCGCGGCCTGGCGCGCGAGTTTCTGCAAGAGAGGAATTCGCAAGCCATCTGGGTGCGCATCAATCCGGTCGGCTCGTCCGACTTCGTCGCCGACATGGCCGCGGTCGTCGCTGCCGCGCCGGCCGGCCTGATCGTGCCCAAGCCCGACGGGCCGCAGGATCTGCTCACCCTCGATGCCCATCTGCTGACGCTGGAAACGCAGGCCGGCCTCGCCCAGCGTTCGATCCTGCTCCTGCCGGTGGCCACCGAAACGCCGACCGCGGTTCTGTCGCTCAAGGATTACCGCTCGCCGCCGCCGCGTCTCGCGGGCCTTAGCTGGGGCGCCGAGGACCTCTCCGCCGCGCTCGGCGCCGCGATGAACCGCGATGAGAACGGCGAGTTCCTGTTCATTCACAAGATGGTGCGCGCCATGACGCTGATCGCGGCCAAGGCGGCCGGCGTCGACGCCATCGAATCCGTGCATGCCGATTTCCGAGACCACGCCGGCCTTGAGCGCGCCGCTCGCCTGGCCCAGCGCGAAGGCTTCAGCGGCATGATGGCGATCCACCCCGACCAGGTCGCGCCGATCAACGCCGCCTTCACGCCGTCGGCCGCCGACATCGAGCACGCGAAGGACGTCGTCGCGGCCTTCGCCGCCGGCGCCGGCGTCGCGTCGCTCGACGGCAAGATGCTCGACCAGCCCCACCTCAAACAGGCTCGTCACGTCCTGGCGCTGGCGTCGGCGCTCGACGCCAAGCCCTGACAAAGCACAACTATCGAAACTGGATTACGAAAAATCGCCCTCAAATAGCGAAGCGATAGGGCGTTGCGCACCGGCGAAACTGGGTTACGAAAAAGCGGCCTCATGTAGCGAAGCGGTAGGCCGCTTTTTCAATAAAAAAAGAGGGAGAGCTTTCGCTCTCCCTCTTTTCCGTAACGCCTCCGTTTGCCCCCGGAAGCGTCGACGCGGAACCTCAATTGCCGCCCGTGCTCTGGGCCGTCGAGTAGTGGACGATCTGGACGTTGTTGCCGATGGCCGCCGCCGTCACCTGGACGCTGCCGCCGACATTGTGAACCGTGGCGTTCGTCGTGCCGAAGACGTTGGAAGTGTTGGTCTGGTGCAGGGTCGCCGGCGCGCTCGTCGCATTGGTGTCCTCGGCATAGGTGTTGCCGTAGGCGCTCGACGCGATCGAGACATCGCCGCTGACGCCGTCGACATTGGCGTTGATTTCGGAGCCGGGGTCCTGCGCGTGGCAGGTCTGGTCGCTGGTCACGTCGGTGATCGCCGGATCGGTCGAGATGTTCGCCGAGTTGCAGAAGGCCTGGCCCGTAATGCCGACGCTGCCATAGACGTTGGAGACGCTGGCATCGATCGTCGAGCCGATATTGGTGCTCTCCGCGTCCTGGGTGTTGGTGACATGCGTGTCGTTGAACGTCGTCACGTCGAGCGCGTTACCGGCGCCCTGGCTCTGCACGATGACGTCGCCGCCAGCGCCGTCCACCGTCGTGGTGACGGTCGACCATTGCGCGCCGAAGGTCAGCTGGCCGTTGAGGACCGTCGTCGCGCCCGCCGTGGCTGTGTTCACGGTGGTGTTGACGCTCGTGCCGCTCGAACTGGTGGCGGTGCTAGTTGACGCCGCCGCGAAGGCCTTCAGCGGCAGGATCGCTAGAACCGTAGAAGCGATAAGGATCTTGGCGAGACGCGTCGTCATTGTGGTGGTCCTCGTTACGGGCGGTGATGGGGTGGGCGTAAGGCGCGTTGTAGTTGGCGGGCGGAGCGTCGTCGGCGCCGGCCAGGGGGTCGGTGCCGGCCGAGCAACTGCCGGTCGTGTGATAGAGGCGCGAGGTCATCTCCAGGACGGCGCGCTCGATCACCGAGCGGACCGCGAGCTGGATCGGTTCCAGGGCGCTCTGGCCGATGGAGGCGTCGAAGAAATTGGCGCCCAGGAAGTCGAACACGCCGACCGAAACCTGGTGGCCGATGATCTGCTTCTGATAGCTGATCACGTCGACGACTTGCAGCGTCTTGGTGTCCACCAGGCGAAGGTCGAGGCCGACATTCATGACATACATGTTGCCGCCGGTCTGGCCCTTGAGCCCGTTTGTGGCGGTCTCGCCGCCATCGGCCGATGCGCCGACCGAGCGGATGTTGAAGTTGAGCTCGGTGATGCCGCCGACCAGGTAGTAGTCGGAGCCCGGGATCGAGCCGGCGATGATCTGGCGGTAGTCGGCGCCGCCCGCGGGCGTCGCGCCGTCCGCGCCGATCAGGCGGTTGTTGGCGTATTTCAGTTCCATCTCGGCGACCGAGGTGTCGAAGCGCTCGACCAGCTGCACGCCGGCCTTGCTGAGCGCGCTCATCGCCATCAGGGCGGCGCCCTGGGTGATCTTGCGCCCGGAATTGTCGCTTTCGCTTTTTCCCGTGTAGTCCGCGATCTGGCCGACCGCGATCTTGAGCGGGCGCTGGCCGGTGTAGCCGGCCATGCAGCGCAGGGCTGCCGAATACGGCGTCTCGTTGGAGATCACCGGCGAGCCGCCGATCGGGGCCGTGTAACGGCCCGTCACGCTGTCGGCCTGCGGGCTGATGCAGCCTTGGAGGGCGAACGCCGCGATCAAAAAGACCAACGGCTTGAGGAGATGTTTTCTTCCGCGACGTGTCATGGGAGGGGCTTCCCTTACTTTCTCTGGATTAGTGTCCGTTGACGGTATTGGTGGCTGTCTGGTTTCCGCTGTTGTTCTGCGTGGCGTTGACGATGACCGTATTGTTGTTTCCGAGGGTCACGACGTTCAGCTGATTTCCGATCGCCGTGGCGTTTCCGAAAGCGGTCCCTGCACCGCTCGTGCCAACGCCGCCGGCCGAAGATGCACCGGAAGCGGACGCGCCGGCGCCGGAGGTGGCGCCGAAATTCGCGGTGGTGAACTGGCCGTTGTTGACGGTGAGATTGCCGTTGGCATCGCGCAGCGACGGCGCCGGCGCCTGGTTTTCCTGGCCCGGCTGCAAGCCGAAGGGCGCATTGTAGGTGCTGGCATTGCTGTAATCGCCGGCCTTGGCCGCGCCCACGAAGGCGGCGCTGGCGAACAGGACGGCGGCGAGTGTCTTGAACGGGGTCGTCATCGGCATAGCACCTGAAATCTCTCGCGAACGGTGGGAGCAACCCCCGTGCCAGCGCCGTTTGCTGGTGACGGCGGCTCGATGAGCCGGGCCCGTATCAAAGCGGCACGCCGCTGTGTTGTTTTGATGCGAAACGTCAAGCTCACCAGGGCGTGGCCTCTCGGCGACGGCGCAGGAGCGTCGGGCCATGGTGAGTTGGGGAAGTTGGTGAATGCGAATAAACTCTATCGGCGCAATGACCCGGAGACTCTCTTTTGGCCACGCTTGAATTCTTCTTCGACTGCTCCTCGCCCTGGACCTATCTCGCTTTCACGCGGATTCAGCCCATCGCGGCGCGCACCGGCGCCGACATCGTCTGGAAGCCGATCCTGGTCGGCGGCGTGTTCAACGCCGTTAACCGTGAGGTCTATGAGCGCAGGGCCAATCCGGATCCGCGCAAGGCCGTCCATGGCGCCAAGGACCTGCAGGACTGGGCCAAATTGACGGGCCTCAAGATCGTCATGCCGCCGCCGGTCTTTCCGGTGCGCGCGACGCTGGCGATGCGCTGCGCCCTGGCGGCCCAGGAGGAGGGCAAGCTGGTCGAATTCGCGCGCAACTGCTTCGAGGCCTATTGGACGCTGTCCAAGGACATCAGCCTGCCGCATGTCATCAAGGAGGTCTGCGCCGAGTCCGATCTCGACGGCGACCACATTTTGGAGCGCAGCCAGAGCGACGCGATAAAGGACAGGCTGCGCGCCAACACCGACGAAGTCATCGCCCGCGGCGGCTACGGCTCGCCCACCATGTTTGTGGACGGCTCCGACATGTATTTTGGCAACGACCGCATGGAACTGGTCGAAGCGGCGCTCAGGCGCTGAGAACCGGACAAGGACAATGGCGTTCCAGGAAGCCCGGCCCGCGCGCGAGCCGATGTTTCGCAGCCCCGCCTCGGTCATCGCGCTGATCGCGGTTCTGGTCGCAGCGCATGTCGCGCGCGTCCTGGCGCCGGCCGCGATCTCGGACGCCGTGTTGTATAATTATGCATTGAATCCTGCGTTTTACGCGCTTCAGGGCGGGTCGCTGTTCCATCGCATCGTGCCGCCTTTCAGCTCGATTTTCCTGCACGCCAATCTCACGCACCTGGCTGTCAACTCTGTCTGGCTGCTGGCCTTTGGTCCGGTGGTCGCGCGGCGTTTCGGCGGTCTCGCCTTCTATGTCTTCTTCTTCCTGTGCGGCCTGGCGGGATCGGCGCTCTATGTCGCGATGAATTGGGGCGTCAATGTCGAGACGATCGGCGCATCGGGCGCGATCTCGGGCCTCATGGGCGCCGCGATCCGCATGATGGATATCCGTCAGCCTTATTTGAACGTCGCGGCGCTGCCGCTGCAGCCCTTGTGGTCTCGTCAGGTCCTGCTGTTCACAGGCATCTGGCTGGGCCTCAATTTCGTGACCGGTTACTTCGCCATCGGCACGTTCGGCGCGGTCGAGACCGTCGCCTGGGAGGATCACATGGGCGGCTATATCGCCGGTCTGCTGCTCGTGGGGTTGTTCGAGCATTTTGTCGGCCCTGCCGCCAAACTTCGTCGCGCCGGCGCTTGAAGGCCGCCGCAGCCACCTTAGATATAGCAGGTCCCGACGCGCAGCTTAGGAGTCCCTGGATGTCCGATGCATCGAACTCGGCCGGCAACGTGCCGCCGCCCCCGCCGCAGGCTGTCGCGCCGCATCATCCGCCGTTTCCCATCGTTCGGCTGCTCTATTCGGTTGGCTATGGTTTTATTGCTTGGTTCGTCTTGCATATAATTTTCGTGCTCGCCGTCATTCAATTTGCGATGCTGGCGATCAACGGCCGCGTCAACGACGAACTCAAGTCGTTTTGCAACACACTGTTGCAATATGAGTGGGAGCTTCTGGCTTTCATCACCTTCGTGCGCGACGAACAGCCCTTCCCCATCGGGCCGTTTCCGAAGCATGCGTGATAGGGCTAGTTGTTAAGCACAATTAACGCATTTGCTGAGCAGTTAACAATTTTGCAACTGCGAGAGGCAGAAATAATTCTGTAAAATTAGTGGCTTATCCATACTGGCATATTAGCAACGGGTGACCTGAATGTTCGCAGGACCGCTTGCTTGGGGGATAACGTTCTTGCCCCGGATTGGAAATCGCTGATACATTCCTACGGTGCTATGACGCGGTATTCGCTTGGGGAGCAAGCGACCGCTACAAATATCGAGGTCCGCGCGTAATGCAGGGCCGCAAACGGGGGATCAAATATGTCAGGTATGCGTTCTGCAGTAACCGTCCGCTCGGTGACGTTTGTCAGTGCCTTGTTGATGTCGACGGCGTTCACGGCGCCGGCCTTCGCCGATATCGAAATCGTCGTGGTGACCGCTGAAAAGCGCCTCCAGGACGTGCAGACCGTTCCGGTCGCCATCTCGGTGTTCACCAGCGAAAAGCGTGACCTGGTCGGCATCAATTCGATCCAGGACATGACGAACTTCACGCCGGGCCTGCAGTACAACACCTCGACCGACCGCGTGTCTCTGCGCGGCGTCGGTCGCCAGACCAACGTGCTCTCCGCCGACGCCTCGGTCGCCAACTACGACGACGGCCTTTATGAGACCTTCGCGGTTGCCGCCGGCCGTTCGTCTCTCGACCTCGACCGCGTCGAGGTTCTGCGCGGTCCGCAAGGCACGCTGTACGGCCGCAACGCCATCGGCGGCGCGCTCAACGAAATCACGCGGCGCCCGACGGACCAGTTCGAAGCTGAGGTTCGCGCCACCTACACAAACTACGACCACGTCAGTCTCGAAGCCGCCGTCTCCGGCCCGATCACCGACGACTGGGGCTATCGCGTCTATTTCAACTGGGACAAGCAGAGCCAGGGCTACGCCAAGAACATCATCCCGGGCGCGCCGCAGGAAGACGGTCTCTATAACAACTGGTATGGCGACGCCCAGCTCCAGGGCAAGTTCTTCAACGGCAAGCTGGATATGTGGACCAAGATCCAGAGCGCCCGTTGGTATGGCGGCGCCGGTAACGCGGGCTCGCAGTCCAGCGGCTGGAATCCCTACGACGTGCCGACATACGAGTATGGCGTGGCCGCGACCGCTCTAAACCCGGGCTATGGCTGCACAACCCTCCCCGGCTTTGCCGGACCGACCTCGGCCACCAGCGCGACGACTCCGACTGGCGTGACGCTGGCCCAGGCTTGCCGGAACCCCGAAGTCGGCGACCCGTGGAAGATTTCGCGTCCCGTGCCCTACAACGTCAAATTGCCGGACTACTTCTCGCTCAACACGCAATGGACGTGGCATGCCAATGGCTTCGATATCAAATATATCGGCGGCGGCACGTTCTATCACTACATCCTGACCGGCGACACATCGGACGAAGGCGGCGGTTCTGACGCTCGCTCGCCGATCCTGTCCTTCACAGTTCCGGGCGGTCCCGGCACCGGTAACGCCGTCATCTATGGCGCGGAAGCCTTTAATTACCAGGAACGGAACGGCTTCATCAGCAACGAGGTCAACTTCCTGTCGACTGGCGACGGCCCGCTGCAGTGGGTGGCCGGTGCCTACCAGTTCCAGCAGCATTACGACCAGCCAGTATATACGCAGCAGCCGGCTCAGGTTCAGTGGGGCGGCGTCACCCCGCCGTTCGGCGCGCCTGGCTTCTTCTGCGCCCAGACTGGCGGCGTTTGCGCTCCCGAAGTCGGCTTCCGCCGCTTCGACAACCGTCCGGTTATGCATGCCAGCTCCTATGCCGCGTTCTTCCAGCTTGACTACAAGCTCGACGAGACGCTCAAGCTGACGGGCGGCCTGCGCTATTCCTACGACCGCAAGAACGGCGTCGAGAATGTGCGTCTGCTGTGCTTCGCCGTTCCTGCTTGCGGCGCGACGATAGAAGCAGCCGGCTCCTTCACGCCGGCCTTCGATCTGACGCAGCTCGGCAACGTCGTCGACAACGGCCTGCCGCCCTACGGCATCCCCAAGGGTGTCAAGGGTATCACCACCTACAGTGCCGCTACCGGCTTCGCTTCGCGCCAGTATGACGCGACGTGGGGCGCGACGACCGGCACGGCCGGCGTCGAGTGGACGCCTGACGAGCAGACCCTGGTCTACGGCAAGTACGCCCGCGGCTATAAGTCTGGCGGCTTCAACGTCGGTATCTTCACGGTGTTGAGCTACACCCCCTGGACGGACTCCGAACACGTCAATTCGTTCGAAGTCGGCGCCAAGCACACCTTCGGCAACTGGCTGACCACCAACGTGGCGGTCTTCCACTACGACTATAAGAACCTGCAAATCCCGCTGGCGGTCGTGAACTCGGCCGGCGGTCTCTCGCAGTCGGCGACGTCGTTCTACAACGTGCCGGACGCGATCTCGCAGGGTGTCGAGTTGGAGACGTTCATCTCTCCGATGGAGAACATGAACATCATCTTCAACTACTCGTACCTCGATGCGCACACGACCAAGGGTTCGGCGCCGGATCCGGCCGATCCGAATGCCACCGCGGCGGGCGCCACGCCTATGTTTACGCCTGCTCAGTGCAACGCGAACGCGCTTCTCTTAACACCAACATGTTCGCCGGACATCTATGTGGCGTTGCCCGTCGCATCGGGCGGCACGAACGGCGTTCCCGGCACGGCCAATGGCCTCAACTGGAACATTCCCCAGAACTTGAAGGGCAATGACCTGCCGAACGCGCCGCGCAACAAGATCGCGTTCAACATCAGCTACAACTTCATGAATGTGTTCGGTGACGAGGGAACCTTCACGCCATCCATCAGCTATGTGTGGCGCGACAAGCAATACGGCACGTTGTTCACGCGTTCCTACAACGCAGCGCCGTCTTGGGATCAGGTCGATGCCCGCGTTCGCTACATGTCGAAGGATGACCATTGGGAAGCCATCCTGTTCGGTAAGAACATCTTCGACACCATCGGCTACGACTCCGGTGCGTCCGGCGCGCGTCTCGCCGGCACGATCGATCGGGCTTGCGGCGGCGGTCCCGGCACCTGCAACTTCGTTCAGGGTGTCAACAACCCCGTCGGTTACGGCGCAGTCCGCGGCGAAGACGCCACCGGACACGTCTCGACCTACTACGTGACGCCGCCGGCAACCTACGGCATCGAAGTGCACTACAAGTTCTGAGCCGACAAGCGGTTCGAAGAACAGGGGCGCCGCGCAAGCGGCGCCCTTTTTCTTGGGCGCGCCTGACCTCGCCGTTCGCCCCCGGGCGCCGCCTTCGGGCCCAGATGTCGCTGGCGCTGCGCCGCCCGTTTCGCCATCCCGACGGATGCAATAGCGTCCCCTTCCTTAGCGACAGAGGTCCTCGCCCATGGAAAAACGCAAGCTCGGCAAATCCGGCATCGAGGTCTCGGTGATCGGCCTCGGCTGCAACAATTTCGGCGCCATGAAAATCGACGCCTCGCGCCGCGTCGTCGACCGCGCGCTGGCGATGGGCATCACCCTGTTCGATACCGCCGACGTCTACGGCAATCGCGGCGGCTCGGAGGAGCAGCTCGGCGAGATCCTCGGCGCCCGCCGCAAGGACATCGTCCTGGCGACCAAATTTGCCATGCCGATGGACGACAGCGGCGCCAAGTCGGGCGCCTCCGCCGCTTATATCCGCGAGGCCTGCGACGCCAGCCTGAAGCGCCTGAAGACCGACTGGATCGACCTCTATCAGCAGCACCGGCCCGACCCCAAGACCCCGATCGAGGAAACGCTGGGCGCTCTCGACGATTTGGTCAAACAGGGAAAGGTGCGTGCCATCGGCTGTTCCAACATGCCGGCCGATCAACTCACCGTGGCGCAGGACGCCGCGCGCCACAATCACCAGGCCGCCTATGTCACCGCCCAGGACCAGTACAGCCTGCTCGTCCGCGGCATTGAAACCGCGCTGGCGCTGACCATCGGCAAGGAAGGCATCGGCCTCTTGCCCTATTTCCCACTGGCCAGCGGCCTGCTCAGCGGCAAATACGAGAAGGGCAAGGACATTCCGGCCGGCACCCGCTTCGCCCGCATGGGCCGCTTCGGCGAGCAATACATGACCGAGGAGAACTGGAAGATCGTCGCAGCGCTCACGGTCTTCGCGGCCGCCAGCGGTCACACGCTGCTGGAACTGGCCTTCGCCTGGCTGCTGTCGCGTCCCTATCTCTCCAGCGTCATCGCCGGCGCCACCCGTCCCGAACAGATCGAGCAGAACGTGGTGGCCGCCGCCTGGAAACTTGACCCCGCCGAGATCGCCGAAGTCGACCGGCTCAGTGCCAAATAGTCCTTCGGGGTCCGAGTGACGGCGTGTGGACGCTGTGCTCGCACCTCAGGATGAAGGATGGCCGTTCAATATCAAACTCCGCCCTCGTCATCCTGAGGCGCGAGCTGTAGCGCAGCGAAGGCGAGCCCCGAAGGATGCTCACTCCGCCGGTGCGCCGCGGGGTGCGGCGCGGCGCAGGCTGAAGCCGCCGATGCGCTGCTCGATCCGGTCGAGATAGATGTACAGCACCGGCGTGATGTAGAGCGTCAAAAGCTGCGACAGCAGCAACCCGCCGGCCACGCACAGGCCCAGCGGCCGGCGCGCGTCCGACCCCGAGCCCAGCCCGATGGCGATCGGCATCGTTCCCATCATCGCGGCCATGGTCGTCATCATGATCGGCCGGAACCGGATCATCGCCGCGTCGAAGATCGCCACCGCCGGTGTCGCGCCCTCGTCGCGCTGCCGGTGCAGCGCGAAGTCGATCATCATGATTGCGTTCTTCTTGACGATGCCGATCAGCATCATCATGCCGACGAAGGCATAAAGGCTCAGCGGCACGCCGAAGATCAGCAGGACCAGCAACGCGCCGACCGCCGCCGAGGGCAACCCCGACAGGATGGTCAGCGGATGGATGAAGCTCTCATAGAGAATCCCCAGGATAATGTAGACCGTGATGACCGCGATCAGCAGCAGCAGGCCCATATTCTGGGTCGAGCTCTGGAACGCCTGCGCCGTGCCCTGGAAGCTTGTCTGCACGGTCGCCGGCATGCCGACCTGCTGCGACAGCCGGTTGATCGCCGACACCGCATCGCTCAGCGCCTTGCCCGGCGCCACGTCGAAGGAGATCGTCACCGACGGGATCTGGCCCAGATGGTTGATGCTGAGCGGCATCGTGCCGGCGCCGACATGCGTCACCGCGTTGAGCGGCACCAGCGTGCCGTTGGCACCGGTGACGTAGAGCCGCGACAGCGCCGCCTGATCCTGCTGGTATTCCGGCAGCAGCTCGAGAATGACCTGATACTGGTCCGACGCGGCGTAGATCGACGAAACCTGCTGGCCGCCATAGGCCGAGCCCAGCGCCGTTTCGATCTGCTGCGGTGTCACGCCGAGCGACGCGGCGCGGTCGCGATCGATGGCGACGTTCACCGCCGGCGTCGAGAGATTGAGATCGCTGGTAACGCCGGCGAAGGTCGGATCGTTGGCCATGACCGCCGCCAGCCGTACCGACGTGTCCTGGAGCTCGTTCAGGTCCAGGTCCTGCAGCGTATATTGGTAAGGCAGTTTGGTGTTCTGGCCGCCGATGCGGAAGACGGGTGGGTTCTGCAGAAACACGTTGATGCCCGGAATTTGACTCAGCTTGCGGCCCAACTCGGGAATGACGCGGTCGATCCCCAGGGCGCGGTCGCCGTGTTCCTTCAGATGGATCACCAGGAAGCCCGAATTGGTGCCGGTCGTCGTGCCGCCGGCGCCGACCGCGGACATCACGCCGGCGACGTTGGGATCGGCGTTGATGATGTCGGCCGCCTGCTGCTGCAGGCGGACCATCTGGTCGAACGAGGTGCCGTTCGCCGCTTCGGTGGCGCCGCGCACCAGGTTGGTGTCGTCATTGGGCAGGAAGTCCTGCGGCAGCACCATGAACAGCCCAACCGCCGCCACCAGGCTGAGGAAGAACATGCCCAGGATCACCGGCCGGTGCTCCAGGCTCCAGCGCAGCGTGCGCTCGTAGAACCCCTGCACGTTGTCGAACGTGCGCTCGCTCCAGCGATAGAAGGCGTTGTGCGCCTGGCCTTCCTCAGCCTTCAGCATGCGGCTGCACAGCATCGGTGTCAGCGTGATCGAGACCAGGCCCGAAAAAGTGATGGCCAGGATGATGACGACCGCGAATTCGTGCAGCAGCCGTCCGATGATGCCGCCCATGAATACGATGGGGATGAACACGGCGGCCAGCGACACCGTCATCGACAGGATGGTGAAACCGATCTCCCGGGAGCCCTTCAGGGCCGCCGCCATCGGCGTATCGCCTTCTTCGATATGCCTGATGATGTTCTCCAGCATGACTATGGCGTCGTCGACCACGAAGCCGACCGACAGGGTCAGCGACATCAGCGAGAGATTGTCCAGGTTGTAGCCGAACAGCGCCATGCCGGCGAACGTCGCGATCACCGCGATGGGCAGCGCCAGCGACGGGATGAACGTCGCCGAGACGCGGCGCAGGAAGACGAAGATCACGCCCACCACCAGGATCGCGGCGATCAGCAGCGTCATCTGCACGTCCGAGACCGAAGAGCGGATGGTCTGGCTGCGGTCGTAGATCGTGGTCATCCGGACGGAGGCCGGCAGCTGCAGCAGGAAGGTCGGCAGGATCTTGTTGATCGAATCGACGAGTTCGATGGTGTTGGAGCCGGGCTGGCGCTGCACCGCCAGCACGATGGCGCGCTTGCCCTTGAACCAGCTGGCGGCGCGGTTGTTTTCGACGCTGTCGATCACCCGCGCGACGTCCTTGAAGCGCACCGGCGCGCCGTTCTGGAAGACGACGACCTGGTTCTGGAAGGCCGCCGCGTTCATCAACTGGCCGGCGGTGTGAATGACCGAGGCCCGCGTCGGGCCGTTCAGCGTGCCGGTCGCGACATTGACGTTCGACGCGCCCGTCGCCGCCGCCAGCTGGTCGATGCCGATCTGGCGGCTGGCCAGCGCCGCCGGATCGGCCTGGATGCGCACGGCGAATTTCTGCGCGCCGTAGACGTTGACCTGGGCGACGCCGTCGAGCGTCGAAAGCTGCCGGGCAAGCAGCGTTTCGGCGTATTCGTCGACCTTCGACAGCGGCAGCGTGTCCGATTGCAGCGCCATGAAGATGATCGGCGTGTCGGCCGGGTTCACTTTGCGCATCGTCGGCGGGTTGGGCATGTTCGGCGGCAGCTTGCGCGCCGCGGCCGCGATCGCGGACTGCACGTCCTGCGCCGCGCCGTCGATGTTGCGGTCGAGCTTGAAGTTGATCGTGATGTTGGTCGAGCCCTGCGTGCTCGACGAGGTCATCGAGTCGACGCCGGCGATGGTCGTGAACTGGCTCTCCAGCGGCGTCGCCACGGCGGACGCCATGGTCTCGGGGTCGGCGCCCGGCAGGGATGCCGACACCACGATGGTCGGCGAATCCACGTTCGGCAATTCGCTGACGGGAAGCGTCGCATAGCCGAACAGGCCGAAGATCACCAGCGCCGCCATGAGCAGCGTGGTCATGACCGGGCGTTGGATGAAGGGTTCAGAGATGTTCATTGGACCAGGGTCGGATCCCGCGTCATGGCCCCCGGCGCCGGCTTGACGATGGCGACCGGCTTGCCCGGCAACACCCGCAGCTGGCCGTCGATCACGACCTTGTCGCCGGGCTTCAGCTTGCCCGTGATCGCCATGTTGGTGCCGTCGTCGAACAGCACGGTCACCGGAATCATCACCGCCTTGCCGTCCTTGATGCCGTAGATGTAGCGCATATTGGGCCCCAGATTGACGGCCTCGCGCGGCACCACCAGCGCGTTCTTGACCGAACTCAGCGTCACGCCGACGTCGACGATCTGTCCGGGCACCAGGACGCCGTCCGTGTTGGCGAAGGTGGCGCGCAATTCGATCGTGCCGGTCTTGTCGTCGATCGCATTGCCGACGAAGTCGATGGGCACCGACAGCGAACCCGTGATGCCGCCGTGGGTCTGGACGATCGCGACCAGCGCGTGCTGCTGTGCCCGATCCTGGATGCGCGGCAGATCGGCCTGCGGCAGCGAGAACGATATCTTCACCGGCTGGATCTGGGTGATGACCACCAGCGGGTTCATGCCCGGTGGCGATGCCGCCGCGCTGGCGCCGCTGGCGCCGCCGCTGGCGGTGATCTGGTTGCCGGGCTGGATCAGGATCGGCCCGGTCTTGCCGTCGATCGGCGAACGGATCCGGGTGTATTCCAGATTGAGCTGCGCCGTTTGCGCGGCGGCCTTGGCCTCGAGATAGGACGCCCGGGCGTCGTCGGCATCCTGCGGCGCGATCGCTTTCTGCGCCAGCAGCCTGGCGTAGCGGTCGGCCTTGGCCCTGGCGGAGGCCAGCGAGGCCATCGCGCTGTCATAGGCCGCCTGATAGGGCCTCGGATCGATCTCGAACAGCAGATCGCCGGCATGGACGATCTGGCCTTCCTTGAAATTGGCGCGCAGCAGCTGACCTTGCACCCGCGCCGTCAGCTGCACCGTGGCATTGGCGACCACCGTGCCGATGGTGCGCTCCGCGATCGTCATGTCCTGGCGCTGTACCGCCGCCACCAGCACCGGCGGAACCGGCCGCTGCGGCGCGCTCGGGCCGCCGAATATCCGCCAGGCGGCATAGCCCAGCACGGCCACGGCCGCGATACCCAAAATGAGCCAGGTGCGCGAACTCGCACGCCGAATCCGGTCCGGGAAACCCTGGACGGCTGCTGGCATCGTCTGAAGCGTATTGGGGAAGCGAATGTTCATCACTCAGTCCACGGCCTGCTGATCTTCGCACAAGTCTTTAGCCAAGACTTCGTGCGCCTGGCGGGCGGACCCGCCATGCAACGCTCCCGCGACTGTCCTAGCATGGTCAGGGGCAATTTCCAGACGGTTTGAACGCGAATGTGAAGAGGATGACGGTCTGTCGCCGTTAACTGTCGTCAAACTATCCCAAGACCCGCCAAATCCGTCAATTTGACAGGCAATTCGGGCCCGAAAACCTCTCGGTTGCTCCTAAGGAGGGGCACGTCTATAAGCCCGCGCTCTCCCAGCCCGAGCGCCAGAGCCTATGGATATCCGGAATATCGCGATCATCGCCCATGTCGACCATGGCAAGACGACGCTCGTGGACCAGCTCCTCAAGCAGTCCGGCTCGGTGCGCGAGAACCAGCATATGGAAGAGCGCGCCATGGACTCCAACGACCTGGAGCGCGAGCGCGGCATCACGATCCTGGCCAAATGCACCTCGGTGGAGTGGCACGGCACCCACATCAATATCGTCGACACCCCCGGCCATGCCGATTTCGGCGGCGAGGTCGAGCGCATCCTGTCGATGGTCGACGGCGTCGTGCTGCTGGTCGACGCGGCCGAATCGGTCATGCCGCAGACCAAATTCGTGCTCTCCAAGGCGCTGAAGCTGGGCCTCAAGCCCATCGTCATCATCAACAAGATCGACCGCCACGACGCGGCGCCCAAGGAGACGCTGGAATCGATCTTCGATCTTTTCCTGGCCCTGGAAGCCAATGACGACCAGCTCAATTTTCACTACCTCTACGCCTCCGGCCGCAATGGCTGGGCGGTGAAGGAGCTCGAAGACGAGCGCAAGAACCTGGATCCGCTTTTCCAGCTTGTCGTCGAAGACGTGCCCAAGCCCAAGCCCATCGCGCTGGCCGGCGACGAATTTCCCTTCAAGATGCTGGTGACGACGCTGGAAGCCGACAACTACCTCGGCCGCGTCCTCACCGGGCGCATCGAATCCGGCGCCATCACGGTCAACCGCCAGATCAAGGCGCTGAACGGCAAGGGCGACGTCGTCGAGCGCGCCCGCGCCACCAAGCTGCTGGCCTTCCGCGGCCTCGCCCGCGTGCCCGTGGAGCGCGCCGAAGCCGGCGACATCATCGCCATCGCGGGTCTGCAGCACACCACGGTTGCCGACACGCTCTGCGATCTCACGGTCGAAGAGCCGATCCAGGCCCAGCCCATCGATCCGCCGACCCTGGCGATGACCGTCTCGGTGAACGATTCGCCCCTGGCCGGCCGCGAAGGCAGCAAGGTGCAGTCCCGGGTCATTCGCGACCGTCTGCTGCGCGAAGCCGAAGGCAATGTCGCCATCAAGGTCTCCGAGACCGGCGAGAGCGCCTTCGAAGTCGCGGGCCGCGGCGAATTGCAGCTCGGCGTGCTGATCGAAACCATGCGCCGCGAGGGTTTCGAGGTCTCGATCTCACGCCCGCGCGTGCTGTTCCAGACGAGCCCGAAGGGCGAGAAGCTCGAGCCGATGGAAGAAGTCACAGTCGACGTCGACGATCCCTACACCGGCGTGGTGATCGACAAGATCTCGCAGCGCAAGGGCGAGATGACCGACATGCGTCCCACCGGCGCGGGCAAGACCCGCATCATCTTCACCGCGCCGGCGCGCGGCCTGATCGGCTATCACGGCGAATTTCTCACCGACACGCGCGGCACCGGCGTGATGAACCGCATGTTCCACGGCTATGCGCCGCACAAGGGCAACATTCAGGGCCGCGTCAACGGCGTGCTGATCTCGACCGGCGACGGCGAGGCGGTGGCCTATGCGCTGTGGTATCTCGAAGAGCGCGGCAAGCTCTTCATCGTGCCCGGCACCAAGGTCTATCAGGGCATGATCATCGGCCAGAACGCCAAGGACAACGATCTCGACGTCAATCCCCTGAAGGCCAAGCAGCTCACCAACATCCGCACGACGTCGAAGGACGAAGCGGTGCGCCTGACGCCGATCGTGCCGATGACGCTGGAGCAGGCCATCGCCTATATCGAGGAAGACGAGCTGGTCGAAGTGACGCCGCAGTCGATCCGCATCCGCAAGAAGGCGCTCTCGCCGCACGACCGCAAGCGCGCCACGCGCTCGGAAGCGGCTTAAGCGCAATCCGGCGAAGCCGGCAAATTGCGCGCCAATTGGAGAATCTAGGGTCTTCCTACTTTTACGCCGGTTTTTCTATGGCTGGCGAAATAGAGCCGCAGCACCCAATTCATCTTGGTCTGCCAGCCTTTGCCCTGGCTCTTGAACCACTTCACGATGTCGTCGTCGAGGCGGATGGTGACGCTCTTCTTCGTTGCGAAGCCGGGAAAAAGACCAATATAGGTTGGACCTTTGTAATCGGGTGGCAATTCCGGAATATCGCTCGTGTCGATCTGATCGGCCGGCATTTCAGCAAACGCTTTGAGCCGTTTGCGCTGCTCTTCGGTCAGCTTAGGGAGTTTCCTCGTAAACTTTACCCTCACGAGGTGTGGCTCTTCGCGCCGTGATGATGCGGTAGGTTTCGACTTCGCCGTCTTCACGGATGGTGTGTGAGACGACGTAGAGAATTCCGTCGATCGCCCCTGTCGTACGCCAGCGGGTTTCTCCATGCTCGTCACCTTCGATATCAAGTCGCTTCAGCGGATCTTGGAAAAGTCGAATGGCATCTTCGAACGTCAAACCGTGCTTGTGCCGGGTCGCTTCCGACTTCCCATTCGAATCTGATCTTGTCCGCCACGCTACCCCCTCGCAGCTGTAGTTACAAGTGTACGTACACTACTGCTTCTTGAGTCCCAGTCGCCCCGCCACCATGTTGTCCACCATGCGCTTGGGCAGGGTGTTGACCAGGAAGTTCTGGAACGGCTCCGGCGTCACAGTGTAGCGCGTCTTGGGCCTCGCCGCGGTCAGCGCCGTATGCACCACCTGGCCGAGCTTTTCCGGCGGCAGGCCGACCTTGCCCAGCCGCACCATGTATTCCTTCAGGCCGAGCAGCGACTTCATGTACGGCGTGTTGGCGTAGATGTTCACGTCGACCTGATCCGCCTTGTTCCAGATCGGCGTCGCCACCGCGCCCGGCGCGACGATGATCACGTCGATGCCAAAGACCATCAGCTCGCGGCGTAACGCCTCGCTCATGCCCTCGAGGCCGAACTTCGAGGCGCAATAGGGTCCCATGAAGGGATTGGCGTTCTTGCCGCCGACCGATGAGATCATCACGATCCGTCCCGGCTCGCCTTTACGGCTGCGATCGACGCCGAGCAGCGGCGCGAAGGCCTGCGTCACGATCAGCTGGCCGGTGAGATTGACGTCGATCTGCTGGCGGAATTCGTCGAGCTTCAGATAGAGCAGGGGTCCCGCCACCGCGATGCCGGCATTGTTGACCAGCCCCGCCAGCGTCTCGCCGCCGAGCGCCGTAGCGACCATTTCGGCGCCCTTGGCCACTGCCGCCTCGTCGGTGACGTCGAATAGCACCGGCACGAAGTTCGGTCCGAATTCCTTTTGCAGCCGCTCGCCATCCGCCGCCTTGCGGACGCTGCCGAAGACGCGAAAGCCCTTCTGGACGAGGATTTTGCTGATTCCCCAGCCGATGCCGGTGGACGATCCGGTGACCACGACGCTTTTCATCTGCTGACCCTCTGCTGCCTGCCGTGCAATATAGTGCGTCTTTCAAGGATTCCCGCATGACCGTCCCCGCCGGCACCATCGCCTTCGCCTACCGCCTCGCCGACGCGGCCGGCGAGGTGATCCGCCCTTATTTCCGCCAGCGCATAGCGGTCGCCAACAAGCCGATGATGGTCAACGGCCAGGCGATCTTCGATCCGGTGACCGAGGCCGACAGACACGCTGAAAAGGCCATCCGCGCCATCATCGACGCCGAGCGCCCCGACGACGGCATCCTGGGCGAGGAATTCGGCGAAAAACCCGGCAAGAACAGCTTGCGCTGGGTGCTCGATCCGGTGGACGGCACGCGCGCCTTCATCAACGGCCGCCATGAGTGGGGCTCGCTGATCGCGCTGGAAGACAATCTGCAGCCCGTCCTCGGCGTCCTCGACCAGCCCTGGATCGGCGAGCGCTTCGTCGGCGCCAATGGACAGGCTCATCTCCACTACAAGGGCGCCATCACGCCGCTGCACGTGCGCCAATGCGAGAAGCTGTCCGACGCCATCCTCTGCGCCACCCATCCCGATGCCTACCACCAGCCCGGCGAGTGGCCGGCGTTCCGGCGTGTGCAGAAAGAGGCGCGTCTCACCCGCTGGGGCGGCGATTGCTACATTTTCGGCACCATGGCGCTGGGCTTCTGCGACGTGATCGTGGAGACGACGTTCCATCGCTGGGATGTCGCGGCGCTCATCCCCTTGATCGAAGGCGCCGGCGGCATCATTACCAACTGGCAGGGCGGCTCGTGCGCGGCCGGAGGCCAGGTGCTGGCCGCCGGCGACAAGCGCATCCACGAGGCGACGATGAAATTGCTGAACGGCTGAGGACAGATGAGAACCATCGCGCTCGCCGCGCTCGCCGTGCTGGCGCTCATGGCCCCTGCTGCGAACGCCGACGATTCCGGCGACGCGCTGTCGACCATCGATGCGGCCATGATTCCCGCGGTGCATGATGGCTTCGGCGGCGCGATATTGATCGAGTCGAAGGGCGCCCCCATCTTCGCAAAGGCCTATGGCTATGCCGATCGGGTGCGAAAAATTCCCTTCAGCCTGGACACCGTCGCGCAGATCGGCTCCATCACCAAACCGATGACGGCTCTGGCCATTCTCGAACTGGCCGATGAGGGCAAGCTCGACCTCGAAAAACCCGTCAAGACCTATCTGCCCGATGCGGCCGATCCGGCAGGCTCCGCCACGCTGCATCAAATCCTCACGCACCATGCCGGCCTGACGGATACCTGCGGCGACGATTTCGACTCCGTGTCGAAGGAAACCCTCCTGCATCGCTGCATGGCGCTGCCGCTCGCCCATCCGGTGGGCGAGGACAATTATTCGAACATGGGCTTCAGCATTCTGGCGGCGGTGGTCGAGAAAATCTCGGGCGAAAGCTGGGAGCATTATCTGCGCGCCCATATCTGGCGGCCGCTTGGCATGCATCGCACCGGTTTTGCGCATTTCGACGCCGTGCCGGCGCGCGATTTCGCGATCGGTTACCTCGACGACAAGCCGCAAGGCGTCATCTCGGACAACATCGCAAAACTGCGTGGCAACGACTGGGATCTCAAAGGCAATGGCGGCGTGCAGTCCTCGACCTTGGACATGGAGCGCTTCTGGCGCGGGTTGACCGGCAGGTTGCCGGGGATTCCGCCCGGCGCGGTGCGCGGCATGACCACGCCGCAGGACCCCATTTCGGGCGAGGCCTGGGAAGGCTTCGGCCTCGCGGTCCGGCTCGACGGCAACGGCAAGCCTTATCGCATCGGTCACAGCGGATCGGACGGCACGTTCTTCGCCTATTTCGGCTGGCTGCCGCAGCAGGATATTTTCGTCTATGTCGTCGGCAACAATGGCGAGAAGAACGTCAAGCCGATTGTGCAAACCGCGCTTCGTGCGGCATTGAAGATCGCAGGCATCGCGGCTCCCGCGCCGCCCGCGCCGCCCAAATGAAAAACGCCTGAACCGCTAAAGCGCCGCCTTCACGGCATCGACCAGGCGCAGCAGCCGGCCGTCCTTGTCGACGACGATACGGAAGCCGTCGCCGACGACGCGCCGCGTTCCCGCATCGAGCGGCTCGGTCGCGGCCCAGGCGAGCGGACAGAAGGTCAGTTCCAGTTCGGCGTCCGGCTCCAGCAATGCATGGCAGGACCACACGATGCCGTAGGTCGCGTCCCGTTCGGACAGGATGCGAAACGACGGCGGCAGCAGGCGCGCCAGCCAGGAGCGGTCGGAACGGTATTCGTCCGGCTTGTCGGCGAGAATGATCAGGTCGATATCCGAATCCGGCCGCGCCGCATTGCGGGCCCAGGAGCCGGCGAGGCCGAGCGACTGCAAGTCGGCGCGCGACCGCACCCAGCCTGCAACGGCGTCGGTCAGCGCTTGCGCCTGGTCGGGTGTCATGCCGATGGGCTCCTCAGATCTTGTTCGTCGTTGTGAATTCGTCGAACGCCTTCCAGAACCGCGCCCGGATGGCGTCGTTCTCCATCAGGATCTCGTGCTCGGCATCCTCGAACTCGACATAAGTCCCGTGGGCCAGGCGTTTGGCGAAGGCGCGCTCCGCATCCGTCAGCACAATTCGGTCCTTGCCGGCGCCGCAGACCAGCACCGGTGGCGTGATCGCCTCGGCGTAGCCCGGCGCCGTCACGCGCGCCATGGACTCGCCGGCAGCTTTGAGCCAGCCCCAGGTCGGCCCCGCCAGCCGGATGTCGGGATTCTTCGCGATCAAGTCCTGCTGGCGCTGGAAGCGCATGCGGTCCGACGTCACCAGATTGTCTTCGAAGCGCATCTTCAGGGGATCGCGCGCTTCCATGCCCAGCACCCAGCTCTCCGATCGTCCGATGGCGTTCATCAGCGCGGTGGCGCCGTCGGCGAACCAGGCGGGATAGCCGCGCGTCGACACCGCCAGCATCGGCGCGCTCAGCACGGCGGCGCCAAGGGCCCGTGGCTGGTCATGCAACGTCCGCAACAGGATATGCGCGCCCATCGAATGCGCCAGCGCCAGCGGCGCGCCGGCGCCGATCGGCGCGACCACCTGCTCCAGGAACGCCTTGAGGTCTTCGTCATATTCCTTGAAATCGCCGATATGCGATTTGCGCGAATCGGCCAGCGCCCGGCTCGACATGCCCTGTCCGCGCCAGTCGAAGGTCGCGACGCAAAAGCCGCGCCCCTGCAGCTCGCCGATCACCTCGCCGTATTTCTCGATGAACTCGGTTTGCCCGTGCAGCAGCACGCAGACGCCGCGTTGTGCGGAGCCCGCGGGCGCGGCGAACGTCGCGGTGCGCAGCCTCGCGCCGCTCGGCGTGGTGATGAAATGCGGAGAAAAAACCAGCGGGGCCAAGTCGTCTAGCCGCGTGCCTTCTGCAGCACCGGCCCAAGCTTCATGGCCAGGCCCATGTCGCCGGCCACGCGCAGCTTGCCCTGCATGAAGGCGGATGTCGGGTCGAGCTCCTGCTTTGCCATCTTCTCGAAGGTTTCGAGCGTGACGGAGATCGTGGTGTCCGCCGTCTTTCCGTCGCCGTCCGACACACTGTTGGGAGTCGACTTCCCGTCGAGCAAAACGCTTCCGGCGTCGCCGAAATCGAACTTCAAAGTGCCGCCGAGGCCGGAATTGGCGCCCAAGGCAGTGCCCATTTGCGCGATGATCTGCTGAACCGCTGCCGAGCTCATGGCCGTTCCTTCTCGAGGTTTGCCTCGACCTCTGGGGTCAGGCAATTGCCGCCAAGTATGAGCATTTGCCGGCCTCGAAACAACAGGGCGCGCCTTCACATTGCATTGCCCGGCCATTCGGCAGAACCTTGGGCCGCCAAACGAACGGGGCAGCACATGTCCGTCAAAGACCGTCAAACGCTCGCCGCGCTGTTCGCGGCCGGATCGCCGATCGGAAGTCCCAGCCTTGCCGAGCAGCGCGCGCAGATCGACGCGCTGGGCGCGAACTTTCCGGCCGCCGATGGTCTTGAGGTTCAGCCCGCGACGCTCGGCGGCGTCAAGGGCGAATGGGTGCGCGCCAAGGGCGTGCGGCGCAACGATGCCGCGCTGCTCTATCTGCACGGCGGCGGCTATTCGATCGGCTCGCCCCAGTCGCATCGCCACATGCTGGCGCCGTTCAGCGCCGATTCGGGCGTGCCGATTTTTTCCGCGGATTATCGCCTGGCGCCCGAGAACAAGTTTCCCGCCGCGGTGGACGATGGCGTTGCGGCTTACAAGGGATTGCTCGACAGCGGCATCGCCGCCGATCATCTGGCGATCGCCGGCGACAGCGCCGGCGGCGGCCTTGCCATCGCGACGCTGGTCGCGGCGCGCGACAAAGGCCTGCCGATGCCGGCCTGCGCGGTCGTGTTCTCGCCTTGGGTCGATCTCTCGCAGGGCGGCGAGTCCCATCGCGCCCGCGCCAGGCGCGATCCGATTGTCAGCAAGCAAGGTGTCGACGTGATGGCTGCCGCCTATCTCGCCGGCCTCGATCCCAAAACGCCACTGGCCTCGCCGGTCTTCGCCGATCTCAAGGGTCTGCCGCCGCTGCTCATCCAGGTCGGCACCGAGGAAGCGCTGCATGACGACGCCGTCGCTCTGAAGACGCGCGCCGAAAGCGTCGGCGTCGAAGTCTCCTTCGAATCCTGGGGCGGCATGATCCATGTCTGGCACGCCTTCCATCCGATCCTGGCGGAAGGGCGCGACGCCATCGCGCGCGCCGGCGCGTTTGTTAAGAGGCGCATCGCATGAGCCTGGCCGACGACGAAGAATCTCCGGCAGCCGCAAGCGCGTTGCCGTCGCATGTCGCCGAGAAGCGAGATCTGCTCGGAAATTTCTGTTTCTACCTGCACTTCGCGGTGATGATTTACATCGTGATCGGCTGGGTCGTGCCGCTGCACGCGGCGCTGATCTTCTACATGGCGTTCCTGCCTTTGGTCGCGCTGCAATGGCAGTTCAACAAGAATTCCTGCGTGCTGAACAACATCGAATCCCTGATGCGCACGGGCCAATGGCGCGACCCGCACAACAAGGAGGAGGGCGCCTGGCTGTTGACTCTTGCGACCAACCTGTTGGGCTACCCCTTCAAGCCCTGGCAGATCGACGCCTTCACCTATTTCGTCCTGGCGCTGCTGTGGACGGCGGGGCTCAGCCATCTGTTGTGGTGGTGAAGTTCCCCATTTCGGGGCCTTGAACCCCCAAATGCCCCTCCCTACCTAAGATCTGTCCGGGCGGCCAAACGGCGTCCGGCGCTTGAAAACGGCTCTGGTCCATCCCGGACGGGGCCTCGACACAACGCTTTTAGGAGGTTGTACCCATGCGTGATTTCTCCCCTTACTTCCGCTCGACCGTCGGTTTCGACCAGCTCTTCAATCGGCTTGAACAGGCCGTCGAAGCGGGTAACGGCTATCCCCCCTTCAACATCGAGCGCACCGACGAGACCCACTACCGCATCTCGGTCGCGGTCGCCGGCTTCGGCGACAAGGACCTGAGCGTCGAAGTGCGCGACGGCGTGCTGACGGTGATCGGCAAGCGCGAAGAGGCCGACAAGGCGTCCTACCTGCATCAGGGCATCGCCGGCCGCGCCTTCGAGCGCCGCTTCCAGCTGGCCGAGCATGTCGAAGTGCGCGCCGCCAAGCTCGAAAACGGCCTGCTTCACGTCGATCTGGAACGCGTGATTCCGGAAGAGAAGAAGCCTCGCCGCATCACGATCAACGCGCCGGAGTTGCGCACCATCGAAGGCCAGGCCAAGGCGGCTTAGTCACGTTGGGATGAAGACGAAAAAGGGCGTTCGCGAACGCGTACGCCCTTTTTCAATTGACGGTTGTAGTCAAACTAATGTGTAATTGTCGGCATACAACGGACGCCGCCCTCATTCGCAATTGGCCGTTTTCGGCAAAACGAAATCCAAAAAATGTCAGACAAGGGTCACCGGTTTCGATTGGCCATCAACTACGGCGTCGCCGTTTTGGGCGTCGTGGCGACTTATTTCTCGAGCTTCTCGATTTTTCCGGAATTGTGGAAACAGGATACCGGCTTGCTGGCGCGAATATCTCTCATCTATTTCTTCGTCTTTCTTGTCGTGATGTTCTTGATCTGGGCGTGGCGCATCTATGAAACTATCAAGAAGGAGAAATATGCGAACGTCACGGACGAGATTCATCAGATCAATCATCATGTCAGGAATTTCATCAGCCGATACTCCGATGCCAGTTCCGCCGACAATCGATCGGCCGACGAATACGAATTGCTCATCCGTGCCATGCGTAACGACTTCACCCTCATCCTGGACCGTATTTGCATTCTGTTTTCGGTGATCACCGGTACGCGCTGCCGCGCCGCCCTTAAATCGTTCTATTCGGTCCAAGACGTGCTTTACACCTACACGCTCTGCCGGGACCAGAAGTCCAAAGACAACCATCTCGCGCTCGATCTGAAGCGCCGAGAGATCAATCACGACGCACTTCTCAACAACAGCGAGTTTTCGCGGATGTCGGACGAGCGCGCTACGTCCTGGTATTTCTTTTCTAACAATCTGACAAAGGACAAAAACTTTCACTCCACAAGCCTGTCGGCATATGACCGCAAGCAAGGGCTGAACACCTACACGCCGTCGCGGTTCGCGCAGCTCTTTGAAGCGCCCAGATGGTCGTTGCCGTACAAGAGCACGGTTACCTGTGCGATCCGGCATCCGGCAACAGACGACACAAAATACAAGAATCCACAGCTCTTGGGATTTCTGGCGATCGACAGCGAATCGCGCGGTGTGTTCAATGCGGAATGGGATGTTAACCTCTTATTTTCGTTTGCTGACGCATTATTCCACCCCCTGAATCTGTATAATACCGTGGAACGAATCGGGGCCCGGGCGGGCGCCACACTTCGGCCCAGCTAGCGACACCGGTTGCGCTTCGGTCGCGCAGTAACTAGATAGCGAGGATGACGAAAGTGGCAGTCCTTGAGAATCCGGGAAAGGTGACCGTTCAGCCGGCCGATGAACGCGCGAAGTCGGGCGTTGACAACAAGCCAAGCCTGACCGTGTCGCGCCTTCACGACAATGTTTTTCGAGTGGAAAGCTCGGGCAACACATCTGGAAACTGGACGGAAATCCTCACTTCGCCGGCGCAGTTGGCTTATCCAACCAAGGGCCGGATTCAGCCTTAAGACTTCGGCCTATTCAGGTTGCCGCGGATATGAGGCGGCGTCAGGTCGGCTTGTATATGCTTGCATCGGCTGTCTTATGATGACGCCTGCAACTCTCCGGGACAACACATGCCCAGCTGGCAAAGTTCCTTTGTCGACCGCTTCCGCCGTATGGGGCGCCCCAAAGGCGCCTCGGCCGAAACCGACATCGCCGAATTGCGCCGGCAGTACGCCTATCTCTCCGGCCGTTTTGGCTCCGCCCCGCGCGACGCCACGTTCGAGCCGGCCCAGGTCGGCCCCTTGAAGGGCGAATGGGTGCGCGTGCCCAATTCCTCGCCCGACAGGCTGATCCTCTATTTCCACGGCGGCGGCTATATCGCGGGCTCGCCGGAGACCCACCGCGCGCTGATCGCCCGACTGGCGCAAGCCAGCGAAGCCACGGTCTTCTCGCTCGCCTACCGCCTGGCGCCGGAGTTCGCTTTTCCCGCCGCGGTGCGCGACGGCATCGACGCCTATCGTCATCTCATCGCCAGGAATATCTCGCCGCAGCAGATCGCGCTGGCGGGTGACGGTTCGGGCGGCGGCCTCGCCTTCGCGGTGCTGCATGCCGCGCGCAACGCCAATCTCGCCATGCCGGCGGCTTGCGTGGCGATGTCGCCCTGGGCGGACCTGTCGCTCTCCGGCTGGTCGGTGCTGCAGAACGCCAAGAGCGACAGTTCGCTCAACTGGGAATTGCTGTTCGTCAGCGCCCGGCATTATCTGAAGAAGACCAACCCGTCCGATCCCTACGCCTCGCCGGTGTTCGCCAACTTCAAGGACTTCCCACCGGTCATGGTGCATGCCGGGAGCCTGGAGATGCTGCGCGACGACGCCTCGCGTCTGGGTGACCGCGCCGCCGACGCCGGTGTGCCGGTGAGCGTCGAGATCTATGACGGCATGCAGCACGTCTTCCAGGGCAGCCGCGGCATTCCCGAAGCCAAGGTCAGCCTGCAACGCCTGGGCCAGTTCATCCGCAACCGCACGAGCGCGCAGGAAAAAGCGGCGCAATAGCTTTCGCTTGACCAGACATGCCGCCGCCGGCATATTCCACCGGTGGAATGCATCGTCGAATACACCGACGAGTTTGGAGAGTGGTGGGACACGCTCAGCCGCGCCCAGCAGGATGATGTCGCGGGTGACGTCCGACTACTGATGGCACACGGCGTTGGACTTGGTCATCCGAAGACTTCGGCCATCAACGGATCGCGTCATGGGCATATGCGCGAATTGCGCGTACAGAGCAAAGGCAGGCCTTTGCGAGTGCTCTACGCCTTCGATCCGCGGCGCCGGGCCATTCTGTTGGTGGGTGGCGACAAGACCGGCAACAACCGGTTCTACAAGATTTTCGTTCCTATCGCCGATCGGCTTTATGATGAACATCTGGCTGTGCTGAAAAAAGAAGGATTGCTCCCATGACCGGCCACAAGCCGTTTCAGACGCTATTGGATAAGATGACCCCGGAGCGGCGTGCTCGCATCGATGCGAAGGTTGCCGCCATGGAAGCGGAGATGACGCTGACGGAACTCCGTCATGCGCGGCAGCTGACTCAGGAAACCCTCGGCGAGACCTTGCAGGTCGGCCAGGCCGCCATCGCAAAGATGGAAAAGCGGGCTGACATGTATGTCAGCAATCTGCGCCGCTTCGTCGAGGCGATGGGCGGCGAACTTGAGATCATCGCGCGGTTTCCCGACCGCTCGGTCAAGATCAACAATTTCGGCGATATCGGGTCCAGCGCATCGCAGGTTGCGGAGCCGCCTGCGGCGTTCCGGCGGAACAAGCGGTAAAGGTCTACTGCGCCGCCGTCATGGCTTGCGCGTTTTCCGCGAATACCATCGCCAGCTTGGCGCCGTTGGTGTCGGCGTCGGTCAGGTCGGTGTCGCGCAGGTCCGCGTCGTTCAGATTGGCATAGGACAGATCCGCGTTGGAAAAGCGCACGCGGCGAAGATCGGCGCCGCGGAAATCGGCATAGCGTGCCACCGCCTTGTCCATGCGCGCCGGCAGGAGGCGGGCGTCGGAGATCATCAGCGGTCCGATTTTGGCGTCGCGGAAATCGGCGTGGCTGAGGCGCGCGCCGGCGAAGTTCACGCCGCGCAGATCGGCGCCGCCGAGCCGGCAGGAGCGCAGGTCGGCGCCGGCCAGGTTGCTGCCCTGCAACGAGGCGGCTTCGAGATTGAGACCGTAGAATTGCGCGCCCGGCGCGATCAGCGCGGTCAGCGGGCGCTGGCCGAGCGTCGTCACGCCGCGCAGATCCATGTTGGAGAGATCGGCCGGCTTGCCCTCGCGGCCGTCGCTGTCGACCCAGCGGGCATGCGACTCGAGCAGTTCCTCGATCGAAACGGCGCCTTGTGCCTGGCCCGCCGTCTGTTCGGTCAGCGTCTCGCTGAAATCGGCGCCTTGGGTGGTGGCGAAGTCGAGACGGCAGCCGACCAGGATCGCGCCGTTGAGGTCCGCGCCGGTGAGGTTGCAGCCCGACAGGTCGGCGTTTTCCAGATTGGCGCCGGTCAGCTTGGCCTGCCGCAGATTGGCGCGCACCAGGCGGCAGCCCTTCATGATGGCGTCCGTGAAGTCGGCCTGGATGGCGATGGCGCCCGACATCTTGGCGCGCTCCAGGTTGGCCGAATGCATCAGCGCGGCCGGCATCTCCGACGGTCCGACGTCATGCTGCAGCACGCGCAGGTTTCCATACTTGTCCTTCTCGGCGATGGTGCCTTCGCGCAGGTCCGCCTCGAACAGGTCGGCGCTGATCATGTTGGCACCGCGCAGGCAGGCGCCTCGCAGGTCAGCGCGCCGCGCGCTGGCGTTGCTGAGATTGGCCCGGCGCAGATCGGCGCCGAAGAAACTGGACGAATCGAGCCGCGCGCCGGAGAAATTGGTTTCTTCCAGGATGGCGCCCGTGAAGTCGGCGTCGGCCAGGTTGCGGCCCGAAAGATCCAGCCCGGAGAGGTCCGTGAAGGCGAAAACCGCCCGCGCGCCGCCCATCCGGCCCGAATAAAGCATTTCGTGGCGCGCCGCGGCGGCCGATGCTTCCTTCTGGCTGAGCTTGGCGAAACTGGTGCGGGCAAGGGTCGTCATCGAGGCGCAGGCCGGCGGTTGTTAACTTTGCTACAGGTCCATACTGGCCGGACGGGGCTAATACCTGATTAAGAAGCTGAAATTTGCCTTTGGCGCGGGCTGCGGCTAGGTGACTTTTGCAAAAGTGGTTATGGTGCGCCCGCTGTGGCCGGTTCCCGGGGGTGAGGCCGCTGTTTGAGATGAGGGTGATTCGAGAGCAGGGCCCGGGCTAGCCCCTTTCGGTTCCATTTTGGCCATAGTTACAAGAGGTTCGACTTGAACAAGCGTACTCTCATGCTTTCGGCTGCAACGCTCGCGTTGCTGTCCGTCCCGGCCATGGCCGACACCGACATCACCGCCGTCAATACGGCCTCGCACAAGACCAGCACGGACGGCAATATCACCATCGAGACGGGCGGCGGCGTCACGTTCAAGTCGGCGACCGTTCCGATCATCACGATCGACTCCAGCAACACCGTCATCAATAGCGGCACCATAAACGGATCGGGGCAGACCACCGAGACCGCGGTCCTGATCGATACGACGGCGGCGGCGCTGACTGGCTCGTTCACCAGCACCAGCGGCACGATCGATCTGACCGGCGTCGGCGATCACAAGATCGGTCTGCACCTGATCACCAATACGACGACGCCGAACGCGTTCACGGGCAGCTTCATCCTCGGCAATACGTCCATTGTCGGCGACAGTTCGGAGGCTGTTCTCACGGATACGGGCACGATTCTGAACGGCGATATCACGCTCGGCGGCGCCATCGCGGTGTCGTCGACTTCGGACAACGAGTCGGCCCCATCCGGTATTGCGGTCGCGCTGCTCAACGGCACGATCAACGGCAATGTGACGGTCGCGGCGGGTTCGGCCCTCACCTCGATCGGCAACGGCGCTCAAGGCATCGTCATCACCGGCCCGCTGCTGGCTTGCAATACGGCCGCCGTGCCGGGTTGCACGGAAACCGGCACCTTCGCGAATTATGGTTCGATCTCCGCCTCCGGCGTGCCCACGCGCTCATTGGTGGCCGCGAACGCCGAAGGTGGCCCTGCTCTCGTCATTGGCGGCAGCGTCGCCGGCGGTATCCTGAACAACGGTGCGACCAATGCAGCCGATACCGTCAATCTGGCTGCCGTCATCGACGGCAACGGCACCGGCGCGACATCGGCGGTCGTCGTGATCTCGCCGCAGATCGCCGGCGTCGGCATCAATATCGGCACCCTCGGTGCCGCCGACGCAACCAACGGCACGTTCAGCTTCGTCAACCGGGGCACCATCACGGCCCAGCCGGTCGATCCCAATCAAAGCACGCGGGCCGTCGAGATCGGCGGCGCGATGGGTGCGCCGGTCGTTTTCACCAAAGGCTTTCTCAATTCCGGCTCCATCGGCGCCAGCGCAAGCAGCACGCTGACCACGAGCACCTCGACAGCCGCAACGGTTACGGCCGTCGGCTTCCAGGTCGACTCCTTTGTCACGCTGCCGGAAATCCGCCTTTCATCGCAGAGCGTGGTTGCGGGCGGCAACAACGGCTTGATTTCGGTGTCGATCAGCGGGCCCGAAGGCGGCGGCGCCGCGGGCATTCTGATCACCGGCGCTCCGGTCAAGGACATAAACAATGTACCTCAATCGGTCACGAGCGTACCGGTGATCGTGATCGAAAGCGGCGCCCGTCTCATTGTCAGCGCCACGGTGACCAATCCCGCCAGCGCGGATGCAAAGACGCTGCAGGCCGTCGGCATCGAGGATCTGTCCAATTCGCTGATCACGCTCACCAACAATGGCACGCTCAGCGCCACGGTCACGACCCTGACGAACGGTGTGACCACCACGGTCGCGACCCTGGCGAACGGTGTGGCCGCTACGGCCCACGCGGTGGACGCCTCGTCCAATACGGTGGGGATGACCTTCACGAACAACGGTGCGGTCATCGGCGATGTCCTGTTCGGCGCCGGCAATGACAGCTACACGATCCAGGGCACGTCGAATGCCCCGGCAACGCATACCGGCGCAATCAACTTCGGCGACAGCGATGTGCTGACCGGCACCGGCGCGGACTCGTTGCATGTCGCGCAATACGCCAACGTCGCCGGCCCTATTTCGGCGAAGGGCACGCTGGACGTCATGGTCGACGCCAAGGGAATCCTGTCCGTACAAAATGTCGGCACGACGCTTGCCACGCGCACTTTCTCGGTCGGCGCCGGCACCACCACATCGAACTCCGGCACGGTCAACATCACCGTCTCGCAGGCCACCGGCGTTCCGGTGATCACCGCCTCGCAGACGGCAACCCTCGGCACCAACGCCAATCTCAGCGTCGTGTATGGCAGCTTCATCACGGCTGGCGGATCGTTCACCCTGATCTCGGCGCCGACGGGCGGTTTGTTGGTCAGCCCGTCCGATGTGTTGCGCTACAGTGCCCAGGTCGGCAGCGCTTCGACGCTGCCATTTCTGTTCAACAATGCGACGATCTCGCTGACCACGGACGGCGCCGGCCACGATATCTTGCAGCTTGCCGTGGTGCCCAAGACCGCCCTGCAGCTTGGCTTGACCGGCTATGCGCGCTCCTTATTCACCCTCGCCAATGTCGCGATCAATAAAGATCCCACCTTGGGCGCGGCTATGATCGTCGGCATCAACAAATCCTCCGATCCCGCCAATCCCAATGCTCAGGCGCAGGCCGCTTACGACGCCTTCGCGCCGGACGTCTCGGGCGGGGCGCGTTCCATCGCCATCTCGCTGACCGACCAGGCGACCGGCGTCGTCGCCGCGCGCCAGCGGGCCTTGCGACTGTTCGGCAAGCAGCCGGGCGATCTGACGCTGTGGGGCAACGAATTCGGCGAATATATCAGCACGCCCATTGGAACCGTCAGCCCCGATCCGAAACTTGCTAGTCCAACCCCCGCAATCAGTTCGACCGCCTACCTCAACTCCGGTCCCGCCCCCGGCTTCAAGGATCACGGCTTCGGCTTCTCGCTTGGCATCGACGAAGGCGCGGCGAACACGGGCTGGTATGGCGCGGCCTTCACCTTCTACACAGGCGACATCGCCGAAGGCGGCGACCGCATCTCCAAGACCAGCACGCTCTGGTACATGTTGACGGGCTATTCCGACTGGCGCGGCCGCGGGTTGTTCGTCGATACCCAACTCACCGTCGGCTACGCCAATTTCAAGGGCAAGCGCTTCCTGGATCTGACGATTCCGGTGGCCGGCTCGACCACGGGAGCGACCTTCAGCCGCGAGGCCGACAGCAAGCGCGCCGGACTGATCGGCTCGATCGGCGCGACGCTGGGCGCCAATCTGAGATACGGCTCGGCGACCGTCATCCCGCAGCTGTCGCTCGACGGCATGTCCTTGCGCCAGGAGGGTTACACCGAGGTCAATGGCGGCACCGGTTTTAACCTCACGGTCAAGCCCTACTACGCCAATTCGCTGCGCGTCTTCCTGGGCAGCGAATTTCGCGAAGACCTCAACATCGGCGATTTCTTCCTGCAGCCGTCGGTACGCATCGGCTACCGCTACGACCTGCTCAACGACCCGGCCAAGCTGCACGCCACCTTCGCGGACATCGATCCCAACACCGCGCTCAATCAGCCCGGCGCGCCGTTCACGGTGCAGGGCCCAGATCCGGCGCGCGGCAATTACGTGGCGGGCCTGAACCTTGCCGCCACGACCGAGAACTGGACCATCGGCCTGAACTACGACTTTGTGCGCGGCTCGAACAACGCCACCGAACAGGTCGGCACGCTCTCGCTGCTCGGCAGGATCTAGGGCTTAAGCGCAATCGGGCGCAGCGTACTCCAGCTTCGCCCGTAAATTGCGCGTCAATCTAGCCGTCGCGCGCCAGTTCGATCAGGCGCGCGATGTCCGCTTCCGGCGTCGCGAAGGACAGCATGAGCCGCGCCAGGACTTTGCCGTCCTGCGGCACGCCCCAATCGTAGAACTGCACGCCTGCCGCGCGCAGCTTGGCCGCCAGCGCCGCCGGCATGCTTGCGAACACGGCATTGGCCGAAACCGCGTGGGCGATTTCGATGCCGCCGGCTTGGGCAAGGCCCTGCACCAGACGCCGCGCCAATGCGTTGGCATGCCGCGCATTGGCCAGCCAGTGATCGTTTGCCAGATATGCTTCCAGCTGCGCCGAGACAAAACGCATCTTCGACAGCAGGTGCCCCGATTTCTTGCGGCGATACTCGAAGTCGCGCGCGTCCTTGGGATCGAAGAAGATCACCGCCTCGGCGGCCAGCGCGCCGTTCTTGGTGGCGCCGAAGGACAGCGCGTCGACGCCGCTCTTCCAGGTGAGTTCCGCCGGCGTGCAGCCCAGACCGGCAAGCGCGTTGGCGAAGCGTGCGCCGTCGACATGCAGCTTCATGCCGTGGCCATGCGCCAGTTCGGCGATGGCGCCGGTTTCGTCCGGCGTATAGACCGTGCCCAGTTCGGTGGCTTGCGTCAGGCTGACCGCCATCGGCTGGGCGTGATGCACGACGCCCTTCTGGAAATGCTTGAGCGTCTGTTCGATGGCGGCCGGCGTCAGCTTGGCGTCCGTGCCTTCGATGAGCGCCAGCTTGGCGCCATGGCTGAAGAATTCCGGCGCGCCGCATTCGTCGACCGCGATATGCGCTTCGGCATGGCATAGAATTGCGCCATGCGGCGGCACCAGCGTGGCCAGGCAAAGCGCATTGGCCGTCGTCCCGTTGATGACGGGAAAGGCCGCGACTTCACGCTCGAAAATCTCGCAGAGACGCTCGCGCACGCGCGCGGTGATGGCGTCGTCGCCGTAGTTCGGCGCCGCGCTTTGGCCGATGGCGGCGACGGCGCGCAGGATTTCCGGCGAAGCGCCGTAGCAATTGTCGCTGACGAAATTCACCGGGCGCGGCTCACCAGGCGCCGACATTGGGCATCGACGCCCAAGGCTCCTGGGGCGGCTTGGCACCGCCGTCCTGCAGCAGCTCGATGGAAATGCCGTCCGGCGAGCGCACGAACGCCATATGGCCGTCGCGCGGCGGCCGGTTGATGGTGACGCCGCCGTCCATCAGCCGCTGGCAAACGGCGTAAATGTCGGCGACCCGATAGGCGAGATGGCCGAAATTCCGCCCGCCGGAATAATCTTTCTCGTCCCAATTGTAGGTCAGTTCGACCATCGGGACGCCGTCGCCGCTGGCCTTTTCGGCATCCTCCGGTGTCGCCAGAAAGACCAGCGTGAAACGGCCCATTTTGTTCTCGACCCGCCGCAATTCCTTCAGTCCGAGCTTCGCGCAATAAAAGTCCAGCGCCGCATCGAGGTCTCCGACGCGAACCATAGTGTGCAGGTAGTGCATGCGCTTGTCCTCAAACATTGGTGATGACCCGCCCTTGGCTGGCCTCCGCGTGCCGGAGCCCTGTCGATCGGCGGTTCTAACGGCTTATGTTATCAATGAAATCGACGATGACGAATAATCGGTTCCGGCCTGAGGGCGCGTTCGTCGCATCGTCGCCAACAAATGCTGCAGCGCGAGAGGCCTATTTTCGCCACCTTGCGGAATAATGTTGTCGAAAGGACGAGCGCGCGGTGGAACGATTAGCCGCATCCGGGAAACCGTCACATCGCGCGTGCAGACTGGAAGCGTATGCGCTATGGCATCGTCACCCCGGCGCGCGTCGGCGAGTGTTGCGAATTAACTAGCCTGTTCACGAAGTTGCGTTTACCAAACTGAAAGACTGGACCCCCCTTGCGAACCGTGATTACGTTGGCTTTAAGAACAAGCGCACTGGACGGTAACCGGTGCCGGGAGGGGGACGCGTACTTGGCCCAAATCCGCCAATCCCGGTGCAATTGCGCCGGGATTAGTTTTGTGTAGGCGACGGAAGAAACCATGGAACAACCACTACACGACCTTAGAGCCCATCCCGTAAGTGTCGCCGCCAACACCGGCCGGCGCACGGTTATCCTGATTGGCGTCGGCCTGCTGCATGTCGGCCTGGTCTGGGCGCTCATCGCCGGCCTTGCTTCCGGCTTGATTCAAAAGATTCCGGACGAACTGGTCGCTGAAGTCGTCAAGCCCAAGGACGAAGTGAAACCGCCGCCGCCGCCGCCGCCGGATTTGGAAAAGCCGCCGCCGCCCTTCGTCCCGCCGCCGGAAATCAACATCGCGGCCGATACGCCGATAACCAACGCCATTGTGGCCGTCCAGGCCACCACGCCGGTGCCGCCGCCGGTTGTGCAGCCCGTCGTCACGCCCTCCAAGGCCGTGGGCCGCACGCACGATTGCACCAGCACCTATCCCGACCTGTCCCGCCGCCTGAACGAATCGGGCGACGTGCTCATCCACTACGATGTGGGCGTCGACGGTTCGATCTCGAATGTCGGCGTTGCCAAGTCGAGCGGTTCCGATCGCTTGGATAACGCGGCCGTTTCATGCGTTTCCAGCAAGTGGCGTAACACGCCCGCCATGCAGGGAACCCAAGCCGTAGCCTCGCCCGGCCACCAGGCCATAGTTCGTTACAGTCTTCACTAAGTCGACGATCCATTCGTCATTCTGGATATACGGAGTAGTAGGAAAATGATCTTGAAGAACCTGACGATCGCAGCCGCCTTCGTCCTGATTTCAGGCCTCGGCGCAAGCCCGGCTCTGGCCCAAAGCACCCCGCCCCCCGAGCCGACCATGGCGGCACCCGGCGGCGCACCCGCGGGCGGCGCTCCGGCGCCGGCTCCGGCGGCAACGCCCGCTCCGGCCGCACCCGCGCCGGCGATCGTCGCTCCGGCTCCGGCTCCGGCCGCGGCGCCGTCCAACCCCTACGGCCTCACGCACATCGTCCAGGAAGGCAATCCGGTCTCGCTGACCATCCTGACGCTGCTCGCCATCATGTCGGTGGGCACCTGGTACATCTTCTTCATGAAGTTCTTCGAGCAGTCGCGCATCCTGACCCAGGCGCGCACGGTCGAGAAGCGCTTCTGGACCTCCGGCACGCTGGCCGAAGGCGTCGACAAGCTGCCCAAGAACTCGATGTTCCGCAGCATCGCCGATTCCGGCATCCGCGCCAGCCAGGGCGGCACCAGCCTGGTCGGTCTCAACGACTGGATTGCCATGTCGCTGACCCGCCAGCTCGAGGACGCCAATTCGCGTCTGCAAAGCGGTATCGCCTTCCTCGCGTCGGTCGGCTCGACCGCCCCGTTCGTCGGTCTGTTCGGTACGGTGTGGGGCATTCTGCAAGCCCTGATCTCGATCGGCGTCGCGGGACAGGCCTCGATCGACAAGGTCGCGGGCCCGGTGGGTGAAGCGCTCATCATGACCGCCCTCGGTCTGGCCGCGGCGGTGCCGGCGGTGTTGCTCTACAACTACCTCGTGCGCCGCAACAAGGTCATCAACGAGAAGCTTCGCGGCTTCGCCGGCGACCTGCAGACCTACCTGATCACCAAGGCCAAGTAACGGAAGGAACGCGTAAAGCGCGGAGATTTCATCCATGGCCATGAACGCTCAATCCGGCGATCACAGCGACGATCCGGATCTGAACACGACCATCAACACCACGCCGCTCGTGGACGTGATGCTCGTGCTTCTGATCATCTTCCTGGTCACCATTCCGGTGATCGTGAAGGTGCAGAAGGTCAATCTCCCCAATTTCCGGAATATCGCGACGATCACGAAGCCGGAAAACATCGTCATCGCGGTCGATCGGGAAGAGAACGTCTACTACAACAACCAGCCGATCGACGTGTCCGAGTTGAAGGGCAAGTTCGAGGAAGCGCTGACCCGAGCTTGTCCCGGCGGCAATTGCGGCGGCAAGCCGCCGCCGGAAGTGCATATCCGCGCCGACAAGCAGGTTCGTTTCCAGGCCGTCGGCCGTGTCGTGCTCGCATGTCAGATCGCCGGCATCCAGAAAGTCGGCTTCCTGACCGAACCGCACAACGACGAGCCGCAATAGTCAAAGACCCGAGTAAAGGTATCGCCACATGGCAATGAATGTTGGTAACGAAAGCGGCGAAGGCGAGGTGATGGTGGAAATGAACACCACGCCGCTGATCGACGTGATGCTCGTTCTGCTGACTCTGCTTATCATCACGCTGCCGATCCAGACTCATGCCGTGAAGCTCGACATGCCCAAGCCGAACCAGAAGCCGCCGGACAAGCCGCCGATTGTGGTGACGCTGGTGGTCGACTTCGACGGCACGGTCCTGTGGAACGGCACGGCGGTGGATCGCGCCACGCTCGACCAGTATCTTGAATCCGCGCAAAGCGACGATCCGCAGCCGGAAATCCATCTGCAGCCCAACCGCCTGGCGAAGTACGACAAGGTCGCCATGGTGTTGGCCGATGCGCAGCGTATCGGGGTAACTCACATCGGGTTCACCGGCATCGAAACTATGCAATGACGTGAGGGGCGATCGCGGTGAAGAGCATGCGGTTGCGTGCGTCCGGCACCGTGTTTTGAGGTAGAGGTCTCTGATAATGCTGTCCAAGACTTTGCGTGCCGCCGCGGCGGCGTTCGTTCTGGGAACCGCTGCGCTTGCGGCGGGAACCCTTTCCATGACGGTACCGGCCGAGGCGGCGGCGCGCGCCGCGGTCGCCAACCTGCTCAAGCAGGCGGTGAGCCAGGCGGGTGGCGGCAATCTGAGCGGCGCGCGCGCCAGCGTCGCGTCCGCGGAAGGCATGAGCGGCCTGACGGCCGGCGATCGCGCCGCCATCGACCAGGTCAAGTCCTACATCGCCCAGAAATCCGGCGCCAGCGGCGGCGGCGGCGGTTGTGCCGGTCTCTACCTGAAGGGCGACTACCGCGGTGTTATCGCTCTGCACGCGCGCGATGCGCAGTGCATGACGCTCACCGCGCAGTCCTATTACCTGACGCATGATTTCTCCAGCTGCGTCCGCTATATCCGCGACAATTTCGGCAGCGGCGCCGGCGAGAACACGCTGGTGATGCAGCAGCGCTGTGCCTATGAGAGCCAGGACAATGAAGGCCAGCGCCAGGCGCTGGAACTGCTCGTCCAGCGCACCAACAAGCCGGCCTATTGGAGCCAGCTGCTCGATACGGCAGCTGGAACCAAGGGCCTCAGCGACCACGGCACGCTCGACGTCTATCGCCTCAAACTGCTGACCGGCTCGCTGACCAAGCCCGAAGATTACAGCCTGCTGGCGCAGTTGGCGCTGCAGCTCGGCTTCGCCGCCGAATCGGCGGCGGTGATCCAGAAAGCGACCGACGCCAAGGTCCAGATGGGCGGCCGCACCGGCGCGCTGCTGGGGATGGCCAAGGGCCAGGCTGCCGCCAACGCCGCCAACGCCGGCCGGATCATGGCGTCCGGCAATGGCGACGCGCTGGTCAAGCTGGGCGAAGACGCCTGGGGCCAGGGCCGCTTCCCCGACGCCGTGAAGCTCATCCAGAGCGGCATCGCCAAGGGCGTGTCGGACAAGTCCAATGCCCAGATCCGCCTCGGCATGGCCCTGCAGGCCAGCGGCCAGAAGGATCAGGCGGTTCGCGCCTTCACGTCGGTCGACGATCCCAAGCAAAAAGTCATCGCCCATGTGTGGGAAATCTACGCCCGCACGCACTGAATAAGCTGGCAAACGATTGAGAATGGCCGGGCCTTTGGTCCGGCCATTTTCATTTCGGCTTGCCGGGCTTCGAACCGCGCACTGCGCTGCGCATGGTCCACAGATAGGTGCGCACATCGGTGTTGGGAGCGACGGCGACGCCCGAGCCCGGCACATGCGCATTGAGATCGGCGAGCGAGAAATTCATCTGCACGTCATAGGTCCGTTCGAGCTGGTTGCGCAGGTTCTGTTCGGCGGCGTACCAGGCGCGCTTGGTTGCGCCGTCCTCGCAACTGGCCAGTTCGCGCGGATCGCTGGCGCCCCAGCGGCGCTCGATGCAGTGATAGGGATCGAACGACATCGCGAACAGCCGCCGCCGCGCTTCCTCGTAACCGAAGCTGATCACCGATCCGTCGGTGCGGCTGTAGCTGATCTTGCAGGCCGCCGCCTCGCGGTCGTTGACGGTCAGCATGTCAACCGCGAGATTCTGGCCGCTATATTTCAGCCTGGGATCGTTCGCCTGATACATGGTCATGAAGCGCTGCACCGCGTCGCGCAGCTCCTTGAACGCCGTCTTCAGCCGCGCATCGCGCGACGGCGACGAATAGGTCTCCCAGTCGCCGTCGGTGCCGTAGATGTTGGACGGCAACCGCCCGGGCTCGGAGGCGTTCATGATGCCGGCGGCGACGGCCAGTTTCACCGCATCGCCGCGGTACGAAAGGTCGGCGCAGTTGGAATCGACCAGGTCGTGGACTTCCTTCAGCGGATCGAACTCCAGCGTCCCGCCCGCCAGTCGCGCCCGCACATAATCATAGTAGTCGAGAAATTCCTTGTTGAGCTTGAACGTGCCGTCGCGCCAGCTCTCGTCGTCGGCCGGGCGCGGTCCGTTGCCGAAGAATTGCTCGACGGAGAAATCCGCGATCGCCTTGTTGGCTGGCAGCACGGCGTGGCCGCCGCTGAACGTTCCGTCCCGCTGCCGTGTCGCGCCCACCAGCGTCACCGGCCGCCAGTTCTTGAAGCCGGCACCCATGCTCGGCGAGGCGCGCACGAAGCGCAGGTCGTAGAAGCCGCGCGTCATCGCGTTGTCGGGATGGGCGTCGAGATAGTGGATGCGCCCGTCCGGATCGACGCGATAGACCGTCGCCAGATGGCCGTTGGGATCGTAGATCACCGTCCCGGGCCGGATCGCCTTGGGCGTGATCGCCGGCGAATAGAAATCCTGCGGCAGGGGGTCTTCGAGTTCGGGATGCATGCGGAACGTCGCCGACGAGATCGTTTCGCGCAGCGTCTCGATCACCGCATAGCCGCTGCTCTCGCCGCTCTGCACCGTGACGCGCTCCGCCACCGCATTGCCGCGCCTGGTGTAGCGCATGTCGCGGGTCCAGCCGCGCGGCTCGGCCACGCTGACATAGGCGAATGGCAGGCCGCGCTTCCAGGCATAGTAGAAGCGCAGCACATAGGGCAGGTCGGCGCAGTCGGAGCGGAAATAGATGCCGTCCGGATCGGTGGCGCGAAACGGATTGCCCGCGCCGTGCAGGCACTGGTCCACCGTGCGGCAATCCGAATCGCCGATCGAAGTCAGGAATTCGCCGAAGCCACGCTCGTCCTCCTGGGTCCAGTGGTCGTAGCGCACAAGATAGAGCGAGGACGGCGCAATCGCCGGCGTGATGACGACCGCGCGCGGCGCATCGTCCGCGCCGCACAGCAGCAGCGCCGCCAGCGCCAAGATCGTTCCTGTTAACCTGTTCACGCTGCCCCCGACAAACCGAACGGTACTGGACGGCCTTGCGGCGTCAAGCGTGGCCTCGTTGCATCGCGCGCGATATAACGAGGCGAAGCAACATGGTTACCGCCGCATGGACGCTTTCCTGACGCCGCCCGAGAGCGAGGCGCTGCTGCTGTCGCTGCGCATCTCCTTCGTGGCGGTGTTCGGCGCGCTGCCGCTTGCGTTCCTGGCGGCGCTGCTGCTGGCGCGCACGCGGTTCCCCGGCAAGACGCTGGTCGACGGTCTCATCCACGTCCCCCTGGTGCTGCCGCCGGTGGCGATCGGTTTCCTGCTGCTGATGGCGTTCGGCACGCGTGGACCCCTGGGCGGCTTCCTGCTGCACAATTTGGGCATTCGCTTCGTCTTTAGCTGGACCGGCGCGGCGCTGGCCAGCGCGATCATCACTTTTCCCTTCCAGGTGCGTGCCATCCGCCTGTCGCTGGAAGCGATCGATGGCGGTCTCGCCCAGGCGGCCCAGACGCTCGGCGCGGGCTGGTGGGACCGGCTCTTCAACGTGACACTGCCGCTCGCCTTGCCCGGGATCGCGGCCGGCGTGATCACCGCTTTCGCCGCCAGCCTCGGCGAGTTCGGGGCCATCATCACCTTCGTCTCCAACATCCCCGGCGAGACCCGCACGCTGCCGCTCGCCATCTACACCGCGCTGCAGGCGCCGGGCGGCGAGGCCGAGGCCATGCGCCTGTCGTTGCTGTCGATCCTGCTTGCGCTGATTTTCATGACGCTGGCCGAGTTCGCGCAGCGCCGCGCCCGTAGCCGGGCATGAGCGTCGAGATCGCACTGCGCCACGAATTTCCCGGCTTCGCGCTGGATATCGCCTTCGCGCTGCCCAAGCCCGGCGTCACCGCCCTGTTCGGCGCCTCGGGCGCCGGCAAGACGACGATCGTGAACGCCATCGCCGGCACCTTCCGTCCGCGCCAGGGCCGCATCGTCATCAACGGCCGCGTCGTGCTCGACACCGAAGCCGGTATCTTTGTGCCCGCCGCACAGCGCCGCACCGGCTACGTCTTCCAGGACGCGCGCCTGTTTCCGCATATGAGCGTCGAGAACAATCTCTTGTTCGGCTGGCGCCGCGCCGCGAGCAGGGCGAGTGCGGCCGATATCGAGCACGTCGTCGTACTGCTCGGCCTGCGGTCCCTGCTGCAGCGCCGTCCGCGCGCGTTGTCCGGCGGCGAGAAGAGCCGCGTCGCACTCGGCCGCGCCCTGCTGTCGTCGCCGGAGATTCTGCTGCTCGACGAACCGCTCGCCTCGCTGGATGCGCAGCGGCGCTCCGAAATCCTGCCCTATCTCGAAAGCTTGCGCGACGAGATGCGGCTGCCGATGCTGCTGGTCAGCCACGCGCTCGACGAAGTGGCGCGGCTGGCCGACGACATCGTCGTCCTGCGCGACGGCCGGATGGCGGCGGAGGGCTCGGTATTTGACATCCTAACCGGCCTCGAACTGCCGGCGCTGGCGGGTTCGCCGCCGGTCGGCGCCGTCATCCCCGCGACCATCACGGCGCATCGGAGCGACGGCCTCACGGCGCTGAGCTTCGACGGCGGCACACTGTACGTGGCGCATCTGGCCCAGCCCGTCGGCGGGCGCCTGCGCCTGCGCGTGCGGGCGGAGGAGATCATGCTGGCGCTGGAGGAGCCGCGCGGCATCAGCGCCAACAATGTCTTGGCCGCGCAGGTGCTGGCGCTCAGCCGCGAAGAAACCAGCCATGCCGATATTCAACTGGCCTGCGGCGCCACGCGCTTGGTCGCCCGCATCACCCGCGCCTCCGCTGTGCGCCTCGGCCTCGGCCCCGGCACACCCGTCTTCGCCATCGTCAAATCGGTCACGGTGGACGCGCCGGCCGCGCACCTCCCGCGCTTGTGATTGGCGCCGGGCGGCCGGGGTTGTATGACGTGCCTCGTTTTCGACAGGGGTTCATCCGATGAAGCGGCTCACGGCGGCACTGGCGGGTCTGGCCATCGCGGCGGCGATTTGCGCGGGCGCCAGCGCGTCCGACGCGCCGTTCGGCTCCTGGGGCTACGATCTCAGCGCCCGCGACGCCACCGTGAAGCCGGGCGACGCTTTCTTCGCCTACGCCAACGGCGCCTGGCTCAGGCGCACCGAGATCCCGGCCGACCGCTCCAATTACGGCATGCATGCCGCGCTGGCCGAGCGCGTGCTGCTGCAGCTGCGCACCATCATGGAAGACGCCGCCAAGGCCGACCCGGCCACGGTCGCCGGCAAGGTCGGCGCCTACTACGCCGCCTTCATGGACGAAGCCCGTATCGAGCAATTGGGCGCCTCGCCATTGAAGCCGAGCCTGGACGCCGTGCGCGCCGCGCCGAGCCGCGAAGCGCTGGCCGCGCTCATGGGCCTGGCCAACAAGGATTTCGAGGGCTCTCTGTTCTCCGCCTTCGTGGCGCCCGATGCCAAGGACCCGTCGCATTATGCGATCTATCTGAGCCAGTCCGGCCTCGGCCTGCCGGACCGCGACTACTACCTGCAGGCATCCTTCGCGGCGAAGAAACAGGCCTATCAGGCCTATGTCGGCAAGATGCTGGCGCTGGAAGGCTGGCCGGACGCCGACGCCCACGCGGCCGCCATCGTCGCATTGGAAACCAAGATCGCTGAAGCCAGTTGGAGCCGCGTCGAAGAGCGCGACGTGGTCAAAACCTACAATCCAATGACATTGGCCGAGCTGGAAGCGATGGCGCCGGGCTTCGACTGGCGCGGTTTCCTCAAGGCCAACGACCTGGGCACGCCGGCCAATCTCGTGATCGTCGAGAAGACCGCCATTCCGAAGCTCGCCGCGATCTTCGCCGCCACCGATCTCGACACGTTGAAAGCCTGGGCCGCCTTCGCCATCGCCGACAACGCCGCGGTCTATCTGTCCAAGCCGTTCACAGATGCCAGTTTCGAATTCCACGGCCGCGCCCTGTCCGGCCAGGCCGAGCAGAAGCCGCGCTGGAAGCGCGGCGTGCACACCGTCGCCGGCGGCGACATCCTGTTCGGCCAGCGCAGCGAGATTTTCGGCGCCCTGATCTGGGCGGTCGGCGATCTCTATGTCGCCAAGCATTTCCCGCCCACCGTCAAGGCCAAGGCCGAGGCGCAGATGGCCAACCTGAAGGAAGCGCTGCGGGCCCGCATCGCGCGCCTCGACTGGATGAGCCCAGCGACCAAGCAGAAAGCGCTGGACAAGCTCAAGACCCTGACCATCAAGATCGGCTCGGGCGTCGACAAGCGCGACTATGCCGCGCTCGTCGTCCGCGCCGACGACCTGTTCGGCGACGCGCAACGCATCGGCGCCTTCGAATGGGCGCTGCAGGCCGCGCGGCCGGGCCGCCAGGTCGATCGCGACGAATGGGCCGAGTCGCCGCAGACCGTGAACGACTACGAAAATCCGATCCTCAACGAGGTGGCGTTCCCCGCCGCCTATCTGCAGGCGCCGTTCTTCGACGCCTCGGCCGACCCGGCCGTCAACTACGGCGCCGCCGGCCTGATGGCGCATGAACTGACGCACGGCTTCGACGACCAGGGCCGCCTGTTCGACGCCGCCGGCCGCATCGCCGATTGGTGGACGCCCGGCGACGCCAAGATCTTCGAAGGCCGCATCAAGGCGCTCGGCGCGCAGTACAATGACTATGAAGTCCTGCCCGGCGTGCATGTGAACGGCGACCTGACGATGGGCGAGAACATCGCCGATCTCGGCGGCCTGCTGATCGCCTATGACGCCTATCACAAATCGCTGAACGGCAAACCCGCGCCGGTGCTCGACGGCCTGACCGGCGACCAGCGCTTCTTCCTCGGCTGGGCCCAGGTCTGGCGTCTCAAAGTGCGTGACGACAGCGCCCGCCAGCGCATTGTCAGCGATCCGCACTCCCCGCCCGGCGCACGGACCGAGATTCCGCTGCAGAATATCGATGCGTGGTACACGGCGTTCGACGTCAAGCCCGGCGACAAACTCTACCGCGCACCGAAAGCGCGCGTGAAGATCTGGTGATCAGGGCGCTCGAAAAACAAATCTCTTCGACAGCGTGAAATTGAACACCAGGCCCACGCCGACGCCGATGGCGGTGGCGAGCAGTGGATTGGCGAACGGCGCCGGCGCGAAGCTGACGAACAGGGAATAGATCGCATAGTTCACCAGCGCGCCGATCCCGTTGGCCAGCACGAACTTGCCCCATTCACGCACCATCTCCGCCGGCCCGCCGCTCGCGGCGTGTTCGGCGAACGTCAGGTTGCGGTTACCCCACCAGGTGAACGTCATCGCGCAGAAGATCGAGAGCGCGCGCGCGCTGTAGCGGTCGAGCCCGATCAGGTAGTGCAGCAGCGTCAGCACCGTCTCGTCGACCAGGAAGCCGGCGCCGCCGACGACGCCGAAGCGCGCGAAGCGCGAGCGCGTCAGGGCGCGGAGCGTCTGGCCGAGGTTCACGAATTTCGCCGGTCCAGCGGTCCGCGCAGCGCGAGATAGGCCATGCGCTTTGCTTCCCAGCGGCCGCGCGTCACGGTGTCGAGGATCAGCCCGCTCATCAGCGACAGGAAGGCGATGACCATCAATCCGGTGGCGAGCAGCGCCGTGGGCAGGCGCGGCACCAGGCCCGTGCGCATGAATTCCTGCAGCAGCGACCAGCCGAAGCCCACCGAGGTCAGCGCCAGCAATCCGGCGATGACGCTGAAGAAGAACAGCGGCCGCTCCTCGCGGATCAGGTGGCCGATGGTGAAGAGGATGCGAAAGCCGTCGCGATAGGTGTTCAGCTTGCTCGCCGAACCGGGCGGACGCTCCTTGTAGGGCGTGTCGACCTCCGCCATCGGCATCAGCAGGCGCACGGCGTGCACCGTCAGCTCGGTCTCGATGCCGAAGCCTTCGGCGGTGAAGGGGAACGATTTCACAAATCGTCGCGACATGATGCGATAGCCGCTGAGCATGTCGCGCAGCGTGATGCCGAACATCAGCGAGGTCAGCCCGGTCAGCATCCGGTTGCCCCAGACATGCCCGGCACGATAGGCCGCGGCCTCGGTATGGACGCGCCGCCCGGTCACCAGGTCGAGCTCTTCGTTCAGCAGCTTGGCGATCAGCGCCGGCGCGACGGAGGCATCGTACGTGTCATCGCCGTCCGCCAGGACATAGATGTCGGCCTCGACGTCGGCGAACATGCGCCGCATCACATTGCCTTTGCCCTGGCGCAGCTCGTTGCGCACGATGGCGCCGGCGTCGCGCGCCGCCTCGGCGGTCCGGTCCTTGGAGTTGTTGTCGTAGACGTAGACCTTGGCGTCCGGCAGCGCGGCGCGGAAGTCGCGCACGGTCTTTGCGATCGCGGCTTCCTCGTTGTAGCAGGGCAGGATGACGGCGATCCGGGCGGGCGTCTTGTTGGCGTCGGTCATTGGCGGGGCCATTTGAACAGGGGGCAGAATTCATAGTCGCCAATGATGTTGGTGTCGAACACGGTGCATTTCAGCCAGTCGATGCGCAGATGGTATTCCACCAGCGCGTCGCGCGCCCGGCCCATGTCATAGGCGTCCGACAGCACGTAGAGGTCGCCCTTGTGCGCCAGATGGCCCCAGACGCGGTTTTTCATGGTCTTGGTGATCTTGGTGCCGTCCTGCGGCTGCACCATCCAGCCGTCGATGCGGACGAGGGCGATATTGCGCGGGAAGGACGGCGCGATGAAGCCCAGCGGCCCCTCGCCGGTGAGCAGCACCATGGCCTTTTCGGGATGCTCGATCTTCGGCAGGTCGGCCTGCACGAATGGATCGCTGATCGGCGAGCGCTCGATATATTCGACATGGGTGACCGCCGCGGTCACCAGGAACAGCAGGGCCAGGCTGATGAGCTGGATGCGGCGCGGGATCGGCAGCAGCCCGATGGCGATGGCGACGATCAGCGGCCCGGCCATCTCCAGCAGGACGATGTAGCGATAGATCGCGAACAGTTTGAGCCAGACCAGGTAGGAGACCGCGACGAAGGCGAGGATCGGCCGCGCCGCGTCCGGAATCACCAGCGGATCCTTGGAGCGCCGCCCGGCGAGCCAGACGATGATCGCGACGATGGCCGTGACATAGGCCAGCATGACGCGGATGTCGCGGAACGGAATGTCGTCGGCGATGGACCAGTTGAGCGAGAACAGGATCGGAAATCCCGCCGCGATCCAGAAATGCGTCGGCAGAAAACGCATATCCCGGTAAGGCGCGGGCAGCGCCAGCGGCGACTTGAACACGTCGTTGAAATAGGGAAACAGCGGATTGCCGGTCAGATGCTCCAGATGCACCGTCCAATAGCCCATGAACAGAACGACGCCGATCAGGCCCGCCAATCCGCCGGCGGCGAGGCGCACCGTCTGGTGCTTCCAGCTGCCGCCCAGCGCCACCAGCGCCGCGGCGAAGCCGATCGCGAACGGCGCTTCGGGCAGCTTCAGCCCCACCGTGCTGCCGGTGAGCAAGCCCGCGGCTGCCGCAATGGCGGCGGCCAGCCACAACGGCCCCTCGTTCAGCCGCTTTCGGTTGACCACCAGGATCGCGATGCTCGACAGGATGAGAATGCTCATCGTGTTGTCGTGATAGGTCGTGCCGAACATGTTGAGGCCCAGCCCGCCGGTCTGCCCCAGCAGCGCCAGCGCCGCGGCGCCCAGCTTGTATTCCTCGATCCGCAGCGTCTGGCGGCCCAGGATGTAGAGCGGCACGACATTGCCGCCCTGCACCGCGCCCAGCGTGAACAGCGCGAACCAGGCCGGCGTGTGCGTCGCCAGCAGATAGAAGGGGATGTCCTGGAACGGGTTGTAGTAGGTGGCCTGGTGCGCCACCAGCATGTCGATGCCTTCGCGCCCGTTCAGGAAGGCGTAGGGGATGTACCAATGATAGTTGCGGAAATCCCAGGACGTGTCCTTGCCCAGCCACAGGACGTAGACGCCCCAGAAAACCATGGTCGCGCCCAGGAACAGCCATTCCTGGAGGCTTAAGCGGAGCGCACGCGAGTCGACACTGTCTGCGGACATGGGGATGGGGGACGCGCGCTCGCTAAATCGCTGCTGTTCTAGCCCAGGTCGGCCATTCGATAAATCAGCCCTGATGCGGCTGTTCGACCACCAGATTGCCCAGGAACTGCAGGGTCGAGGCGCGGATCGACCGTTCCAGGGCAAAGCTTCGGGCCGCCGTCCGGGAAAGGGTCAGCGCCCGGCGGCAGGCCGCCCCCAGATCGGCGTCCAGGGCTGCCGCGGGGCAGTTGCCGACCACATCCTTGGGCACCTCATGCGGAAATGCCGCCACCGGGGTGCCGCAGGCCAGCGCCTCTAGCATGACCAGGCCAAAGGTCTCGGTCAGGCTGGGGAATACGTTCACGTCTGCGCCGGCATACATCCTGACCAGGTCCTCGCCCCATTTGGGCCCCAAGATTTTGGCGTTAGGATATTTTCTCGCCATTGCGCCGCGTTCTGGACCAGGTCCGACGACTACCTTCGTGCCGGGCAAGTCGAGTTTGAGAAAAGCTTCAACATTTTTTTCGATTGCGACCCGGCCGATATACAGAAAGATCGGTCGGGGATACGGCAGTTCTGCATCCTCTATTGGCCGGAAGACATCGACATCCACGCCGCCTTCCCAAAGCCGCACATTGTGAAAGCCGTGGGTTTCCAGTTCGCGCTTCATTGATGGCGTGCGGGCCATCGTGGCAATTGCGCCGCGATGGAACCAGCGCTCTAGGCTCCAAACCAGCCCTTCGGGTACAAAGGGAAAGCGAACATGTACATATTCTGGATAACGCGTGTGGTACGCAGTGGTGAATTGGATGCCGTTTTTGAGGCAGATGGCGCGGGCAGAAAGGCCCATCGTGCCCTCGGTGGCGATATGCACCGCATCGGGCGCGAATTCGCGGAACAGTTTTTCGAGGCCCGGGCGCGGAAAAAACGCCAGGCGGATGTCGGGATAGGTCGGCAGCGGCAACGTGAAGCGGCCTTCGGGCGTCGCATAGCGAACGTCATGGCCGAGTGCGCGAAGCTCGCGTCCCAGCGCTTCAAGCGTCGTCACGACGCCGTTAAGCTGCGGGTGCCAAGCGTCGGTAACGATCAGGACCTTGATGTGTTTCTGCCCGGACTCCCGAATTTCTCTGGCGTGTATCAGGCCATTGGCGCTCACGTAGCGAACCTTACGCGGGTACAGGCGCCACTTGTCCGTTGTCGCATTCTGGCGTTGAAAGACGGGTGCTCCAACGAACGAACCCCAGATGTCCGCGGGCATCTTTAACAAGGAAGACGCGGTTTTCAACCCAATCTGGTAGTCGGCCCCTTCGATCTCGGTCCGATTTGTCGATTGGCCGGTCCGCTTGACGCGGCAGGCAAATCACTGACTGCCTATGGAAGATTGGTGATATGTTAAGAGTAGTATAGGAATCGGAGGATTCCAACAATGACCGATGCCGACGAAAAATTACAACTGAAAATATCGGTATTGCTTCACGAATACGACGCACTTCGGGATGAACTCTTAAATCGAAATAATCTGGTTTTTCAAGTCATTGGTGCATATGCGGCCGTCCTCATTGGTTTAACCGCCGCGTTCGCGGCCAACCTAGACAGAACAACAATTCTATTCCTGTTTGGTGCTGTGACCGTGTTATTTTCCACACTTGTATGGGCTATTGATCGTGACTACAGGCGCGTTGTATTGAGAATTCGACTGATTGAATCTGACGTGAATAAGCGCCTTGGTGAAGAATTGATGGAGTGGGAAACTCTTTGGGGAGTGGGTAAGCTCATCGGGAACCCGTTGGTCACACTTGGGCGTCGGCGAAAACCAACAAACTAACTCATTCTGCCCATCGTCGATTGTTTGGATCCGTGCTGGATTCTTGTCCGGGCACGGGAAAGCGGCCGGCATCAGGCCGCCAGCCGTCACGCGGCGAACCCTACGCGGGTACAGGCGCGGCTTGGCCGATGTCGTAGGCTGGCGTTGAAAGAGGAGCGGCCCAACGGACGATCTCCAGATGTCCGCGGGCATCTTCGACAAGGGCCGTGCAGCTTTCAACCCAGTCTCCATCATTCAGATAAAGGACGTCTCCAATCATGCGGATCTGGGCCTGATGGATGTGGCCGCAGACGACACCGTCCAGGCCGCGGCTCCGGGCGGCATGCGCCACCACCTCTTCGAAGCGGCAGACATATTCGCAGGCGTCCTTGACCGCGTGCTTCAGCCAGTTCGACAGCGACCAGTAGGGCAGGCCGGCCGCCCGGCGCGCCGCGTGCAGCATCTCGTTGGCGGCCAGCGCCTTGTCATAGGCCCAGGCCCCCAGATGGGCGAGCCATCTGGCGAAGTTGATGACGCCGTCGAACTGGTCGCCATGGATGACCAGCAGGCGCCGGCCGTCGGCGGTCTGGTGCACCGCCTCGCGCAGGACCTCGACGCCGGCATAATTCCGGCCGCAGAAGGGCCGCAGGAATTCGTCGTGATTGCCCGGCACGAAGACCACCCTTGTGCCGTCGTCCACCTTGCGCAGGATCTCGTGGACGACCCGGCCATGGGCTTCGGGCCAGAACCAGCGGCGTTTGAGCTGCCAGCCGTCGACGATGTCGCCGACCAGGTAGAGTGTCTCGCAGGAATTGCGGGCCAGGAAGTCGGCCAGAAACTCGGCCTTGCAGCCCCGCGTGCCCAAATGGACGTCCGAGATGAAGATGGTGCGGTGGGAGCGCTGCGGGCGGCCCTGCGCCGGCCCAGAGGGCGGCCGTGGGGCCCGCGAGACCAGGGACGGCGGCGGAACCAGCCAGGCGATGCGGGCCATGCGTCGCGGTCCTAAAAGGTGGGCGCGAATCGGCGCCCGCTTTCTGGGCGCATGCCTATCGCTAGGACGCGAATCTTTTATTGCGGCGCAACGACAGGAATGTGACCCGTTAGGGATTCGTTAAGGAATTCTGGCTTTTCGAAGCGCGAATTTTGCATCGCACCATTTCACCTTCTGGGGGAGAAGCTGCCGAGAAAGGAGGCGAAATGGCGCTGAAATACTGGATTTTTGCGACGAAATGCCGATATTTTGGACTTGCGTCAACCCTATCGTGAGTCCATATTGTTGCAGCGCGGCATGATCGACCTCCCGTTTGTCATGCCGCCCGCCCTTCCTGGGCGTTTCCTCCCTGAACTTGGCCGCTCCTTTCCGGAGCGGCCTTTTTTCTTGGACTTTTTGGGAAAATTACTCGGCCGCCAGATTGTGCCGCCGATGGCGGGCCAACGCTGCCGGCTCGATGGCGACCAGCCGGGTCAGCGCGTCGGTCAGCCTGGCATGGACGACTTCGAAGGTTGGCCCTCGGGAGATGCGCTCCTCGTCCAGATAGAGCGCCCGATTGATCTCCACCTGCAGCGCATGCACATCGCGCTCGCGGCGGCCGTGCAGATGCGTCGTGTAGCCGCCGGCATAGGGTACGTTGCGGGCGTGGCTGAAGCCCTGCGCCTCGAAGGCAAGTTCGGCGGCGCGCGTCACCGAGGGGGCCGCCGCCATGCCGTAGCGGTCGCCCAATACGATGTCGGGAATGGCCGCTGCCGACGGCATCGAATGGCAATCGATCACCACCGCGACGCCGAAGCGTGCCCGTGTTTCCTCGACCAGCTGGGCCAGGGCCGCGTGATACGGACGATAGAGTTTCGCCAGGCGCTCTTCCGCCTCATGCGGCAAGAGCTTGCCGCGATAGATCTCCGCGCCGTCGCGCACGATGCGCGGAATGACGCCCAGCCCCGCCGTCACGCGCGGGCTCGGCGAATCCACCGCCACCGGCAGAGCGCCGTCGAACATCGCGCTGTCGATCTCGGCCGGCGCCCGGTTGGCGTCCAGGAAGGCGCGCGGGAAGCGGGCTGCGATCATCGGCGCCCCCAGCGCCACGGCGCCGCAGAACAGCTCGTCGACAAAGGCGTCTTCCGAACGGCGCAGGGAGGTCGCGTTCAGGCGGCTCATGGCGACGAAACTGGCCGGGTAGAAGCGGCCCGAATGGGGTGAAGCGAAGACGAAGGGTACGGTCTGCCGGAACGGTCGCAGGATGCGGAAAGGCTCGGCAAACAGCGCGGCCAGGCTGGGTTCCGTCGCCTCCTCCTCGCCCCTCGGCGCCTCTGTGCCTGATTGGACCATGTCCGCCCGATTCGTCTTCTGGGCCGCCAGTGGACCACTAAGCCGCCGCCGCGATCAAGCGGCAGAAGGCCCGCTCGCCGCCGCCGCGGGAAGCTTCTCGTTAACCGGCGTTTACGGCTTAAGGAATATACGGTCTATTGCGAGTCGAGAGCGGGCCCATGGCGCATATCCTTTTGGCGGAAGACGATGAGAGCTTGCGCAAGTTCCTGGCGCAGGCGCTGGTCAAGGCCGGCCACGAAGTCACCGATTTCGGCGACGGCGGCGACGCTTTCGAATGTCTGAAGGGCTTCCGCTTCGACCTGCTGGTGACCGACATCGTCATGCCCGGCATGGACGGCATCGAACTGGCCAAGCGCGCCGCCGAACTGAACAACGCGCTCAAGATCATGTTCATCACCGGCTTCGCGGCGGTGGCGCTGCACCCGTCTTCGAATGCGCCCAAACAGGCCAAGGTGCTCTCCAAGCCCTTCCACCTGCGCGAGATCGTCGCCGAAGTGGACCGGATGATCGCGGCCTGAACGCGCGGCCCCTGTTTCGCCAACCTCCCGATCGTTCCCGCGCCCGCGGCGAATATTTACGTGGTCAATGCGGCGGCGCCGCCACATTCACGCCCGCGCAGCGCCGGATTTGAGCGTTATCCCTATATGGGTCCGGCGGGGTCCGAGACGACTCCTGCCGGGGCCGCCGGTCGGCGCTCATGCCCCGGCGAAAATGGGGAGAGGCAAATGCTGCTGCAAAAAAACGAGATGACCGGCATCGGCGCGACCGGAATGACGCCGCGTCGCGCGCTGACGATCGCCGGTGTGGGGTTGCTGCATGTCGCGGCGATCTACGCTCTGATCAACGGAATGGCCACGACGGCGCTGATTCAGATCGAGCACATCATCCAGGTACCGATCATCGAGACCGCCGCGCCGCCCAAACAGGTGCTGGTGCCGCCACCGCCGACGCTGGTCAAGCCGACCGAGGTCATACCGCAGGTCGTCGTCGTTCCGCCCGTCATCGACATCGCCCGGACCGATCCGCCGCCGATCGCGACCATTGTGGCGCCGCCCAACACACCGCCGCCGGTCGACAGCGGCGCTTCGGGTCTCGCCGGCACGCACTCGACGCCGCCCTATCCGGTCGAGGCACGGGCGCAATCGCATCAGGGCACGGTGCTGCTCCAACTGGCCATATCGGCGCAAGGCGATGTGATGTCGGCGAACGTCGTGCAGTCGAGCGGCTTTCCGGAACTCGATTCGGCGGCCGTCACCTGGGTGGTGGCGCATTGGAAGTACAAGCCGGCGCTTCAGGGCGGCGTCCCGATGCCGAGCCAGACCCAGGCCGCCGTCAAATTCGATCTGAAACTGGCGCGGCGCTAAACCGTTCGAGGGCGGCCTGGCCGCCGTCCCATTCCCCCGCGGCGTCCGAAACGCCGCGGGATTTTTTTGCCCGTCTTGAGGCCCACCATGCGCGCGTAGGGCCGGCCGACGGGGTCGCTTGCCCGCCCCCAGGCCCAAGGCTATAGAGACCGCCCGCCGTCACTGGCACGGGCGCGTAGCTCAGCGGGAGAGCACTACCTTGACATGGTAGGGGTCACAGGTTCGATCCCTGTCGCGCCCACCAGCCTTTCAATGACTTAGCCAGCTTGTAAGGCGTGAGCGGGCACTACCTGCCTTACAGCTGAAAGGCGGCAGGAGGGCACTACCTAAGTCGCCACTTGCGACCGCTTTCGGCGAGAATCGCGCGCTTGGCTCGATCCGGCGGATCATGGTTCTCCAGACAGGCATGAGGTTGGACGTAGGCAAATGAAACGGGTCGTCTTCTACTCGTGGCAATCCGATCTTCCGAACGCCACTAATCGTGGCTTCATTCAGCAGTCGCTTGAGATTGCGGCGGGCCAGATCGCAGCAGACAAATCCGTTGAGATCGAGCCTGTGATCGACCGCGATACTCAGGGCGTTTCGGGATCACCTGACATATCCGCGACAATCTTCGCAAAGATCGCAACAGCCGATGTATTCGTTGCCGATGTCTCAATTATCGCGAAGCCGCGTAAGGGACGGCCGACTCCGAACCCCAACGTCATGATCGAACTTGGTTACGCCCTGAGGGCACGGGGTCCCGACAAGGTCCTCATGGTGTTCAACGAGGCGTATGGCAAGATTTCCGATCTTCCTTTCGATCTCAAGATGCGGCGGATCATTGCGTACAATGAGCCTGAGAAGAATGCGGATAGGGCGACGGGCAGGAAAGCCCTCGCAGGAAAGCTCGAAGCTGCGCTCAGGACTGCGCTCGCGACGGGAGAGGAGGAGGCGGAGCCTAGCTTGGTTGGGCCAGCTTTGGTTGCAATCGAGAATGCCGAACCTAAACGCATTCTACTGCTCCGACGCGCGCTGGGGGACATTCTCGCGCGACTGGATGCGAAACAGCCGAAGATGCCGCGCGTTGGCGGCACCATCGATGACCTCTTGAAGGCCCTTAATGAGTCACAAGAGGCGGTTGCCGATGTTGCGCGGCTGTCGGAGACCGTCGCTGTGATGTCAGATCAAGATGCGGCTCTTGAGATATATCGATGGTTCGGCGCGGTCTTAGAACGGTACGACTTGCCGCGAAACTTCTCCGGCCAGTACAACAACGCCGATTTCGACTATTTCAAATTCTTGGGTTACGAGATGTTCACAGGCCTCGTCGCGGTTCTAGTGCGCGAAGGGCGATGGACACTCCTTCAACATCTTCTGGGTGAGCCGATACCAGTCAAGTATGTCCGACGAAGTGAAGGGCCGGGTTCTGTGATGTGGGATCGGCTATCTGATTACCCACCGATGCTCTGGGGTTATGGAGAACAGAAAGGCCGTCTTTCATTCCAAGCAGACCTGATCCAGGCGCGGCATACCAAAGGGGCGCCGGCGACCGCCGTCTCATTCGATGATTTCGTAGAAGCCGACTATCTTCTCTATCTCAGGACATGGGGCGCCCTTTCGCCAAACAACGGCCAACACTGGCGACCTTGGTGTTTCCCGTATCTTGAACACGTTCCAATGTTCCTTCGAGTCGCAGAGCGAAAGAGCGTGGCGACCCAACTCGCAAAAACGCTGGGAGCCTCGGACAACAAAGACTTGAAGGAACTGATCGTTAAATCATTTCCGACGCTGCGGCAGATGTTCCAACGTGGATTTTTGCGCGCGGCTTTGGAGCAGAAGGACATCGACAGGATTGGAAGCCTTGACTGAGTGCCTGCCTTACAAGGCCTTCTGACACGCCCGTTCGCTCCTTACAGCTGTAAGGCGATAGCGCGAAAAAACCACAAAAACGAGAAATTTGCGGTCGCTAACCCATTGAAGCGGCTGCAACGGAAAACTTTGACACGGGAGGGGTCACAGGTTCGATTCAGCACATATATCCGCGGTCCACTGGGCAAGGTCGCGCGCAATTCACGCGGTGCCTGGCCTTGGACGAAAGCGGGGCTCGGGCAAGCCCGCCACGCCGACGGCGAAGACGAACAGGGCGCCCGCCAAGGGCTGCTGCTTGATGGCAGCCTTGTCGAGATTTTCGCGTGCCGTGGTGACGAACAGGTGGTCGAGCTTATCGCCTCCGAACGCGACGCAGGTTGGCTGGGTCACAGGCAGTGCAATGGTCCGTTCGATCCGGCCTCGCGGATCGTACCGCACGATCTGACCCGCGCCCCAATGCGCACTCCACACACAGCCTTCGCTGTCGACATTCGCGCCGTCGGGAAAAGCGCCGGGCGGCGTCTCGGCGAACACCGAGCGCTCGGACAGCGCACCGCTGACCGGGTCCAGCCGGTAACGCCAAATTTGCCGCCGGGGCGTGTCGGCGAAATACAGGACGTGCCCGTCAGGGCTGAAGCACAGGCTGTTGGAAATCGCGACCTTCGTGACGCAGATTTCGTAGCGGCCGTCTGCGTCCAGGCGATACAGCTTGCCGCTCGGGGCGCCGCCGCCTTCGACCATGCTGCCGGCCCAGAAGCGTCCCTGACGGTCGACGCGGCCGTCATTGAAGCGCACCTTCGCAGCGTCGTGCGGCGGCCGGGCGATCCATGCGAGCGCGCCGTCATGCGGTTGGTAGAATGCGAAGCCGGATTCGAACGCCGTCACGATCCGCTCGTCGCCCTCGGTCAGGCCGAACGATCCCAACCGTTCGGGAAGGTCGAATGTCTCCAGCGCGCGCTTCGCCGGATCGTAGCGGAATAAGCGCTTCTCTTGAATGTCCGTCCACCAGGCCCGCCGTCCATCCCACACGATGCCTTCGCCAAGCGTGTTTTGCACGGGGACGATGTCGATGGGCGTCAGCACGATTGGCACCGCGTTGCGTTGAAAGCGGCCTGCGATCGTGGCAGGCTAAATGTCAGACAAAAGAAAGGCAATGCGCATGGCGCTCTCGCGGCGATCGGTTTTGCGGCTGGCCGGCGCCGCCGCCGCGGGTGCGGCATTGCCGGCCGGTGCCACTGCGGACGATGTGCCGGCGCGGCCTTCGAGACTGGCGCCGGCGCGGTACACCGATGTCACTTTGTCTGACGGGCCGCTGCGCGCGCAATTCCGCGCCCAGCACGCGACATTGCTGGCGCTGGACGAGGATGCGCTGCTGAAGCCGTTCCGCGCCGCCGCCGGACTGCCGGCGCCGGGCGAAGACTTAGGCGGCTGGTACAATGCATCGCCGGCCTTTAATCCGCCGGCCGATATGCACGGCTTCATCCCGGGCCACAGCTTCGGGCAATATGTGTCAGGGCTGGCGCGCGCCCATGCCGTCACCGGCGACGACGCGACGCGGCAAAAAGTGCACCGGCTGGTCGCCGGCTTCGCGCAAACCATCACGTCGCGCTTTTACGATGGTTACACGCTGCCGGCCTACACCTTCGACAAGATCAATATCGGCCTGATCGACGCCCATGCCTTCGCGGGCGACGAGACGGCGCTCGCGGTGCTGAACCGCGCCACCGATGCGGCATTGCCGCATCTGCCCGAAAAGGCGCTGACGCGGCCGCAAATGGCGGCGCGGCCGCATCCGAACGTTGCCCATACCTGGGACGAGTCCTACACCCTGCCGGAAAACCTCTATCTCGCCTGGCGGCGCGGGGCCGGGGATCGCTATCGTACAATGGCGGCGCGCTATCTGCTCGACGAGGATTACTTCGATCCGTTGGCGCGCGGCAAGAATGTCCTGTCCGGGCGGCACGCCTATAGCCACGTCAACGCGCTCAGTTCGGCGATGCAGGCCTGGCTGGTCGACGGCGAAGTTAAGCATCTGGCGGCAGCGAAGAACGGCTTCGACTTCGTCCTGGCGCAGAGCTTCGCCACCGGCGGCTGGGGGCCGAACGAAGGCTTCGTCGTGCCCGGTTCCGGCGCCTTGGGCGACTCGCTGGGTACGACGCATGCGAGTTTCGAGACACCTTGCGGCGCCTACGGCCATTTCAAGATCGCGCGCTACCTGATGTGCGAGACCGGCGACAGCCGTTACGGCGACAGCATGGAGCGCGTTCTCTACAACACCGTGCTCGGCGCGTTGCCGATGAAGCCCGACGGCACGGCCTTTTACTATGCCGACTACAACGGCAATGGCGCGAAGACTTATTTCGAATACCGCTGTCCGTGCTGCTCCGGTACGCTGGGCCAGATCGTGGCCGACTACGGCATCAGCGCCTACTGCACCGGCGCGCGTGGGATCTACGTGAACCTGTACGTGCCGTCGCGCCTGACCTGGCAACAAAATGGTCGCGCGATCACGCTCGAACAGACAACCTCTTATCCGCTCGATGCCGGCGTCACGCTCACCGTCGGCACGGCCACGGCCGAAACGTTCTCGGTCGCCTTGCGCATTCCCGCCTGGGCGGGGACAGGTACGACGATCGCCGTCAACGGCCGGCGCATCGGCGAGCCGGTCGTGCCGGGCAGGTTCCACGAAATCCGGCGGACCTGGCACGATGGCGACAGGATCGAGCTCACCCTCGACCGGACGCTGCGGCTGGAGGCGGTGGACGACAAGCATCCCGATCTGCTTGCCGTGATGCAGGGGCCACTCGCGTTGTTCGCGGTGGGCAACCGCTTCCTGCCGCTGAAGCGCCGCGATTTGACCGCCGTGCGTCAGGTCGCGGCGCGCGCGTCCGATTGGCGCGTCGTCACGGCGGACGGGGCGCAGACGTTCAAGCCTTATTTCGCGATTGGCGGCGAGACCACGCGGCTGTACCAGCCGGTGTCGGGCTGACCGCTCACCAGAAGGCAACGTAGAACGCCGCCACCGCCGCCAGCACGACGAAGCTCAGCGCCACATCCCAGCCGTTCCAGCTGGCGCGCGTCGCGGCCTTCTCTTCGGGCGTCGCGCCATACCAGGTGAAGCGGCGTGTGCCGGCGTCCGGCGCGCGCGTCAGCAGGCTGATCGCGATCATCAGGCCTGCGGTCACGACCAGCAGGATCTGCGTGTAATAAAGCCAGTTGATGCTCCAGAAATCGAAAATCCAGCCATGCACCGCCCGGATCGGCGCGATGGCGGCGGCGTATTGCGCCTGTGTGATGGCATGGTGGAACAGCTTCTGCTTGAGCGCCGCCACCGCGGCGCCGTCGTCGCGCATGACGAGATCGGCCGCCAGCCGGGCAAAGCCGCCCGCAACGCCGACGACGAACGCCCACAGCGCCGCCGGCGCCGTCGCGCGCGTCCAGAACACGCCCAACAGAAAGAGCACGGCGATGGCGGGCGAGAGATAGCCCTGCACGCTCTGCAGATAGACGTAGAGATCCGAATGCAGGCTCTTGATCACCAGCACCCAGAAAATGCCAAGCACGACGATCACGGCGGTGGCGATCCGCCCGACCAGGACTTCGGTGCGGCCCGAGGCGTCGGGATACCATTCGCGGAAGAAATCCATCGTGAACAGCGTCGCGGAGGCGTTGAACTTCGACGCCAGCGACGCCATCAGCGCCACGATCATCGAGCAGGCCACCATGCCGCGCAGGCCGTGCGGCAATATCTGCGCGACGAGCGAGGTATAGGCCGCATCGCCGCTGGTGGTGAAGCCGCTGCCCGGGCTCTTGGTCAGCGCAAAGGCGATCATGCCCGGCACCAGGAAGATGAAAACCGGCGTCAGCTTGAGGAACGCGGCGAGGATCGAGCCGCGGCGCGATTGCTGCTGGTTCTTGCCGGCGAGGACGCGCTGCACGATGTACTGGTCGGTGCACCAGTACCAGAAGCCGATGATCGCCGAACCGGGGATCACTGCCGCCCACGACCATTCCGGATCGCCGAGCGGACGGATGAGATGGATGTTCGTGCCCGCCGCCGCAACCGTCGCGTGCCACCCGGCGATGAGGTCGCCGTGCCCCAGCGCGCTCAAACCCGTATAGAGAATGCAGACCGATCCGAGAATAAGAACCGGCGCCTGCAGCACGGCGGTGTACATGATGACCCTGAGGCCGCCGAGCACCGTGTAAAGTCCCGTGGTGAAGGCGAGCCCCAGCGCGATCACCCAGAAGATGTCGATCCGCATGCCGAAGATGCCGACGCTGTCGATTCCCAGCAGCGTGCGGATGACGACGTCGCCGGCATAGATCGTCACCGCGATCTTGGTCAGGACGAGACTGACGATGGTCAGGAAGCTAAGGACGTTGCGCGAACCCTGGCTGAAGCGCAGCTCCAGGAACTCGGGCATGGTGAAGACCTTCATCCGGCTGTAGAGCGGCACGAACACCCAGCCGAGCACCAGGATCAGCCAGGACTGGATTTCCCAATGCGCCATCGCCATGCCGGTGGCGAAGCCGGCGCCGGCGAGGCCGACGAGGTGCTCCGAGCCGATATTGGACGAGAAGATCGAGGTACCGATCTGCAGCCAATTGCTGTCGCGGCCCGACAGAAAATAGTCCTCGCCGCTTCGCGCCTTGGCGCGCATCGCATAGAGCACGACGGCGATCATCGCGGCGACGAACACCGCGACGACGAGCCAGTCCTCGCCGTTGAATACGGCGCCGCGCGTGGCGTTCATGCATTCCTCCCGCTCTAGAGTCGCTTTGGTTTCCGTCTACGCACCAAAACGTTGTCATGGCCCGCAGTCGCGGGCCACCCAGTTGACACCGCATGGCCGTCGAAGTTGGAGCCGTTCACAAGTTTCCTCACCACGCTCTACGCCCACCTGGGTGGCCCGCAGTCGCGGGCCATGACAGCTCTTTCTGATTCAAGCCAATCCGAAACTGCTCTGCTCCGGCGCGACCTTCCGCTGCCGCCATTCAATCCTCGAAGGGTTCCACCGTGATGTGCTTCGCGTTCAGAAATATGTCGGCGACGAGCTTGAGGGGCCGGGCGTCGACCTCAGACGCGCCGCGCGCGATCAAGCCTGCGAAATCGCGATAGATCGCTTGGTACTCGTTGTTGAGCGCGCCTGGGTCGCGCGGCACCTCGTCGTCGCCGATGGTCAGGATGCCGCCGCCCGCCGAAAGCTTCATGGCGCCTTCCTCGGTATCGATGTCGATGTCCCAGGTCTGCACGCCGGTGTGGCGAAAATCGAAGGCTGCGGAGATTTCCACGCCGCTGTCGGTGACGAATTCGAGATCGGCGGCGATGGGTGCGTCGCAGTTCGAGGGGACAAACAGACGCGCGGCGCGCGGATAGAACGGCTCCGCCACGATTTCAGTGAGAATCGACAACGCATTAATGCCCGGATCGAGCACGCCGAAGCCGCCGGCCTGCCAGATCCAGGTCTGGCCCGGATGCCATTGGCGCACGTTTTCCTTCCATATCACTTGTATGCCGCGCAGCTTGCGCTGCCGCAGCAGCTGTCGGGCGGGCGCCACGCCATGGGCATGGCGCGAATGCCAGGTCTGGTAGAGCGTGCGCTTCGCCTGCGCCGCCAGTCGCGCAAGGTTGTCCAGCTGCAGCAGCGACGTGCAGGGCGGCTTCTCCAGCAGAACATGCTTGCCGCTTTCGAGCGCGAGCTTTGTCGCGGCGTAGTGCACCTGCGGCGGCGTGCAGATCGCCACCGCGTCGATGTCGCCGCAGCCTTCGAGCATGGCCTCGATGGTCGGAAAGTTCGGCACACCGTCGACCGTGCCGTGCCGGCTCGCCACCGCCGCCAGCGTGAAGGCGTCGTTGCCGACGATGGCTGGGATATGCTGGTCACGCGCGATCTTGCCGATGCCGACGATGCCGATGCGGGTCGGTTTCACGATTTTGTTTCCCCTTGTCTTGGCGCGCGTCGGTTCACAGGCTGCGCACCTGGCTCGCTGGCGCCGGCACGATCGCAAGCGGATTGCGCAGTGGCAGCGCGAAGGGTGCAGCCGAGATCTCGAACACGTCGCCCGCCTCAGCCTTTACGCCTTCGCTGAAGGACAGTGTGGCCGTTCCGAAGAAATGCACGTGGATGTCGCCCGGCCGCCGGAACAGTGCATATTTGAAATGATGGTGTTCCAGATTGCGCAGATGATGCGACATGTTCGCTTCGCCCGTCAGGAACGGCTTCTCCCAGATCGTCTTGCCGCCGCGCGTGATCTTCGCGGTGCCGCGGATATCGGCCGGCGGCTCGCCGACGAGCAGCTCCGGGCCGAGCGCCGCGGGCCGCAGCTTGGAGTGCGCGAGATAGAGATAGTTCATGCGCTCCGTGACGTGGTCGGAGAACTCGTTGGCCAGCGCGAAGCCTAGCCGGAACGGCGTTCCATCCGCGCCGATGACATAGATGCCGGCCAGTTCCGGCTCCTCGCCGCCGTCGAGCGCGAAGTCCGGCGACGGCAGCGGCTTTTCCGGCGCGACGATGCTGCGCCCGTCGCCCTTGTAGAACCATTCCGGCTGCACGCCGGTCGCGCCGCCGGCGGGCTTGCCGCCTTCCAGTCCCATGAGGAACATCTTCATCGAATCCGTCGCGTCGGCGGATTGCGCCTTGGCGTGCATCCGGTCGCGCGCGTCCGCCGAGCCCAGATGCGTCAGCCCCGTGCCGGTGAGGAAGACGTGCGCCGCGTCGGCGTGATCGATCGGCGCCAGGATGCGACCCGCCGCCAGCGCCGCGTCCAGGTCCACCTCTTCGCCGTACCCCGCTTCGGCGATGACGTCCGCCAGGCGGCTGCCTTTTTCGATCGCCGTGCGGGCAAGCGCATAGGTGCTGCCGGTGCCAGTCACGCGCCGGGCGATCGCACCATCGGCGGCGACGACCATGCGCTCGCCGTCGGCATCCAGCATTTGCACCAGTCGCATGTCGCAAACCTTCGTTCAGTATCTTCCGTCGACCATCCGGCGGAATGCCGTCTTGTCATCGCGCCGCAGTTCCGGCGGCAGCAGCACTTCGGGGAAATCCTGATAGCAGACCGGACGCAGGAAGCGCTCGATGGCGAGCGTGCCGACCGAGCTGCTGCGCGAATCCGAAGTCGCCGGGAACGGCCCGCCATGCACCATCGCCGGCGAGACCTCGACGCCGGTCGGCCAGCCGTTGATCAGAATGCGTCCCGCCTTGCGTTCCAGCAATGGCAGCAGGCGCGACGCCAGCGCATGATCCGGCGGTTCGACATGCAGCGTGGCGGTCAATTGTCCATCGAGCTGCGCGACGACACTGGTCAGCTCGGCGGCATCGCGGCAGCGCACGATCAGCGACGCGGGCCCGAATACCTCCTCGCCGAGCGCGCGGTTGGCGAGGAAATCGCGCGCGCTGGTCTGGAACAGCGCGCCGGCCGCCAGGTTCTTGCCGTCGCAGGCGGCTCCGGCTGCGATGTGCGCGACGCCGGCATGTTTTTTCAGGCGGCCGACGCCGGCCTGGTAGCTGGTGCAGATCGCGCGCGTCAGCATGGCGCCGGCCGCCGATATCGCCAGCGCCTCGGTTGCCGCCGCCACGAACCGGTCCAGGTCCGGGCTGTCGACGACAAGCACCAGTCCCGGATTGGTGCAGAACTGTCCCACGCCCATCGTCAGCGATGTGACGAAGCCGGCGGCAATCGCCTCGGCATGGGCTTTCAGGGCTCCCTGAAAGAGAATCACGGGATTGACGCTGCTCATCTCGGCATAGACCGGTATCGGCTCGGCGCGTGCGGCGGCGAGTTTCATGAGTGCCAGGCCGCCGGCGCGCGATCCGGTGAAGCCTACCGCCTTGATGCGGCGATCCGAGACCAGCGCGGCACCAAGCTCGTTCGAGGGGCCGGCGAGATGAGAGAATACGCCGTCAGGCAAGCCGCAGGCGTTTGCAGCCCGGGCGATTGCGCCGGCCGCCAGCTCCGACGTGCCGGGATGCGCCGGATGCGCCTTGACGATGACCGGACAGCCGGCGGCAAGCGCGGACGCGGTGTCGCCGCCCGCCGCCGAGAACGCGAGAGGAAAATTGCTCGCGCCGAAGACGGCAACGGGTCCCAGTGGAATCTTGCGCTGCCGCAGGTCGGCACGCGGCAAGGGCTTTCGCTTGGGTTGCGCCGGATCGATCCTCAGGCCCAGCCAGTCACCCTGCCGGACGAGATCGGCGAACATGCGAAGCTGTCCAACAGCGCGCGCGCGCTCGCCTTCCAGCCGGGCACGCGGCAGGGCGGTCTCGCGCACCGCGCGATCGAGCAGTTCGTCACCCAGCGCCATGAGATTGTCGCCGCAAAGATCGAGAAACCGCGCCCGCACCCCAAGGTCCACCTGACGGTAGGTATCGAACGCCGCGTCGGCCATGGCGCAGGCCCGTTCGACCTCTGCCGTGGCGGCAATGCTGAAGGGCGGATCGATCGCGTCGCCCGAGGCGGCATCCACCGCGCGGAATTCCTGTAGCGCGCGAAGCCGATCGAAGCCGACTAAATTCTGGCCGGTAACGGGCATGGGCGGCCGATGGTCCTTTGCGAAGAGACGCCGGACCCTAGGATAACTCAGACAATATGTCAGCCCAAATTTTGGCTGCTGCACGCCTACCCGGCGCGGCGCCGGCTCGCGCTGCCGGAAATCGGCGTATCCAGGCGCGCCAGCTCGATGAGCTCGGTCATCGCCTGCTGCGCCTTGCCGGGATCCTTTTCGGCGATGGCCTCGAAGACCCGCAAATGATCGGGCAGCGGGTCGCGCCGCAGGGGCCGCTTGCGCTGCTTGAACATCGTCGTCGTGCTGATCGCGGCGCTGACGCCGTTGGTCAACGAGATGATGAAGGGGTTGTTCGTGGCGTCCAGCAGCGTGGCATGGAAGTCGAGATCGGCCTGGCGTCCGACCTCGGTCGCAAGCGTGTGTTTCGCCATGCCCTCGAGCGCCGCGCGCATGGCTTTGAGATGCGCCGCGGACCGCCGCTGGGCGGCCAGGCCCGCCGCGGCCGATTCCACCACGTTGCGAAGCTCGAACAGGCTGTTCAGCAGATTAAGATCGGGCTCGGTATCGAACGTCCAGTCGAGCACGTCGGGGTCCAGAAGGTTCCATTTCGTCTGGGGATTGATGCGCGTTCCGACCTTGGGACGGGCGTCGACCAGGCCTTTCGCCGCCAGGATGCGCACGGCCTCGCGATAGGCGGTGCGGGAAACCTCGAGCTTCTCGCTGGATGCGATTTCGCCCACCAGGAGATCGCCCGGCTTATAGCGGCCGGACACGATCGCAATACCGAGTTCGCGCGCTATCGTACCGTGCAAGCGTAGCGATTTGCCCGGCGCCCCTGGGGTGCGCGACCGTACGTTCATCTCTATCAATGATGCCTGTTGACCCAGCGCTCATTTATAGGCCGTTGAAACAATTGTCCAATCGGCCCCACCGTTGCGGGCAGGGCACACTTTTGGCCCCCGGAAAAAAACTCAGACAAAAGGCGTGCGGCAACCTTGTCGGCGTTTTCGGACTCGCATATTGTCTGAGTTATACAAAAGGACGTCGCGCGCTCGCGACGACGTTCGCGCAGGAGGGGAATCATGAATTTGCGTACGGCATTGGCCTGCTCGACGGCCATCATCGTTTCTTTCGCGGCGAACCCGTCCTGGGCGGCAACCGCCACGGCAACGGATCAATCGAACCAGATCGAGACCGTCATCGTGACCGGCGTTCGCGCCAGTTTGAAATCGGCGATCGACACCAAGAAGAATGCCGACCAGATCGGGGATTCGGTCGTCGCCGAGGACATCGGCAAGTTGCCGGACAACAACGTCATCGAGGCGCTGCAGCACGTCACCGGCGTTCAGGTAAGCCGCAACGCCGCGGAAGCCAACCAGTTGCTGATCCGCGGCCTGCCCGACATCGCGACGCTGCTGAACGGCCGCGAGATCTTCACCTCGACGGGGCGCTTCATAACGCTCCAGGACATTCCCGCCGAGCTCCTGGCGCGCGTCGACGTCGAAAAGTCCTCCCGCGCCGACGATCTCGAAGGCGGCATTGCCGGCCTGATCGACGTGCGGCTTCACCGGCCGTTCGATTTCGACGGTCTGGAGGTCGCCGGCGGAATCCAGGGCACGCACAGTTCGCTGTCGAACAAATTCGATCCGAGCGGCAGCATCCTTCTCAGCAATCGCTGGAATACCTCGATCGGCGAAGTCGGCCTGTTGGTCGATGTCTCCGTCAAGCAGGATCACTACAAGGAAGAGATCCTGGACAACTACATCTCGTCCCAGGCGATCGGGCCGGTGCCCGGCTCGACCGGCGTCGGCGGCGTCGCCTTCCTGCCCCTGACCGAAGGCGCGCAATCGATTCCCGGCAACCGCCAGCGCGCCGCGGCGGACGTCTCCCTGCAGTGGCGTCCGAACGACCACGTCGAAGCCTATGCGGAAGTTTTCTATACCCGCTACCGCAATCCGAACAGCAACGACTTCTTCGTCGGGCTGCCGTGGCTTTGCGCGAATCCCGCCACCGCTACGGTTTTTCCCGGCACCAGCGAGGTCAAGACGGTCAACGGCGGCTGCTACGACTTGACCAGCAACCAGTCCTTCGTGCCGAAGACGGACACCTATCAGGCAGCCAGCGGAGTGAGCTGGACGCAGGACAATCTGACGCTCTCGTCCGAGGTCGACTATACGGACAGCAAATTTTCGCAGACCGGCTACATCCTCGACACCGAATATTACCCCCCAGGGCCGCCTGCGGTGGGCAGCGGCCCCGGGCTTCCGGGCTACTATGCCGACTTCAACTACCACAACACGGGTACGCCCTTTATGAGCGTCACCGGCGTCGATCTCACCGATCCGTCGCAGTTTCACATGCGTCAGTTTTACGATCAGTGGACCCGGCAGTCCGGCAACGAGTTCGACTGGCGTGGCGATGCGGCCTTCACGATGGACGAGGGCTCGTTCTTTCACTCCTTTAATCTCGGCGTTCGCTACGCCAACCGTTACGCACAAAACCGCGCCGACAATGCTGGTGGTCTCGATTGCCGCGGCTTCGCCGATCCGTCGAGCCCGCAATTCGCAGCCGTCGCCGCGGCGATCGCGTCGCATGCCTGCTTCACGGCGCTCAACAATCCGACGCTTCCGGGAACGGCCTGGCACCTGACCAGCGGCCGGCAGTTCGACGGCAAGTTCGGCATCGTCAATTGGGTCGACGCCGATCCGAACTGGCTCAACAACAATATCGGCTTCCTGCGGACCGATTTCGGGCAGTCGCCCACCGGCGCGCCGCCACCGGCCGATCCGACCCAATCCTTCGACGATCGCGAGGTGAGCTATGCGGTCTTTGGCAAGGCCAATTTCGGATTTCAGCTCGGCTCTCTGCCTGTGGACGGCAATTTCGGCCTTAGGATCGTCGATACCGATGCCGACATGAAAGGCAACACGCTGATCGTCACCAACACAGGCGCGGGCTTCACCTTCACCTACTCGCCCACGGAGAGTAAGAAGAGCAGCCTCGACTGGCTTCCCAGCATGAACCTGCGGCTCGAGTTGCGGGACGATCTCTTCCTGCGTCTGGCTGCCAGCCGCACGGTCACCCGCCCGACCTTTGCCCAGCTCAACCCCGGCCTCAGCCTTTCGGCGTCGACGGCGACGCTCCTGGGTTCCGGTGCCAGCGGAAATCCCAACCTCGGGCCGGAGAAGTCCGACAATGGCGACGTGTCGCTGGAATACTATTTCGGCCCGTCCAATGTCGTCAGCCTGGCGGCGTTCTACCGTTCGGTCGACGGTTACATCGGCAGCACGATCACGCCCGAAGTGATCGGCGGCATTACTTACCAGGTGAGCCAGCCGATCAACTCGCCGGCCGGTCATATCGACGGCGCGGAATTCGGCTATACCCAGTTCTTCGACTTCCTGCCGGGGTTCTGGAGCGGTTTTGGTGCGCAAGTGAATGCGACCTATGTGGAAGGCGCCTTCCAGAATATCTCCAAATGGTCTTACAACCTTGTCGGTATCTACGAGCGCGGGCCGATCTCGTTCCGCGCGGCCTATAACTGGCGCGGCGGCTTCAACGTCGGGCCAGCGCCAGGCGGCGGCATGCAGCCGGGAACCATCTTCGCGAAATCGCAGCCTTGGCTCGATCTCTCGGCGAGCTATAAATATACCGACAACATCACCTTCACGCTGGACGCCACGAACCTGCTGGACAGCAAGTATCAGGACTATTTCACCAACCCGACCGTCGATCCGCGCGACACCCGCATCTTCGATCAGACCATCGCGCTCGGTGTCCGCTTCAGGCTGTAAGAGGCGGTTGCGGGAAGACATGGACGCTGGCCGGTTGTCCGCAAGGGCGGCCGGCCGCGGCGTTTTTGAAAGGAGCAAGCCCGTGACCGGATCTGTGCTCAGCCGGCGCACCATGCTGCGAACGGCGCTCGCATTGGGTGGGAGCGGCTTGTTTTGCGTCGGTCTGAACCGCGCCGGCGGCGGCGTGATCAACGACCGGCTGACGGGCGACCTGTCGCCCGTGCACGATCCCTGTGCCGTCAAGGATGGCGATACCTACTATGTCTTCAGCACGGGTCCGAGCGGCGCCGATTCCGGTCTGATCCCCTGGCGCTCCTCCAAGAACCTGCTGCAATGGTCGCGCGGCGGCGCGGTCTTTCCGGCGCTGCCGGGATGGGCCGCCGATGCCGTGCCTGGGGCCAAGGGCATCTGGGCGCCGGACATCTCCTATTTCAACGGTCGCTTCCATCTTTACTATGCGGTCTCGACCTTCGGCTCCAATCATTCGGTCATCGGCCTCGCGACCAACGCGGCGCTTAATCCTGCCGCGCCGAATTATGCTTGGCAGGACCAGGGCTTGGTTCTCTCGTCCGACAGCTTCGACAAATACAACGCCATCGATCCCAGCCATGTCGTGGACCGTGACGGCAAGCACTGGCTGTGTTTCGGAAGTTTCTGGACCGGCATCAAGATGATCCGTCTCGATCCCACGACGGGAAAGCCGTCGGCCGACGATGCCACCGTCCACGCGCTCGCCTACCGGCCGCAGCCGCCCGACGCCATCGAGGCGCCTTTCATCATCGAGCGCGGCGGATTCTACTACCTGTTCGTCTCGTTCGATTTCTGCTGCCGCGGCGCCAACAGCAACTACAACATCGTGGCGGGCCGCTCCACCGATATCACTGGTCCGTTTCTCGGTCCGGACGGCAACGACATGATGCACGGCTACGGCCAGCAATTGCTGGTCGGCAACGAACGCTTCAAGGGGCCGGGCGGCGCGTCCGTGTTGCGCGATCCGAGCCGCGACTATCTCGTCTATCATGCGTATGACGCGCAGAATGGCGGCATACCGACCTTGCGCATTTCCCCAATTGGCTGGACACCGGACGGATGGCCGTCCGTCATCCTCTAACCGTCCGCAACGAAGGAGAGCCGTGATGCTTTCAGCACGCTATGGTCTGGCGTTCGCGGCGGTTCTGGCGTTGGCGGTGCCGGCATCGGCGCAGACGGCGCCATCGGTCAACGTGACGATCCACGCCGATCGGCCCGGCGCGACGATCGACCGGCATATCTACGGTCAGTTCGCGGAGCATCTTGGCCGCGGCCTCTATGAAGGCGTATGGGTCGGCGAGCATTCCGCCATTCCCAATACGCGCGGCTTGCGCAACGACGTGGTGGCGGCGCTGCGCGAACTCCACGTTCCGGTGGTGCGTTGGCCCGGCGGCTGCTTCGCCGACGAATACCACTGGCGCGATGGGATCGGTCCGCGCGGCAAGCGGCCCGTGACGCTGAACACCAATTGGGGCGGCGTTCCGGAAACCAACGCGTTCGGCACGCACGAATTTCTCGACTTCGCGCAGATGATCGGCGCCGACGCTTACATCAATGCCAATCTGGGCACCGGCAGCTCCCGTGAAATGGCCGAATGGCTGCAATACATGACGTCGGACAAGCCGACCGCGCTGACCGCGGAGCGGGCGCGCAACGGCCATCCCGCGCCCTGGAAAATCGCCTATTTCGCGGTCGGCAACGAAGCCTGGGGCTGTGGCGGCGACATGACGCCCGACCGCTATGTCGATCTCTTCAAGCAATATGCGAACTTCCTCAAGGCCCCCAATGGCGCACGCCCCGTCATCGTGGCCAGCGGCGGCAACGACAACGACACGTCCTGGGCCGAGGCGCTGATGTCCAAAGTCCCGCCGCGCAACCTCGGCGCCATCACGTTCCATTACTACACGATCCCCGACGACAAATGGGAGGCGAAGGGCCCGTCGACCGGCTTCGGCGAGGATCAGTGGATCTCGACGCTCGCGCACACGCTGCGCATGGACGGCTTCATCGCGCAGAACAGCGTCGTGATGGACAAATACGATCCGCAGAAGAAGGTGGCGTTCGATATCGACGAATGGGGCACCTGGTACGATCCGGAGCAAGGCCGCGTGCCCGGCTTTTTGTACCAGCAGAATACGTTGCGCGATGCCGTCGTGGCGGCACTGAACTTCAACATCTTCCACCATCACGCCGATCGCGTGCGCATGACCAACATCGCGCAGATGGTCAACGTGCTGCAGGCGATGATCCTGACCCAGGGCCCCCGGATGGTGCTGACGCCGACCTATCATGTCTTCCGCATGTTCCGCCCATTCCAGGACGCGACGTTCCTGCCGGCCGATCTGAATGCACCGGGCTACAGCTTGAACGGCATAACGGTCCCGGCCGTCAGCATGTCCGCCGCCCGCACCACGGACGGTCACATCGTCGTCGCGCTCGTGAATCTCGATCCAGGTCGGGCGGTTGCCGTCTCTACCGTGCTCGCCGGCGCTTCGGCGCAGCATGTCTCCGGCGAGATCCTCACCGCGTCTATGATGGATGCGCGCAACAGTTTCGAGGCGCCGAACGCCGTACACCCGGCGGCCTTCACCGGCGCCGCCCTTGCCGGCGACACCGTGTCGTTGACCCTGCCCGCCAAGTCTGTCGTCGTCCTCACGCTGAACTGATGCTGGTCTCGCGCCGCGCGGCTATGACATCTTCACGATCGGCATCCGACGGTAAGAGCCCGGCGAGATCAGGTTGTGAACGTACGGAATCACAAAACAAACCTGTCATGGCCCGCGAATGCGGGCCACCCAGGTGACGCTTGCACTTTCTTTCGAGCAAAGGATTTTCGGCAAAACTGGTTTGCAGGGTGCAGAACCTAGCTGGGTGGCCCGCATTCGCGGGCCATGACAATTGGTTTTTGGTATGACTAGGGCGGGCGATGACGGATTTGGGTGATTCAATTCAAGCCGCGCCGACCAAGCATGGGATAAGTCCGCCGCCCGGCGCCGGACGCGCCGCGCCAACCCATTGAACGGCCTGGGCAATCGAATTTTTCCGCCGTTTTCTTATCCAGCCGCGCGAAAACGGGCGGATAATGCGCGGCTCGAAACGGCGAAAGGAGCCCTCGCGATGATCTATCCGGCCCGGCATGCGCGGGACACGGCGCGCGCTACGGCGCGTTGGCACATCGCTGCCGCCAGAGATGATCGCTTTCGCGAGATCTCGAAAACAGTACGTTGTGGATCCGGGGCAGGGGAGCCACAAGCATGAGTAGGCGCGGCGCTCCCATCGGCAACACGCGCGCCCTCAAGCACGGCGCCTGCACCGCCGAGATGCGGATGTTCCTTGCCGAGGTTCACGCGCTGATCCGCGCGGCGCGCGCGACGCTGAAGCTGCGCGCCGCTGCCGTCGCCCTGGCGCGCCTCAAGGCGGCGTCACTTCACGGCGGAGAAGGCGAGCACGGTGGTCTCGGAATAGGTCTCGCCCGGGCGCAGGATGGTGGGCGGAAAGTCCGGATGGTTCGGCGAATCCGGGAAGTGCTGCGTCTCCAGGCAGAGGCCGGTGCGGTGCGCGAACACCGTGCCGCCGCCCGCCGGTTTGCCGTCCAGGAAATTGCCGGAATAGAACTGCAGCCCCGGCTGCGTGGTGCGCACCTCCAGCGAACGGCCGCTGACCGGATCGGCCAGCACGGCCGCGCGCGTCATCGCACCCGGTTGGGGCTTGGTCAGGATCCAGTTGTGGTCGTAGCCCTTGCCGATCCGCAGCTGGTCGTCGCCGCTCTCGATGCGGCTGCCGATGGCGGTGGGCATGCGGAAGTCGAACGGCGTTCCCGCCACGCCGCGACGCTCGCCGGTGGGGATGAGGGTCGGCGACACCGGCGTGAAGCGATCGGCGTCGATCGTCAGGACGTGATCCAGGATCGTATGGCTGGGATCGCCGCTCAGGTTGAAATAGGCGTGATTGGCGAGATTGACCGGTGTCGGCGCGGTTGTCGTGGCTTCGAAGGCGATGGTCAGCGTGTCGTCATCGCCCAGCCGATAGGTGACATGCGCCGTGAGCCGGCCGGGATAGCCTTCCTCGCCGTCGGCGCTGACATAGGTCAGGCGCAGTGTCGGACCCTGCGGCGTGTCGTGCTGCTCGGCCGTCCAGATTCGTTTGTCGAAGCCGCGAAGCCCGCCATGCAGGCTGTTGGGGCCGTCATTGTGCGGCAGTTGATAGGTCTTTCCGTCCAGCGTGAAGCGGCCGTTCGCGATCCGGTTGGCGTAGCGGCCGACCGTCGCGCCGAAATAAGGAACTCCGGCGAGATAGGGTTCCAGTGTGTCGAAACCCAACACGATGTTCTGCAGGCGGCCATGCCTGTCCGGCGTCTTCAGCGAGACGATCGTTGCGCCATAGGTCATGATTCGCGCTTCGATGCCCGCCGCGTTGGTCAGCGTGTAAATGTCCACGGTGTTGGTCCCCGCATGCCCGAAAGGCGATTTCCGAATGGCGTGACGCGGCGCTCCGGCTGCCGCCGGAATTGCCGACACCATGATCGCCGCCGACAGAATGGCGGTCGCGCAAAATCGGGCAAGGGCCATGCTCATCACACGTTTTCATCGGTCGCTGCGGCATTAAATCAGACAATTGAAATTCCGGCCAGCGGCAAGGCATTCAGCGCCGTTTTTGCCTTGTCCGGCGTTCCGATCGGATGTTGTCGGCCTTGCCAAGGGTGAGTGGCTATGGCAATTTGTCTGAGTAAATACGGGCAGGGCGGCGCCGCGCAAAGCCTTTACGGCCCGATTGATTTCGAGCTCGCCGTGAATGTCGCCACATCCCAGACAATCCGCATGATATTGCAGCTTATTGCATGCGGCCCGGCTCAGGCACTTGGGCGCGGCAGATTTCCACGACGGTTTGTCGCCGTCCGCGATGGCCTTGCGCCGCTCGGCGCGACATTGTGATCGGACAACAAGAATGACATCGGCCTCCCCGACCAGCCGCCTTCGTTCCCGCGCCTGGTTCGACGACCTCGACAACACCGACATGACGGCGCTGTACCTTGAGCGCTATATGAATTTCGGTCTCACGCTCGAAGAGCTGCAGTCAGGCCGGCCGATCGTCGGCATCGCGCAAACCGGCTCGGACCTGTCTCCCTGCAATCGCCACCATCTGGTGCTGGCCCAGCGCGTACGCGACGGTATCCGCGATGCCGGCGGTGTGCCGATCGAGTTTCCCGTGCATCCGATCCAGGAAACCGGCAAGCGTCCGACCGCGGGCCTCGACCGCAATCTTGCTTATCTCGGTCTCGTCGAGATTCTTTACGGCTACCCGATCGATGGTGTCGTCCTGACGACGGGTTGCGACAAGACCACGCCGGCCTGCCTGATGGCGGCGGCGACGGTCGACATCCCGGCGATTGCGCTGTCGGTCGGCCCGATGATGAGCGCGTGGTCGGGCGGCAAGCGCATCGGTTCCGGCTCGGTGGTGTGGAAGGCGCGCGAGCGCTTGGCCGCCGGCGAGATCGACCGTGCGGCTTTCATCAAGCTGGTCGCATCTGCCGCGCCGTCGACCGGCTACTGCAACACCATGGGCACGGCGAGCACGATGAACAGCCTGGCCGAGGTGCTGGGCATGTCGCTGCCAGGATCGGCGGCCATCCCGGCGCCGCATCGCGACCGGCAGGAATGCGCCTACGAGACGGGGCGGCGGATCGTCGAGATGATCCATGCCGACCGCAAGCCGTCGGACATCCTCACACGCGACGCCTTCATCAACGCGATCCGCGTGAATTCGGCGCTGGGCGGCTCGACCAACGCGCCGTTGCATCTCATCGCCTTGGCACGCCATATGGGCGTCGAACTCACGATCGGCGACTGGCAGACCTTCGGCTACGACGTACCGCTGCTGGTGAACCTGCAGCCGGCCGGCGAATATCTGGGTGAGGATTTCTACCGGGCCGGCGGCGTACCGGCTGTGGTCGCGCAGTTGATGCGTCAGGGGCTGATTCTCGAAAATGCGTTGACCGTCAACGGCCGCTCGCTCGGCGAGAATTGCGCCACCGCGACGATCGAGGACGAAGTCGTCATCCGTCCGTTCGACAATCCGCTCGCCGAGAAGGCCGGTTTCATCGTGATGCGCGGCAATCTGTTCGATGCCGCCATCATGAAGACCAGCGTCATCGCGCCGGAATTCCGCGCGCGTTATCTCTCCGATCCCGCCGATCCCGACGCCTTCGAAGGCCGTGCCATCGTGTTCGATGGGCCGGAGGACTATCACGCGCGCATCGACGACGCCGCGCTGGACATCGATGAGCGCTGCATTCTGTTCGTGCGCGGCACGGGGCCGATCGGGTATCCGGGCGGCGCCGAAGTCGTGAACATGCGCGCGCCGGTGCAGCTCATTGCGCAGGGCGTGCATCTGCTGCCTTGCATCGGTGACGGGCGGCAGTCGGGCACGTCGGCGTCGCCCTCGATTCTCAACGCCTCGCCGGAAGCCGCGGTCGGTGGGGGACTGGCCGTTCTGCAGACCGGCGACCGCGTGCGCGTGGACCTGCGCAAGGGGGTGGTCAACGTCCTTTTGTCCGATGGTGAAATGCGCCGGCGGCAGGAGGGGCTCGCCGCGTCGGGCGGCTACAAATATCCCGCGAGTCAGACGCCGTGGCAGGAAATGCAGCGCGGCGTGATCGGCCAGATGGATACGGGCGCCGTCCTGGAACCGGCCGTCAAATATCAGCGTATCGCGCGCACGAAAGGCATACCCCGCCATAATCATTGAGGGCGGCGGCTGGTAAAAAACAAGACGTCAGGCGGGAGGCATAGCGTGGGCGGCGTATCGCTCAGAGGCATCTGCAAGCGTTTCGGCGATGCCCTGGTGCTCGACAATGTCTCGCTGGAGATCGGTGCGGGCGAATTCGTCGTCGTGCTCGGGCCGTCCGGCTGCGGCAAGTCCACGCTCCTGCGCGTCATCGCTGGGCTCGAGACCATCGACGCGGGCGAGATCGAGATCGGCGGCGAACGCATCGACCATCTGCCGCCCGGCAAGCGCGGCGTGGCGATGGTTTTCCAGAGCTACGCGCTCTATCCGCACATGACCGTGCGCGAGAACATGGCGTTCGGCCTCGACAACATCGGCGTCTCGCGCACGGAAACGGCGCGCAGGATCTCGGATGCGGCGCGGATGCTGGAGATGGAACAGCTCCTGGACCGCAGGCCGGCGGCGCTGTCCGGCGGCCAGCGCCAGCGCGTTGCCATCGGCCGCGCCATCGTCAAGGAACCCAGGCTCTTCATGTTCGACGAGCCGCTGTCCAATCTCGACGCGGCCTTGCGCGTTCGTACCCGGCAGGAGATCGCAAGCCTCCACCGCCGGATCGGCACGGCAATGATCTTCGTCACCCATGACCAGACCGAAGCCATGACCCTGGCCGATCGCATTGTGGTCATGAATCAGCGGCGCATCGAACAGGTCGGCACGCCGCTCGAGATATACCGAAACCCGGCGACGGCCTTTGTCGCGAGCTTCGTCGGCGCGCCGGCGATGAACATGCTGCCTGTGACGGCGGTGCCGGGCGGCGGCGCGTTTCAGCGCGTCGCGCTGGCCGACGGTGCGATGGTGGACACGGCAGTGCCGGCCGCGTCTCGAAAGGGGGCCTTACAGCTCGGCCTTCGTCCCGAAGCCGTTCGGCTTTGTGCCGCGGGAGCCGGCGACATGGACGCCACGGTCGCTTTCGTCGAATTCCTGGGCGACAAGACGCACGTCTTTCTGTCACTCGCCGGCGGTGATCGCATCGTGGCCGTGGCGGGAGCCACTGCGCCGGTACGCGAAGGCGAGACGGTGGGGGTCAGGTTCGACGGCGGCGACGCGCATCTGTTCGACGCCGACGGGCGCAATCTGCGGATCATGGCCTGATCATGGAGGCGCTCGACATCCCGGCCTTGGCCCATGAGGCGGATGCCGTACCGCCGCGCGGATGGTCCGCGGCGGCAAGCGAGGCACGGGCCGGCTTGCTGTTCGTCGCACCCTACCTGATCGTCTTCGGCGTCCTTCTCGTCTACCCGCTCTTGTCCGGCATCTGGCTCAGTCTGCACAAGGCCGATCTGTTCGGCGGCGCGCGCTTCATCGGGGTCGAGAATTATGCCCGGCTGTTTCGCGACGACATCTTTCGCCAGGCGGTATGGAACACCTGCACCTTCGTCGTGCTGACGGTGCCTGCGCTCACCGTCGCCGGCCTCGTGCTCGCGCTGGCGCTGAACAGGGCGTCGCGCTGGTCCGCCATTCTGCGCGGCCTGTTCTTCTCGTCCTCCGTGCTCTCCGTCACCATCGTCACGCTGGTCTGGCGCATGGTGCTGATCCCCGATGGCGGGTTGATCGCCAACCTGCTCGCACTCGCCCACCTGCCGCCGGTCCCGTTTCTCAGCGACACCCGCTTCGCCCTTCCGGCCGTCGCCCTGACGACGGTCTGGTGGTGCATCGGGCTGCCCATGATGCTGTTTCTGGCCGCGCTGCAGCAGGTGCCGAAGGATCTCTACGAGGCCGCCGCCCTCGACAATGCCGGCTGGTGGCGCACCCTGTGGCGCATCACGCTGCCTTCGATCCGGCGTACCGCGCTCGTCGTTGTGGTGATCGAAGTCATCCTGCAGTTCCAGCTCTTCGGCCAGGCGCAGATCATGACGCTGGGCGGCCCCAACAACGCATCGCTGCCGATCGTGCTCTTCATCTACCAGATCGGCTTCCAGCGCTGGGACATCGGCTACGCCGCCGCCGCGTCCGAGATTCTGTTCTGCATCATCCTGGTCGCCGCGATGGCCCAATTCTTCGCCTCGCGCGGGCGGGAGGGCACGTGACGATGGCGCACGCCCGGCCCGGCAGATGGATCGCGGTTGCGGCGCTCGCCGTTGCGGCGCTGGCGATGGCGGCGCCGCTGCTGTGGACGCTGTTGCTCTCGCTGAAATCCAATGACGATCTCCTGCGCGGCACCGCTGTCGCCTTTGCGCCGCCCTATACGCTGCGGAACTACGGCGATATCCTCGGCCATTCGGCGGTGTTCGGCTGGCTGCTCAACAGTACGATCGTCTCGCTCGGAGTGACGGCCGGCGTGCTCACGCTGTCGTCGCTCGCGGGCTACGGCTTCGCGCGCCTGCGGTTTCCCGGTCGTGACATCATCTTCATCCTCGTGTTGTTCGGCCTCGCCATCCCCGAGCAGTCGGTGATCATCGCGCGTCATCAGATGTTCAGCGCCCTCGGCCTGCACAACAGCTATGGCGGCCTGATCTTCCCCGGGCTCGCCGCACCGTTCGGCGTCTTCCTGATGACGCAGTATTTCCGCGCCATGCCGAAGGAGTTGGAAGAAGCCGCCTGGCTCGACGGCGCCTCGCGCTTCAAGACCTTCTGGCGCATCCTGCTGCCGCTGTCTCTGCCGGCCCAGGCGACGCTGGGCATCTTCACCTTTTTGTCGACCTGGAACGACTATTGGTGGCCGCTGATCTCCGCCACCAATTCTTCCATGTACACGTTGACGGTGGGCGTCGCCTCGTCGCAGATGAATTTCGCGCAGACCAACGGACTGGGTTTTCTGATGGCGCAGGCGGTATTCGCAAGCGTTCCTATCCTCATCGTCTACGTGATCTTCCAGCGCTACATCGTGGCCGGCGTGCGGGCGGCGGCGTGATGCGGCGCATATTCGCTCTTCTTTGCCTGACGGTGGCGCTCTGCATGACGGGCTGCCAGCGCGCCGCGAACGGACCCGTCGAGATTACGCTGCAGCGCTTCTTCGGCGCCTGCGACGCGCAATACGGCGCTTCGACCGATGTCGCGGCGGCCGAGGGCGAATGCGCGATCATCACGACGCTGGTCAACCGCTTCAACGCGCAGAACCGCGACGTCCACGTCAAGGTCAACATCGTCTATTGGCCCGGCTACGACCAGCTCTCGGCCGCGCTCGCCGCGGGCGATCCGCCCGATCTGGTGACCATGCACCAGTCGGTGATCTCCGATTACAGCCTGCGTGGTCTGATCGAACCGCTGGACGCAGGCTTGAAATCCGTCGGCGTCGACCCCACCGGCTTCACACCCGCCGCGCGCGCCGGCGTGACGCGCGGCGGCCATGTCTACGCGCTGCCCTTCGACAATTGGGCGATGCTCTGGCACGTCAACATGAACCTGTTCCGCGCCGCCGGCCTCGTGCACAACGGCAAGCCGGTGATGCCGCGCAGTCCGGACGAGCTTCTGGCGCAGGCGCGGCAATTCACCCGCGCCACCGGCAAGCCCTATCTCATCCAGTCGATGGTGAACGAGCCTTCCGCCTATGCGCGCAATCTTTTCACCTTCCTGCTGCAGCAGGATTCGGACTTCTTCGCCGATCCGCGCCACATCAAGCTGCGGACGCCGCAGGCCCATCGCGTGCTTGAACTTTTCAAGCAGCTTTACGACGAAGGCCTCACCACCAAGAACCAGGACTACACGGCCGCGACGGCCGCATTCCTGAACGGGCAGGGCGGCGTCTATCTGGTCGGAACCTGGATGATCGGGACCTACGACCAGGCGGCGCGGCAGCGCGGCTCGCCGCTGGCCGGCGGCTACGCGGTGGTGCCGTATCCGCAGCTCTATCCGGCGCGGGACGCCACCTATGCCGACGGCCATTCCTGGGTCGTGCCGGCGGCGCAACGCAGTCCCGAAAAGACGCGCGCGATTTTCCGCCTGCTGCGGTTCCTCAAGGACAACGATTTCGAATGGTCGCGCACCGGCCACCTGCCGGCCTATGCGGCGGTGATCGCGAGCGCGCGCTGGCGGGCGCTGCCGCATCGCGGCGACATCGTGCGGCTGGTCGATACCGCAACGCCCTTGGCGCCCGGCGTGCAGCGCCAGTTCCTGGTTCAGCAGATCATCTCCGAAGAGATGGAATCCGCCATCACCGGCCAGAAGCCCATCGACGCGGCGCTGGCCGACGCGGAGCATCGCGTGAACGACGTTCTCTTCAACCTGCTTTGACCGGAGCCTCTGTCCCATGCTGACCGCAAACCTCGTCGTCGACCGTGATTTCGCGATCGCGCCGCTGGACCGGCGTATCTTCGGCACCTTCGTCGAGCATATGGGGCGCTGCGTCTATGGCGGCATCTATGAGCCAGGCCATCCGACGGCGGACGCGAATGGATTCCGGCAGGACGTCCTCGCCCTGACACGCGAGCTCGGTGTCACCATCGTGCGCTATCCGGGCGGCAATTTCCTCTCGGGCTACAATTGGGAGGACGGCGTCGGGCCGAAAGACGAAAGGCCGGTGCGCCTCGATCTGGCCTGGGGCAGCACCGAGACCAACGCATTTGGCACCAATGAATTTGTCACCTGGTGCAAAGCGGCCGGCGTCGAATCGATGTTCGCGGTGAATCTTGGCACACGTGGGCCAAACGAAGCCCGCCATTTCATCGAATACTGCAATCATCCCGGCGGCACGCACTACTCCGACCTGCGCCGGGCGCACGGTTTCGCGGAGCCGCACGGCATCAAGTTCTGGTGCCTCGGCAATGAGATGGACGGTCCTTGGCAGATCTGCCAGAAGACTGCCGCCGAATATGGCCGCGTCGCGCAGGAGACCGCCAAGGTCATGCGCTGGGTCGATCCCGGCATCCAGCTTGCGGCCTGCGGCTCGTCGAGTCGCGACATGCCGACGTTCGGCCATTGGGAACACGACGTGCTCGAGCGCTGCTTCGACCAGGTCGATTTCATCTCCCTGCATCAATATTTCCGCAACGATGCCAACGACATCGCGTCGTACTTCTCGGTGATCGACAATCTCGATTCCTTCATCAAGGAAGTCGCGGCCATTGCGGACGCGGTGGCGGCCAAGCGCCGTTCGCCCAAGCGCATCATGCTGTCGCTGGACGAATGGAACGTCTGGTACAAGGCGCGCACGCCGTCCGATCTGCGTAAGCCCGGCTGGCCGCGCGCCCCAAGACTGATCGAGGAAGTCTACAATTTCGAGGACGCGCTGATCGTCGGCGGCGTGCTCATCACTCTGATGAACAATGCCGATCGCGTGCAAGCCGCTTGCCTGGCGCAACTGGTGAACGTGATTGGTGCGATCATGACCGAAGAGGGCGGACCGGCCTGGCGGCAGACGATCTTCCATCCCTTCGCGCAAGCCGCGCGGCACGGGCGCGGCAAGGTGCTGCGGACGAGCCTGGATGGTGTGGGCCAGCGCAGTGAGTTGCTGGCCAGCGTGGTTCATGACGAGGATCGGGGACGTGTCGCCGTCTTCGCGCTCAATCGCAGTGCGACCGAAACCATCGGCATGACGGTCGATCTTCGCGGCTTGGGCAATCACAAACTTGCCTCTTCGACCCAGTTGCACCACCCGGACCTGAAGGCCGAAAACACGAGACGCTCGCCGGACACCGTAAAGCCGCAAGACAATGCGTCCGCGACGGTATCCGGTTCACGGTTGGCGGCATCGCTTCAACCGCTGTCCTGGAACGTTTTCATCCTGGAAAGGGATTGAGTACGCCAAGGCGAGATCATCCTGCGCAAGCCCTGGCAGCGGACCGTATTGGCTCCAGCCCTGTCATTACCGCCAGATCCGTGCCCGAATTCAGGCACTCGCGATCTTCCAGAGCGCCAGTCTCTCGTAATACGGATAGGCCGCGTCCGCGACGGCGGCCAGCGCGGGAGACAGCTTTGGCGGCGCTGTCGCGGTCCGGGGCACAAATCCGGTCGATCGCTCCACCTGATCGTACCAGGCCGGCGCCCACACGCCATCGCTGGCGCGCCGTCCTTTCGGCCAGGAGAGCATCCTGTCGCTGAACCCAATCCCGATCGCGGTGCAAAGTGCCCTCAGCATGATCTGCGGCGTCACGGACACATCCGACGAGTCGATCACGATCGGCGCGCGGCCGAGCCTGTTGGCTTCCTGATCGAACAACTCCGCCTGCCGTACGATGCCGATGTCCGTCAGCGACGCTTCGCCCCGCTTGTCCTTGTACGACGCGACGACCTCGTCCGGCCGCCGGATCAGGAAGACATTGCAACACGCCGCCATCCAGCGCGTACCGATCTTAGGCAGCATGTGATGCGTCATGTGCTTTTGGTAAAAGATCGCCGCGCCTTGCGGGCTCGGGCCCAGAAGCATTACTTCGACATCGCGCCAGTCGTTGGGCTGGCTTCGCAGCACTTCGTCGCGCAGGGGATGATCGGCTCCGGTCAGCGCCAGGTAAGCAGCATAGAAGGGCTCATCGATCACGGCGGTGTCGTCGCGGTTCTCGAAGGCGCGCATCATCGCCGTCGAGATGTTGCGTGGGCCGGACCACATGGCGATCCGAAGCGGCTCGGTGCTCATGGCTTCGCGGCCTCGGCATCCTTCAGGTCCGCATACGCCGCGCGCAATCGGGAGGTGATCGGACCGGGCAATATCGCCGGCAGGATGCAGCCGTCGATCTCGCGGACCGGCGTCAGGCCGCCGAACGTGCCGGTGACGAAGGCCTCGTCGGCGTCGCGCGCGTCTTTCGGTGGAAAGTCGCTGAGCTCCATGCCGATGCCGTGCATCGCGCAAAGCGCGATGACGTTGGCGCGCGTCACGCCGTTAAAGCAGAACTGGCCGCTCGAGGTGCGGACAATCCCGTTCCTGACGAAAAAGAAGTTGGTCGCGTTGCAGCTGGATAGGAAGCCGTCGGGATCGAGCATCAATGCTTCGTCGGCGCCGGCGCGGATCGCCTCCTGCAGCGCCAGGATCAGATTCAGCCGGCTATGCGAATTCAAGCGCATGTCGAACATGCTCGCCGGCGTGCAGCGGACCCCGACGGTCGCCAGCGACAGCCCGCGCGCCGCCAGGCTCGCACTGGGCACCTTGCGTTCCGCCAGGATGACGATGGTCGGTTTGCCGAGCGCGTTGCGCGGATCCTGGTTGGCGCCCGACTTCGGTCCCCGTGTGATCATCAGCCTGAGATGGACGCCGTCCTCGAACCGGTTGGCGTTCAACGTGCGCCAGATCTCCGCCACCAGCGCCTTGCGGCTCAGTCCGATGTCGAGAGCGATCGCGGCGGCGCCGGCGAACAGCCTGTCCATGTGAGCGTCGAGGAACAGCAGGGCGCCCTTGTGCAGGCGCAGCCCCTCCCAGATCCCGTCGCCGACGACGAAGCCGGCGTCGAACACCGAGACTTTCGCCTCGGCGCGTGGCACCAGCGCGCCGTTCAGATAGATCAGCGCGGACGCATTGGCCGGATCGTCTTCGAAGTCCTGGCTGCCTGGCATCTCGTGTTCCTGCGCGTCAAATAAAGTGCGGCGCGTTCGCGAACGGCGTGTCCAGACTGTGCGAAGGCGGCGTGAACCAGCGCGCTCCGGACTCTGTCATGTGGAAGTGATCTTCGAGCCGCACGCCGAATGCGCCCGGCACAACGATCATCGGCTCGTTCGAGAAACACATGCCGGCCGCCAGCGCTGTCCGGTCGCCGCGCACGAGGTTCGGTGCCTCGTGAATGTCGAGGCCGATGCCGTGGCCGGTGCGGTGCGGCAGGCCGGGCAGGCGATAGTCGGGACCCAGTCCGGCGCGGGCGATGACTGCGCGCGCCGCGGCGTCGACGCTTTCGCAGGGCGCGCCGAGCGTCGCCGCTTCGAAAGCCGCGGCTTGCGCATCCTTCTCCAGCTGCCAGACCGCGCGCACGCGTGGCGTCGGCTCGCCGAAGACATAGGTCCGTGTGATGTCCGAGTTATAGCCGTCGATGTGGCAGCCGGTATCGATGAGAACGACGTCGCCCTCGCACAGCGCACGGTCGCTTTCGCCGCCATGCGGCAGCGCGCTGTCCGCGCCGAACGAGACGATGCAGAACGTGTTGCCGGAGCCGCCGAGCGCGCGATGTTCGCAATCGATGAAGCGCGCGACCTCCGACGTCCTCATGCCGGCGGCGAGATTCTGCCAGGCGCGTCGCTGCACCTCCAGTGTGATCGCCTTGGCGCGCGCCATCAGCGCGATCTCGGCAGCCGACTTGCGGCTGCGCAACGCATGGATGAGCGGCCCTGCATCGGCAATGCGCTCCGGCGACAGCGTCCGGGCCAGCGCGAGATAGACGAACAATGCGACCTGATCGTCGAGGCCAACGCGGGCGCCGGGCTTCAACTGGGAGCCGATCAAGGCAGAGGGGCTCTCTTCTTCTTCCCAGGTGACGATGCTTCCTGGTACGCCGATGGATCGGGCTACTTTGGATTGCTCGAAGCCGGGGCAGACATATTCCAGATCGCCCTTCGCATGCACGATCGCGCCGGTGAAGCGCTCGGACGGCGACCATGTCAGCCCGGTGAAATAGCGCAGGCTCTTGGTCGAGCCGAGAATGACGGCGGCCAGGCCGGCATTGTCCATCGACGCGCGCAGCTCGACCAAGCGCCGTTGCCGTTCGGCAAGGCCGATGGGGACGGGTATGCCGCCAGGCACCATGCGGATCTCCAGGTGGTTATTGTCTACACTATATGAGCATGCGCAACGCCGGCTGCGACAGCTGGAAACATGCACAGGCAAATATAGAGTCAGGATAGACGGCGCCCGATCGACCGCTGTCTGATCGCCTTCAGCGCACGGCGTTTGACCGACAAAGGCCGTCGCGAGGGGCGCAAGTCATCGATGAATGCGGCATTGGCATCCGGCCTGACGAAGCTGTCTTTGTATTGTCCCTTTCGCGCAGGTGAGAGAGCGATTTTTGCTTGGCGCTTTCTTCCAATCAACCAGAAAGGGACGCTTCGATGAATCTGAGCGCGAAGGACAATCACGGCAAGGCGGTGGACTGGTGGTTTATGTACAAAGTCGCCGGCAATTCGAAAACCAAAGCCGGCAAGAAGGTTCCAAAACTGAACGGCACCGAATATGTCTATTTCGATTCTACCGATGGCAGCAGCGCCAAGCTCATGCGCCCCGACGATTTCGTCAACAAGAACGGCGCGCTGCCCAATACGCTGAACCAGCTTTACGCCCAGCCCGGCCCTTCGAACGAACATCGCGGCTGGTTCTTCTACAACGATGAGGATCCCGTTACCGGCAAGATCAACGGCACGCTGGGGCACACCAAAGGCGTGCTCGCCTTCGATTTCAGCAGCAACACGGCGCTCTGGCTGGTTCAGTCGACGCCGAATTTCCCGCCTCAGGGAAAATACGATTTTCCCGATAGTGGAATGCCCAATGCGCAAACCCTCTTGTGCATTACGCTACAGAACGCCGATACGTCGCGCACGCTTGCCAATCAGATGTTCGTCGGGCACCAGCCCAATGTCTATCTGTCCTCGGCCGTGCCGTCCGACCTGGTCGGCAAGCCGAACGATCCGCGCGTGCAGCTGATGGAAGGAAAGATCGTCGAAGGCAATTCGCCCTATTCGGGTTCGATCCCGTTCAGGTCCAAAGGCGGTGTAAAGTTCACTTCGATCGCCAAGAATCGATTTTGGGGCCTCGATTTCTACAACGATCTGGTCGGCCCGACGCTGCACGACGATCTCGACGTCGAGACCTGGGAGCACGGCACGACGCCGCCCTCGCTCGACAACGACGATATCCACACGGTGGTGGACATGGGCGGCATCGATCTCAATCCGCTGGGATACGATATCACCTGGCCGGAAACCGACGACCACGCCAAGCTCGCGATCTCCGCGCGCAGCGAGTCCACGCACTACATCTGCGTCGGCGACATCAACTTCACGCTGTCGATGCGCAAGCGCAGCGGCGGCACGGTCGCGTTCAAATGCGAACCGCTGTGGCGGAGCATTTCGTCCATCCTCGTCGACGTCACAACCCATCTGAAAACCGGTTCGAAGGCGGCGCACGCCCAGCTCGACCGGAAGAATGGAAAAACGACGGCCGATCCCGCCGTTAAGATTACGGCCGCCGGTATCAAGTCGGGTTCGTTGCCGGCGCAATTGGCCACGATGCCGCGCAAGAAGCCGGGGCGGACGGCGGCCAGAAAGACCGCGGCAAAAGGGACTGTGGCGGGGAAACCGGCGCCGGCGAAGACGAAGGCGAAGAAGAAGACCGGCTGAATTTGCCGTGCCTTGTTCGGCGCGGCCCAAAAAAAGAACGGCGGGGGTACGGCCCCCGCCGTTTTTCAGTTCATCCGAACAGAGACGCGTCGGATTAGCGGAACAGAGAAAGTATGGTCTGCGGCGCCTGGTTGGCGATCGACAGAGCCTGCACGCCGAGCTGCTGCTTGACCTGCAAGGACTGCAGCAACGCGCTGGACTTGGCGAGGTCGGCGTCGACGAGATTGCCGATGCCGGTGGTCAGCGTGTCGGCCAGCTTCTGCGCGAAGGTCGACTGGATCGAGAACTTCTTCGCGCCGGACGACAGCTTGGCGAGAGCGGCGTTGACGTTGGTGAGCGAGGTCTGGATGGTCGCGACCAGTGTCGAGGCCTTCGCGGAGGTCGAGATCGTGGCCGTTGTCTTCAACGTCACGAGGGTGCTCGAAAGCGCCAGCTTCTGGGCAGAGGTCGTGATGCGGCGCGTGCCGTCCGAGGACGCCAGGGCCGTGATCTGCGTCGTCGAACCGTCGACCAGGTTGGTGCCGTTGAACGAGGCGTTCTTCACGATCGTGGTGATCTGATC
>DATCAT010000018.1:0-17888 GCA_036512455.1 Rhizomicrobium sp.
CTCATTGCCACCCGCCGCAGCCGCCACCGCTTCATCGGCAAAGCTCAATTGACCGATTCTCCGTTCCGACATCCAAACCAACACCGATTCAGCCTCGCCAAATTGAATCACGAGACCTAACTTATGCAAAGCCCTCGCGAATGCGGGCCAACCAGGTGACGAGAGCATGGATATCGAAAGATTGGCTGCGGCCTAACTTTCGACATCACAACCAAGCATCAACTGGGTGGCCCGCATTCGCGGGCCATGACAAGTTGGTGTTCAGAAAAAGAAGAACAAGAAAATGACTTCGCCAACCGCAGTTGAATCGCTTCGCGCCGATGTTTTCCTGGTCGAGCACGGCTTCGCCAAGAGCCGTACCGAGGCGCAATCGGCCATCCGCATGGGCCGCGTGCGCGCCGACGGCGACGTCATCGTGCGCCCGTCGCAGGCGCTGCGGCCGGACGCCGCCATCGTCTACGAGAAGCCACACCCTTACGTCTCGCGCGGCGCGCTCAAGCTCCTGGCCGCGATGGACCAGTTCAATCTTTCGTCGGAAGGGCGCGTCTGCCTCGATATCGGCGCCTCGACCGGCGGCTTCACCGAAGTGCTGCTGGAGCGCGGCGCCACCCGCGTCTACGCCATCGATGTCGGCCACGGCCAGCTCGCGCCCAAGCTCAAGCGCGATCCGCGCGTCGTCTCCCGCGAAGGCGTCAACGCGCGCGATCTGAACGCCGAACACGTGCCCGAAGCGCCCGGCGCCATTGTCGCCGATGTCAGCTTCATCGGCCTTCGGCTCGCCCTGCCGCCGGCATTGGCGATGGCGGCGGGCGGCACTTGGCTGGCCGCGCTGGTCAAGCCGCAATTCGAAGTCGGCCGCTTCGCCGTCGGCAAGGGCGGCATCGTACGCGATGCCGAGGCGCAGGACGCGGCGCTGGCCGACATCACCAAATGGCTGGCCGCCCAGAGCGGCTGGACGGTGATCGGCAACATGGCCAGCCCGATCGACGGCGCCGACGGCAACCGCGAATTCCTCCTGGTGGCGCAGAAGGCGTGAGTGCGCAGACGTCCCACGACGCGCGGCGCGCCGACGTCATCCGTGCACTGACGAAATACGGCGTCACCGCCGAGGTGCGCCAGACGATTGCCGTGCCGCCCCGTACGCGCCGCCGCGCGGTGTTCAAGATCGCCAAGAACGGCGACGCCACCGTGGTCGGCTTTCACGCCGAAGGCTCACACACCATCGTCGACATGACCGACTCGTCGTTGCTGACGCCGGCCCTTGTCGCGCTGGTGCCGCGCCTGCGCGCCGCGATGAACGGATTGTTCGCCGGCGGCCAGCATGCCGAGGTCCACGTCACCGAGGCCGATAACGGCCTCGACCTCGCCTTTCGCGCCAGCGCCAAGCTGACGCCGGCTATGACCGCGGCGCTGGCCAAAGCCGCGGCAACGCTGAGAGCCATCCGCATCGTCTGGAACGGCGCGCTCGCCTTCGAAAGCGCGGCGCCGGTCGTCCGCTTCGGCAAGACCGAGGTGAAAATCCCACCCGAGGCCTTCCTGCAGCCGACCCGGGAAGGCGAGGCGGCGTTGACGGCACAGGTGCTGGAAGCGACCAAGGGCGCGAAATCCGTCGCCGACCTGTTCAGCGGCTGCGGCACCTTCTCGCTGCCGCTGGCGGAGCGCGCCCGCGTTCACGCCGTCGAGCGCGAACAGGTCCTGCTGGATGCGCTCGCTGCCGCCGCCCGCGCCGCCTCCGGCCTCAAGCCCGTCACCACCGAAAAGCGCGACCTCTTCAAGCTGCCGGTCACGGCACGGGAATTGAACCGCTTCGACGCCGTCAGCCTCGATCCGCCGCGCGCCGGCGCCGAGGCGCAGGTTCGCGAACTCGCCCAGTCGAAGGTTCCACGCCTCGCCTATGTCTCCTGCGACGCATCGAGCTTCGCGCGCGATGCGCGCATCCTGGTAAACGGCGGCTACAAAATCGGAACCGTCACCCCCGTAGACCAATTCCTGTGGTCGTCGCATATTGAGCTGATGGCCGGGTTTTGCCGGTGAGCGTGGGGACGTTCATGCGTTATGTGTCGATTCTGCTGGCGGTGCTGTGCGCCGCCTTGTTCGCAGCCCCGGCCGCGGCGGCGGGTTTTGCCGATTGGGGCGCCATCGTCGTCGCCGGCGACTGGCATTCGCATTCCGGCGCACCGTCCGAAGTGTTCGACAACGCCCGGCGCGACGTCTCCGCCGATCTGGCGCGGCTCGGCTTTAACCCCAACAACATCGAGCAATTCTCCGTGCGGCCGGAAAATTATCCCGGCTCCGGCGCGGCCCATTCCGACAAGCAGACCATCGCCAACGACCTGTGGGACCTGTCCAACCGCACCAGCGGCGGCTGCCTTGCCTATCTCACCTCGCATGGTTCGCCCGACGGCATGGTGCTCGACGAGGACGTGCTCTCGCCGACCGCGCTGGCCGCCATGCTCGACAATGCCTGCGGCAGCCGTCCCACCGTGGTCTTCGTCGTCGCCTGTTTTTCCGGCGTGTTCGTCGATGCGCTATCGGGGCCGAACCGTTTCGTCATGACGGCGGCGCGGCCCGACCGGCCCTCCTTCGGCTGCGGCGACAACGACCACTACACCTTCTTCGACGATTGCTGGCTGAGTTCGATCGGCGGCGTGGGAGACTTCGCATCGCTCGCCAACGCCGTCCGCGCCTGCGTCAGCCGCAAGGAGCACGAGATCAACGGATTTCCATCCGAGCCGCAACTCTCCATCGGCGCCAACGTCGTGGCGCAGTTGCCGCACTGGCGGTGACAGCAATCGCTTTTGGCGGAGAAGATATGCTTGGATACGAATCTGCAAAGCGGGTCGTGTTGCTAGGGCGATCTGCTTTTTTCCCTATTCATGCTGACCTGCCGCTTCGCCGATCGTCGATTCTAAGTGGCGATGACATGGTCCCGCAATTTGGGTTTGTCGGAGAGCGTTATGAAGGAAGGCGTGTTCTATTGATGGGCATAAATCCAGGCAACGGACCTCGCGATGATGTCAGAACACCGGGGGATCAGCGAATGATGCCGGCTATCCATCGCTTTGGGCGAGAGCCCACAACAGAGAATTATGCTCAAGCGTCGCAAGCATACAGGGTCGAGTGCCAGCAATGGCCACTTTGGAAACGGCACTGCGCAGAGGTCATAGGTGCCGGTAGACTGTTGTTTGATGAGATCGCTTATTCAAATTGTTTGCCGTGGCGAACTGCGAGCAAATCAGATTTTGACGATGGTATTGCTAGGAAAGCCGCCGAACTATACGCGCGCCCACTAATCACTGAGTTACAACCTTCCGTTGTTGTTGCAATGGGGAAGCGCGCTGCATCAATCCTAAATATAGTTGGGCCTACTCTGAAGAATCTCATCGTCTGGAATCGCGCTCAAGCCGCAACTACAGCCGTATTGCGCGATAGGGCATCCACTGCGCTCAGAATTTTCCAGGCGGTGAAGGCTTAATCGCAAGAATTAGGTACATTTTACCCCATCTGCGCCCGCTGCCTGAGCGCATGGTCCGCCAGCACGCAGGCCATCATCGCTTCGCCGACCGGCACGGCGCGGATGCCGACGCAGGGGTCGTGGCGGCCCTTGGTCTGGATGTCGGTTTCTTTGCCGCTGGTGTCGATGGTTTTGCGCGGGGACAGGATCGATGACGTCGGTTTCACCGCGAAGCGGCAGATAATGGGCTGTCCGGTCGAGATGCCGCCCAGGATGCCGCCCGCATGGTTGGCTAGGAAGCGCGGCTTGCCGTCATTGCCGGCGCGCATCTCGTCGGCGTTCTCCTCGCCGCTCAGCGCCGCCGCGGCGAAGCCGTCGCCGATCTCCACGCCCTTGACCGCGTTGATGCTCATCATCGCCGCGGCCAGATCGCCGTCGAGCTTGGCATAGACCGGCGCGCCCAGCCCGGCCGGAATGCCCTCGGCCACGACCTCGATGATCGCACCGACCGAAGACCCCGCCTTGCGCACGCCCTCGAGATACTCCGTCCACGGATCGATTGCGCCGGGGTCCGGACAGAAGAACGGGTTCTTCGCCACCTCCGCCCAATCCCATTTGGCGCGGTCGATGCTCTTGGTGCCCATCTGCACCAGCGCGCCGCGGATGCTCACGGATTTGTAGAGCGAGGCGAGAACTTTCCGCGCCACGGCGCCGGCCGCGACGCGCGTCGCAGTCTCGCGCGCGCTCTGCCGCCCGCCGCCACGATAGTCGCGCACGCCGTATTTCGCGAGGTAGGTGTAGTCGGCATGGCCGGGGCGGAACTTGTCGCGAATCTCGTTGTAGTCCTTGGAGCGCGAGTCGACATTCTCGATCAGCAGCGCGATCGGCGTGCCGGTGGTGACTTGGGCGGCCATGCGCTCGTCCTGGAACACGCCCGAGAGGATTTTCACCGTGTCGGGTTCCTGGCGCTGGGTGACGAATTTGCTCTGCCCCGGCCGCCGCCGTTCGAGATCGGCCTGGATGTCGGCCTCGCTCAGCGCGATGCCCGGCGGGCAGCCGTCGACCACGCAGCCGATCGCTTTGCCGTGGCTCTCGCCGAAGGTCGTGACGCGGAACAGATGGCCGAACGTGTTGTGCGACATGAGCCGGACTTAACCGCCGAACCGCGCTTCCGAACCGTTCGAAAGCCGTAGCAATCCGGCATTGGGCATGTGGTAGCCCAACGCCTGCCTGGGCGAAAGGCCGAGCACATGCGCGCGCAGGACCATCGCCGTTCCAGCATGGGTGACGATCACGCTGTCGCGCGGCAATGTTTCAAGGAAGGAGCCGACGCGCGCATGGATCATCGCAAGGCTCTCGCCGTTGGGCCGCGGATAATTCCACGGATCGCCGGAGTCACTGGAAAGTTTGATCATCTCCGCAGCCGGAAGCCGCGTGTGGTCGCCCAGATTGCCCTCCATCAGCCGCCGGTCGGCGCGATAGCCCGTGGGCGGCAGGCCAGCGGCCTCGCGCAGCAATTCCATCGTGCAGCAGGTGCGGTGCAGCGGACTTGCGAAGAAGTCGAGCGCCGACAGATCGCCGGCAACCTCCGCCAGCGTGCGGCCGTTGGCGCGGGCATGCTCGCGCCCTTTGCCGGTCAGCGGCGTGTCGTCGTGACCACAGGCCCAGCCGGCCGCATTGTGCTCGCATTCGCCGTGGCGGATGACGTAGAGGGTGAGGTCGCGATAGCCAGTCATGGATTCACAGATCGAACAGAGTTTCGTTGCCGCCCTGGTAGCGCAGAACGCCGAAATCGTGAAAGGGCTGGCCCAGCGCTTCGGGCGGCGTCAGCCCGAGAATATGCGCGCGCAGCAGGCGGATCGTCAGACCGTGGCAGACGATGACGCTGTGGCGGGCGACCGTCGCGAGAAAGCGTCCGATCTGGGCGTATTGTTCCGCCTGCGATTGGCCGCCCGGCGCCGTCCAGTTCCATTCGTCTTCGCCGAGCCGAGCGTGATGCTCGGCGTGATGGCTGCGGATGTGGTCCTCCGCAAGGCCGGTGAAATCCCCGGCATCGTTCTCCATCAGCCTGCGGTCGGTGCGGTAGTGCCGGGCATGCAGCCCGGCGCCGTCAAGCAGCAGCTCCATCGTCACGCAGGCGCGGTGTAGGGGGCTCGCCACGAAATCGAAAGCATCGAGATCCTGCACGATCCGCCGCAGCACCTCGCCGCTGGCGCGCGCATTGCGCCGTCCCAGATCGGTGAGATGGGAGTCGTTACGCCCGGTCCAGCGCCCGGCCACATTGTCCTCGGTCTGCCCATGACGGATCACGTATAGCGTCAGGTCGCGATAGGTCGGCATGGCTCAGTCGAGGTCGAGTCGCTCGACGACACTATCACGTGCCCGGAAGACGCAGCCTTGCGGTTCTTCCAGACCCGGTATGAGGGCTTCGTCCATCCCGCCGCACAGGCCGCGCAGCATCTGTGTCACGGCGCCGTGCGAAATCGTCACCCTGTCGCCCGCGACATCGCCGAGAAAACCGCGGACCCGCGCCGCCAGATCGGCGTAGCATTCGCCGCCCGGCATGCGCACGTTCCACTTGTCGCCGCTGCGCCGGCGATAGTTTTCGGCGTCGCCTGTCCGCACCTCGTCGTCCGTGAAGCCCGTCCAGGCGCCGTGATCGATGTCCAGCAGCCGCGCGTCGAGGGCAAAGCCGTCGGGCGGCAATTCCAATTCCCGCCGGATGAGCCGCATCGTCTCTTGCGCGCGGCGAAGCGGGCTGCTGACGAAGCCGAGCCCCGGCCGCGGTCCCAGTTCGCGCCTCAGGATCAGCCCGATGTCGCGCGCCTGGCGCCGGCCCAGCTCCGTCAGCGGCGTTTCGTTGCGTCCGGGATAGCGCCCGGCGACATTGGCCTTGGTCTGTCCATGACGGGCGATATACAGCGTGAAGGCGCGAAAATCGGGCGCCGCCATTACGCGTCGAATCTCTTGACCTTGCTGCCGCGCACGCGGAAGACGCAGCCCTGCGGTTCGTCGAGATCGGAGATTTCCTGCGCCGTCAGCTCGGCGAAAAGTCCGCGCAGGATGCGCGTGAAGCCGCCATGCGTCACCGCGAACGTGTCGCGTTTGATGCCCGCAAGCCAGCGTTCGGCGCGCTTGGCGACATCGGCATAGTTCTCGCCGCCCGGCGTGCGCGTATTCCACTTGTCATGCTCGCGCTTGTCGAAGGCCGCCGGATCGAGGGCGCGGGCCTGTTTGTGCGTCAGCCCGTCCCAGGCGCCCAGGTCGATCTCCTGCAGCCGCGCATCGACCGAATATCCCCGGGCCGGCAGGTCCAGATGCGTGCGGACAATCTGCATCGTCGTGCGCGCCCGCTTGAGCGGACTGCAAACGAATTTGAGGTCCGCCACATCGTCCACGTGATGTTTGAGGATTTTCGCCAGCGCCTTGGCTTGGCGGTGGCCGCGATGCGTCAGCGGCGTGTCGAGCGTGCGGCCCTGATAGCGCTTGGCGACATTGGCTTCGGTCTCGCCGTGGCGCGCGAAATAGAGCGTCAGGCCGGTCTTTAGCTTAAGCGCCATCGCCGTTCTTGCCGACCACGATGTCCGGCGCATCGACCGCCTTCATGCCGACGACATGGTAGCCGGCGTCGACGTGCAGGCACTCGCCGGTCACCGCCTTGCCCATGTCGGAGAGCAGATACAGCGCCGAATGGCCGACCTCTTCGATCGTCACATTGCGCCGCAGCGGCGAATTGTATTCGTTCCATTTGAGGATGTAGCGGAAATCGCCGATGCCGCTCGCCGCCAGCGTCTTGATCGGCCCGGCCGAAATCGAATTGACGCGGATCGCCTTCTTGCCGAGATCCTCGGCCATGTAGCGCACGCTAGCCTCCAGCGCCGCCTTGGCCACGCCCATCACGTTGTAGTGCGGCATGACTTTTTCCGAGCCGTAATAGGTCAACGTCACCATGGCGCCGCCGTTCGGCATCATCTTTTCGGCGCGCTGCGCCACCGCGGTGAACGAGTAGCAGGAGATGTCCATCGTCATGCGGAAATTTTCCGGCGTGGTGTCGACATAGCGCCCGTCGAGCTGGTCCTTGTCGGAGAAGCCGATGGCGTGGACGACGAAATCGAGCGTGCCCCAGACCCGTTGCAGTTCGGCGAAGGCGGCGTCGATGGAGCCCTGGTTGGAGACGTCGCAATCGATCAGCGCGGCCGGCTTCAGGGGTTCGACCAGCGGCACCACGCGCTTCTTGAACACGTCGCCCTGATAGGTGAACGCCAGCTCGGCGCCGGCCTTGTGTAGCACCTCGGCGACGCCCCAGGCGATCGAGCGATTGTTCGCGACGCCCATGATGAGGCCGCGCTTGCCCTTCATGAGTCCTTCAAACGCCATGATCCAAAGCCCCTGAGCACAATCACCGAACGCGCCCTCTGTGGCGGGAAATACCAGAGAATTCAAGGCTTATCGCAGTTCCTCGCAGGGAACAGTTGACGCCGTGTCAGCCCGTACCCACAATTCGAAGAACGAGACCAAGCGGCCAGTGGGAGAAAGCGTCATGGGATATGCCGGAACGCGCATCATGTGCGATGCGGACAGCCACATCATGGAAACTTTCGATTGGGTCGCGGACCATGCCGATCCCGACATTCGCGGCTCGATTCCGAAGCTGAAACTCGGCGGCGCCGGCCGCCTCGCCGAGAAGGCCATCGCCAACGCGCTCGAGCGCCGCAAGGATCCGTCCAAGGCCGCCGAGTTGCGCGCCAACATCATCGGCGGCGCCAAGGGCTGGGGCGCTTACGGCGCCTTCGATCCGGCGGAGCGGCGCATCGCGCTCGACGATCTGGGTTTCGTGCGCCAGCTGGTGTTCCCGACCTTCGCGCCGACGCAGTTCCTCGGCGAGAGCGACGACCGTCTGAAATTCGGCGGTGCCCGCGCCGCCAACCGCGCCATGGGCGCGTTCTGCGAAGGCGACGCACGGCTGATGGGCATCGCTGTCGTGCCGCTGACCAACCCCGCGCTCGCCGCGCAGGAGATCGCCAATGCCGCGAAGTTCGGCTGCAAGGCGGTGTGGATCGCCGCCGCGCCGGCCGGCGACAAGTCGCCCGGCCATCCCGATCTCGATGTCGTGTGGCAGGCGCTGGTCGATCACGGCCTGCCGTTCATGCTGCATATCGGCCAGGGCACGCGCACGCTGCGCAAGGAATACGAGAACAACGGCCAGCCGCGGCCCGACGACTGGCTGGGCGGCGGCGAGAACCTGCGGATCCTCGACTACATGGTGATGAACTTCGCGCCGCAGATGTTCCTGACCGCGCTCGTCTTTCACGGCGTCTTCACGCGCTTCCCGCAGCTGCGCGGCGGCGTCATCGAGTTGGGCGGCGGCTGGGTGCCCGATTTCCTGCGCCGTCTCGACCATGGTCACAAGATGTTCAAGAAATCCGATCCCGGCGTCGGCTCGCTGACGCGCAGCCCGTCGGAGATCGTCAAGGAGCATGTCAAGTTCACCCCGTTCCCCGGCGAGGACATCGGCCGCATGATCAAGGACGCCGGCGACGACGTGTTTTTGTTCTCGTCGGATTACCCCCACATCGAAGGCGGCCGCGACCCGATCAAGAAATTCGAAGATACGATGGAAGGGATTTCGGATTCCGGAAGGGACCGGTTCTATCGGCGGAATTTCGAAGAGATGATGGGAATTAGCGCATAGGGCTGCGCCGCGTCAGTGGCGCTTTTCGAAGGCAAGCTTCCACGCCAGTGTGGCGCCATCCGGGGCGGAGAGTTCTTCTGGCGCCGCAACTTGCAGGCCGTGACTCTGCAATCGATTGATCAAGCTGTCGAGTTGGGCGTGATCGAGCGCCGCCGCCAGTTGAACGCGCGGCAGCTCTTCCCAACTGAGAACGTCTTCTTCGAGCTGTTTCAATTTTCGCAAGGCGCTCGCCGGATCGAAGCTCGCGGGCGCTTCGGCCAAATCCGCGAAAAAGCCGATGGTTTGTGAGATATTTTCGAATGGGCCGCCGGGTGAGAGCCTTGACTGCATCGTTGCGACGCTGGCGCAAAAGTCAGCCTCCGCCTTGGAAAGCTCGGAACCCGACTTCCGCAGGCCATGCAGGTTGAATACGCGTTGCGCCAAAGCAAAAGGCTGCTGCCCTTCCATCACCGATCGATGCGCGGCCAGGCGCGCCGCCGTCGCATTGCTGATCGCGCTGCCGGCGTGATGCAGGACGAAGAGACCGCGCCCCCCGGACTTCAGCACGCGCGCCGCTTCCGACGCCGCCGGTTCCAATTCGGCATATTCGAAGCCGAATTGCGAACTGATGCCGTCGAAGGTGGCGTCGGCGAACGGCAAAGCCTCCATGCGGATATTTCCCGTCACGGTCAGCTGGCAATGGCCGGATGCCGCGGCAGTTGGGGTTTCCGGCGGAATGTTCGCGAAGTCGATGCCCGTGACGGCGAACGCCAAACCGAGTCTGTCACCGGCCTTGATCGCCGAACGCGTGACGTAGCCGCCGCCCGTGGCCAGGTCGAGCAGCTTGCTGCGGGCGGGAAAATCGGAGAAATGGCTTTGCCACAACGGCTCAAAATTTATTTTGGCGCCGTCGGCGCAGCAATCGGCACGGCCGCTGCGCCAGTAGCGGTTCCACAGCCAACTTTCGGCACGATGAATGCCGTTCACGTCGAAACGCCCCCCGTTCGACAGCGAATTGGGAATTTGTCATTCTAAAGAAACGCAGGCACTCCATCGCCACTATGACCGAACGGCGCTTGCGGCGCGCGTTGTTTTCGTTCATCAAAACAGGAATTTTCTGGAGAGATTCATGGATAAGATCGTTACCAATCCGAAGGGCTTCTCCGCGGAAGGCCTCGCCAAGGTCGCGCCGACGCTGACGCCGATCGTCGAGTCCGGCGATCTGTCCGGCTTCGTCACGCTGACCTTCCGCCATGGCGAGATCGCGCAGCTGAACGTAATCGGCCAGCGCGACATCGAGAAAAAACTGCCGATGGAGCGCGACACGCTGTTCCGCATCGCCTCGATGACCAAGCCGGTGACCTCGATCGCCGCGCTGATGCTGCTGGAGGAGGGCAAGTTCAAGCTCGACGACCCCATCACCAAATACGCGCCCGAGTTCAAGAACCTCCGTGTACTGAAGGATGCGCAGGGCCCGCTCGACCAGACCGTGCCGGCGAATCGCGAGATCACCTTCGACGATATCTTCACGCATCGCTCGGGCCTGGCCTACGGATTTTCCTCGCTCGGTCCCATCGCGCACGAATATCAGCGCGTGCTCGGCGACGTGCTCAACAACGACATGGGCGCCGATCCGTGGATGAAGGCGCTGTCGACGCTGCCGCTGCTCTACCAGCCGGGCGAACGCTTCCATTACAGCCATTCCACCGACGTGCTCGGCTTTCTGGTCGGCCGCATCGCCGGCATGCCGTTCCGCGATTTCCTGATGCAGCGTATCTTCAAGCCGCTCGGCATGAGCGACACCGATTTCTATGTGCCGCCGGAGAAACGCGGCCGCGCCGCGGTCGTCTACCGCATGAACGCCGAGAAGAACGTCCTCGAACCCGTGCCGTTCAAGCAATACGACGCGCCCCCCGCCTTCTGCGGCGGCGGCGGCGGCTTGATCTCGACGGCCGACGACTATCTGAAATTCGCGAGGCTGATGCTGAACAAGGGTGAGCTCGATGGCACGCGTCTCGTGCGGTCGTCGACCGTCGAACTGATGTGCACCAACCGCCTGACGCCGGCGCAGCGCGCCATTCCCTTCCTCGGCGCCATTCCGATGTGGGACGGCATGGGCTTCGGCCTCGGGGTCAGCGTGATCGACGCGCCCGAGAAGCTCGGCTTCCTCGGCATGGGCGGCATCGGCGCGTTCGGCTGGCCGGGCGCCTTCGGCACCTGGTGGCAGGCCGATCCGTCGAACGATCTGATCATGATCTATCTGATTCAGAATTCGATGCCGCTCGAACCCGGCGCGCTCGCCAATCTTGCCGCCGGCCAGCGCATGGGCGGCCGCCTGGCGCTGCCGATGTTCCAGCGGCTGACTTACGAGGCGTTGGCGAAATAGTTCACAAGTCGATCTTGTCATGAGAGAACATACTAATGGCGGCGGCAGGAGAAGCATCCGAATTGCCTCCCGCTCTGCAAGCTCTGCTGGCCGATTTTGAGCACGATACGGAAGCCATCGTTCGAACGCTCGTCACTGACACCAGAGCCTCTCGTCTTCCGAAGGTCATCTATCACTACACGGACAACAGTGGCCTGCTCGGTATTCTGCAAAATGGGACCATCTGGCTTAGCGATCTCTTCTATTTGAACGATCCAACCGAGCTTCGCTACGGCGTCGATCACGCGGCAAAGCTGTTGCGAACCGCGGCCGATACTCCGAATGCAAGGCGGTTTGCGAGCGAGTTTTCGACCTTCGTCGAACAGGAAATCTCGCAGGTCGGACAGTTTTTTGTCGGCTGCTTCAGCACGACCGCCGACGACCTGGGGCAGTGGCGCGCCTATGCCGACAATGGGAAGGGATATGCAATCGCCTTCGATACCGCCGCGCTGCTGAACGCGTTTGCACCCGATGAGTCAGGCAAGAGTTCCCGCGTTCATCTCTCCGTTTCGTACGATGAAGAACAACTTGAAACGGCACAGAACAAGTTGGTGCGTTGTGTCCTGCCGCTGCTGTCTCTCGAGAACCGCATGTTTCGGGACGAGGGTGTTAGGGCCGCATATTTTGAACAGCTTTCAAACCTGTTTGCACTTCGCGTTTTGACGATTGCGATGGGGTTCAAGCATCCCGCCTACAGGGGCGAGTCGGAATTCCGCTTGATACAGATATTTTCGCAACGGTCGGAAGTGGCCAAACCGAAATATCGCGTTCGCCCTTATATGCTTATCCGGCACATAGAGTTCAATTGGAAGTCGGGCTCGCCGGATTGTCTCAACGAAATAGTTTGCGGACCGGCGAGCAACGCCACCATCTCCAGGTTATTTGCCGCTGACTGCGTGCGAGCGTTTCATGGTGGACGCGGCGACGTGCGCATACGCGTTTCGGCGGTTCCATTCCGCGCCTGACAGGTCGCACGCTGTCTTTTTGGTCGCGACGCCAAACCCATGCGCGAATCAGGGGTGCGAAGCGCGACGCTTGGCGTACCAATGGCTCTTCAGCACTCGGCATGAGAGACCGCCAAGTCGCAGGGCCTGCGACAGGCGCGCGCGCAACGCCATCCCAGCGACACGACAACACCGCTCGCAATCGATCTCGCACAGACCTGCGGAAGGCACGAGCATGATTTCGTTGAGATAATTGCTCTTGCGATTTCTCGGCAGCTCGGCTCTGCGCCCAGCGGCACTCACTTTTGCCTTGCCTGCATTGCAATCGCGGAGCAGTCCAATGATGGCGCTTCTATTACGTAGCCGCAAGATTTGCGGTATCCTGCAGAAGAAGCAGGGGAATGCTGCTGAGTTCGATTCCCGCGGGGGACAAGGCGCATGAGCGATCCGCCTCCAATCTTTAAGCCGTCTCCCGAGCTATGGCGCGAGCTTTTGACGGCTGTAACGATTTACTCTGACGCAAGCGACCTGCCGCTTGGACCAACAGGACCACAAGAGCCCGGCGGCAACAGCGGAAGCAGTCTGCCCGTGATTGATGAGGCCGCAAGTGCCGATGTGCTCAATCATGATGGCGCGGATTCGGGTCACATTGGCGATTTGGCGGTGGACGCCAAATTTGATTATTCAAAACTGATGGACGAGGCCCATCGAGCGCATCTTGGCGATGCATCTGCGAACGCGGCCTCGGACGCCGTTGTGCATTTGGATCTGTCGACGGGAGAGACAGGCTCGCACACGACATCTTCGGATGTTGCGTTGGGGATAGACCGGAACGGACAAACCGTCGTTCATGGCGATCACCAAGGTGTCGATGGCACGGACGCTTATTTTCATTTCGTGAATTACCACGACTTATAGCAGGTGGTGCCTGCACCGACTTTCGCTGGATCGCTGTGGGTTCCGCTCCTAATTCCGTCAATCAAATCCGGCGTGGCGGAGCACTCGGAAAAATCCCAGCTCTTGAATTTTCTGTTTGACAGAAAGTATTTGCTGTCTTACTAAATCCGCGTCCCGGCTGAGGATGCGGCCATGTCGAATGTCGTCGAGTTTTCGCCCTTCGAAGCGGACGCGCCCGCGCTGCCGCATCGCCGGCTCCTGCTGCTCAGCCGCAGTCTGAAGTATCTGCTTTCGCTGCTGCTGGTTCTGTTCGCGCTCAATGTCCTGATCGGCATCGCCACCGCGCTGTTCTTTGGCAGCCACATCGTGATGGGCAGCGAGGGCACGAAAGTCATCTTCAGCCTGCACGGCCAGGTTCCGCGCGCCGGCCCCGGCGAGGTGCGCATGTCCGACCTGCCGGCGATCACGCGCCTGGCCGGTGCTGTCGGCTGGTTGATCGTCTCGGTGCCGCTCGTTTTCATTTTTTGGCATCTGCGCGGTCTGTTCGGGCTCTATGCGCGCGGCATCGTCTTTGCGACGCAGAATGCGTTGCATCTCAAGCGCATCGGGTTGTGGCTGATCGCTTATCCATTCGCCAATTACGTCTGCAATGCGCTGTTCTGGCTGGCGGGCGGTGCCGACAAGGCGAGCTGGTTTCATCTTTTCCAGGTGCAGGCGCTGGTGCTCGGCGCCATCGTCTACGCGATCGCGCAGGTCATGGAATTCGGCCGCGAGATCGAACAGGAAAAGGACTCGTTCATCTGATGGCCATCGTCGTCCGCCTCGATGTCATGCTGGCCAGGCGCCAGGTCCGCTCCAACGAGTTGGCGCGCGCCATCGGCATCACCGAATCCAATCTGTCGCTGCTGAAATCCGGCAAGGTGCGGGGTTTCCGCTTTTCCACGCTGAACGCGATCTGCCGCCATCTGGATTGCCAGCCCGGTGACCTCCTCGAATACGAACCGGACGAGCGTAAGCCGCGCCTGCGAAAATCGGCCTAACCGAAGGATCACCACGATGAAACTGAAAAACGCGTTTTGCGCGCCGGCTGCGTGCGCCCTGGCGGCAACCCTGCTGACCGGCTGCCTGCAACTGCCGCCCGTCGCCGACATGCGCGCGCCGGTGACGTCGGCCTCGGCGGTCGCGTCGACGACGCTGCCCTTCATCTTCGACGGCAACCGCATCTTCGTCGAAGTGACCTTCATCCGCCCCGACGGCAGCGCGCGCCAGGCGCTCGCCTTCGTCAACCAGGGTGAGGGCGGCCTCGACCTCTCCAACAAATTGTTCCGCGAACTCGATCCCAGGCCCGGCCGGCCGCTGCACCTGAAGATCGGCGCCATGGAGATGGCGGTCGACGGCGCGGTGGCGTGCCCCGAAACGCTGGCGAACAATATGTCGATCGGTCTCAACCCGTTCGCCGGACCGCCGAGCTATGCCGACGCCGCGCAACGTGCGGGCGGCGACATGGCGACTTTCGCGGCGCCGACAAATGTGGAGGCCGTGATCCCGCCCGGGCTGCTGCAGCATTTCCAGGTCGTGTTCGACTACGCCGCGCGGACGATGACGCTTGCGCAACCCGGCACGCTGAAGGGCGAGGGCGTCGCCGTGCCGATCCGCGTCAATCCGAAAACCGGTTTCGCGGTGCTGGACGCGACCATCGACGGCGCGCCCCATGTCTTCGTCCTCGACGACGGTGGCAGCTATAGCGGTATCCGCGACGCCGGGCCGTTGCTCGCGGCGCATCCGGACCGGCTGCGCGTCACCGGCGGCGTCGGCGTGGCCAACCTCACCATGCAGGCAAGCGATGCCGGCATGCCGGTCGTGAAAGTACCGCACCTCGCCGTCGGCGCCCTGCAACTGGACGGCGTCGGCCTGCTGCAGATGGGCGTGCCCGGCATGCTCGGTGGCTTCGTCTCCGGCATCTTCTGGGACCGCATCTATTCCGCCAAGGCCGGCGAGCCGGTTGACGGCATGCTCGGCAACAACGTGCTCAAGGATTTCCGCCTGACCGTCGATTACCCGAACCGCATGACCTATTGGCTGCGCCAGTCCCCGCCCGACATGCACGATCTCGACCAGGTCGGCCTGACATTGGCGCGCGCGCGCGCTGTCACCACCATCGCCGCCGTGGCGCAGAAGAACGGCGTGGACGCCGTCACCGGTGTCGCGCCGGGCGACACGCTGGTGAAGATCGACGGCCGCGACACCCCTGCCATGACGCGCGGCCAGCTCCTCGACGCTCTGCACGGCAAGCCCGGCGAGATGCGGCGGCTGACGCTCGAGCGCGACGGCAAACCATTCGTCGTCGACGCGCCGGTGACGGCGTTCTAGGCGTTACCGGGTTCCGAATGAACGATCGACGTCGACGATCCGATGTCGTTCTGCGCGATCTCGACCCTGGCCTTCAAGTGCCGCGCCAGCGCCTCGACGATGTTGGTTCCCAGGCCCGTATGGCTCTGCTCGCCGTCCGCCGGCCGGCCGACGCCGTCATCCGACACCGTCAGGCGCCAGTTGGGGCCGTCGGCGGCGAAATCGACTTCGATGCAGCCCTGGCGCCCGTCGGGATAGCCGTGTTTGAGCGCGTTGATGACCAGCTCGGTGACGATCAGTCCGAAACTGATGGCGTCATCCGATTTGATCGTGCCGTCGGTCGACGTGGTCACGATCTCGACCCGGTCGTCGCCGTCGGTCATCGAGTCCGCGAGGCCCGCGCACAGGCGCGCCACATAGGGACCGAACTCGATCTCGTCCAGCATGCCGGCGGAACACAATTGCCGCTGCACCTCGGCCACCAGGATCAGCCTTTTGTGCACGTCGCGCAGATGCAGGCGCGTCTCCTCGGACTTTACCGAACGGGCCTTCAGCAACAGGATGCTGGCGATGATCTGCAGGCTGTTGGCGATGCGGTGGTGCGCCTCCTGCAGAAGCATGGCTTCCTGGACCGCGATCTCGGCCTTGAGGCGCTCGGCATCGCGCAGTTCGGTGACGTCGTACAGCGCGACGAGGACCGCCGCATCGGGGCTGTCCCGGTCGGAGGTCTGGCGCGCATTGAGGAGCATCCGGCGCGGTCCGGCGCCGGGCACGTCGAGCTCGATTTCCACGTCTTCCGCAACGGCATCGCGCGCGACCACGTCCTTGAGGGTCTGCAGTGCGGCCGCGCTCCAGTTCGACGCTCCGGGGTCGCAGAAGGGCTGGCCGAGCAGGGCGGTGAATTTCGTCGGAAACAGGCGGTGATAGGCGCGGCTGGCCACCAGGACGCGGAAGCCGCGGTCGAGAACGGCCATGGGCTCGCGGGCCGTGGCCAGCAGGGCATACAGCGCCGAATTGCGGTGATCGGGACCCGGCGCATGCGGCAGTCCCATCGGCGGGCGGCCGGGATCGCGCGGTTCTGGGGAGTTTTCAATGCGGTCGTGCAGACTCATGTCAGCCTCCACCCCCACGATTGAAAACTAGGGAAATGGCGTCGAAGAGTCTGGTCAAAATTGACCATTTTGAGGGCGTGATTTTTTTTTGCCCCGGCCCTATAATGTACGGTAACGCACCGGTCCCATTCTAGGACGTATGGAGTCCGAGTTGAAACGCGGCAAGACGCAATTCGATCCGAAGGATTTTCTCGCCAAAGTCGGCGGCGGGCGAAGCATCGCCAAATGCCGCAAGAACCACAGGATTTTCGCCCAGGGCGACGAGGCCGACGCCGTCTTCTACATCCAGAAGGGAGAAGTCAAAGTCACCGTGCTGTCCGAACAGGGCCGCGAGGCGGTGATCGCGATTCTGGTCAAGGACGAGTTCGTCGGCGAAGGCTGCCTGGCCGGACAGAAGAAGCGAATCTCGACCGCGACGGCCCACACCGATTGCGAGGTCATGAAGATGGAGAAAGAGGCCATTGTCGCGGCGCTGCGCGATCATCCCGCCTTCTCCGAACTGTTCGTCGCGCACCTTTTGACGCGCACGCTGCGCGTCGAGGAGGATCTGGTCGATCAGCTGTTCAATTCCAGCGAGAAACGCCTGGCGCGGACGCTGCTGCTGCTGGCGAATTTCGGCAAGGAGGGCAAGCCCGAGGCCATCATCACCAAGGTCAGCCAGGAAACGCTGGCCGAGATGATCGGCACCACGCGCTCGCGCGTCAGCTTCTTCATGAACAAGTTTCGCCGGCTGGGCTTCATCGAGTACAACGGCGACACCCACGGCGAGTTGCACGTCAATACCTCCCTGCTCAACATGGTGCTGCGCGACGGCGCGACCAACGGTAAACCGCAAATTTCCGAAAAGTGAGCTATTTTGAACTGCGCGTTGCCGCGCAACGTGACAATTCTACATCGATAGTCTGTGTTGCCGATTTCGGGGGAAATTGGGAGAGCAGCCTTGTGGCGATCCGGTGGTCGCTGCGGCGCGCGAATCTGTGAAGACAACGAACCAAAATATTAACCAGCAACCTGACGACCTAGAAATTCGCGCCGC
>DATCAT010000019.1:0-218069 GCA_036512455.1 Rhizomicrobium sp.
GGCTATTTCAGCGACAGCCAACTCCTCGACCGCCTCGTGGCTGAGAAGCTGGAAACCTCAGCTGAGGCGGTGAGAGCCGAAGGCTGGCAATGGGTCGAGGTTCATCCCGAAACCGACTTCGGCCAGTTGAGCCGGTTCGGACGGGCCAAGACCGTCGTGCGCAAGCTGGGCAAGGCGGAGGAAAAGCGCCTCGCCCGCCTCGGCAAGCGCTACGACAAACTCGTTGCGGAGCTGGAAGAAAGCGATGCGGGAGAGAGTGAAGAGCTCAACCGCGTGGCAGCCGAACTTGCGGTCCTCCAAGCCAAGAAGGAGGTCTGGCCGGACAAAGAGAAATCCCGGGCAGGCGCCATTGTGAGCTTGGGACCGGACGGCACGTTGCAAGTCGCGCGTGGGCTGATACGGCGGGAGAAGGCGGCGCAAGCCGCCAACGAAGACACGGAACCGGCGGCGCGCACGCGCGGCGACGGGTACGCGGATTCGGTCCTGGTCGATCTGTCGGCACATCGTACGGCTGCGTTACGCGAGGCGCTGGCGGCGAAGCCCGATGAGGCGCTATTCGCGCTTCTGGAAGCTTTCGTCAGTCAACTCCTCTATCGCGGGGCCTATGACGGTTGCATTCGCATTCATGCAACCGAAGTGACGCTAGAGCGAGCATCCGCCTCGGTCGGTGCGAGCCGGGCGGCGGCGGCGTTCGCGGAGCGGCACGCTTCATGGATGAAGCAACTGCCGGAAATCGAACGGCTCGCCGCATGGCTCCGGCAAATGTCCAAAGCCGACCGCCTGCGGCTGCTCGCCCATTGCGTCTCGATGACCGTCAATGCCTTGCATGGAACGATGCGGCATGGCGCCATAGAGGACAGCGACCAGCTCGCCGCCGCACTTGGCCTCGACATGACGGCGTGGTGGCAGCCGACGGCCGAAAACTTCCTCACCCGGTTGACCAAGACGGAGATCTTGGCAGCCGTATCGGAAGGCGTCTCGGCCGAGGCGGCGCGTCCGCTTGCGGGCCTCAAGAAGGGCGCGATGGCGACGGAGGCCGAGAAGCTCCTCGCCAATTCCAAGTGGCTGCCGGTCTCTCTACGACCAGCCGCGGTCGCTGTGGCAGAAGCAGCGGAATAGAACTAGGGCCGGCACGATTGTGCCGGCCCTAATTTCATTGCTGCTGCCGCTCTGTTTGGAAGGCCAATGCTGAACAAAATCGTTGCGGCTGTGGCGGGGTTTTGCAGATAGCCATCGCTGTTGTGGGCATCGTGTCGCTTGCCGCCAGTCGCCAAAAAAGCTTGTTCGATAACGCTTCGACATTCGAACTATTGTGCTAACTAGGTGGGCACTAGGACTTCGCCATCGGCAATGCCGGGACGCTGATTTCGTTTCGCGTGGGACCGGATGACGCGTCGCTCTTGGCAAAGGAGTTTCTTCCGAAATTCGATGTGCAGGACCTACTCAATCTCCCGAATCGCAGCATCTATCTGAAGCTGATGATTGACGGCACGCCGAGCCCACCGTTTAGTGCGGAATGCTCAATTGGTTCACGGTCGTAAGCCAAGAGCAGGCATAACTCTGAGACCGAAGAATGCGATGGCCAGTCCGTCACCGCAGAATATTCGCGCTTTTGCGCCACCGTTTCGGGGCCACTTGACTGGCATCTTGACCCTGAGAGTGATTAGTAGGACTACCCGACCCGAGGGGCGCCTGAGCACATGTTCTTTCCGGATATCATTCCATCACGTGATCAATGCCTGGCTGCAGTGGCTGCGGCCTTGAGCGACGCGAACGGCCGGGTGTATCTCGACACCAGCGTGTTGATTCATTGTTATGAAATGAATGTGGCCGCGAGCGAGGACCTGCTGAACGCGCTGGCAAGTTATGGCGACCGTGTTGGCGTCGCGGCATGGGCTGCTAATGAGACCTGGGAGCATGCCTCGAAGCGCACCACACGGCGCCCATTGAAAGCCTCTGCAGACCGCGTGCGCGAGGAACTTTCGCGATTTAAGAAAGAGAGTACAAGGTATATTGACGATGACGCGCTTAAAGACATTGGACGCGACGAATTCCAGCGCCAACTTGATCTGGCTGTACAGAACACCGTCGGATTGGTGCAAAAAGTTGCGAATTACGAACCCAAGGCGGATCAGACGACGGCAAGATTGCTGCCGTTCATCGATACACATCGATTGCCCTCCGATTTGACGGCCATCCTCGATGTGGTGGCGCGCACCGCAGCCATGCGCGTCTTACATCGTGTTCCTCCGGGTTTTTCCGATGGCATAGTCGGTGCAGAGGCGAGCGACGATGACGAGAACGGTGGCACAGTCAAAGGTAAAGGCAAAAGGAAGAACCCGCATGGCGACCTGATCATTTGGCTGGAGATTCTAGCCGACTGCCACAAGCACAATGCTGAACATCTGATCTTGATCACTAGGGACACGACGAAGAGTGATTGGGTTTATGTGCCGCGTAAGGTCTTAGACGAGAAAGGGCGTCCACAAGACAACGGTGGTGTCGTGACGCTTCCCTTGCCGCTTCTCGTCCAAGAGGCAATGCAACGCTGCCCAACGCTAAATGGTGTTCATATCGTCTCGGTCGAGATGCTAGCGCATGTTTTGAGGCGTTTGAAAATCGACATCGGGAATTTGGCTGCTGCCATACAGGCCGGCGACGACCGAGATTCGGACCCACCACTGGATGTGCTTGAGCAGGGTCGCGCGTTGGACGCCGACGCCGGATATCAGGCCTGCTTCGAGTCAGCTGACATGTCGTACGAGGGCGGTGATGACGATCTGGATCGTCTAATCCGCGATCTCAATGGAGAGGGCTGGAAGGTGCAGAATGCAGCTGTGCGCGGCCTAGAAGCCCATTTGGCGAGCGCCGGACGTGATCAACGTGTCCAAATTGGACGCGGCCTGGTGGCTGCTGGAAATCATGGAGCCGTCGATCCAGTCGATTTCCTGACGCGTGCGCTCGCGAACGTAGCGCTCTCACGCGGTGTCCGATCCGACATCCTGATTGGAGCACTAGCTGAAGTTTATATCACAGAAACAGGTGAGCCTAAGAAACCAGAAGCCATACGAGCGATAGCGGAACTGTTATTTCGGCACGAAAGGGACACGGATCTTGCCGAAGCCTATGCAGTAGTTCTTGGTCGTCTGCGCCCACAGAGTAGGAAATATCTGGCGCTACCAACTGATCACGCAAATACCATATCGCTGGACGTCGCCTTGGAGCGGGGCGTATTGCGTGGCGCTTCGGCTTTCGGACACGCACTTCTCGAAGAGGACGCACCATCTGACCGGGCGATCCAACGCACCGGTCGGGACTCGGAGATGACACTGCAGGAATTTCTTGAATTGATGGCAACCGAGTTTGTGATACCAGTGGCCATCCTGACAAGCGATGTTACCACGAACGCACGCGTCTCCATACCCACACTTGTCGGTTATGTTCCCTGGGGCCCAAATACAGGTACGTTACTGCGATGAGCACGCCACTAACGGTTAAGGCCGGCGCCACGGTTGCGGATGACATTCAAGTGGGCTCCTTCTTTCTGGAGACGCTAACGACGGGGATGTACGAAGACCCGTTTCACTGCATCCGCGAATATGTTCAAAACGGTTTTGATGCCATTCAGGATGCGATCCGCTCCGGAATAATGAAAAACGATGACGGTCGCATTCTGATCAGCATTGATAGGACTTCGCGCATTGCATCCTTGAGTGTTAGAGACAACGGCATCGGCATCCCCGCAGCTAAGGCCTTTTCTACACTGGTTTCGCTGGGCGCCAGCCGAAAGACACCAGCCTACCACGCGGGTTTTCGCGGTATCGGCCGATTGGCTGGTACCGCGTACTGCACGACCTTGCGATTCACCACCAAAGCGCGAAGCGAGAATGTCGCCACAGTTGTCGATTTTGATTGCGGTCTTCTACGCGGATATTTCTCTCCTGGTGCTGAGCCGATTGACATTCGCGATGTTGTTCGTGCGTCGGTGAAAACCCGGCCGATTGTCGAAAACGAAACTGAACACTTCACACAGGTCGACATGATTGGGCTCGTAAACCTGGGCCTCGAATTCATCGAGCCAGGGAGGCTTCATCCCTATCTGCAGCAGGTGTGCCCGGTTGAATACTCCGACAATTTCGAGTTTGCTGATCGTGTTCGCGGATTGTCCACGAGCTTTGGGGAGAGGTTGGGCGTCGTGCACGTCGAGACACGCCAGAAGCGGGAACGCGTATCGATACATAAGGCTTACAAGAATTCCTATCCAACAGGGCGCAAGAACTCTGTGTCAAAGCTACACAACGTGGAGGTTTTTTCATCAAAACAAAATGGATGGTTTGGATGGATTGGTGTCTCCAATTTTCCGGGCGAAATCGTCGACGAGACGGCAGCTGGAGTTCGCTTTCGCGTAAAAAACATCCAGATTGGAGACTCTTCGATTATTGAAAGCCTTGCGGAGGAGTTGACGGTAGCCGGATCGGAGCGCCGGCTGCAACGGTGGGCTGTTGGAGAAATATTCGTTACCAATACCCAGGTCGTGCCAAATGCGCGGCGAGATGGCTTCGAAGATTCGGACGCCTGGCGGGCAATCAGGCGCGATGTTCGAGAGCAAGTTGTGAAGCGCGTCATTAAATTGATCCGCAGCGCCTCAACAACGCGGAGCGCCTTGAAAACGCTAGCGGATGCCCTCGGAGGAGTTAGCGAAGCGTTGGCAGCTCAGAGCATCACGCCGCAGGAAAAGAGTAAGCTGTCATCGGACATCAAGAGACACATTCTAACGCTCAGCTCGCCAGACAAACTCCTCGGTGCTGATCCCAAGGATGTCAGCTCTCTGATCTCGAAATTTAAGGAGATGCAAGAACGTCTTGAGCGCTTCAAAGTTCAGGAGCCGCCGCCGCCTGAGGACTCCACCAAGACGGAGGAGCAAACTGCTGCCGCCGACTCTTCAGGGAACAATAGCAACGAAGAAAGCGCGGAAGGTGTAGAACGAGGAGTTTTGGACGTTGTTCTAGAAATTCTTCAGGCAGAGTTTGGTGATACAAAAGCGGCTCAAATCTTGCGCCTTATCGAGGCAAAGCTCGACGAGGAGGGCCTCTGACACTATCCTCGCCGAACGCATCAAATTCAACGGGCTGAATCCGTCGACACGCCTTCGGACCCACTGTCCAATCGATGCGGACTTTGAGAATCGAGCAGGGTGGCTATTTGGCAGAACGGCCTCTTGGCTTGTATCGAGAGATGGCTGCGCTCAAGAAAGTTTCGTCTTAGACTTTTCCAGCAGTTCTCTAAGCTTCTTTGATCTCTTTTCGATTTCCTTCAACTCGAAGATTGCCTTGTCGCGAACGGTCTTGTTGACCTCGAGCATGTCGTCTTCAGTATCTCGTTGAGCAAGCCAGGTCCTAAATCGCTTGAGCCTATTGAACGCCGAGCTCTCACCCCCTGCATTCACGGCGTCCTCGTAAGCATCCGCGAACGAGAGCTTTCCCTCGGCAAAACGCTTGAGGATTTTGGCGGAGCTAGTGCAAATTGTCGGCAACCGGTCTCGCAGCTCCATCGCCTTTGGAATCTCGCCTGATTTAATCTGCTTGACGATGAATTTGTCGAACCCCGGGTGCTCGTCTCTGGCTTTCTTGATTTTGCTCGACTTCAGGTACTCGTCGTAATAGCTCCAACGATCGCGATCCGTGTCGTGATGCTCGATCATGAATTCGTACACGGTGACAAGGTGGCGAGCCTCGCTTGCTCCGATACCAAGTTCCGCCGCAACTACAGAAAGCTCTAGCTGGTGCTGTTTATAGCGGCGATATAGGAAGCCCGCCTTTTCGTATGGAGCCCAGTCCTTCTTGCCCTTGACGTGGTATTGACCGAGAAGCGCGAATACCAGCTTTTCGTCGATGTCCCTGGGTAACAGCGTGCAACGGACGCTACTCCACTTGACGGGGTCCTTGCCGGCGAGAAAGCGGTAAGCCGCCAGTCTACTGTTGCCCTCCAGCACCACAAAATCGCCGTCTCTAACGATAAGGGGGTCGATCAATCCTCCGTTGGCGATGATGTCTTCCTTCAAAATGCGGACGTGCTCGTGCTCAGACAGCGATTCGAACACCTCTTGTTGGTCAGGAATTTTTCCATCTGCACGAACGAGCGAGTAAATGCGCGGATTGTCGATAAAGAACTTGAGTTTCTTTTGATCTATGTCGCATGTCACAGTCGGCACATCCACGCTTCGGATGCGGATTGTGCCTGGTCTCGAACCGTCTTTCTTTTCGTCGCTCATCCTCCGCCACCTCCGATCCCTAATATCTCGCGCACGATGCGACCAAAATCGTAGTCCGCCAGACGCTGGTATTCTTCTGCGCTAATGTCTGATTGTGCCAACTGCGCAGCAAGGCGTTTTGCCGCGAGCAATGAATCAACCCAGCCATCAACCGTATCTCTGCACAATATGTTCCAAATGAAGCACGTTTGAGTTTGTGATATCCGGTGAATTCGATCTTGAGCCTGGAGATAGTCGTCCAGGCTGAACGACCTATCATAGAATATGGCATGGTTAGCCATAGTGAGCGTGAGCCCCTCTTTAGCCGCTCCTGGCGTCGCGACAAGAACTTTACACTCGCCATTCAACTTGAACGTCGAAAGCGCGCTGGACCGCTCTTCCTGACTTAGTCCGCCATGGACGATTACCGGTGCGAATCGGCCAAGCTCCGATGCAAGCCAAACCGTGTTCTCGACAAAGTTGGTCCACACTATGGCTTTTGAGCCACCACCAATAGCTTCATTGAGGAGGGCGAGCAGCTTCGGCAATTTTCCCGGAACGCCACTATAGGCACGGTCAACCAAGTGGGGATTGGAAGCCAGCTGAACGAGCCGCAGTAGACGCTTTAGAAGCTCTTCGGCATTGTCCTCTATCAATCGACCATCGCGAAACACTTCAGCGCTAAGTTGGACGCGGTATGATTCATACAACTCAAGCTGCCGTTTCTCTGGATCAACAAAGATGTTCTCGATTCGCTTTTGGGGAAGGTCGATGCCAGCAGACGATTTGGTTTCTCGCACGGTGAATGGGGCAATGTTCGCGTAAACACGCGAGAGCGACTCCTCGAAGTGCTGTCTCTTCCGGTGATCCTCCCAAAGGTCATTTGAAAGATCGAGTCCCTTTTTGAATGCAGCAAAATCGGTTCCCAGCGCCTTTCCTTTGTCAAGAAAGTAGATTTGGGACCAAATATCGAATGGACGGTTTGCCACGGGAGTGCCGGTCATGATGATGCGGCGAACGAAGCCATCTGCTAGGCGGTTGAGCGACTTCGTTACCTCGGCATCGGGATTCTTAATTTTGTGCGACTCGTCGAGAATTGCCGCTATCCGCCGAGTCTTGAGAAATAGAGCAAGGCGCCGCTCGTTCGAACGAACTGCTTCGTAATGAGTAAGATATATCCGCGCGGGGCTGTTCAGTGAAAAGAACGTCGCCGAGCGGTCTTGGTCGAGGATTCTAGGTGCTACAAAGGTGTGGGCGAGTATCTCATCGCGCCAATTTTCTATAAGTCCGCGCTTTGTCACCACGAGAACGGAGTCAATCTGCTTCGTGCGCAACCACTCCAACGCAAGGTCGATCCCGATCTTCGTTTTACCCAAGCCTTGTTCATGAAAAATGGCGGCATACGGCAGGTCCTTAACGGCCTCGACCGCCTCGACTTGGTAGAGGTACCCCTGCTGGCGAGCATCGTACTTGATATCGAGCTTGTCTTTCAGCATTCAGATCTCACGTGCACCCAATAACGCTTGTGACTACCGTTGTCTGACAGCTCTGCTTTAGCCGATTCAGCACGTGAGTAGCTCTCGGCACTACGTACCATGGCACGGCGAGATACAGTGTTCCATTCTCGTTGAGCGAGAGGTGAACTAAGAAGGCTCTCAACTGACGAAGTGATCTCGGACTTTCCAAATCGTTCGGCGTCTTGGCTTCTCCGACTACTCGAAACGATGTAGGTAAATCGTGGGCAAATAGGTCCGGTGTAAAACCCCCAATTTGGGGTGGAAGATCGCGGCCATAGTCGTGGTGATCGGCAAATATCATCAAGCCTCTGCCGGTGGTGTGGTTCTTCTGGACGATACCGATGAGCCGTTCAACTAATCGGACGTGCTCAAGTGATTCCCCAGACATTAGGTGAGTTGGGCTAGGTCATTGACGAGCCCCTGAAGTGATTCGAGAGCATCGTTTATGTACCGAACGGCATCGTCGTCGGGGTTTGCCCGCAACCTGCGTAGCTCAGAAAGGGGGATCACGTCGATCGCTTCGGTCAGCGCGCGGGCGAGTTGGCTGATGGACGCACCTTTTAGGCTCCCGGTCAGTTCAGGCTTCTCAAGTACGTCGAGTGCAGCAGTCACGCCTTTCTTTACGAACACATCTCGCGCGCGCTTGTCTGGCAAGATTCGCGGAAGTTGGCGAACCGAATTGAGATTTTTGATGTTTCCATTCTTGATCCACTTGGCGAAGTCAGCCAGCGAGAAGCCTGCGCCGAGAATAGCGTCTTTAACCTTCAAATTTTGTAGTTCGACGAAACCGCTGAACCTTTCTGTGTCGTACGTCTCTCCCGCCGAGAGGAGTGGCCGGAAATAGTGCTCCATGTCGGCGTAAGCGTTTATTGCCTGTGTCACATCCCGTTTGTTGCCACCACAGAAAGCGACGATGGTATCGAGCGGCATCAATTCATGATGTTGGAGCTCCCAAAGATATTTTGCTTTGGAATATGCATCCCACTCCCGAGGTCCGACGAGATGGGCCTGAAGCCGGATGGCGTCCACTTCGGTTTGGCCCAATCCCTCATGAACGAGAGCGGGTATGTGGGTCCAGTCACCTTCGATTTTGTCTGCCGAGAAGGAGCGGTAGAGATACAATCGCGTGTTGCCCTCGACGCACACGTATCGTCCATCCGACATTTTGTTGACGACGATCGGCTGAATAATGCCACCATTCCTCAGAATGGAATTGCGAAGTCTCTCGGGCGTCGTTGCACCCTTCCGATCATCGTCTGAACCGGCAACGTCGAGGGCAAGCGCGATTTGGTCGTAGGTGGGTTCACCAGCATACATCTCCAGATATCGTCGAATCCTGGGGTTTGTACGATCCAACTCGATTTCTTCGATTGGCAAAAAGGCCAGTTTTCCCGCACTCATGGCGAGTCCCTCCGTTCAACGCCCGATTGTACCGCTAGGTAGCAGGCGGGCGCCAGTAGGCGGGGTTTAAGTCCAAGTGACCGCTAAGTTGATAGGCGCTGTAGTCGAGTAACAAGTTTTCGCGCTTGCTCGCGGTTTGTCACGACCTTGGAAATAAGTGCTGTTGCGGCTTCGAGGGTAACAATTGACGCTCCTCTCCTCGATTTTCTACTCGCCAAAGACAGCTCAAGCTTGTCCAGTTTCGTGGCGAGCACCTTGCGGAGGGTGGAATCGCCAACCGACTTTAGGCGAGCGCGAGCACTGATAACCCCCGATTTCAGATTCAACAGCTCAACTCGATCGCATGGTTTGCGAGACCGCAGCCGATTGGCAACCACCTCGATAGTTTTCAATATGGTGTTCGTCGCATTTCGCGAGACAGACAGTGTGCGGCAACGCTGCGAAATGCGCGCAGCTAAGGTGCCAAGTTGGACCATCAAATTGTAGTAATGGTGATCAACTTCAAAATTGTCACGACGGCCATTGGGGGCGATACGCTGATCAACAATATGGATGTCGCCAATGCACCATCCATTAAACCGCGGTTCGCGAAACGCCTGATCAAATAAATTGGAGTCTCCAATTTGCAGATCACCAATACGAGCGCGCAATCCGCGCACTCCTAACCCTTCCGGAATACCCCGTTCGTATCCGTGGTGGGCCAGCCACCCGACGGCCGCCACGCCTCCATCGTTGTCCACCATCTCGATGTGTTCGACCTCTGTGATCTTAACAGAACGCGAAGAGGAAGCCGCAACCATTTCGTCCTGGTGCGGCCTGAAGACCCTGGTGCCGGAGACGGTCAGATGTATGGGCGGGCTGCGGCCGATCTCCGATAGTCGCGATTCAATCTCCGCAGCAAACCGAAAGTGCGGAGAGAAGGGCACTGGCGCGACCTGACCTAGAAATGTGGCGATCATGCTTTCGTTCATTAGCATGTCGTTTTTCAGCCGAGAAACATCTCTTAGGTGAACTTCGAAGAAGTGTTCGCCGCTAGAGCGGTTTGGCTCACGTCGGACGGAAACGGCATCGGCGATGAGCCGGCGCAAGTCGCCGTCGAATGCGCGACTAACAAGTTGAGCTCGGAGAAGGCGGCAGTCCCACGTGATTGATGTGGTGGCAGTCTCTCCCACTCGCTTGGTGCGAAATTCTAGCTCACGGCAATAGGCGAGGCCGGAGAGGCGGCCAACCCCTCGATAACCCCGCGCTTTCGTTCCCCACTTCTTCGATCCGCCAATTGACGTGAGAGTATTTGCCGCGTCATTCCCTGAAAGTCCCGCGCCATCGTCGCGGATTGAGACAGAACGATTTGAGTAATTGATGTCTATTGCAATGGTTCCATGCGGTTGTCCCAATTTGTCCCGCCGAAACTCGTCGATAGCATCGGCGGCGTTCTGGACATACTCGCGATATATCGAGATGGGTGAGACGTACATTCCCGATGTTAGAAGTTCAATGACGTCTTTGCCGATCCTTATCGTGCGAGGGTCTATCGTCTCCCGCACGTCGGCTGGGACTGCCACACTCTTCATAGGGCAACCATCTTGCTCGCTCTTGATTTTTGAACTCTTGGGCCGAGCGCGGGAGCGTCATCCTCTAGCCCAGCGTCTTCGACGATTTGTTCGTTGGTCAGTCGGATGTCGGCGGTCTGCATTGTTGACAAGTGCTTCAGTTGCCGCGCACGGATATCACGCTCGCGATCCTTCGTGATGGGAACATAGAAGGAAGCCGCCGAACGCAATTCTCTTGGGAGGCTCCCGAGGTCGCGCTGGTATTCAGAGGGATTCCGGCTTGAAACAAAGGCCAGCAGATCATGCTTGCTCGCGGGTGACAGCTTTCGCATTGCGCTCCGATAGTCATCTAGTTCGCCGCGCCCATCGTAGCGTTCGAACCAATGTCGATTGAAGATCATGTGATGCGGGCGAGTTAGAATCTCATCGAATTCGTCGTGTGTTCCGCCAAATGCAGCTTTGTAAAACTCCGGCTCGCCCGAGACAACTCCGTGCGTCGCTTGCAGAACAATTTGAACTGAACGGAGTGTGTAGCGGGACCACTTGGGGCCAACGTGCGAACGATCAGGAAGGTCTGTTGGCTGATATCGCATTGGAAACGAGTAGATGCGGATATTGAGCTCTTCATTGAGACGGACGTTGAGATACATCCGTTCGAACAAGTCGGCGGGGGAATCGTGAAAGTTATAGAGCATATAGTTCGAAAGATCATTCAAGCCGAATTCGTGGGCAAACCGCACGGCTGTCTCATATGGCCCCTTTAAGCCGAGGTGATCGAAGGCGATCCGCAACGGGCTTAGACTAATTGAAGCGAGTTCGCGGAGATACATGCGGTCCTTGCAGAGTATCCGCGCGTCCACGCCTTGATTGAAATCCACACGTCGCAACGATGGCGTTCGCTCGTGTGGCCGTTTCAATTTGGCGCCGGGCGTAAACCCCAAGTCTCTTATTTCCGCAATGATTTCCTTGAATCGGGTCGATGCAACGACATTATTGTCCATCAAGATCATATCGCGCCGGGGACCGTAAACCTGATCGATCTGGCGAACGAATTCGGTCAGCGGCGTCGCATCCCGTTGGGCGCCCTCAAGCTTCGGGACACCGCAAAAGTGGCACTTGCGTATGCAACCCCGGGAAGCGTACGCGAAGTACGCGTCTCTCACCGGATATGTATATTCGACGTGATCCAGAATGCTGTAGTCGGGGATTAGGTCCTCGATTGGCGTTCCAGACAGGTCTCCTGCGTAAAAGTCGCCGTCTTCCTCACTTAGTTGCAGGGCGATAGCCGGCGATTGATCCAAGAGTCCCTTGATAAATCGTACACCTCGCCAGCGTGATTCCGAGAGGAAGCGTTCGTGCATGAGCGACGCGGCGATTCCGCCTACGAATACGCGTTGCGTCTGGCCGTGCACCAGATCAATTGCCGCATCGATCGTTTCAGCGATCTTTTGATATTCAAAGGAGAACAGGGTGGTGATGTAGATGCGGTCCCAGTTTTCTAGCGAGAGCCGATCATCAATGCCTTTCGCGAACTTTACAAAGTCGCGCTGGCCGCGAGCACCATGGTACTGCGCCAACTTCATAAGGCCCAGCGGAGGGTACTTGTTCTTGTAGCTCGGCTCTACCAGCAATATTTTCTTGTTCGCCATACCTGACCCCTTGCCGCCCCAACTTAGCGTAACCGCTGTCACCTTGTCGATCGAGCCTTTGGGGGGCCTAATTCACCGTTTTTGGCCGAGGCCCTGCCGGTCCAAAGGTCGCGGTGATTCGGCAGCGGAAGGTGGTTTTGAACGGCTTGCAATGCGTTTGCTAGCCCTAGGTCGTCAGGAAAGCCCCCAATCCATCGGAGACTAGGGGCATCGGAGATCCCTGATCCGCAAAACACGAAAAAAGGCGACGGTCAGGGTTTAGTCTCGTCGCCCACTACCCCAGCCCCAGCTAACGGGCCGTGTCAGTGGTGTAAAAAGAACGGCCCGGGACAACTCAGCCCGAGCCGCTCTCGCTCCGACTTAGGAGCCGGTGTGTCTATCGCGTTCCGCCACGCGTGCCTGCATCCATTCCAGCACCTCGACCTCGACCCATCCGACCCTGCATTGGCCTAGGTTTACCCTGGCGGGAAACTTTCGAGCCTTCTCAAGTCGGGCGATATGCGCGCCGCTGTACAGTACCAGTGCAGTCACTTGCTTCTTCGATATGAACCGCATCGCGGTCTCCATGGTTAGGAGACTCGCGAGCCATCCCGGGTTGCGCCCGATCAAGCGGTGAGAGTTTGAATGTGCTTCTCCCAAAGTTCAACCGCTTCGCGCATTTCTTTGGCGTAGTCGTACCGGTGATACACGCCGACAATTCCGGAGAAAGTACCGGAAACGTGGTTGAGGAGTTTCTCGACCACCGGGATGGGCACGCCAAGTGACGCAAGTCCCGACGCGAACGTGCGGCGGAGGTCGTGCAATACCCAGCCGGAAACACCGCTGGCCTTATCAAGCTGCGCCTTGTGGCGGGCGAAGTTCGGTAGCGTCCCGAACGGGACAGCAGTGAGGAGACGTAGGGTGGTTATCCCGACCGGGAACGTGTGCTCGCGCCCGTTCTTTGTGAGCCACGCGGGAAGCGTGATGGCGCTCGTGCCCTTCATGGCCGGCGAAAGCTTCGAGACTTCGCCGACGCGCTGACCTGTGAGGATGAGTAGCTTGACGATGTGGCCGAAGGTCTCGTCGCCTGCCGCGTCCCAAACTTTCTTCAACTCGGCGTCCGTGAGGATGCGAGCGCGGGGCTTGTACCGATGGTCGGACTTCATCCGGTCCATCGGATTGTTGTTGAGATAGTGCTTGCGGTGCGCCCAGCGGAGAAAGGTACGGACCACGGTAAAGGCGTGGTGCTGTTCGACGGGCGTAGCCGATAGTCGGTCTATGCGCGTTTGGATGTCGTCCGGCTTGACGTCCACCAGGGCGAGCGCCCCGAGGCGGAAGTGCTTGGCGAGGAACCGCTTGTAGTCGTTGTAGGTGCGGGGCTTCTGGCGCTTTTGGACTTCCCCCAGATAGCGGTCCACCGCTGTATTCCATGTTATGGCGCGCGGCTGGGACTTTCCGAGGGTGTATTCGGCCAGACGGCGCTTGGCCTCCTGTCGGGCGTCTGCGAGCCCTAGAATGCCCACCTTGCCGATGGTCTCGCGCTTCCGAAGGCGGCCGTGGGTCAGTACGAAAGATTTTGCCCCCGCGACGGTAACCCGGACGCCGAAGCCGGTCAGGACCGCGTCGGGGTAGATGGTGTAGCCTTCGTCGGGCTTTTTCAGTGCTTTGATACTCAGATCGCTCAGTCTCATGTCTCACCAGTGTCTCGGGCAGAGCCCGTGTTGCAGTGAAAATCGATGCGTCACGATGAGCACCGTGATTTCACAAAAGACAACTGGTTCAATGGTTTGTGAGACGGCTTGAGTTGGTATGAGCAGGTATCAAATTAAATTGCTAAACCGTTATACGGTTGTAAAGCCGTATCGAGGGTTCGAATCCCTCCGGCTCCGCCACCCTAAATATTTGTTATATATCAATTACTTATCGTGATTCTGGGAGCTTCTAAGCCCCGGAAATGTTGTCTCAATTCCGGCTGCTCAAGCCAACACTCTAGCGGCCGAGACCGTCTCTGTGGTCGACAGGGGACGATTTTAGCGATGCATTCTCTGTTCTCGATTTCGGCGGTACCACATTCCGAGCCGATACGACATTCGAGCAGAACACCTCGCTATCTCGCGTTGGGTACGAGCGATCTTTCGCCAGTAGGCGAGTCTTTGCTGTTCGCGTTCTTTCCGCCTTCTGGCCAGATCGCGGCGTCGACGAAGTTCATTCCACTGTCTCTCGCGTTCCTCCCTTTGTTCGCGTTCGACACGCCGAAGCGTGAGTATGGCGTCAATGCCGGCCACGATACTGTCGAGCAGCGTTTCGACAGTTTGCGTCTTTCCATCGGCCCAGCTGTGCCGCATACCGCGGTTGTACCCTTCAATTTCGAAGACGAGAGCGCCCGTGGGTACCGTATCGAAGTCAGGGTACGTGCAACCAAATATCGAATTGTAGTCTAGATCACGGCTTGCCCCTGACCAGTATTGCTGTCGTTTTCTCTCGCGCTTAGCTTCGGCCTCGAGCTCCGCAGCGGTTGGCTCATGCTTCTGGCGGCGCGTCTTTTCTTTAAGATTGAACACCACGGAATCACTGCCGCGCGGAATTGCGATACCGGTGTCGGACGCCTGAATGAGGAGGCTCTTGGTTTCGAGAACCCGAGCAAAATTATCCAGAAAGGCGATGACGCGTTCCACACTGGCGGCGGCTACCTCGACCTGACAAAGGCCCGCACCTGAGGTTCTGACTGTGCTCGCTGCATCGGGCTTGGCCTTTCTCAGTGTCCGAACTGTCGATTCGACGGATTTGTGCACAATCGCGGGCGGCTCGATGGTTGGAGGAATTTGCAGCCGCGGCGCAGCGGCCGATAGTTTCGCTTTTCTTTGTGCGCGCGTCTCCTCGATTTGCGCGCGTACTTCTTCAGGCAACTGGGACAATGCGCCGTTTATTTCGACGCGATTCAAATAGACGTCATCGACATCGACGAATACCGACTTCTTGGCGGGCTTGCCTGCATTGAGCTTGTTCCAATAGCCCTGCTCGGGCCTTGGTACGCGATGGCGGCCACAGACTTTTGCCAATCCCACATCTGATATTCCGAGATCTGCGGCCACGTCGCGGAGCGGCTTCGACCAAACGAGATCATAAAGTTCACGTCTCGTTAGAACTACAGGGGCCATCGATATCTCTCCTTTCTAATCGAAGAGCGCGGCGTAAGCGGGACTGCTAGCTAGCGGCTGACCTGCTCGACACGGGGTGTTGAGGAACCAGACCACGTGAGCCTGAACACGCTACCCTGAGCTACCGATTGCACCGCATGAGGCCATAAAACGGCGAAGCACGTGCCGCCTTTGTGGCGCAGCGAGGGATAGATGATCCCATTTAAGCCTCGCGCGAGCGCCACGCTGGCGAGTGCGTTTCCCGTCTTGTAGCCAGATGATGGATCGGGATCGAGACTCGGATGGCTTGGCGTGCTGCGAAGATCAACATATTCACCCGCAAGGCTCGCAAAAAGCTCCGCATATTCTACGATGCCGTTGAAGTCTCCAGTGCGCGCCAGAAACTCCGTCATATGAAAGATCACTTCCGCCAAGCACGTCTCGACATCTAGCGCGGCGTACCAAGCGCCGCGATCGGGTCCGTTGAACCTGTTGAACTCTCTGGGCTTTGCATAGGCGAAACTCGCATTGATAAATGCCGCGTGGGGAACGTCGAAGATCATCTGCTCGGCTGGAATGCCCGCCGTGCCCCTACCTTGGGCTATGAGCCGCGTGCTGGTGGCGGCCTCAATTTCCTCCAATTCTGAAAGCTCCTCTTGCGAGTCAACAAGCGCCTTCAGAACTGAATCTCGAAGCCGGGCGGTCGTGACGAGCCGGACCGTGCGCGCAAAGGCATCCCGGATAATCGGGATCCCTTCGATCGTCGTCGGATCAGATTCCTCCGCGGACGGCATCGACGTAGCGGCGCACTTCCAGCATGTGAGGAATGCCGCCGTCAATCATGGCATCGATCGGCCGCCGGTTTTCGAACAATGGACCCTTGTTGGGAAGCTGGGGCCAGCGATCAGCCATCGCGTCCGCAAATAGCAAATGAAGAGCCTTGAACGTGCCACTTAAAGCCGACACGCGAGTTAATTGATCTTGTGATAGCGCCTCTGTTCGCTCGCCCCGTTTCATGCGATCCCAGGTGCTCTGAGAAATACCCAACAATGCGGCCGCCTCTGCGTTGGAGAGTTCCCAGTGTCTCGCAAGCCTGGCAAATGCCTTTGCTGCGGTACCGGACAATCGCGCCCGATTGTCCGCATCCGAGAAGGTTTGAAGTCCCGCTTGCGCCCGGTCTAGGGAAGCTGCCCGCCTATTAGCCATATCACGTCTCCTGACGCGATATATATCATCATTTGACGCATAGTCAAGCACCGGTTGAATGGGAGATAAAATATCTCAACAATTTCATATGCTTAAAGATAGGATGCGAATCCAATATCAGCATTTCGAATCATAATCAGTCCGCCATTTAATTTCCGAGGACAAGCGGCGCTTGAGGTCGGCAGGCCCATCTGCTGTAAGACCCTGATATATCGGCACGATTTCGAGCCCAGCCTGGGGGCTCGGGAAACAGAGACGCCGCCTCCTTTCGTTTGGGCTAGGCTTCGCCGATGCGTTCTCTGTACGCGAGATCGCCGGTACCACATTCGCGAGACTTTCGGCCGCTTTGCGCGAGAGGCGGACGCTACGTCGCTTGGAAATCGGACTTTCGACTTGAACCCTATGAGCAGTGCGATTCAGAGAGGAAATCGGCGCAAACGCTAGGCATGCAAAATCAATCGATCGTGTGCAATCCAATTTCAATGACTTACGTCGAGTTGCGTGCCGTTTGCGCGCCGCAAGTGGCCCGGGAATGGATTCGCGCTATAAGGCTTCTAGATCAGCGAATGCCGTCGCGCTTATCCCTGTCGTAGCTTACTTCCTGTCGTATTCTTCGCGGCCTTCAAGGTTGCCAACTCCGCAACTAGGCCCTCATTGTGCGTCTGAAGCTTGCGGATGTCGTCCCATTCGCGCCGTTGTGTAGGTTTGTAGACGTGCCATGGCTGGACGTTTGTTAGATCGGAACTAACTTATAATAAACCTTGCGAACGGTGGAAGGCGAATGAGCTTTCTGGACGTCATTCCCTTCTCGTTGTTTCGCCGGCTGGCGACAGGTGCACACGCGCGCAACGCGGCCGTTCTCGAAAAGATTTTCGAGCAGTTCTTTGATGACTTTTCGTCCTCGCCTAAGAAGCCGGAAGTACTCCAGGTCATTCGGCAAGTACTCGATGATCCGCAGTACGGTGAGTTCACCGACGAGGATGAGATCTCCAATGGCTCCGACATTGCAGAACATCTCATATTTAACCGCCTGCGCGATGACGGCTGGCTCATAGAGGTCAAGAGCCGGCGCGCGACGGACGTGCACATGCCGCGAGAGGCGCACGCGCTCCTGTCCGCACTGATCACGTTGAAAGAGGAGCTCAAAGTCGACATCTCCGCCGAAGCGAGCTTGATCGATAGTGGGATCTTGGCCGCGTACAATGAGCCGGTCGACAAGGTCATGAACATCGCCAGCGCCCGTCGCCAAGCGATCCAATTGCGGCGCTCGATCGATGGTGTCCTTATCTCTCTGCATCGTATCGAAGAAGACTTGATGCAATCGGAAGGCCTCGCGGACCTTCTGACGAAATTCATGGAGCGGTTTGTCGAAAAGCTGCTTCTCGAGAACTACCGTGCGCTTAAGACATCGGCCTACAACCCGATGCGCTTTCAGCGCAGCATCGTGGGCAATATCGAACGCTACATGAATGACGAGGGACAACTCGCCCGTGCCGCAGTCGCCCTCGCTGATCAGAAACTCGCACCAGATACCGCCACAGCGCAGGCTCAAATCCTCGAAGACCTGAGACGCATCCGCGATGTGTTTGCCGGTCTGGGGGAGAAGCTCGATCTTATCGACAAATTCTCCCACAAGTTGGAGCGCCGCATTGCAACCACGGTCCGCTACCAGGAGACCGCCCGCAGTGTGCGAGACGAGAACCTTCGTGCGGCGATACGTATCACTCTGTCGAAACTCGACGCCGGCCACGATAGCTGCATAACACCTTTGGTCGGCATCCCGGTTCCTTATGCGACCGCGACGTTGGCCCTGCCGAAGAAGGCCCGCGAAACGGTAGAACCGCAAACTCGCCAACCCAAGACGCTCGATCCCGCCGATCTGATGCGAGAATCCATGATGGATAGTTACGCCGCCATGATGGACGTGACCCCGGGTGCAGTCGCGGCGCGGTTGCGCGAAATCGCGACCGACGAGGCATTTTTGAACCTCGACAACTTCGAACCAAAGGATGCGCGGGATATTGCGATCCTCTACGAAATCCGCGCCTTGGCCACGGACAGCCTGCCGGGTTTAGAGTTTCGCCGGGGAGGCCCCTCGCCAACATCCAACCGGTTTGTCTCTGGGCCGACGGTTTATGTCCGCCGGCGGAGCACCGAGGAATGACGGTCTCGCGCTGGGCCACCCGTGCCGCTAACAACGACCCTAACGTCACGGCAGAAGAATTGGTGGAAACCGCCAACCGTGTTCTGCATCGGCAGTTCATCTCGCGTGGTGATTTCGGTGGCGCTAACCACTTTGAGCGCGTCGCGCGCAATCTCGACTACTTCAAGGATGTGTTCGCAAGCTTCGGATTTCGCCTGATCTTCAGCGATGCTTGGGGCTATGTCGGCTATGTGAGCCCGTCCGCGTTTAACAATGCGCGGGTTCCGACCCAAGAGACCATTGTGCTTCTCTGTCTGCGGCTGCTCTACGACGAAGGGGCGCGCAAAGGCTATTTCGTCGACGGTGCCCAGGTCTTGGTTGAGGAAGACGAGATCCAGACCGTGTTTACGTCCATGGGATCGCGCAAGCTGCGGCCGGGCGAGTTGCGAGACATCCTCATTGAATTTAAGCGCCGGGGGCTCGTGACATTCGACCAGTCAGAGTCCCTGCAGCAATCTGTGGACGTGACCATCCGTCCAACCATCACCGATGTCGTGGACGAATCCTTCCTCACGCGCTTACAGGCCTGGGGCGCGCTTGCCGAGGACCGCAACAAAGCGGCGGACGGCCATGAAGAGCGTCTAGAAGAGGATGCTCAATGAGCCTGCCTCAGCTCTTCATCTTGCGGAATATAACCGCTGTCAATTTCTACCTCTACGGTCAAGACTTTCCGATATCGGGTCGCGGCAACACAGTTTTCTTAGGTGGCAACGGATCCGGCAAGTCGGTGTTGCTCGACGCCATCCAGATCGTGATGACGGGTCTCAACAAGCGCTACCTCGATCTGAATAGCCGAGTCTCCGAGGGTGGTCGCAGCACGCGGACCGTGCGCGAAGCGTGCCTGGGGCTGCTTGACGATGGCAACGGGTTCGAACGGCAGGCCTGCATTACCTACCTCGCACTGGGATTTGAGAGCGAGGACGGCAAGCGGCTCTGCACGGCCGGCGTCTGTCTCGAGGCCAAGGTTTCGTTAAGCGACGAGAATGTCCTCGGTCTCTTTATTATCGAGGATCATATCCTGCGCTTTGAAGACTTCGTAAACCCGCGCGGGAAAGGCTACGAAGAGAAGGCTTGGCAGAGCTTCCTGGACGAACAGCGACGCAAGGGACATGAATTCGAGACTTATCCGCGGCAGAACAACCGCGGCTTTCTGCGCCATCTCTATTCTCTCGTGAACGGCAATGCACGCGGGACACAGCTGGACCCCGATCGTGCCCGCGCGGCGATGCGGCAAGCCCTGTCCTTCGACATCGCCCAAATCACCAGCGTTACCGATTTCGTGAAGCGATTTCTCCTCGACGATCTGCCGATTGAGATCGAGACCTTCCAGGCGCGCTACAATACATGGCGCAGTATGCAGAAAGACATCGCGCGGATCGAAGCGGAGATTGGGACCGTCGAGACGATCCGTGCCTCCACGATCCGCGTCATGGAGGATCAATTCCAGGCGCGCGTGTGGGCATATGGCGCCAGTCGCGCGGAATATGATCGCTTTAGGACCACCATCGAGCAGCAGCGCACCGAACTGACCCGGCTGCAAGAGCAGCTCGATAGCATCGAATCCTACCAGCAGACTCTGGCCGACAACATCGAGTACGCGCGAGGCCGCCTTGAATCCGTGAACCGCCAAATCGCGGGCATAGCCGCCTACGATCAAGTGCGCGATGCCAGGAATGCTCTCGACGTGCAGGACGCGCGACGTAAGGCAGCTGTCGCCCAGGCCAAGCCGATCTTTGATGGGCTGAATGCGCTGCGCGAGGTGACGCGTAGCCCGCAGTTTCCGAGCGGACAGTTTGCAGAGTTGAGGAGTTTGTCTGAACGTCAGTTGGCAACAATCGGCACATACCATGCGGGATGGCCGAAGGACGGTAAGGCCATCACCACCGTTCTCTCAGCGGTACCGCCACTATCGCCCGTTCGCGCTTATTTCGAGCAATTATACCAAGACGCTACGACACAGCGGGCGCGCCTTGGCCAGGAACTGACCGAGGTAGAACGGCGACTCAAGCCATTGCAGACCGGTGGCACGCTAATGTCGCCTGATACGCAAGACTTTCTGGCTGACATGGCGCGGATGCAGATTTCCGCGAAGAGTCTGTCCGAGGTTGCGGATATTGATACCGCGCACGGCAATTGGCGGGGCATTGTCGAGGCGGTCCTTGGGGATTGGTGCGACGCCGTGATTGTCGAACCAGGTTATATGGATCGCGCCTACGCTCACTTCGACCAGAACTACAAGCGCACCAGAGCCAAGCTTGTTCAGACCGAGAATACGTCGCGTCAGGATGGCGAAATCGGTCGCAACACGTTGGCCGAAGTCGTGCGAACGGAGAACCGTTACGCGCGTGCCTTCCTCAATGTTCGCCTGGGCCGCATTGTGCGGGCGCGCTCGGCCGACGACATCCGTAAAGGTGACGTGGCTGCATCTGCCGATGGCAAATTCGCCCACGGTCGCGGCATCGAGTACCGACGGCTTGATAGCATCCCCAAGCTCGGAAAATCCATGCGCGGTGAGCAGATCGCTCAGCTCACGGAGAAGCAAACCGAACTCACCAACCAATTGCAGACAGCGCGGGAACGGGAAACACGTCTGCACGCCCTTTCCCAAGCGCTGCGGCAAGCAAGTTCGACGCTGATCGACGACCGCGTGGACAATCTGGCGGTTCTCGACCGGCTAGATACCGCGGATCGGGAAAGCCGGCGTTTGGTGGACTTAGTCGCCGAGCTTGAAACGGACATTCCGAGCGATCTTCTCGATGAGAAAACCCGCTGCGAGAGCGATCTGAAGGCCTATCTGCAGGAGCAACGCGAGGAAAAAACCAAAGAACTCGAGCTGACGGACAAGCGCGCCGGCCTGCGGAAGGCCAACGAAATGAATCTCGAGTCGCGACGCAAGGCCGGGCAACAGGCGCTGGACGCTATTCCACCACTGGAGCGAAGGCTCAGCCGGCACACGCCATCCGTGGGCTTGGAACATTTCGTCCGTCGCGCCCGCGTCGCTTATCGGTTGGAGTGCGGCGCACACCAACATATGGCGCAGGTGCGCAATCATTATGAGACTCTAATAAAGGACAAGCGATCGCTGCAACGCGTCGCGGTCAATCGGCTCGTTACGGCCATCCAGGACTATGTGCAGAACGATCCCGAGCAGCATCCTGGCTTCGATTGGGCGAACGAATTGGAGGGCGAACGAACAGTCCTTCTGTACGATTGGATCAGCTTGCGCCATCGCCATCTCACCGAGACGGTTCTTCGCGGCTTCAAAGTGCAGGTCGACAAAGCGGTGGCGGCGCTGGTGGAGACCATGGTGCATGATTTTCTGAGCCGGCTGAGCGCCAATATCGACGCGGTCGATCGCACGAAGGAAGACCTGAATCGCGCGTTGCGCGGCAGCGTGTTTATGAGCGAAGTCTACCAGATCAGACAGGAGCGCGATCCTGACAAGGAGACGATCCGTTATCTCATCGACCGCATCGACATTATTGCGCCGAAGGCCACGGCTTTGATGCAAGCAGAAACCGACGCAAGCGATCCCGACCAAGTAAAAATCAAAGAGCTGATCGAAATGCTCACGCTTGAGAGCGCGGACGACGCGGCCACTCGTCGACGCTTGCGCGAGCTGGCCGATTATCGAAGCTACTTTCGGTTCAGCATTGACATTTGCGACCCCAATCAGAGCTTCCGCAAGATCTCCGATCTGGAACAACGCCGCGGGAAGGCCAGTGGGGGTCAGAAGTTCGTGCCCTTTTACATTTGCCTTGGCGTTGCAGCGTCCGCCGCCTATCACAACCATCTCGGCGGGAGCCAGGACGCGCCGCCCCAGTCCGCCCTGCTGCTCATGGATGAAGCGTTCGAGAAGCTTGATCCTGATAACATCTACAAGGTGATTCAGTTTTACCAGAAGCTGGGTCTGCAGCTCGTCATGGCCGCCCCCAAGACGCATCAAGCCCTTTATCAGGAGACGTTCGACACACTAATTTCCATCATTCGGCGCGGGCGTGCGATTCAGGCGACCGCGCAGCACTTTCATGCACCAGCTCGCGCGTTGCTCTTGGCCGAGAACCCCATGCACAAACCCAAGACTTTCTTCGAGGAGCGCGTAAAGCGGGGACGCGAAGATGCCGCCGAATGAGGTGTCGGCAGCGGAGGGGCTCCTGCACCGGTTATTGGATCGGATGGAAGCACCACAACAGCGTCAACGCGCCATAACCCAGAAGCTCGACTATCGGACCGTTGCAACGCCAGCGGCGCAGGATGAATTTCACCGTGTCCTGCGCGATGCCCAGCGAACGGGCGCCATCGTGCTCGAAGCCGAGCGGATGGCGCACTTTACCGGCGAATATGCACGGGTACGGCTGCAAGACGCGGGAAAGCTATACGCCTTTCTCGCTCGTACGCCTGCCGGGGAGATTGCCCGATCCGCGCAGGCGGCAATGGCGACCCGGATCTCACACCTGCTCTCCGAAGCTTTTTTTGCGCAAATTGCATCAGAAGCCGTGTCGGCGTGGGCCAGCAACAAGGAGTATTTGGGCTTCGGACCGAAGGACGTCGATCAGCTCGCCATCGTGCTGCAGCTTGCGCACGGGATTGTGCATCTGTCGGGTCGCGACGTGGATCATCGGACATTCTCCCGCCGAACCGTAAAGGACAGCAAGGCGCTTGAGCGTAACGAAGGTCGGGTGGCGAGGTTGCTGCGGCGCTACGATCCAGCCCTTGCCGACGAGGAACCACGAGAAATCCTTGAGGCGAGCGGTATTGTCCGCCGAGCCCATCTGCTGCAGGTCAAAGGCCCATTGCATATAGAGTCCGGCAGCCTGACTCTGCGCGGTGCTGGAGAACCCTTTCTCGGGCTGCCTTGGGCCGTGGCGCAGCAAGCGGCAGTGGCGCATCATGTCGACTATGTGATCACGATCGAGAATCCGACCAGCTTCTGGCGATTCTGCTCGGAGATTGGCGGCAACTATATCGCCCTTCTGACGGACGGTTTTCCGGCCCGAGATGTGCTCTCGGCGATGACCCATGTAGTGCAGCAGGCCTGCGCGCTCGGTCCAACACCACTTTATCATTGGGGCGATATCGATGCCGGCGGCGTACGCATCGCGGCGCATTTGGAAGATACCTTTGGCGTCCCACTCCGGCTGCACGCCATGCGCCCAGATCTTGCAGTGGCGTTTGGTTCGCCTCTGACCTCGCGCACGGGGCTGGAAAAGCTCTCGTCGAGAGGTGGCGATATCGGCGCCTTGGCGCGCTGGCTGAAAGGCGACCAAGGAAGGGCGCTTGAGCAAGAGGAGTTGGACCCTGTGGCGCCGCCGTTCTCTTCTATCTGACGCGCTGCAGCATCACTGGTCTCCCGGGCGGGCACAGACTGTAATTGCCGACTCCAAACCAGGGAAGATTGACGGCCGTTGTCCGATTCAAACATCAACTCCGTTTCCGGAACGACGTTCGAATCAAGTTCGTCGCTATCCATCGAGCTCTTGGTATGCAGACAGACCCGCCAGCAACAGAAAATGCTAGAGGCCCAGACATTCCGCCCTAGACCAAGAGTTGACTTCGGCTTGGGAAGTGTTGGGGAACTCCTCCACCCACTTGTCCGCGTTGGGTCAGGAGCAGCCGTCTCTGAAGTTAGTTGCCTGCTGACACCACAAGGGCGACACGTCCACATGCAACAGCAAATGGTCTGCTGTCAGATCCGCCATCGCGCCTCCCTTCAGGACCGCGTCGATAATATTCGGCGCCAGAAACCCCAACCTCAACACGCGGGTCACATACGACTGTGTAAGCCCCTCGGTTTTGGCGATCTCTAAGACCGAATCCGCGCTGCCATCTCTGAGCCGCTCGGCCCACACGTACGCCTTGGCCAAGGTCTTAAGCAGAACCTGATCCGTCTCGCCGGCCACTCTGTTTTCGGCGCCGATCACCACCTTCATGGCGCCTTTGCGCACCCGGATTTGTGCCGAAACGCGGTACTCGACGAGAGGCGTGTCACTGCGCGTCCAGGCTGCCGGCAGATCGCGTTCGCCAGCTTGCTCGAGCAAAATCGAACGAAGCACCGTCGCCGCGAATGATAGGCCGATAGCATTGTCGCGAAGGACAACCTTCTCGAGCGCCGACCCGACCAGCGGCATCCAAGTTGTCGGCGTGGCATCCAGAATATCCTCCGCCAACGCGCGCGCCTGCTTGAGCGCACGTTCGGCGAGCGATCCCTTCACGTCCTTGCCGAGCGCCGCCAGCAGCGCCTTGGGGTCGTTGAGAAACTGAGCAAGCCCTTTGCGTACCCCATGCTCGATCTCCAGCGCCGGAATACGCGGAAGGTGCGCCTTAGCTGGCGTCATACCTGTGGTGAGCGCCGGATCGACATAGTAGCGGTAGCGTTGCGTGCCCTTGCGCGTGTGGGTCGGCGTGAAGCGCGTGCCTTTGGCATCGAACAGCAGACCCGCCAGCGGACTGGGGTTCTTGTGGCTGCGGCCGTATCGACGGTCCACCCGGTTGCCCGCGATTCCGTCCTGCACCGCCTTCCACTGCGCGGGGGTGACGAGCGGCGGGTGTTTGCCGTCATAGACCTGCCCCTTGTGAGGAAGCTGGCCGATGTAGATGGGGCTAGAGAGAAGATGATAGAGGTTGTGACTGTCGAACGGCTTGCCGCCCGAGACCTGCCCGGTCGTGCTCCTTCGCACAGGTGTGCGAAGTTTCAGGCGCTGCGCTTCAGCCCAGACCTTCCGCACGCTGCCCAGCTCCGTGTAAAGCCGAAACAGGGATCGCACGGTCTTGGCATCTTGCTCGTTGATGACCAGCGCGCGGTCTTTCACGTCGTAGCCGGCAGGCACGTTGCCGCCCATCCAGATGCCCTTCTTCTTGGAGGCCGCGATCTTGTCGCGGATGCGCTCGCCGGTGATCTCGCGCTCAAACTGGGCGAAGGACAGAAGGACGTTCAGCATCAAACGGCCCATGGAGGTCGTGGTGTTGAACTGCTGGGTGACGGAGACGAACGAGACGCCCTGTTTCTCGAAGAGATCGGCGAGCTTGGCGAAGTCCATCAACGAACGGGTCAGCCGGTCGATCTTGTAGATGACGATCACGTCGATTCGCTTGTCGCGAACCTGCTCCAAAAGCCGCTTGAGCGCTGGTCGCTCGAGACTGCCGCCGGAGAAGCCGCCATCGTCGAAGCGCTCGGCCAACAGCCGCCAGCCCTCGTGCGCCTGGCTCTTTATATAGGCTTCGCCGGCCTCCCGTTGAGCCTCGAGGGAGTTGAAGTCCTGCTCTAACCCTTCTTCCGAGGATTTGCGGGTGTAGACCGCACAACGCAGGGTCTTGCGCGGCGCAGTCATCGCAGTCGCTCCGACAGCTTGCCGGCGTCCGGGTGGAAGCGCTGTCGCTTGTCTCGCAGCCCGAAGAACTTGGGTCCGGAGCAGGAAATGCCCGTGATCAGCCGGGTGATCTTGGTGAGGGACCGATAGGTCTTACCCTGCCACGCAAAGCCATTTGCGACGACCTCCACGATATGGGTGTGGCCGTCCCACTCCCGGAGAAGCCGGGCACCCGGCTGCAGCTCGCGTTTAGACGCCACAGGTAATTCGCGGCCTTCCTTTGCCGCGGCTGCAATCTGCCGAAGCTTCTTGATAGTGGCGGGTTTCAAGCCGCCATACATCTGCTCCTGGATGCGATAGGCGATCCCGCGCAGGAGTAGGTCGCGGCTGATGCGCCGGGGAGCGGAAAGCGCATAGACCCTGGTCCACTCGGCGCGCAGTTGTGGCACGCCGAGCTTGGACAGGTGGTCGAGATGGGCCTTTAGATCGGTGTCGTTGCGGATCACGCGGCAGCTTTCACCTTGTAGACCCGGCCGCGCTTGGCATCAGCGACCGAGGTGACGCCCAGACTCATCTTTTTCTTGAGCGCACCGCTGATAGCGCCACGCACCGAGTGATGCTGCCAGCCGGTCGCCTCGGCGGCCTCCTCGATGGTCGCACCGCCCTTCCGCGAGAGCAGGCCGATCAGGATCGCAAGCTTGGAGCCGGGCCGAGCACCCTGCGCCTTCTTCATGCGCACTTTGCCGTTCGGGGGTGCGGTTTCAGGTTCGGACTGGTGGGGCCGACTGCCGACGGCTTCGATACCGGCCTTTGTCGCTGTGAGGGTGAAGCGAGCGCCGTCCTTGGCCTTGCGCCATGCTTCGCCGTTCACCTCGGCAGGGCGCTCGGCGACCAGCTTGTGCTTGAGGAGGCTCTTCAAGACTAGGGTGGCCGCACCCTTATTAAGGCGGATCGTCTTGGCCAGTGGCAGGATGGCGCCACTTTCGCGGCTGGCGGCATGAGCCAGGATTGTCTGCTGTGCATTCGTGAGGTTCATTGTGGACTCCGTTCGGTTGCGACGGCATCCGCCGTCACTGCCGAAAGCCCGCTAGCGGGCTGAAGACGCCGCGACTTGCGGGCGTACACAGCAACGCTTCCTGTTGCGGGGAAGTCGAGCGATTGCGGAGCAATCTTCTGGCGAAGATCGACGCGCAACGAGCATCGAACGCTCAGGTGTCGTTAGCGGCGGCGCTGGGCCTTTGAGCCAGCGATGCCAGCCTGGTCAAGCGTCCGGCTGACCTCGTCAGCCGCTGCAATCAGGGCTTGCGCGCTAAGGCGCAACTGCTGCGCGATTCTGCGATAGGTTTTCGGATCAGCACCCGGGCGCTGCCCGCGCATGACCGGCTCGTGCGTGTCTTCGAGAACCATGATGGCGCGCACGCAGGTGCGGCGCAACCGTTCAGAGGCCTTCGAAGACAACGTCATGCGCCAAGCAGTGCTTGCTGTGCGTCCAAAGTCCAGTCGGGTTTTGCAGGTTCAGTGCGCACCGTCCAGGATAACACGGGCTATCGACTCGAAGTCACCATGTCGGAAGGGACGATAGCGGTCCTGGCTGTCTTGCTTGGCCGAGGCGACCACCACCAGCTTATCATCGCCCTGCCGGGCCACAGTACGAAGCTGCGCCAGCGGGATCAGCCAGGCTTTCTGGAGGACCGCGCCGTCCAACAAGATACCGAGAGTGAACCCTCTAGCTCCTTCGGCGAAGGTATTGGTCTGCACGTCGAACTGGACGGTCTGGGCCTTCTCGTTGTCGACCTTCGTCCGGCACTTGACCTGCAACTGCACGATGGACCGGCTGAGCTTATCGACCAGCAATAAATCCACCCCGTCATCGTCGGCGACGGGTCGATAGGGAGACAGCTGCCCGCCTGACGCCAGCATCAGGCCGGTTGCGACCACAGATTCGCCGATGGCACCGCGTTGGGTGCTGGTGAGAGAAAATGTCTTGGCTGGCCGGCCCGTTTCCATGCCGACAGGAACGCTTGCCGCTCAGACCCAGTCAAGCAGATTGTGACTCATCGGCTGTAGATCGATAGGCTGCATGGCTGTCCCCTCGGGCCATGGACGTCCGGCGGCAACTTGGCCTGAATATTCAGCGACTTCGGCGCGAAAAGGCGTGTTCGCAGGAGGATCTCGCCTTCGAAAGCGGGATTCACCGCACCTATATCAGCGGCCTGGAACGCGGCGTCCGCAATCCAACCATCACGGTCGTCGCGAAACTGGCGGAAACGTTTAAAGTACCTATTGGCACTCTGCTCGATCCGCCAGTCCGCAAGCTGCGCTCTACCTAGTTCGTCCGATCCTGCTCTGGCCTCCACTCCGTCCCCGCACAGTCTGCAGGCAACACGTAGTCGTGCGGAATCTCGACATAGGTCTGCATGTCCCGGGCCACTGGTGTCGGCCGGTTGAGCCTCAGCGCCAGGGGCATCGCACCCCGCTTGCCCTTGGCGAAGGCGCGCACGAGCTGACGCACGATTGCCTCGCGCATGGTCACATTCTCGACCTTGCCGCTTGCGCGATTGGTGATTGAGATGCGGCGCACCATCTCGAAGTCGATCAGCGCCTGAAAGGTCTGCGACCTCGGCTCGCTGGGCGGGCGGCGGCGCCTGCGCTTTGGTGCTGGTGCGGCCTTGGCCGGGTCACTCTGAACCTTCGCCGGATCGGGCGCCCTGATGAACACGATATTTGGGGAGTTGAAGAGGCCTTCGACTGGAATTGCTGCTTGTATCTCTTCGAGCGAGAAAACGATAGGCCGCTCCGTAGGCTGGGCACCATCGGGAGCGTCCCGCAGCTTGAACAGTTCGCGCAGCGCGGCCATGTCGCCTTTTGCTGCCCCATCGACCCGGGTACGTACAGCGATGTGCTTCATCGTGCGGTAGACAGTCTTATTGCCTTCCTGAACGGGTACAAGTTCACCCATTGCATCGTGCAGGTGGTTGACACCACGTGCCCTCACCTTCTTGCTGGAGCCCCGCTTGTTGCCGGTTTCGCCCTTCTGCCAGCGATGCTGCTTGGGCGGGTTCTTGTAGCCGACTGCATCTTCCGTCGACTCAGTATTCTCTTCGTTTGACATGCACTAAGGCCCTCCTAGGGCCACGACTGAATTGGTTTGTTCTCCTTTCCCATTTCATCTTCATCTTCATTTTCGGGATTGACGTCGCCGTGTTCGCGCCGGCCGCGCGGTTCATTTATCTCATTGTGCCCCTCCTTTCTCCGCACCCATCATTCCAAGCCGCTTTCGCGCCAGGCGCGAACCGCGCTGAACGACTCGCCGGTCTTATGGAGCACCGCCTTCTCGGCGGTTGCGTCCTCCATCCGCTTGACGATCGTGTCGACATATTGCGGCGAGATCTCGAGTGCATAGCCCCGCCTTCCCGTGCGATGCGCGGCCAGGAGTGTGGTCCCACTGCCACCGAAAGCGTCGAGTATGATTCCGTTGCGCTTGGATGCGTCCTTGATCGCATCGGCGACCAGTGCGACGGGCTTGACCGTCGGATGCAGCGCGAGCTCTGCATCGCGGTTGGCGCCGAAGGAATTCATGCCCGCGTACGACCACACATTGGTGCGGTAGTTCCCGTGCTTGCCCAACTCGACGTTGTTGATGTGAGACCCGGCACCGGCCTGATAGACGAAGACCAGTTCGTGCTGGGAGCGGTAGAAGCTGCCCATCCCACCGTTCGTCTTCGCCCAGACGCAGAGGTTCTTGAGCTCGGTGTAGCGGTCCTTGGCGGCTTCAAGCACTTCACCCATGTGGCGCCAATCCATACATATATAATGTATCGAGGCGTCGGCGCTGTAGTTGGCTAGATTGAGGAACACGTCCGAGAGGAACCGGGTGAACTCCGACGCGCACATTTCGCCTGAAGCCATGGCGAACTCCTCATGCTTGGCCTTTCCGAGGCCACTGACGTGTCCCTGGATCCGTACGTTGTAGGGCGGATCGGTAAAGACCATCTGCGCCTCCTCACCCTGCAACAGCTCGCGATAGGATTCCGCCTTCGTCGCATCGCCGCAGAGGACGAAATGGCGGCCTACCCGCCACAGATCGCCTGGCCGCGATACGGCGCGGCGGGTCGTGTCGACAGCGGGAACTGTGTCGTCCGGATCGGCTTCCTCTCCGATGATTAGCTGATCGATTTCGGCGGTTTCGAAGCCTGTCAGAGTCACATCGAAGCCGAGGTTTTCCGAAAGTTCCTTCAATTCAAGCTTGAGCAGCTCGACATTCCATCCTGCGTTAAGTGCGATCTTATTGTCGCCGATGACATAGCCGCGGATCTGAGTTTCGGTGAGATGATCGACGCGGACCGTCGGCACTCCGGTCATTCCCAGAAGCTTGGCGCCTTCAACACGACCGTGTCCGGCGATGATGCCATAGTCCTTATCAACCAAGACCGGGTTGAGAAAGCCAAACTCCTTGATGCTGTCCGCGATCTGGCGAATCTGCTTCTTGGAATGCGTTCGCGGGTTGCGGGCGCGCGGACGCAGCTTGGCGATCAGGCAGTTTTCGAGAATGATGTTGTTCATCTGTGATTACCTCTTCGATTTCGCGATTGCATAGAGCGACTTCGCGTGGCTGTGCAGCTTTCGCACCTCTTCCTTCGGAAGGGCGCGAATAAGCCTAATCAGCGCCTGCCTCTCGAGATCGCCACTCGCTTCGTTGTGGCGATGTGCCTTCTGGGTGCGACATTCGCGGGAGCGAAACTCGCGAAGTGCTGCCCACGGGTCAGTGGCATTTGCGATGCTGACGAGCTTGTAGAGCGTGGTCTTACTGAGCTTGAAATGTTCGCCGGCCCATACGAGCCACTTGATACCGGAGCCTACTTCACCGCTTTCAACGCGGATCTTGACCTCGCGCACGAGCATTGCGTTTGCAATGATGTGGTCGTCGTTCTTGCGCGAGTTGGTGACGATCTCTTGGACGAGATCCATCAGGGGACGCTTTTCCGTTGTCACGGAAAAATGGGCGCTTGGTACTGGAGAGTTCGGGAGATGCATGGTGGGTCCTCAATTGTCCGAGGACACCTATTAAGTACACTTGCAAGGCCGCGACCATCATCACTTGCGATCGGCATCGCGGGGCGCATTCGATGATCAAATAGGGGTTGACGGCGACGGCGCCGTGTGCGCCGCGCCTTCGTAGCAGCCAACTAGCGATAATTGAGAAATATCGCTGAGATGAATCTCCGGCGGCCACCGCCGAGAAAGAAGTGAACAGAATGCTGTATTCTGTTCACCGGAATGTCAGCGGGGCGAGTCTCGCTTCCCGAGTTTCGCAGTTTGCAGCTATTCGGCGACCGTTGTTGCCTCGTTAGCGCACCCAAAATCTCATCGCTGGTCCGGCTCTAGCTCCAAGAACACCCACCTGAATTTGGAGGAACTATCGAGAACTGCTTGATTTGGACTTCGTGGGCGCGCGCTCCCTTGTTAAGGACTCCGGGGTACTTGGTTGCCAACGAACCGAAAATCGTGTGTAACGCGGTGGCAAACGTACTTGGACGCGAGACGTTGCAAGCAAGAAGCAGCAGAGTCGGAAGGGCGCGCACGAGGCAAACCACGGGTTTGTCGCTGCGCGGCGTCATTTCGGCGTTTGCGCTTCTGGCCTTTATTTTCTCCGGCTTCGCCACACAGACACACATCCATATTCCCGCTCAGTCGGAGCAGGGTTTTGGCGTTCAGCAGGTCGCCGCTCAAAATGTAGCCGCGAAAGCCGCCCCTTCACTCAATCGTGACCAGAAGCCGAGTGCGCCGACGGACGATCCCGCCCGTTGCCCACTTTGCCAAGAATACCTGCACTCCGGCGCATACGTAACGCCGGTTCCCGCCGTGTTCCCGGTGCCGGTCCTGATAGCGACGGTCGCACCATTCTTGATCGTGCCGGCAGCGATCATCCGGGCGGTTTCGCACAGCTGGTACGGTCGCGCTCCCCCTCTCGCCTGACATTGCTGACTTAAGCGCGTAGCGCTGTGGCACGGCCTGACGGCCTGCCCGGCGCTTACGCATTCACAATGTCATCGCTTCGAAGTGTCCATGTGCCGTTGCACTGGCCGCGAGGCGTCAATGCCGAGGGTGCAAAAATGTTCCGTTCATTCCTGCTGTCCACCTTTGCCGTGGTGGCAATCGCGGTGCCAACTATGGCGACCGCCGACACTATTGAGACAGTCACCGTCACAGCTGCGAGACTGGCAGAGGCACGCAACGGCATTCAGCCGGATCTCGGTGCGTCCACCTATACAATCACGTCGGCCAACATCGACGCCCAGCCCGGCGGCGAGAACAACGGTCTCAATCAGGTCGTACTCCAGGCGCCGGGCGTGGCGCAGGACTCCTTCGGCCAATTGCATGTTCGCGGCGAGCATAACGGCCTGCAATACCGCATCGACGGCATCATCATTCCGGAAGGCATTTCGGTTTTCGGCCAGACACTCAATCCGCGCTTCGTGGACTCGATGCGGCTGATAACGGGCGCGCTACCAGCGGAATACGGCAACCGAACCGCAGGTATCATCGACGTTCAAACCAAAACCGGGCTGTTCGCCCCGGGCGGCCAAGTCGGGGTCTATGGCGGCAGTCACAGCGAGATCACGCCCAGCATCGACTATGGCGGCTCGGTGGGAAGCCTCAACTACTTCGTTTCTGGCGATTACACGACGAACACGCTGGGTATCGAATCGCCTGACGGCAGCGTCGACCCGCTGCATGACCGTACCAAGCAATGGCACGGCTTCGCGTTCCTCCAGGACATTCTGGACCAGAACAGCAGCATCACGGCGATCCTGGGAACGTCCAACGACATGTTCCAGATTCCGAACGTGCGCGGCCTTCAACCGTCGGGTCTGGACGGCATCGTGGGTCTCGGCCCGGTCGATCCCGGCACCGGCAACAACGTGCTGCTGGCGAACGGACACTTCGCATTCCCCAGCGAGGCTTTGAATCAGAACCAGCGGGAAATCACGCACTACGGCATCGTCAGCTATTTGCGCACGATGGGATCGTTAGACTTCTCTGTCTCGGCTTTCGGACGCTACTCCAGTCTGTTCTACACGCCGGATCAGTTGGGCGAATTGCTCTATAACGGCATCGCGCAAACCGCCTACAAGCGGGACGTGGCCTATGGCGTACAGGCCGAGGGCGCTTATCATTTGGGCGATAGCAACACGATCCGCGCGGGCGTGGTCTATCAGGCCGACGATATCGCCAGCCGCACTACATCTTCGGTGTTTGGTGTGGACGGCGCGGGCAATCAGCTGAGCGACGTGCCGCTGGTCATTCCGGACAATGCGACCAAGCACGCCTGGAGCTATGGCTTGTATCTCCAGGACGAGTGGAAAGTGTTCCCGTCTTTCACGCTCAATTTCGGCGTGCGCTACGATCAGTTCCAGGCATTCGATGCGGAAAGCCAGGTTAGCCCGCGCGTCAATTTTGTCTGGACGCCGACCGATACGACCACCATTCACGGCGGATTTTCGCGCTACTTCTCGCCGCCACCCATCGAATTGGTCGCCAGCGCGGATATCGCTCTGTTCGCCAACACGACCGCCGCTCCGGCCAACACCGTCAACGATACGCCGAAAGCGGAACGCGCCGACTATTACGACGTCGGTATCAATCAGACTCTGTTTCACGGCATGACCGTCGGCGTGGATGCGTTCTACAAGGCGTCGCACAATTTGATCGATGAAGGTCAGTTTGGCGCGCCGATCATCCTGACGCCGTTCAACTACCTGTCCGGACGGCAATACGGCATGGAGTTCACAGCCGCTTATGAAAGCGACAATTTCTCCAGCTATGTGAACGCGGCATACGAGCGTGCCGTCGGCAGGGATATCGTCTCCAGCCAGTTCCAGTTCGATCCGGGCGACCTCGCCTACATCGCGACGCATTACATTCCGCTCGATCACCAGCAGCTCGGTTCGGTGTCGGCAGGCGCTTCTTACAAATGGCGCATGACGCGCTTTAGCGTCGATCTTCTCTATGGGACGGGTCTACGCGCCGACGGTGCCACGCCAAACGGGGGCCACGTTCCGGCCTATACGCAGGTCAATCTCGGTGTCAGCCACGACTTCAACTTCGGCGACGTAGGCTCCATCACGGCCCGCTTCGATGTGGTCAATGTTCTGGACGAGAAATATCTGATCCGCGACGGTTCGGGCGTCGGCGTCGGTGCGCCGCAGTTCGGACCCCGCCGCGGCTTCTTCTTCGGGATATCGAAATCGCTGTAACGGCGACTCGCGAGCAACCGGCGTTGCTCGCGAGTTCCTATCTGCGGGTCACGAATGACCAAGCGGCGAGTGATAACGAGAACATTCCGCGCCCGCGTAAACGGGCCACGGAAAAGCCGAGTCCGCCCTCCCGGCCCGGTGCCGTTCATCTTCCTCGCCGCCTTAGTTCTGGTGGCCGCCTATGTAGCGATTAAGAGCAACGAGACAGCCTACTGGGATACTCCGACGGCACAGTGGTTTCGCCATGTCGCGCCGAACGGTGTTCCAAAGCAATCGAACCAGCAAGACCAAAATCGGCGTGAAAAATGACAGTGAGAGACACCCGGCAATCCATACTAGCGACGAAGGACGTTGTTCTCGCGCGCGGAGGAAGGCGTTTTGCGCGCCTTCCCGACCTCAATCTAACGGCCGGTCAGTCGGTCGCTATCGTCGGTCCTTCGGGCTGCGGAAAAACGACTGCGCTTATGGCATTGGCGGGAATTCGGGCGCCCGAGAGCGGGACCATCAAGATTGAGGGAACCGATCCTTGGACCATGGGACGCGGGGGACGCGATGGATTCCGGGGACGGCGGATCGGCCTCGTCTTTCAATCCTTTCACCTCGTCGACGCCCTGACCGTGCGGGCAAATATCTGGCTGGCGGCGCAGTGCGCGCACTACCCGCTTTCGGAGCCTGCCCGCCTGGACAGCTTGCTTGAGCGTCTTGGCCTCTTGTCGGTCAAGTCCAAACGCGCCGACCGCATCAGTCACGGGCAGGCGCAGCGTACCGCGATTGCACGCGCACTTTTGAATCGGCCAGCCGTGCTGCTGGCGGACGAGCCGACTTCGGCGCTGGACGACGCCAATACGGACACCATCATGGCCCTCCTGACGGAGAGTGCGGTTTCAGAGCATGCGGCCCTGGTCGTCGCGACTCACGACCGCCGTGTCCTCGATGCCGTTGACCAGGTCGTCGAGATGGAGGGCCTGCAATGAACGTCATTGCCCTGGCTTTTGCCTATCTGCGCCGCCGCTGGGGCCAGGCGCTTCTCTCAATCGTCGTTGGCGCGCTTGGCATCGCGGCCGTCTCTACGGCCTTTGTCGGTCTCGATGCCCTCCCGGACGCGGCAGAGCGTTCCTGGGGCGGGGTCGACCTTGTGATCGGGCCGAAGGGGTCTGCGCTCGATCTCGTCCTTTGTTGTGCGCTGCATGTTTCCGACCCACGCGGCCTGGTCTCCGAGAAGGCCGCCATGGCCGCGGCCAGTCATCCGCTGATTCGAGTCGCTGCGCCCATCGCCTTGGGCGACAACGTGAACGGCTTACGCATCGTCGGCACGACCGAAAAGCTTCTGTGGGTCTATCGAGCCGATCTGGCGAGCGGACGCATCTGGACCAAGCCACTCGAAGCGGTATTGGGAGCGCAGGCCGCGCGTGCGCTCGGCTTCAAGATCGGAGACACCTTCATCGGCGCGCACGGTCTCGCATTGGGCGGAGAAATGCATTCGCAGTTTCCATACAAGGTGGTCGGAATTCTCGCGCCGACCGGTTCGGCGCTGGACCGCCTCGTCCTGACCGACATCGAGACGGTCCGCTACATCCACAAGAAGCATCAGGAGGAAGAAGCTGCGGAAACCGGCATGGCGGAGTCCTACGTCAACCTACCGGACGCCGCGACGGCCGTCGTCGCGTCGTACAAGAGCCCGGTGGCCGCGCTGCTGGTTCCGCGCCTGATCGAAAGCGATCCGACGCTGAGCGCCGCCAGCCCCACCTTTGAAGTCGCGAGGGTCATGAGCTACCTGCGCCCGCTGACGGTCGCCGCGACGGCGATAGGCATTCTGTTGGTTGTTATCGCTGCTGCGGCGGCGGCGGCGGCGTTGATGGCCACGATGAACGCGCGCACGCGCGATTTGGCATTGCTGCGAGCGCTAGGCGCGGGACCATTTTCGCTCGCATCTGTCGCCTTCGCTGAAGCGATGATGATCGCCATCGCGGCCCTATTTGTGGGCATCGGGTTGTCTGCACTTCTGGTCTTTGGCGGCGCGCAAGTGTTGGCCGATCAGACAGGCCTGCTGCTCAAGCCCGAAATCGACCTCGACAATTTGACTTATCTCATTGTCGGCGCTTTCGCCGCCGCTGCTATTGCGGCTCTGTTCCCCGCCATCCGCGCGGCCCGCACGCCCATAGAGGAGTTGCTGCAATCATGACCCGCAAGGTGCTGATCCTGGCGCTTATCGTCCCTGTTTTTCTGCTCTCGGCTGGGTTTCGGACGCAGCAGAAGATTCTCACCACCGATCCCAATGCCCAGCCGGCCGACGAGCGAGCCTTGCAGGACAGATTGCCGAAGTCGCACGACGCGCTGTGGTCCAAGCTGATTAGAAGTAAGGTTGCGTATAACAACCGCACCGGCATCTACAGCATCACGGTCTCGCCCGAGATCAGGGCCATGGCGAATCAGCAGGTCACTGCGAGCGGCTGGGTACTGCCCCTCGACGGCTCCGATCACACCAAGCACTTTTTGCTGACTCGGCGCACGCCAGTTTGCATGTTCTGCCCGCCGGGCGAGCCAAACGAAGTCGCTGAGGTCATCAGTCCGTCGCCGATCACCTGGACCGACAAGCTGGTCACGGTTAGCGGCTTGTTCAGCCTCGTGAACAACGGCGAAAAGGGCATCTTCTTCAAGATCAATGCGAGTTCGGTGCGGTGATGCGGCAGGCCGCAAGCAGGGCGCGAGCGCGCAACAGCGTCAGGCCACCGCGCCACGTCGCGCACGTCTTTCCCGACGGCGCGATGGACCGCGCATATGGCAAAATGCCGTCCGCGTCGCCGGCGGACAGAAGGACCTTGCGCGGCGGTAGCTTCGACGGCTGTAGGGCGCTGCGTTCCAGCAAGGCAGAGATCGCACTGATTTCGCCGCGTGCGCGTTGTTCCTGGTCCAGAATCACAATGCGCACTATCGAGCCGTCCTTTCGGACAAGCTCGCCCAGTACCGGAAGCTCCAGCCTGCACGGTGCACATGTCGGCGAATAGTAAACTTCAAGCACAGGCGGATGGAGCGCAACGGCCATGTCCGACGTTCCCACGATGCCTTCGTTCACACAATCCTGGAACCACAGCACGGAGACCATCACATGCGTAAATTTGCTTCATTAGCAGTGGCGGGTCTGGCTGCTGCATCTTGCGTCGCGCTCGCCATCGCAGCACCGGAGGCTGGTCGCCCCACCTTTGGCGCCTGGGGCGTTGACCTCACATCACTCGATACCACCGTCAAGCCCGGCGACAATTTCTCCCAGTATGTGAATGGCAAGTGGTCGAAGACGGCGGTGATCCCGGCGGACCGTTCCAACACCGGTTCGTTCCAGGACCTGCAAATCCTCAGCGAGAACCGGATGAAGGAGATCATCGCCGGATTGGAAGCCAAACCTTACGCCACGCTGAGCGTCGATGAGAAGAAGCTGCGCGATCTATACGACGCGTTCGAGGATCAGAATCAGATCGAACGCAACGGGCTGAACCCCGTCCGAAAAGACCTCGCCTACATAGCGCATCTCAAAAGCTTGACTGATGTGGCGCGGGCCATGGCCTCGGTGCCGCTCTCGACCGAGAGCATCTTCGGCATTGGCATCGGCGTGGACGACAAGAACCCCAATGCCTATTCGGTCAATCTGGCGCAATCCGGCATCGGCTTGCCCGACCGCGATTATTACCTGCGGGACGACGCCGCGCTTGAGGCGACCCGCATCGCCTATAAGAAATATCTCTCGGCCATGCTGGCGCTCGCCGGCTTGAGCGATCCCGACAAGCGCGCCGCCGCGATCTTCGACGTGGAAGCCAGAATTGCTAAGGCACAGTGGAACCGCGCCGACCGTCGCGATACTGACAAAACCTACAACCCGATGCCGTACTCGGAACTCAAACGGCTCGCTCCGGAATTCCCGTGGGACGCATTCTTCAAAGAGGCGCACATTCCAAAGACAGCGCCGAACGGCGAGCGCACCGTCATCATCGCCGAGAAATCCGCCTTTCCTGATCTCGCGAAAATCTTTGCCACGACGCCTGTCGCGGTGTGGCGGGATTATCTGACCGTCCACTATCTCCACGTCTTCTCGGCCTACCTGCCGAAGCGGTTCGACGATACCGACTTTGCCTTCTACGGCACGGTGCTCGGCGGCCGTACCCAGCAGCTCGACCGCCCGACGCGTGGCGTGCATCTGCTCGACGGTGCGCTGGGCGAGGTATTGGGCAGGCTATACGTCGCCAAGTATTTCCCGCCGGAAGCCAAGGCCAAAGCCGATGCTCTGGTGTCCAATCTGCTCAAGGCTTACGAGGTCGACATCCAGACGCTGAGTTGGATGAGTGACGCGACAAAGACCAAGGCGCTCCAGAAGATCCACCAGTTCACGCCCAAGATCGGCTATCCGAGCCACTGGCTGGATTATTCGGCCTATCGAATTGCCCGTAACGACCTGATCGGCGACATCCAGCGCGGCAACGTATTCGAATCCAATCGCGAGGTGAGGCGTCTCGACAAGCCGGTAGACAAGACCGAATGGGGCATGACGCCGCCGACGATCAATGCCTACTACAATCCGTCGTTCAACGAAGTTGTGTTTCCGGCAGCTATCTTGCAACCGCCCTTCTTCGACCCCAATGCCGACGATGCCGTGAACTACGGTGGTATCGGCGCGGTGATCGGCCATGAAATCAGCCATGGCTTCGACGACCAGGGCAGCAAGTATACCGGCGAAGGCGTATTCAGCGACTGGTGGACCAAGGAGGACCGCACCAACTTCGATTCACGCACCACTATGATAGTCAAGCAGTTCGATTCCTACGAACCGCTTCCGGGGCTTCACGTCATCGGCGCCAACACGCTGGGCGAGAACATCGCCGACCTTGCGGGCCTGACCATCGCGCTCAAGGCCTATCACCTGTCGTTGGGTGGCAAGCCGGCGCCGGTGATGGACGGATATACCGGTGATCAGCGCTTCTTCCTCGCCTTCGGGCAAATCTGGCGACAGAAACAGCGTGAGAGCGCTTTGCGAACACAAACTTTGTCCAACGAGCATAGCCCGGCGGAATTCCGAGTCATCGGAACAACTCGCAATATCGATGCATGGTACGACGCGTTCGATGTGAAGCCCGGTGACAAATATTACCTTGCACCTGAACAGCGAATCCGCCTGTGGTGATGGCTCGCCCGCGCCACAACTCGCCGCAGCAATTGGGAGCATGTTGGGAGAATGATCAAGTAACCCATTGATGCGGCGTTGCTACGAACTGCCCGAGTGGATATCAAGCGACTTGAATAACTATGGATTTCGCCGGACCGGGTTGGTTGACATGGCAGCGTTCGAGCGGAGTCCTCGAACTCGGTGCCGCGCCCGATCGGCTCGGTCCATGCCGATAATTCATAGTTATGGTCAGTGCGCCGTCGCCAAGTGCTGGTACAGCATCGCGCGTGGCGCGCTGAGTTTCAGCGTCCGCGGCAATTGTTGGCCGAATTCTGGGAATATCGAGATCGGACCTCGCGGACCCGTCAGCTGGGGCCAGGCCCTAGGCTGACGCACCCTGCGGTACGCGTTTGAACAACGCCCGCTCCCGCATCCGGGGATCTTCGACGACGTAGGGCGTCGTGCCGAAGATCATTGTAGGACGGCGCTTCGAATCGTAGGCTGGCCACTTGGGAACCAGCGCGTTGTTTGGGTTCCCAGAACGAGCGAAAGCAAGCCAGGACTCGCTCATAATGTCTGCGAGCTTTTGCTGCTCGATCCCGATCCCGGACATCGACTCCGATTTGGCGACATTGTCGAACACAAATCCGATGTCGAGGGCATGTGGACACAGCCACTTGCCGCCGGCAACCGGTGTGTTCCAGTCTAGCAGATAGAAGAACACGGGTGCCCCGCCCTGATCGGCCTTGCGGTCGGCCTGGACAACGCTGGTGCGCAAGAAACCGCGATCCGACGTTATGGTGAAATAGACCTCCGCCGGGCCGTACGTGGGATGAAGCTTGCGATATTCCGAAAGAATGGTCTCGACATCGTAGCCAGGCAGTGTTTGGCCCAACTGTTCCGGCAAAGTATCCCAGGTCAGATCGAACAGCTCGGGCCTGGCGGCGCCGGTCAACAGCGAAGTTTCGGTCCGGTTGACGCCAATCATCATCGGCACGGGCTTGCCTTGGGGAGCGGCGTCCGGATGAAACGGATGGCGCGTGATACTGCGCACATCGAGCACGGGTCCTGCGCCGATGCCGGCTACCCCCTCGGCCGTTGCGGCCCGCACGGCGCGTTGGATCTCCTTAGGTGGCAACGTCAGAATTCTGTCGATTGTTGCCTCAGTCAGCCCGAGCCTGTCGACGACGGCCTGCGCCGCAGCACTGGCTTGTTTAGCCGGCGTCACCTGGATGAGCGGGCCGCTTTGCACTACCCCGCGATGGAACAGCCCTTGCGCGGCATCCATCGCCATGAGGATCGACACCTTGCAGCCGCCGCCACTCTCGCCAAAGATCGTCACATTGCCCGGATCGCCACCGAATTCGGTGGCGTTGTCGCGGACCCACTCCAGCGCCAGGACCAAATCCAGGATGCCGGCGTTGCCGGAGTCCGCGAATCTCGGCCCAAACGACCCCAGATAAAGATGTCCCCAGGTATTGAGCCGATGATTGACCGTGACGACCACCACATCGCCCCGCTCGGCGAGGCGAACGCCGTCATAGGCATGGCTTGAGCCAGAGCCGGTGACAAAGCCGCCGCCATGCAGCCAGACCATGACGGGCCGCTTGCCACCGTCGCGCAGGGCGGGCGTCCAAACATTCAGGAATAGACAATCCTCGCTCATGGGCAAAGGTGGGTTGGGTCGCCAGGATTTGAACAGACCGCCACCATCACCGCCTTCCGCCTGAAGGGTCGAGCAGCCGTATGCAAAGGCGTCCTTGACGTCCGACCAGGGCTCCGGGCGCTTTGGCGCGGCAAAGCGGGTCGTGGATGTGTCGGCGCCGTAGCGCACGCCTTTGAAGGCAAAAATGCCGTCTTCGACGGAACCCTCAACTTGACCAGCCTGAGTTTTTGCGATGAGGCCATTATGAGCCATGGCGTTCTCCCTGGGTGAGGCTAGATGAGAATGCTAGCGCTCATTCGTGAGCGACACTAGCGCATGCCCGTCTCAGCGACCGGCGTCACGCCAGAATAGGATCACAGGAGCGAGTGAAAGAACTTCCTCAGGAGAATACGCACGCGCAGCAGCACAAGACCTACACTGGTAAGCGAGACGTAGCGGCCGTATGAGCGGGACTGCTTGCATGGGCGCACCTCTAGTTTGCGGGCGAAACTGTCCGCCTACCGGAGGAAAGCCAGCGTTGGACCGACGCCACCGCAGTGTCGCCTCGGAGCCCCTAATCAGGTGAGCATCGGCGCCAAGCCCGGCTCAGCCTTCGCCATCGCTCGCTGGTAGCCAGGTCGCCGACCGATACGGCCGAGGTAGGCCCTGAGGTTGGGATAGCTCTCGATCGACGTCTTGCGAAACGCCCGACTGGTGGTCAGGCAGTAAACCATCATGATGTCGGCGGTGGTCAGGTTCGCGCCACCGAAGAACGGCGCCTGGCCCAGCCGCGCCTCGACCATCGCCCATCCGCGCCGGCTGCGATCACCGACGAAGACCGCGGCCGGATTGCCCTCGCCGCCGCCGGACAGCACCAGCTGCATCATCAGCGTGGTCATGAAGGTGCCGTTGGACCAGTGGAACCAGAACAGGTGGTCCGCGAAATCCGGATCGTCAGACCTAGGCGTAAGCCGCCCCTCGCCATAGCGTGCGCAGATGTAGTCGCAAATCGCGCCGCTCTCGCCCAGCACTAGGGCTCCGTCGGTGATCACCGGCGCGATACCCATCGGATGCAGCGCCTTATACTCGTCCGGCGCGAGTCGGTTGTCCGCCCGCCTCTCGTAGCGCTTGAGATCGTAATCGAGACCCAGCTCCTCGCATAACCACACAATCCGTTCTGACTGGGAGATCCCCAGATGATGAACCGTGAGCATGTCCGCGCCCTCCTCCCGACTTGATGCGATCAAAACTAGGCTGTCGCCGAGAGAACCGATAGCCCACCAAGCTACTTTTGGAGAATGTGCACGTAGCAAACAGCGCCGACGCCGACCATGTGCGCCAGGCCGGTGCGCGTGTTGGGATGTTGGCGGGGACCCGCTTCGCCGCGCAATTGGCGCGCGATCTCAACGATTTGTCCGAGGCCGGTTGGGCCGATGGGGTGACCCATCGATATCAATCCACCGGAGGGACTGACGGCGCAGCGTCCACCGATGTCGAATTCTCCGTCTTTGAGGCGCAGGATCGCTTCGCCATCGCCGCAAATGCCCATCGCCTCGACGTACTCGATTTCCTCAACAGTGAAGGCGTCGTGAAGTTCGACAATGTCGAGTTCGCGGGGCGAAATACCTCCCTCGCGGAAGGCAATCTCGGCGGTCTCTTTGGTCAGCACGGCGTCGTAGCGCGTGGCGTCGGTGTTGACCTTCTGGCTTCGTCCGGCCGATGCCGCGACGCGTACCGCGCGGCTCGCATCGATTCCGAGCCGCTTAATGCCGCCTTCCGACGCGACGATGACCGCCGCCGCGCCCTCGCCGACCGGCGTGCATTGCAGCGAGGTGAGCGTGCCGGCGATCTTTTTGCCGCCCAGGATCTCGTCGAGCGTGCGTTCCTTCTGGTGCTGGGCGAACGGATTCTTGGAGCCGTTGCGGTGGTTCTTCACGGCGACGAGCGCGATGTCCTCATGGCGGACGTGATACTGGCTGGCGTATTGGTCGGCGAGCAGCGCGAAATGCGTGAAGGGCGCGATGGCATCGTCCGCGAGATTGCCGATCCCGCTTAGCCCTTCCGAGCGCGCGATCATCATCGGCTTGTCCACGCCCAGCGCCAGCGAAACCTCGGTGAGGCCGGATGCGACTTCGATGCAGGCGTGGCGGAATGCGGCGGAGCCGGAGGCTGACGCGTTCTCAACATGGACGATGGGAATACCCGTGGCGCCGAGGTGGCGCAGGATCGGACGACCACAGGCCATCGGAAGCAACGCTCGCCCGACATAGGCGGACTCGACTGTGGGCCATTCGATGTTTGCGTCGGCGAGCGCGGCGCGCACCGCCGTCAACCCGAGGTCGATATAGGTCGTATTGCTCAGGAATTGATAGCGATGCAGGCCGATGCCGACGACATAGACGGGACGCAGGTCTTTCAGGGGCTTGGACATCGCAAATCCCTCAGCGCTGTGGCGTGAAGCGCAGGTCGAGCCGTTCGGCGCCTTCGGCGTCCGTGACCGGCACGAGCGTCGTCACCATACGATCGCCGGGAAGTGCCACGTCGTCGCCGGCAATCAGCGTTCGCACGATCGGCCCGTCATCGAGCGTAACAGAGCCAACAGTGAAGGGCGCCTGGCGCGTCTTTCCGCCGTGCAGGTGCACGCGCGCCGATGCGATGAGCTTTCCCCTGCCCGACAAGGCGCGCGGTTCGAGCCCGACGCGCCCGCAGCGTTCGCAGCCATAGCTCCGCAGCGGGAAGAAAACGTAGCCGCATTCGCACGCGCCGCCGAGCAACGCCGGGTGGTGGGGATCGTCTTCACTGCCTTGCGCACGATACAGCGTGGGCTTGAGCAAGGTCGGGCTCGACATGGCGACTCCACAAGAAACGGCTTGACCTCAAGACAAACATGTTATTTGCTGACTGACAAGCAAATTATTGGATGCACGAATGGCTACCGCAGCCGTGACACTCGAAGGTCGCAGCCGCCCCGGCGAACGGCGCTCGCAAGCCGAGCGCCGCAGCGAAGCGGAGCGCCGCCTGTTGCAAGCAGCGGTGCGCATCGTCGCCGAGCAAGGGCTGGAGCGGTTCACGCTGGCCGAGGTAGGCGAAGCGGCCGGGTATAGTCGGGGACTGCCGGCGCATTATTTCGGGAGCAAGGATGGCCTGGTCGGTGCGCTGGCCGCTCATATCGTCGGTGGCTTCGGTAGAGGACTGGTGCGCAGCGAGAAGCATGTGGCCGGTCTGGAGCGGCTTCTGGGCACGGCCTCGTTCTATTTCGACAGCGCCCAACGCGATCCCCTGACGACGCGCGCGTTGTTCGCCGTGCTTGGCGAAGCCTTCACCAACCCGGCGCTTCAAAAGAGGATTGGCGAGCTGAACGCGCAGAGCGTCAAGCCGCTGGCCGACAATATCCGAGCCGGGATCGCTGCGGGCGATATCCGAAAGACCGTCAACGCAAAAGCGCAGGCCGTTCTGATCTTGTCCGGACTGCGCGGCGCGGTGGCGCAGTGGCTTGTCGATCCGGACGGGATCGACCTAAAGGCGCTGCGCGGCGAATTCATCGCTTCGCTGAAGAGGAGCCTTGCTCCATGAGCGAACCTGTTGCCGGTTCCGTCGAATACTGGGCGCGCGAAAAACCCGACGCGACAGCGATCATCGAGAGCGGCCGATCGCTGACCTGGCGCGAGTGGAACGACCAGGCAAACCGGGTCGCGCACGGCCTGCGAAAGCTGGGAGTCGAGCCCGGAGACATCGTCGTCACGCGGCTGCAGATCCGTACCGAATGGCCGGTGATCAGCGCAGCGCTCGGCAAGCTCGGTTGCCGCCTGCTGGGATTGAACTGGCGCCTAACACCCGCCGAGACGAAATACGTGCTCTCAAACAGCGGTGCGCAGGTCGTCATCTGCGATGACCCGGATCCGGCAGCGCTGTCACCCGCCTTCGAAGGTCTGCCGATCAAACTTGCGGTTTCGCTCGATGCCGATGCGCCCGGCTTCGTGCCGTTTCGGGACGTTATCGAAAACGGCGATGGTGAGCCGCTCTTCGCCAAGTCGACGCCACCGCTCATCATCTACACCTCGGGCACGACTGGCCTGCCCAAAGGCGTTGTGATGGGCCAATCGGCGATCGGCGCGAGCGACACCGCGATGCAGGAAATGATGGAATACATGCGAAGCGTCGGCGAAGGCCGCCCGATGCTTTCCGGCGACGTCGTACTCGTGACCATGCCGATGCATCACGGCGCAGGCCCGGGCATCGTGTGGGGCACGCAGCGGCTGGGCAACCTGATGGTGATGCTGCGCCGCTTCGATCCGGAGGAGACGCTGCGGCTGATCGACAAGCACCGCGTCAGCTTCTGGACGGGTGTGCCGACCATGTACAAGCGCATCGCCGGACTGCCAAAGGAAACGCTTGCGAAATATGACGTGTCGTCGATCCGCGCGCTCGGCATCGGCGCCGCGCCGGTACCCTATTCGCTCAAGGAATGGATCATCGGCCACTTCGGGAACTGCCTGGTAGAAGGCTATGGCGCGACCGAGACCGGCATGCTGACGGCGTTGTCGCCCGAGATGCAGATGAAAAAGCCCGGTTCGAGCGGCCTGCCCCACCGCCATGTGCACATCCGCATTCGAAATGACGACGGCAAAGACCTGGCGGCCAATGAAGTCGGCGAAATCTGGGTGAAGACGCCTGTCGTGATCCGGCAGTACCTGAACCAGAAACCGCTCGGCGACGACACGCTGGACGCGAGCGGCTTCTACCGCACCGGCGACGTCGGCCATCTCGATGCCGAAGGATACCTCTTCATCACCGATCGCGCCAAAGACATGATCGTCTCAGGCGGCGTCAATATCTATCCCGCAGAAATCGAAGCCGCAATCATCCGCCATCCTGCGGTGCAAGACGTCGCAGTGATCGGCATTCCGGACGAGGAGTTCGGCGAACGGGTAAAAGCGTTCTGCGAATTGAAGCCAGGGCACGCGACCGACGAAGCGTCGCTGCAGGCGCACTGCCGCGAGACGCTGGCGTCCTACAAGCGGCCCAGGAGCATCGACATCGTCGTGGAGCTGCCTCGCAACACAATGGGTAAACTGCTTAAGCGCGAACTGCGCGACCCTTACTGGAAAGGCCGGGAGAGAAACGTATGAAGGATATTCTGAGTTTGGACGGACGTGTCGCGCTCGTGACGGGCGCGGGGCAAGGCGTGGGGCGGCAGATTGCGCTCCATCTGGCGGCACACAATGCGGGCGGCGTCGTGGTCAACGACTACGTGCTCGACCGCGCCGAGAGTGTGGCGGCGGAGATCAAGGCCGAAGGCGGCAAGGCGATCGCACTGCAGGCCGATGTAAGCGACCTGGCCAGCGTCAAGGCGATGGTGGCGAAGGCGGAAAAAGAGTTCGGCAAGATCGGCGTGCTGGTGAATAACGCGGGTAATGCCGGCGCCAACCCAAATCCAGACCTGCGCAAGCCGTTCTGGGAAACCGGCCCGGAGGCGTGGAACAGCTTTATCGGCGTCAATCTCTATGGCGTGATGAACTGCGCCGCGGCGGTCATTCCCGGCATGATCGAACGCAAGGCGGCAGGCCGCATCGTCACGATCATCTCCGACGCGGGCCGTTGGGGCGATGCCGGGCTGGAGATCTACGCCGGCGCAAAAGCGGGGGCCGCCGGGTTCACGCGTGCCTGTGCACGCTCGCTGGGACGCTACGGCATCACGGCCAATTCCGTCGCCATCGCTCTGACCGCGACACCAGCCGTCGAGGCCAGGCTGAAAGGCGATCCCGAGACTCTGAAACGCACTTTGGAGAAATACGTCATCCGCCGCCCCGGACGCCCAGACGACATCGCCAACATGGTGCTGTTCCTGGCGTCGGATGCCAGTTCCTGGATCACCGGCCAAACCTATCCTGTCAACGGCGGATTTACCTTCGCATTGTGAGGCTAACATGAGCGGCGACAGAATCCTGACCGAGAGCAAAGGCCATGTGTTCATCATCACGATGAACCGGCCCGAAGCGAAGAATGCGTTTGACGGCGCCAGCGCAGCCGCGCTGGAGGCGGCCGCCGACACACTTGATAGCGATGATTCGCTGTTCGTCGGCGTGATCACCGGCGCGGGTGGCACGTTTTCGGCCGGCGCGGACTTGAAGGCCGCGGCGCGTGGCGAGCGCGGCGCGACGCAAAAGCGTGGCGGCTTCGGCTTCTTCGCCAAGCCTCCGCGCAAGCCCATGATCGCCGCGGTCGAAGGCTATGCGGTCGGTGGCGGTTTCGAGCTTTGCCTCTCTTGCGATCTGATCGTGGCGGCTAAGACAGCCAAGTTCGGGTTGCCGGAGGTGCGTCACAATGTTGTGGCTCTTGGCGGCGGTCTGTTCCGCCTTCCCAAGCGCATCCCCTACCACGTGGCGATGGAACTGGCGCTCACCGGCGAGTTTAAGGACGCCGAGTATTTTCACCGCCTCGGCGTCGTCAATCGCATCGCGGAAACCGGCAAGGCTCTGGACGATGCTATTGCCTGGGCCGAAGCGCTGCAGGTCAACGGACCGACAGCGTTGGCGGCGTCGAAGGAGATCATTTTCCATTCCTCGGAATGGAGCGATGAGGAGGCCTGGCGCGCGCAAATGACCTACGCCGCACGCGCACTGAACTCCGAAGATCGCGTCGAGGGACTGAAAGCCTTCGCAGAAAAGCGCAAGCCAGTCTGGAAGGGCCGCTAGCGCTGGCGATGTCAGAAAGCAGATTGCCACCTTCCATTGCCTCGCGCCTTCGCCTGCCGTTGATTGCAGCGCCGATGTTGCGCGTTTCGGGGCCGGAGCTCGTGACCGCAGCGTGTCGCGCAGGGGTCATCGGAGCGTTTCCAACGAAGAATGCTCGCACAACCGATGAGCTCGATGCTTGGCTGACCGACATCGAGGAGCGAAATCGCAATTGCGATGCAATGGCTGCACCTTTTTGCTCAAATTTGATTATGCGCGACGCGCGGCTGGCCGATGATCTGGCCTGTCTGGTCCGGCACCGCGCCGAAATTGTGATTACCAGCGTTGGTTCGCCAGCGGCAGCTATCGGACCACTGCACGACGTCGGATGCCTGGTGCTTGCTGACATCGCTTCACTGCGCCACGCGGAACGCGCGATTTCGGCAGGAGCGGACGGACTGGTCCTTCTGACAGCAGGGGCCGGCGGACAGACCGGTTGGCTCAATCCTTTTGCCTTCGTACGTGCGGTGCGCGCCATATTTGACGGACCCATTGTGCTCGCAGGTGGTGTGTCGGACGGCTACGCGCTCAAGGCTGCCTGCGTGCTCGGCTGTGACCTTGCCTATATGGGCACGAAGTTTATCGCGACGCGCGAGAGCATGGCTTCAGATAGCTATCGTGAGATGCTTGTCGCGTCGAATATCGACGATGTCCTGTTGACGTCGAGCTTCACCGGCCTCCCGGCCAATATGTTGGCGCCGTCGATCGCGGCGGCAGGACTAGACCCAACTCGCCTCGATGAATCGATCAGCGAAAAACGCGCCCGCCAAACCTTTGGCGGCGCGGCAAAAGGGACACCGCGACGCTGGTCCGATATCTGGAGCGCTGGCCACACTGTATCTGGTGTAACAAATATTCAAAGCGTCGATGATCTGGTGGCACAGACTCGAGCAGAATTCCAAAGAGCATCGTCAAGGTAATGCAGCCAGTTGGCAGCCGTTCGACAAGCACTTTGAAGGCACAATTGGGTTTCGAGTATCCGCAGCGCCTCGCGAACCTGCGCTCGGCTTAGCCAAACTCCAGCGCGAGCTCGACTTCCTTTAGTCTGCTTCCCGACGCATAGCGCTCGTCGATGATCTGTGGCGCGATAAATCCGGCGATCTGCTCAGGCAGCGAGTAGGTCAGACCCTCGTCGGACTGCTTTAATTCCTTGTTGGAGACATTGAGCATGAGTCGTCAGAACTCCTGGACGAGCCGTTAGCTCGCCCAAATGCGCCTGCGCCATACAACCTTACGTGCCGCTCGCGGATTCGGGTTGCAGATTTTCATCTTGCTGAACTGGTAGCCGAATTGACGTCGCACCGCCAGCATACTTGGTCGGATCAGGCTACCGGCTTATCATGACCGCCACGACAACGCGGGAGCGCACCATTGCAACAAGCCCTGATGGATCGCGTCGCGCCTTGGCTCGACAAGGTCGCAGCGGTCGCCCCCATCGCGCGCGAGACGGCGGACTGGTCAGAAGCCCACGCCCGCCCCGCCGTAGCGTTCGTGGAAGCGCTGCGCGATACCGGTCTCTTCAGTCTCCTCGTGCCGGAACATATGGGCGGCGCCGGCCTCACAGTCTGGGAGTTGCCGCCGGTGATCGAGGCGATGGCCCGCGTCGACGGCTCGGCGGGATGGACCCTCGCACTCGGCCAGGGCCTCCTAGCCCTGCTCGTGCCGCCCGCACTCTTCCGCGATCTCTTCGCCGATCCGAAGGCGACCATGGCGGGCTCGCTCAACCCCGTGCAGGTGCGCGCGGTGAAGGTGCCCGGCGGCTATCGTTTTTCCGGACGCGGCACCAACGTATCGGGCTGCACGCACGCAAGCTGGATGGTGGCCGCAGGCCTTGTGGTCGAGGATGGTGTGCCGAAGTTCGTCGACAACATGCCGATCATCCGCGCCGCCGTGCTGCCGATGAAGGACTGCACCATCCACGAAACCTGGAACGTGCACGGCATGCGCGGCACCGGCAGCCACGACGTGACGTTCGAAGACCTCTTCGTGCAGGACGAACTCACCTTCGCGCAGAACGACGCGCTGGCGAATCTCGGTGCCTCGCTCGCGCCCGTGGCGCTCGGCATTGCTCAGCACGCGATCGATGCCTTCGTCGAGCTCGCGACCACCAAGGTGCCGCTCGGCTCGCGCACGCTGCTGCGCGAACGTCCGCAGGCGCAAATGCAACTCGGCGAAGCTTTGGGCTATCTCGAAGCGGCGCGCAGCCTCTTCTACGGGACCGCCGCCGAAGCCGAAGCGCGCCGCAAGGCCGGCGTGACGCCAACGGAAACGGATCGCGCCCGCGTCAGCCTCGGCTCAGTCGTAGCGGCACAGCACTCCGCGCGCGCAGTCGATCTCATCTATGACGCAGCCGGCCTCACTGCTGCACAGAACAACAACCCCATCGGCCGCTGCTGGCGCGATGTGCACACCACCCGCCAACACATCCGACTTGCCACGACGAGATACGAAGTCTACGGCCGCATAAAACTCGGCCTCCCGGCAGGCTCGCCACTGATCTAGCAAGCAAGGTCAGCTTTGTTCACTGGGCCGCATGAGTATCGCTGACGGCACCGCATTTATCAGCGACAACTAAATTGAAGGTTGGAACCATCCGTTCCCGGTTTCGGCTGGATCTGAGGGCCAACCATGGATCTGCCAGCGGCGCACGGGGCCGATATCCTGGGCGATCGATGAGATTCGCAATCTTGTTCGAGAACTGACAAGCAGGTGTCGGACAGACCTTCATGGATCTTGTTGATCAAGTACTGGCTGAGGCCGATGCCGGGCGCAGCGATGTTTGAGAAGGAGACATGGCGACGCAACGTGTACTTCCACCTATCTCGGTCGTTCGGTGAGAGCGCTGCCAACAATAGCGCACTGAGAGGACCTCCCGTAGTCGTCGGCAATACGGGCAGAGAAAGTCGCCGAAATAGACGAGATGGACCTCACGTCCGCTGCCGTTGCCGCCCCGCACATAATCCTTTTCTCGATTGCCGTCGCGCAGAAGTCTGGTGCTGACCAATGTTCTCCCCGTGAGTCAGGCAGCCCGGTGGCGAGGATCGTTCGCCGAGTCGACGTAACTCAGGCCCAAGGGACCGATCGCGCTGACTTGGGTGATGTATTCGCCTGACTTGGCCCAGTGGAAATGCGGCTGGCCACCCGGAAGGACCACGATACTGCCCGGCGCGAAGGCGGTCAGCTTGCTCTCGTCGAAGATTTCCCCCAGACCAATGTAGAACACGCCCGACATCACGGTGTAGATGCGGTCCTCGGGATGCCTATGCGACATCATCTTGGTGCCGGCCGGCAGCTTGACGCGGATCACATAGGGTCCCGCTTCGGCCGGATTGCCTACCAGGATCGCAAGACGCGCTTCCGGCGGGAAGGCGGGGAACGGTTTCCACTGGATGTCCTCGGGGCGGACAACGTGAAAACGATCCTCATCCGGCAGATGGGTAGGTGCGATCTTCGTCATCGGCGGCACGGTCCGTCTTCCAACCGTTTCAAATCACGAGCTTCGCATCGAGCGTAATGTCTGCGTTGAGCAGCTTCGACACCGGACAGCCGGCCTTTGCCCTCGCGGCCAGCTTCTCAAATGTTTCCTGATCGACGCCGGGGATTTTGGCCGTCAGCGCGAGATGAACGGCCGTGATCGCATACCCGCCGGGAACCTGTTCCAGCGTGACTTGCGCGGACGTCTCCATGTGCTCGGCGACCAGTTTGGCCTCGCTCAAGATCAGGGACAGCGCCATCGTGAAGCAGCCGGAATGGGCGGCGGCGATCAGCTCCTCAGGATTGGTGCCGGGCCTGCCTTCGAAGCGGCTCGCAAAGCCGTAGGGATAGGATTTGAGCGCGCCGCTCTCCGTCGAGATCGCACCCTTGCCGTCCCTGAGGCCGCCTTCCCAGACGGCGGAACCGCGCCGATGGATTTTCATCACGCTTCTCCTTGCCTAATTTTTCAGGCGCAGCTTGGCGACATCCTGTGCCGTGATCCGCGATGGCTGCGCGCCGAAGCGGGCGGTGACGTAGTTGGCGAGCGCGGCGATTTCGCTGTCCGAATACGCACTGCCGAAGGCCGGCATGAACACCTTGCCGTGCGGTGTATCGCGAACGGTGCCTTGCAAGACAATCTGCGCGACATTGATGGCGGATGGGTCGTTGACGGCGCGCGCGCCGGTCAGCGTGGCATAGCGGATGATCGGGCTGACGCCGGTCCAGTCATGGCAACTGGCGCACGTACCGGCAAACAGCGCCTCGCCACGCGGGTCGAAATCCGCGACGACACCGTCGTGGTGCGAAACGGGCGCCGGCGTCGCCTTGGGCGCAGGCAAATCGCCGGCGATCGCCGGCACGGTTTGCAGATAGGCGACGAGGGCGGCGGTGTCACCCGGCGTCAGATATTTGAGGCTTTTGTCGACCGCCTCGCCCATCGGACCGGCGGCCGTCCCGCGCCCGTCGGCATGACCAAGAGAGAGATATTGCGTCAGGTCGGCAGTGCTCCACGCGCCCACCCCGGAATCCTTGTCGGCGGTGATGTTGTACGCGCGCCAACCCGCCTGGATTTCGCCGGCGAACTTATTGCGATGATCGAGTGCGAACGCCAGATTTCGCGGCGTGTGGCATTCGCCGCAATGCGCCAGGCTCTCCGCCAGATAGGCGCCGCGATTCCATTGCGCGGTGCGGTCCGCGTTCGGCGCGAAGCGCTTGTCGGAATCGAACATGGAAGCCCAGATGCCGATCAGCCAGCGCTTGTTGAACGGGAAGCTCAGCTTGTTCTGCGGCACTTCGTTGTGCACCGGTGCCAGGCTGAAGAGATAGGCCTTGATCGCGAGCGCATCGGCGTCGGTCATGCCGGTGTAGGAGGCATAGGGCATCGCGGGATAGAGCGGCTTGCCCTCGTCGTCGATACCCTTGTGGATCGCGTTCAGGAACGCGGCGTCGCTCCAGTTTCCGATGCCGGTGCCCTTGTCGGAGGTGATATTCGCCGAATAGATCGTGCCGAACGGCAGGATGAAGGTGAGACCGCCGGCGAAGGGCTTGCCGCCCTTGGCGGTATGGCAGGCGGCACAGTCGGCGGCGCGGGCCAGATAAGCGCCTCGTTCAATCAGGCTTGCGTGCGCAAGCTGCGGTGGCACGCCAGTCGGATCGGCGCCGCGATAGTCGGCGAGCGCGACCGTCGTGCCGCCGGCGAAGTCGAGTGGACCGGGACCCAGAACGATCCAATAGAACGCGGCGCCGCCAATGACCGCGATCGCGGCGGCGCCAACGATCAGAGTGCGCCACGTGGCGCTTAGCTTTGTGAACCAGGTCATGCCGGCTTCCTCCCAGCCAGAACCTCACGATCGATCGGCATTCGGCGCAAAGCGATGCCGGTCGCGGCGTAAATCGCATTACGCACGGCGGGTGGCGCGGCAGTCGTGCCGGTTTCGCCGATGCCACCGGGCGCTTCGCCGCTCTTGATGAGGTGCACGTCGATGGCGGGCGTCTGGTCGATGCGCAGCATGCGGTAGTCGTTGAAATTGCTCTGCTGCACGCGGCCATTCGCGATCGTGATTTCACCATACAGCGCGGCGGTCAGTCCGAAGATCAGCCCGCCCTGCAACTGCGCCACGATGGTATCGGGATTGACGGCGATGCCGGTGTCCACGGCGCTGGTGATGCGGCGCACGCGAACATCGCCCTGTTCGTCGACCTCAACCTCCGCGATCGTCGCGATGAAGCTGGCGAAGGCCACTTGCGCGGCGATGCCGCGTCCGACGCGCGGCGGCAAAGGATCGCCCCATCGCGCTTTCTTCGCCACAAGTTCAAGCGCAGCCTTGAGACGCGGCGTTTTGCCGAGCATCTCGAGGCGAAAGTCGAGCGGATTCTTGCCAGCCTTGTGTGCGAGTTCGTCGATGAAACTCTCGATGGCGAAGACATTGTTGTTGGGACCGACGCCGCGCCAAAAGCCGGTGGGCACCGCCGGCGGCTCGTGCTGCACGAATTCCACGCGCATATTGGGGATGTCGTAGGGCTCGTCGATCGCACTATCGACGCCGTCAATGTCGACGCCATGCTGGAAGCCCAGGGGAAACCAGCGCTTCATGATGGAGGACCCGGTGACACGATGCTTCCAGCCGTCGATCCGGCCGTCTTTCAGCGACGCGGTGATGCGGTCGTAGTACATCGGGCGATAGAAATCGTGCTGAATGTCTTCCTCGCGCGTCCACACGACTTTGATGGGGCCATCGACTTTCTGCGCGATACGAACGGACTTCTCCGTCCCGTCCACATCCAGCCTGCGGCCGAACCCACCGCCGAGCAGCTGGTTGTGAACGATAACCTTGTCGAGCGGGAGGCCAGTGACTTTCGCGGCAATCGCCTGGGTGCGGGCGCAGACTTGCGTACCGACCCAGATCTCACAGCCATCGGGGCGCACGTGCACGGTGCAGTTCATCGGCTCCATGGGCGCGTGCGAGAGAAACGGCATCTCGAAATGCGCCTCGATCGCGTCGCCCTCCTTTAGCGCCCTGGCCGCGTCACCTCGACTCTTGGCGACGGCGCCCTCGTGCTCGCTGGCGGCACTGATGTCGTTGCGAATCTGCTCTGAATTGACGTGAACGTTCGGCCCGTCGTTCCAGACGATGTTCAGCGCTTCCAGACCCTGCTTAGCGGCCCAGAAATGGTCGCCGACCACGGCCACCAGATCGTCGAGCACGACGACCTGGCGAACGCCCGGCATCGTCTTGGCCGCGGTGTCGTCCACGTGCCCGACTTTGCCGCCGAAGACCGGGCTCGCCGCGATCGCGGCGTATTTGACGCCCGGCGGCAGCGCGTCGATGCCGTAGAGCGCTTTGCCGTTGACCTTGTCTGGCGTATCGAGCCGCTTGAGCGGCTTTCCGATCAGCTTGAAGTTTTTCGGATCCTTGAGCTGCGGATTGGCGGGAGGTGTAAGTTTTGCCGCCGCATCGGCGAGCGCGCCATAGGCGATCCTGCGCCCGGTCGGCGCGTGGATTACTTCGCTGTTGGCCGCCGTGCAGCTTGGAGCATCAACCTTCCATTGCGAGGCGGCGGCTTGAATGAGAATGGCGCGCGCCGCGGCACCGGTCAGGCGCAGCTTCTTCCAAAAAGCGCGCACGGAATTGGAATTGCCCGTCGCCTGGATTCCAAACACCGGATTTCCGTACAGCGCATCGCTGGGCGGTGCCGCTTCGACGGCCACGGCATCGAAGGCGGCGTCGAGTTCCTCGGCGAGGATCATCGACAGCGACGTGTAGACGCCCTGCCCCATCTCGACCTGGGGCATGACCAGCGTAATCTTTCCGGCGCGGTCGATCCGGATGAAGGCATCGGGCGCAAAGGGCGCGCCGGAGGGCGGCGCGGCTCCAGCGGCGTCGGCAGCGGGCGAATAGAAGCCGAGCAGCAAGCCGCCGCCTGCCGCAGCACCCACGCGCAAGATCGATCGCCGCGACAGAACTTCTTGGGATCCGGAAGGCGTTTGAATCGTCATGGCGCAATCTCCTTCCAGATCAGTCTTGCCGAGCGCCGGCTGCCTTCTTGATCGCGGCTCGAATGCGCACATAGGTGCCGCAGCGGCAGATGTTGCCCGCCATCGCGGCATCGATATCGGCATCGTCGGGATGCGGCGTCGCCGCGAGCAATGCCGCGGCGGACATAATCTGGCCGGACTGGCAATAGCCGCATTGCACGACTTCGAGATCGAGCCAAGCCCTCTGGACCTTAGCGCCGGCCGGCGTCTCGCCGACCGCTTCGATGGTTGTAACCGCCCGATTGCCAATCGATCCGACGGGAAGAAGGCAGGAGCGGACCGACTTGCCGTCGATGTGGACCGTGCAGGCGCCGCATTGCGCGATGCCGCAACCGAACTTGGTGCCGGTCATTCCCAGGAGATCGCGCAAAACCCAGAGCAGCGGCATATCGGCTGGGGCGTCGACCTCGCGAACCTGGCCGTTGAGGTGCAGCTTGATCATCTTCCGATCCTCCACTCAGCCGCCCTATTTCATAGCCGAAAAGGCCGTCGGCCGCAGCAACTGATTGGCGATATTTTGCACCAACTGTCCATCCCTCTCGGTCTCGGCGGCCACCTTGGTCCACTCGGCATCGGTGACGAACGCGCTCCACAGTCTCTCGCGCTCGACCATGCTCTCCCAGGCGAGCATGTAGGTGAGCTGCTGATTGCTCTCTCCGATCAGCGTCGTCCAGAAACCGACCTGGCGGATGCCTATCCTTTCCCAAATCTTCAACGTCTGGTCCTCGAAGCGCCGGAGCAACGCCGACATTTTCCCCGGCATCGAGTAATAAACGCGCAATTCATAGATCATCGGCATCTCCTGCATCTGTCATCATAATTTCTGTTGGTGCGAGGGCGGTGCTCCGCTCGCGCGTCCGCCCAACGCAGCATTTGCGAGAATTAGGGGTTCGTACCGGCTCCGTACGCCGAACCGAAAAACCTCTGAATAGACATTCGCTGGAAGGCACCATTTCCGGGCTTGCAACAGTCGTTGTGAGGCCTGCGGGGCAATGGTATCGTCCGGAAGGCGTGGGGGGCGTATAATGGATCGCATAGAGGCGATTACGGTCTTCCTTACGGCGCTCGAAGAAGGCAGTCTCGCCGCTGCCGCCCGGCGCCTCAAACGATCGCCAGCAGCCATCAGCCGTGCTATCGCCTTCCTGGAAGGGCATGTGGGGGCCGAGTTGCTCCACAGGACAACGCGCTCCATGGTGCTGAGCGAGGCAGGTGAGCGCTACGCTAGCGCGTGCCGCCGCATTCTGGCCGAACTCGAGGAAGCAGAAGCCCTTGCCAGCGGCGAGCATGCCGAACCGCGGGGGATACTTTCCATTTCTGCTCCGCCGCTCAGCGGAGAGGATGTGTTGCGGCCAATCCTCGACGACTTTCTGGACGCTTATCCGATGGTCTCGGCGCGCCTCTTGCTGCTGGACCGTCACGTAAACCTCATCGAGGAAGGCATTGATGTGGCGATGCGCATCGCCGAACTCCCAGACTCTTCTCTGATCGCAACGCGCATTGGAACCGAAGTGCGCCGGGTTGTGGTCGGCTCGCCCAGCTATCTGTCGCGCCATCCACCGATCACTGAACCGGCGGACCTCGCTGCGCACGAAATTGTTGCCTTCACGAATTTCGGTATCGATTCGTGGAGTTTCGCTCCAGCGCCTGACTCCAGAGTGCCGCGCGTTGTGCAATTTAATCCGCGAATAACAGTAAACACGGTCCGAGCAGCTCTTGCTTCCGCCATCAGGGGGCGTGGACTGACTCGCCTTTACTCCTATCATATCGCAGAAGCCGTCCGACGCGGTGAGTTGCAGGTCGTGCTCGCGAATGCAGAACATCCCCCGGTTCCCGTCCATTTGCTGACGCCAAATGGTCGGATATCGATGCCCAAAGTAAGAACATTTATCGACTTCGCAACGCCGCGGTTACGATCCGTGTTTGCAGGCCTTGCGATGGAAGCCCGCGCGCTTCGATAGGTGTACCACTCAAACCATTTTGTATGCGAGTTGCGCAAGAATTTCAGCCAATTTGGAGAGACGCAATCCACAGCGGTGCAGTCCGAAAGCCTTGAGCGGTCCAACGCGAAGCTGCCCGACGTGGGGAATTTCAACAACGTGGACGTGAAGCTCAGCATCGCCCGCGGCTCCTAGAAACCCAGGTCGGTCAAGCCAGGGTGGTCATCGGGCCGGCGCCCCAACGGCCAGCGATAGCGCCGGTCGGATTCGTGAATAGGCAAATCGTTGATGGACGCCAGGCGGCGACGCATCAATCCGTTCTCGTCGAACTCCCAGTTCTCATTGCCATAGGACCGGTACCAGCTTCCGCTATCGTCATGCCATTCGTACGCGAAGCGCACCGCAATGCGATTTTCTGCATAGGCCCATAATTCCTTGATGAGACGATAGTCAAGTTCACGCGCCCATTTGCATGTGAGAAAGGCGACGATGGCTTCGCGCCCACTGATGAACTGGGCGCGGTTCCGCCAGACGCTGTCCGCCGTGTAGGCAAGGGAAACCTTTACGGGATCACGGCCATTCCAGCCGTCTTCGGCAATCCGCACCTTCTGCGCGGCGGTCTCCTTGGTGAACGGAGGTGATGGCGGGCGTTGAGTATCCATTCACTTTCGTCTTTCTGGAGGTGGGCCAACCGGCTTCGCAGTCCAATGCAAATCGGGTCGCAACGCGAGGCATGGTTCAGTTAGATTTGGGCGTAAATTCTATGCGCAGCCCGCCTGGCATGGCACAGATGAAATGGTTCCGGTCGGATCCAGGGCGCGTGGGCCCGGGGCCGAATTCGATCACCACGCCGGGGTGCTGCGACACTCTTTCGAATGTTGCTTGCAATGCTGCTTCGTCGGCGACAGCGAAGGCCAGATGATGCAAACCGATATTCCGCCGGCGATCGAAGGCAACTGCCGACGTGGGATCGGCGACTCGCCAGAGGGTAAGGGTAATTGTTCCATCGGATACGAAGGCTGACGGATACTGGTCGTTCCTGCCAACGAGCGTCCAATCGAGGGTTTCGCAAAAGAATTTGCATGCAGCGTCGATGTCGGGGACGGCTAAGCCAACATGATGAACGCCTAATGTCATTGGATGTGGCACGATAGAGTCCTTTGTCGCCATCGATCGCCTAGCTGTTCAGCCGGAGAACGCTCGGTTCTTTATTTCAGCGCCGCTTCGACGATGGATACATCCTCGTCAACCGACCCGCCGCTTACACCGACACCTGCGACCACTTCACCCTCGCGGGTGAGCGGCACGCCTCCGCCCATTGCGCAATATTTGCCCCCGGAGACCATGCTGAGAGCATAAAGCGGCTGACCGGGCTGTACCAAAGGAAGGATGTCAGCTGTCCGCATCCGGACCAGCGCGGAAGTATAGGCTTTCCGCTCGGCGATCTCGGCGGCGAAAGCCGGCGCTCCTGCCATGCGATGCGTGAGAACGACGTTCCCATGGATGTCGATGACGCAAACCGCAACCGGCACAGCGACCTCGGCCGCCTGCGCCTCGACTCGATCCGCGACAGTTTTCGCGAGCGCAAGCAAATCCATCAGCTATGTCCTTCTTCAGAGTTGGAATGGCGAAAGGAAAGGTTGCGATTCATCGTTTCCCACATCCGGGCTCAGCGTCGCAGCTGTCCCACATAGAATCCCAAGCGATCTTCGGCATCACCCGGCTTGTGAAAGCCTTGCTCGAACAATTTCTTGAAACTTTCCTTCGCAGCAGGCCGTGGGATTGAGGTCATGCAAGCCTCCCACCCCGCCGCGATTTCGACATCGGGCGGCAAGCTCGCTGCGTTCACGAGGCGTTTGGTATTGGCGATCGCCCATTTGTCGAACGATGCAATCCGGCTTGCGAGCGCTTCGACGAAATCGTCGAGTTCGGCGTCCGGCAACGACCGATTCACATAGCCGTAGAACGCAGCCAGGTCGGCTCCGATATCGTCCGAGCCCAGGAGCACCTCCAAGGCGCGCCCTCTTCCAATGAGGCGTGGCAGTCGCGCCATGGGCCCGCCGCCGGCGACGAGGCCGACCCCCACTTCCCACTGCGACAGGATGGCCTTTTCGCGGCTCGCGAAAGACATGTCGCAGGCCAGTGCGAGCTCGCTGCCGTTTCCGGTCGCCCGCCCGCGTATCAAAGCGATCGACGCGACGGGCGCTCGGCTCAGACGCACCAGGATGTCGGGCCACGCCTCCAGGCCGGTAGGGCCTTGAGGAATGCCGGTCAGATCCTCCAGCTTCGCGAGGAAATCGGAATGATTGAGATAGAAACCTTCGACAGCGCTTTCGAAAACCACGACCTTGACCTGATCGTCGGTCTCGATCGCCGTCATGATTTCCCTGAATTCCAGAACAAATTCCGGGGCCATGAGATTGAGCGGCGGGTTGTCGAATATCACCCGCCAATAGTTCGGCGACTGCCGATTCAACCGCACTTGCGCAGTCTTCGTTGTCGCGTTCACCAAGGTCTCCAATGCAGGGACATTTGCGGCATGTTCCGAAGCATCTTCCTATGGCTCCAACTCCGCTACTGAACGATGGTATCGCCTAGACCATGGTATTGGCGGGACGCCCGACGGGAAACTGAAAGCCCGCATACCGCTTGGCGCGAATGTCCGCACCTGACTTGATGCGGACCAGGATCAGCGGTCGCTTGGCGGTGCGATGCGGCGCGCCATCAGCGGACCGGGGCGACCATCGTGGGAATCTCTAGCCGTACCAGGCAGCCCGCCGGCGTGAATGACCAATCAACCGAACCGCCAAGCTCGGCGGCCAACGCCTCGACCAGCCTGCGGCCCCGGCCCGGCTGAGAGTTGGCGGTAGGGCGACCGTTGTCGCTCACCCGGCAACTCACCCAGCCGCAGGTCTCGGCGATCGACACCCTGATGGCGCCCGGCCCACCACGGAGACCATGGCGCGCGGCGTTGCGGATGAGTTCGGCGACGATCAGCCCAACGCGCCAGGATCGGGCGGATTCCAACAATGTCTCGTCAGCGTCCACGAGGAGCCGCACGCCGTTGGCGGCAAGCAAGGCTTTGTGCATTGAGGTGCAGATTTGGCCGACGTAAGCCGCGAGATCGACCGACCCGCCGGAGGCGGGCTCAAGGAGCGCACGATGAGCGTTGGCGTACGCCATCAGCCGGTTCGAGACGCCGTTCAGAGTGCCACTGACTTGCGCGTTTCCCGCATCGACCGCCGCCAGGCGCAGCGTGGCGATCGCCTCAGTATATTCATTGAAAACCCTGTGACTAATCTCCTCGAGGAGATGTAACGGCTGGAGCGGTAAGGCGGCGCTCGAAGCCTTGAAGTCTTGTGACAAGATCTTCACCTCCCCATCATCTCGCGCGTGCAGCCTGGCGCGACGGCAGCGCCCCGGTTTCCAAAAAGGCCCCGCGAATATTGAGCCGATAAACCAGAGCCGGGGGGATTGATCTATTGGACCTAGGTGTCACCGACACCTTGGTGGTGGGCTAGTCGCTGCACCTCATAGGGAGAAGATTGCGAAGATTGCCCGAGAGCCGTGCTCATCCTCACGAGGTCGGCAAACGAACTGGCCTTCATCTTTTCCATCACCCGACCCCGGTGAGCTTTGACGGTGATCTCGCTGATGCCGAGGTCTGCACCGACCTGCTTGTTCAGGCGGCCTGTCACCACGAGTGCCATGACCTGGCGCTCGCGGGGACTGAGAGACCCATATCGATCACGCAGCGACTGCCGTTCCACCGTCTGGGCTATGATGGCGCGGCTGCGCATCAGGGCGGCACGGATCGCGTTCAGAAGGACGTTGTCAGCGAAGGGTTTCGTCAGAAACTCCACCGCCCCGGCCTTCATGGCGCGCACCGTCGTCGGGATGTCTCCATGACCGGTAATAAAGAGGATCGGCATGTCGGCCCGGTCGTCGGCGACATGCTGCTGCAGATCCAACCCGTTGAGGTCGGGGAGCCAGACGTCAAGAATCAGACAGCTCGGACCCTTCGCAGGCGGAGAAGCCAGAAAATCCTTCGCCGTGGCGTACGCGCGCGCCTCCCAGCCGGCGAAGACGATCAGCGCTTCGAGAGACTCGCGCACCGATACGTCGTCATCAACGATGAACACGATCGCGCGAGCGTCAGACGTGAGCGTGTCCGCCTCAGAGGACGTGAGCGGTTTGACCGTGTTGATTGCGAGGAAATTTGTCATTGCGATCTCCCATGATCATGGAGGTACAGGACGGCTGCCTTCAGACCGCCGGGGGTGCCGCCAGGGGCGTCGGCGGCGCGCAGAGATCGGGGGAACGGGCCGTCGCGTACAAAGCGGCAACCCAAACTAGGCGTCTGCGCCAGACTGGCGAATAGCCGCAGGCCGAGAGACATCCTTACGCGGATCGGTGCTTATCGGACGTCGGCGGCCGGCGGGACATTCCGCCGTTTCGCGCAAGGCTGTCGGTCGAAGCGTGGCCGTTCACTCGGAAGCCTTGCCCACCAACCTTCACCCCATCGGCGCAAGGCTCGTTGCGGTTGCGCGCCAAAGATCAACAGATGAGGTGAAAGTTGAGCACTCCAAACAAGGTCGCGGTGATCACCGGGGCATCGCAGGGCATTGGTGCCGGACTTGCAAAAGCCTACCGCGACCGAGGGTTTCGCGTGGTCGCCAATTCCCGTTCAATTCGCGCGAGCGACGATCCCCACATTGTGGCCGTGCCGGGCGACATCGCCGACCCCGCGGTCGCCGAACGTGTCGTCACCGAAGCCGTCCAGAGATTCGGCCGCATCGACACGTTGATCAACAACGCGGGGATTTTCGCCGCCAAGCCGTTCACGGAGTTCACTTTCGAGGACTACCAGTCCACCCTGCGCACGAATCTGGGCGGATTCTTCTTCGTGACTCAATCGGTGGTGCGGCGGATGGAAACCCAGGGTTCGGGTCACATCGTCCAGATCACCGCCAGCATCGTCAATCAGCCGATCAACGGGGTGCCGGCGATTTTGGCCTCGATCACCAAGGGCGGACTAAACGCGGCAACCAAAGGACTCGCCATCGAATACGCAGGACGCGGAATCCGGGTGAACGCCGTGGCGCCGGGCGTCATCAAGACGCCGATGCATCCGCCCGAGACGCACGGCGCGCTGGCCGGGCTGCACCCGATCGGCCGGATGGGCGAGATTCGCGAAATCGTCGACGCCGTCCTGTATCTCGAGGACGCGTCGTTTGTCACGGGCCAGATCCTGCACGTCGATGGCGGCCAGTCCGCCGGCCACTGGTGATCATGGCGAGGCTCGCCGAGCGAGCCTCGCCTTCCCCTTTTCCTCCAAGAGCCGGAGCTCCGTTGTTCAGATCGCCAGGATCCTCATCACCTAGAAGGCGCCTCGTACGGCCTCGCCACCGCCGCATGTTCGGTACGCGGTTATGCTCGAAACGGTGCCAAAAGGTTGAGACCAACACCAAAGTAGGATGGACCTGACCGGCGATCCGCGCTTCTTGATCCCGCGCCTGATCCGAAAGACAGTAATGGAAAGCGAACTCAGTTGGGTCATCGACGCGCTTCCCGGATTTGTGTGGACGGCGCGCCCGGACGGGTGCTGTGACTTCATCAGTCGGCACTGGTCCGAATTCACCGGTCTCGGCGTCGAACATGCCATGGGCCGGGGCTGGGAGACTGCAATTCACCCGGACGATCGACCCCGGCTGGTCGCGCAACTAGGGGCGATCCTGGCGGCCGGCCAGCCCGCGGATTTGGAAGGGCGCCTGCGCCGCTTTGACGGCAAGTTTCGCCGGTTTTCGTTCCGCATCGCTCCGGTGAAGGATCGGGCAGGCCGGCTGATCAAATGGTGCGGCATCAATATCGACATCGAGGACCTGCGCGACATCACGGAACGGAAAAAGACCGAAGACGAGTTGCGGCGTCACGAGGCGCAGCTCGCTCATGGCCAAGCCCTAAGCCAGACGGGCAGCTTTTCCTGGAAACTGGACACCGACGAGATCACGTTCTCCGACGAACTTTATCGCATTTTCGGCTTCGGCCAGGGCACTCCGGTGACCCTGGAGCTGATTGCCAGTCGGGTCGATCCGGACGACCGCGCCTACCTGGCAGCGAAGGTTCACGGCGCGCGACAGGCGGGCCAAGCCAGCAACTACGAGATCCGGCTCAAGATGCCAGATGGACGGGTCAAGCACGTGCAGACTGTCTCTCAAACGATGCGTGATCCCGAAGGGCAGCTCGAAGTCATGGGCGCAGTCAGGGACGTGACAGAGCGCAAGCAATCGGACGAGACACTCAGCAAGGTCCGCACCGAGCTCGCGCACGTCACCCGGGTGGCAAGCCTTGGAGCGTTGACCGCCTCAATCGCACACGAGATCAACCAGCCGCTTTCAGGCATCCTCACCAACGCCAGTACCTGTCTGCGCATGCTCGCCGCCGATCCTCCGAATGTTGATGGCGCCCGGTCGACAGCGCAGCGCACCATCCGGGACGGCAACCGAGCGTCCGAGGTGATCGAGCGTCTCCGGGCCCTGTTCGCGCGCAAGAAGCCCGAGGCGGACTGGTTTGATTTTAACGACTCGGCGCGCGAGGTTCTCGCGCTGTCGGCGAGCGATCTGCAATGCCGCCGCATTACCCTGCAAACGGACTTCGCCAGCGATCTGCCAGCCGTGAAGGGCGACCGCGTCCAGCTCCAGCAGGTCACCCTGAACCTAGTTCTCAACGCCGCAGACGCCATGACGAGCATCGTCGACCGTCCGCGAGATCTGCTCGTTGGAACGGGTGCAGACCCCGATGGCGGAGTAAGGCTCTGGATTCGAGACGCGGGTGTGGGTATCGATCCCCAAGATGCCGAACGGCTCTTCGATGCGTTCTACACGACGAAGGCTAACGGCATGGGGATCGGCTTGGCGATCAGCCGCTCAGTCATTGAGAGCCACAACGGCCGTCTTTGGGCGACGCCAAACGACGGGCCCGGCACGACGTTTTCCTTCTGGCTTCCGGACGAACCCCGTCCGATGTCGGCGCGCCCGGCGCCTAGTAGTCTCACGGCGTTCGCGGTGGGAGATACCTGATGCTGCGGCGCAGTCTTGTGTCGGTCGTCGACGACGACGAATCGGTCCGCGAGTCGCTACCGGACTTCCTGCGGTCATTTGGTCATGAGGTCTGGGCTTTCGCCTCAGCCGACGAATTCCTGCAATGCGCTGAAAGCCTGGACCGAACCGGCTGCCTGATCCTGGACGTAGCGATGCCCGGGATGTCCGGCCCGGAGCTTCAACAGGAACTTGCGAAACGACACCGCAACATTCCGGTCGTGTTCATCACCGCCCACTCAGATGGCGCCGTAATCCGGCAGGTGCTGATGCGCGGCGCCGTGGCCTGTCTTTCAAAGCCCTTCAGCGAAAATGCGCTCCTGGACGCCGTCATGGCGGCGCTGGGAAGACACTAAACGGTTCCCGATACTTAGGTTCAATAGAATCCGCTCCGCGACTTGGTCTAATAGCTCGCACATGGCTTGAACCTTTTAGGCCAAACGACGCGCGGCGGGGATTTCCTCGGCGCAACGGAAGGAGCGTCAGGTGACCAACTCCAGTCCCGATGGTGCAGAAGTATCGCGCCGAGGTCTGCTGCATGCGGGCGTCGTGCTTGCCGCGCTCTCGACGTCGCCGTTACTTTATCCTGCGACGGCCTCCGTCGCGCAGACCACCCGAACCAATGGAGCACGCATGAGCAGTGGAACCGTTACCGTCAAGGACGGCACGCAAATCTATTACAAGGACTGGGGCTCCGGTCCGCCGATCGTCTTCCATCACGGCTGGCCGCTGTCGGCCGACGATTGGGACGCCCACATGATGTTCTTCCTGTCGAAGGGCTTCCGGGTGATCGCGCACGACCGGCGCGGGCACGGCCGTTCGACCCAGGTCGACCATGGCCACGAGTACAACACCTTCGCTGGTGACGTAGCCGCCCTGGTCGACCACCTGGACCTGAAGAACGCCGTCCATGTCGGTCACTCGATGGGCGGCGCGGAGGTGATCCGTTACGTAGCGCAACACGGAGGAGGCGGCCGCGTATCTAAGGCCGTGACGATCGGCGCGGTGCCGCCGCTCATGCTGAAGACCGCCGCAAACCCGGGCGGGCTGCCGATTGAGGTCTTCGATGGCTTCCGCGCCGGGCTGGTGGCCAACCGGGCGCAGTTCTTCCACGACGTCCCCGCGGGTCCGTTCTTCGGCTTCAACCGTCCTGACGCCAAGGTGTCGGAGGGGACCATCCAGAATTGGTGGCGGCAGGCCATGACGGGCGCCATCAAGGCGCAGTACGACTGCATCAAGGCCTTCTCCGAGACCGACTTCACTGATGATCTGCGGAGGATTTCCGCCCCCGTCCTGGTCATGCACGGGGAGGACGACCAGATCGTCCCCATCGCGGACAGCGCCCTGCTGGCGGTGAAGCTGCTCAAGATCGGGACGCTGAAGACCTATCCGGGTCTGTCGCACGGCATGCACACGACACATCACGAGATGGTCGACGCCGACATCCTGGCGTTCATCAAGAGCTAGGGCCGTCGGCCAAGGTCAAGCGCGGCTCCATCCCTCCGGCCGTCCCTGCCGTCGGAGCCGCGCGGGCTGCTCATCCACCCCCCCCGCCCTAAGGAGCCGACCATGTCATCAGTCGTTTCACCCAGTTTCGCCCACCGCTTCCGCAGAGTCGCGGCTGGCCTCGCGGCCAGCCTGGCGCTGGGCGCCCTGTCGGCGCACGCCGCGCCCTCGCCTTTCCCGGCCGACTTCCGCAACTCGCAGGTGGTGAACGCGGACGCGACGATCAACGTCCGCGTCGGCGGCCACGGGCCCGCGGTCGTGCTAATTCACGGCTTCGGCGAGACCGGCGACATGTGGTCGCCGATGGCCGCCGTGCTCGCGAGGGACCACACCGTCGTCGTGCCCGACCTGCGCGGCATGGGCCTGTCCTCACACCCCGCTGGCGGCTACGACAAGTGGACGCAGGCCGGCGACATCCGCGCCGTCCTCGACAAGCTCGGCATCGACCGCGCCGACATCGTGGGCCACGACATCGGCGTGATGGTCGCGTATGCCTACGCGGCGCGCTATCCGGACAAAACAAGCCGCCTGGTCGTGATAGATTCGCCGATACCCGGCATCCCGCCGTGGAGCCAGATCGTGCGCCTGCCCGCGCTGTGGCACTTCAACTTCGGAGGCCCGGACGCCGAGCGCCTAGTTGCCGGCCGCGAGCGCATCTACCTCGACCGCTTCTGGAACGAGTTCGCCGGCGACCCGTCGAAAATCGACGAAGCGACCCGCCGCCACTACGCCACGATCTACGCCAGGCCGGGAGCGATGCATTCCGCGTTCGCCCAGTTCCTCGCAATCGACCGGAAGGACGAGGCCGACAACCTTAAGGCGATGGAGACGAAGCTGACGATGCCGGTACTCGCCATCGGCGCCGAGAAGGCCTTCGGCGCCAACGTTGCGGTCCAGATGCGCAACGCGGCGACGAACGTGAAGGAAGTCATCGTGCCGAACGCCGGCCACTGGCTGATGGAGGAAGCGCCCGCGGCGACGATCGCCGCGGTGACGGACTTCCTTGCAGCGCACTAAATCCGGCGGCCGCTCCTTCGCTCACGCCGCCGCCAGATCGGCTTTTCGCGTCTCGAAGTAGATCTGTAGAGGCGCTGGTCACGCCCGGCGAGTTGGCTAGCCGATGCCCTATGAGCCGGAGAACCAGTTATAACCTTGGTCCTCCCAGTAGCCGCCCGGATAGGTATTGGTGACGGAAATGGCGCTGATATTCTTTGCGTTCTTGAAGCCAAGCTTGGTGGGTATCCGCAGCCGCACAGGAGCGCCCCATTCCGGGGCAAGCGGCTTGCCAAGAAATTCGAGCGCCAGAATGGTCTGCGGGTGCAATGCGCTCTGCATATCGATACTAGTCGAATAGCCGTCAAAGCATTTGAAGTAGACGTATTGGGCCTTGAGATCGGCGCCGACCCGCTGAAGAAATGTGTGCAACGGCACCCCGCTCCACTGGCCGATCTGGCTCCAGCCTTCAATGCAGATATGCCGCGTCACCTGCGTTTCCCGCGGGAGTGCGCGCAATTTTTCAATCGTCCAAGGGGCCTTGTCGCTGATGAGGCCGGACAACTCCAGCCGCCAATCCGAAGGCGTCTCCCGGACCTGCCATTCCTCGTAATAGGCATTGAACCGAAACGGCTTGGTCACAGCGCTCACCGGGTAGGTCTTCGCGAGGTGGGAGCGAGAGAACAGCCCTGCCTGAACCCGGTCGTCGAAGCGCATCATCGCCCAGAGGGCTGCGTCCACTCCGGAATGAGTCGACAGGTCGCAGCCGGTCAGCAGCGTCAGACTGCCAAGCGAGAGCGCCCGTGAGAATAGGCCGCGGCGGCTGATCCGGTTCAACTCGGGCCGGATCTCGTCCATCGTGACGGCGGGCTTGCGGCGCAGGTCGTGGGCGCGACTCATGGCACGGGCTCCTCAGGCTCGGACGCCGTTCCCGAGAGCATCGCCACGAGGGTGCGGGGGAAAATCACGACCAGCGTGAGGTGGACGACGAGGAACAACGCGATGCCAATCATGGCGGCGAGGTGGATGCCGCGGGCGATGGGATAGCCACCGAGCAGCTCGGTGAGCCAGCCGAGCTGCACCGGCTTCCAGATCGCGAAGCCGGTCAGGACCTGGAAGCAGATCAGCACGATCACACCCGCGTAAAGCAACCGCTGCACCGCATTGTAGTGACCCAGGCTGTGGCCGAGCCGCCCGGTCAATGCAGCGACCATGTTGTCGATCACCGCCCGCGGGCTGGGCGGGAAGAGGTCGCGACGGAAGTGGCCGCTGGCGAAGCCGTAGAGCAGATAGGCGATTCCATCGATGAACAGCACCCACATGACGCTGATGTGCCAGGCGATGCCGCCGGCCAGCCATCCGCCCAAAGTCATCCAGCGCGGAAATGTGAACGGCAGGCTTGGCGACGCGTTGTAGATCGCCCAGCCGCTGAGCATCATGCAGATGACCGCCGGCGCCGCGATCCAATGCATGATCCGGATTGGAAGGGGATGTGCGGGGCGATTGAGTGTCTTCGTCATCGACACGCGAGCCTCGTGCTGTCGTGCTGTCGTGCTGTCGAGCAGTCAGTGATCGCTGACTAGAACGGCGGAGTCAGACCATGGCTACCGACCGCCACCAAGCCGGCGGTGATCTTTCCTTTGGTCTCGTCGGCGTTCACGAACACGGCTGCGCCGGGCCTGACGATGGACGCGGCACCCGGCACGAACGCCACGATCGTTGCCGTCGGTGGCACGAGGATGTGCTGTTCGCCGCCGTTATAAGTCACCGTCAACAGTCTCACGCCGCCGCTTGCCGTCGCGGTCGCGACACTGCCATTGGTCATGGTGCTGTTGACCTGAGGAGCCCTTTGGTCAGTGCTGATAGCCTTGACGTTGGCATTGGTCATGCTGCTGGCGGTGTGTGCGCCGCCGGACAGAGTCGTGTCGGGAAGGACGTCGTAAGCGGCGTGACCTTCGCTGGCGCCCTTCATCGAAGGCGGAAAAACGATGACTGAGAGCGCGATCAGCTTGTCGCCGACATTCTTGCTCGCCACGCCAACATAGTTGCCGGTTTCCACGAGATTGAGGTTGGATGGCACAACCGAGACAAAGACCGTGCCGCCTTTGAGCGACGCGGAAACGTCGCCGTTCGCCGTATGCACGGTGAGCGTGTCTGACGAGATCGCGACAACGGTACCGCGAATGCGCAGCGGCGCCGCCGCAGCCACCGTGGCGAGCGAAAAGACGGCCGCAGCCGCCAGAGTCAGTCCCAAGAGTCGTTTCATGATGTGATGTATCCTCGTGCATGTGGGCAACGCGCCGATTGAGGCATCGCACCAGAATTATGCCGGACGATCTATTGTGCGATGGTGTCGGCGATACGTTGGTGTCACTTCCACCGACAGCACCACCGCGGACGCCGCGTGTGTCGCAACTATTCCACAAACCTGGCCGTATACTGGTTGAGGTTGTTTTCGAGATCGCCAGGCTGCTGCAAACCTTGTTCGATAAGCGCCTTCAATCTCGCTTGGGCGCCTGGGCGCTGGACGGACTTGATGAACGCATCCCACCCTGTCTGCATCTCCCCGTCTGGAGGCAGACTAACCCGATCGACCAATTGCTTCGTGTCGATTAGGGTTTGTTGGTCGAACGAGGCGATACGGGTGGCGAGTGCATCGACGAAGCCATCGAGCTCTGCATCTGGAAGCGCCCGGTTGATGTAGCCGTAACGCTCCGCCAGTTCGCCGCTGATCTCGTCGGCAGCCAGCAGAATTTCGAGGGCCCGACCGCGGCCGATCAGCCGGGGCAGCCGCGCCATCGGCCCTCCGCCGGGAGCGAAGCCGGCGCCGACTTCAAACTGCGAGATGAGCGCCTTCTCCCGGCTAGCAAACCGCATGTCCGCGGCAAGCGCAATCTCGCTGCCTATGCCGCTGGCCCGCCCACGGATCGAAACGATGGTCACAGGCTTGAGCCGGCTCAGGCGGGCCATAAAGTCCGGCACCGGATGCATCCCCGTCGGTCCCGGCGTCATGTCGGCGGAGCCTGCGAGAGGAGCAAGGAGATCGTAGTGCGCCATGAAATAGTCCGGCACGGCGCTGTCGAACACGACAACCTTCACCTTCGGGTCCGCTTCTATCTCGCCCAGAATATGCTGGAGGCGACGGACTTCGGGAGGGCCGACGATATTGAGCGGCGGGTTGTTGAAGGTCACCCGCCAGTAGGCGGCGCTTCCGCGCGTCAGGCGGACTTTGGCGATCGCCGCGTCCTGATCCGTCGGTGGCGCGACTCCAGACGACGTTACAGTGCTCGGCGTCTTCATGTTTTTTCTCCAGGGCCTGTCGATCAGGGCGTCCGCTGTTCAGCTCATCTGATCGGAGATGACGGGGCGATCCATTGGACATTGGTATCGCCGACACCTTCGTCTGATCGACTTCCGTTGCTTCATCTCATTTTCTGAGGAACGCTTCTGACGATAAGAGGAGTATCCGGTGACCACACCCAAACCGACCCTGAAAACGCCGCCAACGCTTCCCTGCCCCCTGGGCGCCAACGCAACGCAAAAGATTGCCGCCTCGATGAATCGGCTCTTGGCTGACGTTTTCGCCCTCTACGTGAAGACCAAGAACTTCCACTGGCACGTTTCGGGGCCCCGTTTCCGCGAGTGCCACCTGGCATTCGACGAGCAGGCCGGCCAGGTCTTCGCGATGGTCGATCCGATCGCGGAACGCGTACGCAAGCTGGGTGCGCCGACGCTACGCTCCCTCGGAGAGATCCGCTCGCTGCAGCGCATCGCGGACAGCGATGATCCGGAGTTGGAGGTAACCGGCATGCTTCGCGCGCTGGCCTACGACAATGGCCAACTGGCCAGCGAGATGCGTGGCGCCCATAGTCTCTGTGACGAACTCGGCGATGTTGCGACGGCGAGCCTCCTTGAAGGGTGGATCGACGAGACCGAGGGGCGGCTGTACGTCCTGTCGACCACCCTCGCTGGCGCGCCCGACTGACCCGCAAGCGGCCGGCAAGCCAAGTGGTGGGCTAGATAGCTACCACATCGCCCTAACATACGATGATGTCACCGCTCGCCTCGCCATCTAAATTGCGGAGCATGGTCGCCTGCTCTACGAGATGAAAGCCTCCGGACACTCGGCGGAGTTCATCTGCATTAATCATGAGGTATGTTTCTGAGTGGATGAAAACCATCTGCTTGAGCGCTGAGCTACTTCAGCCCAATCATAACCACAGTCGGTCTTAGGCAGCGATCTGGCGCATGTAAGGCATTTGCCGAGCTGCGACCTCGATCACGACAGGCGCTTCGCCAAATCACGTTCGGGCCGCCCTGGAGATGTGCAATGGACTTTCAATCGAGCCTAATCGGTATTCGCAACACGCTCATTCTCATGGCCGTCGTCCTTGTTGTCGAAGCGGTGATCCCTCTCTGCAAACGTACCGCCTGGAACTGGCGTCACCTGTTTCCTAACTTCTCGCTTGCGGCAGTCGCGTTTGCGATGGGCGTCGTTCTCAATTTCGGGATGCTGATCGGGCTGCAATACTTGCAGGTCCAGCATATTGGCCTGTTCAATTCTCTCGTCTCGCTACCACCGCTGGTCGAGATCATGGCGGTCGTATTCGTGCTCGATTTCGCATGGTATCTGACCCATGTCTCCATGCACAAATCGGCGACCCTGTGGCGCTACCATGCGATGCACCACTCCGATCTCGCGGTCGATGTCACGACGACCTACCGCCAGCATCCCGTCGAAGGTCTCGTACGCTACAGCTATCTCGCGGTATTCGCCTGCGCGATCGGCGCGTCGCCGGCGGCATTCGCCGTGTATCGTCTGTGGTCGGTGTTCATGGGCCAGGCGGAGCACGCCAACGTCAAACTGCCGCAATGGCTCGACACGGCAATTTCGTGGATTTCCATGAGCCCCACAATGCACAAGGTCCATCATTCGCGCGATCCGCGCTTCACGGACACGAACTACTCGCAGATTTTTTCGATGTGGGACCGAATTTTCAGAACTTGCACACCGGCCCGGTTCGGGCGCGACATCGACTATGGCCTCGACGGCTATGACGGAAAGGAATTTCAGTCGGTCGCCGGATTGTTTCTGTCGCCCCTACGAAAGGCGCCAACGGAAGCCGACCTTCGATTGAACCCGACGCAAAGCCGATCCGCCTAGGCGAACCAGTGTTGTCGCTCGCATCTTACTCAAACCTTCGTCGATGACGCTGCAGCGTCCTTTGCGGCTTCGGCCAGGAGCCAATTTCGAAACCGCTGGATCTTAGGAAGACTGGCGTCCTGTGTTCTGCAAACGATCCAGTAGGCATAAGACGCTGGGATGGAATCTGACATCGGCCGCACCAGCCGTCCCTCGGCGATGTCCCGCGCGACGAGCGCACTTCGCGCGAAGGCGATGCCCTGACCGGCAAGCGCCGCATCGATAACCAGATTCATCTCATTGAGTACGGGACCGCGCGCGAAGTCTTTGGACCATTTTACGCCAAATGTTTCCAGCCAATTGCGCCAGGGTTCAAAATCGCGGTGGTGAATGAGCACGCGGTTCTTCAGATCGGACGGACGGCGGGGAACTGGCCCCGCCAAGACCGACGCGCTGCAAACGGGATAAAGCGTTTCTTTGCACAATTGAACGGCGCGAAGGTTTGGCCAGTCGCCATTGCCGTGCCGAACAGCAAGCTCGATTTCACCGTCCGCGAAGTCGATGTGCCGCGGATTGGCACTTATTCTCAGGTCGATGTCTGGATGTTCGGCAGAGAAGGCACCGAGGCGCGGCACCAGCCATTTCGCGGCAAAGCTCGGCGACACACTGACCGTCAGGACGCGCGCGCTACGCAGGGGGTCGATTAGGGCCACATCGCCGGCGCGCAGACGATTGAGACCTTCTTGCACGTAGCGAAGATAGACCTTCGCTGTGTCGGTCAACGCCAGCCGCCGTCCGTCTCGCACGAACAACTTGGTGCCGAGATGCGTCTCAAGTTCGCGAACGCCGTGGCTGACCGCGCTCTGGCTCACGCTCAATTCAAGGGCGGCCTTGGTGAAGCTCGACAGCCGGGCGGCAGCCTCGAAGGCCCGAAGGGCACTCATCGAGGCCGGCAACCATCTGCGTTCGCCAAGTTCAGACATGAGCGATGTTTCTGGATAGATGAGTAAAATACGCTTGTGACAGCCGATGTCTCGGCTCAACCATGAGCGAATGTGAGCCTAAAGGCCGATAGAGGCAAGCGCTCCCCGGCCGATCAACCGCAAGGTTGGCAGATACGAAATCATGGAGGCGGTGCATGAAGTGGGTCACGCGCGAACGGCCCAGTTCATCCGAGGCGACCAAGTTCCAAATGATCCAACGCTTGCTCGCCGCGCTTGTGCTGTGCCTGCTGTCGGCAGCGGCGGCAGGTGCGGCGACGTCGCCGCTCGTGCTGGAGGCGACCATTGCGCTGCCGGACACATCGGGCCGGATTGATCATCTAGACATCGATCTGGCCCGCAAGCGGCTGTTCGTCGTGGAGCTGGGCAATGGCAGCGTCGATGTGATCGACCTAGCGAGTCGCAACGTAATCCACCGGATCGCGGGGTTGGATGAGCCGCAAGGCGTCGTCTACGTCCCCAAATCCGATCTTCTGGTGATTGCCTGCGGCGGCGACGGCACGGTGCGGATATTTGCCGGCAGCGACTTCGCACCGCGCGGTATCGTCCAGCTCGGAGACGACGCGGACAATGCCAGACTCGATTCCGACGGCAATGTCGTCGTGGGTTATGGCAGCGGCGGCCTCGCGGTCATCGATCCAGTGAAGGCGGCCAGGATCAGGGATATTCCGCTCCCTGCGCATCCCGAAGCTTTCCAGCTTGCCGGCGGGCGGGTGTACGTCAACGTGCCTGACGCCCATCAGATCGACGTGGCCGATCTTGGTTCGGGCAAAGTGATCGCGAAATGGTCGACACCGTCGCTGTCGTCGAACTTTTCGATGGCCATCGGTGGTAACGGCAGAGTAGCCGTGGCGTTTCGCTCGCCGGCGCGTCTGGCGTTGTTCGACCCGATGACGGGACAGATTGCCAGTGTCGCCGAGACCTGCGCCGATGCGGACGACGTGTTCGACGATGCCAAGCGGCAACGCTACTTGGTGAGTTGCGGCGCGGGCGCGATCGATGTGTTCGAAGCCACAGGAGGCAAGCTCAGCCTGGTCGCCCGGATGCCGACGACGTCCGGCGCGCGGACCAGCCTCTTTGTGCCCGCGCTGGACCGCCTGTTCCTCGCCGTGAGAGCTGGTCTTATCTTCGGTTCCAACGCCTCTATCCAGATATTCCGGCCAGTCCCATAGGAGGTCCCGACATGACCAAGGGTGCAATCGGAATGGTGGCGTTGCTGTGGCGCGGCGACCGCAAGGCGCGCGACACGCTGACCGCGCAAAACAACCGGCTCGTTCGCATCTTCGAGGCGCTGGCAGCACGCGGCATTCACGCCGAACCGGCGGTCTATGACGAGGATATGGTAGACGAAGTGCGGGCGCAGCTTCTGAAACTCGACGGCGTACTGGTCTGGGTCGATCCGCTGTCGGACGGCAAGAACCGCTCGGTGCTCGATGCGCTGCTGCGCGAGGTAGCCGAGCAGGGTGTATAGGTCAGCACCCATCCCGACGTGATCCTCAAGATGGGAACCAAGGAGGTTCTGTATCGCACCAAAGACTTCGGCTGGGGGACGGACACGCATCTTTATCGAACGGTCGATGCGTTCCACGAGGAATTTCCCGCACGGCTCCAGGCCGCCGGACCACGTGTGCTCAAGCAGCGGCGCGGCAATGGTGGCCAAGGCGTGTGGAAGGTCGAACAGATTGCCGCGCCGGAACAAGGCCAGGCTGTCGTGCGCGTGCTGCACGCGCAGCGTGGCAGCGTTCCGGAAGAATTTCCGCTGCTTGCGTTCATGCGCCGGTGCGAGAGGTATTTCGCGGACGAGGGCTTGATCGTCGATCAACCGTTCCAGCCGCGCCTGCCCGATGGCATGATCCGTTGCTACATGGGCGCGAGCAAGGTTGTCGGTTTCGGGCATCAGCTGATCAAGGCGCTGATCCCACCACCGCCCGAGGGGGCCGACTCACCGGCTGCCCAACCGGGTCCACGCATCATGCATCCGGCGTCGGCGCCCCAGTTTCAGGCGTTGCGCGCCAAGATGGAATCGGAGTGGACGCCGCAGCTGATGCAGGCGTTGAACATCGCGGAAGATTCGCTGCCGGTCATCTGGGACGCGGACTTTCTCTACGGGCCGCACGACGCGAGCGGTGAGGACACCTATGTCCTCTGCGAGATCAATGTCAGTGCGGTGTCACCGTTTCCAGAGCAAGCACCGCCCGAAATCGCTCGCCTTGTTCAGGCGCGATTGCAATCCGCCCGGGATCCGTTGAGCAGTGGTCGCGCGACAAAGTAAGCCGCCATGAATGAGAGGCATGGGCGAACAGTGCCTGGTGGGTTAGGTAGCTACCATTATGGCGTGATTTTTCTCGGTATTCGGCTGGTCGCAGGCGTTGGGCTTAAATAATGCCAACAATTAGACCGACAATCTCCGAACTAGCCGCGTCACATCAATCGATCTGCAAGTCGTCGAGCAATCGAGAGAAACATGGGTGAGCTTTGCAGATCCCGGCGTTGCTTGAAAAATCGCGGCAGATGGCTGCCGAATGGTCGTCGGCCCTGCTGTGTTGCCGAAATTCCCTGCTCGCGCCGTAGAAATTCCCTGCCGCGGAAGCCGCACGATCTGCGATAACCCGCGGGTAAGTCGGAACAAATGACCGAAAATGGGCGTTTCGGGTTGGCGATTTCGCTATTATTCCCTGATTAGCAGAGAATAGCACCAGAGACGGGATAGCGGAGTGGTACGTACGCCGCCATTTCCGTGCGCACAGGCTTCGGACGGTGTGCCATAATCTCCAGATTGACGACTGCCGTGACCGTGCGGATCAAATTGCCGATGATCGATTTCTCGGCAGAACTTATTCGCTGGGGGAACACCACGATGAAAAAGCAGATTCTGGCGATCGCGTTCGCCGTCTTGCTGGGCCTCACCGCCAAGGTCCAGGCCCAGCAATGGAACCTGCAATACACGCCGCCTGGCGGCGGCGATATCGTCAGCGCGGTGGATTTCTGGGATGCCAATAACGGCCTGGCCGTCGGCCACGGCGTATCAGACAATTACACGGTTTATCGGTACGTCGGCGGAACCTGGACCCAGCAGCTTGTCCCCCAAGTGATCGACGGCCAGTATCTTTCCACCGTGAAATTCACCAGTGCGACGACCGCCTGGGCCGGCGGCGACGAGGGCGTCATCCTGAAATACAGCAACGGAAACTGGAGCGTGGTCCAGACCCCGGACGCCGTCTATGGGCCGTACCTGTATTCGTTTCACTTTACCGATCCGAACAATGGCTGGGCCGTCGGATACGGCACCGCCTATGGCTCGGGCCTGATCATCAAATTTCACAACGGCGTCTGGGACATCCCCGGCGGCAGTTGGCAAACCTGGTACAATTCTCCGCATCCCTCCTACATCCCAGCCACGGGCATAAGTCATATCCTGAATTCCGTCGATTTTGCTGGCGCCAATGACGGCTGGGCCGTCGGCAATGGCGGCATCATGCTGAAATACAATGCGAACACCGACAAGTGGGTGCAACAGCCGAGCATCACGACGCAAGGCCTCCTTAAGGTGCGCCTCCTCGACGCCAACACGGGCTGGGCGGTGGGCAGTCAGGGCACCGTGCTCAAGTTCAGCGCGGGAGTCTGGAGCGTTGCCTCGCCGGTTGCCGCGATCGGTACGGATTTTCTCGGCAGCGCCGATTTTGTCGACGCCAGTCACGGTTGGGCCGCCTCGCCAATAACCGGGACCATCTACCGCTACGCCAACGGCGCGTGGAGCGCGCAAACCGATCCGGCGCAAACGGCGCCGGCCGTTGAGCGCCTGCGCGACATCCATTTCGTCGACGCAAACCACGGCTGGGCCGTCGGCCACAACCTGATCATCTGGACGCATATGGGCACGCTCAAGGTCTGCAAGGTGGCCGGTCCGGGCGTCGTGCCGGGGACACCTTTCACCTTCACCGCCGGTTCCGCGCCGCCGTTCAGCGTGGCGGCCGGTCCGCCACCGGGCGGCACCTGCAGCATCGGCCCCAGCTTCGACGAAGGCACGCCGATCACGCTGACGGAGAGTCTGACTGGCGCCACCACCGTGACCGACATCGCCGTCGCGCCGCCCGCCCGCCTGGCCGGGCCGCCCAACCTCGCCACCGGCAGCGTCAATCTCACGATCGGCAGCGGCGTCACCGAGGCGACGTTCACCAACCGGCGGCCCACCGGCTTTCTGGAAATCTGCAAGAAGGTGGTCTCATCGTACCCGCCGCTGTCGGGAGGGACGTTCAGCTTCACCCTCAATCCCGGAAACATGGGGCCGATCCAGGTCCCCGCCGGAAGCTGCTCGCCGGCCATTGAAGTCCCGGTCGGACAGGTGACCATCCGGGAGGCGCTTTCGCCGCAGATCCAATTGCTGAGTTGCACGGCCGTGCCCACCGCCAATCAGGGGCCGTGCAACCTCGCGGCAGGGACGTTCCGGGTGACGGTGGTACAGGGTGACGTTTCCACGCAGACTATCGCGACCTTGACGAATAAGGTTTCTCAGATTCGTGTCCTCGACGGCGCCGGCAACTCGGACACCCCCGTCAAGCCCTGATTACCAAAGGGCATGAATTGTCGAAATCGCCGCAGCGCGCTGTACGCTCCGTCCGTGCCGTCAGCCGATCCAAGACCTTGCTTCGGAGGCTTGGAGAATGTTCGCTTCCAGCGCCCAATCCTCCGCCATCCGCCTTCGCTAAAGCTACGGCGGACGAGATGAGCCTCGTGCGGCGGATGCCCTCGCCGAGATCGAGAAATTGGCGGGGCGACGTCAGGATATCCTCACGCCGACATCGTCCCGCCCGATCGACTTACCACGACAGGCCGAGCGCACCGTAGACGCCCGCCTGTTGGCCCGGCGCCTTGGTGACGTTGAGATAGGCTTGAACCCTGAGATTGTCATTCAAGGTGAATTCCGATGCCAGCATGACCGTCGTGCCGGTGCCGTCCTTCATAAAGGTCATCGCCAGCTTGCCGTCTTTCCACGCAAACGTCGCGCTGGCGGCCAAGCCGACGACCGCAGGCTGCCCTCCGGTCTGTGTGCTGGTGTAAGCGAACGTGATGTCGAGACTGGTGTCGCCCAGACTCACATGCCCTTCGCCTTTTACGGTGACGCGCTTGGAGTCGGTTGTCTTTTGCTGGCCGATGTAGAGATCCAAATAGCCCTTCAGGCTACTGGAATCATCGGGGGCGAATACCGCTTTCACCTCGATCGTCGTATCCTGTATGCCGGTGGCGGTATGCTGATGGCTCAGCGTGAAGACCAGCGAAAAGTCCTTATTGTCTTTTCGCAGTTCCAGCGCGCCCTGAATCTCGACCCCCCATCCCTGTCCGTTCTTCATACCCGTTATGAGGAGCTGATTCTGTTGCGAGACGGTGGCGCTTGCAGGCATCGCCAATTTGAAGACGTCGGCATCGACCTTGAAACTGAAGATCAGGAGAATTTTACTGGGCTTCGTATCATCGCGCGTCCAGGCGCCGGTGAATGCCAGCGAACTCCCCGGGATGGGCGCATCGGTGTCTCTGAAGGTATAGCCGAAATAGGCTTTGTTTGAATTCGGCTTGCCCACGATCGTCGAGGTTTCGGTGCCGATCGTGATCTTGAGATCGGCATTGGTATCGTTCGAGAGCGCGAAACCGCAGACCAGCGGAAATTCAAATAGAGAATTGGCGGGCGAGGCCACGACGTGAAGCTTGTTGCCGGAGTCGAGCGAAAGACGCGGATGTACGGCGCCGTTGGTGAAATTGAAGACCTGCGCGGCGCCCTGCGCCAGGCACAACTGGTTCTTGGCGTTGAAGGTCCATTTGACGTCGACCGGGATCGTCGTGCTGTCGGCTTTCTTGATGACGATCTGGTTGGTCTTCTTGCCGTCGGTGGTCCAGGTACCGAAAGCGCCGGCGGCCGTGGCGACGCTGCCATCGGTCTTCAAAGTATAGGAAGTGCCTGTCACCGTGAGATTGAAAGAAGTCATCGTCGTGTTCCTCCTGCTGGGAAATGGCGAAACGCCCTAAATGCGAGATGGTGTGAGAACGATCGAGAAGTAGATGCCTTGACCGCCCAGATCGTGCGGCGCGCCGGTAATGAGATGCGCCCAGTCGAGGCGCAGCGTTGCCTGATCCTGCAGCGAGTAGCGCAAACCGAGACCCGCGCCGGCACTGAAGGGCGCCAAACCTTGAAGGTTGTTTGAGGCACCCCCTACATCGACAAAAACCGCAAGCTTCAAAGCGTTGCGGAACATGCCGTCCACTTCGGGGGCCAGGCGATCGATGAAACGCAATGGCACCCATAGTTCGTTCTGCGCATACCAGACAAAGGTGCCGGCGGCGGCGTTCAGCTTAAGGCCGCGCAGGGTCTCCTCGCCGCCGAACCGCGGCAGCTCGGTCTGAGGCGTTTGCGCCGAAGCCCAATCGAGTCCGGCGCGCAAATCATATTCGAAGAAGTTCTCGAATTTGTCGTGTACCACGCCGCGCGCCGACGTCTTCCAGTACGGCCTTGTCGCGCCACTGCCCCAGGCGGTGGTGACGGCCGGTTCGAAGTCTATGTCGGGAAGATTGATCGTGTCATCGCCCTGCCACTTATAGGTCGCACCCAGAACGACGCTTGAAATCTGTTCGGTGGCCGGTGTCACGGGTGGGGTGGCGCCGGCAACGGGATCGAGCGCGACCTCCTGATAGCTGAAGCTGCCATTGAGCTGCAGCGAATGGCGATCCAGGTCGCGGAACAGGTCCAGCGCGAGGGTGACGCCGCCGCCGGTGCGTCTCTCGTCGGCGCGCTCCGTGCCGACCGGCACGCTCACATTGTTGTCGGAATCGCCCGTCAAAGTGACCGCGAGCCGCCGGCCCAGGCCCGCGAAGTCGAGAAAGTCCTTGGTGTAGTTTCCACTGATGATCGATTTGCTGTGCCAACCCAGGTGGATCGTCACGGCGTCATCGCCCAAAAGCTCGTTCTGCCGGTATTCGACAAAGAACGTCGCGGGCTGATTTGTCTGCATGCCGCCGCCGATGCTCAAGAAGTGCCGCGGTTGATCGTATTTGAGCAGGTGGTTGTCCGCCGCCGCTTTGGCTGGCGCGGGCGTTGCCGCCGCGGCGGGCGGTCCGGCGGCGGCGGATTGATCGGCCTTCGCATCGCTGTCGTCCGCCGGAACGATCCGGAGCCTCGCCCATTTGGTATCGGAATATCCATCGTAGTGCGTGTTCGTATCGGGCCACAGCGCCGCCTGGTAACCGAGCGCGGTGAGGGACGCGAGCCGGACATTCAGATCGCGATGATTGATGTAAGGCACGCATAGCCGGCCGCCCGGATTGGCGCAGTCGGGCGCGCCCCGTTCGGGAAACCGCAGTTCACGGAACTGAATCGGCTTTCCGGTTTCAAGCGTCTCCTGGCGCGTCGTGACCCACGCGGCAAAATTGCTCACGACTTTTCGATATTCCCTCTCCGGAAGAAGCAGGAACAATATCTTCTTCAGCGTGGTGTCGTCGTCGCCGGGGCCGAGCGCGACCGCGATGACCGAAAGGCGCGGCGGACCGTCGATCACCACGGTATTTTCATCCCCGCTGTGGACCGAAGCGAAACGCGCGACGTCGCCGTCGGAGTCTTTGGTGTCAAGCGTGGATTGAATGCCGGTAAGGGCAAGCAGATCGCCGAGCTGGCGGTAGATGCGCTGGATATCCCAGATCTCGCCGCGCAACGGTTTCAGCGATTGCGCCAGGACCCTTGCTGTTATGTGATGATCGAAGGCACCGGCATTGGCGCCGAATGTCACGATGCAGCCGGGGCCGGCGCGGTCGCAGGCCGCGATCTGGCCGTCCTGGATCGGTCCCTGAAGATAGGTAAAGTTCAGCTTGCCATAGTCGACCACGTCGCTCGAATCGTCCAACTGGAACGGCGTCGGATCGATCAGGGTCTGCAACTTCGGGCCATTCGTATCAGCGGCACCGACGAATTCGTTGCCGAAAATGTCGGAGAGGTAGGCTGTCGGCGCCACGATCTCCGGCTTGTGTATTCCGGCCCAAGTCGCAAAGGCGGCTTGCGCATCCTCCCACGACTTGGACGAAAAATTGCAGATATCGTCTTTGCTGGGCGGGTCCGGACAGGTCGCGCCGGCAAGCGAAAGAACCTGGGCGCCATTGGCAAGCAGACTGTCGAGCTTGTCGATCAGCTGTACCCGGATCTCTTCGTGCGAGAGTGCGTATCCCGCCTTGGCCGGGTCGGAGAGGTCGAGTGTGGTGTGATTGGGATCGACGGCGAAGCGGCCGTTGACGATCCTAAACTGCACAAGCAAATGCGGCTGGTCGTCGGCCAGCGCGGGCGACAATCCCAATACCACCGCGAACAAAGCGATCAACGGACCGCGGACGCTCGACCGCGCGCGGCGCGGGATTGCCATCGACAGCGCGCGTGATATCGCCCGCAAGCAATGCCGTTGCCCCAATGACGCCCCCCAAAACGCTCGACTGAAAGGCACATTTTAAAGTGCCCCAACGCCTTACAAAGCAGAGAGAACGCCTGCCTTCGACCGTATAAGCTTGACAGACATTGTCCGAGGTTCAAAGAGAAGAAGTGTCACCAAAATGAATAAGCTCGGCGGCGGCCGGTTCTGCCGCCCGCAAAGCATCGCAAAGACACAGAATGTTTGTTCGCGGTGGCCTCCCAGGCGCCACCTTCCTTAGCCGTTGTGCCGCTGGGCCACTTCCTTTGCGGCGCGGCTTCCCGAGCGCAGCGCGCCTTCGATATAGCCCGCCCACTGCGTCGCGGTCTCGGTGCCGGCCCAATGGATGCGGCCGCAAGGCTCGCGCAACGCGTGACCGAAGCGCGTCATGACGCCGGGCGGCATGTGACCGACATAGCCATGCGTGTGCGGCTCCAGCATCCAATCATTGTCGTCATAGGCGATGTAGTTCGCGGCGTCCGGCCCGAAGAACCGGATCAGCGATGCGATCACCTTCTGCTTGCGCGCCTCCTTGCCGGCCGCGCTCATCTCCAGCGCATGACGGCCTTCGATGAAGCCGAGCAGGAGGGCGGGACCGGTTTTCTGCGTGTCGTCCATGACGATCCCGAGCACGTCATCGTCGGTCGCGACCTGCCCGGAATATCCCAGCGTGCGCCAGAACGGTTTTTCATAGGCGACGATCACCTTGATGATCGCGCCCATCGGCATGCGTTGCTGCAGACCGTCGCGCGCCGCCGGCAGGTGCGGTTCGAAAGCAATGCGCGCGATCGGGCCGGGCGGCGCGGCGACGATGACGTGGCCGGCTTCGAAATCGCCCTTGCCGGTGGTCACGCGGACGCCGGTTTCATCCTGCGCGATCCTGTGCACGGGCGCGCCGAGCAGCACGCGATCGCCAAGTTCACCGGCCATGCGCACCGCCACCTGATGCATGCCGCCTTCGAATTTGGCGTCGAGCGCGCCGCCCTTGACGGCCATCAGATAGTCGAGCCCGTCGCCGCTGCGCAGCGCGTCCAGGAACCACAGATAGGAGACCTGAGACGCTTCGGCGCACCAGGCGCCGCGCGGCACCAGGCGCGCGAACGCGCGCGCCGCCGCGGTGTGGAGGTTTTTCACGATCCAGCTTTCGAGCGTCTGGCCGTCCCATTCCTTCGCCTTTGGCGCGGTCCACGGCGCCTCGGCGGGAATCGTCTTCATCTCGCGATCCCAGCGCTTCTGCAGGCGAAAGAGTTCGAGCAGGGACAGCAACGGCATCTTCGGCACGACGCCCGTGAACCGCACGAGCTTGCCGAGCAGTTGCAGCAAGGTTTTTCCGCTCTCGTACTGCTTGTAAGGCGCGATGCCGAAGCGCGCCGCCTCGGCCAGCAGCACCGTGTGGCCGGCGCCGACCCATTGGCCGCCCAGATCCACGACGCGGCCGCCGACTTCGCCCCATTTGAGGCGCCCGCCGACGCGATCCTTCGCCTCCAGCACAATGACGGAGCGGCCCAGCGCCACCAATTCCTGCGCGGCTTTCAGACCCGAAACTCCGGCGCCGACCACGATCACATCGACCCGCCCGGTCATAGCGCGACCACCGTCTGGATTTCGACGAGGATTTCCGGCGTCAGCAATTCCTTGACGCGCACCGCCGTCGAGCCGGGCGCGATCCCCGGAAGAATTTCGGCGCGCGCCGCCGTCACCTCGAGCGCGTCCGCCATGAAGCTGCGCGCCGAGTCCGCGAGATACCAGGTGAGATGGACGATATTTTCGACGTCCGCACCGGCCAGTTCGACGATCTCCCTGATGTTGCGAAAAGCCTGCAGCGCCTGCGCCTTCAAGCCGCCTTCGATGATTTGATGCTGCGCCGTCATTCCGGTCTGGCCGGCGATGGTGAGCGTCTGGCCATGGCGCACCGCCTCCGACAAGCCATAAGGCGCCAGCAACGGCTTCATTGCCGGACGCGTAAGATATTCGACCTTGGCCATGCCCATTTCCCGTATTACAGCTCTAGACTCTTTACTAGACTGGATAGTCGGTTTATTCAAGGGCGGAACGATTTGGAGCTTGCCAATGGCGGCGACGACCCGGAAAACCGCGAGAAACCGTTCGGCGCCGCGCCGCGGCGACCGGGTGCATCACATCCTGGACGAAAGCCTGAAATGCTTCGCCGAACAGAGTTTCGAGCGGGTGACCTATGACGATCTGATCCGCCGCTCGAAGGTCAGCCGCGGCAGTTTCTACTGGTACTTCCCGTCCAAGGAAGCGCTCTACGATGCCGTGCTCGACTATTGCGTCGCGGGCTATGTCGCGCGCGTCGAAGCGGCGTTCGCGAAAACCGATCCGAACGACCATATCGTCAAGCGGCTGCTGGATACGTGCCTGGCCGATTTCAACCAGAACCGTTCGCGCTATCGCGTGCTGCTGCGGCCGCCGCCATCGCCGAGCGCGATCGCGAAATTGGCGCAATGGAACGACGATGCCGCCGCGTTCATGCGGGCAAAGCTCGAACCGCTCGTCAGGGACAAGCGGCTGGATGCCGAGACCGCCGCCCTGCTGCCCGATGTGCTCTCGGCGTTCCTGGACGGCATCTGCGTGCGCCTGGTGCTGGAGGACGAGGGCTCGGTTTCGCGCCTGTCGCGCAATATCGAAAAATTTCTCTGCCGCATCGTGGAGGATTTCCGTCCGCATGCGTGACGGTCGTTTCAACCCACGTCGCTCGCCTGCGATCGCCAGGGATACTATAATGTCGCCATGCGTCGGACGTTAAGAATGCATCCAGACTCGCACAGCGGGGCGGCGACAAAGGTCGAAGTGGACGTTGGGCGTCCGCATGCGGGCAGTTTGACGCTGCACTATTTCGTGACTGGCACGATAAGCGATTTGCGTCTTCCGCCCGTGACGGCTCCGGCGCGCGCCGACGAGCTTTGGCGGCACACCTGCTTCGAGGCCTTTGTGCGCGCGCCGCGAAGTGCCGCGTATCACGAATTCAACTTCGCACCTTCGACGCAATGGGCGGCCTATCGCTTCGGCGGCTACCGCAGCGGGATGGCTGTCGCGAACGCGGTCAGTACGCCGCGCTTCGAAACGCGGTCGGACGGCACAGGCTATGAATTGCAGATCGCGCTGGAGCTGGATGGGGTGGCCGACTTGCCAAGCGATGCGCCGTGGCAGCTCGGCCTGTCGGCGGTGATCGAAGACGCCAGCGGCGCCAAATCGTATTGGGCGCTGGCGCATCCGCCGGGAAGAGCGGATTTCCATCATGCCGATTGCTTTGCGCTCGAACTTGCCGCAGCCTGAAGCGCAATGGAATTTGGCCTCGATCGCCTTCTCGCCGATCCCGCGTTGCGGGCGCCCCTCAAGGGCAAACGCGTGGCGCTGCTCGCCCATCCCGCTTCGCTGACGCGCGAGCTGACGCATGCGCTCGATGCCCTGGCGGCCTGCGGCGACATCAATCTGACGGCCGCGTTCGGGCCACAACACGGCCTGCGCGGCGACAAGCAGGACAACATGGTGGAGTCACCCGACTTCACCGATCCGGCGCTCGGCATTCCGGTCTTCAGCCTGTACGGCGAGGTGCGCAGGCCGACGGCCGCGATGATGGACACGTTCGATGTCGTGCTCGTCGATCTGCAGGATCTGGGTTGCCGCATCTACACATTCGTCACGACGCTGCGCTACCTCCTGGAGGCGGCCGCAAAACATCGCAAAGCGGTGTGGGTGCTGGACCGTCCCAATCCGGCCGGCCGGCCGGTCGAAGGCCTGACGCTGCGGACCGGCTGGGAGAGCTTTGTCGGCGCCGGCGCGATGCCGATGCGTCACGGGCTGACGCTCGGCGAATTGGGTTCGTGGTTCATCGCAACGCTCAAGCTGGATGTCGAATATCGCATCGTCGAGATGGCCGGTTGGCGTCCCGATGCGGCGCCGGGATTCGGCTGGCCGCTGGGGGAGCGCAGCTGGGTCAATCCCAGTCCCAACGCACCGAACTTATGGATGGCGCGCGCCTATGCCGGCACGGTGATGCTCGAGGGCACAACGCTGTCGGAGGGCCGCGGCACGACAAGGCCGCTGGAATTGTTCGGCGCGCCCGATATCGATGCGCGGCGCGTCATTGCGGAGATGCAGCGCCTGGCACCGCATTGGCTCGGCGGCTGCCGCCTGCGCGACTGCTGGTTCGAGCCCACCTTTCACAAGCACGCCGGCAAGCTGTGCAGCGGCGTGCAGATTCACGCCGAGGCTCCCAATTACGATCACCTGGCGTTCAAGCCGTGGCGCATCCAGGCGCTCGCCTTCAAGGCGATCCGGCGTCTGTATCCGGACTACGCGCTGTGGCGCGATTTCGCCTATGAATACGAGCACGGCAAACTCGCCATCGACGTCATCAATGGCGGCCCGTTGCTGCGCGAATGGGTGGACGACGCGGCGTCGGCGGCGCAAGACCTCGATGCGCTGACTATGCCCGACGAGCAAGCTTGGGCGACCGAGTGCCAGGCACACCTGCGCTACTAAGGCGCCGGTTAAGAATTCTGCTATTAAATCAAGTGGTTGTCCCACTGGCGATCCCATCGCCAATGTTCTTTGACACATGCTCTTGTCATATGTAATATATTACTTACATGTGAGTAATGGAGCTTTCATTTGCCGATCAGTGGAGATCGATTGCTTGCCGTCCTGGCGGCGCTCGCCAGTCCGCAGCGGTTGCGGATCGTCGCGGCGCTGAAAGCGGACGGCCGCAACTACGTCAGCCAGCTGGCACGCGAGGTCGGCATCAGCCGCCCGCTGCTGCATCTGCATCTGCAGAAGCTGGAGGAAGCCGGTCTGGTCGCGAGCAAGCTGGAACTGTCCAGCGACGGCAAGGCCCTCAATTATTTCGAGGTCGCGGACTTCGACCTCGTACTCACGCCAGCGGCCATCGTCGAGGCCGCAAAGTCCCTCACCCCATCGTCCACCAAATCCGAACCCTGAAAGGCGCATCCCATGTCCGCAGCCATATACCTGCTCACCATCTGCATACCGCTTGGCGTCATCCTGCTCATCTTCGCGATGAAATATCTTTCGGCCGCCCGCCAGGCGCAGGCGCGCATCCTGGGCGAGGATGCCTACCGTCAACTCGCCCAGACGGCCGCCGCTGCGCAGTCCGAAACCGCGACGTCGCTGTCCGTCCTGCAAACCGAGCTTTCGGAGATCAAGACGCGCCTGGCGGGAATCGAAAAAATCCTGAAGGCGGTCGAGTGATGTCCGCGCGTCTCAAAGCCGGCGAGTCGGGAACGGCCGCGCCATGACGGTCCTGTATGTCAGCCCGGATGCGCCGGCATTGGTCCGCTATGCCGCGGACGCCCTCTTGGTCCTCCATATCGGCGGCGGGACGGTCGGCATGCTGTCCGGCGCCACGGCCTTGCTCGCGCGCAAGGGCGGACGCCTGCATCGCGTGGCAGGGACCGCGTTCTTCGTCTCCATGCTGATCCTGACCGGCATCGGCGCGTGCGTCTCGCCGTTCCTGCCCGACGGGTTCCTGAAGGAGACGCCCAACGTCATCGCGGGAATCATGACGTTCTATCTCGTTCTGACATCGTGGATGACGATAAGGCGCAAGGACGGCGGCATCGGCCGCTTCGAGATCGGCGGATTCGCCGTCGCATCGGCCGTCACGGCCGCAGGCATGATCTTCATCGTGGTGGCCATGAACAGCCCCACCGGCACGATCGGCACGACACCGCCGCAGGCTTTCTATGTCTTCACCTTCGTGGGGGCGATTGCCGCGGCGTCCGACCTCAAGGTGATCCTGCGCGGCGGCATTTCCGGCGCGGCGCGGATCGCGCGGCATCTGTGGCGCATGTGTGCCGCGCTGACCATCGCCTCGGGCTCGTTCTTCCTGGGACAGCAGAAGGTCATGCCGGCGTTCATGCACGGATCGCCCTGGCTGTTCGTGCCGGTGATAGCACCCCTGGCGTTGATGGTCTTCTGGCTCATCCGAATTCGATTCGCCGGTTGGTACGCGCGGCCCAAGAGCGGTGCCGTCACCGCCTGAGGTTTTCGCCCGTCCGCCGCCGCAAGGCGAACCAGAACCGTCGAGGAGATCGATATGAGAAAAGCTCTGCGCGTCTTGCTTTACGGCTTGCTCGTCGTCGTGGCATTGGCCGGCATGTTGGGCGCGCTGTTCGGCTACTTCGTTTACACGCCGGCGCCCGAGGTGCCGCAGCTGTCCGGCACGCTGACCAGGGGCAGCATCGCGGTCGACGGCCAGCATCGGACCTACAGGATTTACCTGCCCAAGGGGCTGGCGAAAGGCGCGCCGCTGGTGGTGGCGATGCATGGCTCGGGCGAGAACGGCGCGCAAATGCGCATGGAGACCGGGTACGGCTTCGATCGCCTGGCCGACAAAATCGGTTTCGCGGTCGTCTATCCCGACGCCTATGAGGGCTATTGGAACGGATGCAACATCGTCGGCGACTACGACGCGAACAAGCTCAACATCGACGACGTTCGATTCCTGGATGCGGTGGTCGACAGGCTGATCGGCGAAATCGGCAGCGATCCGGCCCGCATATTCGCGGCGGGCGTTTCGCGCGGCGGCAGTATGGCGCTTCGTCTCGCGCTCGAGGCGCCGTCGCGCTTTCGCGCCGTCGCGGCGGTGTCGGAAAACCAGCCGGTGCCGGACAACTTCAAATGCAGGCCCGCCGGCCGCGGCACGTCTTCCGTCATGATCATGAACGGCACGGACGATCCCCTGGTCCCGTTCGAGGGCGGAGAGGTCAACCTCTTCGGCTTGTTCGTCAAACGCGGTCAGGTCCTGTCGGCGCGCCAGTCGGGGCAATATTTCGCGGACCTCAACCACATCGCCGGCCGGCCCCGGACGCAGCTGAGCCAAATGAGCGACGGCGTTCAGGTTGAGCGCGTGCTCTGGCGCAACGGTTCCCGGATAGAGGTCGAACTCGTTGCCGTTCACGGCGGTGGGCATGGCATGCCGCAGCCCTACCAGCGCCATCCGCGGCTGCTGGGTCCATCGCCGACCAAACCGAACGGACCGCAAGTGATCTGGGCCTTCTTCGCGCGGCAGCGGCCGAGATAGCGATCCACTCCGTAGTGCCAGTTCCGCACGATTAAACGATGCGAAGGAACGCCGCGATGACCGAAGTATCCCTGTTCCGCCTGTATCTGATGCGAGCCCTCTACCTTCTCATCGTCGTGGGGCTCGCATTCGATATCTGGCCGCAATTCGTCCGGCACGCGAAGCCGCTGAGCCTCTGGCATGGAGTCGGCATCAGCTTGCTGACGGCCATGTCGCTCCTGGCGGTTTTGGGAATTCGCTATCCGCTGAAAATGCTGCCCTTGCTGTTCTTCGAACTGGTCTGGAAGGCGATATGGCTGAGCGCCGTCGCGCTGCCGCTATGGTTCGCCCATCAGATGGATCCGGACACGGCGGCGTCCGTCCCCGAATGCCTGATGGGCATCATCGTTCCGATCGTCATTCCCTGGCGTTATGTGTTCGCAAACTATCTGAAGGCGCCCGGCGATCGCTGGCGGTGAGTTGCGGCAAACGCTATTGCCACGGCGATGCTTGTCCCGCCGGCGCGGCGGGCTGCGGCGGTGTCGAGCCCTGCCGCTCGGAGTCCGGCACGTGGCCGCCGAGCGCTTCGAGCACCGCGATGCGCTTGGCGATCGGCGGATGGGTGTCGAACAGCCTGGCCAAAGCGGACCCGGACGGCGGGTTTTCAATCAACATCTGCCGCACTTCACTGGAGACATGCGGCACGTCGGGGTTGTGCGATATCTTGAGCAGGGCGCCGATCAGGGCGTCGGGATTTTTCGTCAGGTCCACCGATCCGGCATCGGCCTGGAATTCGCGCCGCCGCGAAATGGCGAATCGCAGGATCAAGGCCAGCGCGTAGCCGATGGCGAAGGCGACGGCTGCGATAAACATCATGACCAGCACCGCCATGCCGCCCTTGCCGCGGACGCGCGTGAACGACGCCACGCGAAGACCGCGCCACAGCAGCTGCGTCAGGAACGAGATCATGCCGACGAACACGACGGTGACGATCAGGAGCCGGCAATCGCGGTTCATGATGTGCGTCAGCTCATGCGCCAGGACGGCCTCGAGTTCGTCCGCGGTCAGTTGGTCCAGCAGACCGCTCGTCACGGTGATCGCGTAGCTCCTGGCGTCGATGCCGCTGGCATAGGCGTTCATCGCGTCCGTCTCGACGATGTAGAGCTTGGGCATCGCCAGGCCGCGCGAGATGCACAGGTTTTCGAGCAGGTCGTAGAGCTTCGGCTGCTGCTCGCGCGTGACGGGCTTGGCGCCGGTGGCTCGATGAATGATCGCGTCGTTGAAGAAATAGCCGATGAGAACCCAGACCGCCGCGATGCCCAGCACGACCGGCCACCAGTCATAGACCGCCGTGAGCGCCAGGTCCCCCGGACCGCCGGTGCCGAGCACCGACCCCGCGCCCAAGGAATCGAATTCGTGCCGGGGACCGGCGAAAAGGCCGAAGAGGAAAACGCTGCCGCCCAGTAGCGTGAGCAGCAGAAAGGGAAAGGCGACGAGCAAGGCCGTCGACTTGAGGTTGTTGTTCAGGCGATAGGTCGTCAGGCCCAGTTGCGGCATCGCCTCAGCCGCCGAGGCTGACTTTGGGCGCGTCCTTCGACGCAAGCCTTTCGGCCGCGTCCAGTTCGAACATCTGCGCCGGCTTGAAACCCAGCGGCCCCGCCAACAACACGGCCGGAAATTGCTGGGTCGCCGCGTTGTATTCGGCCACGGCGCTGTTGAGGAAGCGGCGCGCGGCCGCAATCTTGTTTTCCAGATCGCTCAATGCGTCCTGCAGTTTGAGGAAATTGTCGCTCGCTTTGAGCTGCGGATAGTTCTCGGCGACGGCGAAGAGATTGGCCAGGGCGCCCGACAAGGCGCCTTCCGCCGCGCTCTTGTCCCGCACGCCCGTGGCCTGCATGGCCGAGGCGCGGGCCTGCGCCACCGCGGTGAAGACGGCGCTTTCGTGCGCGGCATAGCCCTTGACGGCCTCGACCAGGTTCGGAACCAGATCCTGCCGCTGCTTGAGCTGCACATCAATGTCGGCGAAGGCGCGCGTCCAGGCCTGCCGCAGGATCACGAGCCGGTTGAAGATGAAAATCGCGACCAGCGCGACGAGCCCGATGCCGATCAGGATATAGCGCGAAAGGGTCATGCGATGACTGGCTCCGAAAAGCGGCTTGCACGCGCCCCGCCGCGCCAAAAGGAAGATTAGTGCAGCGGCCGCTCAAATTCCACACAATGCTTCGCGCCCTGCCCCGGCCCGGTTCTTCACGGCAGATGGAGGATGTCCGCTTCCGGAGCCCGCCATCCTTCTGCGCCCGGTTTCCCTGGACCGGCCGTCAGGCGTTCGGCGGGTGCGTCGCGATCCGCTTTCGCATCCAAAGATACCGCTCTCGCAACTTCAAATACAGCCACCGCAGCGACAGATACAGCCAGGGCAGCACAACGACGAGCGCAAGCAGGATGGCGGCCGCCGCTCCCGTCTTTGCGAAGATCGACCCGGTCTTCCCCGAAAGCAGCGCATGCGTATTCGCCTGGAGCGAAGATGCAAGACACAGGTACGCGAAATAAACGCCAGCCGCCCAGGGCACGGCGACGACGAAGAGAAGAAACAGAATGGTCGCGAACCAGCCACCGCCGCCGTCCGGACGAAGGAAGCGCACGAACGCCTGCTGTGCCAGCCAGACGACGAAGCAGGCGAGCATGACTATGACGCCGACCGTTTGGATCGTGGGAACATCGAACACGGTTGCCGCGACAACCAGCAGCGCGCCCGCAAGCGCGACCAGCGACAGCCAACGCCGCAGCAGATGGTAGCCGATCCTCTCCGGCACGGCGAATGCCAGGACCTGGGACAACAACAGCCCAGCCATCCGCAGTGCAACGCCCAGGCGCCCGGTTAGAGCCGACACGATTTGGGGCTTATCGGATTCGCCCGAGCGCAAGCTGTCGATCATCCTGCCGAGAATGCTGAGCGAGTCATGGACCCAGCCGATCACCTTTTCGGGCACCGGGGGTTGCGGAACCTCGTAGTTTTTCCGGATGAAGTCCGCGAACTCACCCTTCTTGATGATGGCACCGCTCTTGGGGAAGAACTTGCGCGCATAGTCTTCGATCTCGGCGGCCGTTTTCTGGTGAAACGTCTCCTTGGTCAGCCTTTGGACAAGCCAGCGGAAAAGCATGCCGTTGTCGTTGGTGCCGAGAGTCTCGAAGAGGATTTGGTCCTGAGCCTCGTTGGTAAACTCACGGCGCGACTTTTCATCGGCCGCGTCGGGCAGAAGGGCCGCGATGATGCGCTCGGCGCCGTCGAGGCGGCCCCACATGATGTCGTTTTGCCGCCAGGACTCCTGGAGAAACGCGCCGAATGCGCCGACGGCCGTGCCGGCCAGTTTCTTGTCGGGGCGCTCGACACTGTTGGGGTAAAGCGCGGTATCGGCCGGACTCACGCGATAGACCTCGATCTTCGTGTGCTCCTTGGAATCGGTTCCATCGAGAAACGGCAAAGAGATACTGTCGCGCCATTGAAACGTCTGGTACCGCAGCAACAGCTTTTCGTAGAGCGGGGCGGCGAGTTTCTGCCCGGTTTCGAGACGCACGCGGGCAAGAACCTCCGCATACGGTCCCTTGATCGCCGCCATGACGGGATCGATGGCTTGTTTCTTGTCCTTGTAGATGCCTCTGGCGATGTCGTAGCGGGTCTCCCTGTCGCGGGCGCTCATGATCCGGCCGAAGGAATCGCCGAGCTCTTTCAGCAGCACGGCCGCTCCGTCGGCGGCGTTCCTGAGGCCGGCGGCGCGCGCGGTGGTTAGAGCCATGAGCTGGCGCGTCAGAAAATCGCGCAGACCCTTTATGTCCCCGTCCGGCATTCCAACCAGGAGTTCGTTCTCCAGCGGAATCGCCCTTTTTGGGATTGGCTTCCACGACAGGTATCGATCGATGAGCGTGATCAGATCGTTGATCCGGCGCCGCTCGTACTCGATGTCGAAATCCAGGAGAAACGCGTTCTCCAACTTGCCGGCCGCGCCGCCCGCGGCGGCGGACTGCGCGTTTCCAGGACCCTGGTCGCTGTAATTCGCCTCGCGCCAGGCGCGCAGCAGAAGACGAATGAAATAGGCTTCATCTCCGTCGGGACGAAATCCAAGACCATCGGTCAGCGCCGCGGCCAGATCGGCGGTCGCCGTCATCCTGCGAAGAACATGGTAGGCGCGGTAGCTGTCCGAATATTTGTAAAGCGATATCAGTTCCCTGACCGGTGTCCGGCGCAGATCCTCATCCGAAAGCTGCGGCGCGGCCGGCAGGTTTCCTGGCCGCGCCTCGCCGCCGGCATCGCCTTTGGCGGCGGAGCGCGCTTCCACCGCGTATTTCCCAAGCTCGTCATGCAAGACGGCCAGGCGATCCTGCCGGCGATTGTTGTCGTTGACGCGATCGATGTCGTTTCGAATTGTCTCATAATGGGGAAGCGTCACCAGGCCGAGCATCGAATTCTGGACAAAGTCGAACGTTTGCGGCGTCTTGTGATCCTCCCGGTATTCGGGAAATGGATCGACGAACAGCAGCTTTCGCTGCACGGGAATGAACGACGAACGGTACTGAATGAGATCGATCGCGTAGCTGAAAGGGCGATTGTCGAGGTAGCCGCCATCGGCGAACTGCCGCGTGCCCAGGGGAAAATCTTCTGCGAAAAAACCCTTGCCCTGCGCCTGATACTCGGGAAAGAACCTTTCGAATTTCTCCTTCGATTTCTTCCGCGAACGTTCCGTGCGGCCAATTTGTTCGCCGATGGAATCGAATTGCATCGGCTCGAATGCCAGGGGAAATGACGACGTGCAGCGAGCCGCGAAGGCCAGCATGGGATCGTACTCGGCGCCGAAATCGTTCTTCGCGGCGGCGCCGCCCTGGAGTTTCGCGTATTGCGGCGACTCGTAGGAAAATTGAAATACGGCCCTGTGAACGCGCTCATCGACTGCCCCGTCGGCGAGTTGAATGGGTTCGTACAGGCCGTTCAGGTCGGTGGTCGTGACGAAGAGATCGATCTGGTCGGCGAAGCCGGGACTGGCGGAAGGATCGGCGTCCTGGGCGGGGGCCGGCCCGGCATTCGTGTTCATGGCCGACAACGCGTCGTAGATGACGTCGTACATGTAGCCGCTCTTGAGCAGCGAGTCGGTCTTGCCGAACGACTTGTTGTTGAGGAGGTCGTCGATCTGCGCCTTTTCGAGCCAGGTCCGTTCCAACGAATCCATGTTGGGACATTTGAGCGCGAGCGACTTGGCGAGCGCCACGCCATTTATGCCGCCCGCGGACGTGCCCGAGACGATGTCGACCACGAAGCGCGCCTTGGTTGCGGCAGATTCATTCTCTTCCAGCAGCGTGTTCCCGGGAATATGGTCCAGCGACAGCAGAACGGCGATCTTGCGATAGACGAGTTCGGTGCCGGTCAATTTGCCCGCCTCCGGCGCCGTCGATCGCACCATGCGCAACAACTCCTGCGCGATGCCGTTGATATAGATCGCGAGCGAGGCGCCGCCGTACAGCACCACGGCAAAACGGATTTCCTGTTCCGGAGCGCCGCCTGACATCACACGGACCCGATGGTTGCGCCGGCCGGACTGGCGCCAAGATGACGCCACGCGTTTTGAACGAAGACGACGGTGCAGCGCTGAGGAGCCAGGCGAATCAGCATGGTTCAACTCCAATTGTTCAAGCTAGGGCGAGGCCCGCAAAAAAAGGCGGGCAAGGGGAATCTGTCAAATCTGGAGGATCTGCCCCCGGGGAATACGTCCGGCAAAGCCGCAACACAGGTGACCGCGGATTCCTTACATCACTTGCGGTGTGTTCCACAAGTTGAGCGGATGTCCGGCGCCAAGGCGTCTTGGACGAAGGACGACCGCGTGCGATAGAATCCGCCGCTCATACAGCAACGGATGAACAACACTTGGCAACGATCAGCTCGCCGCGCTGGCTGGCACCGGCCGTTTCGTACATTCAGGACTGGCTGGCGTTCCAGATGCGCGCCAGCGAGCAGGTGGGCTGCGCCATCGCCATCGGGTATCGCAGCCGGATCGTGCTCGACACCGCCTTCGGCCATGCCGATCTGTCCAAGGCCGAGAAACTGACCCCGCAACATCGCTTTCGCGTCGCTTCGCACTCCAAATCCTTCACCGCCGCCGCGCTGATGAAGCTGCGCGAGCAGGGCCGCCTGAAACTCGACGATCCGGCCGGCAAATATGTCAAAGGGCTGCATCCCGACATCGCCGCCGCAACCATCGCGCAATTGCTGTCACACACGGCCGGCATATTCCGCGACGGCGTCGATGCGCCCTACTGGCAGGGCCAGGGCGAATTCTCGCGCGCGGCCCGCCTGCGCCGCGATCTCAAACTGCCGCCGGCGATCGCCGCCAATACGCGGCTGAAATACTCCAATCACGGCTTTGGACTGGCCGGACTGGTGATCGAGGCGATCACGGGTGAGCCCTATGCCGCCTGGCTGGCGCGCGAGATTCTGAAGCCCGCCGGTCTGAAGCACACCACGCCCGACATGCCGCCGGCGCCCCGAGCGAAGCTCGCGCGCGGCCACAGCGGCAAGACATTGCTGGGACGCCGGCTGGTGTTTCCCGGCGATATGTCGACGCACGCGCTGGCGCCGGCGACGGGCTTCGTCAGCACGGCGTCCGATCTGGTGCGGTTCTTCGGCCAGCTCGCACCGAACGCGATGACCAGCGTGCTCTCTGCCGCCAGCCGCCGCGAGATGATCCGGCCGCAGTGGCGCGATGCCTTCGCGGCAGTCGAGAACAGCTATGGCCTGGGCATCATCAGCGGGGCGTTCGCGGGCTGGGACTGGTTCGGACACAGCGGCGGCTTCATGGGCTATCTCACGCGTACCGCCGTGGTGCCGGCGCAGGACATAACCATCTCGGTGCTGTGCAACGCCGCCGACAGCACGCCGGCGGTCTGGTTGGACGGCGTCCTCCACATCCTGGCGCGGTTCGCGGCCGAGGGCGCCCCGAGCGCCAGGACCAGGGACTGGTCGGGGCGCTGGTGGAGCGTGTGGGGCGCCAACGACTTGGTGGCGATGGGCGACAAGGTGCTGCTCGCCCTCCCCGCGTTGGTGACGCCGTTTCTGAAAGTCACCGAGCTCGCCGTCACGGCGAAGGATAAGGCGCGCATCGCCCAGGCCGGCGCCTTCGGCAATTACGGCGAACCGGTGCGGCGCGTTCGCGACCGGCGCGGCAAGGTGACCGAGATCCGCGTCGCGTCGGGCAGGCTGGTGGCCGAAGCGGTCCTCGCCAAGGAATTGACGGCGAAATACGAGCGCTAGACCCTTGGCCGCAAACCTGAGCTAAGATCGCCTGATGAATCCGAGATTTTCGCCCGAGCATGTCGAGACCTGGCGCCGCGAGGGCGTCGCGCCGATCCGCGATTTCTTCACGCCGGAGGAAGTGGCGGCGGTCGCCGCCGATTTCGCGACGGTGTTCGGGCGCACGCAAGGCGCGGCGCAGGCGCTGGAGAAGAAGAAGGTCGGCGAGATCGGGCGCTTCAACGAGGCGCAGTTCAAGACCTTCGATGCGATACCGTTCGAGTGCTCGCCGGCGCTCAATCTGATCGGCGTGCATCCGGCTCTGATCGCCTTCGCCAGGCAGGCGCTGGCGGCTGAAAACGTGCATCTCTATCAATGCCAGGTGTGGGCGAAGTTCACCGGCGACGCGGATTACGACCAGCCCTTTCACTGTGATTTTTCCAATCACACGCTGACCGTGCCGTCGGAGGACGCGGCGCGCAATTCGGTGACCATCCTGTGCTATTTCAGCGAGGTCAGCGAGGCGCATGGACCGATGCACTATGTGACGCGTGGCGACAGCGCCCGGATCGCCGGCCCGGAAGCCTCGCTGAATTTCGCCGGCGAAGCGCAGGCGCGTCTGCAGGAACAGTTGCAGCGGGTCGAGCGCTCCAGCGCCGCGCCGGCCGGCACCATCAATCCCTACTCCATCGACGTCTATCACCGCGGCACCAACATGACCGCGCCGCACGGACACCGTTATGCGGTGATGTCGTGTTTCAAGAAGGCCGGCGACGACAGCATCGGCTATCACGCCTGGGCCTTCCATCACATGAAGCCGTGGCGGCGCATCTTCGAGCATGCGACGCCCGAGCAATTGGCGTGCTTCGGCGTGGCGCCGCCGGGCGACAGATTCTGGACCGAGGTGACGTTGGCGCGCGCCCAGGCGCGCTATCCCGGCTGGGACCTGACGCCCTATCGCGCGGCGATGGGCTAATTCGAACTTCTTGCGCAGGCCGACTGCCGCGCCAGCAGGAAACGGCGGATCGCAGGATCTCGTTCAAGGCCGATCGCCATGGCGTAGGCATCGAATGCTTCGCGCCTTGCGCCGGTTCTGGCCAGCAGTTCGGCGCGCGCCGCCCAATAGGGCTGGTACTCGGCGAGGCGATTGTCGGTTTCGATTTCCCGCAAGACATCGAGTCCGGCCGCGGGGCCCTGCAGTTCGGCGACCGCCAGCGCGCGATTGATCGCGACCACCGGCGAGGCGGTGAGCGCGAGCAGAGCGTCGTAGAGTTGCACGATTGCGGCCCAATTGCCGGTGCCGGTGCGGCGGCGATGGACATGCGCGGACTGCAGCGCGGCCTCGAGCTGATAGCGGCCGATGGCGCCCAGCGCGCCGGCGCGGTGCAGCAGCGCTTCGGCCTCGGCGATCATCGACGCGTCCCACAGGCCGGTGTCCTGCTCGGCCAGGGGCACAAAATCGCCGGCCGCGTCGCGGCGCGCCAGGCGCCTCGAGTTGGCGAACAGCATCAGCGCGAGCAGGCCGAGCGCTTCGGGCTCCAGCGGCAACAACTCGCTCACCAGGCGCGCCAGGAACAACGCCTCGGCGGTCAGATCGCGATGGACGGCGTCGCTGCCGGCCGGATCGCTCCAGCCTTCGGCGAAAGCGGCGTAGATGGCGGTCAGCACCGCTTCGAGACGACCCGGAAGCGCATCGCGATCGGGAACGGCGAAGGGGATGCCGGCGGCGCGGATCTTCTCCTTGGCGCGGACCAGACGCTTGCCCATGGCCGACGGCGCGGTGAGAAAGGCGCCGGCGATGGTCTGCGCGTTCAGCCCGAGCACGACCTGCAACATCAGGGGCGCGCGAATGGCGGCCTCGATGGCGGGATGGGCGCAGGCGAACAGCAGCGCGAGGCGGTGATCGGGAATTTCGCCGTCCGCGGGAACGGCGTTCAGCTCTTCGCCGAGCAGCTGCAAATGCGGCGAGGCGGCCTCGCCGCTGCGGCGCCGGCGCGCCGCGTCGATCAACTTGCGCCGCGCGACGGTGAGCAGCCAGCCTTCGGGATTGGCGGGACAGCCTTGCAGCGGCCACTCCTTCAGCGCCGCGGCAAAGGCTTCCGACAGTGCGTCTTCGGCGGCGGCGACGTCGCGCGTGCGGCCCGCGACGAAAGCCACGAGCTTGCCATAGGAACGGCGCGCGACGGCATCCGCTGTGTCGCGCGCGTCGCTCATGCGCTCACGCCGGCGCGTACCACAGCACGACCTTGCCGTTGCCGAAGGTGCGGCTCTTGGTCAGCTTCAGCGACACAGGTTTCTTGACACCGGCGAACAGCGCCTTGCCCTTGCCGAGCGCGAGCGGGTTCACCACCAGCTGCAGATCGTCGATCAAGCCGGCGCCGGCCAGTTGTGCGACGATGCTGCCGCTGCCGAGGATCGCCATGTCCGGTCCCGCTTCCGCTTTCAGCTTTTTCACAGCGCCAAGCAATTCGCCCTTCACCAGCGTGGTGTTGCTCCACGACGCCTTGGCCAGTGTGCGCGAGAAGACGATCTTCGGCAGGGCGTTCATCCGCTCGGCGACGATGCGATTGGCCTGGCGCGCGGCCGACGACGGCCAATAGCCCGCCATCATGTCATAAGTGACACGGCCGAACACCAGCGCGCCGCCGCCTTGCGCATTGCCGGCGACGAACGCACTCCATTCCGCGTTGTCGTTGCCCTGGTGAGCCCAGCTCATGTCGCTATTGTTGTCGGCGAAGAAGCCATCGAGCGTCACATGGGTGAAGGAACTCAGTTTGCGCATCGGCGCGCTCCTCAACGCGCCATGTCGTTCAGCGGCCGCACTTCGACAATACCGTGACCGGCCGCCGGGCAGCGCGCCGCCCAGGCCAGCGCGGCATCGAGGTCCGGCACCTCGATGATGAAATAACCGCCGAACTGTTCCTTGGACTCGGCATAGGGACCGTCGAGCACCAGCGTCCTGCCGTCGGCGATGCGCACGGTGGTGGCGTTCGAGCTCGGCCCCAGGCGGTTGCTGCCGCGCAGGATTGCGGCCTTGTTCATCGCGTCGGTGAACATCATATAAGCGGCCATGCCCTGTTCCTGCTGGTCCTTCGTCATCTGGTTCCAGCCATTTTCCTGCACATAGGCCATCAAAATGTACTGCATGGGATATCTCCGTCATCGCTTCGTAGCATGACGCCCGAGCCGGGGCGATTTGGACAGGGCCGTTTGACGTATACTGCCAAACGCTTCGCCGCCCCTTTTGGGCACTTTGGGCGTTATTGAAATCGACGATGCAATTTCCCGGCGCACACCCGTTCAGCAAGGAATTTTCGGTCCGCAAAGCCGCGGGATTGCTGGGCCTTGCCGTGGTGGTGGGCATGCTGCTGCTCGTTCCGCTGGCGCACAAGACGGCACCGCACCTGGCCAGGCCTGTGCCCAAGCCCGTCGCCCACAAGGTCGTGCCCAAGAAGGCGGTCGTGGCAGCGAAACCGGCGCCACCTAAGGGTCCGTCCGTGTTCGCGCTGGAGTCGGCGATGAGCCCCAAGCAGTTGCTGGCGCGCTGGGATCCGTTGATCGCCACGGCGTCCAAGCGCTTCAAGATCTCGCCGGCCTGGATCCGCGCCGTGATGCGGATGGAAAGCGGCGGGCGCACCATGCTGGCGGAAGGCAAGCCCATCACCTCCACCGCCGGCGCGATGGGGATCATGCAGGTGATGCCGGCAACCTATGGCACGATGCGGTTGCTCTATGGCCTCGGCAAGGACGCCTATGACCCGGCGGACAATGTGCTCGCCGGGACCGCGTATCTGCGCATCCTTTATGACGCGTATGGCTATCCCGCGATGTTCGCAGCCTACAATGATGGGCCGGCGATGCTGGAGGCGAACCAGCGCGGCACCCATCCCTGGCCGGCGGAGACCGTGAACTATGTCGCCGGCATCACCGCCATCCTGAGCGGCGGCGTGCCGGGACGGGCCGGCGGCGCGCTGGCGCGGCTGACGCGACCGGACGGCTCAGCCGTGATGATCGATTGCGCCGCGGTCATGTCGGTGCGGGCGGCCCTGCCCGGCGAGTACGCGCCCGGCGTGCTGTCCGTCATCGCGATCCAGAAAATGCGCCAGGGCGTGCGCGAGAGCCTGGCCGCGGCCAGAGCGATCATCCGCGCGCACGGCGGACGGGTTTAGCGCGCCGCCATTCGATCGCCCTGGACGTGGCGCCCGCTGCCAAATAATGGTAAATCGCGGTTGTAGGGTCTTGGCGCGAACGCTGTCGAAATCGTTCACCCGGTCCGTTCCGGCACCGGCAAATTCACATCGGCTTTCGGCGGCAGCGCGGTTCCATGCGTGGGCGTAGCGTCCGGCATAGCGTTGCCGGCGTTGAGATGTGTCGGGGCGCGTCGGGATCGCGTGCATGGCGCGCGATTGTCCCGGGTTGGCCGGCACACAGCGGGGCGAAATCGATGACGAAGGACGACCATTCCTGCGATCCCAAGAAGATCCAGATCACCGTCAAACAGGTGCTCGACCAGGTCGGCCGCGATCTGTTCGACAAGGAAGTGGCGAGCGCGGCGACCTACTCCTATCTGTGGATCGCCGACCAGATGGGCCATATCGGGCTGGGACTCGTCGTCGTCTTTCTGGCCAGCTGGATTCTGTACTTTCTCAATCTGCCGACGGCGCCCGACAGCTATTGGCCGCTGTATATCGGCGCCGCCGCCGTCTCCTATTGGGAATTCAGCGCCTATCGCACCTACGCCGCGATGACGACGGGACTGTTTCCCGCCGGCAAGCTCCTGCTGGCGCGCAACGCCGTCATCGCCGCGTTCTACATGGTCGCCGGCGTCGTGGCGGGCTTTGCCTGGCAGGGCGGCGAGCTCATGGCCGCCGTGGTCACGCTGTCGCTGGTTCCCGCTCTGGTGATACTGGCCTTTCCCTGGCTCAGGCAAAAGATCGTCTGGCAGAAGGCCGGGCTGCCGTTCCTGTTCCGGCTGTCGAATGCGTCGCCGACGATTTCCCGCTCCGACGCCCGCGACCTGCAGAATCTGATCGAAGCGCAGATCAAGGAGAGCAGGCGCAACATGGACGCCGTGCCGGGCGGTCCCGTCATCATCCTGAGCGGCCCGCTGGGCGCGGGAAAGACCAGCATGGCCTGCGGCATCGGCACCGAATGCGCCTTCGGCGACGTCAAGGTGCGCTACACGACCTTCGAGAAGCTGTTGCAAATGGCGCCGCCGCCGGCGGACGATCCGGGCCCCAGCAACATCATTTACTGGCCTTGGCGCGACAGCGAATTGCTGATCGTCGACGACATCGACACCGAGACCAAGACCACGCTGGACGTCGATGTGAAGACGTTCTGCGACCTGGTGGACCGCGTCTTCGGCAACGAAGAACATTGCCTGGGCCGGCGGACCACCGTCTGGGTATTGGGACCCAAGAAGAGCGCCGATCTGGCAAAGTGGAGCGACGCCATCGGCAAGATCTGCGCCAAAGGCCAGGAGCGCCCGCCGCAGGTCCTGGCCATCGAATTCACCCCGCCGCCGCCGGCGCCCGCTCCGATCAAGCCGGCACCCACCACGCCTGTCCTATCGACCAGCCTGGTCGGCAAAGTGTCGAGGATCGCCGGCTGGGCCATCGTCGTGCTCTCGACGCTCCTGCTGGCGACGTCGCTGTGGTGGCTGGGCGCCGAGCGCGGCTGGGACTCGCGCGCCGATCTGTCGGAGCCGGACGCTTTTCGCTATGGGACATTGGGATTGGAATTGGCGCCCTACAAGCTTGTCGCCGTTCTCGACCAGTTGGGCGGCGACGCCTTCAAGCGCATTCCGCCCGGCGGCGGCGCGCCGATGAACACCGGTCATTGGTGGAGCGATTTCGGATTCAATGCCGGCGGGCCGCCGACGCCGTCGAAGAAATGTCCGCTGCCGCTCGGCTTTTCGATCAGCAGCCTGTTGCCGCAGAGCGCGACGCCGGTGCCGGTGGACTTCGCCGGCCTGACCTGCGCGGCTTGTCACAGCCAGCGCGTCCACACCGCGCCGCAGTTCGGCGGCGTCGACCGCGTCGTGGTCGGCGCGGGAATGACGGCGACCGACGTGATCGGGTTCGGCGACGCGCTCAAGCAGGCGGTCGCCAATCCGGCGCTCACCGCGGATCTGATCCAAACCACCTACGCCAAGCAGTGCGGTGAGTCGGAAGGCTTCTGGCAACGCGTCATCGGCGACAAGGTCGAGGCGATCTTCATCTCGCAATGGATCAGCGGCTTCCGCGCCACCACGCTGTCCGACTCCTCGAAATACGATCTGCCGTTCCACGGCACGGCCTTGCTCGAAGCCGGCGGCATCGGCGCCGGGCCCGCCCGCACCAGGCCGTTCCGCAGCGTGGTGCGCAACAATCTGGATTTTCCCGGCGCGACGAATCTCGCCTATTCAAAGCCACCGGCGATCTTCGAGCAGTCCCGCGATCTTCGGCCGCAATCGCAGTATGACGGTTCGATCGTGGACACCGTCACCCGCAGCCTGATCGCCGCCTATACGTCGGGCGCGACGCAGGCGGCGCTCAACCGCGAGCCCATCGCGCACAATGTCCGCGCCGCGGCGCATTACACCGAGACGCTCGGCCCGCGCAATGAAGTGCCAACTTTTGCCAAGCTGTTTCCCGCGGTGAGCGCCGGCGATCCGGCGACGCTGGCGCAAGGCGAGACGGTGTACATGGCGCATTGCGCCTCGTGCCACGGCCATCGCAGGGCCGATGGCACCTGGGACGTCGTCACCGGCGCGAGCGCGATCCACCGCACCGCGCCGCTATCCCAGATGGGCACCGATCCGGCGCGCGTCACCTTCCGCTATGCCGAGATTCTGCCGCTATCGCTTTGGCTGGCGTTCCCTGGATCTCCGGAGCCGCTGCCGGCGGCGCAGCGCGGGCCGGTTTGCGACGGCAAGACCCAGGAATTGCCGGCCGGCTACGATGCCCTGGCGCAGCAACGCACGGCGTTGGACTATCTGAAGGTGTTCGCGGGGTTTTCGGGCGACAACGTCCTCTATCAATATTGGGCGGGGCGCCGGACGGACGATTTCGAACAAGCCAGGCGCGAATTTCCCGCCGGCCATGCGTTGGCGTTTGGGCCGAAGCTGGTCTGCTACGACACGACGCATCTCGGCTATTACAACAATCCCATTCCGGTCGCCTATCTACGCGCACCTTATCTGCACAACGCTTCGGTGCCGACGATGCGCGAACTGCTCAACCTCGACGAGCGGCCGGCGCAGTTCTGCCGCGGCAACAATCTCTACGATCCCGTCACCATGGGCCTGGTTGCCGAAACTCCGGCGGCCGGCGCGCATTGCGGCGCGCCGACGCCGTTCCTGTTCGACACCACGCTGCCGGGCAATTCGAATGCCGGCCACGACTATCCCTGGACGCGGGCGCAGGTCGCGGCCGATCCCAACCTCAAAGCCGATCTCGAAGCGCTGATCGTCTATCTGCGCACCCAGTGAGCCCCACATGACCACGAAAATCGCCGCCGCCGCGCCGCCAAGCACGCTCAGCCAATTGGTGCTGACCTGGGTGCCGTTCAGCCTTGGCATGACGTTCGTCATACTCGGCGCGGTCATCGCGCCCGACGTTCCCCATGCCAGGACGCAATACAGCATCCGGTTGGCGCTGTTGCTGGCGGCGCCAGCGCTGTTCCTGTTCGCGCGCGATTTTCGCCGCCGCGAACTCGGCGCGCTGTGGAAATCCTACTGGACGGCGGCCTTCGCCGCCTACGCCTTCCATCTGTGGTACGGCTACGAGATCATGTTCCGCGGCGACTGGGCAGCAGTCGTCGCGAGCCAGGGCGAGGCGACGGCGCTGATCAATCTGGCGATCACCGCGCTGTGGGCGGTCGATATCGGCTGCGCCTGGCTCGACCTGAAGGGCCGGATCGTCGACATCATCCGCGCGGTCGCGCATGTCGGCCTTCTGGCGGCAGCGGTCATGGCGACCATGCTGTTCTTCCGCAACAACATCGCGGCCGGCATCGGCGGGATCGTGACCTTGGCGGCGGTGGCGGGACTCATCCAGCGCCTGCGGACGACGTAACGCCCGCGGATTCAGCCCGCCAGGATCGCTTGCTTCTGCTGTTCGGTGAAGGCGTGCAGCTTGTTCATGTAGACGTAGCGGCCGTAATCACGGCCCTCGGCCGACATCTTGTCGAACCAGTCGTCCTCGCCGAGCATTTCGCCCAGCCGCGGCGCATTGCGATGAAGCATCTGCACGTCGGTCTTCTTCGGCTCCAGGCTGCGCAGGATGCCGCGGTTGAAATGGGCGTGCAGCGTGATGCGGTCGCCGGGCTCGCTGCGGTCGCCCTGCCAGTGCCAGACGCCGTGCGTGAAATAGACCACCGAGCCTTTGGGCATCACGATCGGCACGCCGCCATTGTGCGCTTCGCCGGGACGTGGGCCGCGGCGCATCTTGTGGCTGCCGGGAACGATCCAGGTCGGACCGGATTCGACGGTCCAATCCTCCAGCGCCCAGACGCCGACGCCGGTCAGCGCGAATTCCGGATAGGGCTCGGGCACGTGGGAATAGTCGGTGTGGATCGGGATGAAACCGGCGCCCGGCCCGCGCCGAATCGAGCTGAACGAGGCGATGACGGCACCACGGCCGAGCGAGGCGTCGATCAATGTCATCAAAAGCGGGTTCTGGATCAGCTGCTCGAACTCGCGGCCGTGATACAGCATCCAGTTCATCGAGGTGCTCTGATGCGGCAGCAACGCGCGCAGTGTGGCGGCGCGCACCTCGTCGGCGAAGGCGGGCGAGATCGCGTTCTCGACGATGGTGTAACCCTGCTCTTCCATCTCGCGGATGCGGGTGGTGAGATTTTGGCGCGCGGCGCGGTGCGCGAGATCGGGATTCTCGACCGTGCAGCGGCCCATGTGGTCATGCAGCAGCGACGTGACGGTTTGGGCGGCTTCGTCCGTGAAGCGGCCCGTCACCTTCACGGCATCCGCGCCAAAGGTGCAGCGCAGCTCCCGCACCATGGCGCGATAGGCGCCCGGCGCCAGCACGCCGACGAACTGCGCCGAGCTCAAAGCCGCCTGATAATCGCCCTGGACCTGCGCCTGTGCCGCGTCGTCGAAGCCGCGGCCGACAGCAAGCGTGTCGCCGTCGTAGCGCGCATACCAGGCCGCGACATGGCCGGGCAGCTTCAGGTGCGGCGGCGCATCGGCGAAGCGCTCGCTGAGCGAGAACGGCGCCAAGCCCTCCTTCTTCCGCGCCACTTCGCGTTCGAGGAATTTGCGCGCTTCCTCGATCCACGCGTCGGAGAGGAATTCGACGTGGTGCGGCAGGGTGATCATCGCATGGCTCCGTTCAGGCGCGCGCCGCGGCCTTCTGCAGAGACTTCTCCAGCCGCGCGAAGCCTTCGGTCATGCAGGCCATGATCGCCTTGGCGTCGTCGCTGGGACCGTGCGCCGCGCCGTTGCCGTTGCTCATCGCTTTCGCGGCGCCATTGCCGTTGGCCTTCGCTCCGCCGTTCGCCTTGGCGCGAACCTTGGCATAGGCGGTGCGCAGCTTGGCGCCGGAGTCGCGCTCCTCACAGATGTACCAGGACAGCATGTTGCAGGTGACCGGATCGTAAGCGCCGGCCGCCATCGCGGCCTCGATCTCGCCGAAGGGATCCTTCTCCTCGCGTTCGCGGCCGATCTTTTCCAGGTCGCTGATTTTCGGATTGGCGTATTTGGCGATGCGCTCGGCACCGCCCGGATCGGCCTTCTGGCGCAGTTCGTAGCCGAGTTCGCACAGCATGCGGCAGAACAGCTGGCCGTGGCTGGTCTCGCGCGCGGCGATGAGGCGCAACGTGCAGGCGAGATCCTCGTCGCATGTCGCATCGGCCCAGGCGCGCAGATAGACGCCGGCGTTGGTCTCGGCGAGCGAGATGGCGTTGAGCAGCCCCAGATAGGCCGGCTTGGTCTTGTTCGTGGTGGTTTGCATGGCGGTATCCTCCAACTGAACGTTTTCGATAGCGGTGGCGCAATGCTATGCGCGGCGGGCGCCAGGCCGCAATCGCGGGCTTTGTGTGCGATGCAGCAATCGTGCTCGCGCCTGTCCCTACGTTAGCGGCCTTTGGCAAACAACTCGCGCAGTTCCCGCTTGAGAACCTTGCCGGTCGCGGTGCGCGGCAGTTCGTGTTCGGTCAGCTTGTAGGATGACGGGATCTTGAAGCGCGCTAGCGAGGCGGCCAGCGCGGCGCGCAATTCGTCGGGCAGGTACGCCGCCCTGGCGACGTCGGCGACCTGGATGACGGCGGCGACCTGTTCGCCATATTCGGCATCGGGCAGGCCGACGACGGCGACGTCCTTGACCAGCGGATGCTCCAGGATCGCGGCCTCGATCTCGGCGCAATAGACGTTCTCACCGCCGCGGATGATGACGTCCTTCTTGCGGTCGACGACATAGTGCAGGCCCTCGCTGTCGCGATAGCCCAGGTCGCCGGTGCGGAACCACCCCTCCCCGAAGGCCGCTTCGGTGGCTTCCGGATTTTTCCAGTAGCCGGGGATGACGTTGGGTCCGCGAATCCACAATTCGCCGATTTCAGCGCTGGGCAGATCGTTGCCCTGCTCGTCAACGATGCGCACTTCGCAGGTCGGCACCGGGCGGCCGATGCTGTCGGGATGGGCGAAATAATCGAGACCGCCATTGGTGATGACGGCGCTGGTGGTCTCGGTCAGGCCGTAGCCATTGCCGGGCATGGCCTTGGAGTCGAACTGCTTGTTGATCTGGCGGATGAGATCGGGCGGCACCGAGGCGCCGCCCGACGCGATGCCGATCAGCGAGCCGACATCGGCGCCGGAGGCCCGCGCGCTTTCGAGCAGCTGGCGCACCACGATGGGCACGCCGGCGACGCTCATCAGCCTGTGTTCGCTGACCAGCCGCACGGCTTCGGCCGGATCCCATTTGTACATCAGCGCCATCTTCGCGCCGATGGCGGTGCCGACATAGAGGCCCGAGAGGCCGCCGATGTGGAAGAAGGGAAAGGTCTGCAGCACTGCGGGCTGCGGCGCGCCCGGCATCGGGCCGGTGGAAAAATCGCCCAGCAGCCCGCGCGCCACGGCGCCGGCGAGCAAGCTGTTCATGATGTTGGTGACGTGGTTGCGCTGGGTCGCGACCGCGCCCTTGGGTTTTCCCGTCGTGCCCGAGGTGTAGAGGATGGTGCAGTAGTCGGACGGCGCGATCTCGGCCGGCGGCAGTTCGGCGGCGGCGCGCGCGGTGGCATCGGCGAAGTCGGTGCCTTGCGGACCGCCGTTCTCGCGGCGCGCGACCACGAGCGCTTTCAAACCCAGTTGCGGCAGCTGCGCGCGGACGCGCTCCAGGCGCTCGCCGTCGATCAGCAGCGCGGATGGCGTGGAGTCTTCGAGCGCGTAGGCGATCTCCGGCCCGGTCCACCAGGCGTTGAGCGCGACCGCGACGGCGCCGAGCGCCTGCACGGCCCAGAAGGAGATCATCCATTCGGGATAGTTGCGCATGCCGATGGCGACGCGGTCGCCCTTGGCGACGCCGGCCGCGGCCAGGAAATGCGCCAGCGCGGCGACGCGCGCGTAGTGCTCGGCGAAGGTGACGGTCTCGTCGCTGTAGATCAGGAAGGTGCGGTCGCCGAAGGCGCGCGACGCTTCCAGGATCGCGCGCATCGACGGCGGCGCGTTGCGATAAACCCGAATCGGATAGCCGAGCGCGCGGTCCTCGACCAACTCGAACGCCCCCTCCGCCGTCAGGCGTTCGATCACTTCGCTGCGTGTCGGCATCGCGCGCCTCCGATTGCGCGCGCATTCAAGAGCTTTGTTCTGGTTCCGCCAAGCCCCGACGCGCAATCCTGCCGTCGGGAAACCTTTGCGGCGCTACTCGGCCGCCAGGACGGGCCGGCTGTCTTCGTTGGCGATGGCGGGCTTGGCCTTGGCGAATTCCATCGTGCCGTCGTTCACCGCGCCGTAACGCAGCGTGATCATGTCGAGGGCGTAGTTCTGGTAGAGCTTCCACGGCTTCTTGGAGCCCTGCTTGGGCAGCACCGCTGCGGCGCGCTGGACATAACCCGAGGAGAAGTCGAGCCAGGGCAGTTCGCTCACCGTCGGATCGCTGTTGCGCGGCGTGCAGGAGGCAAGGCCCTTTGCGTCCATGTAATTGATCAGGCGGCAGACATATTCGCAGGTCAGGTCGCATTTCAGCGTCCACGACGCGTTGGTGTAGCCGAACGACGAGGCCAGGTTGGGCACGTCGCTGTACATCATGCCCTTGTAGCTCATCGTCTTGGAGACGTTCTTGGGCACGCCGTCGATCGTCACGGCCAGACCGCCGAGCAGTTCAAGCTTCAGGCCGGTGGCGGTGACGATGATGTCGGCTTCGAGTTCCTGGCCCGACGTCAGCTTGATGCCGCGCGGCGTGAAGGTCTCGATCGTGTCGGTGACGACCGAAGCCTTGCCGCTCTTGAGCGACTGGAAGAGATCGCTGTCCGGCACCAGGCAGAGGCGCTGGTCCCACGGATTGTAGCGCGGCGTGAAATGCGTATCGACGTCGTAGTCCGGGCCGAGCTCCTTCTTCACCATGCCGATGAGGTTCTGCTTGGTCTGCGCCGGCCGCTTGCGCGCCAGATTGAAGAACAGCATGCCGAACAGCACGTTGCGCCAGCGGGTGATTCTGTAGGCCAGCATGGCCGGCAGCTTGGCGCGCAGCCAATTGGCTTGGGCATCTTCCGCCGGCCGCGACACGACATAGGTCGGCGAGCGCTGCAGCATCGTGACATGTGCCGCGTCCTTGGCCATCTCGGGCACCAGCGTCACCGCCGTGGCGCCGCTGCCGATGACGACGACGCGCTTGTTCTTGTAGTCGAGATCTTCGGGCCATTGCTGCGGATGCACGATCTGGCCGGCAAAACTGGCGGCGCCCGCGAATTCCGGCGTGTAGCCGCCGGCATAGCTGTAATAGCCGCCGCACATGAAGAGGAAATTGCAGGTGAAGCGGACGATCTGCTTATCGGCGCCCAGTTCGGCTTCGACCGTCCAGCGCGCCTCGGCCGACGACCAGTCGGCGCGCTTCACCGCATGGTGGAAACGGATGTTCTTTTCGATGCCGGCTTCGCTCGCGGTGTCGCGGACATATTTGCGGATCGAGGGTCCGTCGGCGATCGCCTTGGCCTGGGTCCAGGGGCGGAACGAATAGCCCAGCGTGTACATATCGCTGTCGGAACGGATGCCGGGATAGCGGAAGAGGTCCCAAGTGCCGCCGATGGCGCCGCGCCCTTCCAGGATGACGTAAGTCTTGCCGGGGCAGTCGGACTGCAGATGCCAGGCCGCGCCGATGCCGGAAAGGCCCGCGCCCACGATCATCACGTCGAAATGCTCAACCGCCATCGCATCCACCCTGCTCTTGCCTTAGGGGAATATCAGGCCAGATGAGAAATGACAAGTTGTCAGTTGTGCGGCACCTTAAGCGGGCGCGCGCCAATTTCCGTCCCCGGGCGCCGGCAGACGCCCGGCCTATTTCGGCGCCGACGTCGCGGGGTGATTGAGGTCGAGATGGTGCAGCGGGATATCGGCGGGCGTGAGCGGCGGCGTGGTCCCGTCCGCCGCGACCTGATCGCTAAGGTCGAAACCTGGATTCGCCTTGCCCAGTATCTTGACCTGCAAGGCCTCCGCCATGCGCAGCGCGATGTCGTTGGCGAAGCGCTCGTTGCGCTCCCAGGCCGCTGAGCCCATGCCGTAAGGAATGCCGTCTTCGCGGTCCAGATGGTCTCTCCAGCAGTCATTCGTCATCACCATGCCGATTCCCATGGTGTGCGCCGTTTCGTGGAGCGCGAGGAAGTTCAACCCCTGCTCGCTCCAGGCATCATAGCCGAGCAAGCCGCCCGGCAGAATTCGCGTGTTGGCGCCCGACCACTTTTTGAAGTCCTTCATGTTCTTGGGCAGGCTTTCGGTGGCGCCGACCCCGCCATTGGCCGGAACCGCATTGACGAGGCTCCAGGTGATGCGCCCGTATTTGAACTTGTATTCGCCGGCCTTGAAGGAGCCCAGTTGCGCTCCCGCCGCGGAGACAAGATCGAGTTCGAGAGCATCGTCGAACAGAAACAGGCGCTGCCAGATATTGTCATGCGCCAGTTTCAAGCGGCCCCAGGCGGGCGCGCAGTTCGCCAGTCCCGGCGGAATATTCATGTCGAATGGCATGTGCCGACGCCCCCAAAGGAAAATTCAAGCATAACCAAGTATAGCAGTGCGCGCGCCACATCGCCATGTCCGACGTGAATTGGCGATCCAGACGGCCCCTTCCGGCGCAGGGCGGAACCTATCGCCGTTCCGAACCGTTGCCGAACGGTCGAGCCCCATTCAGCCAGTAGCCATAGGCAGGTCATGACCCATCACTTCCACGCCGTCGTCTGGATCGATCACAAGGAAACGCAGATTTTCGAATTCGGCGAGAGCGGCGTCGAGCGGCACAGGATTCGCCCGCCGGACGGCCAGGGCGGCAACATCCACCACAAAGCCGGGACCGTCGGTTCGGGCCATGCGCATGAAGGCAAGGCCTATCTGACCGCTATCGCCGACGCCCTGAAGCCCAATCAGGAAATCCTCATCGTCGGCCACGGCCAGGCGAAAACCGAGCTGGCGCATTTCATCCGCGATCATGTGCCGGCGCTGGCGCCGCGCATCATGGGCGTGGAGTCGATCGACCATCAGAGCGAAGGCGAGGTGCTCGCCTTCGCGCGCAAATTCTTCGACGTGAAGGATCGCGCGACGCCGCAGCTCTGACGGCCTTGTCGCGACGTTCAAGGGCTTTCCCGGGCGATCGGGCGGGCCATGGGGCCAAAAAGGCGCAGGACATTCGCGCCGGAAGCGATGGCGGCGGACCTGCATCTGGTCCTACAGTCCGCCACCCCATATCAAAACGGAGAGGACACCGACAATGGCTATCGACTTTGAGATTCCCCCCGAGGCGAAAGCGATCCGCGAGAAGGTCCGCAAATGGGTGCACGACGAGTGCATTCCGGCGCAGGAGAAGCTTCTGGCCGGCGCCGAGTACGAGCCGCTGCTCGGCGAATTGCGCAAGAAGGCGCGGGCGCAAGGGTTGTGGTGCCCGTTCATTCCCAAGGAGCATGGCGGCATGGGCCTTGGGCCGCTGGCCAATGCTTTGGTGCAGATGGAGCTCGGTGAGAGCTATCTCGGCGCCCTGTCGATGAACACGCAAGGGCCCGACGACGCCACGATGATGACCCTGCTGGCGCACGGCACCGATTACCAGAAAGAGAAATTCCTCAAGCCGCTGCTGAACGGCGACAAGCGCATCTGCTATTCGATGACCGAGAAAGCGGCGGGCGCCGACGCCACCGGCATGCAGACGACGGCGGTGCGCAAGGGCAACGACTCCTACGAGCTGAACGGCGAGAAGTGGTTCTCGTCGGCGGCCAGCGTCGCCGACATCGCGCTGGTGATGGCCAAGACCAATCCCGAGGCGCCGCGGCATCAGCAGTTCTCGACCTTCATCGTCGAGCTGCCCAACCCCGGCTACAACATCAAGCGCAACATCAAGACCATGGCGGCGGAAGGCCCGCTGTCGCACATCCTGGGCGGCGGCCATTCGGAGATCGAGATCAAGAACCTGGTCGTGCCGGCTGAGAACCTGCTCGGCGGCGAGGGCAACGGCTTCAACATGGGCCAGCATCGCCTCGCCTATGGCCGCTTGCGCCACGGCATGCACAATGTCGCGATGGCGCAGCGCGCGCTCGATATGGCGACAGCGCATGTCACCAAGCGCTCGACCTTCGGCAAGCAGTTGTCCGAGCGCCAGGGCGTGCAGTTCATGCTGGCCGATTGCGCATCCGAGCTTTACATCGCTCGGCTGATGCTGATGCACATCGCCTACAAGGCCGAGAAGGGCCTGGACCTGCGCAACGAGAACGGCATCGCCAAGGTGTTCCTGGCCCACATGGTGCACAAGGTGGTCGACACGGCGATCCAGCTGCACGGCGCGCTCGGCTATTCGATGGATACGCCGCTGGCCGCCTGGTACACGCATATCCGCTCGCAGCGGCTGGTCGACGGTCCGGACGAAGTGCACCGCTGGACCACGGGGCGCAACGTCATCAAGGCCTACCAGAAATACGGCACCACCGCGTCGGCGGCGGGCGGCGATCTGCTATAGAGCGCAATCGGGTGAAGCGTTCTTCAGCTTCACCCGTAAATTGCGCGCCAATCAAAGACTCTAGAGCATGATTTTCATGCTCCAGAAAGTCTCCGCGATGGGGTGAAAGTACGGGCGGCGCGCTAGACTGTGGCGCGCCGCCTTGTTGTTGGGCGCAGCGGATTTCATCACCGGGGCCAGCCATGATCCTTTACGCGGCGCTATCGCGATATCTTTTCGATCCCCTCACCTTGCTGCTCATCCTCCTGATCGCGGCCATGGTCGCCGATCACTATCGCCGGCAGAATCTGCGGCGGGGCTTGCTGGCCGGCGCCGCGGTCTTGCTGCTGGCGCTCATGCTCCTGCCGCTCGACGAATTCATCGCGCGGCCGCTGGAAAATCAATTTCCCCGGCCGCCGCTGCCCGCGCATGTCGACGGCATCGTGGTGCTGGACGCGGGCCTGCAGTCTGGAGTGTTCGCGAGCCGCGGCGTGCCTAGCGAAAGCAACAGCACGATGCGCCTGATCGCCGGCGCCGACCTCGCACGCCGCTTTCCGGCCGCGAAACTGGTCTATTCGGGCACCGCGGGCGGCAGCGCCGCACAGCGCCAACGCGAGCACGACGCCGCCGAAAACCTGCTGCGCGCGCTGGGCGTGCCGCCCGGGCACACGCTGTTCGAGCGGACCTCGCGTAGCACCGGCGAGAACCTCGCCAACAGCATGCAGTTGCTGCATCCCCGGGACGGCGAGACCTGGCTGCTGGTGACGTCGGCGGTGCACATGCCGCGCGCGATGGCGGTGGCGGAAAAACTCGGCTGGAAGATGCTGCCCTGGCCCTCCGACTACATTTCGACGGCGGCGCCGCGCGGCGGCATCCACCTGTCTTATCCATCTGCCGGCCTGGTCGACATCGACCATGCCTTGCACGAATGGATCGGCCTGGCCCTCTATCGCCTGGGAAGCCGGACATAGTGGCGGCGGCCGGACCGGGATTCCCGCGCTCGCGATTTCTGATATGGTCCCGCGCGTTTCAAGCTGCGGGCGGACCACCATGCATATCGCGACTGTTTTTTCCATCATCGTCCTCAGCGCGCTGGCGCTGGCCGGCTGCGACAAGGCCGGCGCGCCGCAATACGACCTGTCGCCGGAATCCAACCAGAAATTCCTCGCCGACAACGGCGCGCGCAAGGACGTGGTGACGACCAAGAGCGGCCTGCAGTACCGCATCATCAATTCGGGGCACGGCAAGCAGGTGACAGGCACCGGCGACATCGTGACCGTGACCTATAAGGGCTGGACCATCGACGGCCATGTCTTCGACCGCACGCAGCACGGCGCGACCGCCAGCTTTCCGGCCGGCGGCCTGATCCCCGGCTGGGTCGAGGCGCTGAAACTGATGCGCGCGGGCGACGAATGGCAATTGGTGATCCCCGCCGACCTCGGCTATGGCGCGGAGGGCGCCGGCGCCGACATCCCCCCGAACCAGACCTTGGTCTTCAACATGCAGCTGATCTCCGTCCACCGGCCCAATCAATAAGCGACGCCACTCAGGCGCGGGCCGGCAGTATTCTTGGATTGCGCAGCACCGCCGCCGAAATCAGCGCGACGATGAGCCCGACCGGGAAAATTTCCAGGAACGTCATGGGCAGGCGGTAGAGCGGGTTGGCGTATTGCGCCTTCATCTCCTGCATTTTCGCAATCTCGGCGGCCAGCGCCGCGCCGGTGACGCCCGCCGCCCGCTTGGCGGCGATGATCTGGGCCACGTAGCTGTCCATGAAATGATAGCCCGTGGCGGCCAGGTAGCCTTCCCACACCCCGACATAAATGACGCCGGCCACGGTGGCGATGCCCAGCCCCAGTCCGAACGCCGGCAGGAACTTGATGACACCACCCTTCTCGTTGTCGCGGTAGCGCTTTACGCCGAGGAAGATCATCGACAGCGCCACGAGCATGGTGAGGTAGCCGAACCACTCCGTCGACACGAAGCTTTGGTGCTTCAACACGGTGATGCCGGCGAGCAGGACGGCGATGACGACGAGCCCGGCGATGCCGCCGAAGATGAGCGAAATTTTGAGCATGTGCCTGTACCCCCGATTGGTGTGGGCCGAACCTAGCCACAATGCGGCGTTTTCCGATATCGCCCGAAAGGGTGAAATGCTGCAATTGTGCCGTTCGGCGCCCGTTCACGGGATCAGACGCAGCTCCCGCGCCTTGCCGATGGCCTGGGTCCGGCGCTGCACCTCAAGCTTTTCGAACAGATGCAGGATGTGGGACTTCACCGTGTTCGGCGACACGTCGAGGCTGCGCGCGATCTCCTTGTTCGCCTGGCCGGCGGCAAGCAGTTCGAGCACGGCGAACTCGCGGTCGGTGACGCCCAGCGATTTGAGGGCGGCGTCGTTCCTTTCGAAGCCGGCAGCCGCGCGCTTCGGCGTCAGGCGGTATCCGGCCCACAGGCCCAGCGCCGCGAAGCCCAGCCCGATCAGGCCGACATAAAGTTCGGGGGCATAGAGCCGCGTCAGGTATTTGTACTGCAGCCATTCCAGCACGAAGGCGCCGGCCGCCAGGGCGATCGCATAGAGGAGCATGGGCTTCCACATGGCGCCAAGCTTGGCAACAACGCCTGCGCCGCACCAGCCCCGTCTCTCGACGGCGCGCATTTTCTGCTATGTCGGTGCCATGAGCAGCGGATTTTCCATCGGCGGCGTGAGAATCGCGGGCCGCGTCCTGACCGCGCCGATGACCGGCGTGTCGGACCTGCCGTTCCGCCGCGCAGCGTCGCGGCTGGGCGCGCCTTATGTCGCGACCGAGATGGTGGCGTGCGAACTGCTGGCGCAGGGACGCCCCGATGTGGTGCGCCGCGCCGCGGTCGGCGACGGCCTGCCCTTGACCGTGATCCAGCTCGTCGGCCGGCGCGCCGAATGGCTGGCGCGGGGCGCACAGATGGCGCAGGCCGCCGGCGCCGATATCGTCGACATCAATATGGGCTGCCCCGCCAAGGAAGTGACGGGCGGTCTGTCGGGCTCCGCCTTGATGCGCGACCTCGATCTCGCCGAGCGGCTGATCGCCGCGACGGTGAACGCCACGTCGAAGCCGGTGAGCCTGAAGATGCGGCTCGGCTGGGACGACGCCAGCCGCAACGCGCCGGAGCTGGCGCTGCGGGCCCAGAAGCTCGGCGTCAAAGCCATCACCGTGCATGGCCGCACGCGGCAGCAGTTCTATGGCGGCGCGGTGGATTGGCTTGCGGTGGCCGAGGTCAAGGCGGCGGTAAGCCTGCCGGTGATCGTCAACGGCGATATCGTCGACGCGGCGAGCGCCCGCGCCGCGCTGGCGCAATCGGGCGCCGACGCCTTGATGATCGGGCGCGGCGCCTATGGCAGGCCCTGGATCGCGGCGGCACTCGAACGCGCCCTGCGCGACGGCGGCGAAATCGTGGAGCCGGCGCAGGACGAGCGGCTGGCCATCGTGCTTACGCATTTCCAGGACTCCTTGCGCTTCTACGGCGATGCCCTGGGCGTGAAGATTTTCCGCAAGCATCTGGGCTGGTACATCGAGAACGCGCCCCTGCCGGCGGGCGCCCAGGTGCGGCGCGAAGCCAAGTCGCGCCTCTGCCGCCTGACGAACCCGCGCGACGTGGAGGCGGCGCTGACTGCGCTCTGGCAAACTAGCGAATTGGCGCTCGCGGCCTGACATGGCGGCGTTCGTCTATGTCCTGCTCAGCAAGAACAAACCGAAACGAACCTATGTCGGCTGGACGCTTGATCTGGAGCTGCGCGTCGCGCGGCACAATACCGGCAAGGGCGCCAAGTTCACGCGCGGCGGAAAGTGGACGCTGATCTACGCCGAACGCCATCGCACGCGCAACGGCGCGATGCGGCGGGAAGTGTTCCTGAAGAGGGATCGCGCGTTTCGGACGATGTTGCGAGAGCGCTGACCTTTTACCCTCTCCCCACGAACGGCATCTTGGTCGCCATCACCGTCATGCTGAGCACGTTCGCGTCCAGCGGCAGGCTGGCCATGTAGACGACCGCGCGGGCGACGGCGTCGACGTCCATGGTCGGTTCGGGCAGCAGCGTGCCGTTCGGCTGCGGCGCGCCGTTCTTCATGCGCGCGGTCATCGGGGTTTCGGCGTTGCCGATGTCGATCTGGCCGCAGGCGATGTCGAAGGCGCGGCCGTCGAGCGCGGTGGCTTTGGTCAGGCCGGTGATGGCGTGCTTGGTGGCGGTGTAGGGCGCCGAGTTGGGCCTGGGCGCATGCGCCGAGATCGAGCCGTTGTTGATGATGCGCCCACCGCGCGGCGCCTGCGCCTTCATCATGCGGATCGCGCCCTGCGTGCAGAGGAAGGGACCCGTGAGATTGGTGTCGACCACGCCCTGCCACTGTGCCGGCGTCAGATCTTCCATCGGCACGGGCGGCGCGCCGGTGCCGGCATTGTTGAACAGCAGGTCGAGCCGGCCGAACGTTGCCTGGGTCGCCGCGAAAAGGGCGGCCACCGAAGCGGCATCGCCCACATTCGCGGGCACCGCCAGCATGGTCCTGCGCGGCGCCAGCGCAGCGGTTTCGGCCAGCATTTGCGCACGCCGGCCGGCCAGGACGACGGCATAGCCCTCGCCGGCCAACGCCAGCGCCACGGCGCGCCCGATGCCGCTGCCGGCGCCGGTAACCAAGGCCACTTTCTGCATGGAACTCTCCTCCGCCGAACCGGGATTCTGCCACAAATACCCGATAGAGTGCTTGCTCTAAGGGGTGGGTGGAGGTCTGCGTGGGATTGTTGTGGTGGATTGCGCCGGTGGCCGTGGCCGTGTTCGGCGTGTTGTTCGTGGGCTCGGGCGTCGCCCATGTCTTCCGCGGCGAGCATGGCCGGGCGAGCCGGCGCGTGGTCGGCGGCGGCGCGGTGGCGGTCATCGGCTTTGCGCTGAGCCTGGTCGGCCTCAACATCCAGCTGTTCTCGCGCCTGACGCATGAGGGCCCGGTGGCGCAAGTCAGCGTCAAGGCCGTCGATCCGGCGCAGAGCCTCTACCAGGTGACCATCAAGCGGCTGGACGGCAACATCCCCGACCAGAAATGCTCGCTGCAGGGCGACGAATGGCTGATCGGTGGGCGGGTGCAGAAGTGGAAGCCCTGGGCCAATGTGCTGGGACTGGACGCGACCTATACGCTGGACCAGGTCTCCAACAAATATTTCAGCGCCGAACGCGGCAACGGCAAGACGATCACGTCCTGCGACCTCAAGGGCACGCCGGTGGTCAACCACTATGTGCCGGACACCTGGCTGCCCTGGATCCTGGCGAACTTCTACACCGAGGACCGCCGCTTCGGTTCGGCGAACTACATGCCGCTGGCCGACGGCGCGGTCTATCGCGTGGTGATCACCCAGTCAGGCTTCAACGCCGAGCCGCAGAACGACGCGGCCAAAGCGGCCAATAGCGCGGCGCATTAGACAGAATCGGTCTCCGCCGCCAACACCGTGTGCGACGGCGGGAAGCCTGTGCCGGCGACGATCGCCGCTTCCGCCAGCGCGGCATCGCGGGCGTCGAGCTGGCTGCGGATGTCGGCGTGGCGCGCGGCGTCGAGCTTCCAGCCCCAGACGCAGACGCCGCCCAGCATGACGAAGGCGATCGGGCCGGCGATGAAGATCCATTCCAGCGCCTGGATCGCGGCCGGCGTGTTGTGCGCGCCTTCGGTCGCGTGATAGCCGAACCAGGACAGCAGCGGGAAGGTCAAGCCGATGGCGAAGCCGGCCGTGAGTTTCTGCGCGAAGGTCAGCACCGAATAGAGCAGGCTGATGCGCTCCTTGCCCTGGTGCAGGCGGATCTCGTCGCCGACATCGGCCATCATCGCGTTGATGACGAGGCCGAAACCGGCCGCCATGAAGCCGCACCACGCCATCACCGGAATGCCGGCCAGCACATTGGCGTGCGGAATGAGCGGAATGGCGAGGAGCGCCACCGAGAACGCCGCCGTCGTGACCATCAGCGTGCGATGCTTGCCGAAGCGCTGCGCCGCCCTTGCCGTGAGCGGCGCGCCGGCGACGCCGATCAGGATGTAGACCAGCAGCAGGATGGTCGATTGCTGCTGGCTGTAGCCGCGCGCGTCGTGGAAATAGAACAGGTACATCGCGCTCATCCAGCCGGGGCCGAGCGTTAGAGCGACCTGCGCCAGGAACAGGCGGACGACTTCGGGCTTGGAGACGATCTCCCAGTAATCGCGGGCCGCGAAGCGATGCACGCTGGCCTTGTTGACGCGCTCGGGCGTGCGCCACACCGCCAGCCACGCGCCGACCGGCGAGAGCGCGATGATGGTCCAGCCCATCGCCTGCATGCTGCCGACATTGCCGAGGCCGGCGAGCGGGCCGAACACCGGAATAAGCAGCGCCCCGACCGCGGCGACGATGCCGACCGCGGCGCCGACACCGAAGATGCGGCTACGCTCGTTGTAACTCGTCGCCAGCGTCGCGCTCCAAGCCTGCTGCGACAGCTGCAGGATCGAGTTGCCGACATAGAGCAGGAACAGCCAGCAAAAGAGATAGACGCCGCCGATGCCCTTGGGCGCCATGAACAGCATGTAGGCCGCCAGCGCGAACAGCGGCACGCCACCCGCCAGCCAGGCACGATAGCGGCCGAAAGGGGTTTCGGTCCGGTCCATGAAATGGGCCAGCGTGGGATCGACAAAGAGATCGATCAGCCGCACCGCCATCCAGACGCCGCCGATGACGCCAAGCGAAACACCGAGATGGCCCGCCAGATAGGGCGGCAGATAGACCAGCAGCACGACGCCGAGCGCAGCCACCGGCATGGTGCTGAGGGAAAAGACGATGACGGTAGGAAGGGAAAGGTGCCCCGCCGCCGATCCGGTGCCGCTCACCCCTTGCCTCCCAAACCCGTCAGCAGCTCGGCCGCGAACCCCGACAGCGTATCGTCGCGCGCGCCCATCACCACGATGCGGTCGCCGGCCCTCGCCAGTTCGACCAGCTTTCGGCCGCACGCCGCGCGATCCGGGAAGACGTAAGCGCTGCGGCCCTGTTCTTCAACACCGCGCACGATGTCGATGCTGGAAACGCTGCGGTCCGTGGTGCCGCCGAAATAGACCGGCTCGGGCATGATCAGCACGTCGTCGGCGCCAAGACAGCGCGCGAAACAGGCGATGAACTGGTCTTTCATGAGCTTCAACGGACCAAAGCCATGCGGCTGAAACAGGACCAGCAGGCGCCCGGGGAAGTCGTGCAAAGTCGCGAGCGTGGCGGCGATCTTGTCGGGGTTGTGCGCGAAATCGTCGATCACGGTGACGCCCCCGGCGGTGCCGACGATTTCGAGCCGCCGCTTGATGCCGGTGAAGCGGCCGAGAGCTTGCGCCGCATCGGCGAGCTCGACGCCGGCGGCACGCGCCGCGCCGATGGCCGCGAGCGCATTCGCGACATTGTGGCGGCCGGGCACTTGCAGACGAATTTTTTCGCTCCCCGGCGCGTTGCGTTCGCTGACCTCGAAGGCGATGCCGTCGGGCAACGGTTCGATGGCGCTCGCCAGCAGATGCGCCTTGCTGTTGGAAAGGCTGTAGCTCAGCACGCGCGCAGACGGCAGTTCGGCGGCGAGGGTGGCGGTCTCGTCATTGTCGAGGTTGAGAATCGCGATCTCGGATTTGGCGATGAAGGCGCGAAACAGGGCGCGCAACTCGTCCATCGATTTGTGATCGAGCGCGACATTGTTGAGGACCGCGACGCGCGGACTGTACTGCGCGATGGAACCGTCGCTTTCGTCGACTTCGCTGACGAAGAGGTCGCTTTTTCCCACCAGCGCGCTGGCGAAGGGCGCATCGGGTCCGGCGAAATTCTTCATCACGGCACCGTTCATGACGGTGGGATCGAGGCCGCAGGCGAAGAGGATCCAGCCGATCATGCCGGTGGTGGTGGACTTGCCGCTGGTGCCGGCGACGCCGATGGCGTTGGGCGCTTCGTTGAAAAGCTGCGACAGCAATTCGGCGCGCAGCATCAGCTTGGCGCCGACGCGCCGTGCCGCCTGGACATCGGGAATGGTGCCTTCGACCGCCGCAGACGTAACGACGGTCATGTCCGGGCCGCTGACGCCGCTACCGTCCTGCGCGAACAGGGCAATGCCGGCGCGGCGCAGGAAATCGAATTTCTCCGCCAGGCGGCCCTGGTCCAGCGCGCGGTCGGAGCCCGATACCGTGTTGCCGCGGGCCTTGAGGATCAGCGCCAGCGGCAGCATGCCGCTGCCGCCGATGCCGCAAAAGAAATAGGGCCTGTCTGCCACCATCGCCGGACGCTATAAGCCGGTAACGGCGATGACAAGCGAAGGGCGCGCAGGATTTGGCCAAGATGAAAATCGGTGTCGTTGCGCCGGCTTCGCGGCTTGAGCCGGCCACCGCCGAGCGCGTGATCGCGCTCGCCGAAGCGGCGTTTCCCGGGCGGGCCGAAATCGTTTTTCATCCGCAATGTTTCCTCAGCGCGGGCCATTTCGCCGGCGACGACGAGGCGCGGGCGCAGGCACTTCTGGAATTTGCCAACGACCCCGCCTTCGCTGCCGTGTGGTTCGCGCGTGGCGGCTATGGCTCGGGGCGCATCGCCGAACGCGTGCTGGCCGGGCTCGGCGCGGCGGCCCGGAACAAGACCTATCTCGGCTACAGCGATGGCGGCTTTCTGCTGGCGGGCCTGTACCGGCACGGCTTTCGCGCGGTGCATGGGCCGATCCCGCACGACGTCCGGCGCGACGGCGGCGAGACGGCGATCGCGCGGACGCTGTCCTGGCTGCTCGACGGCGCGAAGGAGGCGCTTGAACCTTCGCTGGATGGAACGCGGAAGGCGGCGGCGTTCAATCTCACGATCCTGAGCAATCTGATCGGCACGCCACTGATGCCCGATCTAAACGCCCATGTGCTGATGCTGGAGGACGTTTCCGAGCATCTCTATGCCGTCGACCGGCTGATGTTCCACGCCACGTCAAACGCCGAGATCCGCAAGGTGGCGGGAATCCGTTTGGGCCGCGTCAGCGACGTTCCGGCGAACGATCCGGCGTTCGGGCAGACGCCCGAGGAAATCGTGCGGCACTGGTGCGCGATCTCGGCCATCGCCTATCTCGGCCGCGCCGATATCGGCCACGACGCGGACAACAAGATCGTGCCGTTCGGGCTCTAAGCGCTTTCCTTGACGAATTCGAGCGCGATGCCTTCGTCGAAATGGCGCGTGACGCGGCCGGCGGTGCTTCCGATCGTCACGATCTCGCCGAGCGGCGGCCGCACGGCCGTTTTCAGCGAGGCGCCGGTCAGCGAGATGTCGCGAACCTCAAAGCCCACCACTTCGCCATTGGCGCGCGTGAAGCGGCGCGGCGCCGGCACGGTGGCACGGTCGCTGCGCCGGACCTGCGTGTTCTCGGGCAGGGTGCCGGAAAGATAGAGCACGATCTTCTCGGCGGTGCGCTCGCGCTTGGCCTGCGAGCAGGTGAAGCGCATGCCGGTCTCTTCCGCGTCGGCGCGCGCGACGACGCCGGCGAAGCGGTCGAAGCCCTGCAGATAGAGCACCAGTTCGGTGCCGACGGCCGGCGAGGCGCCGCATTGCAGCGTCGCGCCGCCGAGCGAGATATCGGTGACGATGCAGTCGCGCTCGGCGCCGCTGGCCGGGAAGAACACCTTGCCGGCCAGTGCGATTGGCACGCGGGCGTAGGCGCGTTTTTCGGGCGCCGATGTCGCGGTATCCAGTGCGGCAGGCATGACCATGGCAGCCCTTCGAAATCCGACGGACATGAAAATCGGCATGAGTATCGTCCCACGCTCCCTAACATCTTCTTTCCGCCCGCCGCTGCCGTTACGGCAAAATTCGCCGTCGCCGACGTGGCGCGGACGTGCCGTTTCGATACAGTCGGGCGAGGAGGGCCGGCATGATCGTCGTTCCATTGCTGCTTGCGAACGCCGCCATCGTCGCGCTGTGCTTCGCCGCGCTGTGGCTGGTCGCCCTGCGCCTGCGCGATGTCAGCTTCATCGACGCCTGGTGGGCGTTGGGCATGGTGGTACTGGCCTGGGCCAGCTTCTTCGGCAGCGGGCCGCCGACGGACCGCAAAGTCGTGCTGCTCGCACTGTGCACTGCCTGGGGCCTGCGGCTCGGCGTCTATCTGCTGTGGCGCTGGCGCAGGAACGGGCCGGACCGGCGCTACCAGACGATGCTCGGCAAGGCGCAGAGCGAGCGCGGCATGAGCTTTGGCCGCGGCGCGCTGCAATTGGTGTTCGCGCTGCAGGCGCCGTTGCAATTCGTCGTTGCGCTGCCGGTGCAGCTGGGCGTCTTCGACGGCGGAGCGCTCGGGCCGCTGGCGGCGGCCGGCATCGTGCTGGCAACCATCGGCATCGTGTTCGAGAGCATCGGCGACGCTCAGCTCGTGCGCTTCAAGGCCGATGCGGCCAACCGCGAGCGCATCCTGGACAGCGGCCTGTGGCGCTTCACGCGCCATCCCAACTATTTCGGCGACGCCTGCGTGTGGTGGGGCCTTTGGCTGATCGCGGCGGAGTCGGGCATCGGCCTGTGGTCGCTGCCCGGCCCTGTGCTGCTGACCTTCCTGCTGACGCGCTGGAGCGGCATGCCGACGGTCGAAGGCCGCATGCGGCGCAAGAAGAAGGGCTATGACGATTACGTCCGGCGGACGCCGGCTTTCGTGCCGTGGTTTCCCAAGCGCGCCTAGATCGCGCCGTCCCGAATGAACTTGCGATCCGCCCAGACTGAGTGCGTGCCGCTGCACAGCTTGTGCGGCAAGGCGATGCGGCAGACAGGGCCGTCCTGGATGCGGCGTGCGTCGAGCAGCACGCATTCCGAGGTGCCGGTGTTCTCGTCGGTGACGAAGCTGACGAGGTAGCCGTCGTCTTCCTCGGTGGAACCGATCCGCGGCGCAAAGGGCGCTTCGCTGCCGTAGCGGCCGGGGCCGAGCTCGTAGGACCAGCTCTCGCCCGTCTTCAGGTCGTGTTTGACGAAGCCGCGGAACAGGAACCAGCCCGGCACCGACAGCGTCGAGTAGCCATAGCGATAAGGCAGGCCCGCGAAGCGCGCATTGATCATGCCGAATTCGAGGACGCGGTCGTCGAGATGGCCTTCGCTCGTCTTGCCGGTCTTCAGGTTGAAGCGCCAGCGGTGCAGCTTGGACATGAAGCTGTATTCGTCGAGATAGCCCATCATGTGCTCATAACCGGGCGGCGCATCTTTCTTGGGCCCGGGCGTCGGCACTTCCTGGAAATAGCCGTCGAGCACGATCTCGTCGCCGTCCTCATAGGCGTTCAGCCAGTGCAGCACATAGGTCGGCGCGGCCTCGAACCAGCGCACGTCCTCCGTCTTGCCGTGACGCGGCAGAATCGCGAAGCGCGACGGCAGCCCCTTGTGCTCGCGCACGGCGTGGACGTTCTTCTTCAGCAACTCCGCGTCCCAGAACACCGGCATGTCGTTGAGGATCGAATAGTTCCGCGTGAACGCCATGTCGTGCGGCAGGCGCGGACCGGCCAGCGGGATCGGAATGTAGTTCGTCAGGCGATTGTGCTTGTCGACGACGCCGTAATGCAGATAGGGCGCGTGCTTGGAATAGTTGAAGAACATCAGCTCGCCGGTGCGCTCGTCGACCTTGGGATGCGCGCTGATGCCATCGATCGGCACAAAAGGTTCCGGCCCGCCCTGCTCCAGTGTTTCGGGATCGAGGCGATAGCCTTCGCCGCATTGATAAAAGGTCGAGAGCGCCTTGCCGGCATGAACCACGATGTCGGTGCTGGAGGAATCCTTGAGCGAACCATGGGAGCCGAAGCCGGGCCGCTTGGCCAGATGCACCGGATCGGCCAGCCCGCCCCACAGCGAACCGCCGGCCTCCTGCTCCGCCGCGAAGCAGCGCGTGCGCACGAAGCGGTTGCGATAAGTCGCCTGCCCTTGCCGGAAATCGATCTGGTGGATCATGCCGTCGCCGTCGAAGGGATGAAACCGCCCCAGCGGCTGGTGGATCTGGTTCTCGGTGTTGCGCAGATAGACGCCGTCGATGTCGGCGGGGATTTTGCCTTCGATGACGTCCAGATCGCTCGCGTCGACCTCCTCATGCAACGGCGTCCAGGCGCCGTTGAGGTAGGGATGGTTGCTGGGCTTCAGCGAGGTGACGATGGGAGGCAATTTTTCGACGCGCATGACTAATTCCCCGACACCGAATCGACCTGCCCGAACAGCTCTTCCAGCTTGGCCTGCAGCTTGGCCGGCAACGGTCCGCGGGTGATCGACGCGACGTTTTCCTGCAAGTGCTCAACGTTTCCGGTGCCGGTGAGCACGATGTCGATGCCGGGCTCGTGGCGGCAGAAGCGGTAGGCGGCATCGACCACGCCTTCGGTGCCGTCCTTGAGAAAGCCCAGCGGGTCGGCGGCGTCGAGCTTGGCGCGATCGAGTTGGCCGGCTTTGTCGATCTGGTCGAGCGCTTCCTTCAGGCCTTGCGGATTGGAGAGCGCGCGGCGCACGGCGAACATGTCCTGCACGCCTATCCTGTGCGCCTGGGTCAGGCGCAGCACGTTGCGGCGGGCGGAAGGATTCAAAAGATTAAAGCCGACCATCACCACATCCCAGACGCCGGTCGGCACGGCGGCGCTGAGCATTTTGTGATCGGTGTCGCCGCCGAAATGTTCGGTGATGCCGAGGAAGCGGATCTTGCCCTGCTCCTTCGCCTTGATCAGTGCCGGCACGATTTCGGCCGCGACATAGCCCAGCTGGGCATGGACGATGCCGTGCAGATTGTAGAGGTCGACGTAGTCGGTGCCGAGGCGGGCCAGATTCTTCTCAAGCTGCTCGAGGACTTGCGCGCCGGTATGGGGCTGCGCCTTGGGCTCGCCCCAGGGCAGGATCGCCGTCTTGGTCGAGATATAGACCTTGTCGCGTTGCCCCCGCACCGCTTCGCCGACGATCTGCTCGGTGCGGTAGGCGGCGGCGGTATCGATCCAGTTGATGCCCATGTCGATGGCGCACCTGACCACCGCCACGCTCTGCGCGAGCGAATGGCCATAGGTCTGCCCGAGCCGGCTGTGCCCGCCGCAGCCAAGGCCGGCCACGCTGACCTTGAGACCGGTACGTCCGAGTGTCGTGTATTGCATGCGGCGTCACTCCCGAGGGGAGCTTAGCGCACACGCCTTAGGTCGGGAAATCAGGCCGCGCCGCAGCCCTCAGTGCAGCCGCCGCACTGTGATTGCGAAGGTTGGGCCATGCAGCCGCAGCCGCCATATTCGCGCTTCAGCCGTTCCAGGTGCACGTCCAACGCCGTGCGCACGATCTGATGCCGCGTCACGCCCTTCTTCACCGCCGCGATGCCGAGTTTCTCGAACTCGCCGGCGCTGAGCGTCACCATCATGCGGTGCGGCTTGGCCGGGTCGGGCGGCACCGGTGGCAGGGAGTCGGGCCGCGAAACCTCTGTCGCAGGCGGCGGCGGCGCAGCCGCGCGCGTCCAGAACAGCGACGGCTTGGCGGCCGAGGGCGTGGCGTCGCCCTTGCGGGCCAAGAGGCTCGAGGTGATGGGGGCGAAGCGCGGATTGCTCACTTGCGTGTCTCCAGCTACGGGCGTTCGGCGGCACGGCGGCCGAAGGGATGCGCCCGGCGGTCGACACCGCCGAACGGCGCGACGGTCGTGCGCCGCTCCGGCGCATAGCGGCGCTCGGGCAGCAGCAGCGGCGGCATGTCCTCCGGTGGCGGTTCGGTCTCCAGCGCCGGGGCGATGCGCTCATCCGACAGCGACGAGAGCGCGTCCGTCGCAAAATGGGCCGGGCGCACCTCGGGTAGCAGCTTGGGATCGCCGGTCAGGCGTGACAGCCGGTCCTGGATGTAGAGCCACAGATCGCGCACTTCCTTGGCGCTTTGCGACTTGGCGACGACCTCGCCGACCGTGCGTCCGTCGACCATGCTGGCGGCGAAATCGACGCGGTGATGCAGCGTGATCGGCGCCACCGTGCCGTGCTGCGACAGGGCGATGGCCGCCTCGCCGGTGATGCGGGCGCGCGGCGTGGCGCCGTTGACCACGAAGATCAGCGGCTTGCCGTGACGCTCGGCGATGTCGACCGTGGCGCCGACGGCGCGCAGGTCGTGCGGGCTGGGGCGCGTCGGCACGACGACGAGATCGGCATGCGCCACGACCTGGGCGATGGAGGCGGTGATCGCCGGCGGCGTGTCGATGACCGCCAGCCGGATGCCGGACTTGCGCAGCTGATCGAGCGCCTCGCCCAGTTCGAGCAAGCCGACCTTGGCGAAGTGCGGCGAGGCGGATTCGCGCGCGTTCCACCAATGCGCCAGGCTGCCCTGCGGGTCGGTGTCGATCAGCGCGACGGGGCCGATGCCGGCGGCGTCCGCCTCGACGGCGAGGTGGCCGGACAAGGTCGTCTTGCCCGAGCCGCCCTTTTGCGACGCCAATACCAGAACGTGCATCCGCCCCTCCATCGGCCCTGCCGACGTCATGTGCTAGCCTTGTTCTACGCGGCCAGTCGTTACAGGCCGCTGAAAACGCGGGCGCGCATTTGCCTCTGTTTCGTTGCGAATTTTCGTCGAACTGTTCGGATTGGAGTGGGCATGAGCCAGAGCTTTCTTGCGCGGGCACGACCGCTGGCGCTGGCCCTCGCCGCCGCGGCGCTGAGCCTCGCGGCGGCCACCGCCCCGATCAACGACTGGTCGAACATCGAAACCGTGGTCGTCACGGCGAAGGTTCCGGGACCTGCGCTGTGGCATGTCGCGAGCGGCACGTCGGAAGTCTGGATCCTGGCGACGGTGTCGCCGGTGCCCAAGACCCTGCCATGGGACCAGCACGGCATCGCCAGCCTGCTCAAGGGCTCCAACGCGCTGCTGCTGCCGCCCAACGCGTCGGTCGGCATCGCCGAAGGCCTGTGGTTCTACATGTGGCACATGGATACGCTGGAGCAGCCGGACGGCACGACGCTGGAAGCCACCCTGCCCGAGCCGCTCAGAAGCCGCTTCGTCGCGGCGCGCGGACGGGCGCATCAGGACGCCGACCGCTATGACAAATATCTGCCGGCGGTCGCGGCATTGATCCTGGAAAACGATTTTCAGAAATCGATCGCTTTCACCAACCGCGAACCGCAGAAGACGGTCGAATTGCTGGCGGCCGAAGCCGGCGTGCCGGTCCGGCACATCGCGACCTATCCGGCCATGGACGTCATCCACGACGTGCCCAACATGTCGGCGGCGGCCAATCGCGCCTGCATGGAATTCGCGCTTTCCGATATCGACACGATCGCGGCGCATGGCGCGGCGGCGGCGCAGGCCTGGACGACCGGCGACATGGACGGGGTCAAGGCAAATTATTCGGAGACCAGGCTCGATGCCTGCCTGGCGCAGAGCAGCGCCTATGCGGCGTTGCGCGAGCGCGGCATCCGCGACGAGGTCGCCGCGATCGTCGACGCGCTGAAAAAACCCGGCAAGACCTTCGTCGTGATGCCGATGGGTTTCTTTCTGCGCAAGAACGGCGTGCTGGACCGGCTCGAAGCCGGCGGCCTGACAGTGAGTGGGCCCTAGACCAGAATAAAACTGTCATTCCCGGCGAGCATTGCGACAGCAATGCGAGGGAAGGGAACCCACGACCTGGCACCGCACCCCGTCGTGGGTTCCCTTCCCTCGCGCCGCTACGCGACGCTCGCCGGGAATGACAGTTCTGAAGAACTAAACGAGTGTAGCTTGCGTTTTTTGCGCGACCTCTTCGCGCGTCACGCCGGGCGCCAGTTCGGCGAGTTTGAGCCCGCCCGGCACGACGTCGAAGACGCCCAGATTGGTGACGATGCGATGAACGCAGGCCTTGCCGGTCAGCGGCAGGCTGCAGGTCTTGAGCAGCTTGGAATTCCCCGCCCTGTCGGTGTGGTCCATGGTCACGACGCAGCGCTTGACGCCCGCCACCAGGTCCATGGCGCCGCCCATGCCCTTGACCAGCTTGCCGGGCACCATCCAGTTGGCGAGATCGCCGGTCTCGGACACTTCCATCGCGCCCAGGATCGACAGGTCGATATGCCCGCCGCGGATCATCGCGAAGCTTTCGGCGGAGGAGAAGTAAGAGGTGCGCGGCAGTTCGGTGATGGTCTGCTTGCCGGCATTGATGAGGTCGGCATCGATCTCGTTCTCGCGCGGGAACGGCCCCATGCCGAGCATGCCGTTCTCCGACTGCAGCGTCACGTCCATGCCGTCCGGGATGTGATTCGCCACCAGCGTCGGAATGCCGATGCCGAGATTGACGTAGAAACCGTCGCGCAATTCGCGCGCGGCGATCTTGGCGAGGTCATCGCGTGTCCAGGGCATGAATGTTCTCCTACGGCTCATAAACTCGCGTTCGGACCTGATGCGGTTCGATCACGATGAACTGGTTGTCGATGCTGTCGCCCAGCTCGGCGAAGGTGCGCAAGACGATCTCCGTGCGACGACGAAGGCTGAGCCGTCCCAGCCGCATCAGGATGACGGCGGGAGGGCGCATATCCGCGTGCTCGGCGATCAGGCCAAAATCCCGATCGCTGGTGAGAAGAACGCGACGCTCACCTTCAGCGAGTTTGAATACCATCATGTCGTCCATGCTGGGAGATAGGTCCAGGATGGTCGTCACATCATGCCCCGCCTTCCGCAGGCCATTGATCATCGCACGTTCACAGTTCTCGTCGGCGAGAACCTTCATTCGGCAGCAAGTGGAAAGATTCGCTCGCCCGAAAGCAGTGCGGAGGCATAGGCGCAGGCGGCGCGCACGTCATCCTCCACGAGTCTCGGACCATATTGTTCCACGATCTCTGCGGCGGACATCCCCGCCGCCAACTGATTCATGATGTGCTCCACGGTGATACGCGTTCCGCGGATCACGGGCTTGCCGACCATGACCTTGGGATCGACGTGTATGCGCTTGAGCAAATCGTCCATGGCCGTCTCCTTCCTGCCCAGTATATCCCATCGCGTGCCCAGTTACCCAGCCCGCACTGTCCGTTTTTCGATGCGTTTTTCGTAGGCCGCCCCCGCGACGATGCGTTTGACGAAGATGCCGGGCGTGTGGATCGTGTCGGGGTCGAGCGTGCCGACCGGCACCAGTTCCTCGACTTCGGCGACGGTCATTTTGCCCGCCGTCGCCATCATGGGATTGAAATTGCGCGCCGTCTTGCGGAAGACCAAATTGCCCTCTGCATCGCCCTTCCAGGCCTTGACGATGGAAAGATCGGCGACGAGGCCGCGTTCCAGGATGTAGGTCTGGCCGTTGAATTCCTTGTGCTCCTTGCCCTGCGCGATCAGCGTGCCGACGCCGGTCTTGGTGTAGAAGCCCGGAATGCCGGCGCCGCCGGCGCGGATGCGCTCGGCCAGCGTGCCCTGCGGATTGAATTCGAGCTCCAGCTCCTTGGCGAGATATTGCCGCTCGAAAGTCTCGTTCTCTCCGACATAGGAACTGATCATCTTCTTGATCTGGCGGGTCTGTAGCAGCAGGCCGAGGCCGAAATCGTCGACGCCGGCATTGTTGGAAATGACCGTGAGGTTCTGGGTGTCCGAGGCGACGATCGCGGCGATCAGCTTTTCGGGAATGCCGCAGAGGCCGAAGCCGCCGGACATCACGCTCATGCCGTCGAACAACACGCCGTCGAGCGCGGCTTTGGCGTCGGGATAGACTTTTCGCATGGGGCAACTCATGAAGGGCGCGGCGCGACTATAGCGCGGTCTGCGCCATCCGCGCGTGTGTCATTCCGTCCAGGAAAGTCCGATGCGCAGGACGCGCGGACTGGCATAGCTGACGATGGGGACGACATCGGCGCTTTCGGTGGTCGCGACCTGGGCATCGAAGAGATTGTCGCCCGCCAGATAGGCCGACAGGCCGTTCCACAGGCGGTACGAGATTCGCGCATCGACCGTCGTGGCGGGCGGCAGCACAAGCGTGTTCTGGTCGTCGGCGAAACGGATGCTTTCGTGGCGCAGGTCGGCGCTGACGGTCAGCCGGTCGAGCGGCGTCGCGCTGAGGCCCGCCGTCAACGTGAAGCGCGGCGCCTGGGCGGGGCGCTTTCCCGTGAGCTGCGCCGCCGCAATACCGCCTTCGACATGCGCATCGACATAGTCGAACGCGGCATGGAGCGAGAGCCAATCTTGGACTTGCCAATGCGCATCGGCCTCGATCCCATTGGCCTGGATGTTGCCGGCATTCTGGCGCTGGATCAGCAGGCCGCCATTCGGCAGCGTGCCCAGACCGGGAAGCACGAGCGGACAATGGATGGCTGGATCCGGCGACGGGCAGCGTGCGACGGTGACATTGGTGATGGCGCCGTGCAGCTGATTGTAGAAACCGGTGACGTCCCAGGAGAACGTGTCCCGCTCCTGGCCGAAGCCGAGTTCGGCGCCGTAGAGTTTTTCCGGCACGAGGCCGGGATTGGCTTCGGTGATGTTGTTGCCGAGGCGGAACGGACGATAGAGTTCGTTGAGCGTCGGGGCGCGGAAGCCGCCATAGGCCGCCGAACGGAGATACAAGCCGCCGTCGAGGTCCTGCCGCACGCCAAGGCGCGCCGTCGGCACGATGCCGCTTTTGGACGGCGTCGTCTGGTTCACCGTGACAACGCCGGTTGCCAGCGTCGTCTGGATCAGGTGACCGCCGGTCGAAGCCCATTGATCGGCGCGCAGGCCCATCGTGATCAGCAGGCCGTCCGCCAGATGCGCCGCGCCTTCGCCATAGAAGCCGCCGACGAAGGTGCGCCCGCCGCTTTGCCGTCCCAGTGTGAAGGCGCCGGCGACGAGCTGGAAATGCTCCTTGGAATCGCCCTGGGTGAAGCGCGCATCGCCGCCCAACTCCCAATCGAACCAGGACCGGCTGCCGCGCAGTGCCGCGTTGAAGCCCCAGCCGAGTGCCGGCGTGGAATATTGATCGTTGCTCAACGTGGTCGAGACCCGGCCCGGCGCGACCGTCGCCGAGATGTTGGAAAAGCCGCTGTTGCGCAGCCAGGCCTGCACGCGCCAGCCGAGATCGTCGCCGCCTTGCGGATGCGCGAGCGTGAGACTGGCGGTGACGCCGTCGGCGGAGGAGCGCGCGCCGACCAGGCCGGAATCGCGGTTCTCGCCATAAGCGCCGAGCCTGAGCGAGACCAGCGTGCCGTTCCATGGCGTCGCTTCGGCGCGCAGCGAGGCGCCCCGGGCATGATAGGTCACCGCATTGTCGGCGGCGCCGCGTTGCGCCGGCGAGACCGGGACCCAGCCGTCGCTGTCTTCATCGGAGGCGCTGGCGAACAGCGAAACCGGTCCGAGCGTCGCGCCGCCCGATGCGGCGGCGCGCCGGCCGGTGCGCTCGGCCAGCGAGGCATCGGCGGCAACCAGGCCATCGCCGCGCGCTTCGTCGAGCGCGATAACGCCGGTCAGCGCGCCGGCGCCGTAAGGCCCCGCGCCCGCGCCGCGCACGATCTCAGCGCCGCCGATGTCCTCCGGCGGCAGCGACGACCAGATCACCCAGCCGCCGAAGGGATCGTTCTGCGGCACGCCGTCGAGCGTCACCAGCGCCCGCCCCGCGCCGGACGGCGCGATGGAGCGCAGGCTGACCCCTTGCGTCGTCGGATTCGCGGACAGCGACGAGTCGCGGCGGAACAGCGACAGGCCCGGCACCTGTTCCAGCGCGTTGTCGAGTTCGGTTGAATTTCGCAGATCGGCCGCGCTCAGGTTCGCCACCGAGAACGCCTGGTTGCCGACCGGATCGGGCGGGCTCGCCGTCACTACGACCGTTTCGATGACGGCAGCCGGCGCGGCCTGGGCGCACAGCACCAAGGCGGCTCCGGCAAGAAGAAAACGTCGCAAGGTCATGGTCATCCCGTTATATGCGAACGGTACGACGCCCGGCACGAATGCGCCATGCTTTGAAGTGGCGCGCAGAAGATGAAATGCGCGCAACACTCCGCAACACGGCCGCCGGCAGAATCCCAAACCGCCACCCATGTCATGGCCCGCGAGTTCGTAGCGACAGCGCACGGACGGGCCACCCGGGTGGTGAGCCACTGGGCGGCAGAAGTTCGTTGTTGCCTATTACTGCCCCGTGAGGGTGTGGGTCAGTTTGAACTTAGAATTTATCTCTCGAGCAGAATTACGACGAGGCTGAAGGTGGCGAATGAGCCGAGCCAAAATAGGCAGCCTCCCGCGATGTCTAATGTTCCCTCGCCATACCCACGCTTTGGCATTTCGTGATATGAGTGTTTAGCGACGAGACGCTGGCGCTGCCAGTCGATTCTGTACCATCCGTAGTAGAACAAGAAAATTGCTATCAGGTGGAGAATTATGACCATTGTGGCTCGCTCCTCCTAAGCGATTGCGGTTTCCCACTCCTCAATCATCGCCACCATATCACGCATTTTCTACCAGAGAGCATCACGTCACCTGGGTCCGCCGCATCCCTCCTACGCCAAGGCTTCGGAGGGTCTCGGAGCCAGTCCTCCGAAGCTGCGTAGCAGCGTAGGAGGATCGCGGCGGATGACATCGAGGGGTACGAACTTCTGGTTCGGGACACCGGCAAATTTATTTTTGCGAACTTATCCCACGCCCCTCCTTCGCGACGCCGCGCCCCGCCTCGCGAAATCAAAACAGGCGTTGGGATAAGTGACGTCTCGCGCACGGCGGCCCTCTTGGCGTGTCTTGAACCCGGCATCCGGACGATCCACCTCAGCCGCATGACCCATGCCTGCGTCGAAATCGCTGCCATGAGCTCCGCCGTCCTGGCGGCCGCCGCCGCGCGCGGCCCACGCAAACGCCCCACCCCCTCCCCCCATGTCGCGCGGAACAATTATATTGCCGAACGCCGGCCGCCCGGCGCCAAGCCGGGCAATCGCAACGCCTGGCGGCACGGCGTCTTCAGCCGCGCCCGGCGCGAACGCCGCGCCGCGATGCGCGTCTGGTTCGAATCCCAGGACGCCATGATGGCGGCTGCCCGGCTTCTCGCGCGCTTCCCGGGGCATCCGACGGCGCAAGGCCTGTTCGATAGCCGCTATCGGACCGCGCAGGCTCTGGGCCAACGCTACCAGGCGCTGACGCGGAAAGCTGTCTTGACTCCCGGCTTCATTACGTACAACGTATGCGTACAACGTACGAGACACCATGCCTAAAGAGCTTTCCGGCGAAGACGTGTCCGCGGTGCGCGCCAAGATCGGCGCGGCGGCGACGGCGCTGTACGCCGCCAAGGGCGAGGGCGCCATCACCATCCGAGACATCGCCAGGAAATTGGGCCGCAGCCCGATGGGGCTGTACCGCTATTTCGCCGACCGTGAGGAAATCCTCGCCTTCGTGCGCGCCGAAGCGTTCGGCGCATTCGCCGACGCGCTCGAGGCCGCCTTCGCCTCCGGCGGCGACGCCTTCGCGCGGGCCCGCGCCGTGGGGCGGGCCTATATCGGCTTCGCGCTGGACAATCCCAACGCCTACCGGCTGATGTTCGATCTGTCGCCGCCCGACGAGGCCAGGCATCCCGAACTGCGCCGCGCCGCGAAACGCGCCGGCGAGACCATCACGCGGCACGTCAGGGACCTGGCGGCGGCCGGCATCGTGCAGGGCGATCCTTCCGCGATCGGCCACGCGCTGTGGGCCGCGTCGCACGGCGTGATCGTGCTGCACCTGGCGGGGCGGCTGCCGGCCGGGATGGACGTGCGCGAACTCTATTTCGAAACCATGCGGCTGACCTTCCGCGGCGCGCGCACGCCGGCGGCGCGCGCGGCCCGGCCCGCGAGACGCGCAGCCAAAACATCTTCCCATTCGTAACAGGAGAAAATAACGACATGGCTCTCAAAGGCGCGTTGACCAGGAAACTCTCCGTGCCGGTGATCGGCTCGCCGCTGTTCATCATCTCCGGGCCGGAGCTGGTGCTGGCGCAATGCAAGGCCGGCATCATCGGCTCGTTCCCGTCGCTCAACGCGCGGCCGCTCTCGATACTCGATGAATGGCTGGCGCGCATCACCGAGGAACTGGCGGCCTATGACCGTGCCCATCCCGACGCGCCCAGCGCGCCGTTCGCGGTCAACCAGATCGTGCACAAGTCGAACGACCGCTGGGAGCAAGACCTGGAACTGTGCGTGAAATACAAGGCGCCGATCGTCATTACCTCCTTGGGCGCGCGCGAAGACCTCAACGCCGCCGTGCATTCTTATGGCGGCGTGACGCTGCACGACGTCATCAACAACAGATTCGCCCACAAGGCGATTGAGAAAGGCGCCGACGGCATCATCGCCGTGGCGGCCGGCGCCGGCGGCCATGCTGGCGTGCTCTCACCCTTCGCGCTGATCGAGGAGATCCGCGAGTGGTTCGACGGGCCGCTGGCGCTCTCCGGCGCCATCTCGAGCGGGCGCGCCGTGCTGGCGGCGCAGGCCGCGGGCGCCGATTTCGGCTATATCGGCTCGGCTTTCATCGCGACCAGGGAAGCCAACGCGCCGCAAGGCTACAAGGACATGATCACGCAGAGTTCGGGCGACGACATCGTCTACACCAACCTCTTCACCGGCGTGCACGGCAATTACCTGCGGCCGTCGGTGGTGCGGGCCGGTCTCGATCCGGACAATCTGCCGGTCTCCGATGCCTCGAAGATGAATTTCGGCTCGGGCGGCAACACCAAGGCGAAGGCCTGGAAGGACATCTGGGGCTGCGGCCAGGGCATCGGCGGCGTCAAGAGCGTGCAAAGCGCCGGCGAACTGGTGGCGCGGCTGACGCGCGAGTACGATGAGGCGCTGGCGAAGCTGACGGCGAAGCAAAGGGTGCGCGAGGCGGCATGATACGGGCGGGGATCGGTGGCTGGACGTTCGAGCCGTGGCGCGGCGTGTTCTTTCCCAAAGGCACGCCCAAGACGCGCGAGCTCGAATATGCGTCCAGGGCCGTCACCTCGATCGAAGTCAACGGCACCTACTACAGCACCTTCACGCCCAAGACGTTCCAGAAATGGCATGCGGCGACGCCGGACGATTTCGTCTTCGCGCTGAAGGCCAACAAGTTCTGCACCAACCGAAAAGTCCTGTGCGATGCCAAACCGAGCATCGACCGTTTCCTGGACAGCGGCGTGACCGAGCTCAAAGCCAAGCTCGGACCGATCCTGTGGCAGTTCATGCCGACCAAGAAATTCGATCCTGAGGACTTCGAGGGCTTTCTGGATCTGCTGCCGGCGACATTCTCGGGCGCGAAGCTGCGGCACGTCGTCGAAGTGCGGCACGAGAGCTTCGTAACGCCGGATTTCACCGCGCTCGCTGCGAAACACAATGTGGGGATCGTGTTCGCCGACTCCCCGAAATTTCCGGCGATCCCCGATCCGACATCGGACTTCATCTATTGCCGCCTGATGGATACCCAGGAAGACGTGCCGACCGGCTACAAACCCTCCGCGATCAAGACCTGGGTCGAGGCGGCAAAGGCCTGGGAAGCAGGCGGCACACCGAAAGGCATGAAGACCATCGGCAAAGCACCGGCGAAAAAGAAGCGCGACGTGTTCGTCTACTTCATCGCCGGCGCCAAGGTGCGCAATCCCGCGGCGGCGACCGAGTTCTTGAAGGTGTTGAAGAAATAAACAAAGCTGTCATCCCCGGCGAGCGAAGCGCAGCGTAGCGAGGGAGTTCGTAGCGACAGCGTACGAACGACCCGGGCGCCTGGGTGCTCATACGCTGTCGCTATTCGCTCCCTCGCCGCGCGAAGTGCGCGGCTCGCCGGGGATGACAGGTGTGTCTAGACGTGCCCCGCGCTCAGCGCCTGCTCGAAATCCTCGATCAGATCGCTGGTCTCTTCGATGCCCACCGACAGCCGCAGCAGATCCTTCGGGCATAACGTATCGGGCCCTTCGACCGAGGCGCGCTGTTCGATCAGGCTTTCGACGCCGCCGATGGAGGTGGCGCGCTTCCAGATTTGCACGCGCGCCGCCGTGGCGATGGCGGCGGCCTCCCCGCCTTTGACCCGCAGCGACAGCATGCCGCCATAGCCGCCGGTCATCTGGCGCGCGGCGATGTCGTGGCCGGGGAAGTTCGTCAGGCCTGGATAGAGCACATCCTCCACCAGCTTATGGCCGCGGAAATGTTCGGCGATCGTCAGCGCGCTCGCCGCCGCGGTGCGCACGCGCGGAAACAGGGTGCGCATGCCGCGCAGCAGCAGCCAGGCCTCGAATGTCCCCGGCACGCCGCCCAGTTGGACGCGCAGTTGCTTGAGCCTGGCCCAATGCTCGCCGGCGTCGCGCACGACCAGGGCGCCGCCGATCAGATCGGAATGCCCGTTGAGATATTTGGTCGCCGAATGCATCACGATGTCGGCGCCCAGATCGAGCGGCCGCGTGAACACCGGCGTCGCCACCGTCGAATCCACCGCCAGACGCGCCCCGGCGGCGTGCGCGATCTCGGCGGCCGCGGTCAGATCGGTGATGTCCCAGGTCGGATTGGCCGGCGTTTCGGTCCAGACGAGCTTGGTCTGGCCGGCGCGCATCGCCGCCTTGAGCGCGGCCGGATCGGTCATGTCGACGAACTGGACGTCGAGCCCCCAGTCGCGCGCGAAGCCGAGCAGCCAGCTGCGCAGCAGCCAATACATCATCCTGGGCGCCACGACGTGGTCGCCGGGCTTCAAGCTCAGGAACACCGCCGTCGCCGCCGCCATGCCGGATGCGAACAGCGCGGCGGCCGCGCCGTTCTCCAGGCTTGCCAGCACGGCCTCGGCCTGGTCGTAAGTCGGATTGTCGGCCCGCGCATAGGAGCGGCCCGAGCGGTACTGGTTGTCTTCGTCGCGGACGAAGGTCGACGAGGGATGCAGCGGCGGCGAGACGCCGCGCGTCTTCTCGTCGATCCAGCCCAGCGCCTGCGCCGCGACCGTCGCCGGCTTCATCTTCGGTTCGTCATCCGCCATGCGCCGATGCTCGCACAGCCCGTCGCTAGGCGGCAACCGGTCCGGGCTTGCCGTCTTCCACCACAAACGTCGCCAGCGTCGCCAGCGTCGCATTGGCGTCGGTGATGTCGGAGACCGTCTGGAATTTCGCCGTCATCGCCTCGCGCGTCAGGTTCACGCTGACATAGCCGCGCGGCCGGCTGTCGAAGAACTTGATGTGCGGATTGGACGGCAGGAAGCCCTTGAACAAATCGTAAGGCGGGCCATTGGAGGTGATCGAGGTGCCCACCAGTTCGCTGCCGATGGTGGGCGATTTGAGGTCGTCGAAATCCACCTTCAAATCGTTGGCCCAGAAGGAATGGATGTCGCCGGTGATGGCGACGGGATTGGACGGTTTGGCCGCCGCGATGTGCTGCATCAGCCTTGTGCGGCTGGCGGGATAGCCGTCCCAGTCGTCGGTCCACCAGCCATCGCCCTGGCCCTGCTTCAGCCGCGCCATCAGGACGTCGTTGGCGATGACGTTCCAGCGCGCCTTCGAGGTCGCGAGACCCTCAAACAGGTATTTCTCCTGCGCCAGGCCGATCATCGAGCGCGAAGGATCGGTCAATTCCGGGCAGGCGGTCGCCGTTTCCAGATGACCGCCGCCGCCATGGCCCGTGTTCTTCTTCGGATCGCCATAGCAGGCCTCACGGCTGCGATACTGCCGGCCATCGATGATGTCGACCCGCATCAGATCGCCGAAATCGTAGCGGTCGTAGAGCCGCATGTTCGGACCGTGCGGCTGCGAGAACACCGGCTTCAGCGGCATGAACTCGTAATAGGTGCGATAGGCGGCGGCGCGGCGCTGAAGGAAGTCCTGCGGATCCTGGAAGTTCTGGCCCCATTTGTCGGCATAGTCGTTCTGCACCTCGTGATCGTCCCAGGTGGCAAGCGACGGCACCATCTGGTGCAGGAATTGCAGGTTGGGATCGAGACGGTATTGCGTGTAGCGGGCGCGATACTCGGCGAGCGTGACGCATTCCTTGCCGCCCGAATGGGTGCGCACGCGCGTGCGCTTGGGATTGGTGTCGGCGTATTCGTAGATGTAGTCGCCGAGGAAGATGCCGAAATCGGGATTCTCCTCCGCCGCATGGCGATAGGCGGAGAAGTAACCGTATTCGTAATGCGAGCAGGAGAAATAGGCGAAGCTGAGCTTGTCCGAACCGCGCGGCGGCAGGGTCTGCGCCCGGCCGATTGTGCTGCTCGCGGCGCCCGACGTGAAGCGATACCAGTAGGGGCGGCCCGGCTGCAGGCCCGTGATCGGCTTGTGCACGGAATAGCCGTACTGTTCGTCGGCCAGCGCCGTGCCGCGCTGCACGATGTGATGCATGCTGTCGTCGCTGGCGATCTCATAGCCTATGGCGCGCGACGGGCCGCTCATGCCGCCGAGGCCGTCGTCCGACAGAGGCTGCGGCGCGAGCTTGGTCCACAGCACGAAACCGTTTGCCGACGGCGCGCCGGCAGCGACGCCGAGGCTGAACGGATTGCCGCTCCACGACGGCGCGGCCAGGCCTTTGGCGATGGCGGGCCCCACGGCAATCAAGGCCGCCGAGGCGCCCATGCCTTTGAGCAGCGCGCGGCGTGATGGCATGACGAGATCGACCATGATGTTCCCCCTTATCTCGACTCTTCAAAGCACAGCTGCGTGACGGTCGCGTATCGCGGTGCGCGCGGCAAGACCGTTTCCCCTGCGGCAACCAAAATGACGCGAATTTTAGGCTGGTGCAGCGCAACGGGCGCGATGCTAAAAGGGCCTGAGAAAACATGGGAGTTCCGTCATGGGTGAGGCCTATATCGTCGCGGCGGCGCGCACGGCCGGCGGCAAGCGCGGCGGCAAGCTGAAGGACTGGCATCCGGTCGATCTCGGCGCCGAAGTGATCAACGCCCTGTTGGATCGCAGCGGCGCCAATCCCGACTTGATCGAGGACGTGATCTGCGGCTGCGTCAGCCAGGTCGGCCAGCAGGCGATCAACGTGGCGCGCAACGCCGTGATGGCCTCGCGCCTGCCCGAACATGTGCCCGGCACATCCGTCGATCGTCAGTGCGGCTCGTCGCAGCAATCGCTGCATTTTGCCGCGCAGGCCGTGATGAGCGGCAGCATGGACGCCGTCATCGCCATGGGCATCGAGAGCATGACGCGCGTGCCGATGGGCGCCAGTGCCGCGCTGCCGATGCAGAACGGCATGGGCACCTATATGAGCCCGCAGCTGCAGGCGAAATATCCCAACATCCAGTTCAGCCAGTTCATGGGCGCCGAGATGATGGCGACCAAGTACGGCCTCAACAAGGACATGCTCGACCAGTTCGGCTATGACAGCCACAAAAAGGCGATCGCGGCGACGCAGGGCGGCAAGTTCAAGGATGAAGTCGTCGGCCTCGACATCAAGGCGGAAGACGGCTCGGTCTCCAGGCACACATCCGACGAAGGCATCCGCTTCGACGTGTCGCTCGACGGCATGCGCGGCGTGAAGCTGCTGCGCGAAGGCGGCGCCATCACGGCGGCGACCTCCAGCCAGATCTGCGACGGCGCCTCGGGCGTGCTGGTCGTCAACGAGAAAGGTCTCAAGACGCTCGGCGTCAAGCCGCTGGCGCGCATCCACCACATGACAGTGATCGGCGGCGATCCGGTGATCATGCTCGAAGCGCCCCTGCCCGCCACCAAGCGCGCGTTGGAGAAGTCCGGCATGAAGATCGACGACATCGACCTGTTCGAAGTCAACGAAGCCTTCGCCTCGGTGCCGGTCGCCTGGCTGCAGCAGACGCATGCCAATCCGGAACGGCTGAACGTCAACGGCGGCGCCATCGCGCTGGGCCATCCGCTCGGCGCTTCGGGCACCAAGCTGATGACCACGCTGCTCTACGCGCTCAAGGACCGCAATAAGAAGTGGGGCCTGCAAACGATGTGCGAAGGCGGCGGTTTGGCCAATGTGACCATCGTGGAACGGCTTTAATTCTGTAAATTGATCGTCATGGCCGGCTTTATGCCGGCCACCCATACTCCCGACAGGCTGTCGTGCTTATGGATCGCCGGGACAAGCCCGGTGATGACGATGAAGGGGGAAAGAAAGAAAAAATGGATCTTTCCTACTCCCCCGAATACGAAACCTTCCGCGAAGAAGTCCGTACCTTCGCCAAGACCTACGGCTCCCGCGCGCCGCGCGGCGCCATGGGCGATCCGCGCGCCTGGCAGCGGCTATTGATCGAGCACGGCTATGCCGCGCGCACGATTCCCAAACAATATGGCGGCTATGGCGCCCAGCCGGATGTCCTCAAATCGCGCATCATCGCCGAGGAGTTCATCGCCGCCGGTCTGCCCATGGGCATGTCCGGCCAGGGCATCTCCATGCTGGTGCCCACGCTGCTCGAAGTCGGCAGCGAGGATCAGAAACAGAAATACATCGCGCCGACCTTGCGCGGCGAGATCATCTGGTGCCAGGGCTACAGCGAACCGGGCGCCGGCAGCGATCTTGCCGCGCTGACGACGCGCGCGGTCGAAGACGGCGACGACTTCATCATCAACGGCCAGAAGATCTGGACCTCGACGGCGGCGCAGGCCGACATGATCTTCTGCCTGGTGCGCACCGAGCCCAACGCGCCCAAGCACGAGGGTATCTCCTACATCCTGTTCTCGATGAAGACGCCGGGCATCGAAGTGCGGCCGCTGGTGACGATGACCGGCCGCGCCGAGTTCAACGAAGTTTTCTTCACCGATGTTCGCGTGCCGAAGTCCGGCGTCGTGGCCGGCCGCGGCCAGGGCTGGTTCGTCGCCAACGCAACGCTCAAGCACGAGCGCGGCATGTTGGGCGATCCCAACCAGGCCGGGACGCGGCTCAAAGCGCTGATCGATCTGATGCAGAACGAAGACGTCGATGGCCGCCGCCTGATGGACAATCCGGTGCTGCGCGACCGGCTGCTGAAACTGCAGGCGCGGGTGCATGCGATGGAATTCCACGGGCTGCGATTGCTCACTGCCGGCCTCAAAGGCGAAGACCCCGGCGTGGCGCGGTTGATCGTGAAATTGATGGGCTGCGAGCTCAACCATCAGCTCGCCGGTTTCGCCATCGACGCGCTGGGCGAGCTCGGCATGCTCTATTCCGGCTCGCCACATTTGCGCAACAACGGCAATTGGCAGTCGAGCTACATGTTCGACCTCGGCCTCATCATCGGCGGCGGCACGGCGCAGATCCAGAAGAACATCATCTCCGAACGCGGCCTCGGCATGCCGCGCGAGCCCAAAGCGCCGAAGGCCTGATATGGAATTCGGCCTCACCGGCGACCAGAAGATGATGCAGGACAGCGTCAACCGCACGCTGGAACGCACTTGCCCCCTCGAACGCGTGCGCAAGGCGGCGGGGCAGGAGCCGTACGCATCCGACGTGATGAAGGCGCTGGTCGAATTGGGCGTGCCCGGCATCCTGATCCCGGAAGAGTTCGGCGGCCTCGGCCTGACCCTGCTCGACGCCGCGCTGGCGGCCGAAGCGCTCGGCCGCCATGTCGCGCCGGTGCCGTTCGTCGCGAGTTGCGTGATGGCGCCGCTGGCGCTGATCGGCGCGGGCTCGCAGGCGCAGAAGACGAACTATCTGCCCAAGCTTGCCTCCGGCGCGACGATCGCCGGCGTCGCGGTCAGCGAGCAGTCATCCGGCGCGCGCGAGAAGGCGGGCATCATGGCGAAAGGCGGCAAGCTCAGCGGCAAGGCGATGTTCGTGCTGGATTTCGCCGGCGCCGATCTCTTCATCGTCGCGGACAAATTCGCCGGGCTGCATATCGTCGACGCCAAGGCCAAGGGTCTGGAAAAGACCGCGCTCAATACCATCGATGCGACGCGCAGCATCGGCGAACTGAATTTCGATGGTGTCGATGCTGAACCGCTCATCTGCGGCAATCCCGCCGCCACGCTCGACCGCATGATCGACGCGGGGCGCATCATGCTGGCCGCCGATGCGCTGGGCGCCGGCGGGCGCATGATCGAGAAGGCCGTCGACTACGCCAAGGAGCGCAAGCAGTTCGGCCGCGTCATCGGCTCGTTCCAGGCGGTCAAACATCTGTGCGCCGAGATGATCGCCGAGCTCGAGCCCTGCCGTTCGCTGATCTGGTACGCGGCCTATGCCTTCGACGAATTTCCCGACCATTCGCGGCGCATGGCGGCGCACGCCAAGGCGCATACGAGCGAAGTCGGCACCTTCGTGGCGCGCACCGCGACCGAAGTGCATGGCGGCATGGGCTTCACCGATCTGCTCGGCCTGCACTACTGGTTCAAGCGCATCGGCTTCGACCGCCAGGCGCTCGGCGGCCCGGAAAAAGTCCGCCACGACGCCGCGGTGGCGCAGGGCTGGATTGCGAATTAAGCTGCGCACAACAGCAATTCGCATCGTTCGGGGAAACACATGAAAATCGCGCCTTTCGCGGCTCTTGCCGCCGCGCTGTCCTTGCTTGGCCTGGCCCAGGCCGCCGACACGCCGCCGGCACCCAATGCCGCAGCCGCCGCCCTGCCGCCGGCATCGACCTTGCCGTTCAGCGAAGAATTCATGACCGCCCGCGACGGCGTGAAGCTGGCGGCGAATGTCTACAAGCCGCAAGGCAGCGGCCCCTGGCCGGTGATCGTCGAGCGCACGCCCTACCTGAAGGACGGCCGCATGTCGTTCGTCGCCGCGCGCTATGTGAAGGCCGGCTATGTCTTCGTCATGCAGGACGTGCGCGGCAAGGGCCATTCGGAGGGCCACTACATCGCCTTCGCCAACGACATCGACGACGGCTACGACACCGTCGAGTGGATCGCCAAACAGAACTGGAGCAACGGCAATATCGGCATGAGCGGCGGTTCCGCCATGGGCATCACCACCAACATGGCGGCCATCGCCGCGCCGCCGCATCTCAAAGCCGCCTACGTCATCGTCGCGCCCGGCGACATGAGCGTCGGCACCTTCATCAATGGCGCCTACAAGGACAAGGACAATGGCGGCTGGCTGAAGATGCAGGGTGTCAGCGACGAGGTGATCGCGGCCGGCCGCGCCCGCGCCACGCGCAACGAGCTGGCCGAGCGCAACAACATCGCGCCCGGCCTGCAATATGTCCGCATCCCGATGTACAATGTCGGCGGCTGGTACGACATTTTCGAGCAAGGCAACATCGACAACTTCGTCTACCTGCAGAACCGCGGCGCCACCGGCGCGCGCGGCAACCAGAAACTGGCCTTGGGGCCGTTCGGCCATGGCCCGCTGTCGGGCGGCCTCTCCTATCCGGGCCGCGACAACCTGTTCGCCATGCTGGCGAGCGGCGATGAGGAAATCCGCTGGTTCGACTATTGGCTGAAGGGAACGCAGAACGGCATCATGGATGAGCCGCCCGTGAGCTATTTCATGATGGGCCCCGCCGAGAAAGGCGCGGTGTCCGAGCTCAACCGCCTGCTGCACGCCGCCAACTGGCCGGTGGCGCACCGCGATGTGCGCTATTACCTCACCGGCGCCCGGGAGCTGAGCACGGCGATGCCGTCGGCGCCCGCGGCGAAACTGTCCTATCGCTTCGATCCGGCCAAGCCCGCGCCGACCGTCGGCGGCGCCAACTTGACCTTCGACCGCGGCCCGATGGACCAGCGCATCGTCGGCCAGCGTGCCGATTACATCCGCTTTGCGACGCCGGTCCTGGACAAGGATGTGGTCGTGACGGGGCGCGTCAGCCTCGACCTTTACGCCGCGACCGACGGACCCGACACGGACTTTGACGCCAAGCTGGTGGACGTCTATCCCGACGGCTACGAGGCACTGGTGCTGGAAGCGCCGATGCGCGCGCGCTATCGCAATGGCTCGCTGCCCGACGACATCAAGATGATGACGCCGGGCGCGCCGGAGAAACTGACCATCGATCTGTGGTCCACGGCGCTCACCTTCGCCAAGGGCCATCGCATCGCGCTGCACATCACCTCGTCCAACAGCCCGCGCTTCGACGTCAATCCCAACAATGGCGACCTGCCCGGCCTCGGCACCGCCAAGCCGCGCGTCGCCACCAACACGATCTATTTCGATAAAGATCACCCGTCGGCACTCGTGCTGCCGATCGTCTATCCGGAGCAATAACAGCACCGATTGTCATGGCCCGCGAATGCGGGCCAACCAGTTGGGCAGAGGCTCTGAATTGGATAGCTTGGTGGTAGCCAGACACTGAAAGTTGGGTGTCTATGTCACCTGGGTGGCCCGCATTCGCGGGCCATGACAGTTGATGATGTGTAGATTCGACAGCGCAATGCCCCCCACCCTGCACCCCGACGGACTTCCCACCCCGCAGCGCATCTGGGCGATCGTCGCCATCGTGCTGGGCATCGTCATGGCGGTGATGGATTCGGCCATCGCCAATGTCGCGCTGCCGACCATCGCTTCCGACCTGCACACCAACCCGGCCCTGTCGATCTGGATCGTCAACGGCTACCAGCTGGCGGTCACCGTCTCGCTGCTGCCGCTGGCGGCGTTGGGAGACATCATCGGCTATCGCCGCGTCTATCTAGCGGGTCTGGTCGTCTTCACCGTGGCATCGCTGCTCTGCGCGGTCGCGGACTCATTGCCCTTCCTCGCCATCGCCCGCGTGGTCCAGGGCTTCGGCGGCGCCGGGATCATGAGCGTGAACTCAGCGCTCATCCGCTTCATCTATCCGCACAGCATGCTGGGCCGCGGCCTGTCGTACAATACGCTGACCGTCGCAGTGTCGGCGGCGGCGGGCCCGACGGTGGCGGCCGCGATCCTCTCCGTCGCCACATGGCCCTGGCTGTTCGCGGTGAACATTCCCTTCGGCCTCGCCGCCGTCGTCATCGCGGCGCGCATGCTGCCGCACACGCCGCGCGCCGGCCACCGCTTCGACATCGCCGGCGCAGTGCTGGTGGCGCTGATGTTCGCCCTGTTGATCGCCGGCATCGACGGAATCGGCCATGGCGAGGCGCCGCTCTGGCTGGCGCTCGAGATCGCGGCGACGCTCGGCATCGGCTATCTCATGGTGCGGCGCGAGCACAGCACCGCGTCGCCCATCCTGCCGATCGATCTCATGCGCATCCCGGCATTCTCCCTCGCCATCGGGACTTCGATCTGTTCCTTCGCGGGACAGATGCTGGCGCTGGTCTCGCTGCCCTTCCTGCTGCAGAGCAGCCTGCATTTCACGGCGGTGCAGACCGGGTTGCTCATCACGCCTTGGCCCATCGCCATCGCCCTGGTATCGCCGCTCGCCGGACGGCTGTCCGACCGCTACTCCGCGGGTTCGGTCGGCGCGCTCGGACTGATCGTGTTCGCCGCAGGCCTTCTGTCGCTGGCCTTCATTCCCGCCCACGCTGGCGTGATCGACATCGTCTGGCGCATGCTGCTGTCTGGTGCCGGCTTCGGCCTGTTCCAGTCGCCCAATGCCCGCGCCATGATCGGCTCCACGCCGCGCGAGCGCAGCGGCGGCGCCAGCGGCATGCTCGGCGTGGCGCGGCTGCTCGGCCAGACCATGGGCGCGGCGCTGGTGGCGCTGGTTTTCACGCGCGTTCCGCTGCACGGCACCGCGGTCTCGCTGTATGTCGGCGTCGGCTTCGCGCTGGCAGCGGCGGCGGTCAGCAGCCTGCGCCTGTTCGATCGCAGCGGACGGATCGCCAAAAGCTAAAGGCATTTACGCTCAACTCTATCCAAATCCTTCAACTGTCATCCCGGATGCGTAGCGCAGCGAAGCAATCCGGGACCCATCAAGAGGCGTCCCGATGGGTCTCGGCTCGGCGCGATGCTTACGCATCGCTTGGCCGGGATGACAATGCATAGTTCGGTTCGAGAGAAACTTGCAGTAGGCGCCGCTCAATGCCCCGGGCACTTGTCGCTGACCCATTTGCCCTCGAAGCGGCTCATCCAACTTATGTAGAGCCGATCCTGCGCGGTATAGACCGTCTGTCCGGTGTAATGCTCGGCGCTGTCATAGACGACGGTGATCTTGCCGTTGACCAGGCGCTTGCCGTCCCCACCGCAGACATAGGAAATCGTATAGGTCTGGCCGGACTTGCTGGCCCGGCTCACATCGCACTGCACCGACGGCGTGAACATCGCCATCTTGCCCGAGTCGATCAGTTTTTCGCCGCCCATCACACAGTAGTTCTGGATCGAGGGCGGCGGGATGCTTGCCCGTATGCGCTTGGCCAGACCCGCCGGCATCTGCAGCAGGATGTGATCGGGATCGAGGATCTGCGTCGACGATGTGATCGTCCACGCGCCCGGCCTGTCGGGCGAGTCGGCCTCCTCGGCTGTCGCCGCGCCGGCCATGAGCGCCGCGCCGGCGGCGAGAAGAAGTTTGCTTTTCATCGCTTGCGGCTCTAGCGCCGATCCGGCGCGCGCGCAACGCCGCGCGGCAGCGGATTTTCCCGGCCTGCGGCTTTTTGAGCGCACGGGTTTGAGCGGCAAAAGCCGGTATCAAGACGCCGGCGGCGCCGGATTTCATTGGACCGCCCCGGGTACCCGCGCTCATACTCGCGGCAAAGATCAAGATTATGGGGAGAGACATGAAGAGATTTGCCGCCGCCTTTGCCGCGATCGTTGCCGTCACCGGAATTTCGCTGGCCGCCGATGCGCCGGCGCCGGCGGCCAAGAACGACTATTCCAAGGCCGACAACTGGCTCTGCCTGCCGGGCAATGAAGACGCCTGCAGCGCCAATCAGGACGCCACCATCGTCGCCGCCAACGGCACGCTGAAGGCGGAAAAGTTCAAGCCGGCCAAGAATGCGGCCGTCGACTGCTTCTACATCTATCCCACCGTCTCGCGCGACCGCGGCGCCAACAGCGACATGAACCCGGGACCGGAAGAGATGGGCGTCATCGCGCAGCAATTCGCCCGCTTCGGCGGCGTCTGCACGGCCTACGCGCCGCTCTACCGCCAGTTCACCTTGACCGCACTGGCGGCGCGCATGGCCGGACAGCCGGTGGCGGCGCCGGCCGATCCGCTGATGGCCTATCACGACGTGGTCGATGCCTGGAATTACTATCTCGAGCACTACAATCACGGTCGCGGCATCGTGCTGATCGGGCACAGCCAGGGATCGGGCATGCTGACCCAGCTGATCAAGAACGAGATCGACGGCAAGCCGGTCCAGAAACAGTTGATCGTCGCCATCCTGGGCGGCACACGGCTCGGCGTGCCGGCCGGCAAGGATGTCGGCGGCGACTTCCAGCATGTGCCGCTCTGCCATTCGGCGACTGCGCCCGGCTGCGTCATCGCCTTCGCCTCGTTCCGCTCCACCGTGCCGCCGCCGGCCAACACGCTGTTCGGAAAAGTCCAGACGCCGGGCTGGGAAGCGGCCTGCGTCAATCCGGCCGCGCTGGGCGGCGGTTCGGGCACGGTGCATTCCTATCTCACGGCGCATGCCAGCTTCATCGTCGCGGCCGCAGCCCCGCTGCCGCCGTGGGCGACGGGCAAGACCATCGAGACGCCCTTCGTCAGCGTGCCCGGCATGCTGACCTCCGAGTGCGCCCGCAACGACAACGGCACCTATCTGTCCATCACCGTGCACGGCGACCCCAAGGATGCGCGCGTCGACGACATCAAGGGCGACGTGGTGATCGGCGGCGCGGTGGTGCCGAACTGGGGCCTGCATCTCATCGACATGAACCTGTTCATGGGCAACTTCATGGACATCGTGAAGAGCGAAACCAAGGCCTACTTGAAAAAGCATTGAGGAGAGCGTCATGGAGCTGAACCCCAAGGCCGCCGGCTTCGCAGCCGGCCGGCTGGAGCGCATCGCCGACCATCTGAGCCGCAACTATGTCGACAACGGCAAGATCGCGGGCTGCCAGGTTGCCGTCACGCGCAAGGGGCATCTGGCCTATTTCAAATCGCTCGGCCAGATGGACAAGGAGCGCGGCAAGCAGATGCGCGACGACACGATCTTCCGCATCTATTCCATGAGCAAGCCGATCACCTCGGTGGCGCTGATGATGCTGTACGAGCGCGGCTATTTTCAGCTCAACGATCCGGTGCACCGCTTCGTACCGGAGTGGCGCGACCAGCGCGTCTGGGTCTCGGGCGAAGGCGCCGCGATGGAGACCGCGAGGCCGAACCGCCCGGTGAGCATGCGCGACATGCTGTGCCACACTGGCGGACTGACCTATGGCGCGGCGCTGGCGGCGCTGGGCGCGCCCGACAGCGGCCATCCGGTCGACAAGGAATACGCCAGGATCGGCGTGCGCCGTGGCGACGGCGAGGACCTGCGCGCCTTCATGGGCAAGCTGGCGCGCGTGCCGCTGCGCTATCAGCCGGGCGAGCGCTGGCAATATTCGCTGTCGACCGATGTCTGCGGCGCGCTGGTCGAGATCATCTCCGGCAAGCGCTTCGACAAATTCCTCGCCGAGGAAATCTTCGGGCCGCTCAAGATGACCGACACCGCCTTCATGGTGCCGCGCGAAAAGCTCGACCGTTTCGCCGCCAATTACCGCCGCGGGCCGGACAAGAAGCTGCAGCTGATCGACGATCCGCAGAAGAGTTCGTATCTCAAGGAGCCGACCTTCTTCTCGGGCGGCGGCGGGCTGGCCGGCACCACCGCCGACTATGTGCGCTTCTGCGAGATGCTGCGGCGCGGCGGCGAGCTCGACGGGGCGCGGCTGCTCGGCCCCCGCACCATCGAACTGATGCACCGCAATCACCTCAAGGACAACAAGGACCTGACGCAGATGGCGATCGGCGGCTTTTCCGAGACCGCCAATGAAGGCGTCGGTTTCGGTCTCGGCTTCGCCTGCACGCTCGACGCGGTGCATTCGGGCAGCATCGTCGGCAGCGACTGGTATTGGGGCGGCGCGGCCTCGACCATCTTCTGGGTCGATGCCAAGGATGACCTCGCAGTCGTCTTCATGACGCAATTGATGCCCAGCGGCGCCTTCAACTTCCGCGGCCAGCTCAAGAGCATCGTGTATTCGTCGATCGCGGATTAAAGTGGTTTTGGATTGAACTGCCCCCCCAAATCACCATGGCCGCCCTTGATGTTTAGTCCGGGGACATAGCCGACACCTGTTCGGAGACATGACCGACACCTTTTGGTTTGGTCAAGTCGATGATTGCGATCTGATGGCTTGCGAAGCAGACGGCAAACTGTCCGTCGGTGCCTCGCGGCCGGATGGCGACGCGTTCGCCCCGGAAGGCTTCGGGGACTTTCCAGAGCCGGCCTCTGAAGCTGATGTAGTCCTGGGTGGCCGGCACGGAACGGACGATCTCGCTTCTGCCATACTCGATGCTGGGCAGGCGCTTTGGCATCGGTCGCGGACTGGGCCGATAGCGGCTCGCCGGGACCTCCATACCCAGCGCCTGGTGGGGACGCTTGAAGTTGTAGACCTCCCGCCAGGCGTCGAGGGCGCGCTGCACCGACGCGAGCTCCCGGAAGCGTTGCAGGGCGAACACCTCGTCCTTCAAGGTGCGGTGGAAGCGTTCGTTCTTTCCGCGTCCTTGCGGATGGTAGGGCCGGCTGTAGATCAGCTCGACGCCGAGCTTGAGCAGCCAGACGCGCAAGCCCGTCCAGTGCCGGTGCGAGGCATCGCCCCAGGGCGAGCCGTTGTCGACGAAGATCGCATCGGGAAGGCCGTAGCGGCGGAACGTCGTCTCCATGTGGCTTTGAACGGTGCCGCGCTGCTGATTGGCACAGGCCTTGAGGCAGGGCACATAGCGTGAGTGATCGTCCACGATGGTCAGCGGGTAGCAGCGGCTTGCGTCGCCGAGCGTGATCCAGCCCTTGAAGTCCATCTGCCAAAGAAGGTTTGGCGCCTCCTTCTCGAAGCGCACATGCGCCGCCGCGCCGCCGGGCGCAGGCACGATACGCCCGTGGCGCCGCAGGATCTCATGCACCGTCGAGACCGCGGGACAATCGAGGCCGGCATTTTGCACGCAGCGCGCGATCTTGCGCGCCCCCCAGGCCGGATGGGCATCGCGCACCGCAAGTACTTCGGCTTCGATGGCGGCGACGGTGCGCTGGGGACTGTCATGGGGACGCCGTGAGCGATCGGCGAGCGACGGCTGCTCGCCGGACCAGCGCGCCAGCCATTTGTAACCCGTATCCGGATGGATCCCGAACCGCCGGCACAACTCACGCCGGTTCGCGCCTTCCAGCATCGCAAGCCGGACAAACTCCAGCCGCTGTTCCATCTTCGACACCTCGCGCCATGGCATGGACGGCCTCCTCAAGCCAATTCCTGCCTAGTTTGATGTGTCGGCTATGTCCCCGAACACCCGTCGGGTATCTGTCCGGACCAAACACTTGAGGCGGCCACCCAGTAGGCGCGTGTCCGCGCGCCAATGAATCACGCGGAGACGCGGAGGACGCGGATCAGAGCTCCTCCGCGTGCGGACGAGTCACTTGCGCCGCTATCGCGGCGCGCTGGGTGGCCGGCTCGGAGGCCGGCCATGGTGAGTTTGATATTGACGGCCTGCCAATTAGGACCGCTCGCGGTACCACGCCAGCTGCTCGCTGGTCGCGAGGAGCTTGCCGCTTCGGCTCCAATAGCTGGAGCGCTCGTCGGACGCCCCCATGCTGCCGACGCGCCCCTCGCACTCCACCAGGATGAAGTCCTCGCCGATCTCGGCGATCTCTTCGGCGGTGGCGTGCAGATAAGCCGTGAGCGACAGCGTCGTCGTGTTCACGCTGCGGCCCAGCGCATACATCGCGCGCGGCGGCGAGTGATCGGTGACCATGCCGAGCATTGCCTTGTCCATCGGGCCGCGCCGCGACTTGACCCAGGCCAGCGAGCGCGAGCTGCCGCCGGGCGCTGGCGGAAAGCCCTCGAGCGTGCGGCGCTCGAAGGCGGAGCTGCCGTAATGCTGCGACGCTTCGGCGAATTCGAATTGCGGCAAGGTCTGCGGATCAGGCGCCTCGGGCATCGCGGCAAAGGCAAAGGCCGGAGTCTTCGGCCGCCGCGCCATGGTGACGATGGCGTGCACGCCGACCTGTTCCGCGCCGGCGCTGAGAACCTCGACCTCCCACACCCCGACCGAACCGCCCTGCCTCAAGCGGCGCGTGCGGATGTCGAGCGCGCCGGAGGTGAGCGCCGCGGCATAGGTCAAGGTCAGCGACAGCGCTTCGCCGACGGAATCGGGCTCCGACTCCAGCACCCGGATGCACAGTCCAATCGCGTAGCCGCCCCAAAGCCCGCCGCCCGGATTGCTCCATTCCGGTCCGGCAATGGTCGTCCAGCGCCCCGGTGCGACCGACGTGAGTGGAATGGCGGCCATCGTCCCCGGAACTCACCTGATTCTTCAGGGCGCAAAACTAATCTTCGTGCCGTTGGGTCAGTCAAACGGGTCTTGTTCAGGACGCAATAAAACGTCGTCAGTCCTTCGATCGTGGACGGAGGCCTTCAGAAGAATTCGAACAGCGCCACCGCGCGATTGAGCCAGCCGGCGGCGAAGCGCACCTGGGTGTGATCGTTGTTCAGGATGGTGCCGTAAGACTGGATGCGCAGCTTGACGACACCCTTGCGCGCCTGAACGCAGGCATTCGCGTTGGCCATGGCCGTCTTCGTCACATTGCCGATCGCGCCGTCCGCTGCCACCCCGAGCGCGGTCTGCAGCCATTGCGCCGCCCGCCCGACGCCGTGCAGCACGCCGCTGTCGACGACGATCATGCGCAGGTTCAAATCGGGAATGGCATCGAAGCCCGGTTTGGCGATGTAGTCGGCCTTGTAGACCGCGATGGCCTGGTCCCGCGTCAGCGCCTGCATTTCCGCCGGCGTTGCGGCGCGCCCCAGATTCTGCGTGCGGCCCCATTCGGCGGCGGTGATGCCGAAATTCGTCGCCCCGCCGTGATCGGCCGGATCGTTCACGTAGCCGCCTTCGTTCAGCAGGATGCGAGCGACGATATCGTCATCGGATTGGATCATGGCGGTGCCCCGTTTTCTTGCACGGTGGAACGCAGCCGCGCTGGAAGAACATTCGGCCAAACAGGCGCCGCAGCTTCGCGCAGGCTAGTCCGGCGTCCGCGACAGCGTCAACAGCGATCAAACGCGATGTCCGCCGGAGACAGTAACGGCACGCCTCTCGCCGGTCGGCAAGATGATCTCCACGTCGCAATCCACCGCGGCGCCGTTTTCTTCCAGCGTGACGGCGATGTCGATGGCGGTGCCTGTGCACGTCACCCGCACGCGCCACAGACGAAACTGGCCGTTGCGATAGGCTTCTGTCTCGCCGTCATCGTCGAATATCTCATCGCCGAACGCACCCGCGGCGACCGGAAATATCTCAAATCCCCGCCTGTCGGCGCGTTCGAGAAAATGCTGCTGCGCCGTGTTGAGCGCGATCACGCTCCCTTCCCGCGCGAACAGCGGCGGACGGCGGAAGGGTGCGGGGCGCGAGATCGTCTCGCCACCTTCGAACGCTTCGCCGGACCAATAGTCGAACCAGCGCGCGCCGGCCGGCAGATAGACCGCGCGCGCCGCCACGCCCAGCTCGACCACCGGCGCCACCAACAGCGAAGCACCGAGCATCAGATCGTCGTTCTCATCAAGGCAGTTCGGATCGTCCGGAAAGTCGAAGAAGGTCGGACGGATGATGGGTTCGTAGCGCTCCGCGTAGCGGTGCGTCAGATCGTAGAGGTAGGGCAGCAGGCGATAGCGCAGCTTGATCAGGTCGCGGATGTGCGGCGTGACCTCGGGATGCATCCACGGCTCGTTGGCGGTGCCGTCGGTATTCCAGGAATGGATCGAGAAGCGCGGCATGAAGATGCCGAAGCCGACCCAGCGCGCGAAGAGCTCGGCGTCGGGCCTCGGCCCATCGAAGCCGCCGACGTCATGGCCGCTGTTCGAGATGCCGCTGAGCGCCAGGCCGAGCCCCATCTTGACGTTGTATTTCAGCGTCTCCCACGAGGTGTAATTGTCGCCCGACCAGGTCTGGACGTAACGCTGCATGCCGGCCGAACCGCTGCGCGACACCAGGAACGGCCGCTTGTCCGGCGCGCGCGCCAATTGCGCTTCGCGGCTGGCACGGATCATCTGCAGCGTCTGCAACGGCTTCATTTCGATGGCGGCGGCGCCGTTGCCGAAGCCGTGCATCCGCGCCTTGCGGCTGACGATCTCGAACTCATTGTTGTCGTTCCAGGTGCCCGCCATGCCGGGAACGAGCAGCGACGTCGTCACCTTTTCCTTCCACCACGCCAGCGTTCTGGGATTCGTGAAGTCGAGATAGGCGCCCACCGCGCCCCAGAACTGCACCCATTCCGGTTCGCCGTCCGCGTCCGCGATCGGCAGGCCCCGCGCTTGCGCTTCGTCGAACAGCGGATGGTCGCGCAGCAGCGCCGGCTTGATGTTGGGGATCAGGCGCACGCCTTTCTCGGCAAAAGCGCGAAAGAAACCCTCCGGGTCCGGGAATTTGTCCTTGTTCCAGTGGAAAACGTAACGCTTGTCGCCGATCGACGTGTAGCCCGACGACAGGTGGAAGGAGTCGCACAGGATGTCGTGTTCCTCGCATTTGGCGATGAACTCCATCATCGCAGCCTGCGCGTCGGGCCGGTCGGTGTAGCTCATGGTCGAACCGGAATAACCGAGCGACCATCTGGGCAGGAAAGCGGGGCGGCCGGTCGCCCAAGTGTAGCGGCGCGCGACTTCGGGGATGGTGCCGGCGATCACGTAGTAGTCTAGGTCGCCGTGATCGGCGGTGAAGCCGCGGAACAGGCCGTGATAGTTGCTGCGCGCGCAACCCATGTCGAAGATGCAGTCGGAAAGCGTGTCGTAGAACAGCCCCACGGCCGCGCCGTCGGGTTTACGGGTGATATAGAAGGGAATGTGCTTGTAGAGCGGGTCGGAGATGCGGGCGTCGTAGCCCATGGCATCGACATTGCTCATGCGAAAGCGGCGGCCAGCGCGATTCATCTCGCCACTGCGTTCGCCGAGTCCGAAATACGATTCAGCCGGATCGCGGACAAGGTAGTGGTGCACCTTCTCATCCCACCAGCCGAAATTGTGGGCCTGGGTCGGGCGGTCGCGCAGCAATGGACGCCCCTGGCCATCCTTCCAGGAACAGAAGAAACCGTTCAGGCGGATCGAAAGCTTCAGCTTGGCGGTCTCGACGACCAGCTTGCCGTCGGCATTGTCGAGCGTGAAGTCCGGCAGCGTGAAGCCCGACAGATCGAAGCGGTCGCGGCCCTCTACGGCCACATCATCCTGTCCAGGCGCAACGGTCCAGCTGCGCGGATGCTTCAGCGCCCCATCAGGCAACACCATCACACGGATGATGTCGCCCTCGAGCACAAAGACATGCGCGACGGCGGGCCCATTGCTCGCCAGTGTAAGATGATTGCCGACGCGGGACGCGAGGCGAAAGACCGGCGGCTGCGCCAGCGTGCTCACCAGTTCGTCATGGAGCCGTCTTCGAGACGGTTCACCGGCAGATAGGCTCTGCTGTAGGGATATTTCGCCGCCAGCGCCTCGTCGATGTCGACGCCGAGCCCCGGCGTCTCGCCCGGGTGAAACATGCCGTCGGAGAATTTGTAGGCATGCGGGAAGACCGCGTCGGTCTCCTTGCTGTGCACCATGTATTCCTGGATGCCGAAATTGGGCACCGAGATGTCGAAATGCAGCGCCGCCGCCATGCACACCGGCGACAGATCGGTGGCGCCATGGCAGCCGGTGCGCACGTGATACAGATCGGCGAGGCTGGCGACGCGCCGCAGATGGGTGATGCCGCCGCCATGCACCACCGTCATGCGGATGTAATCGATCAGCTGCTCTTCGATCAGTTGCTTGGCGTCCCAGATCGTGTTGAAGACTTCGCCGACGCTAAGCGGCGTCGTGGTGTGCTGCCGGATCGTGCGGAAGCCCGCCTGATTTTCCGCCGCCACCGCGTCCTCCAGCCAGAACAGGCGGTACGGCTCCAGATCCTTGCCCAAACGTCCCGCTTCGATCGGCGTCAGCCGGTGATGCACGTCGTGCAGCAGATGCACGTCCCAGCCCAGTCTGTCGCGCGCCGCGGCGAACAGTTCGGGCACGGTGCGCATGTATTTGACCGTCGACCAGACGTTCTCGCTCGGCAGGTCCGCATCGGCGGGCTCGTAATACTTCTTGTCCTTCGAGACGCCATAGGTCGATGCCAGCCCCGGTATGCCGGACTGCAGGCGGATCGCCTTGTAGCCCTCGGCCTGGTATTTCTCGGCTTCCGCGACGGTCTCCGCGATGGTCTTGCCGTTGGCATGGCCGTAGACCATGACGCCGTCGCGGCTCGCGCCGCCGAGCAACTGATAGAGCGGCAGGCCCGCGATCTTGGCCTTGATGTCCCACAAGGCGGTGTCGACCGCGGCGATGGCGGACATCGTCACCGGGCCGCGCCGCCAATAGGCGCCGCGATAGAGATACTGCCAGATGTCCTCGATCCGGTGCGCGTCGCGGCCGATCAGGCAGGGGATGACATGCTCGCTGAGATAGCTGGCGACGCTGAGCTCGCGGCCGTTCAGCGTGGCGTCGCCGACGCCGCTGACGCCGTCCGACGTCTCGATCTTCAGCGTGACGAAATTGCGCCCTGGCGAGCAGACGATGACGCGGGCGGAAGTGATCTTCGGCATGGCTCAAAGCTTATACGCGGCCTTGGGGAATTTGTAAGCCAGATCGGCGATCACCTCATGCGCCTCGTCTTCTTCCAGCCGGTGGCTGGTCACCAGTTCGGCCAGATAGGCGGCATCGATGCGGCGGGCGAGGTCGTGGCGGGCCGGGATGGAAAGGAAGGCGCGGGTGTCGTCGTTGAAGCCGACCGTATTATAGAAACCGGCCGTCTCGGTCGCCTGGCGGCGGAAGCGCAGCATGCCTTCGGGCGAATCGTGGAACCACCAGGGCGGCCCCAGCTTCAGGCACGGATAATGCCCGGCCAGCGGCGCCAGCTCGCGGGCATAGCTGCTCTCGTCCAGCGTGAACAAAATGATCGTCAGGTCGGCGCGGTTGCCGACGCGGTCGAGCAGCGGCTTCAGCGCCGAGACGTAGTCCGTGCGCATCGGAATGTCGGCGCCGATATTGGGACCGTATTTCGCGAACAGCGCCGGATTGTGGTTGCGCAGCGAGCCGGGATGGATCTGCATCACCATGCCGTCCTCGCACGACATCTTCGCCATCTCGGTCAGCATGGCGGCGCGGAAGAGTTCGGCGTCGCCGCTCTCGCGCTTGCCGACCAGCAGCCGATCGAGCAGCGCCTGCGCCTCGGCTGCGGAGAGATCGGCGGTGCGCGCCGTAGGATGTCCATGATCCGTCGCGGTCGCGCCATAGGCGCGGAAGAAGGCGCGGCGCTCGCGATGCGCGCCCAGATATCCCGTCCAGGTCGCGGCGTTCTGCTTGGTCAGTGCGCCGAAGGTCTCGACATTGGCGGCGAAGTCCGCACCGTCGGCATCGATCACGTCGTCGGGGCGATACGTCGTGACCACATGGCCCGGCCAGTCGCGCGCGATCGCGAAGTGATCCGACAGCGTGTCCAGCGCGCCTTCGGTCGTCGCGAGCTTCTCGATGTTGAAGCGCTCGAACAAGGCGCGTGGCTTGAAAGCGGCCGTCGCCAGCGCCGCGTTGATCGTGTCGTAATATTGGTCCGCCGTTTCGGCGCTCAAGCGCTTGTCGATGCCGAACACGGTGGCGAAGACATGGTCCAGCCACAGTCGCGAAGGCGTGCCGCGGAACAAGGGATAGTTCGACGCGAACAGTTTCCACGCCGCGCGGCGGTCCGCGTCCGGCACGTTCAGGCCCATCGCTTCCAGCGTGATGCCCTGCGAATACAGCATGCGCAGCACATAGTGATCCGGCCACAGGAACAAGCTGGTCGCGTCCTCGAACGGCGCGTCGGAAGCGAACCATCCAGGATCGGTGTGGCCGTGCGGGCTGATGATCGGCAGCGTCTCGACCCGCGCGAACAGTGAACGAGCGATCGCCCGCGTGCCCGCATCGGCGGGAAAAAAGCGATCGGGGTTGAGTTTCAGCGCGCTCATCGTATAACGCGCGCGCCTTTGCCCTTCATCACCGCCTCGACTTCCCTGGCATTGACCATGGAGGTGTCGCCGGGCGTCGTCATGGCGAGCGCGCCATGCGCCGCGCCATATTCGACGGCGGCCTGCGGACCCTTGCCCTCCAGGAAACCGTAGGCGAGGCCGGACGCGAAGCCGTCGCCGCCGCCGACGCGGTCGTAGATCTCCAAATTCTCGCGCATCATCGACTGGTAGAATTCGCCGCCGGCATAGAGGATCGCCGACCAGTCGTTGAAACTCGCGGTCCTGGCGTTGCGCAACGTCGTCGCCGCGACCTTGAAGTTCGGGAACTGCTTGACCGCTTCCGCGATCATCTTCTTGAAGTTCGCCGGATCGATGGCGGAGATGTGCTCGTCCATGCCTTCGACCTCGAAGCCGAGACAGGCGGTGAAATCCTCTTCATTGCCGATCATCACGTCGACATGCCTGGCGATGTGGCGGTTGACCTTGCGCGCGCCCTCCTGCCCGCCCTGGCTCTTCCACAGCGAGGCGCGATAGTTGAGATCGTAGGAGACGATGGTGCCGTATTTGTGCGCCGCTTCGACCGCTTCGATCACCGCTTCGCTCGTGTTCGGCGCCAGCGCCGCGAAAATACCGCCGGTGTGGAACCAGCGCACGCCTTCCTCGCCGAACAGTTTCTCCCAATTCACTTCGCCGGGCTTGATCTGCGACGCCGCCGAATTGGCGCGGTCCGAGCAGCCCAGTGCGGCGCGGATGCCGAAACCTTTCTCGGTGAAGTTCAACCCCACGCGCGTGTTGCGGCCGATGCCGTCATGCTCGCGCCAGATGCAATGGCTCATGTCGACGCCGCCCTGCATGATGAAATCTTCCACCAACCAGCCCAGATCGTTGACCGGCAGCGCCGTGACGACGGCGGCCCGCTTGCCCCAGCATTTGCGCATGGCGCGCGCCACATTGTATTCGCCGCCGCCTTCCCACACCGTGAACTGGCGCGCATTGCGCACCCGGCCGAAGCCGGGATCGAAGCGCAGCATGACCTCGCCGAAGGAGACGCAGTCCCATCTGGTCTGCGCCGCAGGACGGATTTTCAGGACGTCAGCCATCGTTGCGAATCTTCTTGATCAGTTGAACGGTGTCGCGGACTTTTTTCTCGATGCCGTCATAGTCCTTGGCATCAAGCGCCTTCTTGGTGATCAGGTTCGAACCGATACCGGCCGCGACGATGCCGGCGCCGAACCAGGCGCGCAGCGAGTCTTCGCTCGTATCGACGCCGCCGGTCGGCATGATCTTGGTCCACGGCATCGGGCCCAGCACCGATTTGACGAAGTCCGGCCCACCGACCGACGAGCCGGGAAACACCTTGACGATCTCGCAGCCCAGTTCCTGCGCCGCGCTGATCTCCGTGGCGCTGCCGCAGCCGGGGCTGTAGGCGATGCCGCGCCGGTTGCAGAGTTTGGCGACCTCCGGGTTGGTCATCGGGCCGACGACGAAGCTGGCGCCGTTGGCGATATAGAGGCCGGCGGTCGGCGCATCGACGATCGAGCCGACGCCCATGACGACGCTGCCGTCCGCCTTGGCGAAGTGGCGCGTGACGTCGAGAAAGACGTGCGCCGCGAAATCGCCGCGATTGGTGAACTCGATGCATTTGGCGCCGCCATTGGCGCAGGCCTGGATGACGCGCGCGCAGACTTCGGCATCGGGATGATAGAAAACCGGGATCACGCCCTGCTCGATGATCGCGGCCAGTACTTTGAGCCTGTCCCTGGCCATGTTTCCTCCCGATTCCCGCAAGCGACGGGCACTCTGCCCCAGCCGCCGGATCGTGTCATTTCCGGCATGGTAACCGGTGTCATTTTGGCGGGCAACCGGCCAATGCTATCGTGCGCCATGCCCAACGGACTGACCCTTTGCCGCGCCTTCTACGAACAGGCCATCGCGCCCATCCTGCACCGGCATTTCCCGCGCCTCCCCTACGCCGCCGGCCTGATCGGCTATGGCTCGGAGGTTCTGGGCTACGACTCCGCCCGCTCGCAGGACCATCACTGGGGGCCGCGCGTGCTCCTGTTCCTGCGCGATGCGGATCTGGCCGAACGCAAGCCGGAAATCGCCGCCTGCTTGTCGCACAACCTGCCCGTCAGCTTCGAAGGCTTTTCGACCAATTTCGGATCGCCCGACGGCATCGGCGTGCGCCTTCCCGTCGCGATTCCCAGCGGGCCGGTCGATCACATGGTGGAAATCTATTCTGTCAGCGGCTTCGCGCAGTGGCGCCTCGGCATCGAACCATCCGAACCGATTTCAAACCGCCGCTGGCTGACGCTGCCGCAGCAGCGGCTGCTCGAAACCACGAGCGGCGAGATTTTTCACGACGGCATCGGCGAGATCACGCGCTTGCGCCAACGCCTCGCCTATTTTCCCGACGACGTGTGGCGCTACATGCTCAGCTGCCAGTGGCAGAAGATCGCCCAAGAAGAATCCTTCGTCGGCCGCGCGCACGAGGCGGGCGACGCGCTCGGCTCGCGGCTGATCGCGGCGCGGCTGGTGCGCGAGATGATGCGGCTCGGCTTCCTGATGGAGCGGCGCTACTGGCCGTACAGCAAATGGTTCGGTACCGCGTTCGCGCGTCTGGCCATCGCGCCGGACCTTTTGCCTCACCTGCAGGCCGCACTGGCGGCCGATGACGCAGCCTCGCGCGAAGGCGCGCTGTCGCTCGCCTATGAGCTGCTTGCGGCACGGCACAACGCGCTGCGCATCACGCCGCCGCTGGAAACGAATGTGCGCGCTTATTACGGCCGGCCCTATCTGACGATCCGCGGCAACCGCTTCGCCGACGCGATCCGCGCGACGCTTGCCGATCCACAAATCGCCAAGCTGCTGCTGGTCGGCTCGGCGGACCAGTTCACCGACAGCACCGATGTCATCGACGACCCGAGCACCGCCGCCGCACTCGGCGCCGTCTATCCGCCATGGGACTAACGCGTGGACATGCCGCCGTCGATGACCAGTTCGGTGCCGGTGACGTAGCGTGAATCGTCGCTGGCAAGATAGAGCACGCCGGCCGCGATGTCCTCCGGCAGGCCCTTGACGCCGATCGGCACGACGGTCTCGGAGATCGCGTCCAGGTTCGGCGCGTTGGCCCCGGGCGGCACCGTGCCGGGCGCGATGCCGATCCAGATCGGCGTTTCGATGATGCCGGGATGAACCGAGTTCACGCGTACATTGTCCCGCGCGGCACCGCACTCCATCGCCACCGCCTTGGTGAACAGCCGCACGCCGCCCTTGGTGGCGCAATAGCCGGCCAGCGTCGCCGAGCCTTTGAGCCCCGCCAGCGAGGAGATGTTGACGATCGAGCCGCCGCCGCTGCTCCGCATCAGCGGCAGCGAATGCTTGACCCCTAAGAAAACGCCATCGAGGTTGATCGCCTGCTGCCGCCGCCAATCGGCCAAACTCATCGTCAGCACCGATCCGGTGATGGCGATGCCGGCATTGTTGACGAGGATGTGGAGCTTGCCGAAACGGTTTTTCGTCTCGGTGACGACGCTTATCCAGGCATCCTCGTCGGCGACGTCGTGATGCAGATAGATCGCATCGCCGCCCGCCTTCAGAATCGCGGCCACGCAATCCTTGCCGGCATCGTCCTGGATATCGGTGACGACGACGACGGCGCCCTCCTTGGCGAGCAGCATGGCGCTGGCGCGCCCGATGCCGCTGGCGGCGCCAGTAACGAGGGCGACCTTGCCTTTGACGCGATCCATGGAAGAACTCCTGTTAGCTGACTTTCACCCTGCCCCAAAACCCTCAACCGTCATGGGCGGGCTTGACCCGCCCATGACGGAGATTATTTCAGCGTCCCCAAGAACCCCTCCAGCGCCGCATTGAACGCCACCGGATTGTCGATGTTGGCGGCGTGACCGGCGCCCGGGATAACCGCCTTCTCGGCGCCCGGAATCTTCGCGGCCATGTAGTCGGAGGCGGCGAGGAACGGCGTGTCCTTCTCGCCGACCACGACCAGGGACGGCACTTTGATGTTCGGCAGGCTCTCGATGACGCGGGCGTTCTTCTGGGCCAGCATGCCGCGCGCTGCCCGGGCGAGGCCGCTGGCATCGCGATGGCGCGCCGTGGCGCGTTCGGCGCTGCCGCTGCTCAACTGACCCAGGCCGTCCTTCTCATAGCGTTCCGCCGTGCGCCGCGACGTTTGGTTCCAGCCTTCGCGCGCCTCGTCCTTCTTGAAGCCAGGGCCGGTGTCGATGATCAGCAGGGCGCGGACGCGTTCGGGATGCGTCGCGTGGAAGGCGAGCGACATGTAGCCGCCGAGCGACAGCCCGCCGACGATCGCGGTCTTGGCGCCCACCGCATCCAGCAGCGCCGCCATGTCGGCGACCGTGGCCTCCTCGCTGTAGAGCGCAGGATCGTCCGGATAGTCGCTCTGGCCGTGGCCGCGCATGTCCCAGAGGACCAACTTATGGCTCTTCGACAGCGCCGCGATCTGTCCGCTCCACATCTGCGCCGTGGCCGAATAGCCGTGCGTCAAAAGGATGACCGGCCCCTCGCCATGGGTCTCGTAATAGATGTCGACGCCGTCGCGGGCGAGCATGGCCATTCGCGTTCTCCCTGTTTTCAGCCTCTGGACGGGCCTTTGGCCTGCGATATTGGAAGCGTGTAACGAAATCGGCAACAGCGGCGAATTCGCCGGCAGGCCTGCTATGCTGCGGCCGGCGATTTGAGGGTTTCATGACCGAGGCAAGCGAAACGGTACCGCAGGGGAAGCTTGGCGGCCTCGTCGGCCGGCTGCGCGGACTGGTCGGCCTGGGTTCGCGCGGGCCGCGCAAACCAACCTACCTCTTCTACCGCCATACCATTCCGGTTCGGGCGCTGCATTGGATCAACGCGCTGTGTCTGTTGGTCATGCTGATGAGCGGCCTGCAGATCTTCAACGCCCACCCCGCGCTCTATTGGGGTAACGGCTCGGACTTCGACCATCCTTTCCTGGCGCTGACCGCCGAAGGCACCAACGACAATTTCTGGGGCGTGACCAGGATCGGACCGTGGACGTTCAACACCGACGGCGTCCTGGGCGCCTCGGACACCGACGGCGTGAAAGGCGTGCGCGGCTTTCCGCAATGGGTGACGCTGCCGTCCGCGTCACCGAACCTGGCGCTGGGACGGCTCTGGCATTTCGCGTTTGCCTGGCTGCTGGCGATCAATGGCGTGGCCTATTTCGCCTATGTCTTCGCGAGCGGGCATTTCCGCAAGGAGCTGCTGCCGACCGCCGACGACATCAAACATCTGCCGCGCGAGATCGTCAGCCATGCCACGCTGAACTTCCCCAAAGGCGAGGCGGCGAAGCACTACAACGGCATCCAGCGCCTGACCTATTTCGTCGTTATCTTCGTGCTCGGCCCGCTGATCGTGCTGACGGGCCTGACCATGTCGCCGACCATGGACGCGGCGTTTCCCTTCCTGCCGTGGATTTTCGGCGGCCGGCAGAGCGCGCGCACCATTCACTTCCTCGTCGCGTTTTCTTTCGTCGGCTTCTTCCTCATCCACATCCTGGCGCTGCTTCTGTCGCATCCCTGGAACGGTCTGCGCTCGATGATCACCGGCCGCTTCGCGATCGAGAAGGAGACGCCCGATGCTTGAGACCGACCGGCGGAATTTTCTCGTGCGCGGCGCCGCGCTGGCGAGCGCCTTCGTGCTGTCCGGCTGCACCAGCCTGTCGCAATCGCCTTTCGTGCTGAGCCTGCTGGGCGAAGTGGAGAACCTGACGCGCCGGGCGCAGCGCCTGTTCGCCGGCGGCCACGCGCTGGCGCCCGAATACGACAGAAGCGACATCGCGCCGGTGTTCCGCGCCAACGGCACGCTCAATCCCAACACCAACGACTACAACATCCATCTCGCCGCCGGCTTCAAGGACTGGGTCGTCGCGGTCGGCGGGCTAGTGGAGAAGCCGCTCAAGCTTTCGCTGGCCGAGTTGCGCGCCATGCCGCCGCGCAGCCAGATCACCCGTCACGATTGCGTCGAGGGCTGGAGCTGCATCGGCGGATGGAAGGGCGCGCCGCTGGCGCCGATCCTCGCCATGGCCAAGCCCAAACCGGAGGCGCGTTATGTCGTGTTCTACTGCGCCGATCCGATGGGCGAGGAGGATGTTGACGCGAGTGGAAATCTCATTCCCCGTCCGTTCTATTATGAGAGCCTCGACCTGCTGGAAGCGACTCATCCACAGACAATTTTGGCCTATGAACTGAACGGCGCGGCGCTGCCCGTCGAGCACGGCGCCCCCATTCGCTTGCGCGCCGAGCGGCAGCTTGGTTACAAAATGCCCAAATATGTCCAGCGCATTGATCTGGTGGACAGCTTTGCGCGTATCGGCGGCGGCAAGGGCGGCTATTGGGAGGATTTGGGCTACCAGTGGTATGGCGGCATTTGACGCTTTGTCGCGGCCCCTTGCCCCCGGCGGGCACCAAACCCAATATTCTGAGTTATATTGCAGAGAATCAATCGATTCTGAAATCGAAGGCATGTTAGCGGTAGGGGCATGAAGCGCTTTAGTTCGATGTTTGGGACCTTGCTGGTTGCCCTTTCGATGGCGGGTTGCGCCGCCACCGATCCGAGCGGCCAGAACGATCCTTACGAGAAAACCAACCGGTCGATCTTCGCGCTCGACCAGGGCTTCGATCACGCCATCGCCCGGCCGGCGGCGGTGTTCTACAACGAGGCCGTGCCGCAAGGCGCGCGCAACGGCATCCACAATGTCCTGACCAATCTCGATTCGCCCGTGGTCTTCGCCAACGACCTGCTGCAGGGCGAACCGGCGCGCGCCGGAACCACGCTGGGCCGCGCCCTGATCAACTCGACCCTTGGCCTGGGCGGTCTGTTCGACTTCGCCGGCAAGGAAGGTCTTCCCGGCCATGACGAGGATTTCGGCCAGACGCTCGGCGTCTGGGGCGTCGGCGAAGGACCCTATCTGGTTCTGCCGTTCGCCGGGCCGAGCAATCCGCGCGATCTGGTCGGCGTCGCCGGCGACTACGCCATGGATCCGTTCACCTACATGAAATGGAACAACAGCACCCTGTACATGGGCTTGCGCCAGGGTTTCGAGGTCATCGACCTGCGCGCCCGCAACGTGGACTCGCTGGACCAGATCGAGCGCACCTCGGTGGACCTCTACGCCACGACGCGCAGCCTCTACCGCCAGCACCGCAACGCCGAAATCCGCAACGGCGCCCCCGACACCCAGAACCTGCCGAATTTGTAAACCGTCTTATCCTCTCCCGCACTTCGCGGGAGAGGACGACCTGAGCGCAGCGAAGGTCAGGTGAGGGGAAGTGCGGTTCAGGCAAGCGCGCTACGACATCCCCTCACCTGGCTCGCTGCGCTCGCCGTCCTCTCCCGCTTCGCGGGCGAGGATAACGCCCTCAAAACATTTATTTGCGCAGCAAGAAAATATCGTTCGCCGCATCGCACACAAGCGTCTATCCCATGTCGCGAGATGTTTTCTCCGCGTCCTCCGCGCCTCCGCGTGAAGTCTCTATTGGATAGCCAACGGCGATATTTATTTTTGCCGGCCCCTTGAACCGAGTCGGTCCAAACCCCATTTCCCGTAAACCCCACAATTGCAGCTAAGGAGAAGCGATCGATTTTCGACGACCACATTTTTGCGCCTGCGATTCCGTTCGCGCCCGGACTCCGTCCCGCACGAGGCAGAAAAACAAAAACGGATTCGTTACTCCGCCGCCGCCGGCGCGTCGTCGCCCATCAGGTGGCTGTACCAGCGGTCCCAGGCCCGTTTGCGGCGCATGCGCCAGCCGTCGAGATAGATGTAGACCACCGGCGTCGTATAGAGCGTCAGGATCTGGCTGACGATCAGGCCGCCGACGATCGAGATGCCGAGCGGCTGGCGCAGCTCCGCGCCGGTGCCGAAGCCGAAGGCCAGCGGCATGGCGCCGAGGATGGCGGCGAAGCTCGTCATCATGATGGGGCGGAAACGCAGCATGCAGGCCTTGAAGATGGCCTCGCGCGGCTCGAGATTCTCCCGCCGCTCGGCTTCCAGCGCGAAGTCGATCATCATGATGGCGTTTTTCTTGACGATGCCGATCAGGAGGATGACGCCGATCATGGCGATCAGGCTGAACTCGACCTTGAACATCAGAAGCGCCAGCACCGCGCCGACGCCGGCCGATGGCAGCGTCGACAGGATGGTCAGCGGGTGGACATAGCTCTCATAGAGCACGCCCAGCACGATATAGATCGTCAGCAGCGCCGACAGGATGAGGATCGGCTGGCTGTCGATGGATTCCTGGAAGACCTTGGCGGTGCCAGCGAAGCTGCCCTGGATCGAGGTCGGCGTCTTGATCTCGGCCATCTTGCGCTGGATCGCGGCGGTCGCCTGGCCGAGCGAGACGCCCGCCGCCAGATTGAACGAGAAGGTGGTGACGACGAACGGTCCCTGGTGGTTGATGCCGAGCGGCGAGGTGCCGGGGCCGTAGCTGGCGACCGCGGAGAGCGGCACCATGGTCTCGATGCGCGTCGACACCGACGAACCGGTCGAAGCGCCGCCGCGGGCGCTGTTGATCAGCGCGTTCTGCTGCTGGTTGCGCACCGCGTCGGCCGCGACGTCGGCGGCGGTGGTCGCGGTGGCCGCCGTGAGTGCGGTTGTGCCGGCGACCGCGCCGGTCGCCTGCGTGCCGCTAATCGAACCGCCGGAGGTGCTGATGTAAAGGTCCTTCAGCGTCTCGGGGCTTTGCCAGAACTCCGGCGCGACCTCCATGACGACGTGATACTGGTTGAGCTCGTTGTAGATCGTGGAGACCTGGCGCTGGCCAAAAGCGTCGTACAGCGTGTTGTCGATCTGGCTGGCGCTGATGCCGAGCCGCGCGGCGGTGGGCCGGTCGATCTTGAGCGCGATCTCCAGCCCCTTGTCGCCGCGGTCGGAATTGACGTCTTCCAGTTCGTCCATGCTCGAGACCGCGTCGGTAATCTTGGGCAGCCAGGTCTCCAGCTCTTCCAGCGTGTCGGCCTGGATCGTGTATTGATAGGCCGCGTTGCTCTGACGCCCGCCGACGCGCACGTCGCGGCCGCCCTGCAATTGCATGCGGGCGCCGGTGACGCCGCCGAACTTGCCCCGCATGCGCGCCAGGACGTCGTCGGTGCTGAGGCCGCCGCGCTCGGCCAGCGGCTTCAACTGGATGAAGACGTTGCCGGTGTTGGTGGCGCCGCCGCGCGGCCCGCCGCCGCCGCCGCCGATCGTGCCGGTCACGGTCAGGACCGCCGGGTCCTGGCCGACGATCTGCATGAATTGCGCGAATTTCTGCTTCATCAGCTGGAACGAAATCGTCGGGCCCGCGCGGATGCCGCCGAACAGCTGGCCGGTGTCCTCGGCCGGGAAGAAACCCTTGGGCACGACATAATAGAGGAGGAAATTGAGCAGCACCGCGATCAGCAGGACGATCATGACCTTGCCCGGATTACGCAGCGCCACGGTCAGCGAGCGCTCGTAGAAGCCGTGCGCCGCGTTGAAGACGCGCTCCGAGCCGCGCAGCAGGATGCCCTGGCGCCGCTCGGGACGATGCAGATCGAGCAGCGCGCACAGCATCGGCGTCGTCGTCAGCGACACCAGCAGCGAGATGGTGATGGCGATCGCCAGCACCATGGCGAACTCGTTGAAATAGCGCCCGACGATGCCGCCCATCAGCAGGATCGGAATGAACACGGCGATCAGCGAAAAGCTCATCGAGAGCACGGTGAAGGCGACCTCGCGCGTGCCGACCAGCACCGCCTCCAGCCGTGGCATGCCCGCTTCCATGTGGCGCTTGACGTTCTCCAGGACGACGATGGCGTCGTCCACGACGAAGCCGGTGGCCACCGTCAGCGCCATCAGCGACAGGTTGTTGAGCGAATAGCCCAGCAGGTACATCGCGCCGAAGGTGCCGATCAGCGACAGGGGCACGGCGACGCAAGGGATGATCGCGGCGCGTCCGTCGCGCAGGAAGAAATAGACCACCAGCATCACCAGCGCGATCGAGATCATCATCGAGCGCTGCACGTCGCGCAGCGAGTCCTTGATGGTGCCGGTGCGGTCGATGGCGACGGCCAGCTGGATGGCCGGCGGCAGCGCGGCCTGCAGCTGCGGCAGCACCGCCTTCACCTTGGCGACGGTCTGGATGATGTTGGCCCCGGGCGTGCGGAACAGCAGCACCAGGATCGCCGGCTTGGTTCCGGACATGCCGATGTTGCGCACGTCCTCGACGCTGTCGTCGACGGTGGCGACGTCGGTCAGGCGCACCGCCGCGCCGTTGCGATAGGCGACGATCAGCGTGCGGTATTGCTCGGCGCGGGTCGCGGTGTCGTTGACGTAGATCTGGAAGCGCTCGGCGCCCTGCTCGACCATGCCCTTGGGCGCGTTGGCGTTGGCCGCCGACAGCGCGGCGCGCACATCTTCGAGCCCGATGCCGTATTTGAACAGCGCCCGCGGATTGAGCTCGACGCGCACGGCGGGCAGCGAGCCGCCGGCGAGCTGGACCTGGCCGATGCCGTCCACCGTGGACAGCTTCTGCAGCAGGATGTTCGACGCCGCATCGTAGATCTGGCCGGGCGTCAGGGTCGGCGAGGTCAGCGACAGGATCAGCAGGGGCTGATCGGCCGGATTGATCTTGCGATAGGTCGGGTTGGAGCGCAGCGCCGCCGGCAGGTCGGCGCGCGCCGCGTTGATCGCGGCCTGCACGTCGCGCGCCGCGCCGTCGATGTTGCGCTTGGAGCTGAATTCCAGCGTGATGCGCGCGCTGCCGACCGAGCTGGTCGAGGTCATCTCGTCGACGTCGGCGATCACGCCCAGATGGCGCTCGAGCGGCGTCGTGACGCTGGTGGAGATGGTTTCCGGGCTGGCGCCCGGCATGCTGGCCGACACCGAGATGACGGGCACGTCGATGCTGGGCAAGGGCTCGACCGGCAGCAGGAAATAGGCGACGGCGCCCGCCATCGCCAGGCCCAGCGTCAGGAGGGTGGTGGCGATCGGCCGCCGGATGAAGGTCTCGGAGAAGCTCACGCCGTCCGCCCTGCGGCGCGCCATGCGCGCAGCTGTCCGCCGAGCCGGTCGAAATAGATGTAGATCACCGGCGTGGTGAAGAGCGTCAAAAGCTGGCTGACCAACAGACCGCCGACGATGGCGATGCCCAAGGGATGGCGCAGCTCCGAACCCGTGCCGCTGCCCAGCATCAGCGGCAACGCCGCGAGCAGCGCCGCCACGGTGGTCATCAGGATGGGACGGAAGCGCAGCAAGGCCGCCTGGTGGATCGCCTCGCGCGGGGATTTGCCCTCGTTGCGCTCGGCCTCCAGCGCGAAGTCGATCATCATGATGGCGTTCTTTTTCACGATGCCGATCAGAAGGATGATGCCGATGATCGAGACGATGCCCAGATCGTTGCCCGAAACGATCAGCGCCAGGAGCGCCCCAACGCCCGCGGAGGGCAGCGTCGAGAGGATCGTGACCGGATGGATGAAGCTCTCATAGAGCACGCCGAGCACGATATAGACGGTGACGATGGCGGCCAGGATCAGCAGCAGCTCGTTGCCCAGCGCCGACTGGAAGGCGAGCGCCGAGCCCTGGAATTCGGTGGTGATGCTGGCGGGCAGGCCGGCATCGGCTTCGGCGGCGCGCACCGCATCGACCGCCGCGCCCAGCGAATGGCCCGGGGCGACGTCGAACGAGATCGAGGCGGCGGGGAACTGGCCCAGGTGGTCCACTTCCAGCGGCACCGGCCGGGGCTCGACATGGGCGAAGGCCGAGAGCGGCACCTGGCCGCCGGCGGAGGACGGCATGTGGATATCGCTGAGCGAGGCCAGCGAATTCTGCACGCCCGGATCGGCTTCCAGGATGACGCGGCGCTGGTTGGACTGGGTGAAGATGGTCGAGATGATGCGCTGGCCGAAGGCGTCGTAAAGCGCATTGTCGATGGTCGCTGCCGTGATGCCGAAGCGCGCCGCGGTGTCGCGGTCGACGACGACGGTCGCCGACAGGCCGCGGTCGAGATAGGAGGTGGAGGCGTTTTCGATCTCGGGCCGCGCGTTCAGTTTCTCGAGCAGCTTAGGCACCCATTGGCGCAGCGTCGCCGAACTCGCGTCCTCGAGCACGAACTGGTACTGCGCGCGGCTGATCGTCGAATCGATGGTCAGGTCCTGCACCGGCTGCAGATAGAGTGAGATGCCCGGCACGGCGCGGGCGCGCGCCAGGATGGCGCTGATGGCGTCGCCGATGCCCTCGCCGCGGTCGTCCTTGGGCACCAGGTTGATCAGGAAGCGGCCGCTGTTGAGCGTGTTGTTGGTGCCGTCCACGCCGATGAAGGACGACAGGCTGCTGACATTGGGATCGGCCAGCAGCGCGTCGGCGAGCAATTGCTGGCGGCGCGCCATCTCGGCGAACGAAACGGTCGGTCCGGCCTGGGTGATGCCCTGCACCAGGCTGGTGTCCTGGGTTGGAAAGAAGCCCTTGGGAATGATGATGTAGAGGAAAATCGTCAGCGCCAGTGTCGCGACCGCGACCAGCAGCGTCAACGGCTGGCGGTCCAGGACCCAGCTCAGCAGCCGGTCGTATTCGGCGATGACCCGGTTGAAATAGTCTTCGGATTTCTGCGCCAGCGAACCGGGCTTGGGCTCCTGGTGCCGGCGCAGCAGCTTGGCGCACAGCATCGGCACCAGCGTCAGCGACACGACCGCCGAGATCAGGATGGTGATGGCGAGCGTCACGGCGAATTCGCGGAACAGCCGGCCGACGACTTCCTGCATGAAGAGCAAGGGGATGAGCACGGCGATGAGCGAGACCGTCAGCGAAACGATCGTGAAGCCGATCTCGCCGGCGCCCTTCAGCGCCGCCGTCAACGGCGGATCGCCGGCCTCCAGATAGCGCGTGATGTTCTCGATCATGACGATGGCGTCGTCGACGACGAAGCCGGCCGCGATGGTCATCGCCATCAGCGACAGATTGTTCAGCGAGTAGCCCAGCAGGTACATCGCCGCGAAGGTGCCGATGATGGACAGCGGCACCGACAGGCTGGGGATGAAGGTCGCCGGAATGTTGCGCAGGAACAGGAAGATCACCAGCACGACCAGGACCACCGCCAGGCCGAGCTCGAACTCGACGTCGCTGACCGAGGCGCGGATCGTCGTGGTGCGGTCGGTCAGCACCGTCACGTCGATGCCGGCCGGCAGGCCGGCCAATATCTGCGGCAGCATCTTCTTGATGCTGTCCACCACCTGGATGACGTTGGCGCCGGGCTGGCGCTGGACGTTGAGCAGGATGGCGGGCGTCTTGTTCATCCAGCTCACCAGCTTCACGTTCTCGGCGCTCTCCAGCACGTTGGCGACGTCGGACAGATGCACCGGCGCGCCGTTGCGATAGGCGACGACGATGGCCTTGTAGTCTTCCGGGCTCTGCAGCTGGTCGTTGGCGTCGATGGTGTAGGACTGGGCCGCGCCGTCGAAGCTGCCCTTGGGCGCATTGCTGTTGGCGTTGGAGATCGTTGTGCGCAGATCGTCGATGTTGAGGCCGTAGGAGGCCAACGCCTGCAGATTGGCCTGCACGCGCACGGCCGGGCGCTGGCCGCCGGCGATGCTGACCAGGCCGACGCCGGCCAGCTGCGAGATCTTCTGCGCGATGCGGGTGTCGGCCAGTTCCTGCACCTGCGTCAGCGGCATCGACTTCGAGCCGATCGCCAGCGTGATGATCGGCGCGTCCGCCGGATTGACCTTGGCGTAGACCGGCGGCGCCGGCAGGCTCTGCGGCAAGAGATTGCCGCCGGCATTGATCGCCGCCTGCACTTCTTGCTCGGCGATGTCGAGATTGAGGCTGAGGTCGAATTGCAGCGTGATGACCGAGGCGCCCGCCGAACTGACCGACGACATCTGATTGAGACCCGGCATCTGGCCGAACTGTTTTTCCAGCGGCGCGGTGACCGACGAGGTCATCACTTCGGGGCTGGCGCCCGGCAGGAAGGTCTGGACCTGGATGGTGGGATAATCGACTTCCGGCAGCGCCGAGAGCGGCAGATAGGAATAGCCGACGATGCCCACGAGCAGGATCGCGATCATCAGCAGCGATGTCGCGACCGGGCGGACGATGAAGGGAGCGGAGGGATTCATCTGTTCTGCGGCCGTCCCGCGCCTACGGCCCGCCGCCGCCTCCGCCGCCGCCGAAGCCGCCGCCACCGCCGCCGGGGCGGCGGAATTGCTTGAGCGCGGTCTGGCAGGGGTCGCTGAAGCTGTCGCGGTTCTCGCGCGAGCACATCATCAGGTCGCGGCCGGTCTTGCCGGGGCAGTATTTCGCGATGTCGGCGCTGCAGAACTGTTTCATCGCCGCCGCCATCTTGGCGCGCCGCGCCGCCCGCTCGTCGATCGCGCTGCCGGCCGCGGCCGGCGTGCCGCTCGGCTTGGAGATCGGCGCGGTGACGTTCGGCAGCACGACTTCGGCGCCGTCGCGCAGGCGGTCGGCGCCATCGACCACCACCATGTCGCCGGGCTTGAGCCCCTTGAGTACGCTGACATGCGCCGCGTCGCCCGGCCCCAGCGTGATGGCGCGCATCGCCACCGTCTTGTCGGGCTGCACGACGAAGACGTAATTGCCTTCCGCGCCGCGCTGCACGGCGGCGACGGGTATCAGCGTCTGATCGCGGCGGGTGTCGATCAGCAGGCGGACATTGACGAACTGGTTGGGAAACAGTTCGCCCTTCGAATTGTCGAACTGGGCGCGCGCCTTCACCGTGCCGGTGGTGATGTCGATCTGATTGTCGATCGTGGCCAGCGTGCCGGTCGCCAGCAGCGTTGTCTGGCCGCGGTCATAGGCGAACACGGTCAGCTTGGCGCCGGCATTCACCCGCGCCATGATGTCGCCGATATTGTCCTCGGGCAGCGAGAACAGGACGGTGATCGGCTGCAGCTGCGTCACGACGACGATGCCGTTCGCCTGGCCGGCGGACACCGTGTTGCCGACGTCGACCTGGCGCAGGCCGACGCGCCCCGCCACTGGCGCGGTGATTTTCGTGTAGCTCAGATTGATGGCGGCGGCCTGCACATTGGCGTCGTCGGAATGGACGACGCCCTCGTCCTGCTGCACCAGCGCGGCTTGCGTCGCATAGGCCTGCTTCGACGTGGCGTTGGCGGCGAGCAGGCCTTTCTGGCGCGCGAGATCGAGGATGGCGTTGGCGAGACTGGCGCGGTCGCGTTCGAGCTGGCCGTTGGCCTGGGCGAGCGCCGCCTGGAAGGGGCGCGGATCGATCAGCGCCAACAGGTCTCCGGCGTTCACGGCCTGGCCTTCGGTGAAATAGATCTTGAGCAACTGGCCGCCGACTTGCGGCCGCACCGTGACGGTGGCGAGCGGCGTGACGGTGCCCAGCGCGTTCAGCGTGATGCTCATATCGCCATTGCTCGCTGTGGCGACGCCGACCGATTGCGGTCCGCCCGCGCCGCCGAAGCCGCCGCGCTGCGTCTGGGCGTCCGGCCAGGCGCGCCAGGTCACCAGTGCGATGAGCAGCAGTCCGAGCACAATCCACAGCGCCCGCTTGCCGCCCGGCATGCGGGCGGCGCTCCAGCGCCAGGCCCGGTCGGTATGCTCGACTGCCGCGTCGAGGACGCCCTTCAAATTGCCGGGACTGCTCATCGGAATCTCACTTGTACCGTGCCACGGCTGGCAGAGGCCCCTGCCTTGGGTCAACTAGCAAACCGATAGTCGGGAATTTTGTCGAAAGTGTCGCCATGGGCATTGGACACTCTGCCCAAAAGACACCATATCAGGATTGTAACACGGCCCCCGCCCATCGGTTCCTTACGCGGATTTCATCTCAATGCACGGATTTTTCGCCTGGATCGCGGATGCGGCCGACGGGCTCCTGGCCTTCAGCAAGGCGCACCCGCAATGGGCGACCCTGATCGCCTTTGTCGTGTCGTTCGGCGAGTCCTTCGCCGGCCTCTCCTTCCTGGTGCCGGGCACCACGATCCTGATCGGCCTGGGCGCCATTTTGCGCGCCAACGGCTCGGGCCTGTGGGATTTCTGGCCGGTCTGGCTGGCGGCCGCGGTGGGCGCCATCCTGGGCGACTGGATCTCCTATTGGATCGGCCACCGCTACAAGGAGCATGTCCTTTCGGTCTGGCCGATCTCGCGCTATCGCCCGCAGATGGACACGGCACTGGCGTTCTTCAGCCGCTGGGGCGTTTGGGGAATCTTCCTTGGCCGCTTCCTGGGGCCGTTCCGTGCCACCGTCCCTCTGGTGGCCGGCATTTCCCAGATGCGGTTCTGGCCGTTCCAGATCGCGAACGTCACCTCGGCCCTGTTGTGGTCCGCCTCGCTGCTTCTGCTCGGCGCCGTCGGCTGGGAGACGATCAAGGCGGCGTGGCATTGGCTGGACGGCTGGATGCTCATCGTGCTGGGCGCCACGGCGCTGGCGCTCGGCCTCGTCCTCTTGAGCCGGATCAAGTCCAAGCGGGGTTCGGTGCCCGGCTGAGCCGAAAAACGAAAGGCGGGATCGCTTTCGCGATCCCGCCTTCAAGGCTCAAATTCTCGTGATGCTTACGGCGTCGGCGCGGGCGTCGTATCCGGCGCCGGCGTCGCGGCAGGCGCGGGCGTCGCGCTCGGTGCCGGCGGCGTCGTGGCCGCATCGGCCGGCTTGGCCGTCTTCTTGCGCGCCAGGTCTTCCATCGCGCCATGCGCATCGGCGAAGCCGTTCAGCGAGAACGGAATCTCGAACGCCTTGCCGCCCTCGGCGACGATCCGGATCTTGGCCGGGCCGGTCGCGGTGGCGAGGGCTTCGACGGTCTGATTGTCGATCAGCATCTCGACATAGCAGCCGCCGCGGTCGCAGCGGCGATAATGCAGCATCGGCGAGGTGTAGGTATCCGACGCGAGCACCAGGCCCTTGGGGATCAGGACGCCGAGCGGCACCGCGATCTGGATGACGTGCTTGTCGCCGGACGGCATATAGGCGATCGAAATGCTCAGGACGCGCTGCTGCGTGGACTTGTTGGCGAGCAACTCGAACATGTCGCAGGGCGAGGGCGTGTTGACCGGGAAGCAGCGCACGGTCCAGTCGCCGAACGGCTTGTTTTCGCTGGGCTGCACCGGCGCGGGCGCGCCGCCGGCCGGCGGCGGCGCGGTCTGGGCCGAGGCGGCGCCGATAGCGAGGAGGCCGAGCGCGACGGCGCCGGCAATGCTTGCACGAAGGAATGTCATGACCAGAGTCTCCGCCACCACGAATGGCGCTTGGCTTCGGTGTTGTTGAATACGCGCAGCGCGTCCGTGTAGCCCTTCAGGGAAAAGGGCAGTCCGACCGGCTTGCCGTCGAGACCGGCGAACAGGATGCGGGCTTGCGGCGCGGCGCCGACGGCCTTGGCCAGCGCGTCGTCGAAGGCGATGCGCACGACGCAACCGACGCCGTTGCAGGTCTCGAACGGATAGAGGCGCGGCTTGTCGTTGCCCAGGCCCAGGCCGATGCCCGGATCGAGCAGCACATTATAAGGCACGGTCACGACCATCGTGTTGACGTCCTTGAGGCGGAAGATCGACAGCCGCGCCAGTTCGGCGTGGGATTTGTCGTCCAGCACGTCCTGCTGGATTTCGCAGGAGGCATCCTTGTCGGTGCTCGTCGGGCAGGCGACGCGCCAGTCCTGGAAGACCAGGACCGTCGGTATGTCCGGCGGCGACGACAGGGCTCTATGGCCAAACCAGCCCGCGATCAGGCCGACGACAAGCAGCAGGGCCGCAAGGACGCTGCGCATAGCGGTACTATTCAAGTCAAACGGCATCAGGCGCTTACCCCACATCTTTTAACGGGGCGCACTTAGCGGGAAGGAGGGGGTCAAGGCAAGCCGGGCCCCGCCCTTTCCGCCTTAATTGGCATCCATCTCTGCGGATGAGGTAAATGGCCGCGCTTGGAGCGCAATCCGGCGAAGTGTGAGCGGTTCGCCGTCAGATTGCGCGACAATTCAAAGACCTAGAGCCGCATTCCAATTCAAATAATGCGAATGCGGCTCTAGCGCACGAGGACCATGCCGACCGGCGGGGAACGCCACTGGGCCAGGGTTTGCAGGGCGTGGCTCAGCTGAGGCCCTGGGCCTTCATCGGGATGGGCCACCATGACCACGGCGTCGGAGAGCCGGGCGAAGGTCGGCGCCTCGCGCGAACCCGGGACCGCCGGGGCCGCCACGATCACCAGGTCGCAGATCCCGCGCAAATGCGCGAACAATTCGCCCATCCGGGGCGAGGCCAAGGCCGCCTGCGGGTCGCGCGGCGGTGCCAGGGTTCCAAGCAGAAGCGCCGTCGAGCGCGGATCGCGCGTCAGGGCCCGATTGATCGTCACGCTGCCGCGCAGCACGTCCATCAACCCGCCTTGGGGCCGGATGCCGGTCAGGCGGACGAGCGCCGGCCGCATCACATGTCCGTCAACCAGGATGGTGCGATAGCCCACCTTGGCCGCGGCGCGCGCCAGCGCCAGGGCGACCGTGGTTTCGGCTCCGCCCTGTGCCGCGGTCGTGACCGCGACGATGCGGCCCGCGCCCGCGTTCCTGGGCGGCGCCACGCGGCCGAGCAGCGCGGTGACGGCACGCGCGAAAGGCGATGCCGGCCAGTCGATCACGTGATCGGCGGCGCCTTGCGTCAAGGCGCCCGGAATATCGGCGAGAACCGGTGGACCGCGATAGGCGGGCACCGGCTGCGGCGCAGGCTGGGGACGCGGCACCGGCCGCGCCCGCGGCCTGGCGCTGCGGCGGACGCCGGCAAAGCGCACGGAAAGAAGCGCGGCCAGGCAGCCCAGCAGCAGTCCGGCCGGGATCGAGGCCAGCACGATCAGCATGCGCGGCGGCGAACTCGGCGCGCTCGACACGGCGGCGTGGCTGATCACATGCGCGTCGGGATATTGCAGGCCTTCCTGGTCCTGGATGTTGGTCAGCCGGCCGAGGAACGATTCATAGAGTTTGCGCGACGAAGCGGCGGCCGCTTCCAGCGCCATGAGCTTGACGGCCGTCATGTCCTGGCCGGAGGCCTGATGCTGCGTCGAGGCGAAGCTGCCTTGCAGCGAGCCGAGCTGGGCCCGCGCCACCGCGACGTCGTTGCCGAGCGCGCTGGCGATGCGGGAGGCTTCCTCGCCGATCTTGAGGTCGATGTCCTTGAGCTGGTTTTCGATCGCGATGCGCTTGGGATGGCGCGGACCGTAGGGAATGGCGAGCGCCGCCTGCTGGCGCAGCAGGTCGGCCTGCTGGCCGCGCAGCTGGATGATCAGCGGCGAAGCGATGATCTGCGAAATGTCGGCCGGATTGCCCGCCTTCACCAGGGTCTGCACCTGGTTGTAGACGGCGAGCTTGGCGGAGAGGTCGGCGCGCGCCTGCACGATCTGCCCGTTGATGCCGCCCAGTTGCTGCTCGATCAGCGAGGTGCCGCCGACACTGGAATCCAGATTGTGCTGCGCCCGATAGGTCAGCGCGGCGGCTTCCTGGGCCTGCACCTGGCTGCCCAGATCGCGGATGCGCTGCGTCAGCCAGGCGCTGGTGCTGTCGGAGGCGCGCAGCTTGGCCTCGACCAGATCGGAGACATAGGTTTGCGCCACGGTGTCCGCGATCAGCGCGGCCTTGTCGCGGTCGCGCGAGGTGAACGACACGGTGACGGTCGTCGACAGTCCGAGCGTCTCGGCCGAGAGATGCGAGAGAAACGCGTCGATGATGGCGTCGCGTTCGACCGCCGGATCGGGCGGCGCGTTGCCGCCTAAGAACCAGTATCTGGGATTGAGCTCCGCCAGCAGCAGGCTGCCGACGCTGTGCTGCATCGCGCCGTTGAATTCCGGATCGTCATAGAGCTTCAGCTTGGCGATGACTTCGGCGGCGAGATCGCGCGATTGCAGAATCTGGATCTGGTTCTGCAGCGAAGCCGGATCGGTGGGGAGCGCGGAAAGCACGGCGGAGAGATCGGCGACGGTGTTCTTGCGCGGGTCGAGCATGACGACCGCGGAGGAGGAAAAGCGCGTCGGCATCAGGCTGACCGCGATCACCGCGATGGCAACGACCATTACCGTCACGCGAACGATAAGTCCGGCCTTGGCGCGCAGTGCGGCAAGAATGTCGGCAAGCTCGAACGCCGCCGGCGCTGGGCGGGCGTCGGGCGGCGAGGCCAAGTTTGGGTTAATTCCCTGGAACGACATGCCCTCTTCGCCGCGTCCGACGCGTGCGAGCCTTTTGCTTCTCTTGCAAGATTTACCGCCCGACCGCCTGACGAACGGTTAATGGGGAGTGGGGGGTGCGACCTCTTGGGTGGCGTAAACCAGGGTGGTGTGGGCCTGTTCGAGGGCCTCGGGCCGGCGCTCAGGGGTGGGTTCGCCCGGTTCCAGACAGGCCCGCAGGACCGCCGGATCGTCCCAGGGCACGTCCTGATAGGCGGTATGGAGCCAGTCGCTCTTGGGATTGCGCCGCCATTCCTGCGGAAAAAGCGCGATGACGGGGTTTTTCGTGGCTGCCGGCCGGGCGCCGCCGGCGCAAGGCGAGACGCAGCCGGCCAGCGCCGCCGCGAGGTCGTGCCCGGGGCCCAGCGCGAAGGCGCTGGCTTGCGTCGCGCGCGGGTTTATTTCGATCAGATGCGGCTGGCCGGCGCCGTCGCGGACGAAGTCCAGGCCATGCAGGCCCGACAGTCCGAAGCGCTCGGCAAGCAGGACGGCGGCCTTCTCCATCTGCGGACAATCGGTGCGGCGCATGACGCTGGCCGGACCGGTCGAGCCCAGGCTCTCCAGAACATCCATATGGATCGTCGCCAGAACGCGTCCTTTCCAGCAGGCAAAAGCCGTCGTCGCCGGCGCGCCGGCCACGAAGCGCTGCAGACTGATCGCGACATGCGGCGGCGAAATCGCGTCACGCAGGAAATGCGCGTCCCGGCGCGACACCGTGCGCGCCAGGTTGCGGGCGCGCGACGACGCCAAGGAGAATTTGCGAAAGGCTTTGAGCGCGGCTTCGAAATTGCGCACGATCGCGACGCCCTCGCCGCCCCAGCTGCCGTCGGATTTGAGCACCGCCGGATAGCCCAGCCGCGACAACTCGGCTTCGAGAACCTGTTCGTTCGCCACCGGAACGGTCTGCGGCGCGACGATTCCGGCGGCCCGCGCCGCGGCGATGAAGTCGCTGCGCGCTATCAGCGTGCGATAGCTCTGGGTGTTGCCGAGCGAGCGGGCGATCAGCTCCGCCGGAGCGCTCCTCGGCGCCTGCGCCTGCTGCGCCCGCAGCAAGGCGAGGGCGCGGTCGTCGCATGGCACGATCAGATCCGGCGCCGCGCGCGCGATGGCAGAGACGAGCGAGGCTTGCGGGAAAAGAGCGCTGTAGTGATGCCGGCCGTGAACGAAGCGGCTTTTGCCTTTGACATGCCCGGGCGGGAACAGCGCCTCGACATGCGCGCCGACGCCGGCGAAGGCGCCCGCGAGACGCGCGCTCGACGGCCAGTTCATGGTCGTGACCAACAGAATCCGGGGGCCCATGGCTAAGCCTACCGGGCCAGTCTCAAGCAATCCTGAACGTGGCACGAAGGTTGGAGAAACAGCCCATGAGACGGCGCAAAAGCGGATTTGCCCGTCTCAAAGTGAGAATTGTCCCGCTTTGGGACACTGAAATAGCCCCGTTTTCGGCAAGGTCGCCATGCAGAATTCAGTCGATGTAGCCATTGTCGGCGCCGGTCCCTACGGCCTTTCGCTCGCCGCCCATTTGCGCGCCGCCGGCATCTCGTTCCGGATTTTTGGCCAGCCGATGAGCACCTGGCGCGATCACATGCCACGCGGCATGTGCCTGAAGTCGGAAGGCTTCGCCTCCAACCTGTCGGCGCCCGATCCGGCCTCCACTTTCGAAGCTTGGTGCGAAGCGAACGGCGTCGAATATTCGGCGCAGAAAATCCCGGTCGCGGTCGAGAATTTCGTCGCCTATGCCGACTGGTTCACCAGGACCTATGTCCCGGCGTTGGAACGCCGCAACGTCAGCAACATCCTGCGCGGAGCCGATGGCTATACGCTGACGCTCGACGACGGCGCGTGCGTCCATGCCCGGCGAGTCGTGATGGCGGTCGGCATCACCTGGTTCAAGAACCTGCCCGAAACGCTGGCGGCCCTGCCGGCGACGGCCGTGTCGCACTCCTTCGATCACAAGGATTGCAGCCCGTTCAAAGGCCGCGACGTGACGGTGCTGGGCGCCGGCGCGTCGGCCATCGATACCGCGATCGCGCTCCACGAAGCCGGCGCCAAGGTCAAGATCGTCGCCCGCCGCAAGGTCATCCCGTTCCACGTCGCGCCCGACAATGACGAGCCGACGATCTTGCAGCAGCTGCGCAAGCCCGACAGCGGCATCGGACCGGGCTGGCGCTCGTTCTTCTGCACCAACGCGCCGCTGCTGTTCCACCGCCTGCCGCAGAAACTGCGCCTCGAGATCACGCGCCGCCATCTGGGTCCGGCGCCCGGCTGGTTCACGCGCGAAAAGGTGGACGGCCAGATTGCCGCCCATCTCGGCCAGCACCTCAAGAGCGCCTGCATGGTGGATGGGCGCATCGCGCTGGAGCTGAGGGACGAGGACGGCCGCGAGCGCATCGTGATGACCGACCACGTCGTCGCCGCCACCGGTTACAAGGTCGACCTCGCGCACCTGCCTTTCCTGGACGGCGCCTTGCGCGAAGCGGTCGAGCAGATCGACGGCACGCCGGTGCTGTCGGACAATTTCGAGAGTTCCGTTTCCGGCCTCTATTTCCTAGGCCTCGCCGCCGCCAACAGTTTCGGCCCGCTGCTGCGCTTCATGGTCGGCGCCGAATTCGCCGCCCCGCGCCTCTCGGCCCACCTGCACCGCCGTGTCGCCGCGATGTTCGGCCGCAAAGCCGCCTAGCGCGCCCTGGCCCCGGCCAGTGCTTGCGCGATGGCGCTGCGCAGCGGCGTCGGCTGCATCGCTTCGTCGAGCGGCAGCATGCGCGGCGTGCCGCGCAGCAGGTTGTTGCGCAAGCCCTCGGCTTTCAGAAACCTGTCCGACAGGCCCCAGGTCAGCAGCGCCATCGTCGCGCGATTGTCGAGCGCCACGTCGAGGAAACGCCGGCTGGCGTCGGCGACCGCGCGGTCGCGCATCGCCGCGTCGATCGCGCCGCCGCTGTCGTCGACGTCGTGCTCGGTGATCAGGATGCGCAAGCCCGTCGCCCGCACCGCGGCGAGGAACGCGGCGAGCTTCTGCGGATTGATCTTTGCGCCGAAGGCGCTGATATGGCCTTGCAAGCCGAGCGCGCCGACCGGCGCGCCGCGCGCGATCAAGCCTTCCAGCAGCTTGAGCGTAGCCTTGCGGCGAAGGTCGTGATCGGGACTGTCGCTCTCCAGGCCGTAGTCGTTGTAGACCAGCAGCGCCGCCGGATCGGCGTCGCGCGCCGCGGCGAAGGCGTGGTCGATGTAGGAAGGCCCGAATTTGCGCAGCCAGAACGAATTGCGCAGGCCGTCGGCGCGGCCGTCCGCGGGCTCGATCGCTTCGTTGACGACATCCCAGGAATGCATCCGGCCGCGATAATGGCCGGCCGCGGCGCGGACATATTCGGCAAAGATCGCTTCGTCCTTCGCGGTCGCGACTGCGTCTTCCAGCCAGGGCGGGTTGGACGCGTACCACAGCAGCGGATGACCGCGGAACAGCAGGCCATGGGTTTTCGCAAAGGCGAGCAGCGCATCGGCGGCGGAAAAATCGAAATGGTCGCGCACAGGCTCCGTCAGATCGCGCTTGAGTTCGTATTCGGGCACCAGCATCGCGCAATCGCGCAGGAAGGCGAAAGCGAAGTCCGCGTCGCGCAGCCAGTAATTGTTGTTGGCGGCGCCGAAGACGAGGCCCTTGGCGGCGGCGAGCGTGCGCAGCGCCGTGCCTTCTTCCATCAGGCCCGGCCGGAACAATTGCGCGGTCGCGGGCAGGACTGCCAGCGCGGCCGCCGTGCTGCCCAGAACGGTTCGGCGCGTCAGCATCGGCGTTCGGTCGGGCGCGCTTGCAGGCCGGCCCGCAGCCAGCCGATCGCGCCGTCGGCCAGCGCGCGATAAACGCGATCCGGCAGGAATATCTGCAAGAAAACGATTCCGGCCAGCCCCGGGCCATAGCAGCCGGAAAACAGCGCGCCCAGATAATAGCCCAGCGCGCGAAACGGATTTTTCGGCGCGACCCCTTTGGCGACGGCCCAGCCGCGGCCGCCGAGATAGGCCTTGCGCGACAGGCGCGGTTTCATAGTCTCGAGCCATTGCTCCAGACGTTGCGTGCTGCGGCCAGCCGACAGGCGGTTGGGATCGAAATAGTCCTTCCAGATCGCGCCGGGCGCCTCGGCCATGTGGAAGCTACAACCCGCGAGCGCCAGGCGGATCGCGAAATCGGTGTCCTCGGCCTCGCGCAAATCGGTGTGGTACAGGGTCTGGCGCGCCAGGGCGGCCGGCACAACCGTGGTGATCGTCGGCACGAAGCCGCGATCGCACAGCAGATAGGCCGCCATGTCTTCGCCCGCTGCGATGCCGCGCGGCGGTTTGAGAATCGTGCGGCCGTCGCCGCGGTCGACCACGATGCGTGCATAGAAAGCCGTGTCGTGTGTGCCCGCCAGCAGCTTGCGCATGGCGCCAAGATGATGGGGGAGGAACTCGTCATCCGAATCCAGAAAGGCGATGTATGCGCCGGCGGCGCGCAGGATGCCGGTGTTGCGCGCCGCGCCGCCGCCGCCATTGGCCTGCCGAATGACATGGATGCGCGGATCGGCCAAGGCGTCGACGACCGATTTGGGATCGTCCGTCGAGCCGTCGTCGACCACCAGGAGCTCGAAATCCTGCTCGCTCTGCGCCAGCACCGAACGCAAGGCGGCGCGCAGCGTCTCGGCGCGGTTGTAGACCGGCACCACCACCGAGAAGAACGGCGCGCTCATCGGGCACCTGCAAGGTCACGCCGCTCCCGCCGCGACACCCGCAGCAGGGCGATGACCAGCAGGATCTGGCCCCATTGCACGGCCGTGACCTGGATGAAATCCGACTCCATGAAATTGTGCAGCACGTCGAAGAAGAACAGCGTGAACAGCATGGCGTTGAAATTCGCCTCGCTGCGCTCGGATTGCCAGAATTGCGCGAAGGGCTGCACGACCAGCGCCGTCATGCCGATCACGAAGCCGAGGCCGCCGATGGTGACCAGCATTTCCAGATAGCCGCTATGGCCCTCGCCGATCTGCGAGACCCAGCCGCTGCCGACATAGTAGTAGATCGGCGAGCGCATTCCGGTATTGCCGAACGTGCCGAAGCCGGCGCCGAACAGCGGATGGTCGCGGATATAGGCGAGCTCGGCGGACCAGATGGCGGATCGCCCGGTGAAGTGTTGCGGATCTTCCAGGAAGCGGGCGATGAATTCCCACTCCACCGCCACGGCCACGCCGAGAACCAGGACAAGAAGCACCGCGCCGAGCGCCGCAATCGTGCGGTCGAGCTTGCTGCGCCAGGCGATGCGATAGAGCCCGCCGGCGATCAGCGCCACCGGCAGCAGGCCCATCGACGATTTCGAGCGCGTCATGATCAGAAATCCCACCGACGCGATGCAGAGCAGGATATCGCTGCGCCGCCTGGTCTCGAGCGCGAAATAGAGGAACATGGCGGCCGCGGTGGCGGCGACGGCGCCGGCCGCGTTCTTGTGCGAGTGCAGCCCGCGCCAGGCGCCGGCCAGTCCCGCCTCCACATCGTCGGAAAGGTGCACCGCATTGTGGATCAGCAGGGCGGACGCGATGTCGCCCACGATCACCGCCGCCATGACGGCGCGCCAGAGCACGATGGCGCGGGCGCTGCCGAGCGTGTCGACGCTCAGCAGGACCGAGAGTACGAAAATGACGGCGAGCACGCCGCGCCGCGCGACGATGGCGGGCTCGCCCGACCAGGTCGCCGACAGCAGGCACCAGATCAGCAGCAGCGCCATGCTGGCCGGCACCGCGGTGATGGCGAGAAGGCCGCGCTTGCGCAAGGCGGCGTAGGCGATCAGCCCGAAGACGAACAGGAAGCTGAGTTGGCGCAGCGCGTCGCCCGAAGCCGAGGCCGCGTCGCGCGCCGCGATGGCCGCCGCGCTGCGCGCGTCGAACGGCGTCAGGCCGATAAGCATCAGGAGCAGCAGAAGGACGAAGCCAAGCTCAGCGATGCGCGTGTCGAGGCTGACAGGGACTATGCTTCTGGCAAATCCCTCATTCGCCATGGATCACGGAATACTCATTGTATTGCCGCCCAAAGAGCGCTGTGGCCTTGCCCGCGGCGCGGAACATCCGGCGCAGCGCGTCCGCGCGCCGATTCGCATCGAAGGCGAGGATGACGAATAGGAGCGGCGACAACAAGAGCGCGCTCGCGATTTTGGCCAGTTCGCTCAGGCGCGCGAGCAGGCTCGGCCGGTATTTCAAGAAGACGCGCATGTCGGAATTGCCGACGCCATAGGCGCGCGACAAGGCCCATTTGAGGCTCGTGCGCGTGGCCGGCACGAAGGTGTGCGCGACGGCCTCGTCGGACCAGGCGAAACGCGTGCCCAACGCTTTCAGCCGCACGAAAAAGTCGCTGTCCTCGCCGCCGGTCAGCGCGAAGGCGGGATCGAACTTTGCCCCGGGCAGCGCTTGGAGCGCGGCGCGCGTCATCAAGAGGTTGCCGGCGCCCTGCAGCATCTCGACCGGGCCGCTGGCGTGGCGGATGTCGGACATGCCGTCGAACGTCTTCGCCCATGCGTCGGGCTTGTCTTCGAAGTCGAACAGGATCGAGCCCTGCAGCACGCCGGCGCCGGTCTTGGCCTGTTCGCGCAGCAGCGCCTCGAGCCAGTGCGGCTCGGGCCATTCGTCGTCGTCGAGCATGGCGAGAAAGTCCATGCGCGCGTCGCCGAGCGCGACCTCGACCAGCGCGTTGCGCACCTGCGCGATGCCACGTTGCGGCACCACCAGCGAACGCAGCGGCCAGCGATAGCCTCTGGCGCGCATCGCGGCGCACTGGTCGGAGCCTTCGTGCTTTTCGCAGTCATTGTCGGCGACGAGCACGGTCATGCAAGCTGTCGTCTCCAGCCGCGCCAGCGCTTCGAGAAGGCGCTCCAGGCCGCGCGGCCGGCGAAACGTCGGGATGGCGACGGTAACCTCAGGCATGGGTGCGCTTCCAGTTGCGCATCAGCTTGAAGATGCCGGCGGTCATCACGATGTCGCCGGCGACGATGCCAAGCAGCGAAGCGATCGGCCCGAAGGCGAGGAGCAGCGCCAGCGTCGCGGCGAGCGACACGACGGAAGACTTCATGCCGGCATTGGCGAGCGGCTGGAATTCGCCCGCCGCCTGCAGGAACACCGCGTCTGGCGTGCGCAGCGCGCGCACCGCCATGATCAGGGCCCAGATCGCGACGATGAGCGCGGCGGAGCCCGCGTCATAGCCTTGCTTGAGAACCGTGTTCGGGAACCAGACCAAGAGAGCCGCCGCGATCAGGATGGTGCCGAGCAACACTGCCGCCGCGGCGGTTCGAAATGCCTTAACGGCCCGGAAGGCGCGGGCAAAATCCCCGGCGCCGATGGCCCGTGCCATGACCGGACGCTCCATGTCGGGCAGCGAGGACAGCACCACCGCGACCGGGCGCATCAACAGGCTGCCCAGCGCCAGCAGGGCGAAGGCGCCGGGACCGGAGAAGAAGGTGACGAAATAGGCGTGCGCGTTGACCGTCAGTTCAGTGGCGGCAACACCCAGCAGCGACCAGCGCGTCAGGTCGCGCCACACGGGGATATAAGCAGCAAGGCGGCCCGCGGCCGACGGCGCGAACTGTTTGGCGAGATAGGCGCGATCGAACAACGCCAGGCTACCGGCGGCGGCGAGCAGCAGAACGGCGGCGGCGTTGCTCATCGTCAGGCGATCGAGCAGGTGGAGCGCGCCCAGGCCCGCCACCAGCAGCAGGCCATAGGCGACGTCCGAAGCGGCGGCGCGGCCCGGCGCATCGGTGGCATAGGCATAGACGCGGGCGAGCCAGCGCAGGCTCATCACCGCCCCATAGAGGCCGAACAGGATCGCCGCGTTCGGCGAAAGGCTGCTCGCCAGCAGCGAGCAGCAGACGACGGCGAAGGCGAAGACGGCGAGGACCAGATTGGCTTTCTGGAAGGTGGCGAGTTCGGCTTCGTCGACATGGCCGCGATTGCGGATGCCGATCGTGGTCGGTGCGCCGACCAGGGCCGCCGCCGCGCTGATGCAGAACGGTACGATGGTCATGATGAAGGAGAACAGGCCAAAATGAACCGGCGACAGCGTGTGCAGCACCAGCACGGCGCCGAGGAAATGCGCGCCGGAAATGCAGACCGGGCCGAGCGCGCTGAGCGCGTAGCGGCCGGCGATCTTGAGCAGCTTCTCCAGCGCCGACGGGCGACCGGCAACGGACACGTCGAGCGACAGCGGCAGATCGGTGGTTTGTTCGGTGAATGTCGCGCCCTGCACGTGCCGCTCCTGTTGTGGGACGGGAACTGCAAAGCCGGTGCCAACTTTTCGTGCGAAAAACCCTTATTTTACGGGGATTTCTACGACGCGGTCAGCGAGTGCGAGCGCGTGAAGATCATGAACGCGGCAAGCGGGTTGGTGACCGCATAGCGCCAGAACAGGTGCCGCGGTTCGCGCACCAGGCGATAGAGCCACTCGAGCGAATATTTCTGCATCCAGCCCGGCGCGCGGGCGTAGTCGCCGGTGACGAAATTGTAGCAGCCGCCGCAGGTAACGACCCAGCCGGCGCGCAGGCGCTGTTTGTTGCGCACGCAGAACTCGTATTCCAGCGGCACGCTCAGGCCCACGAAGACGATGTCGGCACCCGAGGCGTTGATCGCGTCGCAGACCGCGGCTTCGTCCTCGCGCTTGAAGTAACCATTGCGCCGGCCGGCGATCTTCAGGCCGGGATAGGCAAAGCGCAGAATCTCGGCGCAGCGGGCGTTCACATCTTCCGTGGCGCCGAGCAGGAAGACCTTGAGGCCCTTCTCGGCCGCGGCCTTGGCCGCGTCGTGGATGAAATCGGTCGTCGCGCTGCGTTCGGGAATCGGGGTGTCCGTCAACCATTGCGAGCCGATCACGACCGGCTGGCCGTCGGCATGGACCATGTCGGCCTGGCCGAACACGGCGCGGAAATTGGCGTCGGTCGCGACCATCGCGATGGCATGGCCGTTGGACGCGAAGATCAGCTTGGGCGCCTGGCGCGCGCGCCGGGCGGCGAAGCAGTCGTCGACCATGATCGCGGTCATGTGGGCGCGGCTGACGCAGGCGGTCTTGATGTCGCCGACCACGACTTCGGCATACGGATCGTTGGCCGGGCGCGGCAGGGCCCGGCGCTCGGCTTCGGCCTGGATTTGCAGCGCGGCGCCCATCAGTGCGCGTTCCGGCGGCCCAGCACCGCGAGCGGCGTCAGGGCAAGGACTTTGAGGTCGAGCGCCAGGCTGGCGTTCTTGGCGTACCAGATGTCGAAGTCGACGCGGGCGCGCATCGCCTGGGTCGTCGGCGTCTCGCCGCGATGGCCGTTGACCTGGGCCCAGCCGGTGATGCCCGGTTTCACGGCCTGGCGCAGTTCGTAATTGGTGATCAGCTTGGCGTAGTGCAGGTCATGGGCGCGGGCGTGGGGACGCGGACCGACCAGCGACATGTCGCCGGCGATGACGTTCAGGAGTTGCGGCAATTCATCCAGGCTGGTGCTGCGCAGCCATTTGCCCGAGCGCGTGATGCGGCAGTCGTCCAGCTTGGCCTGCACGATCGTGTCGCCGTTTTCCATCACGCTCATCGTGCGGAACTTGAAGATGCTGAACGGCTTGCCGCTCTGGCCGAGCCGCGTCTGGCGGAAGAACACCGGACCGCCGGCATCCAGGCGAATGATCAGCGCCAGCACGGCCAGCAGCGGCGCACACAGCAGCAGCAGCGGCAGCGCGACGGCCAGATCCAGGAAACGTTTGAGAGAGGGCTGAAGGCTTGTGGGGCGGGTGTTGGCGTTGGCGGGGGCGCGCCACAGCGTATCGGGCGAGAAGCGCAGCGCGGCGGCCAGATCGTCCGAAGCCGCGTGCATCGCATCGCGGTGGGGGCGCGCCGCGGCGAAGTCTTCGGTGAAAGTCTCGTGGAGGCTCACGGCCAACCCTCGGTTTGTCCTGCGAGGGTGTTTGCATCGCGCGCGCCAGCGCCGCTGCGCTCATCTGTGTCAGTTCGGGACGGATTTGTGCCGCGCTGTGCTTAACGGCGGGTAATCACTAAGCGCGCGGTAACGCCTGTGCCGCGGCGGGACTCCGCGTCAGCCGGCCAGCGCCTTGTGAAACCGCTTGACGCGCGGATTGCCCGCGCGCAGCAGCGAGATCAGCGTCGTCAGATGCGAAGCCTTCGGCGCCAGTTCGTAGCGCGGCAGCAGGAAGCGATTGGCCTGCGCATCGAGCGTTCCCGAAAGCGTCGTGAAGCCGCATTCGTAGCCCGCATCGCGCACCGACTGCCACGCCTCGCGCGAAATATCCCCTGTATTTCCAAAGGGATAGGCGAAATAACGGCAGCGCCCGATCTCCCGCTCGATGCGCGCCTTGGGCACGCTGGCCTGCTCGCGCAGCATCGCCGGGGACTGCGCCGCGTTCATCGGCCAGTGGCGATGGGCATGCGCCCCGATCTCGACGCCGCGCGCGGCAAGCGCGCGCACCTGATCCCAATTCAGGAACCGCTCCGAAGAAAACCGGGCGAGCTGCGCGGCGAGAACGTCCGGCGCAAAGTGCGCCAGCATCGCTTCGACCGCCTCTTGCGCGCGCGTCATGTCGAGCGAGCGCAGATGCCACGTCACCTGCGCCGCGACCGCCGCGCGATTTTCGTCCAGCGTCAAACCCAGCGGGAAGTGCGCAATGGCGTAGCGCCCCGGCGGCGCCTGGTAAACGAACAGTTGCGCTAGGAAGATCGGATTGCGCATCCCCGTGTCGATGTGATGGGTGCTGACGAACAGCGTCCAGGGCAGAGCGAGGTCTTCCAGGATGCCGGCGGCCTGCGTCAGCGTGTTGGCGTAGCCGTCGTCGGACATCAGGAACACGGCGCGCGGATGGCGGTCGGGTTGCTTGAGCACGTCGGCGATGGCGCCGGGCGGCAGGACGTCGAAATTCACCTTCAGATGGCGGGCGATCTCGACGAACGCGGCCGTCTCGTGATGATTGGTCTGCAGACGCGGATCGAGCGTTATGGGCTCCACGCCGTGGAAGAACACGGCCGCGGGCCGGCCAAGCGGACGCACCGCATCGGCCGGGATGAAGCGGCCGAGCCCGCGGGCGAAATGTCCGATGCGGCTCATGGCCCGATCATGGCGTGCAAGCCTTACGCCGCGCTTAACCCACCGTTCGTTAACGTTCAGGCCGGCAGGCTGAGCGGCCTGGTGCGGAACAGGACATGCCATTCGGCGTTGTCGGCCATCATCACGTCGACCGCCTTTTCGATGCGGTCGGTGAGGCGGGCGAATTCGGGCGGCTCGTGCGCCAGGGCCTGGTCGAGCTCGTCGAGATCGCGCGCCGTCTCATGGCTGCGCCGCGCGACGGTCTCGAAATCGGCTTGGCTGCGGATGGCGCTGAGCGCCGCGCCGATGGCGGGAAACAGCGCGGTGAGGAACACCGTCAGTTCGCGGAGCGTCTCGGCCTCCTCGATGTCGACAAAGTAGATGGCGAGAAAGTTCACGCAGATCGCCAGCGTCGCCCAGAACAGAAGCGTGCCGGCGATGTGCAGCCGGTGGCCGGCCTTTTCCATGGCCTCGGCATTGTGCGCGTTCCAGGAGACCTGCGACTTGAGCTCCGACTGGCTCACCGCGTCGCGCACCGCCGTGAGATAGGCTTCGCTCACCACCACATTGGGCAGCGGAATTTCGCGCTCGACGGCGCGCGCGTACCAGCTCACCCAGCCATAGGCGCGCCCGGCCCGGTCGCTCGGCCGGTCCAGCCGCGCCGCGGCAGCAGTCGGCGCCAGCATGCGCAGCTGCCGCAGCGTTTCGGCGAGCCTTCGATATTGCAGCCAGCGCCGGTGCCACTGGCGGCGCGTCCCCAGGTTGAGCGTGACGAGGATCGAAGCGATCAAGCCGATCTCGACCGCCACCATCACCGCCTTGAAGTTGAGCGCCGCGATGGGATCGGGCGAGGGGTAGATCAGGCCGATGGACGCCAGCAGGACCGCCGCGGCGCCGGCGAGATAGTTGAAGACGTAGGCGCTGCGATAGATCTGGGCGTAGCGGGTGGAAAGGTGGTCGACGAAGGAATAGGCCCGGTACAGCATGTCGGTGTCGATCGGCCTGAGCGCGACATCGTCGAGATGGCCCTGCAGATAGTGGCGCCAGCGCACGGCGCTATCCTGTTGCTGCGGCGGCGCATGCAGATCGCTCCACCGCATGGCGCGCACGCCCAGCAGGAAAAGCATCAGCGGATAGGACAGCGCGATGTTCCAGCGATGCGCTTTTTCCCGGAAGAGTTCCTCCAGGGGTCCGCGTTCATGCGGGTCCCTGGGCGGGCCGACGATGATGTCCACCACCGTGGACAGCGTGTCGCCGAGCGGCCGGCGCGGAATCGTCTCGATGCCTTCGCGCGCCGTCGGCAGCGCCGAATCCGCGCGCCACAGGATGGCGGGTTCATCGGGAACGCGCGGGTCGATCAGGATGACCGGCACATCCGCCGCCATCGCCTGCTCCACGATCAGCCCCGTGCCGCCGATGCCGTCGGCCGGCATCTGGTCCCAGATCGCGATGACGAGATCGGCGTTGGCGAGCATCAACAGACCAGCCGCCTCATAGGCGCGGGCCGCCGCCTCGCGCTTGCCGTCCAGTTCGAACACGGCTTCGCACTTCGACAGCAACAGGTCGAACGCCTGCCGCGACGCCTCGCTCTCGAAGTCGGTGCGGAAAACGGCGCGGCCGAAGGGCAGGATCGCGCTCAGCCCGAATTGGGCGGCGAGACCGGCTTCGGCGACGATCCGGTCGGCGCCCTCGGCCAGCGGCGAGACGACCGAGATCTCCGGACGCCGGCTGGCGAAGGCCCAGGAGTCGCGCTCGATCACGGCGCGGGTCAATTGCGCGATGTCCGCCAGGATGCGGTCGACGGCGCGCCGCACCGCGTCCGCCTGCTCCGCCGAGAGCTTGGGCCCGGGACGATGGCCGGTGACGCCGATGCGCAGGAAGGCCCGCGGGCGCGGGGCTGGCGATTCGTTGGAGGTGCTCATGCGCGCGGCGGCCGTTCCCTTCTGGCCCGGTGGCGGGAATCGCATGTTAGGTTGGGCGCAGGCACAACTCAAAAGGGGCGGCTGGTGAGCGATTTGGACGTCTTGAAGGACTACGCGCAATTCGATTTCGACGACGGGCGCTGGACGCGGCCGGTGTGGCGCCGCGGCAGCGGTCCCGCCGTGATCGTGATCCACGAAATGCCCGGCCTGCATCCCCTGGTCGTGCGCTTCGCCGACCGCATCGTGCAAGCCGGCATGACCGCGTTCCTGCCGTCGCTGTTCGGCAAGCCCGGCAAGGTCGCCGCGCCGGCCTATGCCATGCGCGAGATCTTCAAGGCGATCTGCATCCGCCGCGAATTCGACGTCTGGTCGTCGGACCGTTCCAGCCCGATCGTCGATTGGCTACGGGCGCTGGCGCGCAAGGCCCATGGCGAGTGCGGCGGCAAGGGCGTCGGCGCGGTCGGCATGTGCTTCACCGGCAATTTCGCGCTCGCCATGATGACCGAGCCGTCGGTCGTCGCGCCGGTGCTGTCGCAGCCCTCGATGCCGTTTCCGCTGGGAGCCAGGCGCCGCGCCGGCATGGGGCTGTCGCCCACGGAGGTCTCCTGCGCCAAGAACCGTTTCGCGGCGGAAAACCTCTCGGCCATCGGCCTGCGCTTTCCGTCCGACAGGCTGGTGCCGGACGAGCGCTTTGCGACCTTCAAAGCGACCTTCGGCGACAAGTTCGAAGTCATCGAACTTAAGGACGAGGACGCCGCCAAGGGCACCGGCATCTCGCCCCATTCGGTGCTGACCATTCACCTCGACGATTCGGACCCCGCCGGTCCGACCAGGAAAGCCGAGCAGCGCGTCATCGCGTTCTTCAAGGAACGCACGGGGGCCTGAATATCCTTCGGGGCTCGCTGCGCTCGCACCTCAGGATGACGCCGGCACCACGCGCGTCATGCTGAGGTGCGAGACCCGTAGGCCGAGCCCCGAAGCACAAAAAAAGGGCGCCGGAGACCGGCGCCCTTCAGGAGTCACGAGGAGTTCCTCCTAGTAGTTGTAACGCAGACCGACGAAGAACTCGCGCCCGGTGGTGTAGTAGGCCAGCTCACGCTTGCCGATCGTGTCGTTGTATTGATACAGGCCCTGGTTCGTCAGGTTGAGACCCTGGATATCGACCGTGAAATTGTCGTCGACCTTGTAGCTGGTCGAAGCATCGAGGTTGAAAGTCGATGCCTGGGTCTGCGAGTCGTTGATGCTGAGACCCGCGGTCGGCCCCGGTGTGATCAGGAACTTGCTGCGGAACACGGCCGAAACGCGCGCCTCGAACACCGTGTCGTCATAGTACAGCGTGGCGTTATAGGTCGTGCGCGAAAGCCCCTGCAGGTCGTTGACGGTCGTGATCGCCGCCGTCGTCGCCGTCGCAGGAACCAGGATGTAGGTCTGGCGCGCCTGGATGAACGTGACGTTGCCCAACAGGCCGAAATTGTCGAGCGGATGAGGCAGGAAGTCGAAGGGCTGCTGCCAATCGATTTCCGTGCCGTAGAGCGGACCGCCCTTTGAATTGACCGTCGTGGAATAGCTCGTCCTGGGATCGGTGGCGTTGCAGTTCGGATTCGGCGGCACCGTGGGGGCGCCACAGACTCCGTCGATGGTGCTGACGGGCAGGCCGAGCGGGTTCGTCGCAAACGGCCCGAACAGCGTGTTCGTCAATTCGAGATTGTCGAGCTTCTTGTAGAAGAACGCCACCGAGAACAGCGCGCCCTTGTGATAGTACCACTCGAACGACAGATCGGCGGTCTTGGCCTCGTAGGGTTTCAGATTCGGATTGCCCGTCGTGACCGTGATCGGGTTCGCGCCGGTCTGGGAAATGCTGACGCCGGGCAGGAGCGCCGTCAGGTTCGGGCGCGTGATGACTTGAGAGGCGTTGAAGCGGACCAGGAAGTCGTCGGCCGGCTCGAACACCATGTTCAGGGACGGCAGGACGTCGTGATAGGTGTGCTTGATGTCCGTCGGCTTGAAGGTCTTTGTCGGCGTGTCGAAGGCGATGCCGACGGATTCCGTTCCGGTCTCGACATAGCGCGCGCCGATATTTCCGCGGAATGGGTGGCCGTAAAACGTCGTGTCCCAACCGGCCTGGAACCAGACGCCCATGTCGTTCTCGTGCACGGTGCCGTTCTGGTTTCCGAACGCCGAGGTGCCCTGATGGAACGCACCGCAGGTCGGAGCCGGCGGAACGCCGGCCGGCGCGCATTCGGCGACGCTGAGAGGCAACGTCGTCGGGAAGACCGTCTGGTCGAAGATATGGAAGAGATCATTGGCCTTGTTGACGTCCGGCACCAGATACTGCACCGCGACGCCGGACGGAATTCCGCTCAAGCCCTTGATCGATACGAGTTGCGTGTAGCTCGACAGCGGCGTGTTTTCGATCGCCGAGGGAATGAACGAATCCAGCGTGGTGACGTTGCCGTTGGAACGTCCCGTCGCCGAATTGCGGTTGCCGTAGTTGCGAATGTCGAACCCACCCTGAACCTTCAGCCATTGATAGGGGTTCCATTCGGCATCGCCGGTGACGGTGCGGAAGCTGTTGAAGACCCCCATTGTCCGTTCGCGTATCTGCGACAGAAACCAGCCATTCGTCGAAGTCGGATCGACATTGCCGAAGCTCAGGATCGGCGTGCGGGTGCTCTTCGTCGCATCGTACACGAACGGCTGCGCCACGCTGCCCGCGCCGCCCGCCTGTCCGCCGGGACAATTGGCGACCAGGCCGCCCGTCGCCGTCGCGGCGGTGCAGTCATAGTCCATGGTCAGGGTCGTCTGGATCGGATTGTTGTGATGCGATTCCGACCAGCCGATCAGGCCGTGGACCTTGAGGTCGTCGCCGAAGGAATGCGTCACATCCAATGTTCCCTGCCCGAACCGCGTATCGAGATGGTCGATACGATGTTCGGCGCGCAGGCCGACATTCGTCGCCGTGAAGGCGGTCAAATTGTTGAGGGTGGGATCGAGTGTGTAGGAGAGAATGTTGACGTTTCCGCGCCCCAGCGTGTTCGCCAGCAGGTTGGGACCGCCCGACGTGGAGGCCAGGTTGGAGCCCGCACCGTTGGTGCTGAGCGAGTTGGCTTCCATGTACTCTTCCTGGCGCACGACGGCGAAGTCCGCCGCCATCAAGTCCAGCGTGACAAGCGTGTCGCTATCCGGCTGCCATTGGGTCGAGAACGTGAAACCCAGGCGCTTTTCATGGTTCGGAATGAGATCGTAACGCGGAAAGCGCGGGCCGAAGGCTTCGTTGACCACGTCGTAGTTGTTGGGCAGCGACGGCGTGACGCCGCAACCGTTTGGCACCTCGCCGCGCGTTTGGCGGTTGGGCAGGCCGCCCGAAGCCGCAACGAAACCGGTTGAGGCAGGGAGCGTCGTGGCCGGGGGAGTCGGCGCAATAAGGGAGCAGGTCGGGGAGAACGCGATTCTTTGCTGCGGATCCGTGGCCGTACCCGGCAGCGGCGTGCCGTCATAGGCCACCGATCCGAACCGCTGCGCCGTCGCGCAATTGAACGACGCGCCGGCGACCGTTGAGCAGCCCGCAATGAGCGGCTCGCTATGCGCCGCGTTTTGCTGCGTGTTGTCGTTCTCGTAGCGGGTCGTGTCGAAACCCAATTGCAGCGTGTCGCGGCTGCCGACGGCCGCCGAGAACAGAACGCCCAGCGTGCCGCCCATGAAGGTGTCGGAAATCAGGCCGGCGAGGCGCGGGTTGAACGCGCCGCCCTGCGAGGCGTAGCCGGCATCGCCGGACACCGCCAGGGTGAAGCCTTCATGATCGAACGGATGCGCCGTATGCAGGTCGACGGTTGCGCCCAGCGAGCCTTCTTCGAGATCGGCCGAAGCTGTCTTGTGGACCGTGATCGCGCTGAACAGGTCGGAGGCGAACACGCTGAAGTCGAAGGAACGGCTGCGGTTGACGCTGCCCTGGCTGTCCTCGGCGCCGGTGGTCGTCAGCGCTTCCATGCCGTTGATGCGCACGCGCGTGAACTTCGAGTCCAGACCGCGCACGACGATCTCGCGGCCTTCGCCTTCGTCGCGCGCGAGCGCGATGCCCGGAATGCGCTGGATCGATTCGGACAGGTTGAGGTCGGGGAATTTGGCGATGTCCTCGGCGAGGATCGAGTCGGACGAATCCAGAGCGCTGCGCTTCAGGTCCAAGGCCCGGTCGAGGCTGCCGCGGAAGCCCGTCACGACGACCGTTTCGATCGCCGTATCGTCCGCGGCGTAAGCGGCGCTGACGCCGCCGGCGGCGATCAAGGTTGCGACCGATGCGCCAAGCCACAGCTTCGCGCGCCTAGAAGAATTGAACATTGCGCCTCCCCTTCAGCGTGAGGAGCGCACAACCGCCCGCTCTCCGCTTTGAAAAAATCCCGCTCTTTTTTGCGGGGCACGTTTCATCCCGGTAGTCACTGACACCGGTGTCATAGCATGATATTTTCGCTATGTCACCGGTGGCAATGCAAACTAAATCGCATTTGGCGTTTCTGGCAAGATCGTGTTGGCGGCTTGGTTGAATTCACCATTCGGCGATGTATTCGAGCAACGGCTGGCGCGGTCGCTAGCGCGCCAGCCAGCCGCCATCGACCGGAATGACCGCGCCGTTGACGTAATCCGATGCTGCACTCGCGAGAAAAACCACCGTGCCGCCGAGATCGGCCGGCACGCCCCAGCGCCCGGCCGGAATGCGGCCGAGAATGTCCCGGGAGCGGTCTTCGTCGGCACGCAGCTGGGCGGTGTTGTCGGTCGCCATGTAACCGGGCGCGATGGCGTTGGAGTTGATCCCCTTCGCCGCCCACTCGTTGGCCAGCAGGCGCGTGATGCCGGCGATGCCGCTCTTGCTCGCGGTGTAGGACGGCACGCGGATGCCGCCCTGGAAGGACAGCATCGAGGCGATGTTGATGATCTTGCCCCGACCCTTCTTGACCATTTCGCGCCCCGCCGCTTGAGACATAAAGAACGCCGCCTTGATGTTGACATTCATGACGTCGTCCCAATCCTTCTCGGAAAAATCGAGCGCGTCGGCGCGGCGGATGAGACCGGCGTTGTTCACCAGGATGTCGATGCCGCCCAAGCCCTTCACGGTTTCGGCGACGATGCGTTCGACCGGTTCGATGGTCGAAAGATTGGCGTCGATCTCCAGGAAGCGTCGGCCCATTTTCTTCACGGCGGCTTCGGTTTCGACCGGCGGCACGAAGCCCGCGCCGGCGATGTCGGCGCCGGCCTCGGCCAGCGCCAGGGCCATGCCTTGTCCCAGCCCCGTATTCGGTCCGGTGACGAGCGCGACTTTGCCGGCAAGGCTGAAGGGATTGCTCATGATCGCCTCTATTTCAGCTGGCAGATGTCCAGGACATTCATGTCGGTGTAGTCGAGATTTTCGCCGCCCATCGCCCAGATGAAGGTGTAATTGCTGGTGCCCGAGCCCATATGGATCGACCAGGGCGGCGAGACCACGGCTTCGTCGTTGGCCAGCACGATGTGGCGCAGGCTGTCGGGCTCACCCATGAAATGGAAGACACGCTCGTCGGGCTTCAGGCCGAAATAGAAATACACTTCCGAACGGCGGTCATGCAGATGCGGCGGCATCGTGTTCCACACGCTGCCGGTCTTCAGCACGGTGAGGCCCAGGAGAAGCTGCGCCGACTTGCAGGTCGCCGGCACGATGTACTGGTAGATGGTGCGCTCGTTGGAGGTCGCGAGTGCACCCCGCTCCAGCGGCACCGCCTTCTCGATCGAGATCTTCTTGGTCTCGAAGCTGGCATGCGCCGGCGTCGAGGTCAGATAAAATTTCGCTGGGTTGGCCACATCGTTCGAGGCGAACGACACATCCTTGGCGCCCATGGTGATGTAGAGGCCATCGCGCGGTCCAAGCTCGAATTTCACGCCGTCGACGGTGATGGAGCCAGCGCCTTCGCCGACATTGATGGCGCCCATCTCGCGGCGCTCCAGGAATGGCTTACCCTTGGCGGATTCCGGCGCGGTTTGAACGGGCAGCGTCAGCGCCGCCGTGGTCGGCGCCGCGCCGCCGATCACGAAGCGCTCGTAGTGCAGATAGTTCAGCGATATCTCGCCCGGCGCGAACAGGCCGCTCATCAGATAACGATCGCGCAGCGCCTGGTTGTCGACGCTGAGCATGCTGCCCGGATGCGTGGCGTGGATAGTCTTCTTGAACACGGGCGTCCTCCCAATTCCGGCCGATTAGGTAACCGGTGTCATGAACATGCGCAAGTATCGTCGCGACCGGGTGGTGGGTCAGTTTGAATTTGGCAGGCCGTTCCGCCTTGACCACTAGCTGCACTTTTCCAAAATCTCATCCACGACGCGTTCAATCGGCTCAGTGGCATCGATTACGACACCACGCTTCGGATCATCCTCTTTCGTTGCATGCAATCGCCCAATCAGTTCCCGTTCGTTCGGCTTTCCACCAAACTCGTCTTCCGGTCTCCCGGCAAGCCGCCGGTTCAACGTGCCCCGATCGACGTTGAGAATGAAAACCTCGTCGAACAAATCAATGAAGTGGTGGAGATTTCTTGCGCCGCCGCAGAAGAAGGACTTCGCGTAACGTTGATTGGCGACCAGGGATTTGACTTTGTCTACAGGCCAAATCCAGTGCTTGTGCCTCCATGTGATGCTGTCCGTCACGCTGTCGTGGGGAGGCCCATCCAGCGGTTCACCGGTCTCGGGATTGCCATGATAAGACAACTCCCGGTCACCGTGGATGACGTGGTGACCGCGCCGCTGCAGTTCTTCAGCCACCGTGGTTTTGCCGGTGCCGGAAACACCTTCGATCAAATAGTTTCTGATGCCCATCTTATGTTCTCAACCTCGTATTGGATCGGCGCCCATCGCGGCCCCGACCGCCGTCAGGTCTTCTTCGGCGCAGCGGTGGATTCGCGCACCACCAGGGTCGGAACGACCTCGGTCTTTTCGTTGGTATGGGTGCGGCGCTCGCGCGTCGTGGTGATCAGCTTGGCCGCCGCCATCTGTCCCATGTCGTGGATCGGCAGGCGCACCGAGGTCAAAAGCGGATAGAGCCGCGAGGCCATGGCGCTGTCGTCGAAGCCGATCACCGAAATGTCGCCCGGGATCGAGAGCCCCGCATCACGCGCCGCCTTGTAGACGCCGGCCGCCATCTCGTCATTGCCGCAGAAGATCGCCGTCGGGCGCGGCTTCATCGCCAGCAGGATCGCCGCGTTCTCCGCGCCAGTCTCGAACGTGTAGGCGGCCTCGCGGTCGAACTCCTTGGACATCTTCAATCCGGTTTCGGCCAGGCCTTGCGCGAAGCCGCGGCGGCGCTCATGCGCCGAGCGGAACAGCGACGGCCCCGAGATATGCGCGATGCGCGAATGGCCCAGTTTCACCAGATGCCGCGCCGCTTCCGCGCCGCCCAGATGGTCATGCGTCACCACCATGCTGTCCGGCTCATCCAGCGAGACCGAGGCGATGCGCACATAGGGACAGCCGATCTCGTCGAGCACTTCGATCAGGCGCTCGTCTTCCGACACGGACGGCGGCAGCACCACGCCGAACAGTTTCTGGCGCTCGACGAAGGCCCGCATGTCGCTGAGGAAATTCGGGTCCTGGCGATTGCAGGGCCGGATGACGAGCTCGAAGCTGGTGCCCTTCATGGCATCGAGGATGCCCTGCTGCATGTTCACGACATATTGCGGCGTCGGATTGTCGTAGATCATGCCGATCAGGAACGAGCGGCGGAACGCGAGGCCCCGCGCCTGCGGATCAGGCGCGAAGCCGAGCTCGGTGATGATGGCGCTGATCTTCTCGCGCGTTTCCTCGCGCACGAAGGGCGAATCGTTGATAACGCGTGACACCGTCTTCTTGGAGACGTTGGCCAGCCGCGCGATGTCGTTGATGGTCGGGCGCTTGCCGCGGGCGGAGCCGTCGGACGACGCGTCGGCGGTGGCGCGCGCGCTGGCGCTTTTTCGCGATGTCACCAAATCACCAGGTCAGAATCCGTCCTGTATTAGCCGCAGCTTGTGCCACGCGCCACAATGGCGGCCGCCCAAGATTCGACGGCGCCGCCGATTTGGGCCAAAATCAAGGGATTGACACCGGTTACCGTTTGCTTTGACCAGGCCGCCCCGACATCGTGAAAACGTGAGCCCAACGCGCCCCTTCGAGCGGCTGACGCCCGTGACGCTCGGCCATGCCGGCCCGGACGTGGCGTTACCGGCCTATGACCGCCGGCAACTCGACATCGGCATCGTGCATTTCGGGCCCGGCGCCTTTCACCGGGCGCACCAAGCCTTCTATGTCGACCGCCTGCTCAGGCACGATTCGCGCTGGGGCATTTGCGACGTGGCGCTGCGCGGCACCTCGGTGACCGAAGCCCTCAGCGCCCAGGACGGGCTCTACACCATCGCCGAACTCGGCGCCGAGCCCAGCTATCGCGTCATCGGCGCGGTGCGCGAGGCGATTGCCGCGCGCACCTTTCCGCATGCCGTGCTGGCGCGGCTGGTCTCGCCTTCGCTGCGCGTCGCGACCATGACGGTGACCGAGAACGGCTACTGCCTGACGCGCGGCGGCGACCTCGACACGGCGCGCGAGGAGATCGCCCATGACCTGGCGAACCCGCAAGCGCCGCTGAGCCTGATCGGCTGGCTGGTGGAAGGCTTACGCCGCCGGCAGCGCGCCGCGCTGGCGCCCTTCACCATGATCTCCTGCGACAATGTCGCGGACAATGGCGCGCGGCTGAAGCGCGCCGTGCTGCAGTTCACGCACGAGCGTGATCCCGATCTCGCCCGCTGGATCGCAGGCGAGGCACGCTTTCCCGGCACGATGGTCGACAGCATCACGCCGGCCAGCGACGAAGCGCTGAAAGCGCGCGTCGCGCTCCATCTGGGAGCCATCGACATGGCGCCGGTGCAGCGCGAGCCGTTCGTGCAATGGGTGATGGAAGATGTTCCAGGCAGCCTCGGCCCCGACTGGGCCCGCGCCGGCGTGAAGCTGACGCATGACGTTGCGGGTTACGAGCAGGCCAAGCTGCGCATCCTCAACGGCGCGCATTCCACGCTGGCCTATCTCGGCCTGCTGCGCGGCCGCCAGGCGACGCGCGACGCCATGGCCGATGCGCCGCTGGCCGCCTTCGTGCGCGCCCTGGTGACGCAGGATATCGCGCCCTCGCTGAAGCCGCCGCCGGGTTTCGACCTTGCCGCGTACATCGAAACGGTGTTGGCGCGCATCGCCAATCCGGCCATCACCCATCATCTGGGTCAGATCGCCTGGGACGGCTCGCAGAAACTGCCCTATCGCCTGTTCGGCGCGATCGGCGAAGCGCTCGCCGCCGGCCGCTCCGTCGCGCGGCTCTGTCTGCCGGTCACCGCCTGGATGCGCTTCGTCGTTGCCCGCACAAGCGACGGCATCGAACTCGTCGATCCGCTGGCGTCGCAGCTACATGCCATCGCCGAACGCTGCAACGGCGAAGGCGCACACGATGTGCCGCTATTCCTCTCGCTGGACGCGATGTTTCCCAGCGAACTCGCGCAAGAGCCGCGCGTCAGAGAATCGCTTATGGCTGGTTACGATAAGATCGGAACTGCCGGCCGGATACCCTAACGCACCAAGTAGGCGCGCATTTGCGCGTCAAAATGAATCACGCGGAGAACGCGGAGTTGAGCTACAATCCTCCGCGAACTCCGCGTCTCCGCGTGCAAATTTTTCTACGTCCCCCGCGCATGCGCCGACGAATCCAGTGTCGCCGGATTTTTCGGCGTCATGTCGAACAAATTCCAGTCGTCCGGATTGAACGGCCGCGCCGTCGGCTTCTGCACCGGATAACCGTGAATGTCGTTCTCGCTGTTGATGACGATGCCGCGGCCTTCGGCGACGTCGGCGATCAGGCGCACGTCGTCGAAGTCACGATCCCAGGGCCGCGCGCCGGCATTGTGCAGGACATATTGCTGCACGGCGCTGGCCGGCATCGCGCTCAGCCCGGCTGGCCACAGCGGCGGCTTGGGCAGCATGATGATCCTGGCGGGCGCCGTGGTGTAGCGGCCGAACATCGGCAGGGGATTGCCGATCTGGTCGACCGCGACATTGTCCTTGCCGAAATATTCCAGGTCGCCATAGCCGCCGATTTCCAGGAACGCGATATGCGGCACGGTCGACAGTCCGGCGCGCGCCACATTGCCCACGGCGGTGAGCTGGCCCATCTGCCAGGGATGGTCGCCCCATTCCTCGGCCATCAGATTGTAATGCACGATGCGCTGGCCCGGATCGAAGATCAGGTTGTTGACCATGGCGAGGCGCACGCCGCCCTTGAGCAGCGGATTGCGCTCGTAATTGTGGGCATAGAGATTGTCGACGATCAGGATATCCGTCGCGTTGTCATGGATCAGCGAGCCCTTGGAATGCTCGATCTTGTAGTGCGTCGCGTAGGCCAGGCCTTCGGCCGCGATGTTGTTGGAGAACGTCACGCGGTGCGAGGTGTGATCGCGCCAGCTTTGCGGCGTGTCGCCGATGAAGCGCTGGCCCGACGCCGACATGTTCTCGTCCGTCGCCCAATAGAAGGAGCAATGATCGACGATGATGTCGTGCGCGTCTGCGATGGTGGAGAAGGCGTCTTCCTCCCAGCCGCTCTTCTTGGGCGCGCCGGCTTCGCCGACGCGCACGCGGACATGCTGGATGACGACGTCATGGCCGCCGACGTCGAAGCCGGCGCGGATCAGCGTGATGCCCGGCGACGGCGCGGTCTGGCCGGCGATGGTCAGGTAAGGCTCGGTGATTTTCAGCGTCTTGCGGTCCAGATCGATGACGCCGCCGACTTCGAACACCACGATGCGCGGCCCTTTGGCCTCGACCGCGGTGCGCAGGGAGCCCGGCCCATCGCCGGCCAGCGTCGTCACCTTGATGATCTGCCCGCCGCGTCCGCCCGGCGTGTGCGCCGCCCAGCCGAGCGCACCGGGAAAGGCCAGCGGCCGAAGATCGGCGGCGGCCATTGGGGCGGGGCGAGGCTTCGCCGTCGGCCGCAGCGTCGCGGCCCCGGCGGCGCCCGCGATCACAACGGCGAGCAGGGCGATAGTGAATTTCCTGGTCACGCTGTGTTTCCTCATCATCTTGCGCCGGCGAGCATCTTGGCCGCATCCGGACTGTCAGGGCATACCCGTCGATTGAAAATGACACCGGTTTCCTCTAGACACAACGCAGCCACGCCAAAAAGCGCTGGCCCGGTATTCAGGGAAATGGGCGTGGTGGATAACAAAGGCGCGGAGCGGGGGCATTTGACGGACACCGTCGCGCGGCAATTCGTGTCGGCAAGGCTGGCTGCCCGGTCCCTTTCCGCCTTTCCGGGCACGGTGCCGCCCGACCTGGCCGCCGGTTACCGCCACCAGGACGCCGCCATCGCGCTATACCCCGACGAGATCGCGGGCTGGAAGATCGGCCGCGTCGGTCCCGAATTCGAGGACCGCTTCGGCCGCACGCGGCTGGCCGGTCCGATTTTCCGCGGCGCCGTGCGCCGCGGCGATGGGCCCGTTTCCTTTCCCGTCTTCAAAGGCGGCTTCGCGGCCATCGAGGCGGAATTCATCTTCGTGCTGGCCGCCGACGCGCCGGCCGACAAGCTCGACTGGACGCTGGCCGAGGCGCGCGCGATCGCCGGCGACATGCATATCGGCATCGAGACGGCCGGTAGCCCGCTGGCGATCATCAACGCCCTGGGCCCGACCGTGGTGGTGACCGATTTCGGCAACAATGCCGGCCTGATCCTGGGCCCGCGCGTGCTCGACTGGCGCGCCCGCGCCGACGCCGACCTCGTCTGCGAAAGCTTCATCGAGGGAAAATCGGTCGGCAGGGGCGCGGCTTCCGACCTGCCCGGCGGCCCGCTCGAAGCGCTGCGCTTCCTGCTCGAGCATTGCGCGCGGCGCGCCCGCCCGTTGAGAGCGGGTCTTTTTATCTCCACCGGCGCCGCCACCGGCATTCACGACATCGAAATCGGACAGCGCGCCCGGGTGGACTTTGGCGACCAGGGTACGATTGAATGCCTGGCGGTCGCCGCCGAGCCCGTCACCACGGCGGCGGGAATTTCGCAAGCGGCGCGCGCTTGAGACAATCGCCGCGTCCAACGAGGCGCGGCGCAAGACCAAGAACAGGCAGGGCGGTGACTTTGGCATCGCGCCACCTGGAAGGACTTTAGCGATGAACGTGCAGAACCCGCCGGTCTCCAAGGACGCCGTGGTGAGCGCCGCCGCCGCCCGCGCCGGCAATTATCGCTGGGTCATCTGCGGCCTGCTGTTCGCCGCCTCAGCCATCAACTATGTCGACCGCCAGATGCTCGGCCTCCTCAAGCCCGACTTGCGGGATATGTTTCATCTCGACGCGGCGCACTTCGAGATTGCTTTCGCCGACATCGTCTTCTGGTTCCAGGCGGCTTACGCCATCGGCTATCTCGGCTTCGGACGGCTGATCGACAAGCTCGGCGCGCGGCTCGGCTTCTCGGTCGCCATCGTGGTGTGGACGATCGCGCATGTGGCGCACGCCGCGGTGCGAACCGTGTTCGGGTTCACCTTGGTGCGCATTGGCCTGGGCCTCGGCGAATCGGGAAACTTCCCCGCCGGCGTCAAAGCGGTCGCGGAGTGGTTCCCGAAAAGCGAACGGGCGCTGGCTACATCGATCTTCAATGCCGGTACCGGCATCGGCGCGATCATCACGCCGCTGATCGTTCCGGTCATCGTGCATTATTTCGGCTGGCAGGCGGCCTTCGTCATCACCGGCTCGTTCAGCCTGGTCTGGCTGTGGGTCTGGATCCAGAACTACCGTTCGCCGCGCGAGCACGCCAAACTTGGAAAGGCCGAGCTGGACTTCATCGAGAGCGATCCGCCCGACACCGAACAACAGAAAAACATTCCGTGGACCCGTCTCTTTCGGGTGAAGGAGACCTGGGCGTTCGCGCTGGGCAAATTCCTGATCGACCCGATCTGGTGGTTCTATCTGTTCTGGCTGCCCGGCTTTTTCGCGGAGCATTACCACCTGAACCTGCTGACCTTCGGCCCGCCGCTGGTCGCGGTCTACATCATGTCCGATCTGGGCAGCGTCGCGGGCGGCTGGATGTCGTCGCAACTCATCAAAATGGGCAGCACGATCAACCGCGCCCGCAAGCTGACGATGCTGGTTTCCAGCTTCGCGATCCTTCCCGTCATGTTCGCGATGTATGCCGACAATCTGTGGCTGGCGGTGTTGATCATCGGCATCGCCACCGCGGCGCATCAGTCGTTCTCGGCCAATCTCTACACCCTGCCGTCGGACGTGTTCCCACGCTCCGCCGTCGGTTCGGTGATCGGGATCGGCGGCACGCTCGGCGGCATCGGCGGCATGTTCATGTCGAAATTCACCGGCTTCGTGCTATCGACCTTCAGCGGCGACTACACGCCCATCTTCATGGTCGCCGGCGGCGCCTATTTCCTAGCGCTGCTCGTGGTACACCTGCTGTCGCCACGCTACGAATTGGCGAAGGTGGACTAGGCGATTCCGAGTTCCTGCTTGGCGAAGGCCAGCGCGCTCTTGTAGTCGGCTTTGCCGTTGGGCGCGCGCAGCGGCACGCCGGCGATCAGCACGCGCTTGGGCGTCTTGTAGCCCGCCAGCCGCTCGCGCACGTGCAGGCGGATGCCTTCCTCGTCGAAGTCGCCGCTGGCCACGATGACGGCGGTGATCGACTGGCCCCATTTGTCGTCGGGCACGCCGACGACCAGCGCGTCCTCGACGCAAGGATGCAGCTTCAAGGCTTCCTCGACTTCTTCGGGATAGACCTTCTCGCCCGCCGTGTTGATGCAGGCGCTGCCGCGGCCGAGCAGCGTCAGCGTGCCGTCCTTCTCCACGATGCACCAGTCGCCCGGCATCGAGTAGCGGATGCCGGCGATGGTCTTGAAGGTCTCGGCGGTCTTCTTCTCGTCCTTGTAGTAGCCCAGCGGGATCGGCTGCGGCATGGCGACGATGCCGGGCACGCCCGAACCCGGCTCGACCGGCCGGTCCTCGGCGTCGAACACTTTCACCCGGTCGCTGATGGTGAATTTCGCGGTCGCCACCTCGCCGTCCTTGGTCATCATCGAGGTGCCGAAGCCGACCGCCTCGGACGAGCCGAAACTGTCGACCAGGATCGCCTGCGGAATGTGGCGCAACAGCCCCTGCTTGACCTCGCGACTCCACATCACGCCCGACGACACCATGTTGACGATCGAAGAGGTGTCGTAGTTGCCTTCTTCCAGCGCCGTCAGCATCGGCTTGGCGAAAGCGTCGCCGACGATCACCAGCGTCATCGCCTTGTTGTCCTCGACCGCCTTCCACATCTCCTGCGCGCTGAACGAGTGATGCCCCAGCGTGATGACACTGCCGCCGGCCAGCATCGTGTTCATCGCCATCAGCAGGCCCGTGCCGTGCATCAAGGGGCAGGCCGGCAGCAGGCGCCCGCCGGGCCCGACCTGCTTGATGGAGGCGATCAGCCCATCGAGATTTTCCGGCACCGGCCCCAGCTTGCGCAGCGCGATCAGCGAGGTCTCGCGCAGATCGTCATGCGTCCAGATCACGCCCTTGGGCATGCCGGTGGTGCCGCCGGTGTAGATGAAGAACTCATCCTGCGGCGAGCGTTCGATCTTCAGCGCTTTTCCGTTGCCTTCGTTGGCCAGGGTCTCGAAATCGACCGCGAAATCGGCCGCCGTGCCGCCATCCGTCACCTCGACGAAGGTTTGCACTTTTTTCAGGCGTGGCCGGATCTGGGTGACGATGTCGCGGAATTCGGCGCCGTAGACCACGGTCTGCGCGTCCGAATTGTCGAAGATGTAGAACACCTCTTCGGGCTTGTAGCGGTAGTTGACGTTCACATGCGTCAGCCGCGCCTTGAAGCTGGCGGCCAGCGTCTCGCAATATTCCGGACGGTTGCGCATATAGAACGCGACCTTGTCGCGCGGCCGGGAGCCGCGCCGGATCAGCGCCGCCGCCAGGTTGTTGGTCCGCCGGCCCGTCTCGCCCCAGCTGATGCGCCGCATGCCGTGCACGAAAGCAGGCGCGTCGGGCGGGATCACCTGCGCGATCGCGTCGAGAATGTCGCCGAAGTTCCAGGCCATGTTGCTCTCCCCGAGGATGACGCTGGGGAAGCGTGCCCCGCGCTCTTTTGCGGCACTCTAATAAGAGTGCGGGCCTCTCACAACGCGATTGCGAAGCGTGGCGCGAAAGCGACAAACTCGACAAAACAAAACACAGGGAGGCCGACATGGCAGCGCCGACGGGATTCAAGCTTCGCCTGGAGCCGCAGGACGAATTCACCCACACCCCCGATGCCGCTTCCAACTACAACGAGAGCATGTATTTCAACGTCTTCGATCCGAAGGCGAAGATCGGCGGCTGGTTCCGGCTGGGCAACCGGCCCAATGAAGGCCAGGCGGAGATGACGACCTGTCTCTATCTGCCCGACGGCCGCGTCGCCTTCATGTATGCCCGGCCGAAGATCGCCGACAACAAGGCGATGAACGCCGGCGGCATGAAGATCGAGGTCGTCGAGCCGTTCAAGAAATTGCGCGTCACCTATGACGGCAAGGCCCTGGTGCTGGCCCGGCCGTTCGAGATGGCCGAGCCGTCCAAGGCGTTCCGCGACAACCCGCAGGTCGATTGCAAGGTGGCGCTCGACTACGAAGGCGTCTCGCCGATGTATGGCGGCGAGACCGTGCGCGAAGACGGCCAGCCGATCGCGATCGACCCCGAAAAATCCTTCGCCAAGGCGCATTACGAACAGCACATGGCGGCCAAGGGCAGCTTTACGCTGGGCGACGAGAGCTTCGCCGTCGACGGCTTCGGCCTGCGCGACAAGAGTTGGGGGCCGCGCTACTGGCAGGCGATCAACTGGTACCGCTGGTGCCCGCTCAATTTCGGCCGCGACTTCGGCATGATGCTGTCCATCGTCGCCGGCACGGACGGCAAGCCGCGCCAGGGCGGCATGGTGTTCAGGCACGGCAAATACGATCTCATCAAGGAATGCGAGATCGACACCGACTGGGACGAGAATTGGTACCAGACCGCGCTCAGGGCAAAAGTGAAAACTGAATCCGGCGAACGCTACGAAGTCACCGGCAAGGTGTTGTCGCTGATCCCCTTGCGCAACCGCCGCAAGACGCCGGATGGACAGGAGCTCAACACCCGCATCACCGAAGGCATGACGGAATACAAATGCAACGGCCTGACCGGATATGGTTTAAGCGAATATCTCGACCAGATCGTGGACGGCAAGCCGAGCGGACTCACGTGATGACAAACACCACTTGTCATCCCCGGCGAGGCGCGCGATAGCGCGCCGAGGGAAGGGGACCCAGGCGGCAAATACCGTCACGGTGTTGACCACCTGGGTCCCCTTCCCTTCGCGTTGCTGCGCAACGCTCAGCCGGGGATGACAGCGGTGCGTGGAGATCGGAATTTGAACAGGACGACGCCATGAAAATTGACTTATGGAATCCGGACAGTTTCGCCGCCGGCCATCCGCATGCGCAGTATGACTGGCTGCGCGCCAACGATCCGGTGCATTTCCAGGAGGAGCCGAACGGGCCGGGCTATTGGGCGATCACGCGCTACCAGGACGTCTACGACGTCGACCGCGGCTTTCAGTCGTTCTCGTCCGAGCCCACGATCATGATCCAGGACGCGCCGGAGGGCGCGCTGGGCTTTGGCCCCTACAAGATGATGCTGATGATGGACCCGCCGCAGCACACCGCCTTCCGCAAGCTCATCCGCCAGGAATTCACCGTGCCGGTGTCGTCGGAACGCAAGCCGCGCATGCAGCAACTGGCGCAGCGAATCGTCAACGAAGTCATCGAGCGCGGTGAATGCGATTTCGTCTCCCAGGTCGCCGGCGAGATGCCGTCCTACGTCATCGCCGAGCTGATGGGCATGCCGCTGGACGACGGCCGCGAACTCTACAAGTTGACCGAAGCGATCCACAGCGCGCCCGGCGCGACGCCCGGCCTCGACGGCGGCACGGCGGTCATGAAGATGTTCGAATATGGCCGCAAGCTGATCGAGGAGAAGCGCGCCCGGCCGAAGAACGATCTCGCAACCAAGCTGCTGCAGGCAGAAGTCGATGGCAAGAAATTGGACGACATCGAATTCCTGCTGTTCTTCCTGCTCTTGATCGACGCCGGTGGCGACACCACGCGCAACCTCTTGTCGGCCGGCATGCTCGCCATGCTGGAGAACCCTGATCAACTCGCCTGGCTGATGGCCGATCTGCCGGCACGCCTGCCCTCGGCGCGCGAGGAATTGCTGCGCTGGACGAGCCCGGTGATCTACATGCGCCGCAGAGCCACGCGCGACATCGAGATCGGCGGCAAGCAATTGCGCGCCGGTGACAAGGCCGTGATGTATTTCGGCGCCGCCAACCGCGATGCGGCAAAATTCGACCGCGCCGACACGCTCGACCTGTCGCGCCAGCCCAACGAGCACATCGCCTTCGGCACCGGCCCGCATGGCTGCCTCGGCCAACACATCGCCCGCATCGAGATCGACGCCATGCTGATGGAGGTCCTGACGCGGATGAAGGACTTCCAGGTCGCCGCGCCGCCCAAATGGCTGCCGTCGAATTTCATCTCCGGCCCGCAAACGATGCCCGTAACCTTCAAGCCCGCGAAGCGCGCGGCATGAAGCGGTCGAAATTTATTCCGGCGGACCCCTTGACGGTCTAGAAAATATTCCTATATCGCCGGGGCGACCCAGGCTCGAGGAGGACGGACATCGTGAAAGCGTTTTGCAAAACCGGCCTCATTTCCGGCCCGCGCGCGACCCGCCTCCCCCCTATAGCGAACCCATGGTTCGAATGTACATCGATTGAGCGTTTTCAAAGGCTTAGTGGGTGACGAACATGCCGGTCTCGCTCCACTACGTCACCTACAAATCCCTCCACGACCAGCCTCTGAGCATCGCCGCCCGGCTGCGCGTGCCGCTGGACGGCAAGGAAAAACATCCCGCCGTCATCCTGCTGCACGGCTCGGCCGGACCATCGGCGCGTGAGGGCGGCTATGCCGGCGTGCTGAACGATGCCGGCTTCGTGACGCTTGAGCCCGATATGTGGGCGGCACGCGGTTTCAGGGGCGGCGCCGAAGGACGGCCGCGGCCGGCCGAAGCCGTGGCCGACCTCTACGGCGCGCGCGCCCTTCTGGCCGCGCATCCGGCCGTCGATGCCGCGCGCATCGGCGTCGGCGGCTTTTCCTTCGGCGGCGTCGTCGCGATGTACGCCGCGACACGCGCGCGCAACGACCAGTTCCTCGCGGGCGATCGCTTGCGCGCCATCATGCCGGTCTATCCCGCCGCCTGGACCTATAATCGCGTGCCCGGCTTCGAGTTCGGCGATCTGGTCGATGCGCCGATCCTCCTGATCACCGGCGCGCTGGATCAGTACGACAACGATCCGGACATCTCCGCCAAGCTGGTCGCCGGCCTGAAACCAGAGGATGCGCGGAAAATCACGCTCCGGGTCATGCCGGACAGCCATCACGGCTTCGACATGCCGGGGGTCGATATGGAAGTCACCGACCCCTTCGGCAATCAGGGCAAGGGCGGCAAGGTAATTATGCGCTATAATCGGGATACCACGCGGCAAGCGCACCGCTTGGCGGTCGAGTTTTTCTCGTCCGTGCTGAAATAGGAGGACGGCATGTCGGCAGCAGTCCACACCAGATCCAGGCTCACCGTCTCACCGGCTGGAGGATCCGCCGGCGCCTATGTGACCGGCGTCGATCTCGCGCAGCCCACCGATCCCGATGCCGTCGCCGGCATCAGGAAGGCGCTGCTCGACCATCTCGTCGTCGCCCTGCCCGACCAGAAATTTTCCTTCGACGACATGGAGCGCTTCACCGATGCGCTCGGCGGCCGGGACGCCACGCCCTATGTCGTGCCGATCGAAGGCCGGCCCTTCATGATCCGCATCCTGAAGGAGCCGCATGAGAAGGTGAACTTCGCCAATTCCTGGCACACCGATCTGTCCTATCTCGAGGCGCCGCCGCGCTACACCGTCCTGTATTGCCTGGAAACGCCGGACCATGGCGGCGACACGGTCTGGGCGAACCAGTACATGGCGCTCGACACGCTCTCGCCCGGCCTGCGCGACACGCTGATGGGCCTGAACGCTGTGCACTCCGCGGGGCCGGCCTACGGCACCGGCGCCTATCTCGACAGCGTCAAGGACAAGATGTCGACCAAGATCGCGCCTTCCAAAGACGCTTATGCCGAGCAGACTCATCCCGTCGTGATTGAGCACCCTGAGTCGGGCCGCGCCGCGCTCTACGTCAATCCGGTCTACACCCAGCGCATCGACGGCTGGAGCAAGGCCGAGTCCGACGCGCTGCTCGGCCACCTGTACCGCCAATCAGTCAACGAGAACTTCACCTGGCGGCTCAAATGGGCGCCCGGCACGCTGACGATCTGGGACAATCGCAGCACCCAGCACTTCGCGCTCAACGACTACCACGGCCAGCGCCGCGAGATGGTGCGCACCAGCGTCAAGGGCGACAAACCGAAAGCGGCACGCGCATGAAGCTCACGACGTTCCTGGCCGATGGGCTCGAGCGGACCGGCATCGTCGTCGGCGACGGCATCGTCGAACTGACCGATCTGGCGCCGCAGATGACAAGCCTGATCGCCAATTGGGCCGGGCTCAAGGACCAGATCGCGCGTCGCGCGGCGGAAGAGCCGGCGCATTACGCGCTCAAGGACGTGCGTCTGTGCGCGCCCGTGCCGCGGCCGCAGAAAGTCATGGCCATCGGCCTCAACTATGCCGACCACATCGCCGAGAGCGGCGCGGCGACGCCGGAAAAACAGATCTGGTTCGCCAAGCTCGGCAACGCCGTCAACGGTCCCTACGATCCGATCCAGATACCGAGAGCATCCAAGGCCATCGACTGGGAAGCCGAACTCGTCTTCGTCATCGGCAAGCGCTGCCGCCATGTGCCGAAGGAGAAGGCGCACGAAGTGATCTTCGGTTATGCCTGCGGCAACGACATCTCGGTGCGCGACTGGCAATTCCACACGGCGCAATGGCTGGTGGGAAAATCCTTCGACACCCACGCGCCGATCGGGCCCTGGATCGTGACCGCCGACGAGATCGGCGATCCGCACACACTGGGCATCCGCTGCCTGGTCAATGGCGAGATCAAGCAGAACTCCAACACCAAGAACCTGGTGTTCAACTGCTTCGACCAGATCGCCTATCTCAGCCAGGCCATGACGCTGGAGCCCGGTGACATGGTCTTTACAGGAACACCCGGCGGCGTCGGCCAGTCGATGAAGCCGCCGCAATTTCTCAAAGCGGGCGACACCGTGCGCATCGAGATCGACAAGATCGGCGCGCTCGAAGCGAAGATGGTGGCCGAGCCTTAAGGCGTCCCCTGACGCAGCACGGTGCGAAATCCTAGGTGGCTCGCCGCCAAATCCGCCTCCTGCCCTTCGCGCGCGCCGGAGCGGTAGCGCATGCAATAGTTCGGCGCACACAGGAACGAGCCGCCCTTGATCACATAGCGCTTGTCCTCGCCCATCGCCGGCATGGCGTCGGGCCCCGGCGTCTCGCCACGGCGTGGGCGATAGACGTCGTTCGTCAGCTCCCAGACATTGCCGAGCATGTCATAGAGGCCGTAGGCATTGGCGGCATAGCACCCCGCGGGCGCCAGCCCGACAAAGCCGTCATCGCCGCTGTTGAGCACCGGGAAAATTCCCTGCCAGGTGTTGGCGCTCCTGGGCTGGTCGTGATCGTCGCCGGCTTTGGGATCGCCGGCCCGCGCCGCCCATTCCCATTCGGCTTCGCTCGGCAGATCGCGCCCCTTCCAGCGCGCATAGGCCAGCGCGTCGTCATGCGTGACTTCGACGACGGGATAATTCTCGCGCCCGGCGAGCGAGCTTCCCGGCCCCGCCGGATGGCGCCAGTTCGCCCCCGGCACGAAGCGCCACCATTGCGAGATGTCCGCCAGGCCATGGACGTCCTTCGGCATGAAGAACACCACCGCGCCGGGCCGCAGCATGTCCGCCGGCAGGCCGGCATGCGTCGCGCCATCGAGCGCGCGCTCGGCCTGGGTGACGTAGCCCGTCGCGCGCACGAAGGCGGCGAATTCGCCGTTCGTCACCTCGTGGCGGTCCATCCACAAGCCCTTTACGTTGGCGTTAGAGATCGGCCCTTCCTCGGCATAGACCGTGTCGCCTTGCGCGAAAGCGCCGCCGGCAATCCACGCCATGCCTTGATGCGGCGCCGGCGCCGACAGATCGAGGCAGCGAGCTGCGCTCTGGTTACCACGGCTCAAATGGCCGCCCACCAGGCAGAGGAGCGCGATCACGGCAATCGACGACGCCGCAAAGGCGTCGTGCCGCGTCACTTGCGCTTGGCCGGCTTCGTTGTGGGGACGCCGAGGAACGCCAACGCCATATGGGTCAGCGAATCCAGGACGAAGGTCTCGTCGGCATAGGGGCCGTCATTGAGCAACCGGTGCACCAGCGCGCCGTCGACCGAGCGCAACGCGAAAGTGCAGGCCTCCGCCAGGTTCTCGTGGCAGCCCTCGCCGCGCGCCGCGAGGAATTGCGCGAGCAGAACGCCCTGGCGTCCGGTGCCGGCGCGCATGCTGGGCCAATAATCGGCGCCGGCGCCGGCCAGCGAGCGCTGGAACAGGGCGCGGAAAAAGCCCTGGTTGCGCTTCATGATGTGCGCGGTGTTCTCGATCAGCGTGCGCAGCATGACGGCGGTCGGCTGCGCCTGCCACTCCGGCATGGCGAAGAAGCGCGCCGCATTGTCGAGGTTGCGCTCGGTGAAGCGGTGATGCAGCGCCTTGAAGAACGCCTCCTTGTCGCGGAAGCGGCGATAGAAGCTGCCGACCGAGCAATTCGCGGCCAGCGCGATATCGCTGACATGCGCCGCGTCATAGCCGACCTTGGCGAAAACGCGCTCGCCCGCCGTGAGCAGGCGGTCGCGCGCATTGCGACTGCGCGCCTGGTTTACAGGCAGAACGCCGTCGAGTTGATCAACCGAATCCAAGGCTTGGCGCTCCAGCTGGCCTGAATTTGCTAGACCAAATCCGGCCCCCGCGCCAGTGCGGCCGGTTAGCCGCCGCCGGCGCTTGCCGCAACCACATTGTCGTCCGAGTTGCGGTCGATCCATTCATTGTAGGGATCGATGCCGGCATATTTCGGCGCCACATCGGTCACCAGATGGATGACCTGCGTGCCGGAACCGATATGCATCGGCGCCAGTTCGAGGATCTTGTCCTTGCCGAAATCGGCATCGCCGGGCTTGGCCAGGAACAGTCCGATCGGAACCTGCTCGTCCATCTTCGCATCGGTCTGCGCGCCCCTGCCGTCGGCATAGTATTTGTGCGCATCGACCGTCAGCGTGACGTCGAAGCGTCCATCATGCCGCTTGGTCCAGGTGACGCTCTGCGCTTTCAGATCGTAGAGCGTGATCTTGTCGAACAGGTCGGTGATCAGCGCGTCATATTTGGGACCGGCTTCTTCGCGCAGAACCTTGAGGAAATCCCTTGTGGTCGGATACGGCGCCGCCTTGAAGGCATAGAGATGCAGCATGCGGCGCAGCGCGCGGTCGACGACCGCCTCGCCGACGGTCTCCTTCAGCCGGTACATGATCACCGCGCCCTTGCGATAGTGGATGTAGCCCTGGTTCTCCACCCGGTCGAGCGGCAGTTCTTCGACCTCTTCGCTGCCGCGGCTGCGCAGGTACGAGTCGAGTTCGAACTTCAGGAATTTACGCACGTGTTCGGGGCCGTAGAGATGCTCCATGACCAGCATCGCGGAGTATTGCGCGAAGGTCTCCACCAGCATGGTGCTGCCTTGCATGCTGGCCGCCGACAGCTGATGGCCCCACCATTGATGGCCAAGCTCGTGCGCCGTCACGAAGGTGACGAGATCGACCTTGTCGGTGTCGGCGCGGATCGCGCGGTCGTCCTGGATGAAGCCGAGATTCTCCGAATAGGGGATGGTGTTGGCGAAAGACTGCGCGAAGTCGGCGTAGCCGGGGAATTCCATGATCCGCGCCTGGCGGAACTGGTAGGGGCTGAACACCTTGTTGTAGACATCCATCGACGCCGTCATCGCCGCCAGCATGCGATCGATCTCGAGCGGATGGTGCGGGTCGTAATAGACCGTCAGGTCGACGTCATGCCACTTCACCGTCCGCGACAGGTAAGCCGCCGACTGCACCGAAAAGAAGAACTGGATCGGCGCCTCGGTCTTGAAGCGTACCGTGCGCCGCCCGTCCGCCACGCGATCCGACATCCGGTAGCCCGGCGCGATCGGCGTCTGGTCCGCCACCGTCGAAACCGTGATGTCGGAATTGACCCAGTCGGCGAAGTTGAAGAAGCCGACATTACGCGCAGAATCGTCCTCCAGCTTGGCGGGCCGCAATTCGGCCGGCAGGCCGTAGCGGCGGCGCTTGACGGGATCGGTCAACAGGCCGTTCTGGTCCATGCCCAGCACCGGCGCGATCTCTGTGCTGTTGACGAAGGTGCCGTTGTCGACGATCCGCGTCATGTTGGCGCGGTTCTTGAAGCCCCTCTGCTCCCACACCGTCTTGAAGGTGATGCTGCGCTTCTCGCCCGGCTTAAGCGGCGTGTCAAAGGAATAGATCACATAGTGGAAATTGTCGTAGCGCTGCTTCACATGCGCGCCCTCGACGGCCAAGTCCGACATGAGCGCGTCGCGCTCCCAGCGCACATGCACGTCGCTCTGCGGTTCGTTCGTCCGGTTCTGGATGATATAGCGTCCCGTCGTCACGACGCGCGGATCGTGCGGATAGATCGCGACGTTCAGCATGACGTCGATGATGCGCGGCGTCGGCAGCGTGTGGAACCTGTACAGCGCCTTTTCGTAGTTCGCCTTCCAGACATCGTCGGCGATGGCGGTGCGATATTCGTTCAGCACGTTGGTGTTGTAGTAGATGTAGCCGCCGCAGCCGGCCGCCGCGAGCAGCGCGACCGCCATCAGCACGCCGGCTTTTCCCGCCATGCGGCGCGGCAGGCGCGCCAGACGCGGACGCAGCCGCGTCTCCGTTCCGCGCCGCCACAAGCCGTAGGCCAGGATCGTCAGGACGAGCGCCACGGCGCACCAATAGGCGTGCATCCAGGCGCGGCCGATCCAGAAGGTGCCCTCTGCGTTCATATCGGACAGCGGCACCGCGATCGTCGTGCCGTAGAGATAGAGGTGATGGTCGAAGCCGATATTGCTGAGCGTGATCAGCCCGATCAGGAACAGCGCCATCACGCCCCAGCCGATGAATTTGTGCGGCGACAGCGCCTGCACGAAAATCGCCAGCGCCGCGAGCTCGATCGCCTCCAGCGCGTTCGGCAGGACGTACCACAGCCAATAATGCGGCCATTCGAAGTTGAAATAGCCCTTGAAGGCCTGCATGCCGACGGCCGCGAAGACCGAGATCACGATCATGGCCGTCAGGACCAGCGAGATGGCCGCGACCTTGGGCGCCACGAAGGCCCAATCCGGCACCGGGCAGGCGTCGAACACCTCATGCGTGCGGCGGTCGCGCTCGCGCCACACCAGTTCGCCGGCATAGTAGATCGCCACGATCACCGGGATGATCGAGAAGGCGCCGTTGAGGGTCAGGATCATCAGATTGGTGACGGGCAGCACCGTGAAGTCGGCCCGCTCGGTCGTGAAGGCCATGGCGCCCAGCGCGTTGAGCAGGCCAAGCGCGAGCAGCACGAAGAAAGCCGGGCTCCTGAAGACCTGCGCCATCTCGAAGCGGGTCCATTTCCAGCTTTGCACGGCCAGGCTGGCCGCGTCGAAATGCGGCGCCGGCAGCGGACCGCTGCGGGCGCGGACGATGACGGCTTCTTTCTTCTCCACCTTTGCGTTCTTGGCGCCGCGCGTCTCGAAGCGATAGCTGACATAGGCCACGCCCAGCAGGACGAAGGTCATGGCGAACCAGACCGCGCGATTTATCAGGACGACACCCACCAGCGGCGGCAGCATCGTATTGCGATCGGACGTCGTCCAGTATTTCATCACCTCCTGGATCGCACCGATACCGAACGGCTCCAACAGCCCGACGATGTGGTCGTATTGCGGCTTCGAGAACAGGACCGTCAGCATCAGATACAGAATGAGAAACGCCACCACGCCGACATAGGTCGCCATCATCGAGCGCGTGGCGGTGGCGAGCGCGAAGAAGGCCGCGCCGAGCACGAAGATCGTCGGCAGCACCAGGATGAAATAGGCGTAGAGATAGTCCTCCGGGCGGAACGGACCGAGCTTCATGGGATCGAGCCATGGCATGAAGGAGCCGATCAGAATGCCCAGCGGCAGAGACAGCATCATCAGCGCGCCGGCCGTGAAGGCGCCGGCGAAGCGGCCGAATAGGTAATCGAATTTTGTGATCCGCGTGGAGCGGACGATCGGGCCGTAGCCCGTCTCGTCGTCGCGCACCACGACATTGGCGACGAACGCCGTCAGGGCGAAGATCGCGAAGATGCTCATGATCCCCATTTCCTGCAGGATCGCGGACGGCGAATTCACGTTGGTGGCGCCGTTGGAGCCGATCTGGACCTGGGGCACTGTCGTGGCGGCGAACGTCAGCAGGAAGAAGATGCCGAACGCCGTCCAGAACACCGGCGAGCGCAGTTGATAGCGGAATTCGAAGCCGGCGATCTTGAAGAACATCGTCTACGCCGCCTGGCGCGAATGGATCAGGGTCGAGAAATAGACGTCTTCCAGTCCGGCCTCGACCGCGGCAAAGCCGTTGCCGGGATCGGCGTCCGACACGATGTGCACCACGGTCTGGCCGCCGACCAGGCGCGTTGAGATGACGTTGTATTTCTGGCGATAGGATTCCAACTCGCCCTTGCCGATGGTCTTTTTCCAGACCCGGCCCTTGAGGGCACGAGTCAATTCGTCGGGCGCGCCGCTGCCGACGATGCGGCCCTCGGCGATGATCGCCATGCGCGGACAGAGGTCGGAGACATCGTCCACGATATGCGTCGAGAGGATCACGACGATCTGCTCGCCGACTTCCGAGAGCAGGTTGAGGAAACGGTTGCGTTCCTCGGGGTCGAGGCCCGCCGTCGGCTCGTCGACGATCAGCAGCGACGGCCGGCCGATCAGCGCCTGGGCGATGCCGAAGCGCTGGCGCATGCCGCCGGAGAACCCGGCGATGGCTTTCTTGCGCACGCTCCACAGATTGGTCTGGTTGAGCAGCGCCTCGACCGTCTCGCGCCGCTCGCCGCGGCGGGTCACGCCTTTGAGCACCGCCATATGGTCGAGCATGTCGTAGGCGGTGACGCGCGGGTAGACGCCGAAATCCTGCGGCAGGTAGCCCAGCACCTGGCGCAGCTTCTCCGGCTCCTTGATCACGTCGATGCCGTCGAACCGGATCGTGCCGCTGGTCGGCGTCTGCAGCGTCGCGATGCAGCGCATCAGCGTGGACTTGCCCGCACCGTTGGGGCCCAGCAGGCCGAACATGCCGGCCGGTATGTCCAGGCTGACGGAATCGAGGGCGCGCACGCCCCGCGCATAGACGTGGGTCAGATTGTGGATGGAAAGCATGCAGTCCCCTGTTTGATGAAAGATAGGACGCCTGGGGCGCCGTTCAATAGCGCATGGCGGTGCGCGCGACCGGCCCGTCATGGGTCAGGGAAATATGCGTCAAAACCTGCTCGTCGTGGTTCATGCGCCAGGAGAGCAGCTTCTGCGCATATTCCAGCATGATCCCCAAATAGCGCGGATCGCCGGCGCAATTGACGAATTCGCCGGGGTCCTTGGTGAGGTCGAAGAGCAGCGGCGGCAGCTTGGTGAAGTGGACATATTTGAAGCGCTCGTCGCGGACGATGTTCATGGTGCATTGGTGCAGGGTCAGATCCAGCTTGCGCTCGGCCGTGTCGTCGGCGGGATCGCGAAAGTCGAATTCCCAATGCGCCTCGCTGCGCCAGTTGGCTGGCGCGCCCTTGCCGTGCAGGAACGGACACAGCGACATGCCATCGCATTGCAGCGGAATATCCGCGCCGATCGCCTCCAGTAAGGTCGGCATGATGTCGACATTCTCGGTGAAGCGCCTGACCACGCTGCCGCGCGCCGCATCGGCCGTTTGCCTCGGATCGCGCACGATCAGCGGAATGCGATAGGACGCGTCGAAATAGCCGCATTTGCCCAGCAGCCAGTGATCGCCCATCTGCTCGCCATGGTCCGAGGTGAAGACGATCAGCGTATTGTCCCAGCGGCCCGTCTCCTTCAGGAACGCGAAGACGCGCCCGAGCGCAGCGTCGACCTCGCTCATCAGCCCGTAATAGACCGCCTTCAGCCGGCGCAGCTTTTTCTCGTCCGCGCTGGCGCGGTATTGGCGGCGCGAGAGCTGATGCCGCAGCCAGGGATGCTGGACCGCTTCGTCTTCCGGTGTCTTGAGGCGCGCAAAGCCGGGCACCGCCAGCGGGTCGTACATCGCGTTGTAGGGCTCGGGCGCGATGAACGGCGGATGCGGCCGCAGGATCGACAGATGCGCGACGAACGGGCCCTCGGCGCCCTGGATGTAGTCGATGCAGCGGTCGACCAGGAAATTGGTGTCGTCGGCCTCGGCCGGATAGGCCAGCGGCTTGGGCACCGCTGCGCCGTCCTCGTAGTCAGGTCCGCCGGCGCGATACGCATAGGCCTTCGCGATCGGTTCGGGCACGGGATAGCCGTTGGTCTTCAGCCAGTCGGTCCAGGGATAGGGCGTCTCGCCCATCAGGACGAGCGGTCGAATGCCCGGCAGCGGTCCTTCATAGGTGCGCAGCCAGGGATCGTCGTCCTCCAGTTCGCGCGGATCCAGGCTCGTGTCGGTATAGCCGAACAGCACCGGGTCGTAGCCGATCGCGGCCGCCTCTTTCGCCCAATTGGTGTGGCGCGCATCGAGCGGCGTGCCGTTGGTGCCGGAGCGGTGGTTCTGCAGATACATGCCGGTGTGCAGCGAGGTGCGCGACGGCCCGCACGGCACGGCATTGGCGAAGTGGTTGGCGAACAGCACACCTTCGCGCGCCAGGGCGTCGAGATGAGGCGTCTTCACGGTCGGGTGGCCCAGCGCCGACAGTCACTCGGCGCGCCACTGGTCGGCGGTGATGAAGAGCACGTTTAGGGGCTTGGGCAGGG